>NZ_RJKU01000001.1:0-1761251 GCF_003751515.1 Frigoribacterium sp. PhB107 | reverse complement strand
GGAGGCGACGATGCCGAAGGCGGACTTGGTGATGGTCTTGCGTGAGATGTTCACGATGGTTCTCCTTGTCTGTGGTTCCCGGTGGGGAGTTGACAAGGGTTCGCCACCCTCACGCAGAACGACTGGTCCCGTTATCAGTCCGTGACCTTCGAGTCCCGAACGGGTCTGCCGGGGCTGCCGCGGCGCCCCCTCCGGCCCGGTCGCGTGCCTGCGGGCTCGTGCGGCACTCGCCCCCTCAGCCGGATCGCGATCTCGGAGGCGTCGAGATCCGCCAGGGACTCGGCCAGCACCTCGGCGTCGACCGTTCCCGCGTCGCGGGCGTCGAGCAGCGCGGCCCGCTGGGCGGCCAGCACCGCCAGGGTGTGCCGGACGGCGGCGTCGATGCGGGCACGCCGTGCGTCGTCGTCCAGGTCGGCAGCGGCAGCGGCGGCAGCGGTGTCCCGCACCACCTCGCCGCCCGGCACCGCGGCAGCCGTGTCGCGGAGCAGCACCACGAGGCGGCGCCGTTCCGCCTCCGTCTGCCGGTGTGCCGCCTCCTCGTCGACGGGTGCCGCGATGCGACGCAGCAGCGGCCCGATCGTGCCGCCCTGCACCAGCAGCGACAGCGCGGCCACCGCGTACGCGATCAGCACGAGCACGGGACGCTGCGGGGTGTCGTCGGGCAGCGTCTGTGCGGCCGCGACCGTCACCGCGCCGCGCATGCCGGCCCAGACCACAGCGGTGCCGTCCCGCCAGCCGAGGGGCTGCGCGAGGAAGTACTCGATGTCGGCGAGCCCCTGCGTGACCCGTCTGGCGAACTGGTCGAGGGCCCGGGGCGATGGCGTCCGTCGGCCGCGGTTCATCTCCGTGAACGATTCGTGCGTCCCCTCGCTCGTCGAGATGCGCTGATGCATGTCGGCGACGCGGGGACGCATCGCCTCGGCGTGCCGGGCCCGCGCCGAGAGCACCCTCAGCAGCGGCGCCACGTAGGCGGCGCGCACGAGCACCGTCAGCACGAGCGCCCCCACGGCGATGAGGAGGGCCGGGGCGAGGCCGGCGTGGTCCTGCTCGACAGCGATCACGATCGACCGGATCTGCAGCCCCATCGTGAGGAACACCGCGCCCTCGAGCACGAGCTCGACGGTGCGCCAGTTCTGCCCGTCCGACAGGCGCGACTGGGGCGACAGCTCGCGCGGCGCCCGGATGCCCGTCACGAGCCCGGCGACGACGGCCGCGACCAGGCCCGATGCGCCCACGGCACCGGCCGGCACGGACGCGAGGAACGGCACCGCGAACGAGATGACCGTGTTGACGGTCGGGTCGGTGAGCCGACGCCGCGCGGCAAGGTTCACGGCCCCGACGACCAGCCCGATCACGACCGCCACGACGACCGAGTACGCGAAGGTGCCGAGGGCGCCCCAGAACGAGAAGGAGGCGGCGGTCGCCACGATCGCCGTCCGCAGCAGCACGAGGGCGGTCGCGTCGTTGAGCAGGCTCTCGCCGTCGAGCATGGCGACGACCCGTCGCGACACCGAGGTCTGCTTGACGATCGACGTCGCGACGGCGTCGGTGGGGCTGACGATCGCGCCGAGGGCGACGCCCCACGCGAAGCCGAGATCGGGCAGCACCAGCGAGAAGAACAGGCCGAGCAAGAGCGAGCTTGCGACGACGAGCAGCACCGACAGCCCGCTGATCGCGCCGAACTCGCGTCGGAAGTTCATCGCCGGCATCGACACCGCCGACGAGTAGAGCAGGGGCGGCAGCACCCCCGCCAGGATCAGCTCGGGATCGATCTCGACCGAGCCGAGCGCCGGCAGGAAGCTGGCGCCCACCCCCACGGCGACGAGGAGGAGCGGCGAGGCCACGCCGAGGCGCGGGCCGACGACCGTGGAGGCCGCGATCACCACGAGGCCGGCCACGAGGAAGAGGAGGGTCTCGGTCACGGCACGAGTGTGGCACGGGCGTCGTGCGCCGCAGGTTCTGTCGTCGAGGGCGGGTGTTCCGGGCCGAGGGCGGGTCGCAGGGGACCCGCCCTCGGCCCGGAATGCCCGCCCTCGAGAGGCTCATCGGGCGTCGACGGGGACGGCGCTCAGGCTCGGGGCGCGACGACCGCCCAGCCGTGCGCACCGACGACGAGCACGTCGCCGTCGAGGCCGGCGTCGCGTCCCGCGACCCAGCCGTCGGCGGCGGGCGCGGGGTCCGCGACGCGGAGGGGCTCGTCGCCGAGGTTGAGCGCGACGAGCAGCAGCTCGTCCGCCCCGTCGGCCCCGGCCGCGGCCCCGCGCGCCTCGAGCACGAGCGTCTCGTTCGTCACCGAGACCGTGCGCGTGCGCGCCCCGTGCAGCCACGGGTGACGACGACGGACGCCGACCATCTCCTGGTGGAGGGCCAGGACGGCCGGGTCGGCGCCGGCCACGAGGGACACGGCGTCGGCACCGGCGTCGGTGCCGACGGCGTCGTCGCCCGACCAGCGGGGGAACGCGGGACGGATCGCGTCGTCGCCGCCGACCCGCTCCTCCTTGACGGCCCGCAGCCCGAGCTCGTCGCCGTAGTAGACGGACGGCACGCCGCCCAGGGTGAACAGCAGCACGACGGGGTGCGCGTGGTGCCGCTCGTCGTCGATCTGGGTGGCGATGCGGGTGACGTCGTGGTTGCCGACGAACGTCAGCGGCGCGAACTCGTCGAGGAACTCGTCGTGCCGCGTCAGCGCCCAGGCGAGCTCGTGCAGGTTGACGTCCTGGATGCCGTGCCAGGTGCCCTGCCAGAGCTCGTACTGGGTGACGCTGTCGAGGCCTCCGTCGCGGACGGCCGCCGCGTAGTCGCCGTGCAGCACCTCGCCGACCACCCAGACGTCGGGGTGGCTCTCGCGCAGGGGAGGCAGCACCTCGGCCCAGAACGACGACGGCACCGAGTAGGCGGCGTCGAGGCGCCAGGCGTCGGCGCCGCGGTCGGCCCAGTGCACGAGCACCTCGGAGACGAGGCGGACCACCTCGGGCGACGAGTGGTCGAGTGCGATCAGTCCGCCGTGCCCCTCGAAGGTCGCCAGCTCGCCGTGCTCGTCGCGACGGAACAGGGCGGCGGCCGGCGAGGACGAGTCGGCCCGCGCCTCCTGCAGGGCCGGGAACTCGGGGCCGACGTGGTTGAAGACGCCGTCGAGCATCACCCGCACGCCCTTGGCGTGCGCGGCCTCGATGAGCGTGACGAGGTCGTCGTCGGTGCCGAGCCGCGGGTCGACGCGGAACCAGTCGATCGTGTCGTAGCCGTGCGTCGACGCCGCGAAGACGGGGCCGAGCGCGAGCCCGTTCGCACCGAGCGCGAGCAGGTGGTCGAGCCACGGCACGAGGTCGAGGAGGCGCGGCTGCGGCGAGCGGTCCGCCCCGGTCGTGTCGGCCCCGCCGAACCCGAGCGGGTAGACGTGCCACCAGATGACGTGCTCGGTCCAGGCACGCTCGGGGGCGGTCGGGGTGCGGGCGTCGGTGCTGCTGCTGCTGCCGGTGCTGGTGCTGCCGGGGCTGGTCGGGGTGCTGTGCTGCATGCGGGCCACGGTAGCGGCGGGCGCGCGGGCCGGTCCGCCCGCAGGTCGTCACGCGCGCTGCGCGGCTGCGCCTGCGCGGCCCGAGGGCGGTCGCGGCTCAGTCCGCGTCGATCTCGACCGGGTCGCTGAGGTCGAGCGACCAGACGGCGACGCCGGCGAGGCCCAGCCCGCGGGCGAGCTGGACGCGCGTGTCGAGCGAGCGCGAGTCCGACCACCAGATCACCGCGCCGTCGGCGAGGGTCGCGGTCTGCTCCGCGGCCGTGGAGTCCCAGCGGGCGCTGCCGCCGGCGTCCCCGACGCGGTCGCGCGCCTCCTCGTCCGACACCTGCCCGCCGGGCTCCTCGCCGCCCCAGCGGTAGCCGTAGCCCGCGACGCCGAGCACGACCTGGTCGGTCGGCGCGAGCGCGGTGAGGGCGGCGAGCGAGTCGATCGTCCAGTCGAGGGAGCCGACGGGGCCCGGATCGTCGGGCTCCCACGGGCCGTGCTGGTCGTAGGCCATCAGCGTGAGGTGGTCGAGCGACGCCGCCAACGCCGGCACGTCGTAGCCGAGGTCGCCGTAGCCCTCGACCGTCGTCGAGGCCTGCAGTGCGACGTCCAGCCGCACGTCGGGGCCGACCGCTGCCCGCAGCTCCGAGGCGAAGGCGGTCAGCCCGGCGGAGTCGCCTGCCGTGAGCCCCTCGAGGTCGACCATGAGCGAGTCCCAGCCGCCCGTCGACACGCGCGAGGCCAGGTCGGCCGCGACCGCGGACCGGTTCGCCGGGCTCGACAGCAGAGCGCTCGCGACCGGCTCGCTGAAGTCGCCGATCCGGTCGTCGTAGTTGCTCACGAGCAGCTGCGCCTGCAGTCCCCTGGCGTGGGCCGCGTCCCGTTGGGCCTCGGCGTCGAGCGACGGGCTGCTCACGCTGGCCCCGTCGGCGGCCACGAGCACGCCGTCGACCCCGACCACGTCGAGGGAGGCGGCGCTCGCGTCGACGAGGTCGGGGTCGGAGCCCTCGAGCACGAAGCCCGTGACGTCGAGGGCAGGGGCAGTGGCGGCGTCGGCGGGGGTGGCGTCAGCAGGGACGGCGTCGGCGGGGGCGGCGTCGTCCGATGCCGCGGCGTCGTCGAGCGTCGCCCCGGACGAGGAGGCGGCCGGGGCGTCCGGCGACGAGGCGCCAGTGGTCGACGTGCACCCGCTCAGCGCCAGGGCGAGCAGGGCCAGGGCCGCGACGGGGGCGACGGCCACGACGGGACGCGACCCGCCCGCGCGGACGGAGCGGGAGCGGCCGGACGTCGGTGTCATGGACGGATCGTACGACGACTCGCGACCGATGCGAACTCCCGCTGCAGGATGAATCAGCGCTCCGGCGACGTGCACGACTGCACGGACCGTCTCGGCGGGACCGTCTGCCAGTTCACCCGCACCGAGGAGCAGTACGGGACGGACTCCACGCAGACCGTGCTCGTCCGCGACGGCGTCGTCGTCACGGTGCGCCAGTCGAACTACCCCACGGACGACTTGCTCGGCTCGATCGTCACCCGCATCTGCGGCTGACGCCCGACCTCGCGCACGTGCTCGTGCGCGGTGCCGGGAACGACGTGACGCTGCGAGGGAGTGGGAAGCTGCGGGACACCCCGGACGCGTCACATCGTCTTCACCTCAGGGCAGGTCAGACGCGGCCCCCGGGGCGGGCGGCAGCGAGCTCGAGGTTCACGTCGTCGGGGTCCTGCAGCGAGAGGACCACGAGGCCGAACGCAGGCAGGTCGGTGACCTCGCCGTGCTCGATCCCGGCCGCCTCGAGCCGCTCGGCCGCGGCGTGCAGCTCGTCGACGGAGCCGACCCGGAGGCTCAGGTGGTCGAGCCCGACCCGGTCGGGGTCGAAGCGGTCGCCGGCCGGGGCGACCGGCCGCAGCCCGAGCGTCTGCCCGCCGAAGGTGAACGAGCAGCCTCCGTAGGTGCGCTGCGGGTCGTCGTGGATCGTCGGGTCGTCGATCTGGTCGCTGAAGTCGCTGCCCGGCGGCATGCCGAACAGCTGCTCGTAGAAGGCCTTGCTGCGGCGGACGTCCGTGACCGTGAGGCGCACGTGCGAGAAGCCGAGGGGCGTGACGATGGCGTCGTTCATGGGGCCATCATCGGCTTCGAGGCTGGTCATGGCTCGCTCGCGACGCGGGGCCCAGAACGGGCGAGTTCGACGGGGCAGGCGCAGGCTCAGCGCAGCAGCCCCGAGCGCCAGGCCCAGACCACGGTCTGCAGCCGGTCGCGCGTGTCGAGCTTCGTCATGACCCGGGTCAGGTGCGACTTGACCGTGCTGGTCTCGATCACGAGGCGTGCACCGATCTCGTCGTTCGACAGGCCCTCGCCCAGCAGCCGGACGATCTCCTGCTCGCGCGGCGTCAGCACGTCGACCGAGGCCCCGGACGAGGAGGCGGCCCGCCGTCTCGTGAACTCCGCGATGACCCGGCGGGTGGTCGCGCCGTCGATCGCGGCGCGCCCCGACGCCAGAGCGCGGACGGCGGCGACGAACTCGTCGGGCTCCGCGTCCTTGAGGACGAACCCGCTCGCCCCCGCCTCGAGGGCGCCGAAGACGTACTCGTCGAGGTCGAAGGTCGTCGCGACGAGCACGGCCGGGCCGCGGCGGGCGTCGCCGGGCGTGCCCGGCTCCGCCTGCGGGTCGCCGGGCACCGCGACCGAGGAGGCCTGCCGGTCGCCGCCCGGAGGTGCGCCCGGGGCTGCGCCCGTGATCGACCGCGTCGCCTCGATGCCGTCGCCGCCGGGCATCCGGACGTCCATCACGACGACGTCGGGCCGGGTGCGCCGCACGACCTCGACGCCCTCGCGGCCGCCGGATGCCTCGCCGACGACCTCGATCCCTCCGGCGGTCTCGAGCACGATGCGGAACCCGGCCCGCACGATCGACTGGTCGTCGACGAGCACGACCCGGATCACGAGACGGCCCCGTCGGCGGACTCGGCGGACTCGGCGTCGTCGGCGGCGTCGGTCCCGTCGCGCCCGTCGGCGGCACCGGGCTCCGTCTCGACGGGCAGCTCGAGCCGCACGCGCCAGGTGCGGGCGCCGACCGCGTCGGCCCCGCCTGCGGCAGCGGCCCAGGCGTCCGCGTCCCCGGCCCCTCGGCCGTCGACCGGTCGCGTCTCGACCGGTCGCGTCTCGGCCGACCCCGTCTGGGCCGGACCCGTCTGGGCCGGCCCCGTCTGGGCCGGACCCGTCTGGGCCGGACCCCTCTCGGCCGGCCCCGTCCCGACGACGCCCGCCTCGAGCAGCCCGCCCACGAGGGCCGCGCGCTCGCGCATCCCGACCAGCCCGTACCCTGCCGGAGCAGAGCTCGCGGGCCCCCGGGGCACCGCGTTCTCGACGACGACGACGAGCCGCCCCTGCCGCACCGTCGTGGTCAGCAGGACGCCGGCGCCGGGGGCGTGCCTGCGGGCGTTGGCCAGCGCCTCCTGCACGGTTCGGTAGGCCGTGACGTCGGCGAGCGGGGCGAGCGTGGGCAGCTCGCTCTCGACTCGCTCGTCGACGACGGTGCCGGCCGCACGGGCCGCGGCGACGAGCCCGCCGACGTCGCGCAGCCCGGGCACCGGAGCGGTGCCGGTGGCGTCGTCGCCGGTCTCGCGCAGGATCCCCACGATCGACCGCAGCGAGTCGAGCGTCTCGCGCCCCTGCGACCGGACGCTGCGGAGCGACTCCTTCGCGCGCTCGGGGTCGACGTCGACGAGGCGCTCGGCGGCGCCCGCCTGCACGACGAGGCCGGTGAGGTGGTGCGCCGCGATGTCGTGCAGTTCGCGGGCCATGCGGGTGCGCTCGGCGGCGACGGCCGACCGGGTCAGCGTCTCGTGGTGCTCGACCGACTCGGCGGCGCGCGCCCGGCTGTCGCTCTCGTGCCGACGCCGCAGCGCGACCCACGAGCCGACGGAGGCGCTGATCCCGTTCACGAGGACGGCCGTCGCGACCAGCGCGAGCGCCTCGACCAGCACGGACGAGCCGGAGGCGCCGACGCCGCCGAGCCCGCCGATGCCCGCGCCTGCCCCGAGCGCCTGCTTGACGACCGCGGTCGCGCCGACCACAGCGCCGACCGTCTCGACGCCGACGGCGAGGAGCACGACGGTGACCGCCCGACGCGTCGGCAGCAGCGAGCCGACGGTGTACGCGGCGACGACCGGCGCGGCCGTCCAGATCGCCAGGCCGGTGGGCAGCACGGCCAGCAGACCTGCCTGCACCACGCTGATCGTCAGCAGGGTCGCCACCGGCCAGCGGCGCCGGAGCGCGAGCGGCAGGCACTGGACGACGGCGAGCACGAGGACGACGGTGATCTGCGCCGCCGGGATGCTGCGCGACGCACCGAGGAACTCGCCCGCGCCCAGGAGCGAGGCGAGCAGCGCGACGGTCACCAGCGTCCACAGCGCGGCTAGGACGACGTCTCGTCCGGCCGCCGTGCGCACCCCGACTCGAGCCAGGAGGCGCCGCGCCGCCGCGAAGCCGGGCCCCGTCCCCTCGTGCGTTGCCGCACCTGCGGCATCAGCACGGCCGGAGACGGCGGCGACGCCTGCGAGAGCAGAGCGGGAGGAGGAGGTGGTCACGTCCCGAGCATGCCAGGTGCCGTCGACCTCGTGGTCGCGGGGTGCACCTCCCTGTGGACGACGCATCAGAAGCTCACGCTCGGGGAGAGGAGACGCCACGTGACCGCGAACACGGCCAGCACGACGAGCGCCACGACGACGAGCACCCGTCCGGTCACCGAGGCCCAGCCCCGTCGCTCGCGCACGGCCTGCACGGCGGCGACGGCGGCGGGCACGATCGCGACGACGCCCACCAGCTGCAGCGTCTGCACCACGCGGATCGACCCGGCCGAGACGTCGACGAACGACATGGCCTGCCCGGCCACGACCGCCCAGCCGGCGAGGGCGAGCAGCGTCGCGACCTGGCCGATGCGCGACAGCAGCAGCGCGCGGCGGCGACGTCCGGTCTCGGGACGGCGTGCGGCGACGAGGTCGCGGCGTCCGGTGCGGCGGCCGAGCCCGACGAGCGCGGCGGTCGGCCACGCGACCACCGAGACGAGCAGCACGGCGACGGCGGCGATCACCGACGGCAGCGCCGTCGACGCGACCTGCCAGGGCTGCGCCCGCAGCATCGTGAAGGAGGCGCCCCACGAGATCGCCTGGACGGTCGCGTCGGCCTCGTCCGAGCCGCCGTCGGTCCGGGTCGCGAGCAGGGAGTCGCCGCCCACCTCGCGCCACAGGTGCTCGTCGACCAGCTCGTACACGCCGGTCGTCGTGGCGAGCGGCTTCGGGGTGACCGCGATCGTGCCGTCCGAGCGGGGGACGATCGTCGTCTGGCCGCTCAGGGCGAGGAGCGCGCCCGGGTTCGTGACCGGCGAGCGGGAGGAGGTGAAGGTGCCGGCCATCGCGGCGGCCGCGGCGGCGCTGTCGAGCTGGCCCGCGCCTCCTGCGGTCTCGTCCGACCCCGACGACGTCGCCGAGGAGGGGGCGGCGTCTCGTTCGGCTGATCCGTCTCGAGACGGATCAGCCGCAGCAGCGACCGAGTCCGCGCCGGTCCCCGCGAGGTCGGCCTCAGCCGAGGCGTCGCGCAGGTACCGGTCTGCGAAGCCCTGCAGCAGCGTCGTGCGCAGGTCGAGCGTCGCGGTCGGGGTGCGTCCCGAGGCGTTGAACGACACGAAGATGCCCGCGTCGGACTCGGGGAACATCCGCATCGCGCTGTGGAACACCTGCGTGTCGCCGTCGTGCCCGAAGGCTGGGACGCCGGGGGTGCTGTCGTCGAAGAAGCCGAGGTCCATGCGTTGCCCGACGGCGAGCGTGCCGAGCTGGTCGGCTCCGAGGGCGGGGCGGTGCATCTCGTCGAGGGTCGCGGGCTCGAGCAGGGACTGCTCTGCGGGCAGGTCGCCCAGGTGCGCGAGCATGAAGCGCGCCATGTCGGAGGCGGTGGCCGACATCGCGCCGGCGGGGGCCGCGTTCACGACCTCGGTCGGCACGGACGGCGCCGAGTCGTTCGGGTAGCCCTTCGCGAGCCGCGCCTGGAGGTCGTCGGGCAGGGGCTGCTCGAAGGTCGACGACGTCATGTCGGCGCGGTCGAGGACCTGCTCCTGCACCAGCTCGGCGAACGGCTTCCCGCTCACCCGCTCGGCGACGTAGCCGGCCAGCGTGGCGCCGTAGTTCGAGTACGCAGGAGTCGTGCCGGGCTCGTAGACCTGCGCCGGGGGAGCGTCCGTCACCGCCTCGCGCAGCGTCTTCTCGCTGCCGGGGGTGCCGATCAGGCCGGCGATGACCTCCTCGAAGCCGGCCGTGTGGGTCAGCAGGTGCCGCAGCGTGATCGCGCCCTTCGGGGTGTCGAGGTCGAAGTCGAGGTATTGCTGCACGTCGGCGTCGAGGTCGAGCTTCCCCTGCTCGACGAGCTGCATGATCGCGGTCGCCGAGACGACCTTCGAGACGGAGCCGATGCGGAACAGGGTGTCGTCGGGGTCGACCGGGCGGGCCGGGTCGCCGTCCGTGCCGGTGTCGGCGAGGCCGTAGCCGCGGGCGGTGAGCACCTGGCCGTCCGAGACGACGGAGACCGTCGCGCCGGGGATGCCGGCCGTCTGCAGCGCCGAGCCGAGCGCGCCGTCGAGCCAGGCGTCGACGTCGCCCTTCGTGAGCTCGCCCCCGCCGGGCTGGCGCTGAGGGGTCGCAGGAGGCGCGGGCTCGGTGTCGGGGGAGGTCGCGCCGGCCGCGGTGCCGGCGGCGGTGCCCGGGTCGGACGCGCCGGCCGAGCAGGCGGCGAGCGGGACGGCGAGGGCGACGACGGCCGCGGCGGCGGCGAGCCGGGGCAGGAGGCGGCGGCCGCGGAGGCCCGTCCGCGGCGGGGTGGGGAGGGGTGTCGATGTCATGCCTCCACGCTCGCCGGTCGGGCGCCGCGCCACAGGGGGCAGAGGTCGGGACCTCGCCTGCGACCTGAGTCGCAGGCGAGGTCCGCCCTGCCGCCGTCGCCGCCGTCGCCGGGGTCGCCGGGGTCGCTGACGTGTCGCGTCACGTTCCGAGCATCACGTCCCGCCACGACACGACGTGATGCTCGGAACACGATGCGACACGGGAAGCGCGAGACGAACGCGCGCACGCCCGGCGAACCCGCGCGTACCCGCCGGCGCGTGGGAGGGTGCGCGCGGGTCCGAGGGGTGCGGAGCGCGCTGCGGCGCGCCGTCGCACGCTGCAATAGTGTCGCGACGTGACGATCACTCGGCGGGCCGGCCGCCGCCTCCTGCGGGCTGCTGTCGTGCTGGCCGCCTCCGGTGCGCTTCTGCTCGGGCTCGCCGTGCTCCTGACCTGGTGGACCGACCTCACGGCGGGCGATCCCGCCCGGTACAGCTCGGCACCGCAGCCGGACTGGTTCACCCTCCGGCTGATCGCCGGGAACGTGCTGACGCTCGCCGCGGGCGCGCTGCTCGCGACGGCCCTGGTCGTCGGAGTCGTGGGTCTCGTGCGGATGCTGCGGGCCGGCGACGGACCCCGGTCGTCGTCCGACGGGCGCCCGGCGTGACGGCCGGCACCGGCGGACCCGGCGCTCCCGACCACGACGAGCCCGGCCCCGACGGGCCCGGCTCGCCAGACCACGACGAGCCCGGCGAGGGCGGCGACGCTGACGGCCCCGACGCTGACGGCCCCGATGCTGACGGCCCCGACGCGCCGCTCCCCTCCGGCTGGGTGCGGATCGGAGAGCGCAGCTGGTGGTCGTCGTGGGCCGGGTACAGCGCCGTCTTCGTCGTCACGACGATCGTCTACTTCGGCGCGCAGGCCGGCCGGTTCTTCGACGGCCTCGTGCCGTTCCCGAGCGACCTGCTGCTCGGCGCCGTGCTGATCGCGGCCCTGATGTGGGTCGCCACCGCGGTGCGGAACGCGATCTACCCGCAGCCCTGGGTGAACCTCGACACCGACCAGCTGCGCGCCGGCACCCGCCGCACCGTCGCGCTCGTCGACGTCGACCGCGCGCTGGTCCCGCTCGACCCGGCCCTGCGGTCGGACGTTCTCGTGCTCCGCCTGACCGCGAAGGAGGCGCGGGTCGAGATCATCCTGCGCGACCGGCGGGGCCCGCGCCTCGACGGCACCTCCACCCGGGTGCTCGCGGAGGCGCTGCGCCGCACGTCCGTCGCGATGCCGACCTCGGCGACCGACCCGACGGGCCGCTTCGGCCGCTACAACTTCCCCGGGCACATCGGACTCGGCGACGCCGTCGCGCTCGTCGAGCGCCCGCCCGCTCCCGGGGCGCCGCTGCCCGCCTCCTGGTGAACGTGCGCCGTGGGGCCCGCAGCTCGCGCTGAGGCCGCCTGCACGCCTCCGGCGCACGGCTCGTCGAGCTACACCCCCGAGCCAGCGCTACACCCTCGGTTCCGGGGGTGTAGCGCTGGATGCGGGGTGTAGCTCGCAGCTAGTGGAGGCGGGCGGCGCGCGCGGCCCACGCGCGGCGGCTGGTCTTGCCGGCGTCGTCGCGCACGGGCTCGTCCACGAGCCACAGCGCAGCCGGACGTCGCTCGGGGTCGAGCCGCTGCCGCGCCCACGCGAGCAGCTCCTCCGCGGTGACGCCCGCACCCACGCCCGCGCTCGCCCGCGCCCCCGCACCTGCCCCCGCGCCCGCCACGTCGACCACGGCCTCGATCCGCTGCCCGAGGTCGTCGTCGGCGACGCCGAACGCGACCGCGCCGCGCACGGCGGGGTGCGCCTCCAGCACCCGCTCCACCTCGGTCGGGTGCACGTTGACGCCGCCGCGCAGCACGACGTCGTCGACCCGGTCGACCAGGTGCAGCCACCCGTCGGGGTCGAGGCGGCCGAGGTCGCCGAGGGTGTCCCAGCCGTCGTCGGTCCGGGCCGAGCGGCCGCCGAGGTACCGGTAGGTCGGGCCTCCCTCGCGCCGGAGCCACACCTGCCCGACAGTGCCCGCTGGCAGGTCGTCGCCGTGGGCCGTGCGGACGGCGACGCTCGTCCGGCCGCCCGGGCGACCCACGCTGCCGGGGTGCTCGAGCCACTCGTCGCCACGGATCGTCAGCACTCCGTTCGACTCGCTGCCGGCGTAGACCTCGACGACGCGTTCAGCGCCGACCCAGGCCATGAACCGGCGCTTGAGGTCGGGCGGGCACGGCGCGCCGAGGTGCAGCACGGTCTGGAGCGACGACAGGTCGGCGGCGGCGCGCTCGTCGGCGGGCAGGCGCAGCAGCCGGTGCATCATCGTCGGAACGAGCAGCGCCCAGGTCACGCGATGTGCGGCGATCGCCCGCAGCACCCGTCGCTCGTCGAAGCGCGGCAGCAGCACGAGCTCGTGCCCGGTCAGCAGCCCGCGGAACGCGTACGTGAAGCTCGCCGAGTGCGTCAGCGGCCCGGCGACGAGCTGCACCTGGTCGCGCGGCAGGAACGACGCGACGGCCGCCGACGGGTCGAGCAGCGCGGGCGCCGCGGCCAGCACGACCTTCGGCCGGCCGGTCGACCCCGACGAGGTCGGCGCCTTCCAGCTCGACGCCCACGCGTCCGGCAGAGGAGGCGCGTCGCCGGCCACCGGGGGAGGCGCCCAGCCCGCAGGCACCCACGGCACGCCCCCGGCACCCGCGGCACGCCCGGCACCACCACCCGCACCCGCCGACGGCACCCCCACCACCAGTGCCGGCCGCACCAGCGCCTGCAGCTCGGCTCGCTCCGCGGCGTCGAGCCCGAGCGAGATCGGCTGCGGCGTCGCCCCGCACTTCCAGATCGCGGCGCAGACGACGATCATCTCGACCGTGTTCGGCAGGGCCACGGTCACCAGCGAGTCGTGGCCGACGCCGAGGTCGAGGTAGGCGCGGGCGAGCACCGAGGAGGCGCGGTCCAGCTCCGAGGCCGTCAGCGTCCCGGCGTCGTCGCGTGCCACCACGCGGTCCGGGTCCGCCTCAGCGAGCCCCGTGACGATGCACGAGATCGACTGCCGCGCCATGGTCGCCCTCCCCGCCGACGGCCTCGTAGAACTGCTCGTGGAGCAGGGCGACGTCGTCCCAGGAGTGCGACGCCGCGAGGTCGCGGCCGGGACCGGCTGCGGGGCCGGCCCCGTCGAGGGCGGCGACCAGCGCCTCCTCGATCGACGGGGGGTCGGCCGCATAGACGACGGTCGGGCCGAACACTCCGTGCAGCACCGGCAGGTCGCGGGCGACGACGGGCACGCCGGCGGCGAGGGCCTCCATCGCGGCGAGCCCGAAGCCCTCCTTGGTCGAGACGAAGGCGAGGGCGCCGGCGGCGGCGACGAGCGAGGGCAGCTCGTCGTCGTCGACCACGCCGAGCACGACGGGGTCGAGGCCGAGTGCGGCGATGCGGGCGTCGACCCGGGCGCGGTAGTCGCGATAGTCGAACAGGGTCTCGCCGCCGCCGAACACCAGGCGCACGTCGGGTCGGCGGCGCTGCAGCAGCGCGAACGCCTCGACCAGGTCGAGGCTGCCCTTGCGCGGCTCGATGCCGCCGAGCGCCAGCACGTACTCGCCGAGCCGGTCGCGCCAGCGAGCCCGGTCGCCGTCGCCCGAAGGGCCGGCCGCCGCGGCGAAGCGGGCCGAGTCGACGCCGTTCGGGATCACGGTCGGGGTCAGCCCCCAGCCGCGCTCGACGTCGGCGGCGACGGCGGCGGACACGCAGATCCGGGCGAGCGGGCGGCGGACCGCGTCGTCGTGGCAGCGCACGAGCTCGGGGGTCGTGAACTCGTCGAGGTGGTGGATCGTCCGGAGGCACGGGCCGACCGCGTTGGCCGAGATGCAGTCCTGCGCGTGCACCACGTCGTACCGCTCGCGCATGCGGGCCTCCGCGAACGCGGCCCCCATCGTCTCGATCGATCGAGCGATCCGCTCGCCGACCGACTCGTCGTCGCGCGCCTCGAACGGTACGACGCGGATCGACACGGCCGGGTCGACGCGGCGGAAGAACGCCTGGTCGCCGCCGCGGCCGAGGGTCCAGACGGTGACGTCGTGACCTCGCCGGGCCAGCGCCTCCGACAGGGCGAGGGCGTGCACGACGCCGCCCCGCGGCTTCGTCGAGTAGGTGACCTGCGCGATCCGCATCAGCGCAGGCCGCTCTCGTAGGCGGCCGGCACGCGCTGCCGCAGGTGGTCCATCGTGCGGCGGGCCCGGGCGGCGTCGGCGGCGACGTCGGCCGTCGCGACGGCGAGGCCGCCCTTGGCCCAGGTCTTGGCGACGATCTCGCCGGCAGGGTCGACGACCTTCGCCTGCCCGAGGAACCTCAGCCCGCCGAGCACCCCCGTCTGGTTCGACGAGACGAGCCAGAGCTGGTTCTCGGCGGCCCGGGCGCAGTCGTAGAGGTCGAAGAGGTGGGCCTGGCGGTCGTTCCGGAGGCGGTCCGAACGGTCCGTGACGCTGGCCGGCCAGGCGCTCAGGCAGACGAGCAGCTCGGCGTCCGCGAGCGCCAGGGTGCGCGACGACTCGGGGAACGTCTTGTCGAAGTCGATCATCATGCCGAGGCGGCCGACGGGGGTGTCGACCGGGGCGAAGCCGGTGCCGGCCCGGTACACCTCCGACTCGCCGAGCGGCAGGTGCACCTTGCGGTGCGAGCCGAGCACGCGGCCGCCCTGCACGCAGACGGCGCTGTTGTAGCGGACGTCCTCACCCCCCTCGAGGGCACGCTCGGTGACGCCGAAGCAGACCGTCATGTCGCCGGCGAGATCGGCGACGGCCTGCACCTCGGGCCCGTCGATCTCGACCGCCGGCGGCAGCAGGGCGTCGGCGTCGTCGGGACCCGAGGAGGCGCCCCCCGGGTGCACGAGGTCGAGCAGGTACCCGCCCACGGTCGCGTCGGGCAGCACGAGGAGGTCGACCCCGCGGGCGCGCGCCTGCTCGACCATGCCGGGGAGCTTCGCGAGCGTCCGCCCGACGTCCCGGCCGAAGTGCGCGGCGACGGCTGCCATCGTGATCTCGGCCATGGCGTCAGGCTAGCCCGCGGCCACGGCCTTCTCCGCGAGCACCGATCGGTCAGCGCGGCCAGCCCGGCCGGCCCCGCCGGCCCGCGCCGCGATGCTCTCCGCGACGTGCGCGGCGTCGCGGGCGATCGCCTCGAAGCGCCCCGACCCCCAGGTGTGCAGCCACGGCAGCCCGAGGAAGTGCAGCCCGGGCGCGGTGGTGACCCCGCGATGGTGCGTCGGGACGCCTCCTCCGTCGAAGACCCCGACCTGCACCCACGACCAGTCCGCCCGGAACCCGGCCGACCAGACGACGCTCGTGATGCCCGCCTCGCGCAGGTCGAGGCTCGTCACCTCGGCCTCGGGCCGCCAGACCGGCACGTAGCGCGGCTCGACGGGCGCGTCGACGCCGGTGCGCTCGATGAAGCGGTCGATGTCGGTCTTGATCGACTCCATCACCGAGTCCGCGTGGTCGAGCGACGCCTCCGCGGTGGGTCTGAAGGTCAGTGCGGTGCCCTCGGCGCCGGTCAGCCGGCCGTAGAGCCGCATGCCCTCGAGCGCGAAGGCGCGCAGGTCGATGTCCCGGCCGCCGTCCCGCCCGGTCATGTAGTGGTTCGTCGACTCGCGCTTCGTGAGGCCGCCGACCTGGGCTTGGACGGGCACGTCGTACACGCCCATGTCGCTCAGCCAGGCGATGCAGTCGCGGCCGCGGTAGAAGCGGGCGCACCGGGGCGCGGAGCCGAGCGCGAGGTGCACCTGGCGTCCGGCGAGGTGCAGGTCCTCGGCGATCTGGGCGCCCGACTGGCCCGAGCCGACGACGAGCACGCCGCCCTCGGGCAGGGCCTGCGGCGAGCGGTAGTCGGCGGAGTGCACCTGCACGACGTCGTCGGACACCCCCGCGGCGACGGCCGGCAGCACCGGGCGGTGGTAGCCGCCGGTGGCGAGCACGACCTGGTCGGCGACGATCGTGCCCTGGTCGGTGACGACCTCGAAGCCGCCGGCCGCCGCCTCCCGCAGCCGGGTGACGAGCACGCCCTCGACGACGGGGGCGTCGAAGGAGGCGGCGTACCGACGGATCCACGCGTGCACCTCGTCGCGGCCCATGAAGCCGTCGGGGTCGTCGCCGTCGTAGGCGAAGCCGGGCAGCACGCACTGCCAGTTCGGGGTCACGAGCGTGAAGGCGTCCCACCGGCGGTCGATCCAGTCGTGCGCGATCGTGTCGCGCTCGAGGACGACGTGGTCGACGCCCTGGCGCGTCAGGTGCCAGCTGATCGAGAGGCCGGCCTGGCCGCCGCCGACGACGGCCACCTCCACGTGCGTGCCGTCCACGACACGGCGCTGGGCGGTCACGAGCGCGGTCACGACGACGCTCCTGCAGGAGGCGCGGCTGCGGTCGCCGGGGCAGGCAGCGGCGGATGCATCTCGAGCACGCGCACCGCGCCTCCTGCGTGCGTCGCCGCGATCGCGACGATCTCGGCCTGCTGCTGCATCGCAGACGTGCAGGCGAAGCCGTAGGCCGCGGCGACGCGCTCGCTGGCGATCTGCAACGCGGTCGTCGAGCGCTCGACGAACTCGGCGAGCGGGTACTCGGCGCCGGTGACGAGGTGGTCGTGCATCACGAGGCTCGGTGACCAGCACGCGGTCTCGGAGCCGTCCGGCCAGCGCACCTGGAACGTCATCTCAGGCACGGGCGAGGCTCCTGCCGGCGGCGGAGGCCGCCTCGGCCTCGCCGGTGCGGTACGCGTCGGGCCGCCGGTCGCGCAGGTGGAACATGCCGCCGCGCATGGCCCGGAAGGTGCCCTCGACGTCGATCTCGGCGATCGCGAGGCCCGCCTCGAGCAGGGTCGTGGCGAGTACGACGCCGCCGGGGTCGACCACCTTCGCGTTGCCGACGTAGCGGAGCGAGCCGAAGGTGCCGGCCTGGTTCGAGGCGATCCAGAAGACCTGGTTGTCGAGGGCGCGGGCCGTGTCGAGCAGGTTGAAGCGGTAGGTCCAGCGGTCGTCCTGCAGGTTCTCGGCGGTGGCCGTGCGGGCCACGGGCCAGGCCGACATGCTGACGATGATCTCGGCGCCGTCGAGCGCCAGCGACCGTGCCGCCTCCGGGAACGCCTTGTCGTAGCAGATCTGCATGCCGAGGCGGCCGACGGGGGTGTCGAACGCCTCGTAGACCTCGCCGGCCGAGTACGACATCGCCTCGCCGAGGGGCTGGTGCACCTTGCGGTACGAGCCGTAGATCCTCGTGCCGTCGAGGCAGACCGCGGCGTTGTACCGCGTCTCGCCGTCGTCGGCGAGCTCGCAGAAGCCGATGCAGACGACCATGTCGCCGACGATCTGCTGCACGCGGCGGAGCTCGGGGCCGTCGAGCGCGACCGCCGGCGGCAGCGAGCGCGTCGTGGTCTTGAGGGTGTCGCCGTGGTTGCCGAGCGACGACAGGTAGCCGCCGATCGCGGCCTCGGGGAAGACGAGCAGCTGCACGCCGGCCGCCCTCGCCTCGCCGACGAGGGTCTCGATGAGCTCGTAGTTCTGGTCGAGGTCCCGGGTGAAGTTCGCCGAGACGGCGGCGACGGTCGTCGACATCGTGTCTCCTCTGGTCGGTGGAGGCGGTGGCGCAGGTTCCTGCGGTGCGTCCATCAGACGCCAGGACCTGTTTCGGATTGGTTACAGCCGGAATAAGAACTCGTGTCGCGGGTCGGGGCCGCAATAGAGAGGCACGATCCGCGACGCCGAAACAAAACGGCGAATCCTCGTAATCCGCCTGCAACACGGCGGTCGAAGACTCGGGACCAGATCCAGGCACCGCAGTTCGACCGGCACCGTCTCGTCCCGACCCCGCAAGGAGCCCGCACCATGAGCGACAACGACATCGACTTCGACCAGCAGGTCCTCGACAACATCGAGATCTCCCGCAACGAGATCGCGCACCCCTCGCTGCCGAAGGGGAGCAACATCTACGGCTCGACCAAGATCTTCCCCGACTACACGGCCACGAAGGACGAGCACTACTTCCAGCTCGTGCACGGCATCGCCCACGAGTCGTCGGTGAGCTTCGTCGCCGTGCTGCAGGCGACCAGGGCCCTCCGCAAGGGCTTCACGAGCGTGCTCTACTTCTACGGCCCCGGCTCGATGAACTGCATCGCCAACCGCGGGTTCCCGACGACGGGCTCGGACGGGTTCCCCGGCGAGAACAACATCAACAACGCGCTCGAGACGTTCATCGCCGAGGGCGGGACGGTGTTCTGCTGTCGCTTCGGCCTCGCGCTGCACGGCAACCGCGAGGAGGACCTGATCGCCGGCGTGATCCCGTGCCACCCCCTCGACGTGCAGGACGCCGTCATCCACTACGCCCGCAAGGGCGCCATCATCAACAGCACCTACATGGTCTGAGCCGGTGACCGCGTGACGATCACGAACGAGCCGCAGGCCCCCACGCGCGGTGCCGTCGGCATCTCGAACGGCGGGGCGCTCTCCACCCGCGTCGACGTCGCCATCCGCGGCATCCGGGTCGCCGCCCCCGTGCACCGCGAAGGAGGCGCTGGTCCGAGCGACGACGGACACGTGCTGTTCCAGGGCCTGCAGTCCGCGATCCCGCAGAGCCAGGACAGCCCCTACCTCGTCGACGACGGGCGACTGCTGCTCGACGGCGAGGACACGGGCATCGAGGTCACGCCGGTGTCCCGCCCCCGGTTCTACGACCTGGCGACGGCGGACGGCGTCTCCTACGAGGCGATCGCGCGCCTCCACGGGGCCAAGGTGCTGGCGACCACAGTCGTCCAGACCTGCGTGCGCTACGACGTCGCCGAGCGCTGCCGCTTCTGCTCGATCGAGGAGTCGCTGAACTCCGGCGCGACCGTGGCCGTCAAGACGCCGTCGATGATCGCGGAGGTGGCCGAGGCCGCCTGGCGACTGGACGGCGTCGAGCAGATGGTGATGACCACCGGCACCTCGAAGGGGCGCGACCGCGGCGCGACCCACCTGGCTCGGTGCGTGCGCGCCATCAAGGCCGTGGTGCCCGAGCTCGAGATCCAGGTGCAGTGCGAGCCGCCGGGCGACCTCGCGACGATCACCGACCTGTACGAGGCCGGCGCGCGCTCGATCGGCATCCACGTCGAGTCGATGGACGACGACGTGCGCCGCCGCTGGATGCCGGGCAAGTCGCGCGTGTCGATGGACGAGTACCGGGCCGCCTGGCGCGAGGCCGTCCGCGTCTTCGGCCGCAACCAGGTCTCGACCTACCTGCTCGTCGGCCTCGGCGAGGATCCGGACGAGATGGTCGCCGGCGCCCAGGAGCTGATCGACATGGGCGTCTACCCGTTCATCGTCCCGTTCCGGCCGCTGCGCGGGACCCTCGCGACCGACGTCGACCACGTGCCCGCGCCGCACGGCTCGGTGCTGCACGACATCACCTTCCGGGTGTCGGAGGCGCTGATCGCGGCCGGCATGAAGGGCACCGACCAGAAGGCCGGCTGCGCAGCCTGCGGCGCGTGCTCGGCGCTGCAGACGGCCGGGGGCTGAGGTGGTGCTGCTCGACGTGCCCGCCCTGATGGGACCGCGGGTCGTCGCGCCGCCCACCGCGGAGTTCATCGTGGGGGTCGCCGACCGCGCCGAGGTCGAGGCGTACCGACGGCTGCGCCGGGACGCGTTCGTCGACGAGCAGGGCCTGTTCGAGGGCACCGACCGCGACGAGCTCGACGACGACCCGCGCACCGTCGTGCTCGTCGCTCGCGCTGGCGGAGGCGTCGTCGGCGGGGTGCGCCTGGCGCCCGTGGGGGAGGAGGACGTCGGCTGGTGGACCGGCTCCCGGCTCGTCGTCGCGCCGTCGGCCCGGAGCGCCCTCGGCGTCGGATCGGCACTCGTCCGGGCCGCGTCGGCGCTCGCCGAGCATCTCGGGGTGCTCCGCTTCGACGCGACCGTCCAGGTGCGCTCGTCGGTGCTGTTCCGGCGTCTCGGCTGGGAGCAGACCGGCCGCTGCGTGATCGGCGGCGTCGACCACCTCCGGATGCGCTGGCCGATCGACCGGCACCAGCGTCTCGTCGACGCGACGAAGTCGCTTCTCGAGGCCGTGCTCGAACCGCACACCGCCTGGGCGGCGTCGCCCGACGGATCACTGGGAGGCGCGGGCTGGGTCGGCGACGACGGGGCGCCCGTGCCGGGCACCGACGTCGTCGCGGCCTGCGACGCGATCCTGCCCTCGATGGTCGAGCGCGACCCGGAGTGGGCCGGCTGGTGCGGCGTGCTCGTCAACGTCAACGACCTCAGCGCGATGGGCGCCGCGCCCGTCGGGCTGCTCGACGCGGTGGCGGGCCGCGACGCCGCGTTCGTCCGACGGGTGCTCGCCGGGGTGCGCCGCGGCGCCGAGGCCTGGGGCGTGCCGTTGCTCGGCGGCCACACGCAGGTCGGGGTGCCGGCCGCGCTCAGCGTCACGGCGCTCGGACGGACGGCCCATCCTGTGCCGGGCGGCGGCGGCCGGTACGGCGACGCCCTCAGCCTCACGGTCGACGTGAGCGGCTCGTGGCGCGAGGGGCACCACGGCAGCCAGTGGAACTCGACCGAGCGGCGCCGCTCGCACGAGCTGCGCGACCTCGCGGGCACCGTCGCGCGGGCACGACCCGCGGCGGCGAAGGACGTCAGCATGGCCGGCATCGTCGGCACCGTCGGGATGCTCGCGGAGGCCAGCGGGTACGGCGCCGTCGTGGACGTAGCATCCGTGCCGAGGCCGGGCGGCGCCTCCTCGGGGGTGACCGTGGGGGACTGGCTGAGCTGCTTCCCCGGGTTCGGCATGGTGACGGCAGACCGTCCTGGGGAGTCGCGGATGCACTCGCCGTACGCGGAGACGGCCGAGATCGGCGAACTGTCGCTGCGGCGTGGGGTCGACCTGCGCTGGCCCGACGGCGAGGTCACGCGTGCGGTCGGCGGCGGTGTGACGGGCCTCGGCCCCGCCTGAGCGGTGCGGACGCCGGCGCCGCCGCGGACGGCGCCGACCGGATCCTCGGCGACACCCGACGGGAAACACGACCGTAACGACACTGTGCGTCTGCTCGAAACACCCCATGAATACGGTGTGGATCGTGTGATCCACACGAGCGGACCGACGGCGATCTGCGAGGCACGAGGCCGTCCCGTCGGCCCCGTCGTGCAGCCCGGCCGTGCGTCGGACCAGCGTCCCCCTGCCCCGCAGTCGTCGACGAGCCGCGCTCGACCTCGACCGAAGGAACCTGCCCCGATGCAGCACACCACCCGGCGCCTCGTGCGCCCCCGGACGGCCCTGGCCACCGGCGCCCTCGCCGTCGGCCTCGTCGCCCTCGGGAGCGCTCCGGCCCTCGCCGCGCCCGCCCCGATCGCGCCCGGCATCACCGCCGCGTCGATCACCGCTCCCGCCGCGGCCACGGTCGGCGACGTCGTCGACGCGTCGGTCGCGCTGACCGGCACCAGCGACGTCTACGCGTACGAGCTCGTGGTCGAGTACGACCCCGCCGTGCTCGACTACGTCGACGGCAGCGCGACCGCGCCCGACGGCGGCTTCGACGCCGTCGACGAGCAGGACGGCACCCTCACCGTCACGCACACCCGGCTCGGCACCTCACCCGGGCTCGCGGGCGACCTCGCCGTCGACCTGCAGTTCGCCGCGATCGGCGCCGGCGACGGCACGCTCGACCTCGCCTCGGTCACGCTCGTCTCCGAGGACGGGCTGACGACGACGCTCGCGGCGCCGTCCACGGCGCCGCTCGCGGTGACGGCCGCCGCAGTGCCCCCGGTCGACCCGGCACCCGTGCCGGTACCCGACCCGAGCACGCCCGCAGGAGGCGGCACCGCGCCGGTGCCCTCGCCCACGTCCGGCGCGACCGGCGCCTCCTCGGCCTCGGGGCCCCTGGCCTTCACGGGCTCGGACGCGTTCCCGGGGATCCTCGCGGGCGCCGCCGTGCTGCTCGCCGGGATCGCCGCCGTGGTCGTCGCCCAGGTGCGCCGCCGCCGCTCGGCGGGCACCCGATGAGCGCGCTCCGCCCCGGCGCCCGCCAGGCGCCGCTCCGCCCCGGCGCCCGCCAGGCGCCGCTCCGTGCCGACTCGCCCGGCCACGTCTCGCCCGCCCCCGACTCGACCAGCCACAGGAGGACCTCCCTCGTGCCATCCACCCGACGCCGCGCCCTCGCCGCGACGACCGTCACCTGCGCCCTCGCGCTCGGCGGGCTCGTCGCCGTCCCGGCCGCGAACGCCGCTGACGCAGCCGCAGGCACCGACACCGCCGCCGCGGCAGCGCCCGCGCCCGCCGCCGGCACGTTCCTCGCCCCGTACTGGGTCGAGCTCGACCTGACCGGCGACCGCCAGGTGACGGCCGACGACCTCGAGGTGCTGAGCTCGGCGCTCGGGGCGACCAGCGCCTCCCCGGCGTGGGACCAGGTCGCGGTCGCCGACACGGACGCCGACGGCGTGGTCACCGTCTCGGACGTCGCCGCCCTGTCGCAGCGCATCGTCTACGACGACGGCCCCTTCGAGATCGTCGAGGCGTCGGTGGTCGAGATGCAGGCCGCCATGAACGCCGGGGTCACGACCTCGGTCGAGCTCACGCAGGACTACCTCGACCGCATCGCCGCCTACGACACGGCCAAGGTCGACCCGGCGTCGAACGGGCGCCCGCTGCGCTCGATCATCACGACCAGCGGGGTCGCGCTCGCCGCGGCCGCCGCGGCCGACGCGACCCGCGCCTCCGACGGGATGACCGACATGCTGCTCGGCGTGCCGATCGCGGTGAAGGACAACTACGACACGGTCGACATGCCGACCACCGGCGGCTGCGGCTGCTGGGACGGCAACCAGACCACGACCGACGCGGCCATGGTCGCCGGGCTGCGGGCGTCGGGCGCCGTGATCCTCGCGAAGGCGAGCCTCGACGAGTTCGCGTTCGGCTTCGCGTCCGAGTTCTCGTCGTACCAGCCCGCCGGCACGAGCACGCTCGTCGCCAGCCCCTACGTCACCAGCCAGACGGCCGGCGGCTCGAGCGGCGGCACCGGGGCGGCGATCGCGGCGAACCTCGCCGGCATCGGGTTCGGCACCGACACGGGCGGCTCGATCCGCATCCCGTCGTCGTTCAACCAGCTCGTCGGCGTCCGCCCGACCGTGGGCCTCGCGAGCCGCGACGGCATCATCCCGCTCGCCCTCTCGCAGGACACCGGCGGCCCGATCGCCCGCACCGTCACCGACGCGGCCGTGGCGCTCGACTCCGTCACCGGCGTGGACGCGGCCGACCCGGTCACCGCCGAGCAGCAGGGCCTCGTGCCGGAGTCGTACACGAGCTTCCTCGACGCAGACGCCCTCGCCGGCACCCGCATCGGCTACGTGACGTCGATGGTCAGCACCAACCGGACCACCGCTCGGCTCTTCGCGGAGGCGCTGGTCACCCTGCAGGCGCAGGGCGCGACGGTCGTCCCGATCTCGGCGCCGCCGAGCGGCTTCGCCGCCGTGCTCGCCGAGGGCAGCGGCAGCACGAACGAGTTCAAGCACGACCTCGACGCCTACGTCGCGAGGCACCTGGCGCCGAACGTCGAGGCGCGCTCGCTGCAGGGCGTGCTGGCGTCGGGCAAGTACGTGCCGTCGCGGGCCGGCACCTACCGGTCTCGCGACGCCGTCACCGAGGCGACCTACCAAGGGTGGGCGGGCCCGACCGGCACGCACACCACGGCCATCGCGAACGGGCACGCCCTGGTCACGGCGATGCTGGAGGACCAGGACCTCGACACGCTGATCTACCCGTCGGGCAACCCCTACGCCGCGTTCAGCACGAACATGCGCCTCAGCCCCAACACGGGCATGCCGGCCGTGACGGTCCCGATGGGGCAGGCGACCGACGCGGACGGCACCGTCACCGGCGCCGGCGTCAACCTCGAGTTCCTCGGGCGGGACTACGCCGAGGGCGACCTGCTCGGCCTCGCCTACGCGTTCGAGCAGGCCACGGGTCCGTCGCAGTCGCGCACGGCGCCGGGCCTCTACGGCCCGCTGCCCGCGGGCTGAGCGCAGGAGGCGGCCTCCCGGCCGCGCAGGACGGGGCCTGCGTGCCGTCGCTCACCACGAGCGGCGGGGCGCGGGCCCCGCGCTGTGCGCAGAGCATCGCCGCCGTGCGTGGGAGCACCTCCGCCGCCGCCCGTCAAGCCCGGGACACCGGCCGCGCGGGCGCGCAGCGTGGTGTGACGGCGGCGATCGGGCCGCTGTCACGGACTGAGGAGAGAACACCCATGGCAGGACGCAACACGGTCATCCGCAGCATGCACGACCTGGGCCTGGCGGCCTGGTTCGGCGGCAACCTCATGGGCGCCGTCGGCGTGAACGGCGCCGCGGCCGGTGCGGAGGACCCGGTCGAGCGCCTCACGCTCTCGTCCCTCGGCTGGGCCAAGTGGGCGCCGTTCCAGGTCGGCGCGCTCGTCGTGCACGGCATCGGCGGGATCGGCCTCATCGCCGGGAACAAGAGCCGGCTCGCCGGACAGCGAGAGGCGCGCGGCAACACCGCGCTGAAGCTCGTCCTCACGGCCGCGGCGATCGGCACGACCGCGTGGTCGGGCGTGGTCGGCGCCCAGATGGCGAAGAACGCCCAGGAGGGCGCGAAGGGCACCACCGAGCCGGGCGCCGGCACCTCGGACGAGCTCGCGAGCGCCCAGCGCCAGCAGAAGCTGCTGCAGTGGGCGACACCGGTCCTCACGGGCGTGCTCCTCGTGCTCGGCGCCCAGCAGGGCGAGCAGCAGCGGCCGTTCGCGGGGCTGCTCGGCCGTCGCTGAGCACCTCCGGCACCCCCGACGATGCACCCCTGAACTCGGGGGTGCGGTGCATCGTCGGGGGTGTCGGACGTGACGGCGGACACCGCCGCCGAACAGTGCCCCACGCTGCACCATCCCGGGCGCGGGCGCGCGCGCTGGCCTTCGACGGTGGACGACGACCTGCCCTGGGCCAGCTACCAGAGGGACAGGCTGCCGCGCGGCTGGGGCTGGCCCCTGACCCTGACCCGGTCATCTGTCGCGGAGCTGTTGCGCGAGCAGGAGGCGGTGGTCGACCACCTGCACTTCTTGCTGCCCCTCCTCCCGGTCGACCTCTCCCGCGTCTCGCTGGTCTCCGCGCGGATCCCCGGGAACGCTGTCTCCTCTCTTCGCATGACGCCGGCGTGACGACGCGCGTGGCGCAGCCGCCCCTGCGAGACTCGGAGCATGCCCGAACACGGTTCCCCGCTGCAGCGCCTCGGCTTCCTCACGATCGGGTCGTTCGACCCCGCGTCCCCGGCCGGCGGCCACGAGGACACGCTGCGGGTCATCGAGCGCGGCGAGCAGCTCGGCCTCGACAGCGCCTGGCTGCGTCACCGCCACCTGCAGCCCGGCATCTCGTCGCCCGTCGCGATCATGGCCGCCGCGTCGCAGCGCACCAGCCGCATCGAGCTCGGCACCGCCGTCACGCCGATCGGCGCCGAGAACCCGTTCCGTCTGGCGGAGGACCTCGGCACCGTCGACGTGCTGCTCGGCGGTCGCCTCAACCCCGGCTTCTCGACGGGCACGCCGATGAACTTCGACCTCTACCGCGACGCCATCTACCCCGACACCCTCGACCAGGAGGACCTCGGTCCCGACCGCCTCCTCCGCCTGCGTGACCTCGTGCGCGGCGACGTCGTCAGCGCCTCGCCCGGCCGCCGCGGCATCGAGGAGTTCAGCGACGTCGTGCAGCCGCACAGCCCCGGCCTCGTCGACCGGCTGTGGTGCGGCGTGGGCAGCACCCGGTCGGCGGTCTGGGCGGGCGAGCACGGGTTCCACCTGCTGGCGTCGAGCGTCACGAAGGCCGAGCAGGGCACCGACTTCGCCGTGAACCAGCGCGCCCAGATCGACGCGTACCGCGACGCCCACCCGGCTGGCGCCTCCGCCCGGGTCTCCCAGGGCCTCGTCGTCGTGCCGACCGACTCGGCGACCCCGGAGCAGCGCGCCCGCTACGCCGCGTACGCCGAGTCGCGCACGGGACGAGTAGGTGTGCCGCAGGGCCCCGGGCAGCTGCTCTTCGCCGCCGACCTGGTCGGCACCTCGGCGGAGATCGCCGACGCCCTGCACGCCGACCCGGCCTACCAGGCGGTCGACGAGGTGGCCTTCGCGCTGCCCTTCGCCCTCGAGCCGGACGACTACGCGCAGATCCTCACGGACCTCGCCGAGCACCTCGGGGCGGAGCTCGGCTGGACGCCCGCCCCTGCGCCTGCCCCTGCGCCGACGCCGACGCCCTGACGACCGCGTCCGCGCAGGCGCGATGAACCGCGTTCCGAACCATGAACCGCGATAGAACGCGGTTCATGGTTCGGAATGCGGTTCGAGGCGAGAGAAGAGACCTCAGGCGCCGCCGCCACCGCTGCCGCGCACCACGCGCTCGAGCAGCTCGAGGTCGATGCCGACGTGCGCGCGAGCGAGCGCCGCCGCCTCCCGTGCCCGCCCCGCGCTGATCGCGTCGACGATCGCCTCGTGCTCGGCGAGCGCGCGCAGCTCCATCTCGCGCATGCCGTCCCGACCGCCCCAGGGGTGGGCCGGCGCGGCGATGCTGACCCGCGCCTCCAGCTCGAACAGGACGTCGCGCAGGACGGCGTTGTGGGCGGCCTCGGCGATCGCGACGTGCAGCAGCTCGTCGGCCTTCTGCGAGGCGAGCCCCGAGTCGGCGGCGCGGTAGGCCTCGAGGCGGTCGCGCAGCAGGGCGACGTCGGCGTCCGTGCGGTTCTCGGCCGCCGCCTCCGCGACGGTGCCGTGCAGTCGGCCGATGGCGGCGCTCGTGTCGCTGAGGTCCGACCACCGGGCGGCGAGGGTGCGCTGCGCGACGGCGGACGTCGATCGGGCATCCTGCTCGGGGCGGGAGTCCTGCGCGAGCACGAACGAGCCGCCACCGCGCCCGCGCTGCGTCTCGATCAGCCCCTGCTCGACGAGCCGCGCGAGAGCCTGCCGCACGGTCATGCGCCCGACGCGCAGCGAGGTCGCGAGCTCGCGCTCGGCGGGGAGGCGCTGGCCGGGCAGGTACTCGCCGGTCGCGATGGCCGTGACCAGGCGGTCGGTGATGTCGTCGGCCCGGGTCGTCGGCTCGAGGGGAGCGTCGAGGGCGCCGGAGGCGGTCGTCTCGCTCGTCGTCATCCGCCCTGCCCCTGCCTGCGTCCTCATGTGCTGCGTCTCTTTGTTACCGCCACATTAAGTCACGAACAAAGGTCTTGGCACGAGACCTTTCCGGGTGCATGCTCTCTCGCATGTCCACGAGCACCGCCGACGTCCTCCCCTTCCGTGACGGCCACACCTGGCTCCAGGTGACCACGCCCGACGAGCCGCGCGTGGGCGCCCTGCCCCTCGTCGTGCTGCACGGCGGCCCCGGCATGGCGCACGACTACCTGCGGAACCTCGCGGCGCTCGCCGACGAGACCGGCCGCACGGTCGTCCACTACGACCAGTTCGGCTGCGGCCGCAGCAGCCACCGTCCCGGCGCCCCCGTCGAGACCTGGACCCCGGCGCTCTTCGTCGCCGAGTTCGACGCCGTCGTGGCGCACCTCGGCCTCGAGCGCTTCCACGTGCTCGGCCAGTCGTGGGGCGGCATGCTCGGCGCCGAGATCGCGGTTCGGCAGCCCGCGGGGCTCGCCAGCCTCGCGATCTGCAACTCGCCCGCCTCGATGCAGCTCTGGGTCGAGGGCGCGGCCGAGCTGCGGGCCCAGCTGCCGGCCGAGACGCAGGAGGCGCTGCAGCGTCACGAGGACGCCGGCACCACTACCGACCCCGAGTACCTGGCCGCGACGCAGGTCTTCTACGAGCGCCACGTCTGCCGTGTGGTCCCGATGCCCCAGGACTTCGTCGACAGCGAGGAGCAGATGGAGGCCGAGCCGACGGTCTACCACACGATGAACGGGCCGAACGAGTTCCACGTCATCGGCACGATGCGCGACTGGAGCATCGTCGACCGGCTGCCCCGCGTGTCCGCTCCGACCCTCGTCGTGGCCGGCGAGCACGACGAGGCGACGCCCGCCACCTGGCAGCCGTTCGTCGACGGCATCGCCGACGTCCGGTCGCACGTCTTCGCCGGAGCCAGCCACTGCAGCCACCTCGAGCAGCCCGAGGCGTTCCGCCGCGTCGTCGCGGAGTTCCTGAGCGCACACGACGTCGCTGCGCACGACGCCTGACCCGTCCCCCCCTGACCGGCGCGGGTCGCGCTCCCTGAACCGACGCGACCCGCGCCTCCCGCACCTCCTCTGCCCCACCCCCACCGCACCTCCTCGTCGTTCACCCGCCTCGACCCGAGAAGAGACACCATGTCCGAGAAGACCGCGTCACCCGAGCTGAGCAACCAGCAGCAGCTCGAGCAGTACGGCTACAAGCAGGAGCTGAAGCGGTCGGTCTCGACCGTCGACCTGCTCATCTACGGCCTGATCTTCATGGTGCCCATCGCGCCGTGGGCGATCTTCGGCACCGTCTACAACGCGTCCTCGGGCATGGTGCCGCTGGTCTACCTCGTGGGCCTCGTCGCGATGATCTTCACGGCGCTCGCCTACGCGCAGATGGCCAAGTCGATCCCGCTCGCCGGCTCGGTGTTCTCGTACGTCGGCCGGGGCATCCACCCGATCGCCGGGTTCTTCGCCGGCTGGGCGATCCTGCTCGACTACCTGCTCGTGCCGACGCTGCTCTACGTGTTCGCGGCCGAGTCGATGATCGGCATCTTCCCGGGCAGCGCCCGCTGGATGTGGGCGCTGATCTTCGTCGCGATCAACACCGCGGTGAACCTGCTCGGCATCAGCTCGATCAAGGTGATGAACCGCGTGTTCCTCGCGATCGAGGTCGTCTTCATCGCGATCTTCGTGATCATCGCCGTGGTCGCGCTCAACAACGGCACCATCCCCGGCGCCGAGTTCACGACCGACCCGATCTGGGACTCCAGCAAGGTCACCGCGCCCCTCATCGCCTCGGCGCTGTCGATCGCGGTGCTGAGCTTCCTGGGCTTCGACGGCATCTCGACCCTCTCGGAGGAGAGCACCGGCAAGCGAGGAGGCGCGGGCAAGGCGATGATCATCGCCCTGTTCATCGTCGCGTTCTGCTTCGTGCTGCAGACCTGGCTGGCGAGCGCGCTGGCGGGGGGCCGGGACTCGTTCCCCGAGGGCGAGGCCGGCAACGCCTTCTTCGACCTGGTCAGGGCCGCGTCGAACAGCGGCTGGGCGACGGCGTTCTTCGTCGTGAACGTGCTCGCGGTGGGCATCGCCAACGCGATGGCGGCGCAGGCCGCCACCTCGCGCCTCCTGTTCTCGATGAGCCGCGACAAGCAGCTGCCGGCGTTCCTGTCGAAGATCAACACCCGCAAGGTGCCGCAGGCCGCGATCCTGGTCGTGTCGGCCCTGTCGGCCGTGCTCGTGCTGTTCTTCGTCGGGCAGATCAACGTGATCGCGTCGCTCGTGAACTTCGGTGCGCTGTTCGGCTTCATGCTGCTGCACGTCTCGGTCGTCGTGCACTACGTCGTCAAGAAGAAGTCGCGCAACTGGCTGCTGCACCTCGTCGTGCCCGTGATCGGGTTCCTCATCATCGGCTACGTGCTGGTGAACGCGGCGCCCGAGGCGAAGATCGGCGGGCTGGTGTGGCTCGTGCTCGGCGCCGGGGTGTTCCTGTACTACCGCAGCCGAGGAGGCGCCGCCCCGACCCTGGGACAGGGCGCCGACGACGCCGCGGTCGCGTCGACCCCGGCCGCCGACTCCGAGCGGCACGACGCGTGAGCGGCGGCGACGGCATCGACCACTTCCTCGGCAACGAGCTCGGCCGGCCCGGCTTCAGCGCCGCCGTCGAGCCCGTGCTGCGGATCACGCCCGGCACCGGCGAGACGATCGGCTTCGAGACGAGCGACGCGGTCTACGCCGAGCTGCACGGGCACCACGACCTCGCGCAGCTGTCGGTGCCGATCAACCCCGTCACCGGGCCCGTCTTCGTCGAGGGGGCGATGCCCGGCGACGCCCTCGCCGTGACGGTGCACGACATCCGGCTGGTCGACCACGGCTGGTCGGTCAGCCTGCCCGGCTCGGGAGCGCTGCAGCACGTGATGGGCGACGAGATGTTCACCCGGCGCGTGCCGATCGACGACGACGGGGTGCACGTGACGTCGCGGCACACCTTCGCTGCACGACCGATGATCGGCTGCATGGGCACCGCGCCCGCCGAGGGCGAGAACTCGACGATCATGCCGGCGTACCCGCAGGGCGGCAACATGGACGTCACCGAGAACACGATCGGCTCGACCGTCTACCTGCCCGTGATGGTCGAGGGCGCGTACCTCTCGATCGGCGACGTGCACGCGATCATGGCCGAGGGCGAGTCGTCGTTCGTGGCGATCGAGGCGCAGGGCACCGCCGTCGTCTCGATCGACCTCGTGAAGGGCCTCGGGCTGCGGGCGCCGCGGATCGAGACGGCCGACGACTGGATCTTCGTCGGCCTCGGCGTCCCCGTGCAGGAGAGCGTCCGGCGGGGCTACGAGGACGCGTTCGCGTTCCTCGTCGACGACCACGGCTGGTCGCGGGGAGACGCCTACGCCGTGCTCAGCGCGGTCGGGCACTCCCGGCTGGGCGGGCCGACGGGGTCGGTCGCGCCCGACCCGCTGCACCCGTTCGCGGCGGTCGGCGCGGTGACGCTGCACCGCGTGCCGAAGAGCGTGCTGTAGGCCGCTGCTCTCTCTCGCACGCTCGCCCCTGTCCTGACACCGCCGAGTGAACCGGACACCACCCATCGACACGGTGTTCCGTTCACTCGGCGGTGTCGGAACGCGGTCCTTCGCGAGACCGGCGACCCCACGGCCGGGGCGGCCGGGTCAGCTCTCGAGGTGCGCGAGCATCGAGCCGATCAGGTCGTTCGTGGGCACGTTGTACTGCTCGACGGCGATGTAGAGGTCGCCCCGGACGAACCACGTGTGAGCCGCCTCGATCGGGTACTGCTCGACCTCGATCGGCTGCTGGCAGAGCTGGCCGCCGTGCGCGTCCTCGCAGGTGGCGCCTGCAGCGGTGACCTGATCGAGCAGGGAGGCGGCGGTCGGCTGGTCCAGACGGCCGAGGATCACGCCGATGCCGGTGATGTCGGCGGCAGGGTCGCGCCAGAAGCAGTCGAGCTCGGCGGCGGCGTCGACGATCTGGAACGGCTGCGATCCGGCCTCGGGGACGGTCGCCGTCCGTGAGCCCCTGGCGGTGCCGTCACGACGCGGGAACTCGACCGGGTTGAGCGGGGTGCTGCCGAACGTGGCGGCGTAGGTGGACCCGTCGACGATCTGGGTGCAGTCGGTCGGGATGGTCACGACGGGCGCGACGGTCTCCGTCTCGGCGGGCTCCGACGGCTCCGCCGTGGGCGACGACGTCTCGCCCGGCGTCTCCGTCGGAGTCGGGACGGCCACGGTCGCCGTCGGCCCCGCGGTGACGTCGTCGCCGGACGCACCGCCGGCGCACCCGGTGAGCCCGATCATCGTGGCGGCCACGAAGGCGGCGGCCCCCAGCGTCGTGCTGCGTCGTCGGTTCGTCATGGCGTTCCCCCTGCTGTCGTGCGCCCGTCGGTCCGGGTGCCTGTGTTCACGCTAGCCAGCGCGAGGAGGCGGTCGATCGTCCCGCAGGATGACATCGCCCCCGGTCCGATCACGATCGGATCACGCTGCTCACCCGGCGAGGTCGCCGGCCCCGCCTCGGACGGCGGGTCACCCGTCGGCGTCGACCGTCCAGGTGACGGTCCTGCTGCCGGCCATGCTCCTGCGGGTCCGTTCGTTCTTCGCCCCGGAGTAGCCGATCTCCGTCACGGTCGAGCCGCCGGGGGCCAGGAGCAGCACGCAGATGTCCGCAGAGCCCTCCGACCGCAGGGCGGCCGCGGTCGCTTCGGCGTCGTTCGGGCAGTCCTCCCGGTCGAGGTGCGGCCCGCCGAAGCTGAGGCGGCTGGGCCCCTTCACGTAGTCGCCGTCGACGCCCACGACCCACATGCCGTTCTCGAAGGCACCCGTCCTGCCGTCGCCCGACCAGCTGCCCTCGACGAGCTCGACGGTGAAGTGTGCCTCGTAGGCGTCCTGGCCGCCCGCGTCGAGCTCCCACCGGTCGAGCGTCTGCTCGGTCACCGGCTCCAGGGACTCGGCCGTGATCGAGAGGGTCCCGTCCTCGAAGTCGGGCTGGGCCCAGAGACGGGTCTCCACGGGTTCGCCGAGGGCGGCCTCGGGGCGGTCGCGCCCCAGGTACACGGGCACCACGATGGCGAGGACGGTGATGACGGCGATGCCGATCGGGACTGCTCTGCTGCGCTTCACAGGACCTTGCTCCACAGGACCGTCCTGGCCCGGAGCTCGCCCCCTGCGGGCGGACCGGTGGGCTCGCCAGCCCCGTCCACCGCTCTCCGGTGCCCGACGTCCGCCCATGCCCTGCGCCCTACGCCCTACGCCAGCTCGACGAACAGCGCCGAGACGAACTCGGTGCGCTCGACCATGCCGCCGAGGCTGATCCACTCGTGGCGGGCGTGGGCGCCGCCGCCGACCCCGCCGACGCCGTCGAGCACCGCGCAGCCGAGCGCCGCGGCGAAGTTGCCGTCGCTGGCGCCGCCCACCGACACCTCGCGCAGCTCGAAGCCGAGCGAGTCGGCCACGGCGGCGGCGCGTCCGTAGAGCGCGGCCGTCGCCTCCGTGCGCTCCATCGGCGGCCGGTTCCAGCCGCCGGTCACCTCGACGCGGGCGACCGGGTCGTGCGGCGCGAGGGCGGCGAAGACGGCCTCGACCCGCGCGGCCTCGTCCGCCGACGTGACCCGCACGTCGACCGAGGCGCGCGCGTGGCCGGCACGCACGTTGGTGCGGGTGCCGCCCTGCACGATGCCGACGTTGAGCGAGGTGCCCGCGTCGATGTCGGCGGCGCCGTGCAGCTGCAGGATGATCCGGGCCATCTCGTCGACGGCGCTCGCGCCCGATCGCGGGTGCAGCCCGGCGTGCACCTCGACGCCGAACGTCTCGACCTCGAAGATGCCGACGCCCTTGCGGGCGGTCTTGACGGCGCCCTCCGCAGCGGACTCGAAGACGAGCACCGCGCCTCCTCGGGAGACCTCGGCCTCGATGGCGCTGCGCGACGCGAGGCTGCCGATCTCCTCGTCGCCGTTGAGCAGCAGCCGGACGCCCGGCCTGGGCAGCCCCAGGGCGTCGGAGGCAGCGATCGCGTGCCCGAGCTGGATCAGCCCCGACTTCATGTCGAAGACCCCGGGGCCGGTCATGTGGTCGCCGTCGATCGTGACGGGCCACTCGGCGAGGGTGCCCTCGGACCAGACGGTGTCGTAGTGGCAGAGCGCCGAGACCCACTCGGCCGACCCGGTGGGCGACGGGTACTCGAGCGTGACGGTGTCGCCGTAGCCCTCGACGACGTGCACGCGGCGCTCGGCGGGCGGGCCCACGGTGCGGCCGAGCCAGTGCTCGATCCACTCGAGGCCGCGGGCGAGCAGGTCGACGTCGTCGGAGGGCGTCTCGAGGGACGCGTAGGTGACCAGGTCGGCGACCATCGCCTCGCGCCGCTGCTCGATGCGCTCGCGCAGGGCGGTGATGTCGAGGTCTGTCACGGTGGTGCCTCCGGGGGAGTGGCGGCGCGGACGCCGACGTCGCTCGCCAGGAGGACGCACCCCCAGGGTAGGAGGCGCGGGTCGTCACCGCCCGCCGGTCCCGTCAGCCTGGGGGCGGCTCGGGCCCGCGTGGCCGCTGTGGAGGAGCGGCTCGCTGCCGTCTGCGGGGCGCGCGACCGCCTCCTGCGCGCACGGCCGCGCGCACGGGTCAGGGCGCGTGCTCGCCCGGGGCTGGCGGCTGCAGGACGACCTGCTCCGCGCCCTCTCGGTCGAGCGTCCCCGGGAAGTTGTAGCGGCCGAACGCGCCCGTCGGGTCGTGCGGGCTGACGGGCCGGGCGATCCGAGAGCCGCGGACCACAGCGAGCAGCAGCTCGCGCCGCTCGTCGTCGAGCACGGGCTCGGCGCGGTCACGCAGCAGCACGGACGCCTTGCGTCCCTTCTTCTTCCCGAACCTCAGCAGCAGCCCCGAGGCGTCGTCGTTCGACAGGGGCACGAGCTCGGCCGAGTCGACCTCCTCGAACGCGAGCACCTTCCCGCGGATCCGGAGGCGCCGCCCCGCGACGTCGACCGCGAACGGTCGCGAGAGGCGCAGCACGACGTTCCAGGAGACGGCCGCGACGGTGCTCCAGAAGACGAACCAGATCGGGACGGCGATCGGTCCGAAGCTCTGGAACGGCGACTCTCCCGACTTCGAGAAGAAAGCGCTCGCCGTGCCGACGAGCACCATGATCGGCAGGACGGTCCGCATGAGCCGGAGGAACGCGCGCTGCTTCGGGGCGTCGGCGAACTCGACCCAGGTGCCGGCGTCGTCGGACATGCGCTCGAGGGTACGGGAACGGTGCCGGACGAGTCCGGATCCCTCGAGTCGCCGCCCGGCGGTGCCGGCTGTCCCGGCGGTGTCGGCGGCCGCCGATACAGTGACGGCGATCTGACGACGGCCGTCACGGCCAGACCGACCACGACGAGAGGGCGACCGTGCGCATCCTGCACACCAGCGACTGGCACCTCGGGCGCACCCTGCACGGGGTCGACCTGCTCGAGCACCAGGCCGCGTTCGTCGACCACCTCGTCTCGCTCGTGGCCGAGCGCGACGTCGACGTCGTCGTGGTGGCGGGCGACGTGTACGACCGGGCCGTCCCCTCGGTGCCGAGCGTCCGCCTCCTCGGCTCGGCCCTGCGGCGCCTGAGCGAGCACGCGGTCGTGATCGTGACCCCGGGCAACCACGACAGCGCCGTGCGGCTCGGCTTCGCGGCCGAGCTGATGCGGCCGGGGCTGCACGTGCTCGCCTCGGTCGAGGCCCTCGACCAGCCCGTCGTGGTCGACGACGAGCACGGGCCCGTCGCCTTCTACGGGCTGCCGTACCTGGATCCGGACACGGTCCGGCACATGTTGGCGCCGGGTGTCGGTGCGGGCGCCGGTGAGGATGCGAGCCTCAGTGCCGATGCGGGGCTCAGCCCCGGCCCCGCCGCCGAGCGCCCGCCGTTGCCGAGATCGCACGAGGCCGTCGTCGCGGCCGCGATGGACAGGGTGCGCGCCGACCTCGCCTTGCGCCCCGGCGCCCGCTCGGTCGTCGTCGCGCACGCCTTCGTCAGCGGGGGCGAGGCCAGCGAGAGCGAGCGCGACATCCGGGTCGGCGGGGTCGACTCGGTGCCCTCGGCCGTGCTCGACGGCGTCGACTACGTCGCGCTCGGGCACCTGCACGGCGCCCAGCGCATCGGTGCATCCCGCGGCGAGCGGCCCGTGATCCGGTACTCGGGCTCGCCCGTGGCCTTCTCGTTCGGCGAGCTCGGGCACGTCAAGTCGACGGCCCTCGTCGACCTCGACGGCGGGGGAGGCGCGACGGTCGAGCTCGTCCCGGCTCCCGTCCCGCGTCGCCTCGCCGAGGTGACCGACACGCTCGAGCACCTGCTCGACGGTCGCCACGACGAGCTGCGCGACGCGTGGCTGCGCGTTCACGTGACCGACCCGGTCCATCCCGAGCGCCTGTACAGCCGGGTCAAGGCGCACTTCCCGCACGCACTCGTGGTGCTGCACGAGCCGGTCGGCGCCGTCGACGCCCCCGCGCTCCGCCTCGTGACCGCCGAGACCGACCCGCTCGAGGTCGCCGCCGACTTCGTCGCTTTCGCATCGGGCGGCGTCGCGACCGACGCCGAGCTCGCGGCCGTGCGGCACGCCTACGAGACCGCCCGCAACGCCGAGGAGTCCGCGTGAACCTGCACCGCCTCACCCTCCGCGCCATCGGGCCGTACGCGGGCGAGCACACGGTCGACTTCGCCGAGCTGGGCGCGTCCGGCACGTTCCTGCTCGAGGGCCCGACGGGCGCGGGCAAGTCGACGGTGATCGACGCGATCGTCTTCGCGCTGTACGGGTCGCTGGCCGGCGAGGGCGCGAGCCGCGACCGGCTGCGCAGCCACCACGCCGCCCCCGAGGTCGAGCCGTTCGTCGAGCTCGTCTTCGAGACCGCCGCGGGCATCCACCGGGTGCGGCGCACCCCGGCCTGGCGGCGGCCGAAGAAGACCGGTACGGGCACGACCCCGGCGAACGCCACGGCGAGCCTCGTCCGCCTGACGTCTCCCGACGCGACCGGCGGCGAGCCGGTCTCGACCAGCACGCAGGAGGTGGGCGGCGAGATCGGACGCATCCTCGGCCTGACGCGCCAGCAGTTCGTGCAGACCGTCGTGCTGCCGCAGGGCGAGTTCGCGGCGTTCCTCCGCTCGACGGGAGAAGAGCGTCGCACGATGCTCCAGTCGCTCTTCGGCACCGAGATCTACGAGGCGACGACGGCGCAGCTCGTCGAGGCCCGACGCTCGGCGAACACCGAGGTGGCCGCTGCCGACCACGCCGTCGAGCTCGGCTGGGCGCGCCTGCGCGAGGCCGCCGGCGTCGGCAGCGAGGACGAGCTCGGGGGCACGGGCGTCGGCACGGGCGCTGGCGACGAGCCCGCGGCCAGTGGCTTCGCGCTCGACGGTGACGCGGCCCTGGGCCGCCGGGAGCCCTCCGAGGCCGAGGCCGAGACCGGTGTCGGCGCCGACGCCGCCGCCGACGCCGCCGCCGACGCCGGCGCCGGCGCCGACGCCGACGCCGCCGCGGTCGTCGTCGTCCGTGACCTCGCCGCGCGACTGGACGCCGGGCCCGACTCCGATCCCGACGCGGTCGTCGCCGATCTCGCGGCGGCGGCCGCCACGGCGCAGTCGCTCCGTGATCTGCGGGCAGCCCGTCGCGACGAGCTGAGGTCGACCCTCGACGCGCGACGTCGGCTCCGTGAGGCCCTCGACCGTCGGGTCGCGCTGCTCGTCCGCGCCGCCCAGCTCGAGGCCGCCGAGCCGGCCGTCCGCGAGGCGCGCGACAGCCTCGACGCTGCTGCCCGGTCCGACCTCGTCACGGGAGCAGCCCGAGGTGCAGCCCGAGCCGAGGAGGCGGTCCGCACGACCGCGGACGAGCTCGCCCGTGCTGCGCGCGCGGCCTCCGCAGCCGGGGTCGCCGCTGCCGGCGCCGCCGACGCTGGTGCCGCCGTTCCTCCCGAAGCCGCCGCTGATGCCGATGCCGGCCCCGGCCCCGCCCCCGACCCCGACGCGGCCGAGCTGGTGGCTGAGCGCGACCGGCTCCGGTCCGAGCTGGCCGTGCTCGCCGAGACGGCCAAGGTCGAGGCGGCGCTGCCGGCCCGCCGAGCCGCCGTCGAGTCGACCCGGGCGCGACTGTCCGCACTCGATGAGGCCCGCGCTGCCGCCGACGCCGAGCTCGCCGGTCGGCCCGAGGCCCGCGAGGTGCTCGAGGCCGAGCGCGACGACGCCGCCCGGCGAGCTGGAGGCCGGCCCGCCGCCGAGCAGGCGCTGGACACCGCCGAGCAGCAGGCCGCCGCCCTCGACCGCGTCGCGGTCCTCGAGCGGGACGCGGAGCAGGCCGCGACGGCGCTCGCGTCCGCCAGCCGCGACGCGGTCTCGGCCGTCGAGGCCGAGTCGGCCCTGCGCCTCCGCCAGATCGCCGGGCTCGCGGGCCAGCTCGCGACGACGCTCTCGGCGGGCGAGCCCTGCCCGGTCTGCGGCTCCGTCGAGCACCCTGCCCCGGCCTCCCTCACCCCCGAGCACCCGAGCGACGACGACGTCGAGCGCGCTTCCGCGCGCGCGCGAACGGCGCAGGACGCACAGCGCCGCGTCGCCGAGCTCGCCTCCGCCGCCGAGGCCCGACGCGACGACGCCCGTGCCGCCCTCGGCGACCTCAAGGCCGACGCTGCCCGTGCGGTCGTCGACGCCGCCCGGCTCCTCGTGGCCGAGGCGGTGGCCGCCGAGCAGCTCCTCGCGGCGGCCGAGCGCGCGCTCGTCGCGTTCGACGCCGACACCGAGCGCCGCCGGTCGGCTCTCGCCGTGGTCCTGACCGAGCACGCGACCCTGGCCGAGCGTCTCGTCGGCGAGCAGCGGCGACTCGACGACGACGCGGCCGTGGTCGCGGCCGCGCTGGCGGGGGCAGGCGAGTCCGTCGTCGGCATCGTCGCCGAGCGTCGGACCCGTGCCGAGGCCGCCGAGCGCCTCCTGCGCGCCGTCGACGCCCACGGGACCGCCGTCGACGCGCGAGCCCAGCGCGAGGCCGAGCTGGCCGCGGCCCTCGCCGAGTCGGGCTTCGACGCCGCGGCCGCCGCGGCGCGTGCCGTGCTGCCGACGCACGAGCGTGACGAGCTGCGCGCCCGGGTCGGACGGCACGAGGCCGACCTCGCCGTCGTCGCCTCCGGGCTGGCCGAGCCCGAGGTCGCCGGCCTGTCCGGCGACGAGCAGGTCGACGTCGACTCCGCCGTCGAGGCGCTGGCCGCGGCCGAGGCCGCCCTCGCCGGGGCAGCCGAGCTCGCGACCCGGCGTGGCGCACGGGCGACCGCGTCGGCGGCGGCCCTCGACGACCTCCGACGTGCGCAGCGGGCCGGGGCCGAGGTCGCCGACGAGGCCCGGGCCGTCGTGAGGATGGCCGACCTCGCCAGCGCGACCGGCTCCGTCAACGTCAAGGGCGTGACCCTCGGCACCTACGTGCTGCTGCGGCGCTTCGACGACGTGGTGGTCGCGGCCAACGCCCGCCTCAGCGTGATGTCGAGCGGCCGGTACGCGCTGGAGGCGTCGGACGAGCGCGAGCAGCGGTCACGATCGCGTCGGGTGGGGCTCGCCCTCGCGATCCGCGACCACGCGACCGACACGACTCGCGACCCCGCGAGCTTCTCGGGCGGCGAGACCTTCTACGCGTCGCTCAGCCTGGCACTCGGGCTCGCAGACGTCGTGCAGGCCGAGGCCGGCGGGCTCGAGCTCGGCACCCTCTTCGTCGACGAGGGCTTCGGCTCGCTCGACCCCGAGACCCTCGACGCGGTGATGACCGAGCTCGGGCGCCTGTCCGACACGGGTCGCGTCATCGGCATCGTCAGCCATGTCGACGAGCTCAAGCAGCGCATCGCCGACCGCATCGAGGTGCGACGGCAGCCGGACGGCTCGTCGGTGCTGCGCACGACCGTCGGCTCGTAGGTCTGCGCACGCGGACGGGCGGGTCCGTCGCGACCGGGCGCTCGTGAGCGCCCGCCCGGGACGAACCCGCCCGTCAGGAGGGTGCGTGTCGGCAGAGCCGGTCAGACGACCGGACCGCCGCCGTCCTGCGTCGAGCGACGCGTGACCTGCTCGCCGCTGGCCGGGTCGACGGCCGTGCGCGCCTCGGTCACGGTGCGGCGACGACGCGTCGCGAACACGATTCCGAGGATCGTCACGAGGACGCCCGCCGCGATGAGGATGTAGCCGATCAGCATGATGTCGATGCCCGCGACCTGGAAGTCCAGGGCGTACGCGAGGATCGCGCCGATCACGATCAAGGCGATTCCGCCGCCGATGCTCATGGTGTCTCCTTCGTCGAGCGGGGGAGTGTCCACCGCGGTGGACCACGGTACCGACGCCGCGCCTCCTGCGTCACCCCTTCTTCGGGCGCGCCCTGCGCTACCGCGACGACGGCCGTCGCGCAAGTCCTCCCGCCGGGCCCCTCCTGCGCGCTATCCTCGACTCACTTCGGCGGGTACCCGGCCGTGGAGTCCCTGTTCAGCGACGTCCGTCGCTCGTGTTTCCCGGTGTGGGACACAGGGCCGGGTCCGTCGGAGCCCTCGGCTCGCGCCCCGCACGACGCGCCCCGCACGACGCGCCCGTCACGACTCGGGCGTCGACGCCCCGTGCAGCAGCTCCAGCGCCGCCCGCACGCCCGCCGCGTCGAGCTGCCCCGGGGCACTCGCCCCGTCCGCCGTCGCCGCGGCGAACGTGAGGCACGACCCGAAGGTCTCGCCGACGAGCCGGGACGCCGCGCCCAGCGGGCCCATCGACATGGTGACCGCCGGCACGAGGCCGGGGCCCGAGCGGAAGTCGTCCGTCGCCGCGAGCAGGGTGAGCACGTCGGCCGGGCTCGCGGGCATCGCGGCGAGCTTCACGACGTCGGCGCCGTGCTCCTGCTGCTGCAGCAGGCGCGAGAGGATCTCGGCCCGCGGCGGCGTGCCCGCGAAGTCGTGCGACGACATGACGACGACGACGCCGGCGTGGTGCGCGGTCTCGACCACCGCCTCCCGGATCTCGGGCTGCGTGAACATCTCGACGTCGACCGCGTCGACGCCCCCGTCGCGGATCGTTCGGGTGAGCAGGTCGCCGTACTCCTCGGGCGTGATGTCGCGGTCGCCGCCCTCCTGCTTCGTGCGGAACGTGAACAGCACGGGGACGTCGTCGGGCAGCGCGGCCCGGACCGCCGCGACCGCCTCGCGGACCTTCTCGGCGTCGTCGACGGCCGTGAGGTGGTCGACCCGCAGCTCGACGAGGTCGTAGGAGGCGCGGGTCAGCTGGCCGGCAGCCTCGCCGAGCGCCGAGGCGGTCCGGGCGACGAGGGGCACGCACACCGCGGGCCGGCCGTCGCCGAGCACGAGCGACCGCAGGTTCGCGGGCCGGGGCGTCGGGCGCACGTCAGGCCACCGGTGAGGTCGTCATGGCGGCGGTGGCGACCGGGGCCGCAGCGCCCACACCGCCGGCCGCGGTCGCACGTCTCTCCGGCAGGCCGACGGCGGCGCGCATGACGGCCCGCACGCGGTCCTCGTCGTCGAGCCGCTCCTCCTGCGCCCGTCCCGTGAAGAGGCGCACCTGCGACACCGCCTGCTCGACGAGCATGTCGAGCCCGCTGAACGCGATGCCGCCGTCGGCCGACCAGGTCGACGCGACGCGGGTCGGCCACGGCTCGTAGGCGACGTCGAACAGGATCGACGACTGGCTCCGCGGGCGCAGCGGGAGGTCGTCGGCGACGCCCCCGGGTAGGGTGCTGATGACGAAGTCGAGCGGGGCCAGCGTGCCGAGCTCGGTCAGGGGCGCGATGCTGATGTCGCCGCCCAGCTCGCTGGCCAGCGAGGTCAGCTCGCCGGCACGCATGGGGTTCCGCAGGTGCACCGAGAACGAGCGGGCCCCGAGCTGCCACGCGGCCCACATCGCCGAGGAGGCGGTGGCCCCGCCCCCGAGGATCGTCGCGCTCTCGGGGCGCGTGTCGTGGTGCGCCTCGACGGTGCGGACGATGCCGTCGACGTCGGTGTTGTGGCCGTGGCGACGTCCGTCGTCGTCGATGACGACCGTGTTCGCGACGCCGAGCGATCGGGCGAGCGGCGAGACCGTGTCGAGCAGCGGGAGGACCTCGCGCTTGAGCGGCATCGTGAGGCTCAGCCCGCGCCAGGGTCGGTCGCCGGTGTCGCCGGTGCCGGTGCCGGTGCCGGTGCCGGTGCCGTCGACGGTCTCGGCCAGGAACTGCTCGAGCCCACCCGAGGCGACCTCCGCGCGGTCGTAGTGCCAGTCGAGCCCGAGCTCCGCGTAGGCCGCCCGGTGGAGGGCGGGCGACAGGGAGTGGGCGATCGGCGAGCCGAGCACGGCCAGGCGGCGGGGAGCAGCGGACAAATCGGGCACCTCTCTGACGGCGGACGGACGCGACACAGTATGCCCGGGCCCCCTGGGCCGTCCCTCCTCCCGTCCGTGCCAGCATCGTCGGATGCAGATCCGTCCCTTCGCTCCCGCCGACACCGAGGCCGTCGTCGCCCTCTGGCACGAGTGCGGCCTCACGCGCCCCTGGAACGACCCGCACCGCGACATCGAGCGCAAGCTCGCGGTGCAGCCCGAGCTCTTCCTCGTGGGCACCGAGCTCGTCGAGCCGGCCGACGACACCGGCAGCCCCGAGGAGGTGCTGGTCGCGACCGCCATGGCCGGTCACGAGGGCCACCGCGGCTGGCTCTACTACGTCGCGGTCGCGCCCGGGCACCGCGGCGGCGGGCGCGCCCGCCAGATCGTCGCCGAGGCCGAGCGGCTGCTGCTCGAGGCCGGCTGCCCGAAGGTGCAGCTGATGGTGCGCTCCGGCAACGACACCGCCGAGGCGACCTGGGGCAGCCTCGGCTACGAGCAGTCCGACGTCGTCGTCTACGGCAAGCGCCTCATCGAGGACTGAGCCGCCGGCCAGCCCGCCGGGCCGCCACCAGCCCGCACGGCAGCTCAGCGCGGCGCTGCTCAGTCCAGCGCCAGCAGCACCGCCGCGCCGAGGGCCAGCACGAGCCCGCCGACCTGCGCCCGGGTCAGCCGCTCGCGCAGCACGAGGGCCGCGAGCACCACCGTCGCCGCCGAGTAGAGCGCCGTCAGCACGCTCATCACGGTGAGGTCGCCGACCCGCAGCCCCACGAGGATCAGCACGTTCGCCCCGCTGTCGGCGACGCCGCAGGCGAGGGCCAGCCCCAGGGCGCGACGCAGGGGCAGGAGGCGCGGGGCGGCCCCGTCGACCGGCGCCGCACCTCCTGCGTCCTGCTGCCGCAGCGGAGCACGCCCCGGCTCCTCGGCCCGGGTGCGCGCCCGCGCCCGCGCGACCAGCAGCAGCACCAGCACCGCCCCGCCCGTCAGTACGAGGTTCGCCGACCGGTTGGCGACGAGCGGCACGAGCCCGGAGTCGTCCGGCGTCCGGTCGAGGAACACGAGCACCAGCCCGATCCCCGCACCGGCGCCCAGGGCCATCAGCAGCCCGCGCGCGCTCGGTCGCGGAGCGGACGGATCGGGCACGAAGCCGACCAGCACGACGGCGACGAGGGCGAGCGCGATGCCGGCCCAGCCCGCGCCTCCCAGCCGGGAGCCCTGCGCCAGCCCGACCCCCACCGGCACGATCGCCGAGACCACCGCCGTGAGGGGCGAGAGGATGCTCATCGGCCCGAGGGCGAGGCAGGCGTAGAGCAGGGCGAGGGCGACGGCGCCCGCGACGCCGCTGAGCAGGCCCCAGCCGACGGCGGCCGTCGAGGCCGTGCCGGGCACGACGAGCAGCAGCAGCGCGAGCAGCACCAGCCCGCTCGCGGCGGCGATCGCCGTGACGCGCAGCGGGGCGATCCGGCGGGCGGCGAGCCCGCCGAGGAAGTCGGCCGAGCCGTAGGAGGCGGCGGCCAGCAGGCCGAGGACGGCGGCGATCACGGCGACTCCAGGAGGTGCGGGGCGAGCCAGGACGACAGCTGTCGTCTCACGAGACGGCCGTCGCGTTAACAACGGATGACGAAGCTGCGGGAGGCCTTGTCGGACTCCCAGCTGGATCTTATGGTCGTGGGGGCCGTCCCTCGACCGGGGGGCAGGCCGTCGAGGCCGATCCGGCCCCCACCCCACAGCCCACCAGGAGACACACTCGTCATGCGCCCCCGCCCCGCCGCCACACCCCAGCTCGAGAACGGGGGCCGGCGACGTCGCCGCGCCGCCCTCTCGCTCGTCGCCGTCACCACGATGGGCCTCGGCGTCCTCGTCGCCGCCCCTGCCGCCCAGGCCGAGACGAAGACGATCGACGTCCTCGGGATCAACGACTTCCACGGCCGCCTCGAGCGCGGCACCGACCCGGTCGCCGGCGCCGCCGCCATGGCCGGGACGGTGAACCAGTTCCGTGCCGCCAACCCGAACGCGCTCTTCGTGTCGTCCGGCGACAACATCGGTGCGTCCACGTTCACCTCGTTCATCCAGGACGACGAGCCGACCCTCGACGCCCTCAACGCCATGGGCCTCGACGTCAGCACCCCGGGCAACCACGAGTTCGACAAGGGCCAGGAGGACTTCAACGGTCGTGTCCAGGAGAACAGCGAGTTCCCCTACGTGAACGCGAACATCTACGAGACGGCGACCGGCGAGCGCGCCTACGACCCCTACTCCGTGCAGGACGTGGACGGGGTCAGGGTCGGCTTCATCGGGGCGATCACCGAGCTGATGCCCGAGCTCGTGAGCCCGGCGGGCATCGAGGGCCTGGAGTTCCGCGACATCACCGACTCGGTCAACGACGCGGCGGCAGAGCTGACCGACGGCGTCGACGAGGGGGAGAACGGCGAGGCCGATGTCATCGTGCTCCTCGTGCACGAGGGCAATGCCTCGGCTGACCAGGCCGACGCCACGGGCGACTCGGACTTCGCGGACATCGCCCTGAACGTGACGCCGAAGGTCGACGCCATCCTGTCGGCGCACACGCACGCCACCTACAACTTCACCGGGATCGTCCCGACCGGCGGCACCAAGGCCCGCCCGGTCGTGCAGACCGGCAGCTACGGCGCGAACCTGAGCCACCTGTCGATCCAGCACGACGACGTGACCGGCGAGAACATCGTCACGAGCTCGCTCGTGCCGCTCTTCACCTCCACCGCCGCGCCTGACACCGACGTCGCGAAGATCGTGTCCGACGCCGTCGAGGTCGCGCGCGTCGAGGGGCGCAAGCCCGTCGGCACCATCACGGGCGACCTGCGTCGTGCGGTCCAGACCAACGGCTCGGAGAACCGCGGCGGGGAGTCGACGCTCGGCAACCTCGTCGCCGACGCCCAGCTCGCCGCCACGCAGGACCAGCAGTCGCAGATCGCGTTCATGAACCCCGGCGGTCTCCGAGCCGACCTGACGTACGCGTCGAGCGGCACCGAGGGCGACGCCGACGGCGTCGTCACGTACCAGGAGGCGGCGGCCGTGCAGCCCTTCGCCAACACGCTCGTGGTGTCCACCCTGACCGGGGCGCAGATCCGCGCGACCCTCGAGCAGCAGTGGCAGCCGGCCGGCTCCAGCCGCCCGTTCCTCAAGCTCGGCGTCTCGAAGGGGCTGGCCTACACCTACGACCCGACCGCGGCCGCCGGCTCGCGCGTCGGCACGATCACGCTGAACGGCGTCGTCCTCGACGAGGCCGCGAGCTACAAGGTGACGGTCAACTCGTTCCTCGCGTCCGGCGGCGACAACTTCACCGCGCTGAACGGCGCCTCGGCGAAGGCCGACAGCGGCAAGATCGACCTGCAGAGCCAGGTCGACTACTTCACGGCCAACCCGGTCGTCTCGCCCGACCTCGCCCAGCGCGCCGTGGGCGTCACCACGACTCCTGCGCCCGCGGCCGGCTTCGCCGCCGGTGACGAGGTCACGATCGCGCTCTCGTCGCTCCTCTTCAGCGCGCAGGACGCCACCGTTGCCGGCGACGTGTCGGTCAGCCTCGACGGCGTCGTGCTCGACTCGAGCGTGATCGACGCCAGCGTCGTCGACACGTTCGACGAGCAGGGCCGCGCCACGCTGACCTTCGCCGTCCCCGAGGGCATCACCGCCCCCACGGCCGGTCCGGTCACGCGCTCGCTGCGCGTCACGGTCGCCGGGACGGGCACCGCGGTCGACGTGCCGGTGGTGTTCGCCGCCGCGGCGGCCCCGGTCGTCGTCGACCCGACCCCCGGCGACGGTGACCCGGGCACGCCCGGCACCCCGGGCACAGGCGCAGGCGCTGCGCCCGGCACGGGTGCCGGCACCGGCACCGGGTCGGGCACGGGCTCGACCCCGCGCCCCGCAGCCGCGGGCGACCTCGCCTTCACCGGCTCGGACGCGGCCACGACGGCCCTCCTGGCGGCGCTCGCCCTGATGCTCGCCGGAGCCGGCGTGCTCACGGCCACGCGCCTCCGTCGCCGTCGCGAGCTGCTCGCCGAGACCACCGACTGACCCACCGGCACGACACGGCACCACCCCGCACGACCCGGCGGCCCGGTCGCACCTCCACAGGTGCGGCCGGGCCGTCGGCGTTAACCTCGGGGGCGTGACCACCGCCTCCGTCGAGTACCACCGGCTGTTCCGTGCACTGCCGACGTACCGCTGGTGGCGGCCGCTGCTCGCGGCCGTGATCGGCGCCGTCCTCTACTGGGTGCTCGCGAACGCGGTCGTGCTGGCGATCTTCGCGGTCCTCCGCGCGGTCGGCGGCCAGGAACTCACCTCGACGGTGGCGCAGGGCGTCCAGGACGACCCGCTCGACGCCTCCCAGCCGCTCGTCCTGCTGACGACGCTCGCGTCCATCGCGACGCTGCTGCCCGCCGCCCTGCTCGCGACGAAGCTCGCCGGCCTCGGACGACTCGGCCAGCTGTCGAGCGTCACCGGCCGCCTCCGCTGGCGCTGGATGGCCCGCACGCTGCCTGCCGCCCTCGTGCTCATGACGCTGACGGTCGGCCTCAGCTACCTCGTGCTGCCCCCGCTGACGGGCCAGGCGATCGGCACGGGGCCCGTGACGACGCCGCCGGCCACGATCGTCTGGTCGGCACTGGTGATCCTGCTGCTCGTCCCGCTGCAGGCCTCGGCCGAGGAGTTCGCCTTCCGCGGCTTCGCCATGCAGGCGCTCGGGTCGTGGATCGTGTGGCCCGCGGTCGCGATCGTGCTGCCGACGGCTGCGTTCGCGCTGTCGCACGCGTACAACCCCTGGGGCATGCTCGACGTCGCCGTGTTCGGGGTCGCGGCGGCGTGGCTGACCTGGCGCACGGGCGGGCTCGAGGCCGCGATCGTCGGCCACGTGCTCAACAACACCGTCCTGTTCCTGCTGCTGGCACCCTTCGCGGGCACCGAGGCGAGCGACGGCAGCCCGCTGGGGCTCGCCGTCACGGTCGTCTGCACGCCGGTCTGGGCGTGGCTCGTGACCCGTGCCTTCCACAGGTCGGGTGAGCGTCGGTCCTCCCCGGACTCGCCCGCCGACGGCACCGTCCACGAGGAGGCGCAGGTCGGCTGACGCTGTCGGCGCAGCCTCCTAGACTCGTCGCGTGACCGACCCCGCCGCACCCACCGCCACCGCCGCGCCCTCCTCGTCGGGCCCCGCCGGGGCTCCTCTCGAGGTGCTGCAGCGTGTCTTCGGCTACGACGCGTTCCGCGGCGACCAGGCGGCGATCATCGACCAGGTGGTCGGCGGCGGCGACGCCCTCGTGCTGATGCCCACCGGTGGCGGCAAGTCGCTCTGCTACCAGGTGCCGGCGATCGTCCGGCCGGGCACGGGCGTCGTCGTCTCGCCCCTCATCGCGTTGATGCAAGACCAGGTCGACGCCCTCGAGGCGGTCGGCGTGCGGGCGTCGTTCCTGAACTCGACACAGGATCCCGACCAGCGGCGAGCCGTCGAGCAGGCCTTCGTCTCCGGCGAGCTCGACATGCTCTACCTCGCTCCCGAACGGCTGAAGCTCGACTCGACCAAGTCGCTGCTCGACCGTGGCCGGGTGTCCCTGTTCGCCATCGACGAGGCGCACTGCGTCGCGCAGTGGGGGCACGACTTCCGCCCCGACTACCTCGAGCTGTCGGTGCTGCACGAGCGCTGGCCCGACGTGCCGCGCATCGCCCTCACCGCGACAGCGACCGAGACGACGCACCGCGAGATCTCGCGTCGGCTCGAGCTCGACGACGCCGCGCACTTCGTCGCCGACTTCGACCGTCCCAACATCCAGTACCGCATCGAGGCGAAGGACGGCCCGCAGCAGCAGCTGCTCCGGTTCATCCGTGCCGAGCACGAGGGCGACGCGGGCATCGTCTACTGCCTGTCGCGCAAGTCCGTCGAGGGCACGGCCGAGTTCCTCGTCAAGCAGGGCATCGCCGCCCTGCCGTACCACGCGGGCCTCGACGCCGGCACGAGAGCACGCAACCAGTCGCGGTTCCTCCGAGAAGACGGCATCGTGATGGTCGCGACCATCGCCTTCGGCATGGGCATCGACAAGCCCGACGTGAGGTTCGTCGCGCACCTCGACCTGCCCAAGTCGGTCGAGGGCTACTACCAAGAGACCGGTCGCGCGGGGCGCGACGGCCTGCCGTCGACCGCGTGGCTCGCCTACGGCCTGCAGGACGTCATGCAGCAGCGCCGCATGATCGACCAGTCCGAGGGGGACGCCGAGCATCGTCGCAAGCTCGGTGCCCACCTCGACGCGATGCTCGCTCTCTGCGAGACCGTCGAGTGCCGTCGCGTGCAGCTGCTCGGCTACTTCGGCCAGGCGAGCACGCCGTGCCACAACTGCGACACCTGCCTGAACCCGCCGCAGGCCCTCGACGGCACCGTCCCGTCGCAGAAGCTGCTGTCGACGATCGTGCGCCTCAAGCGCGAGCGGAACCAGCAGTTCGGCGCGGGGCAGATCATCGACATCCTGCTCGGCCGCACGACGCCGCGCATCACCCAGAACCGCCACGAGCAGCTCTCGACGTTCGGCATCGGCACCGAGCTCACCGAGATCGAGTGGCGCGGAGTGGTCCGCCAGCTGCTGGCCCAGTCGGTGCTCGCGGTCTCGCCCGACGGCTACGGCACCCTGCTCATCACCGACGCGGCCGCCGAGGTGCTCTCGGGGGCGAAGCAGGTCCGCCTGCGCAAGGAGCCGGAGAAGGCTCCCCGCGTCCGCGGAGCCCGCGGCTCGTCGGGCAGCGGCTCGACGCGTGGCTCGCGCGGCGGCTCGGGCGCGGCCGACCTCGACTCCGCCGACGTCCCGCTCTTCGAGACCCTGCGCCAGTGGCGTGCGGGCATCGCCAAGGCGCAGGGCGTGCCGGCCTACGTCGTCTTCGGCGACGTGACGCTGCGCGGCATCGCGTCGAGCCGTCCGGGCTCGATGGGCGAGCTGGCGGGCATCAGCGGCGTCGGCCAGAAGAAGCTCGACACCTACGGGCAGCAGGTGCTCGACGTCGTCTCGGGGGTCGCGCCCGAGGAGGCGGCGGCCCGGGCGGCGGAGTCCGGTGCCGGCACCGGCGCGGCCGGCTCGGGCGCCATGTCAGGCTCGACCTCGACCTCGACCTCGGCCTCTGGCTCGACCCCGTCGTTCCGGGCGGAGACGAGTTCCCGCAGCCGTCCCGCCGCCGCCCGCAGTTCTCGCCCGACGTCGACGTCGAGCGCGGCCCCGGTGGCCGACTCGGAGCCGTTCCCGTTCGACGACGAGCCGCCCTGGGACCCGTACGACGAGTCGGCCCCGCCCGACGACAACTACTGACGCGCCGCCCAGCCGAATACCGGGCCTGGCTGACGCGAACGGGACGAAGCGACGCGGGGTCCCGCGTCACCTCGTCCCTTTCGCGTCGTATGAGGCACCAGGCTCTCGCGTGGACGGCCGCGTCGGGGCGGAGGAGTCGTGGCGGCAGATCAGCGGCGCGGGGCAGCCTGCTCGGATGGGACGCCCGGACGCACCACGGGCGCAGGCACGACCGCGACCGGCGCCGTCGGCGTCCGTCGCTCCGAGACGGGCCCGGCCGACCCGAGTCGCAGCTCCGTCGTCCGCTGGGCGAGCATCACGAGCGCGACGGTGAGGGCGATCATCGCGCCGAACCCGCCGAGGAAGGGCCCGCCGCCCAGTCGGGTCACGTACGCGGCCGAGAGCAGCATCGCGCTCGCCAGGGGCGTGGTCAGGTAGGCCGCGCGCACCGGGACCAGCGGCACCGCTCCTCCTCGGGTGCCGTGCACCCGGAGGGCGACGAGCGTCGCCGCCACCGCGGCGAAGAGCGCCCCGGCGGTCGCGTAGAGCACCGTCGCGGCGAGCGGGGCCACGGTGCCGACGTGGCCGGCGTGGAGCGCGCCGAGCACGGAGAGCACGGCGAAGCCGACGTGCCAGATGGGGGCGAGCAGCCAGGCGGCCCGCTTCACGCGACCCGCGGGCAGCGGCAGCAGGCCGTCGAGCGGCCCCTCGACGAGGTCGCCCTGCGTCCGTCGTCCGTCGTCGAGCGTCAGCCCCCGCTGCGCTCCTGTACCTCGTCCAGTCCCCACGCGGCGAGCATAGGGAGGGGCTCGGACGGGCCGCAATCCTCCCTGAGGGGGACACCCGTTGTCCCCGCACCGGGCGACAGCGGGCGAGGCGGACGACGTCTTCCGCCACCCGCCCCACACGAGGAGGCGGCCAAAGGGTGAGCGGAACTCGCTTCTGCGAAGGGTGTGCCGCTGCCGCGACCGACCCGGCGACGGGCCGCGGTCAGGCCCGGCGGCAGGCTCGACGCGAGGCGAACGGTGCCTCGCATGCCCCGCGAGGCATGCCGTCTGCGCCACAGTGGTGCCGTGCTCACCTTCCTCAGCCGCGTCGTGCTCGTGCCCCTCGTCCGGCTGCTCTGGCGCCCGAGGGTCGTCGGGCGGCGCAACGTCCCGCGCCGCGGCGCCGTCATCCTCGCGAGCAACCACCTCTCGTTCATGGACAGCGTCGTGATCACGCTCATGGCCCCGCGCGAGGTCTCGTTCCTCGCCAAGAACGCCTACTTCACGGGCACGGGCCTCAAGGGCAGGCTCAGTCGTTCGTTCTTCTCGGGCATCGGCGCCATCGGCGTCGAGCGGGGAGCGGGCGCCGCCGCCCAGCAGGCGCTCGACCTCGGCCTGGGCCGGCTCACCGAGGGCCACGCCTTCGCGATCTACCCCGAGGGCACCCGCTCGCTCGACGGTCGCCTGTACAAGGGCCGGACAGGGGTCGCGTGGCTGGCGCTCACGAGCGGTGCGCCCGTCGTCCCCGTCGCGCTGACGGGCACCCAGGAACTGCAGCCGGTCGGCACGACCGTGCCGCGCCTCCGTCGCTTCACCGTCGAGTTCGGCGAGCCGATCGACCTGTCGCACCACGGCGACGCCAGGTCGGGTCGCGCCAGGCGGCACGCGACGGACGAGGTGATGGCCGCGATCCAGCGCCTGAGCGGCCAGGAGGAGGCCGGCGCCTACAACGAGCCGCCGACCCCGTCGGTCGTCGAGCGGGTCCGTCGCGCGATCCGGCGCGACCCCCTCGGGTCGGACGCCGTCGACTGACCCGGACCGCGCCTCCCGGGGGCCCTCGAGGAGGCGCGTGACGCCTTCCGGGAACAGCTGCCGGAGGCGCGTCGCCCCTCCCCGGGAACGCTGCAGGAGGCGCGGTGCGCCTCCCGGGTCCGGTGTCGGCGGCCGGGCGTACGGTCGATCCCGGCGGCGCGCGGCGCCGTCAGCGCGTCGACCGACCACGATCGACACCACGAACACGAACACGGACACGACGACGACGCGGCCCGGCGAGACGCCCGGCCGCAGGCGAGGAGCAGGCATGAAGGTCGCGGTGCTGGGCACGGGGATCATGGGGCAGGGCGTCGTCAGGACGCTCCTGCACGAGGGGCACGACGTCACAGCGTGGAACCGCACCCGCGACAAGGCCGAGCCGCTCGGCGGCGTCGGGGCGACCGTCGTCGACACCGCCCGCGAGGCGGTCGACGGGGCCGAGGTCGTCGTCACGGTGTTGTTCGACGGCGAGGCCGTGCTCGGCGTGCTGCGCGAGGCGACCTCTCCGGTCGACCCTACCGCCGCCTCCGACGCGACTGCCGCCCTCGGCACCTCGGCCGACGGCCCCGTCTGGGTCCAGGCGAGCACGATCGGCGCCGCCGACACCGCGCGGGTCGTCGACCTCGCCGCCGAGCGCGGCGTGCCGCTGGTCGAGGCGATGATGCTCGGCACCAAGAAGCCCGCCGAGACCGGCAAGCTGGTCATGCTCTCGGCCGGCGCCCCCGACCTCCTGGCCCGGGTGCAGCCCGTGCTCGACGCGATGGGCGCGAAGACGATCACCGCGGGCGACTCCGTCGGCCAGGGCACGGCGCTCAAGCTCGCCGCCAACGCGTGGATCGCGTCCGTCACCGCCGCGGCCGCCCAGTCGCTGGCCCTGACCCGGACGCTCGGGCTCGACCCGCAGCTGTTCCTCGACGCGATCGAGGGCGGTCATGCCGACACCCCCTACGCGCACATCAAGGGCGCCAGCATGATCGCGGGCGAGTACCCCGCGCAGTTCGCGCTCGACGGCCTCCGGAAGGACGTCTCGCTGATGCGCGAGGCCGCGACCGCGGCCGACGCCGGGTTCGACACCTCCTTGCTCGTTGCGCTGGCCGGTCTCTACGGCACGGCCTCCGACCGGGGGCACGGCGGCGACGACATCGCTGCGGTGCACGCCGCCTTCACCGACTGACCGCTCCCCGGGGCTGCGTTCCTGAGAACTTCCCTGACCCTGCCCGTGGCGCGGAATGACCGCGCCGTGGCCCGTGTTGGCACCGCAGGTGCGCGACGACGGGCACTCTCCCCGACGCGTCGCGAGACGACGCGGCCACCTCCTCCTCCCCACCGGAAAGGACCCCTTCGTGGATCTCTTCTCCTCCGCCGTCCTCGGCGACCTCGTCCTCTCGAACCGCGTCACCATGGCGCCGCTGACCCGCACCCGCGCCGACGCGGGCGACGTGCCCGGCGACGTCGTGGTCGAGCACTACGGCCAGCGGGCCACCCTCGGCATGATCGTCACCGAGGGCACCTACCCGACCCAGGAGGGCAAGGGCTACACCGGTCAGCCCGGCATCCTCACCGACGAGCAGGTCGCCGGCTGGAAGCGCGTCGCCGACGAGGTGCACGCGAAGGGCGGCACCATCGTCATGCAGGTGATGCACGCTGGCCGCGTCTCGCACCCCGACGTCACCGGCACCGACCGCATCGTCGCCCCGAGCGCCGTGGCCATCGACGGACAGGTGCACGTCCCCTCCGGCAAGGCCGAGTTCCCCGTGCCGCACGCCCTCACGACCGAGGAGGTGCGCCAGACCGTGCAGGACTTCGTCACCGCCTCGAAGCGCGCCGTCCTCGAGGCCGGCCTCGACGGCGTCGAGCTGCACAGCGCCAACGGCTACCTGCTGCACGAGTTCCTCTCGCCCGTGTCGAACGTCCGCACCGACGAGTACGGCGGCAGCCCCGCCGCGCGCGCCCGCCTCGGCATCGAGGTGGCCGAGGCCGTCTCCGCCGCGATCGGCGCCGGCCGCGTCGGCATCCGCATCTCGCCGATGCACAACATCCAGGACGTCGTCGAGACCGACCTCGACGACGTGACCGCGACCTACGACGCCCTGATGGACGGCCTCGCCCCCCTCGGCCTCGCCTACATGAGCGTGCTGCACTCCGACCCCCGCGGCGAGCTCGTCCAGCGCCTCCGCCGCCGCTTCGGCCAGGCGGTCGTGCTCAACAGCGGCTTCGGCACGGTCACCGACCTCGCCGAGGCGAAGGACCTGGTCGAGAACGGCCACGCCGACGCCGTCGCCGTGGGCCGCCTGGCCATCGCGAACCCCGACCTCGTTGCCCGCTGGGAGCGCGAGACCGAGCTCAACGAGCCGAACCCCGCCACCTTCTACGCCGACGGGGCGACCGGCTACACCGACTACCCGACGCTCGAGTCCGTCTCGCGGTGACCTCGGGGCGCCCTCCGCGCCTCCTCGGCCCGCTCGTCGAGATGGAGCGAGAGCTCCGGCCCGGCACCTCCGGCCACGCCACGGCGTGCGCCCTGCACCTGCAGGGCGCACGCCGTCGTGCGTCCGCCCCCGATCGAGGTCTGTCCGAGGTCGGCGGCGCGGGATACGATCCTCCCGGCGGACGCACCCGGCCCGCCGTCGAGGAGCCGTCGCACCCGGCCCCGCCCGTCAGGAGCAGCCCGTGTCGCCGTCGATCCCTCCCACGCCCGCCGACCTCGAGCGCCTGGCCGGCCTGCTGCGCCACGACCTGACGGGGGCCGAGATCGCCGTCGTCCCGTCCGCGTACTCGACCGACCCGCGTGGGGCGGTCCGGGTCCGTCTCGGTCGCCGCGCGTTCCTCGACCTCGCCGACGACGGCGCCTCCTGGTTCGTCGCGGGCCTCTGGGCCGACCAGGGCGGCGAGACCCCTCCGGGCGAGCGCCGTCGCGAGTTCCTGGCCGTGCCGCTGCAGGCCGAGGCCCCCGTCGTCGCGACCGCGGTCGTCGCCTCCGTCTGGCGCTGGGTCGAGGCGATCGGCGCGCACGAGGCGGACGCTCCGTTCACGCGCACGTCCCGTTCCGCACCTCCCGCCATCCCCGGCCCGGCCGTCTTCGGCGCCCCGGCGCCCGCGCCCTACGCGACGGCACCGGCGCCCTCCGCGACGGCACCGGCGCCCTCCGCGACGTCGGCGGTCGCTCCTCACGCGCCGACGCCCACGCAGTACGCGTCGTACGCGTCGACCGTGCCCGGCTCCACCTGGTCGGCTCCCTCCGCCCGGCCTCCGCGCCGCCGCAGGGGCCTCCTGATCGGCGGCCTCGTCGCCGCCGGCCTGCTCGTGCTCGCGGGCGGCACCGCTGCCGCGGTCGCCGTCGCGCACTCGGCCGCCGAGCTCGCGTCGGCCTCGACCTCGCCGGGCGGCGGCTCCGGCACGACCGGGGGTGCTCCCGAGACGAGCGGGGGCGTGCCCGACACGTCGGCGTTCGACCTCGAGGTGGGCGACTGCTTCGCCTTCGGCCTCGGCGACGCCACGGGCTCGGGCGACGTCGAGGACGTCGACCTGCAGTCGTGCGACGACGAGCACGACAACGAGACGTACCTGGTGTTCGACGCTCCGGACTCGAGCTGGCCTGGCAAGGAGGCCCTGTGGGACGACGCCGACAAGGGCTGCTACGCCGAGTTCGAGTCCTTCGTCGGCATCCCGTGGGACGACTCCGTGGCCGACTTCGGCTACCTGACCCCCACGGAGCAGAGCTGGTCGGAGGGCGACCGCGAGGTGCTCTGCTACGCCTTCATCGACGGCGACACGTCTCCCGGCACCCTCGAGGACTACGGCTACTGACGGGCGCGGTCCTGCGTCCGCCGTGGCGCCCCGAGCCGCCGCCTAGGATCGTCACGACGCCTCACCCGGTTCGTCGCCGCCCCGCCCCGTGACCCCAGGAGACCCCCCCGTGCAGCTCGTCGACCGTCTCTTCCGCACCGACGAGTGGCGGACCGTGCCGAACGCGATCACGGCCCTCCGCCTCCTGCTGCTGCCGATCTTCGTCGTGCTGATCGTCGGCGAGCACTACTGGTCGTCGATGGTCGTCATCGCGGTCGTGTTCCTCACCGACTTCGTCGACGGCTTCGTCGCGCGCCGCACCCACACCACCTCTGAGCTGGGCGCCTGGCTCGACCCGGTGGCCGACCGGCTCACGGTCATCGTCGTGGTGCTGGCCTTCTGGCTGGGCGGGCTCCTCAGCTGGCCGGTGTTCGTGCTGATCCTGCTGCCCGACGTGGTGCTGAGCCTCGTGGCGCTGATCGCGTTCGGGGGCGCCTCCTTCCCCGTGACGTGGGTGGGCAAGGTCCGCACCGCCCTCATCTTCGTGGGCCTGCTGATGCTGCTCGTCGGCGTCGCCGTGGTGGCCGAGTGGCGCGGCTCCGGGGGCGGCGACGGCCCTGAGGTGCTGGGCCAGCTGCTCGTCGTCGTGAGCAGCTTCGTGCTGCTGCTCGGGCTCGTCGGGCACTACGTCGCCGCCGTGCTCTACGGCCGCGACCTGGCCCGCCGCTGGCGGGCTCGCGGCCGCACCGCCTCCTGACCGGCGTCCGGTCCTCGCCGGCGGACACCGCGCCTCCTAGGCTCGGAGCATGTCGTCGCGCACCCTCGCCGCCGCCCGCGAACCCGGCTCGCCCGTGGCCGTGCTGCTGCCGGGGGCCGGCTACCCCGTCGCCGCACCGCTGCTCGCCTGGTCCGGAGCGGTCCTCGCCGCCCGCGGCTGGCACGTCGAGGCGGTCACCTGGTCGTTCGACGCCCGCTCCGGCGAGGGCGACCCCGTCCCGCTGATCGAGGAGGAGGCGGTCGCGGCTCGCGAGTCGGCCCGCGCCGCCGGGGCGCACGGCCCGTGCGTCGTCGTGGCCAAGTCGCTCGGCACGCTCGCCCTGCCGTGGGCGCTCCGCGAGGGCCTCACCGGCGCGTGGCTCACGCCGCTCAGCACCGACGGCGCGGTCCGGACGGCGCTCGCCGACGCCGGCCCGGAGCACCTCGTCGTGGCCGGCGACGCCGACCCGTTCTGGCGGCCTGCCGGGCTGGTCGCCCGAGCTGACGTCGCCACCGTCCCGGGGGCCGATCACGGGCTCACGCTCGGCGACGACTGGCGTGCGTCGCTCGCGGCCCAGTCCGCCGTCTTCGAGCGGCTCGACGCCTGGGCCGCGCAGTTCGACGCGTAGTCGGCGGGTTCCCGTCGTCGACGGCGGGTCAGCGCTGACCCGCCACGGGCGACGGGAACCCGCCGCACACGACCCGGACCCGCCGCGGGCGACGACGACCCGCCGGCTCCGCAGGGCCTCCTGCGGGCAGCGCCTCAGGTCGCGTTCCAGAGCCCCCGGTAGAAGGCGGTCCGCACCGGGTCGGGGTCGATCCCGTAGGCGTCGAGCCAGACGGCGTCCCAGCCGGGGCCGTAGTTCCACTCGAGGCTCATCGTCGCGACGGCGATGTCGGCCCAGCGGTCGGCGACCCCGAGCGCGTCGAGGTCGACGTGGCCCGACCACGTCCCGTCGTCGAGCAGCAGCGTGTTCGGCACGCACGCGTCGCCGTGGCAGACCACGAGCCGGTCGACCTCGGGGGCCGCCCCCAGCGAGTCGGGGTGCGACGAAGGAGGCGCGGTGCGCGCCCGCGCACTCGTCGCGATGCGGTCCTCCACTGACCAGCTGAACGGGCAGTTGGCCACCGGCAGGGCGTCGTGCAGCACGCGGAGCCCGTGCCCCGCCGCCCGCACCGCCCGCTCCGGGTCGCGCACCCACCGCAGGTCGACGGCGCTGCGGCCCGGCAGGCCCGCGGTCACGAGGTGGTCGCCCTCGTCGTCGCTGCCGATCTCGAGCACCCGCGGCACGACGGCGTGCTCGACGGCCCAGCGCAGGCGCATCTCCTCGGCGTGCAGGTCGAGCCCGCTGCCGTGCGGCGCCCACTTGGCGAACCGCCGGCCGGGACCGTCCCCGAGGCGGTACGTCACGCCTCCTGCCTCGTTCAGCCACACCGGCGTGACGGTGTCGCCGTCGGCCGCGGCGAGCACGGGATCCGGCACCACGAGGAGGCGGTCGTCACCGGCCGAGGACGCGTCGGGGATCATCCGCCCACGCTACGGCAGCGCCCGCGCACACGACGAGGCCCGCCCCGCTCAGCGGGACGGGCCTCGTCGACGTACGTGCGCTCAGATCAGCGCGAGGCCTTCTTGGCCTTCTTGATCGCGGCCTTGCGGGCGACGGCGACGTTCTTCTTGGCGCTCTTGCGCGCCTTCTTCACCTGGGGGTCGTTCCAGAACGAGCCGACGTAGCCCGAGATCTGCTTGTAGCGACCGTGCCCCGCCTTCGCGCCGAAGGTGTAGGCGATGAACGCGATGATGGCGATGAGCAAGAATCGGAAACTCATGGGTCCTCCCAGGGAACGTTGACGTGTTGCCTCGACGGTAGTCCCCGCGCCTGTGCGGCGTCTCGCCCGCGCGGATGAGACCGCCGAGGACTCGCTCGGCGGCTCGCCCGGGCCCCGCCCGGGCCCCGCCCGAGCCCAGACCAGGCCCGACCAGGCCCCGATCAAGCCCCGACGGGGCCCGGCCGGGAGTCCCGTCCCCGCCCGCAACCGCCCGGAAACACCCTCGCAACACCCCGTCAGTAGCGTCGAGCCATGGCAGACCTCTTCGACCGCTACGCCGCGGCGACCCCGGCCAGGGGCTCCTCCGCGAGGCAGCCGGCGCCCGCCTGGGACGAGATGTTCGCCTCGGACCGCGAGGTCCGTCGGGCTTACCAGGAGATCCACGCGACCCTCGAGGGCATGACGCAGGACGACCTCCGCGGCCGCACCGCGGCCCTCGCCGACTCGTACCTCGCGCAGGGCGTCACCTTCGACTTCGCCGGCGAGGAGCGACCGTTCCCCCTCGACGCGGTGCCCCGCGTGATCGAGCACGACGAGTGGCTGGACGTCGAGAAGGGCGTGAAGCAGCGGGTCAAGGCGCTGGAGGCGTTCCTCGCCGACGTCTACGGGCCGCAGCGGGCCGTCGCCGACGGGGTGATCCCCGCGGGGCTCATCACGAGCTCGAGCCACTTCCACCGCCAGGCCGCGGGCATCGACCCGGCGAACGGCGTGCGCATCCAGGTCAGCGGCATCGACCTGATCCGTGACGAGGCCGGTGCCTGGTGCGTCCTCGAGGACAACGTCCGCGTGCCCAGCGGCGTCAGCTACGTGATCTCGAACCGGCGGGTGATGGCACAGACGCTGCCCGAGCTCTTCGTCTCGATGAAGGTGCGCCCCGTGGGCGACTATCCCGCCCGCCTCCTCGCGGCCCTCAAGAAGAGCGCGCCGTCGGGGGTCGACGAGCCGACGGTGGTCGTGCTGACCCCCGGGGTCTTCAACTCGGCGTACTACGAGCACACCCTGCTGGCCCGGCTGATGGGCGTCGAGCTCGTCGAGGGCCGCGACCTCTACTGCTCGGGCGGCCGCGTCTTCATGCGCACGACGGGCGGCCCCGAGCGGGTCGACGTGATCTACCGACGGGTCGACGACGAGTTCCTCGACCCGCTGCAGTTCCGTGCCGACTCGGTGCTCGGATCGCCCGGCCTGCTGATGGCCGCGCGCCTCGGCACCGTCACCATCGCGAACGCGGTGGGCAACGGCGTCGCCGACGACAAGCTCGTCTACACGTACCTGCCCGAGCTGATCCGGTACTACCTGGGCGAGGAGGCGCTGCTGCCGAACGTGCGGACCTGGCGCCTCGAGGATCCCGGCGCCCTCGAGGAGGTGCTCGACCGCCTCGACGAGCTCGTGGTCAAGCCGGTCGACGGCTCCGGCGGCAAGGGCCTCGTCGTGGGGCCGGCCGCGAGCCGACGCGAGCTCGACGAGCTCCGCACCCGCCTGCAGCAGGACCCGCGCGGCTGGATCGCTCAGCCCGTCGTGCAGCTGAGCACCATCCCCACCCTCGTCGACGACGGCCTGCAGCCCCGCCACGCCGACCTCCGGCCCTTCGCCGTGCACGACGGCGACGACGTCTGGGTGCTGCCGGGCGGGCTGACGCGCGTGGCCCTGCCCGCGGGCCAGCTCGTCGTGAACAGCAGCCAGGGAGGCGGGTCGAAGGACACCTGGATCGTCGGAGGCGACGTGGCGGCCTGGGCAGGCCACGACGTGAGCGCCCTCATCGCGGAGCAGACGACGCCGACGCAGTCGATCCCGGTGATCACGCCGGAAGCCGCGGCTGCGGCAGCCGCCGCGGCGGACCACACGCCCGACCACGCCCCGCAGGACGACCCCCGCAACGACCAGCAGGCCCAGCAGCAGCAACAACGGGTCGACGACGGACCCGCCACCACGACCGAAGGACGACCATGCTGAGCCGCATCGCCGAGAGCCTCTTCTGGATCGGCCGGTACATCGAGCGGTCCGACGGGACGGCGCGCATCCTCGACGTGCACCTGCAGCTGCTGCTCGAGGACCCGTGGATCGACGAGGACACCGCCTGCCGCAGCCTCCTCTCGGTGATGGGCAGCGAGGCGGCCTCCGACGTGGCTCTCACCCGCGGCGACGTGCTCGCGCGGCTGGCCGTCGACCGGCACGACCCGGCCTCGATCGCGTACTCGCTCGGCGCCGCCCGCGAGAACGCGCGGCGGGCCCGCGAGATCGTCTCGACCGAGCTGTGGGAGTGCCTCAACACGACCCGCGCCCGCATGCCGCGCAAGGTCGCGGGCGACAAGGTTCACGAGTTCTTCGCCTGGGTGCGGGAGCGCAGCGCGCTCGCCGTGGGCATCATCGAGAGCGCCACGAGCCGCGACGAGGTGTGGCAGTTCTTCACCCTCGGCCGCTCGATCGAGCGCGCCGACATGACGGCGCGACTGCTCGCGACGCGGACGCTGACCGAGGCGTCGGGGCCGTCGTGGACGACGATCCTCCGCTCGTGCGGCGCGTACGAGGCCTACCTGCGCACCTACCGGGGCGTGCCGAGCGCGCGCAACACGGCGGAGTTCCTGCTGCTCGACCGGCTGTTCCCGCGCAGCGTGATGTTCGCGGTCAGCCGTGCCGAGGCCTGCCTCCGCGAGGTCGAGCCGTCGAACGGGCGGGTGATCGCGACCGACGGGGGCGTGCGGATCCTCGGGCAGATGCGCAGCGAGCTCGAGTTCCGGCCGATCGGCGACATCCTCGACGACCTGCCGGCCCAGATGGACGCCGTCCAGGCCGCGACGAGCGCCGCCTCCGAGGCCATCCGGCAGCGGTACTTCCCGACCAGCGCGGCCCCGACCTGGGTCGGTGAGCGATCGTGAGCCGGCTCCGGATCCGGCACCACACCGGCTTCTCCTACGCCGGCGAGGCCGTCGCGAGCTACAACGAGGCGCGCATGCTGCCGGCGCACGCCGAGGGGCAGTTCGTGCTGTCGTCGCACCTCCGCATCGACCCGGCCGCGGGCACCCACGAGTACGTCGACTACTGGGGCACCCGGGTGTCGGCGTTCGAGGTCCTGCTGCCGCACCGGCAGCTGTCGCTGACGGCGACGTCGACCGTCGAGCTGCGGCCGGTGCTGCACCCCGAGACGACGACGGGCTGGGACGACCTCGCCCGCGTCGCCGGCGCCACTGCCCAGTTCGTCGAGCACCTCGAGCAGACGCCGCTGACGGCGCCGCCGGCCGACCTGGTCGACCTGGCACTCGAGGCGAAGGGGGCGTCGACCTCGCCCTGCTCGACCGCGATGGAGATCTGCCAGAGGGTAGGAGGCGCGGTCCGGTACCTGCCGGGCGTCACCAACGTGAAGACGACGGCCGCCGAGAGCTGGGCCGCCCGGGCCGGGGTCTGCCAGGACATCGCGCACGTGACCGTGGGGGCGCTCCGCGCGGCGGGGATCCCGGCGCGGTACGTCAGCGGCTACCTGCACCCGCGGCCGTCGGCCGAGCTGCGCGAGACGGTCACGGGCGAGTCGCATGCCTGGATCGAGTGGTTCTGCGGCGCCTGGCACGGCTACGACCCCACGAACCTGATCGACATCGGCGACCGGCACGTGGTCGTCGGCCACGGCCGGGACTACCGCGACGTGCCGCCGCTGCGCGGGGTCTACGCGGGGTCGGGCGCGTCGTCGCTGTTCGTGACCGTGGAGATCACGCGCGAGGCGTAGCCGGCTCAGCAGCGAGCGAACGAGTACCCGGGGTCGTCGGCCGGCACCAGGTCGCGGTCGCGCACGACCGTGCTGCGCGGGGTCGACTCCCGCGAGCAGAGCCCCTCGACCGTGTCGCGGAGGTCGTCCGTGTACTCGATCGCGAGCACGCCGTCGCCGTACACGTCCGTGAAGGCCCCGCACTCGGAGTACAGGTCGCACTCCTCGACGACGGCGAAGTCGAAGCCGATCTCGTCACGGCCGCGCGCCTCCAGCTCTGCGGTGTTCTTCTGGCCGGCGGCGAGGCCTGCCTGGTGGGTGCGCGCGACGAGCAGCGTCGCGAAGGCGACCGCGTCGTCGAGGTCGAGCGCGCCGTCGGAGCGGCTGTACGAGTCGAGGTTGTCGAACTCGACCGCGTCGAAGCCGGCCGCCGCGCAGCCGTCGATGACCGGCGCCTGCAGCTCGGCCAGCGCCTCCCTGGCCTCGGCTGTGGAGGTGTCGAAGAGGTGCTCGTCCGGCCAGCCGGGGTCGACGAGCAGCCCGCCGGAGGCGTCGTGCAGCAGCAGGGACTCGGGCCAGACCGCGCCGGGCTGCGTCTGGAACCCGTTCACGTAGCAGATGTCGAACCCTGCGCCGGCGGGCTCGTCGGTGCTGTCGCGGGCGACGACCGTCACGCCGTCGGGCACGGGGGAGGCACCGCCGAGCTGGTAGTCGAAGCCGGCTCCGACGGGCCAGAGGTCGGCGTCGGACGCGCGTGCCGGGTCGGCAGCACCGGTCGCCCCCGCGGTCGCGGCGTCTGCACCGGCTACGGCGCCTGCTCCGCTCGTCGTCGCCGGCGTCGCGGCCGAGCAGCCGGCGAGCCCGACCACGAGCGCCGTCGCGGCGGCGACTGTCGCGACCACGGCCGCGGCTCCGGCGGCACGGCCCGACCGCTCGCGCGGGGAAGTCCGTCGACGTTCGTCCATGCCGCGAGCCTAGGTCAGCCTGGTCGGACGCCGGACGCCTCGGCGCGTCGGCGATGGATGCCCCATTCGGGACGAGATGCCACGGGGCCCGCCGCCATGTCGTCCCGTTCCCGTCATCTCAGCGCCGAGGGGCGACGGGCGCGGCCTCGTCGCGAGCTGCGTCGGGGGTGCCTGCACCGTCGGTGACGCCTGCACCGTCGGTCCTCGCCTCCGCAGTGGTGCCCCGCCCGCCGGTCGTCGAGCGGACGACTGCGACCGACCTCGCCACGGCGGCCGCGACCGACGTGGTCGCCGCGCGCTGCGCCGTCGAGGCGTGCTGCCCCGCACGACGCGTCGCGGCACCGGCGGCTCGTCGGGCCGTCGCCGCGTGGCGGTGTGCGGCGGTCCGGGCCGCGGACAGCGAGGCGGGGCCGCCGACGGAGGCGGCGGCCGTGCGAGCAGGCACGACGGACGTCGTGACCGGCGACGCCGACCCGGGCACCGCCTCCTGCGCGGGGGTCACGACGGTCGGGGGAGGCGGCGACGAGGTGGGGGAGAGCGCGGGGGCGAGGCGGTCAGCGGGTGCGGCCGTCGACGGGGCCGACGAGCCCTCCGCGGGCAGTTGTCCGAGCAGGCGGTCGGCCAGAGCGACGAGCAGCACGACCACGCCGCCGACGACGAGCGCGGACGCCAGCAGAAGGAACGAGACCGCGACGTAGTCGTAGGCGCCGTCGACGGCGCGGGCGTCCGCTGCCAGGCCGAGCGCGCCTCCGGCGACGACGGCGGCGAGAGCCGCTGCCGCGCACCGCGCTGTCCTGCCCATGTCCGGACCTTCCACGACGGGACGCCGCGGGGCCGGATCAGACCCGAGGACTCGTCATGAGCGGACTGTACGCCGGGCGGCCCGACCGTGGTAGCCCCTTGCGCTCAGCGGCCACGCGTTCACGACGTGCGCGACGTGACCTCGTCGGCGGCCAGCACGGCGGCGGCCTCGTCGCGCCGCTCGCGCGCGGGCCTGCCGCCGTCGCCGTCGTGCTCGACGGTGAAGTGCGGCACGAGCCGCGGGGCGATCCGACGCACGACCCCGGCGTCCGAGGCCGCGGCGACCGGTGCCACGCGCCGCACCCGCAGGTGCTGTCGGCGCACGAGCCAGACGACGGCGATCCCTGCCGCGACGAAGCCGGCCGCGGCGCCGACGCCGATCGCCCAGCGGGGCCCGGCCGTGTCGGCGACCCAGCCCACGATCGGGGCGCCGAGCGGCGTGCCGCCCGTGAAGATCGCCATGTAGAGCGCCATCACACGACCGCGCATCTCGGGGGCGGTCGACAGCTGCACCGTGCTGTTGGCCGTGGTCATCAGGGTGATCGACGAGAGCCCGACGGCGACCAGCACGGCGGCGAACGTCCAGTAGCTGGGCATCAGCGCGGCGACGGTGCAGGTCACCCCGAAGGAGGCGGCGGCCAGCACCAGCACGCGCATCCGCGGGCGCTCCCGTCGCGCCGAGAGCAGGGCGCCGGTCAGCGACCCCACCGCGATGCACGACGAGAGCAGGCCGAACCCGCTGGCGTCGACGCCGAACTCGACGCTCGCCATCGTCGACGTGAAGATCGGGAAGTTGAGGCCGAAGGTGCCGATCACGAAGATCATCGTGAAGACGACGAGCAGGTCGGGGCGCCCCTTCACGTAGCGGAACCCCTCCCTGATCTGTCCCTTCGCCCGCGACACCGGCGGCTTGTGCTCGAGCTGCGACACCCGGATGAACCGCAGCGACAGCAGCACCGCGGCGAACGAGGCCGCGTTGATCAGGAAGACCCAGCCGGTGCCCACGCTCGCGATCAGCACGCCGGCGACGGCCGGGCCGAGGAGGCGCGCGCCGTTGAACGAGGCCGAGTTCAGCGAGACGGCGTTCGAGAGGTGACCCGGGGGGACGAGCTCCGAGACGAAGCTCTGTCGGATCGGGGCGTCGATCGCGTTCACCGTGCCGAGCAGGAGCGCGAAGACCCACACCATCCAGAGCTGCGCGACGTCGGTGAGCACGAGCAGGCCGAGGGCCAGGCCGAGCAGGGCCATCGTGCCCTGGGTGAGCATGAGCATGCGGCGCCGGTCGAACCGGTCGGCGATGAGGCCGGTGACGGGCACGAGCAGGATGGGCGGCGCGAACTGCAGCGCCATGGTGATGCCGACCGCGGTCGCGTCGTGGTCGGTGAGGTGGGTGAGCACGAGCCAGTCCTGCGCGGTGGCCTGCATCCACGTGCCCGTGTTCGAGACGAGCGCGCCGCCGAACCAGAGCCGGTAGTTGTAGAGGCCGAGCGAGCGGAACATCGCGCTCACGAGCGGGTCAGCTTCCGGAGGATCTCGGTGGCGTCGGCCAGGGTGCGGCGCTCGTCGGCGGTCAGCGCGGCCAGCCGCGGCACCAGCCACTCGTCGCGGCGGCGTCGGGTCTCGAGCACGAACGCGGCACCCGCCTCCGTCGTCTCGAGCACCACCCGGCGACGGTCGTCGTCGTCGACCCGACGGCTGACCAGGCCGGCGTCGACGAGCTTGCCGACCGTGCGGTTCATCGACGGGGGAGTGACGCCCTCGTGCTCGGTCAGGGCGCCGATGGTGAGCGGCTGCTCCTGGAAGACGTAGCCGAGGGCCGTCATCTGCGCGTCGGAGACGTCGACGTCGGCCTTCTGCTGGCGCATCCGGCGGGCGAGGCGGAGCACGGAGCCGCGCACGTCGGAGGCGAGCTGGGCGTGCGGGACGGTGCGACGTGCAGGGGCTGCAGCTGCGGGTGCGGTGGTCTCGGTCATCGCCCGCCAGCCTAATCATTTAGCTCGCCTAAGTAAACGATCTGCGTCGATGTGCGACACCTGTTGCCGTCAGGTCAATGCAGGCGTATCGTCGAGGACGGCTCATCGAGGAGTCCCACACGACACGAGGAAGAAGCGACAGCATGGGCAAGTTCAGCGGCAAGACGGCGATCGTGACCGGCGGCGGGAGCGGCATCGGCGCCGAGGTCTCGCGCCAGCTCGCGGCGGAGGGCGCGTCGGTCGTCGTGACCGACATCAACGTCGAGGCGGCACAGCGCATCGTCGACGAGATCACCTCGGCCGGCGGCACCGCTGCCCCCTTCGAGCAGAACACCGCGAAGTGGGAGCAGTCGGAGGCGGCCGTCGCGTTCGCGAAGGAGACCTACGGGGCCCTGCACCTCGCGGTCAACAACGCCGGCATCGGCGCCGCGCCGCAGACCATCGGCGACTACGACATCGCTGCCTGGGACAGGGTCCGCTCGGTCGACCTCGACGGCGTCTTCTACGGCCTCAAGTTCCAGCTGCCCGCGATGGTGGAGGCCGGCGGCGGAGCCGTCGTCAACATGGCCTCCGTGCTCGGCTCGGTCGGCATCGCGAAGAACGCGGCCTACGTCACGAGCAAGCACGCCCTGATCGGCCTGACCAAGGTCGCGGCGCTCGAGTACACGGCACAGGGCGTCCGCACCAACGCCGTGGGCCCAGGGTTCATCGACACGCCGCTCGTCCGCTCGTCGATGTCGACCGACGAGCTGCACGCCCTCGAGGGCCAGCACGCGTCGGGCCGCCTCGGCACCGACTCCGAGGTCGCGGCGCTCGTGCTGTTCCTCCTCAGCCCCGAAGCGTCGTTCATCTCGGGCAGCTACCACCTCGTCGACGGCGGCTACTCGGCGCACTAGCACTCGCGTTCCCGCTGTCCCGGCTGCGTGAGCGGGGTGCGGCGGGTTCCCGTCGTCCGCGGCGGGTCCGCGCTGACCCGCCGGCGGCGACGGGAACCCGCCGCACTTCCTCCCGGGCGTGCAGGAGGCGCGGGCCGGCCCCTCGAGGCCGCCCCGCGCCCCGCTTCAGCCCCGCTTCAGCGCGCCCGCGCCAGGATGGGCACGCGGGCAGGGTGCGCGCGAGGAAGGGGCGGTCGTGCGCGTGCTCGTCGTCGAGGACCAGCCGACGCTGGCCGAGGGGCTCCGCGTCGGGCTCGAGGCCGAGGGCATGGCCGTCGACGTGGCGGGCACCGGCACCGACGCGCTCTGGCGCACGCGCCATGGCAGCTACGACGTGGTCGTCCTCGACATCATGCTGCCCGGCATGAGCGGCTACGCCGTCTGCCGGGCGATGCGCGAAGGAGGCGACTGGACGCCGGTCATCATGCTCACGGCCAAGGACGGCGAGTGGGACCAGGTCGAGGCCCTCGACACCGGTGCCGACGACTACCTCACCAAGCCGTTCTCGTTCGCGGTGCTGCTCGCCCGCCTCCGTGCGCTCGTCCGTCGCGGGGCCCGGGAGCGTCCGGTCGTGCTCGAGGCCGGCGACCTGCGGCTCGACCCGGCGTCGCGCGACGTCCGCCGGGGAGACGAGCAGATCGAGCTGACGAGCCGCGAGTTCGCCGTGCTGGAGTTCCTGATGCGCCGTGCCGGCAGCGTCGTCACGAAGCGCGAGGTGCTCGACGGCGTCTGGAACGACGACTTCGAGGGCGACCCGAACATCGTCGAGGTGTACGTCCGGCACCTCCGCAACAAGGTCGACCGGCCCTTCGGTCGCGAGTCGATCGTCACCCTGCGCGGCGCCGGCTACCGGCTGGAGGCGCGGGGTGGCTGACGACGCCGGTCGCGTCGGCCGCGGTGGTCGCGACGACGGCGGTGGTCGCCCGACCCGCACCGGTCGCCGTGGCTCGCTGCGCCTCCGCATCACCGCGGCCGCCGTGCTCGCCGTGGCGCTCACGCTCGGCGCGTTCGCGCTCGTCTTCGCGCTGGTGCAGCAGGCCGTGCTCGCGGACGCCCCGCGCTCGGCCGCGTCCGCCGACGTCGACCGTGCCGTGGCCGCGCTCGCGGGCGGGTCGAGCCCGGCCGTCGCCGTCTCCGGCGACGCCGACGGAGCGCTCGTGGCCGTCTTCGACGCCGCGGGGCAGCTCGTCGCGACGGGCGGCGACGACGACCTCGCCGCCTCCGCGCGACAGCTCGCGGGGGCCGCCTCGGGCAGCCGGGTCTCGCTCGACGGGGACGACTTCGTCGTCGAGACCGACGGTGCCGAGTCGGTGAGCACGACCACGTCGACTCCCTCGCCGTCGTCGAGCCCGAGCGCAGGCCCGAGCGCGAGTCCGTCCCCCGAGCCCGAGCCGGCGGAGTCCTCGTCCGACGACGACGACGCCCTCGACGAGGACGACGCCGCCGAGGCCGCGCGCGACGCGGCCGACGACGCGAGCGACGCCGCCGAGGACGCGAGCGCAGCCGCCGCGGCTGCCGCCGCCGAGGGCGACGACGACCTCGACGTCGAGACCGTCACGACACGGTGGGACGTCGTGGCCGCGCGCTCCCTCGACGAGGCGCAGGCCGCCTCCTCGGCCAGCCTGCTGACGCTCGGCGTGGCCGTCCCCGTGGCGCTGCTCGTGCTCGGCGTGACGACCTGGTTCGTGGTCGGGCGGGCCCTGCGCCCGGTCGAGTCGATGCGTCGCGAGGTCGCCGAGGTGACCGCCGCGAACCTGTCGCACCGCCTCGCCGACCCGGGCGGGGGAGACGAGGTGTCGCGGCTCGCCTCGACCCTGAACGGGATGCTCGACCGGCTGGACGCCTCCGCGACCGCGCAGCGGCGCTTCGTCGGCGACGCCTCGCACGAGCTCAAGACGCCGCTCGCGACGATCCGCCAGCACGCCGAGGTCGCGCTGCTGCACCCCGAGCGCATCGACGGGCGGGCGCTGGCCGGCACCGTCCTCGGCGAGGAGGCGCGCCTCACCTCCCTGGTGCAGGGCCTGCTGGTCCTCGCCCGCGCCGACGAGGGCGCGCTCGGCGTCGCCCGCCGCCCGGTCGACCTCGACGACCTCGTGCTGACGGAGGCGGCTCGCCTACGGTCGGGTGCGGCGACGGGTGCGGGTGGCGGTGCGGCCTCGGGTTCGGAGTCGACCTCGGGCTCGGACGAGCGCGTCGGTCGCGGTGTCTCCGTCGACGCCACGGCCGTGGGCCCGGCACGTGTGCGCGGCGACGAGGGGCTGCTCGGCCAGGTCGTCCGCAACCTCGTCGTGAACGCCTCCCGGCACGCGCGCTCGGCGGTGGCCGTGGGTCTCGTCGAGACGGCCGACGGCCGCGCGGTGCTCACCGTCGACGACGACGGTGCGGGGGTCGCCACGGACGACCGCGGGCGGATCTTCGAGCGCTTCGTCCGCCTCGACGAGGCCCGCGACCGCGACGCCGGGGGCAGCGGCCTCGGCCTCGCCATCGTCGCCGAGATCGTGCGCGTGCACGGAGGCGAGGTGCGGGTCGAGACGTCGCCCCTCGGCGGCGCCCGCTTCGTGGTCGACCTGCCCGCCGACCCGGCCTGACCTGCGCCGACCTGCCTGCCCGGCCGCGCCTCCTCGTCTCGCCGCTGCAGGGACACCCCGGAGTGGACGATGCACCTCGGAACGACGGGGTGCATCGTCCACAACAGGGTGTGGCGCGCAGCGACGGGTGACAAGTGACCGGTGACGGGCGGGCGGCGACGCTCGCTGAACGTTCCTTCAGGTCGCTTCAGGGGCGCTTCAGCGCCTGCCCGAGACAGTGGGGTCATCGCTCGACAGAGCACCACCCGCCGCACCGCGGCCCCATGATCGGAGTCACCGTGAAGAACGTCCTGAAGAGCAAGAAGTCCCTCCTCGTCGCCGGCGGGATCGTCGGGATCCTCGTGCTGGGCGGCGGCGGCGTGGCCGTCGCCTCGACCCTCGACGACCGCGTCGGCGGCGCGGCGAACGACCGGGCGCAGGAGGCGGCGCTCGCCGAGACCGGCGGAGGAACCGTCACCGACGTCGACCGTCTCGATGACGGCCTGCCCGGCTACGAGGTCGACGTCGTGCTGCCCGACGGCCGCGAGAGCACCGTGCTGCTGGGCGACGACTTCAGCGTCTCCTCGTCGCGCATCGACGACGACAGCGCCGGCCGTGACGACAGCTCCGGCCGTGACGACCGCGACGGCGACGACGACTCCGGCCGCGACGGCCGCGGCGACGACGACCTCTCCGACGACTCGACGGCCACGCCCGGCTCCTCGAGCACACCCGGCTCCGGCAGTACCTCGGGCGGCGACGACGACCTCGTCGGAACCGACTTCGACCAGGCCGCCGCGGCCGCGATCGCCGCTGCCGGCGGGGGCACCGTGACCGACGCCGACCGCAGCGACGACGGCGACACCGCCTACGAGGTCGACGTGCGCCTCGACGACGGGACCGAGGTCGACGTCGACCTCGACGCCTCCTTCGGGGTGCTCCGCACCGACGTCGACGACCGCCGCTGACCTGCCCGGCGCGCGCGCCTCCTCCGCACCCTCGGGACCCGCGCACGCCCGCGTGCGCGCCGGAGGGTGCGCGGCGTCGGCTCCGGGCTCCGGGCTCCGGGCTCCGGGCTCCGGTTCCGGGCTCCGGACTCCGTTCCTGGCTCCGGTTCCGGTTCCGGCTCCGGCTCCGGTTCCGGTTCCGGTTCCGAAAATGCCGACTGTTCGGGCCCTACTTGGGCTGCAACACCGCGATATCCGGTGCTCGCAGCCCTTCCGGTCGGGTTCTGCAGCCCGAGTCGCCCCTGGCGCCGGGCCCGCCGGCAGGAGCCGCCCGACGATGCGAGGATGACACCGTGCCCACCTTCTCCGCCGCGCGAGGCGACCACACGTTCGTCGACGCCCACGGCGTCACCGTCCACTGGTACGTCTGGCGGGCGGCCGACCCGCGCGGCTCGGTCCAGCTGATGCACGGCGTCGGCGAGCACGCGCTCCGCTACGAGGAGCTGGCGCAGCACCTCGTCCACGCGGGCTGGACCGTCTACGCCGACGACCACCTCGGCCACGGCGCGACCGGCCTCGGGCAGCACGGCGGCGACCACACGAAGCTCGGCCGCCTCGGCCCGTCGGGGCTGCGGGGAGCGGTGGAGGCGGTCGTCCAGTTCACGGGGATCATCCGCGACGACGCACCCGGCCTCCCCCTCGTGGCGCTCGGCCACTCGTGGGGGTCGCTGATGCTCCAGAAGATCGTCGACGAGCGGGCCTCGCTCTACGACGCCGTCGTGCTCAGCGGGACCGCTTACCGGGTGCCCGGCAGCATGAACGGCGGCGATCTCAACGCCCGGCACGCGCACCTCGGCACGACCGGCTTCGAGTGGCTGAGCCGCGACCCGGCGGTCGCGGCCGAGATGGCGGCCGACCCGCTCGCCGTCGACGCGAAGGTCGCGACCCTGTTCGGCTGGCGCGACGCGCTGCGGCTGCTCGGGCGCCCGGCCAAGCGGCTCGACCGCGACGTGTCGCTGCTTGTCCTCGTCGGGGGCGACGACCCGCTCGGCGGCGAGGAGAGCGCCCGCAAGCTCGCCGAGGCCTACGTGTCGAGGAGCGGCCTCACGGACGTCGAGCTCGTCGTGTACGACGGCGCCCGGCACGAGGTCTTCAAGGAGACGAACCGGGCCCAGGTCTTCGCCGACCTCGTCGCGTGGCTCGACGCGCGCCTCCCGCGCCCCTGACCCTGACCTCTCTCAAATTTGAGAGTCATCCGTCCCTCAACGGCCCGTGAGCCCTGGAGGCGCGGCGTGCAAGCACGGATCTCTCTCGCGTTGCGACGCGACCGCCGACGGTCACCATCGACCGCAGACCGTGCAGGCATAGGCTGCAGCCATGCACGGTGAGTACAAGGTCCCTGGCGGCAAGCTCGTGGTGGTCGACCTGGAGGTGCGCGAGGGCCGCATCGCCGAGTTCCGGCTCGCGGGCGACTTCTTCCTCGAGCCCGACACGGCGCTCGAAGCCATCGACCGTGCCGTGAACGGCCTGCCGGTCGAGTCCGATGCGGCGTCGATCGCCGCCGCGATCAAGGCGGGCCTCCCCGACGACGCGGTCCTGCTCGGCTTCTCGCCCGACGCGGTCGCGACGGCCATCCGCCGCAGCCTCTCGAAGGCGACCGACTGGCGCGACCACGACTGGCAGATCATCCACGACGCGCCCGTCTCGCCGAACATGCACCTCGCCCTCGACCAGGTCCTGACCGAGGAGGTGGGGGCCGGCCGCCGCCAGCCCACCCTCCGCTTCTGGGAGTGGGACCAGCCCGCCGTCGTCATCGGCAGCTTCCAGTCGCTCCGCAACGAGGTCGACCTCGACGCGGCCGCCGAGCACGGCTTCGAGGTCGTGCGGCGCATCAGCGGAGGCGGCGCCATGTTCATGGACGCCCAGTCGATCGTCACCTACTCGCTCTACGCCCCCGGCGAGCTCGTGCAGGGCATGAGCTTCGCCGACAGCTACGCCTACCTCGACGAGTGGGTCATCACGGCCCTGAAGTCGCTCGGCATCGACGCGTTCTACCAGCCGCTGAACGACATCACGAGCGCGAAGGGCAAGATCGGCGGGGCCGCCCAGAAGCGTCTCGGCAACGGAGCCCTGCTGCACCACGCCACGATGTCGTACGACATGGACGGCGAGAAGATGGTGAAGGTGCTGCGCATCGGTCGCGAGAAGATGAGCGACAAGGGCACCACCAGCGCGGCCAAGCGCGTCGACCCGCTGCGCAGCCAGACCGGGCTGCCGCGCGCCGAGATCATCGAGCGCATGAAGCAGACCTTCACCGGCCTCTACGGCGCCGAGGTCGGCCACGTCACCGACGACGAGCTCCGGGCGGCCGAGCAGCTCGTCACCACGAAGTTCGCGACGCCGGAGTGGCTCCGCCGCGTCCCCTGACCCGAGGAGGCGCGGGCCCGGTCGCCGAGTTCGGTCGCCGGACTGCCGGGCTCGGCCCGAGCCAGCAGATGCCCGAGTGGTCAGCACCTGTCCCTCCCGCGCACGGGAAGGACAGGTGCTGACCACTCGATGTGACGCGCGGGCGTCATGGGTCGGTGCGGCCCGAGCCCGAGCCTGAGCCTGAGCCTGAGCCCGAGCCTGAGCCCGAGCCCGAGCCCGAGGCTGGGCCCGTCTCGGAGGCCAGGCCCTAGCGGGTCAGGAGCTCCTGGTAGTCGACGTGCTCGTCGACCCAGTCGACGACGAACGGGCACATCGGCACGACGCGCAGCGAGGTCTCGGAGCGGACGTCGTCGAGCGCGCCCTGCACCAGCTGTGCCCCGAGGCCGGCGCCGCGGCGGGCGGGCTCGATCTCGGTGTGCGTGAAGCGGATCTCGTCGCCGACGACGTCGTAGGCGGCGAGGCCGATCGTGCTGCCGTCCTCGACGAGGACGTACTGGGCCTGCTCGGGGCGGTTCTCGACTGCTGTGCTCATCCCGACACGGTACGCCGGGTGGCTCGGGGGCTGTCCCCCGGTGCGAGAGGATGGCGACCATGCCCGTCGACTGGACCCGCGCCTCCTCGAGTCTCGTGGTCCACGGCGACAACCTCGACGCGACCGCGACGCTGCCCGACGGCGCGTTCACGGTCGTCTACCTCGATCCGCCCTTCAACACGGGCCGACCCCAGACGCGCCGCTCGACGACGTCGGTGCGCAGCGTGCCCGACTCGGCGACCGCCGTGACGGGCTTCAAGGGGCTCGGCTACGAGCGGATCCGCGGCGACCTGATGCGCTACGACGACCGCTTCGACGACTACTGGTCGTTCCTCGAACCGCGGCTCGCCGAGGCGTGGCGGCTGCTCGCCGACGACGGCACGCTCTACCTGCACCTCGACTACCGCGAGGCGCACTACGCCAAGGTGCTGCTCGACGCCCTGTTCGGCCGCGACTCGTTCCTCAACGAGATCATCTGGGCCTACGACTACGGCGCCAAGAGCCGCAACCGCTGGCCGACGAAGCACGACACGATCCTCGTCTACGTGAAGAGCCCGAAGGGGTACTTCTTCGACTCGGAGACCGTCGATCGCGAGCCCTACATGGCTCCCGGCTTGGTGACGCCCGAGAAGGTCGCGCGCGGCAAGCTGCCGACCGATGTCTGGTGGCACACGATCGTGTCGCCGACGGGACGCGAGAAGACCGGCTACCCGACGCAGAAGCCCGAGGGGGTGCTGCGGCGCATGGTGCAGGCGTCGTCGCGCGAGGGCGACTGGGTGCTCGACTTCTTCGCAGGCAGCGGCACGCTCGGCGCGGTGGCCGAGGCGCTGGGGCGTCGCTACGTGCTGGTCGACAGCAACGAGGAGGCGGTGGCCGTGATGCGCAGACGCCTCCCGGACGCGACGTTCGTCGTCGCCGAGCCGCCCCGGGCCTCCTCGGCCAGTTAGGCGGTTGCTGCGGGGGCAGGGAGGCGGCCCTCGAGCTCGGCGAGTGCCTCAGCCTCTGCCTCGGCGCGCGCCTCGGCGAGGGCGATCTCGGCGAGGGCGTGGTCGTCGACGTCGACGGCGGCCGTCATGGCCTCTAGGAACGACACGACCGCTGCGGTCTCGTCGGGCGAGAGGCCCTGGGCCGCGGTGATCATGCGGCCGTGCATGCCGGAGAGAGTGTCGGTGACCTCGGCGTGCGTGCCCTCGGTGGCCCGCAGCAGGACGCCGCGCTTGTCGGTGGGGTGGGGCAGGCGCTCGACGTGGCCGCTCGCGACGAGCCGGTTGATCAGCACCGACGTGGACGCGGAGGTGATGGCGAGGTGCTCGGCCAGCACCTTGGCGCTGACGGGCTCGTGCTTGCGGCCGGCCCGGACGAGGAACCGCAGCGCGGCGAGGTCGGTCTCGTTCATCTTCATGCTGTCGCGGGTGCGACGACGCATGTCCGACTCGGCGGCTCGGTAGCGGCGCAGGGCGTTCAGCACGGCGACTCCGCGCTCGCTGGCGCTGGAGCCGTACCAGTACCCCGTCGCGTCGTAGTTACGCCGGGTCGGCTCGGGAGGCATGCTAGAGAGTGTAGCTAAGCCGATCAGGGATTCCCATGCTGCGCGAGGGGTTCCCAGTCACTTCATGGCGGGTGCGACGGACCCGGGTCAGGCGGATCGGTCCGAGAACGGCCCGCCTGACCCGGGGCGGTCCGAGGACGGCCCGCCCGACGCGGGTCGCTCCGCCGACGGCCCGTCGCTCTCGACCGGGACGCTGCCCGTCGTCGGCGCGACCAGCGCGCCCGACGCGGCCGCCGCCTCCTGCGCTGCCAGCTCGGCCGCGAGCCGGTCGTCGTTCGCCTCGTCGATGGCCGACTTCTGCCGCAGCGGCGTCGCCTTGAGGAAGAAGCTGAGCACGAAGGCGACCAGCACGATGCCGAGCGCGACCCAGAACACGGTGACGGTCGCCTGCGCGAACCCGTCGAGGAACGGCGCCGCCAGTCGGCTGTCGGCCGTGGTGAGGAACGACGTGTTGCCGTTCAGCGCCCCGCCGACCTGCGACGAGTCGCCGTTCTGTGCCGCCTGGTAGAGGCCGAGGATGCTCGCGTTCGCGCTGTCGGCGGTGACGTTCGGGTCGGCCAGTGCCGCCTGGGCGTCGCGCTGCAGGGCAGGGTCGGCGAACGCCGCGGCGATCGTCTGCGGGATCCGCGAGAAGAGCACCGAGAACAGCACGGCGGTGCCGAGCGTGCCGCCGATCTGGCGGAAGAACGTCGACGCCGAGGTGGCCACGCCGATGTCGCGCGGGCCGACCGAGTTCTGCGACGCGATGGTGAGCGTCTGCATCAGCTGCCCGAGGCCGAGGCCGATCAGCAGCATGCCGATCATCATGAACCAGTAGGGCTTGTCGTACGAGAGGTTCGTGAACCAGAAGAAGCCGAGCGACATGAACGCGGTGCCCGTGATCGGGAAGATGCGGTAGCGGCCGGTCCGCGAGATGAGCTGGCCCGAGACGATCGACGAGATCATCAGCCCGGCGATCATCGGCAGCATCTGGAAGCCGCTCTCGGTCGGCGTCGAGCCGAGCACCAGCTGCAGGTAGAGCGGCACGGTCAGCAGCGCGCCGAACATGCCGAAGCCGACCAGCACGCCGAGCACGGTCGCCATCGAGAAGGTGGCGTTGCGGAACAGCTTCAGCGGGATGAGCGCGTCGTCGCCCATCGCCCGCTCGACCATGACGAACGAGACGATGCCGATCGCGCCGATCACGTAGCAGGCGAAGGCGCCGGGCGACGACCAGCCCCACTCGCGGCCCTGCTCGGCGACGAGCAGCAGGGGCACGGCGGCGACGATGACCGAGGCCGCGCCCCACCAGTCGATGCGGACGTTCTCGCGACGCACCTGGCCGGGGATGTGCAGGAACCGCACGACGATCGCCAACGCGACGACGCCGATCGGCAGGTTGACGAGGAACACCCAGCGCCAGCCGGTGACGAACAGGATCTGGTCGGCGCCCGCGAAGAGCCCGCCCACCAGCGGGCCGATCACGCTCGAGATGCCGAACACGGCGAGGAAGTAGCCCTGGTACTTGGCGCGTTCGCGCGGAGCGAGGATGTCGCCCATGATCGTCAGCGGCAGCGCCATCAGGCCGCCGGCGCCCATGCCCTGCACGGCACGGAACAGCGCGAGCTGGTACATGCTCGTCGAGAAGCCGGCCAGCAGCGAGCCCAGCAGGAAGATCGAGATCGCGATGAGGAACAGCGGCCGCCGCCCGAAGATGTCGGACAGCTTGCCGTAGATCGGCGTCGAGATCGTCGAGACGATCAGGTATGCGGTGGTCACCCACGCCTGCAGGCTCAGCCCGTCGAGGTCGTCGGCGATGGTCCGCATCGACGTGCCGACGATCGTCTGGTCGAGCGCCGACAGGAACATGCCCGCCATCAGGCCGAAGATCACGAAGAGGATCTGGCGGTGGGTCATCAGCCCCTGTCGCTCCGCGGGTGCCGAGGAGGCGGTGGTCGCAGGGGAGGAGGAGGCGGTGGTTCTCGACATGGCGCGGCGTCCTTCGGAGGGAACGAGGTGGTGGGGCTGCGGAGCAGGGCGGGGGCTGCTGGACCGGGCGTGGGCTGCGGAACGGGAGGAGCGAGGCGGCGACGCTGCAGCCGAGGGAGGCGCACCGAACGTGCGCAGACCGCAAAAGTACTGCACCGGCACGGCTTCCACCAGACGTGGCGGCGAGCCTGGGGACGCAGCGGGCCGAGCGGCTGCCGGGGGAGGAGCCGTAGCCTGGTGCGATGCCGTCCTCCCGCCGTCGCCGACCGTCGCATCACCGCTCGTCGGCGTCGGCCCCGCTGGCCGGGCTCGCGCTGGCCCTGGTGACGGCTGCGCTCGCGGGATGCACCTCGGGTGCCGCGCCGGACGCGAGCACGAGTGCGAGGCCGAGCGCGCCTCCTTCGTCGTCTGTTCCCGCCGCGACCGCCGAGCCCTCCGAGGAGCCTGCCCCCGTGACCAGCCCCGCCGAGCCCCCGACGCCCGCCGCGCCCGCCTTCGACAAGTCGGCGATGTCGATCGACGACCCCGCGAGCCTCTGGGTCGTGAGCGACAAGCTGAGGCCGCTGAGCCCGATCGACTACGTGCCGAGCGACCTCGTCACGATCGACGTGGCGTCGCAGAACCCTCCCGTGTTCCGTCGCGAGGCCGGCGACGCCCTGCTCGCGCTGTTCGCTGCGGGGGAGGCGGAGGGGGCCGGACAGTTCCAGGTGCAGAGCGCGTACCGGTCGTACGCCACGCAGGTGAGCGTCTACCAGGGCTGGGTCGACCGGCTCGGCCAGGCGCAGGCGGACATCCAGAGCGCTCGCCCCGGGCACAGCGAGCACCAGACGGGCCTCGTCGCCGACATCAGCCCGATCCCGCTGAGCTGCGCCCTGCAGGCCTGCTTCGGCGACACCGCCCAGGGGCAGTGGCTCGCCGCCAACGCGTGGCGCTACGGCTGGCTGCTGCGCTACCCGGCCGACAAGACGGCCGTCACGGGGTTCACCTACGAGCCGTGGCACTTCCGCTACGTGGGGGTGCCGCTCGCGACCGAGCTGCACACGACCGGCGTGACGACGCTCGAGGAGTTCTTCGGGCTGCCGGCCGCGCCGACCTACGCCGGCTGAGCCGCCGCCGCCGCCGCGCAGAACCTCCGCAAAACGGACGACTCGCCGCGGGGCCCCGCGTCAAGTCGTCCCTTTCGCGTCGCAACGCCCGCGGCAGGCCGGTCGGCCTGCCGCGGGCGGCGGGGCTGGCTAGGCGCCGAGCGCCGCGTCGACGATCTGCTTGGCCTCGGCCTGCACTCGCTTGAGGTGCTCGGGGCCCTCGAACGACTCGGCGTAGATCTTGTAGACGTCCTCGGTGCCGCTCGGGCGGGCCGCGAACCACGCCTTGTCGGTGACCACCTTGAGGCCGCCGACCGCAGCCCCGTTGCCCGGCGCCTCCGCCAGCTTGGCCGTGATGGGGTCGCCGGCGAGCTCGGTCGCCGTGATGTCGTCGCCGCTCAGCTTGCCGAGGCGTGCCTTCTGCTCCTTGCTGGCGGCGGCGTCGACGCGCTCGTAGACGGGGTCGCCGAACTCCTCGGTCAGCTCTGCGTAGAGCTGCGAGGGGGTCTTGCCGGTGACGGCGATGATCTCGCTGGCGAGCAGCGCGAGCAGGATGCCGTCCTTGTCGGTCGTCCAGACCGTGCCGTCCTTGCGCAGGAACGACGCCCCCGCGCTCTCCTCGCCGCCGAAGGCGACCGAGCCGTCGACCAGGCCGGGCACGAACCACTTGAAGCCGACCGGCACCTCCCACAGGCGACGGCCGTGCTTCTCGGCGACCCGGTCGATGATGCTCGACGACACGAGCGTCTTGCCGATGGCGGCGTCGTCGCGCCACTGCGGGCGGTGCGTGTAGAGGTAGTCGATGGCGACCGCGAGGTAGTGGTTGGGGTTCATCAGGCCGCCGTCGGGCGTGACGATGCCGTGGCGGTCGGCGTCGGCGTCGTTGCCCGTGAGCACGTCGAACTCGTCCTTGCGGTGCACGACGCTGGCCATTGCGGAGGCGCTCGACGGGTCCATCCGGATCTTGCCGTCCCAGTCGAGCGTCATGAAGCGCCAGGTCGGGTCGACGCCGGGGTTCGTGACCGTCAGGTCGAGGCCGTAGACGTCGCGGATGGCGCCCCAGTACTCGACGCTCGCGCCGCCCAGGGGGTCGGCGCCGATCTTCACGCCGGCCGCCTTGATGGCGTCGATGTCGATGACGTTGATCAGGTCGCCCACGTAGCCGCGCAGGAAGTCGTGCCGCCCGGCGCTGCCGTCGGCCTTGACGACGTCGACGTTGCCCGCGGCGATGATCTCGTTCGCGCGGTTCGCGATCCACGACGTGGCGTCGCTGTCGGCAGGCCCGCCGTGCGGAGGGTTGTACTTGAAGCCGCCGTCGCGGGGCGGGTTGTGGCTGGGGGTGACGACGATGCCGTCGGCCTTCTCGGTGTTGGCCGGGTCGGCGTTGTGCACGAGGATCGCGTGGCTCAGCGCGGGCGTCGGCACGTAGCCGCCGTCGGCGTCGGCGAGCACGTGCACGCCGTTGCCGACGAGCACCTCGATCGCCGTGCGCTCGGCGGGGGCGCTGAGCATGTGGGTGTCGCGCCCGATGAAGAGGGGGCCGGTGATGCCCTGGCCGGCGCGGTACTCGACGATCGCCTGCGTGATCGCGGCGATGTGCGTCTCGTTGAAGGCGGTGTCGAGCGACGAGCCGCGGTGGCCCGAGGTGCCGAAGACGACCTTCTGCTCGGGCACCGACACGTCGGGGACGAGCGAGTAGTAGGCGTCGACGAGCTCACCGGTGTCGATGAGGTCGCTGTCGAGTGCGGGGGTGCCTGCGCGATCGGTCATGCGCTCATCCTGGCACCAGCCGCCGACCTCCGTCGCTGCCCGGCCACGGCGCTCAGCAGGCTCTCGGACATCAGCAGGTCCTCGGACATCAGCAGGTCCTCGGACATCAGCAGGCCCTGGGTCGTCAGTAGGCTCTCCGTCATGCCGACCCCCGCCTCCTCGTCGACCTACAGCTACCTCGGCCCGGCCGGCACCTTCACGGAGGCGGCCCTCAAGCAGGTGCCCGAGGCCGCGGGCGCCGAGTGGCGCAGCGTGAACAACGTGGGCGAGGCGCTCGCCGACGTCGTGTCGGGCCGCAGCGTCGCCGCCATGATCGCGATCGAGAACAGCGTCGAGGGCGGCGTCTCGGCCACCCAGGACGCCCTGGCCACCGTGCCCGGCCTCCGCATCGTCGGCGAGTACCTGGTCGCGGTCGACTTCGTGCTCGTCGCGCGTCCGGGCACCCGCCTCGAGGAGGTGCGGGTCGTCAACGCGCACCCGGTCGCCTACGCGCAGACCCACCTCTGGCTCGAGGCGAACCTGCCGGGGCACGGGCACCTGCCGGCGACCTCGAACGTCGCTGCGGCGGCCGACCTGCTGTCGACGCCGGCCGGCGCAGGCCGCGCGGACGCCGCGGTGGCCCCGCCCACGATCACCGAGCACCACGACGTCGAGGTGCTGGCCCGCGAGATCGGCGACAACCGCAACGCCGTGACCCGCTTCGTGCTCGTCAGCCGCACCGTCCCGGTGCCTCCCGCGACGGGCGCCGACAAGACGAGCATCATCGTCGAGCTGCCCGAGGACGGCGCGGGCGCGCTCGTCGACATGCTCGAGCAGTTCGCGACCCGGGGCATCAACCTCAGCCTGATCCAGTCGCGGCCGATCGGCGACGCCCTCGGCCGGTACCGCTTCGTGATCGACCTCGAGGGGCACGTGCTCGACGAGCGCGTGGCCGACGCGCTGCTCGGGCTCAAGCGGTTCAGCCCCAACGTGATGTTCCTCGGGTCGTACCCCCGGGCCGACGCCCGCCCGGTCGTCGTCGTGCCGCGCTACGACGACGACGCGTTCGTCGACGCGCGCGACTGGCTCCGCGGGCTGGTCTCGGGAGCCTGAGCCGCGCCTCCTCGGCACGAGCGCGCCCCTTCGTCGTGCCTGACGGTTGGGAGCGGAGGAGGCGCGGGTCGTCAGGCCGGGACGCGCACCGTCAGCGCCCCGGGATCGACCCACGTCTTGATGGCGACGGCCTTGCCGACCGAGTCGCCGTCCATCTCGAAGTCCTGCGGCTCGTCCAGGCGCACGACGATCTCGCGCCCCTTCGAGTAGCGGACCGTGCGCACCTCGCGGCTGTGCGCCATGATCTTGCGTCCGACGGAGCTGCGACGCAGCACTCCGTTCTCCCACACGATCTTGACCCAGATCTGCACCCAGCCGAAGAAGCCGTCGGGGCGCAGGGCGACGATGTCGAAGACGCCGTCGTCGACCGCGGCGTCGGGCAGCAGCATGATGTTGCCGGGCAGCAGCCCGCAGTTGCCGACGAGCACCGTGTGGGCACGCATCGTCTTGCGGCCCTGGCCGTCGAGGTCGTACCGGATGACCATGCTGTTGTCGTCGCGGAGCGAGCGCGCGATGGCGTCGACGTAGGCGAGCCAGCCGACGCGGGCCTTGAGCTTCGGGTTGGTGTTGGCGAGCATCTTGGCGTCGAGGCCGATGCCGGCCATGACGACGAACGCGAAGCGCTCCCGCTCGCCGTTCTCACGCTCGACGTCGACGAGCCCGAGGTCGATGGCGCGGTCGCGGCCGGAGAACGCGGTGGCGACGGAGCCGTCGAGGTGGTCGAGGTCGAGGTTCAGGTTGCGGGCCAGCAGGTTGCCCGTGCCGCTCGGCAGCAGGGCGATGGCGGCGTGCGAGCCGCGGAGCGCCTCGGCCACGGCGCGGACCGTGCCGTCGCCGCCGGCCGCGATGACGACGTCGGCGCCCTCGGCCACGGCCGTCGCGGTGATGCCGCCGCCGGGATCCTCGACGCTGGTCTCGTAGAAGCGGGTCGGCCCCCAGCCGGCCTCGGCCTCGTGGCGCAGCACGGCCGCGCGGACCCTCGCGATGTCGACCTTGATGGGGTTGTAGACGACGGCAGCCGTCTTCTGGACCGTCGCGGCGGCGGGCGCCGAGGAGGACTCGGCGGGCGAGGCGGCGGGGGAGGTCGTCATCCGCCCACCGTAACGGGCGGGCACGACGCGAGGCCTGCCTCCTGCGCCGCCTGGGGAAGGATGCGCGGTCCGCACCTGCGCCTGGGGAGAGCGCCGAGCGTCAGGGGGCGTCCATAAGATGGACCCGTGATCGATCCCCAGCTGCTGCGCGATGCCCCCGACGTGATCAAGACGAGCCAGCGGGCCCGAGGTGAGTCGGAGTCGCTGGTCGACGACGCGGTCGCCGCCGACGCCGCCCGTCGCTCGGCCATCGCCTCGTTCGAGGAGCTGCGGGCCGAGCAGAACGCGTTCGGCAAGACCGTCGCCAAGGCGCCGAAAGAGGAGAAGGCCGGTCTCGTCGCGCAGGCCCAGCAGCTGGCCGCCAAGGTGAAGGAGGCGCAGGCCGCGTCGACCGAGGCCGACATCGCCTTCGACAAGGCCGTCCGGTCGCTCGGCAACGTCGTCGTCGACGGCGTGCCCGCCGGCGGGGAGGAGAACTTCGCGACGCTCCGCGAGGTCGGCACCCGCCCCTCCTTCGACTTCGAGCCCCTCGACCACGCCGACCTCGGCGAGAAGCTCGGCGCGATCGACATCAAGCGCGGCACGAAGGTGTCGGGCTCGCGCTTCTACTTCCTGCGCGGCATCGGCGCCCGCCTCGAGCTCGCGCTGATGAACATGGCGCTCGACAGGGCGATCGAGAACGACTTCACGCCGCTGATCACGCCGACGCTGGTGCGGCCCGAGATCATGGCGGGCACCGGGTTCCTCGGCTCGCACTCCGACGAGGTCTACCACCTGCCCGCCGACGACCTCTACCTGACGGGCACGAGCGAGGTGGCCCTCGCCGGGTACCACTCGGACGAGATCCTCGACGTGACGGCCGGGCCCATCCGCTACGCCGGCTGGTCGACCTGCTACCGACGTGAGGCGGGCGCCGCCGGCAAGGACAACCGCGGCATCCTCCGCGTGCACCAGTTCAACAAGCTCGAGATGTTCAGCTACGTGCACCCCGACCAGGCCGAGCAGGAGCACGACGCGCTCGTCGCCCTGCAGGAGTCGATGATGCAGGCGCTCGGCCTCAACTACCGCGTGATCGACGTGGCCGCGGGCGACCTCGGCTCGAGCGCGGCGCGCAAGTTCGACATCGAGGCCTGGGTGCCGACGCAGGGCACCTACCGCGAGCTCAGCAGCACCTCGAACTGCACCACGTTCCAGGCTCGTCGCCTCGACACCCGCTACCGCACCGAGAGCGGCAAGACCGCGCCCGTCGCGACGCTGAACGGCACGCTGGCGACCACGCGCTGGCTCGTGGCGATCCTCGAGACGCACCAGCAGGCCGACGGCTCGGTCGTCGTGCCCGAGGCGCTGCGTCCGTGGCTCGGCGGCCTCGAGGTCATCGAGCCGGTCGCGTGAGCGGCGGCGAGGTGGCGACCAGCGAGAGCTCGAGCTGGGACGACGACACCCGCCGTCGGTCGGCCCCCGTGGCGGCGACCGTGTCGGCCGACGAGCGCTGGCTCGTCGCGCTCGACGTCGACGGCACGATCATGCAAGAAGGCGGCACCATCTCGGAGGCGGTGGCCGGCGAGATCACGCGCCTCGCCTCCCAGGGGCACGCGGTGATGATCGCGACCGGACGATCGGTGTCGATGACCCTGCCCGTGATGGACCGCCTCGGCCTCGTGTCCGAGTACGTCGTCTGCGCGAACGGAGCCATCACGCTGGGGCGCGACGAGTCGGCGCCGACCGGCTACTCGCAGTTCCACGTCGAGGAGTTCGACCCGACCGACGTGCTGACCACCATCCGCGAGGGACTGCACGAGGCGGCCTACGCCGTCGAGGACCGCGACGGGGTCATGCGCTACTGCGGCTCGTTCCCCCAGGTGGAGCACACGGGCGGTGCCGAGAAGGTCGAGTTCGAGCAGCTCTTCGACATCGCGGCGACCCGCGTCGTCGTGGTGTCGCCGTCGCACGACACCGACGACTTCCTCGAGGTGGTCGAGCGGATGGGCCTGCAGAAGGTGAACTACAACGTCGGCTGGACGGCGTGGCTCGACATCGCGCCCGACGGCGTGACGAAGGCGACGGCCCTCGAGCGCGTGCGTGCCGAGCTCGGCATCCCGCGCGAGCGCGTGCTCGCCGTGGGCGACGGCCGCAACGACATCGCCATGCTGCAGTGGGCCGCCGCCGAGGGCCGCGGCGTCTCGATGGGACAGGCTCCCGACGACGTGCACGAGGTCGCCAACGAGCGCACCCGCACCGACCTCGACGACGGCCTCGCGGAGGCGCTCGCGCAGCTCTGAGCTGGCGCTGGCCGCTCGGAAGGGTGTGAGCCGACGAGAAGTGCGCTTCGGTGGTGGCCCGCGAGCAGTTCTCGCCGTTTCGTGGGCGGAGGGAGTGCCTCGGCTAGACTCGGCGCGGTCGCACCGGCTCCGGCGGGTGTGCCGGGAGGGCTGTCCGAGCGGCCGATGGAGCTTGTCTTGAAAACAAGTGGGCAGAGATGTCTCGTGGGTTCGAATCCCACGCCCTCCGCCACCACAGCCCGAGCAAGCAGCGAGACCAGCCGCGTCAGCCCGACCAACGCGCCGGCCTGCACCGCTGGCGTCGTGACGCTCTAGTCGTCCGTCGGGCGGCGGCGCTGCTGCTTCGTGGCCGAGCGCTCGTTCTTCGCGGTGAGCCGGCGGCGGTCCGAGCCGCGGGTGCGCCGGGTCGGACGCCGAGCTGCCGCGTCGGGAGCGAGTCCCGCTGCGACCACGTCGGCGAGCTTCGCCAGCGCGGTCTCGCGGTTGCGCAGCTGCGACCGCTGCTCGGACGACGTGACCGTCAGCACGCCGTCGACCAGTCGGCCGCCGAGACGGGCGAGCAGCAAGGCACGCTGGTCGTCGTTGACGGCGGCGGAGGAGGCGACGTCCCACGAGAGCTGCACCCGGCTGTCGGACGTGTTCACGTGCTGACCTCCCGGGCCCGACGAGCGCGAGAACCGCCAGACGAGCTCGGCCGCGGGCACGGTGAGCGCACGCGACACGACGAGGTCCATGCGGTCAGCTTCGCACGAGGCAGGCGCGGGCGGTGAGGGAGGCGCGGGTGGGGCTGGGGCGGCGCGGCTACGCGCCCTGCCCGGTCGCCTTGCGCAGCAGCGCCGCGATGACGGGGCTCGTCGTCTCGTCGACGCTCGCGAGCGCGTACGACGTCGGCCACATGTCGCCATCGTCGAGCTGGGCCGCGTCCTGGAAGCCCATCGTCGAGTAGCGGCCGCCGAACTTCGAGCCGGGCTGGAAGAACACGACGATCTTGCCGTCCGCGTCGGCGTACGAGGGGAACCCGTACCAGGTCTTGGGGGCGAGCATCGGGGCGTGCTCGAGGACCAGGGCGTGCAGTCCCTCGGCGACGACCCGCTCCTCCTCGGGCATCGCGGCGTGCGCGTCGAGGACCGCCTGCAGCTCGGCCGCTGCCTTGTCCGCGGACTTCTGCCGCTTGGCCTCGGCGCGCAGCTCGGCCGCGCGTTCCTTCATCGCCGCGCGCTCCTCCTTGCTGAAGCCCTGCTCGCCTGACGCCATGATGTGTTCCTCTCGTCGTGGACCTGTCGCCGCTGTTCGCGCAGCCGCAGCCGCAGCCGCAGCTCCGCGCACGGCAGCCGCAGCCGCAGCTCCGCGCACGGCAGCCGCGAGCGGGTCGCGCTCATCCTGGCCGCGCACCCCCGGCGCCACAAGTGCGCGCCCCTAGGGTGTGCACATGTCGTCGCCGTTCACGCGCATCCCCGCCGACCAGCACGTCGCCGCGAACGAGCTCGCCTTCGCGGTGCGGGACGCGAATCCCGTCTCGCCAGGCCACACGCTGGTCGTGCCGCGACGCGAGGTGGCGACCTGGTTCGACGCGACGGCGGACGAGCACGCTGCCCTCACGGCCCTGGTCGAGGAGGTGCGGCTGCAGCTGGACGACGAGCTCGCGCCCGACGGCTACACCCTCGGCGTCAACGTCGGGGAGGCGGCCGGCCAGACGGTCATGCACCTCCACGTGCACGTCATCCCCCGGTGGACGGGCGACGTGCCTGAGCCCCGCGGGGGAGTCCGCGGCGTCATCCCCGAGCGGCGCGACTACCCGCCGACGCCGTAGGCGGCCAAGGCGGACAAGGCGGCCAAGGCGGCTGGGCAGGCAGGCAGGCAGGCGGCCGGGCAGGCGGCCAGGTGAGCTGTCGGAGCGGGGACGGCAGACCTGCCGTCAGGCGGTCGACACCGCCGCCACGATCCGCTCCGCCCCGAACCGCCAGGCGGCGTCGACGTCGCCGCCGAGTCCGAAGCCGCCGGCGAGCTCCATGCTCACGAAGCCGGCGGCCCAGGCGGTCACCGTGCGCGCCGCCTCCAACGCCCGGTCCTCGCCCGCGAGGGCGCCCGCGTGATGCAGGATCGGCCGGCTCGTCGCCGCGCCGAACTCCGGCCGCGCGGTCGGGACGCCCGGCCCCGGCGTCATCACCAGCTGGAACGCCGCCGGCCGCTCGTGCCCGAACGCCCGGAAGCGGTCGACCAGGTCGCCCAGGTCGGCGCTCTGCTCGAGCCGCTCGCCCACCTCCTCGAGGGTCGCCTCCGCCACCAGCTGCACCAGCTGGTCCCGTCCCTGCACCCGCTTGTACAAGGAGGGGGCGCGCACGCCGACCCGCTGGGCCACCGCCTGCATGGTCAGGCCGGCCAGCCCCTCCGTCTCGAGCAGGTCGCGGGCGGCGGTAACGATGGCCTCCAAGGAGGTGCGGTCGGGAGTCGGCATCCGTCCACCATACCTATTGACCGTAGCCATGATGGCTATGTATCGTAGCCATCATGAAGATCAGCGAGCACGTCCACCGCCTCGGCAACGACATCGTCGCCTCCTACCTCGTCGTCACGCCCGAGGGCGTCACCGCCGTCGACGCCGGCCTGCCCGGGCACCGCCGCGAGCTGCTCGCCGAGCTCGCCTCGCTGGGCCTCGGACCGGCCGACGTCGCCGGCGTGGTCCTGACGCACGGCGACTCCGACCACGTCGGCTTCGCCGAGTGGCTGCGCCGCGAGCACGGGGTGCCGGTCTACGTCCACGCCGCCGACGCCTCCCGCGCGAAGGGCGGCGACAAGCCCGCCGGTCTGAAGCAGCAGATGAAGATCGGCGCGATGCTGCAGTTCCTCACGTACTTCGTCCGCAAGGGCGGCGCACGCTCGGCCTGGCTCAGCGAGGTCGTCGAGGTGCACGACGGCGACGTGCTCGACCTGCCCGGCTCGCCGCGCGTGATCAGCGTGCCCGGCCACTCGGAGGGCAGCATCGCCGTCCACGTGCCGCTCGCCGACGCCCTCTTCGTGGGCGACGCGCTGACGACCAGGCACGTGCTCACCGGCGCGGAGGGGCCACAGCCGGCGCCCTTCACCGACGAGCCCGAGCGCGCCGTCGCGTCGCTGCGCGCCCTGGTCGACACGGGCGCGACGTGGGTGCTGCCCGGGCACGGCGCCCCCTGGGGCGGGGGAGTCGGCGCCGCGGTCGCCGCCGTCGAGGCCGCCGCCGCGCGCTGACGCGCGGCGCGCGCTGACCCGCCGCGGGCCAGTCGCCGCTGGCGGCGGCACCCCGAAGTGGACCATGCACCTCGTCGTTCGGGGGTGTCTGGTCCACTCCGGGGTGCGGGGCCGATCGAGGGTGCTCCGCGCGCGGACCGCTCGCCGATCACGGGCGGACAGCGCGCATGCCTCGGCCGGACAGGACGCACACCGCTGGTGGACAGCACGCACGCCACGGGCACCGAGGAGGCGCGCACGCGACGTGCAGGATCACTCGCGCCGGTCCTGCGCAGCGGGGACGAGCGACGTACCCCCACCCCCGAAGACGGGCGACGGGAGCCTCCGGACGGGGGGTGGGGGCGGATCCGGCGTCGTGGTGCACTGACGTCGTCGCCAGGCGGGCCGATCGAGGCCCGTCGGCCGGCGCCGACGTCCAGCCGTCGGCGCAGCACCTGCGGCGCCGACGCCTGGTCGACGGCGCAGCACCCGCCCGGCCTCGGGAACCTCGTTCCCGGCTCCGGGACCCCGCACCACCTCATCACCCCGAAGGGCTCTCCCGTGATCGACCTCGCCCGCGCGGGCGTCGTCGCCGGGGCCGTCGTCGCGCTCGCGGCCGGTCTCGTCGTCGCGCCCCCCGCCTCCTCGTCCCCCGGCTCGGCTGCGGAGGCCGCGGCTCCCCGCACGACCGCGACCACCACCTCCTCGACGATCCGCACCGCGTCGGCGGCGACCGTCTTCAAGGGCGGGCTGCACGTCGAGCAGCAAGGCCCCGCCGCCACGGCCGCGACCCAGCTCGCCGCCCAGGGGCGCACTGCCGACGCCGCCGCGGCCCGCACGATCGCGGCTCAGCCGATCGCGATCTGGCTCGGCTCCTGGTACGACGACGCGATGCTGGTGAAGGTGATCCAGCGGAACCTGGCCGCCGCCGAGGCGAAGGGGACGACGCCGGTGTTCGTCACGTACGACATCCCCGGGCGCGACTGCGGCGGGCACTCCGCAGGAGGCGCGGCGAGCGACGCCGCCTACCTGGCCTGGAACCAGAGGGTCGCGACCGCGCTCGCGGGGCACCGAGCCGTCGTGCTGGTCGAGCCCGACTCGCTGGGGCACCTCAGCTCGTGCCCGGCCCTGACCGCGACCCGGACCGCCACGATCGCGAGCGCCGTCGCCGCCTTCTCCCGCGCGGGGGTGCCGGCCTACCTCGACGGGGGCAACTCGAACTGGGTGAAGCCCGCCGACATGGCCGTGCGGCTGAAGGCGGCCGGGATCGACCAGGCCCGTGGCTTCTACACGAACGTGGCGAACTACTACCCGGTCGACCAGGAGCGGGCCTACGCCGACGCGGTCTCCGCCGCGACGGGCGGGGCGCGCTACGTGATCGACGTGTCGCGGAACGGGCGCGGGTGGAAGGGCACCTGGTGCAACGCCCCCGGCGCCGGACTCGGGCAGACGCCCCGCGTGGCGACCTCGGGGACGAGCGCGCTCGACGCCCTGCTCTGGGTCAAGACGCCGGGCGCGAGCGACGGCACGTGCAACGGCGGGCCCGCGGCGGGCGTGTGGTTCCCGTCGTACGCGACGGCGCTGGTCGCGAACCGGCGCTGAGGCTCGGGTCGGCGTGCGTCAGGCCCTCGGGCCCGTCGCGCGCTGATCGGCTGCCTTCCTGCGTGCGCTCGGGGGCCGCACATGCCGACCGCAAGCGCCCTGCAGCCCCGATCGTGACCGGAAAACCCGCTGTTGCAAGGGGTGCGGTCGGCATTTGCGGAAAGCAGACCCGCCGCGCTTCGGGGAGGACGGTCTGATCCGAGCAAGGGGCGGCACAGCTGACCGACCGCAGACGCGCAGGAGGCGCGGCGCGAGCCTCGCTCGCACCGCGCCTCCTGCAGGCGGCCGGGTCGTCCCGGCGGGGCCGACCTAGAGCGTGGCCTCGGACGGGTCCCAGGCCTCGGCGAGCGGCTCCGGCTTCGCGACCGTCGAGGCGACCTCGACGACCGAGCGCGACTCCGCGGCCTCGCTGACGGCGAGCAGCACGTCGAGCACGTGCGACGCGACGGCGCCGCTCGCACGCTCGGCGTCACCGCCGCGCAGCGCCCGGGCGAGGTCGAGCACGCCCGAGCCCCGGCCGTAGGTCGATCCCGCGGCCGTGAGGGTGCTCGGCTCGTCCTGGCCGAAGCGCCACATCGTCGAGTCGCCCTCGAAGGTGTTGGGGTCGGGCAGCACGATGGTGCCCTCGGTGCCGCTGATCTCGACGAAGCCCATTCGGGGCAGCGCGTTCTGGAACGAGAAGGTCGACTGCGCCGACTGCCCGCCCTCGAACGAGATGAGCGCCGCGTGGTGCGTCGGCACCTCGACGGGGAACTCGGTGCCGGCACGGGGGCCGCTGCCGATGGAGCGCGTGGTGCGCGACGTCGACGAGACGGCGCTGACCGAGCTCGCGGCGCCGAAGGCGTGCACGAGCGTCGTCACGTAGTACGGGCCCATGTCGAACAGGGGGCCCGCGCCCTTCGCGAAGAGGAACTCGGGGTCCGGGTGCCACGCGTCGGGCCCGGGCACGTGGAACAGCGTCGTCGCGGTCAGCGGCTCGCCGATGTCGCCGCGGGCGATCGCGCGCATCGCCGACTGGATGCCGGCGCCCAGCACGGTGTCGGGTGCGCAGGCGACGCGGACGCCGGCCGCGTCGGCCGCGGCCAGCAGGTCGCTGCCCGAGGCGTGGTCGAGGGCCAGCGGCTTCTCGCTCCAGACGCTCTTGCCCGCGGCGACGATCTGGCGGCCGACCTCGGCGTGCACGGCGGGGATCGTCAGGTTGACGACGATCTCGATCTCGTCGATCGCCAGCAGCTCCTCGACGGTGCCGTGGCGGGGCACGCCGTACTCCTCGGCGCGCGACCGGGCACGGTCGGCGATCAGGTCGGCGACGAAGAGGACCTCGAGGTCGGGGAACTTCGTCATGTTCTCGAGGTAGGTGCCGCTGATGACGCCCGCGCCGACGACGCCGACGCCGACGCGGCCCGTGCGGCCGGTGCCGGTGCCCGTGCCGGTGCCCGTGCCGCCGGAGGCGCCCGTCTCGACGCCGGTCACTTGTCGTTCTCCGCGAGCCACGCGAGCGACTCGGCGATGCCGTCGAAGACGTCTGCGCTGTAGTCGTCGAACTCGACGACGCGCAGCGCGTGCGGCGCGGCGGCGAGCACGGCGGCGACGTCGACGTCGCCCTGGCCGGCGGGCGTCTGGTTCTTGAACGCGGCGGCGAGGGCCTCCGGCACCTCCAGGGCGCTCTCGCTGCTCGGCAGCGCGGTGGCGATGTCGCCCGAGATGCGGCCGTCCTTGACGTGCAGGAACTGGACGCGGTCGCCCAGCGACCGCAGCAGGGCGGGGGTGTCCATGCCGCCGACGGTCGACCAGAAGGTGTCGATCTCGAGCACGACGTCGTCGTTCAGGCGCTCGAGGAAGAACTCGTAGACGGGGCGCCCGTCGACCTTGTTCGCGAACTCCCACTGGTGGTTGTGGTAGCCGAACTTCAGTCCCGTGGCGGCCGCCTGCACCTGCAGCTCGTTGACGCGGTCGGCGATCGCGCGGGCGTCGTCGGCGGTCTGCCAGCGGTCGCTGGGGATGAAGGGGTCGATGACCGTGCCGACGCCGAGCTGGGCGGCGGCGGCGAAGGCGCGCTCGGGCTCGGTCGAGTCGATGACCGGCGCGTGGGCGGAGGGGGCGGTGACGCCCGAGGCGGCGAAGGCCTTCTCGAGCTCGTCGGCGCGGGCGACGAAGTCGTAGGGCTCGACCTTGGTGAAGCCGATCTCGGCGACGCGGGCGACGGCGCCCTGCAGGTCGGCCGAGATGGCGTCCCTGACCGTGTAGAGCTGGACGGAGGGTGACGAGGTCATGGCGAACTCCTTTGTCGTGGTGGATCTCGTGGTGGCCGGAGGGCCGGAGAGGAAGATCGAGGGCGTGCACGTCAACTCTGTCACTTCTGTCGACCCATGACAAAAGGTTCCCGACGATCGACAGGACGGAAGTCGGGATCGAGGAGGCGCCTCCTAGGCTGACCGGGTGCGCCTGCGACTCAGCCCCCGACTGCAGGGCGCCCCTCCCATGGTCGTCGTGCTCGTGCTGTACGCCCTCTCGCGGCTCGTGTCGAGCGCCTGGCTCGGCGGCCTCTTCTCGCTCGCGACCTCGCAGGGCTGGGCGTTCGCCAGCTACCGCGCCGACCCGAGCTTCGCCTCCTTCTCGGGCTCGTGGGACGCCAGCTACTACCGGACCATCGCCCAGCAGGGCTACCCGACCGAGCTGCCCGTCGACGACGACGGCCACGTGCTGCCCAACCCGTGGGCGTTCCTGCCGGTGTTCCCGGGGCTCGTGCGCGGCGTCGCGTCCGTGCTCGGCGTCGACCTCGCCGGGAACGCCTTCTTCGCGATCGGCCTCGTCGTGGCCGTGGTCGCCGGAGGCGGCGCCGCGGTGCTGCTGCACCGGGTCGTCCTCGAGACGGTCGGCCCGCAGAGCGCCCTCTGGGCCGTCGCCCTGTTCTGCTTCGGGCCGCTCTCGTTCGTGCTGCAAGTCGCCTACGCCGAGAGCCTGATGCTGCTGCTCACCTTCGCGGCGCTGCTGGCACTGGTGCGCCGGCAGTACCCGCTGATGGTCCCGTTCGGCGTCGTCGCCGCCTTCACCCGGCCCGGCGTGCTGGCGCTCGCCCTGGCGCTCGCCGTGACCGCGGTCGTGCGGCTGCGACGCGAGGGGCGGGGGTTCAGGAGGCGCGAGCGCGTCTCGGTCGTCGTGGCCGGGCTGCTGATCTCGGCGGCGGGCCTCGCGTGGCCCGTGATCGCGGACCACGTGACCGGCCGCTCGGGCGCCTACCTCGACACCGAGCTCTCGTGGTGGGTCGGGTTCGTCGGGCGCCAGCACTTCGCCCCGCTGACGCCCTGGTTCGTGATGGCGGGCACGTTCCTCGGCGTGGCGGGGATCGTGCTCGTCGGGGTGGTGCTCGGCGTCGTGGCCTGGGCGTTCACCCGTCGCTCGACGCAGGCGATGGGCGTCGAGGTCGTGTCGTACGCCGCGAGCTACCTGCTCTACCTCGTCGCGGTCTTCCTGCCGCAGCAGAGCCTGCCGAGGTTGCTGCTGCCCGTCGCGCCGTTGCTCGGCCACCCCGTGGTCGTGGCCGCGCCGCGCCTCCGGTGGGTGCTGCTCGGGGTCGGCGTCGTGCTGCAGCCCGTCGCCGTCGTGCTGCTCTGGTTCGTCGGCTACCCCTGACGGACGGGTGCCGCCGGTCGGTCCTGCCGACGGGGTCGTGCTCCGCGGCCGGAGGCCCCCCGTTCTGGGCGACGGACCGTTTCGTCGGGTTCCGCCCGTTACGATGCCGTTCTGCCCGCCCATCGCGCAGGCACGATCCCCGCCGACCGTCACCGGGTCCGCGTCGTGCCCGCGTCGACCGAGAGGACTCCGCGTGACCGACGACCGCGACCGCACCGCCAGCCGTGCCGAGAGCCGTACGAGCCGCCGCGCGGCCGAGACCTCGGGGCGCGGCGTCGCCCGTCACGGGCGCCTCCGGGCCACGGGTCCGCTCGGCACGATCGGCAAGGTCGTCGCCGGAGCGCTCGCCGTCGTGCTCGTGAGCGGGGCGTCCGTCGGGGCCATCGCGGCCTACCAGGTGCGCTCGGACCTCGGCACGGGCGTCGCGCTGCCCGCCGCGAAGGGGAAGACCCCGGTCGTCGCGTCCCCGCCGTCCGTCGACGCCTACCCGGGCGGCTTCAACGTGCTCGTCGTCGGCACCGACAACGACGCGGAACAGGACGAGGGCGCGTTCGGCAAGCGCGACGCCACCCTCAACGACGTCAACATCCTGCTGCACGTGTCGGCCGACCACTCCAACGCGACGGCCGTGAGCATCCCGCGCGACATGGTGGTCCCGATCCCCGCCTGCGCGAAGGAGGACGGCAGCGGCTACTACTCGGCCATGTCCGCCCGTCCGATGAACGAGGCGTACTCGTACGGCGGCCTCAGCTGCGTCGTGTCGACGGTGTCCGAGCTGACCGGCCTCGACATCCCCTTCGCGGGCATGATCTCGTTCAACGGCGTCATCGAGATGTCGAACGCCGTCGGCGGCGTCCCCGTCTGCGCCGCGACCCCGATCAAGGACCGCTACACCGGCCTCGACATCCAGGCCGGCGAGACGGTGCTCCAGGGCGAGCAGGCGCTGCAGTTCCTCCGCACGCGCCACGGCGTCGGCGACGGATCCGACCTCGGCCGCATCAGCAGCCAGCAGGTCTACCTGTCGTCGCTGCTGCGCACGGTCAAGAGCGCCGACACCCTCACGAACCCGACCAAGCTGTACTCCCTCGCCCGAGCGGCCGCGAGCAACATGACCCTCTCCGAGCAGCTCACCGACCTCGGCACCATGGTGCAGATCGGCTCGGCGCTGCGCGACCTCCCGCTCGACCAGGTCAACTTCGTCCAGTACCCCGGCACGACCGAGGGCACCGGCGTCTACGCGGGCAAGGTGCAGCCGATCACCTCGGTCGCGACGAAGCTCTTCGACGCGATCCGGGCCGACCAGCCGTTCACGCTCGAGGCAGGAAGCGAGGGGCTCGGCGCGGCGTCCGCCGCCACGGACGACGCGGCTGCGGACGACGCGGCTGCGGGCGACGTCGCAGGAGGCGCCTCCGCGGCGCCCGAGGCTCCTGCTGCCTCCGCCTCCGGGACTCCTGCCCCCACGGCCCCGGCGACCGGCACTCCGACCGACCCTGCCGTGGCTCCTGCCGGCCCGGAGGTCATCTCCGGCCTCACGGGCCAGTCGGCTGCGGAGCAGACCTGCTCGGTCGGCTTCCTGCAGAAGTAGTCCTGCCGACGGTGCCGGCGCGGTGCCCGGCAAGGCGGGGGAGAGGGCGTCCCGGCGAGTAACCAGCTCGCCGGGACGACCGGGGATCCCCGCGCGGGCGCCCGAACGCGCCGTGGGGGGCCCTGCGGTGCCGGGATCAGGGGTTCGGCACCGCAGGGGGTGTGACGTCGACGTCGTCGTCGACAGAGATGCCTCCGGTCGGTGCCGCGTCGGGGAGCGGCACAGCGTCGGGAAGTGCGTCGGAGGGCCGGGGCGGCGTCGTCGGGGGAGAGCCGCCGCGTCCGGGGACGCCCCGTGCTGCCGGGTGGTGCACGACTCCGCCGTCTCCGGCGCCAGGGGTACTCTATGAGTCGGCATATAGGTGGACAAGGCCGCGACGCCCCCCGAAAGGGGGATCAACGGGTGAAACACGGGTGAGCAGGCCCGCTCGTCGCGCCGAGGAGGTGCGGCTCGGCCCGCCGAGGAGGCGCGGTTCGGCAGATCGCGTCCGGCCCGCTATGATCGTGGGTGCGCCGTCACGTCCCGCACGAGACTGCGCATGGAGCCGTCGCATAGTTCGGCCTAGTGCACCACCCTGCTAAGGTGGAGTTCCCTTTGTGGGAACCGTGGGTTCAAATCCCACCGGCTCCGCGGGGCCCCGTCGCGTTGTGATCTCGCCAGATCGATGCACGGGGCCTTTTTCTTCGCCCCGGCGCGGTCGGACCAGTTCTTCGCCCCGGCGCGGTCGGACCAGGCGCCGCGGGGACGCAGGCCTCCCCGAGCCGCACCGCGTCAGCGGACCGCGAGGATGCAGGCCCCTCTGTGCCGCACCGCGTCAGCGAACCGCGAGGATGCCGCCCGCCGCCGTAGGGAACCCGTGAGGACGGCCGTCCGGACCCGTGCGTCGGTGTCTGCTGGGTGACCGTGCCCCCGTGGGGCACGCGACCGGCGCCGCCGGCCGCACCCGCTCCTCCTGGACTCGGAGTCACCACCGTGCTCGACCTCGTCTACCTGCTCGCCATCGTCGCCGTCATGGCGGTCGTCGCCCTCGTGGCGAAGGGGGTGGAGCGCCTGTGACCGCCCTCGGCATCGTCGCGGTCGTCCTCGCCGTCGCCGCCCTCGTCTACCTCGTGGTCGCGCTCGTCGCGCCCGAGAAGTTCTAGGCGGCCGGCGTGAACGACACCCTCGCGGGCCTCCTCCAGATCGCCACCGTCGTGCTGGTGCTCGTGGTGCTGCACCGGCCGCTCGGCGACCACATGGCGCGCACCTTCACGAGCACCCGCGACCTCGCGGCCGAGCGGCTGCTCTACCGCGTCGTCGGCGTCGACAGCTCGTCCGAGCAGACGTGGCGGGCGTACCTCCGCGGCGTGCTCGCCTTCTCGGTCGTCGGCCTCGTCCTGCTCTACGTGCTGCAGCGCACGCAGGCCCTGTTGCCCGCCTCCCTCGGCCTGCCTGCCGTGCCGCCCGACCTCGCGTTCAACACCGCCGCGAGCTTCGTCACGAACACGAACTGGCAGTCGTACTCGCCCGAGCTGACGATGGGCTACGCCGTCCAGCTCGCGGGCCTCGCCGTGCAGAACTTCGTCTCCGCGGCCGTCGGGATCGCCGTCGCCGTCGCGCTGATCCGCGGCCTCGCCCGCGCCCGCAGCGGCACCCTCGGCAACTTCTGGGTCGACCTCACCCGCTCGGTGACGCGCATCCTGCTGCCGCTCGCCGTCGTCGCTGCCTTCGTCCTGCTGGCCGGCGGCGTCGTGCAGACCTTCGCCGCCCCCGAGGCGGTCGGCACGCTGACCGGAGGCACGGCCGTGATCCCGGGCGGCCCGGTGGCCTCGCAGGAGGCGATCAAGCTGCTCGGCACGAACGGCGGCGGCTTCTTCAACGTCAACAGCGCGCACCCGTTCGAGAACCCGACCGCCTGGACCAACCTGTTCCAGGTCGTGCTCATGCTCGTCATCCCGTTCTCGCTGCCCCGCACCTTCGGCCGCATGGTCGGCTCAGCCCGCGAGGGCAGGGCGATCGCCGCAGTCATGACGACCATCGCCGTCGTCTCGCTCACCGCGATGACCTGGGCGGAGGTCCGGGGCGCCGGCACGGCTCCGCAGCTCGCCGGCGGTGCCTTGGAGGGCAAGGAGGTGCGGTTCGGCGTCTGGGGATCGACCCTGTTCGGCTCGACCTCGACCCTCACCTCGACGGGTGCCGTCGACTCGATGCACGACTCGTACACGGCGCTCGGCGGCATGGTCGCGATGATCGACATGATGCTCGGCGAGATCGCCCCCGGCGGGGTCGGCTCGGGGCTCTACGGGATCCTCGTGCTCGCCGTCATCACGGTGTTCATCGCGGGGCTGCTCGTCGGCCGGACTCCCGAGTACCTCGGCAAGGCGATCGGGCCGCGCGAGATCAAGCTCGCCAGCTTGTACATCCTCGTCACCCCGACCCTCGTGCTCACCGGTACGGCGCTGAGCTTCGCGATCCCCGCCGTGCGCGCCGACGTCGAGGGCACGTCGATCTGGAACCCCGGCCTGCACGGCTTCAGCGAGGTGCTCTACGCCTTCACCTCGGCCGCCAACAACAACGGCTCGGCCTTCGCCGGGCTCACGGCGAACACGCCCTGGTTCAACACGGCCCTCGGCGTCGCCGTGCTGCTCGGCCGGTTCGTGCCGATCGTGCTCGTGCTCGCCCTCGCCGGCTCGTTCGCCGCCCAGGGGAAGGCACCCGCGACCGCGGGCACCCTGCCCACCCACCGCCCGCAGTTCGTGGGCCTCCTCACCGGCGTCTCCGTGATCGTGACGGCGCTGACCTACTTCCCCGTGCTCGCACTGGGGCCGCTCGCCGAAGGGCTGAACTGACCATGGCCACCTCCACCGACACACCGACCGACTCGCCGACCGATTCGCCGACCGGCTCGTCCGCCGACTCCGCCACCACCGACCAGGGCACCGGCGTCGCGACCGACGGCTCTGCCGGCTCGGGCTCGTCCCGGGGCGGCGGCGCCTTCAGCGTCGCCCAGCTCGCCGCGGCGCTGCCCGGCGCGCTCCGCAAGCTCGACCCCCGACTGATGTGGCGGAACCCCGTCATGTTCATCGTCGAGGTCGGCGCCGCCTACACGACGGTGCTCGCCGTCGCGGGCGTCGTCACGGGACCGCAGACCTCGGGCGGCTCGGCCGTGCCCGGCTCGTTCACCTGGGCGATCGCGCTCTGGCTCTGGGCGACCGTCGTCTTCGCGAACCTCGCCGAGTCCGTGGCCGAGGGCCGCGGCAAGGCGCAGGCCGAGACGCTCCGGGCGACGCGGACCAGCACGACGGCGCGACGCGTGGCCTCGTGGGACGAGACCAGCGACCCCTCGGCCGAGCGCGCCTCCTCGGAGCAGGTGTCGTCGGCCGACCTCGTGCTGGGCGACGTGGTCGTGGTCGTGGCCGGCGAGGTCGTGCCGGGCGACGGCGACGTCGTCTGGGGCATCGCGAGCGTCGACGAGTCGGCGATCACGGGCGAGTCGGCCCCGGTGATCCGCGAGTCGGGCGGCGACCGCAGCGCCGTCACCGGCGGCACCCGGGTGCTGTCCGACCGGGTCGTCGTGCGCATCACCAGCAAGCCCGGCGAGACCTTCGTCGACCGGATGATCCGCCTCGTCGAGGGGGCCTCGCGGCAGAAGACGCCGAACGAGATCGCGCTGAACATCCTGCTCGCGAGCCTCTCGGTCGTCTTCGTCGTCGTGACGCTGACGCTGAACCCGATCGCGGCCTACAGCGACGCGTCGGTGAGCATCCCGGTGCTGATCGCCCTTCTGGTCTGCCTCATCCCCACGACGATCGGCGCGCTGCTCAGCGCCATCGGCATCGCCGGCATGGACCGCCTCGTGCAGCGCAACGTGCTCGCGATGTCGGGCCGGGCCGTCGAGGCCGCGGGCGACGTGACGACCCTGCTGCTCGACAAGACCGGCACCATCACCTACGGCAACCGGCGCGCGTCGGAGTTCGTGCCGCTGGACGCCGTCGCCCCGGGCGAGCTCGTCGACGCCGCAGCGACCGCGTCGCTCAGCGACCCGACCCCCGAGGGGCGCTCGATCGTCGACCTCGCCCTGACGACGGGCTGGCACGAGGGAGGCGCGTCGGGCGCTCCTGGCGACGGGAGCGTCGTCGTGCCGTTCACCGCCCAGACCCGCATGAGCGGCCTCGACCTGCCCGACGGGAGCGTGGTGCGGAAGGGGGCCGCCGCCTCCGTCGTCGCCTGGGCCGAGGAGGCGCGCGCCCTGCCCGCAGACCGGCGCGAGCAGCTGCGGGGCCTGGTCGACGCCGTGTCGGAGGCGGGCGGCACGCCGCTGGTCGTCGCCGTCGCGGACGCCACGGGCGAGCGCCGGGTGCTGGGCGTCGTCCACCTCAAGGACGTCGTCAAGGACGGCCTGCGCGAGCGCTTCGCCGAGCTGCGCACGATGGGGATCCGCACCGTGATGATCACGGGCGACAACCCGCTCACCGCCAAGGCCATTGCGGCCGAGGCCGGCGTCGACGACTACCTCGCCGAGGCGACGCCGGAGGACAAGCTCGCGCTGATCCGCCGCGAGCAGGAGGGCGGCGCGCTCGTCGCCATGACCGGCGACGGCACCAACGACGCCCCGGCGCTCGCGCAGGCCGACGTCGGCGTCGCGATGAACACGGGCACGTCGGCCGCGAAGGAGGCCGGCAACATGGTCGACCTCGACAGCGACCCGACGAAGCTGATCGACATCGTCCGGATCGGCAAGCAGCTGCTCATCACCCGCGGTGCCCTGACGACGTTCTCGATCGCGAACGACGTGGCGAAGTACTTCGCGATCATCCCGGCCATGTTCGCCGGGGTGTTCCCGGGGCTCGGGGTGCTGAACGTGATGCAGCTGAGCTCGCCGGCCTCGGCGATCCTCTCGGCGATCGTCTTCAACGCGCTCGTCATCGTCGTGCTCATCCCGCTGGCGCTGCGGGGCGTCGCGTACCGCGCGGCGTCGGCCTCCCAGGTGCTCAGCCGCAACCTGCTCGTCTACGGGGTCGGCGGCGTCGTCGCGCCCTTCGTCGGGATCAAGCTGATCGACCTCGTGGTCGCGCTGGTCCCCGGCTACTGAACGAGCGCTGCCTGACGCACCGCCTCCTGCACCGCACCCGCACCACCAGAAGAAGGAACCCCATGGACACCCGCTCGACGCTGCGCCAGTACGGCACGGCACTCCGCGCGATGGTCGCCGCGACCGTCGTGCTCGGCCTCGGCTACACCCTGCTCGTCACCGGCGTCGGACAGCTCGTGCTGCCGCACCAGGCGGACGGCTCCCGGCTCACCGTGGACGGCGAGGTCGTCGGCTCGTCGCTGCTCGGCCAGTCGTTCGTCGACGCCGACGGGGCCGCCCTGCCCGAGTGGTTCCAGTCGCGTCCCTCGGCGGCGGGCGACGGCTGGGACGCCGGCGCCTCGAGCGGCAGCAACCTCGGCCCGGAGAACGCCGACCTGATCGCCGCGATCGAGGAGCGCCGCGCCGCCGTCGCCTCCCTCGACGGGGTGGACCCCGCGTCGGTACCCGTCGATGCGCTGACGGCCTCGGCCTCGGGCCTCGACCCGGACATCTCGCCCGAGTGGGCGCGCCAGCAGGTCGAGCGCGTCGCCGCCGCGCGGTCGCTGCCCGTCGCCGAGGTGCGCGAGCTCGTCGAGCAGCACGTGCACGGCCGCGAGCTCGGCTACCTGGGGGAGCCCACGGTCGACGTGCTCGAGCTGAACGCCGCGCTGACGGAGCTCGGGTCGTGAGGGCGGCGGCTGCCGGGCGTTCGGCCGGTGCCTCGCGTGCGGCCGGTGTCACGCGTGCGGCCGGTGCCTCGCGTGCGGCAGGTGCCACGCGTGCTGACGTCGCCGTGTGCGCGGCCCCGGACGTGTCGGCGGCGCGTGCGAAGCTGGGCGCATGACACGAGGTCGGCTGCGGGTGCTGCTCGGCGCCGCTCCCGGCGTCGGCAAGACCTTCACGATGCTCGAGGAGGGCGCGAGGCTGCGCGACGAGGGCAAGGACGTCGTGGTGGCCGTGGTCGAGACCCACGGCCGGGCAGCGACCGCCGCCCGGCTGGGCGACCTCGAGGTGGTGCCGCGCGAGCGGCACGTGCACCGCGGGGTCGAGCTCGACGAGATGGACCTGGAAGCGGTGCTCGCCCGGGCGCCGCAGGTCGCGCTCGTCGACGAGCTCGCGCACAGCAACGCCCCGGGCTCCCGGCACGACAAGCGCTGGCGCGACGTGCAGGCCCTGCTCGACGCCGGCATCTCGGTGGTGTCGACGGTCAACGTGCAGCACGTCGAGTCGCTGGCCGACGTCGTCGAGCAGATCACCGGCGCGGCGCAGCACGAGACCGTGCCCGACGCGGTGCTGCGCGCGGCCGACCAGATCGAGGTCGTCGACCTGGCGCCGCAGGCGCTCCGCGACCGGCTCGCGGCGGGTGACGTCTACCCCGCCGCCCGGGTCGACGCGGCGCTCTCGAACTACTTCCGGCTCGGCAACCTCACCGCGCTGCGCGAGCTCGCCCTGCTCTGGCTCGCCGACGAGGTCGACAGCGCCCTCCGCGCGTACCGCGTCGAGCACGGCATCGACGCCGCGTGGGAGGCGCGCGAGCGCGTGGTCGTGGCCCTCACCGGAGGCGCGGAGGGCGAGACGCTGATCCGTCGCGCCGCGCGCATCGCGGCCCGCAGCGCCGGGGGCGAGCTGATCGCCGTGCACGTGAGCACCCCCGACGGCCTCCGGCAGGGCGCGCCCGGCGCGCTCGCGGCCCAGCGCGCCCTCGTCGAGAAGCTCGGCGGCAGCTACCACCAGGTCGTCGGCTCGGACGTGCCGAGGGCGCTGGTCGACTTCGCCAAGGGGGCCGACGCCTCCCAGCTCGTGATCGGCGTCAGCCGGCGCGGGCGGCTCGGGTCGCTCGTCACCGGGCCGGGCATCGGCGCGACCGTGATCCGCGAGTCGGGCCAGCTCGACGTGCACATCGTGACGCACTCGGCGGCCGGCCGGGGCTGGTCGCTGCCCAAGCTCGGCGGGGCGCTGTCGCGCTCGCGGGTCGTCACCGGCTTCGTGCTCGCGGCCGTCGTCGGGCCGCTGCTCACCTGGCTGCTCGCGGGGCACCGCACAGAAGACGGCATCGCGGGCACCGTGCTGCTGTTCCAGCTGCTCGTCGTCGTCGTGGCGGTGACCGGCGGCGTCTGGCCGGCGCTCTTCGCCGCCCTGTTGTCGGGCGTCACGCTCGACCTCTTCTTCATCGCGCCCATCTACAGCGTCACGATCGCCGAGCCGCTGCACCTGCTCGCTCTCGTGCTGTACGTGCTCAACGCCGCCATCGTCAGCTGGGTCGTCGACCAGGCGGCCCGGCGCAGCCGGTCGGCGGCCCGGGCCCTCGCCGAGACCGAGCTGCTCGCGACCGTGTCGGGCAGCGTGCTGCGGGGGCAGGACGCGCTGCAGGCGCTCGTCGCGCGGACCCGCGAGGCGTTCGGGCTGAGGCGGGTGCGGGTGCTGTCGGGCGACGAGGTGCTCGGCGACAGCGGGGTGGCGGGCGACGGGCCTGCCGGTGCTGGTGCATCGGCCGACGTCTCGACGCTGCCCGCGGGGGAGCACGGCGTGCTCGAGCTGACCGGCCAGCCGCTGCAGGCGGGCGACCGACGCCTCCTCGCCGTGGTCGCCGCGCAGGTCGAGGCGGCGCTCGAGCACTCGGCGCTCACCCGCACGGCCGGCCAGGTCGCGCCGCTCGCCGAGGTCGACCGGATGCGCAGCGCCTTGCTGGCCGCCGTCGGGCACGACCTGCGCCGACCGCTCGCCGCGGCGACCGCCTCCGTCAGCGGCCTGCGCCAGCCCGGAGTCGAGTGGAGCGACGCCGACCGCGACGAGTTGCTCGCCACCGCGTGGGAGAGCCTGGAGTCGCTGTCGACCCTCGTCACGAACCTGCTCGACGTCAGCCGGGTGCAGGCCGGGGCGCTCGCCGTCCGCACCGCGGTCGTCGACGTCGACGACGTCGTGCTCGGGGCGCTCGACGAGCTCGGGCTCGGGCCCGCCGACGTCGAGCTGGCGCTGCGCGCCTCGGTGCCGGCCGTCGTCGCCGACGCCGTGCTGCTGCAGCGGGTCCTCGTCAACCTGCTCGACAACGCGCTGCGCCACTCGCCCGACGGCACCCTCGTGCGCATCTCGACCAGCGGCTTCGCCGGCCGGGTGGAGGTGCGGGTCGTCGACCGCGGGCCCGGCGTCCCGCCTGAGCGCCGCGACGAGATCACCGTCGCGTTCCAGCGGCTCGGCGACACCGACAACTCCACGGGGCTCGGGCTCGGCCTCGCCCTGAGCAAGGGGTTCACGGAAGCGATGGGCGGCACCCTCACGATGGACGACACCCCGGGCGGCGGCCTCACCGCCGTCGTCTCCCTGCCCGAGGCCCCGACCCCCGCAGCCGGCGCGGATCCTCACGGGATCCCTACGTCGGGAACGCGATCGGCGCCTCCTGCGGGCGGTACCGTCGTCGAGGAGGGCCCGTGAAGATCCTGATCGCCGACGACGACCCGCAGATCCTGCGGGCGCTCAAGGTGACCCTCGGCGCCCACGGCTACGAGATCCACACCGCGTCCGACGGGCGCGAGGCGCTCGACGTCGCCATGACGCAGCACCCCGACCTGGTCATGCTCGACCTCGGCATGCCCCGGCTCGACGGCGTCGAGGTGATCGCGGGCCTGCGCGGCTGGTCGACCGCGCCCGTGCTCGTCGTCTCCGGACGCACCGACGCCGCCGACAAGGTCGAGGCGCTCGACGCGGGCGCCGACGACTACGTGACGAAGCCGTTCGCGATGGAGGAGCTGCTCGCGCGCATCCGCGCGCTCACCCGTCGCCTCGCTCCCGGCGACGACGACACGCCCGTGGTCGAGTTCGGCGACGTGCGGGTCGACCTGTCGGCCACGACGGTGACGCGCGCCGGCGAGCTCGTGCGGCTGACGCCGACCGAGTGGCGCGTGCTCGAGCTGCTGCTGCAGAGCCCGGGCAAGCTCGTCACCCGCGAGACCCTGCTGACGCAGGTGTGGGGGGCGTTCCACGCGAAGGACACGGGCTACCTCCGCCTCTACTTCGCGCAGCTGCGCAAGAAGCTCGAGCCGGTGCCGGCCGAGCCGCGCTACCTCGTCACCGAGCTGGGCATGGGCTACCGCTTCGTGCCGGACGGAGGCGCCGAGAAGCCCTGACCTCCGAGGAACCCGACCGCCGCGGCCGCCGTCGGGCCGCGCGGCGCACGCGATCTGCATGTCCGCCGTGGGCACGCTGGGAGCCTGTCGGGGACGTCCGAAGTCCTCACGACATCCTTACGCCCCACCGCCCCGTGCCGCCTCGCGCCGGGCGTAGCGTTGCTCCGTCGAGCCGTCCCGGGTGCGACGAGCGACGAGAGGTCACCGTGTCCACGACGTCCGAGCAGCGCGACGCCGACGCGCTGGAACCGGCGCTCTCCCGCACGTCGGGGTCGCGCCTCCGTGGCTGGCTGCTGGGCGGCCTCTCCGAGAACAGCGGCGCCCACCAGGGGCCGCACGCCACCACCGTCGAGAAGACGCACTCGTGGTGGCGCGTCATGTGCCTCACCGGGGTCGACTACTTCTCGACCCTCGGCTACCAGCCGGCGATCGCCGCCGTCGCGGCCGGCCTGCTCTCGCCGCTGGCGACGATCGTGCTCGTGCTGCTGACCCTCTTCGGCGCGCTGCCCGTCTACCGCCGCGTGGCCCGCGAGAGCCCCCGCGGCGAGGGCTCGATCGCGATGCTCGAGCGCCTGCTGCCCTGGTGGGGCGGCAAGGTCTTCGTGCTCGTGCTGCTCGGCTTCGCCGCCACCGACTTCATGATCACCATCACCCTCTCGGCCGCCGACGCCACGGCGCACGCCGTCGAGAACCCCTTCGCGCCGTCGTGGTTCCACGGGGCCGAGGTGCCGATCACGCTGTTCCTGGTCGCGCTGCTGGCCGCGGTGTTCCTCCGGGGGTTCAAGGAGGCGATCGGCATCGCCGTCGTCCTGGTCGGCGTCTTCCTGGCGCTGAACCTCGTCGTGATCGCCGTGGCGCTCGCCCACGTCGCCGAGAACCCGGTCGTCATCGGCAACTGGTGGCAGGCGCTGACCGTGCAGCACGGCAACCCGCTCGTCATGGTGGGCATCGCGCTGATCGTGTTCCCGAAGCTCGCGCTCGGCCTGTCGGGCTTCGAGACCGGCGTCGCCGTCATGCCGCAGATCACCGGCGACGCGAGCGACACCCCGCAGCAGCCGCTCGGCCGGATCCGCGGTGCACGCCGCCTGCTCACGTCGGCCGCGATCATCATGAGCTCGTTCCTCATCCTGTCGAGCTTCGTGACCACGCTGCTGATCCCGCAGGAGGAGTTCCAGTCGGGAGGCGAGGCGAACGGCCGTGCCCTCGCCTACCTCGCGCACGCCTACCTCGGCAACGGGTTCGGCACCCTCTACGACGTCGCCACCATCTGCATCCTCTGGTTCGCCGGCGCCTCGGCGATGGCGGGGCTGCTCAACATCGTGCCCCGCTACCTGCCGCGCTACGGCATGGCGCCGCAGTGGGCGCGGGCCGTGCGGCCGCTCGTGCTCGTCTTCACGGTGATCGCCTTCGTCATCACGATCGTGTTCGACGCCGACGTCGACGCCCAGGGCGGGGCGTACGCGACCGGAGTGCTCGTGCTCATCACCAGCGCCTCCGTGGCGGTGACCCTGTCCGCCCGCCGGGCGCGTCAGCGCAAGCGGACCGTCGCCTTCGGCGTCATCGCGGTCGTCTTCGTCTACACGACCGTCGTCAACGTGGTCGAGCGTCCCGACGGCGTCCGGATCGCCGCGATCTTCATCGTGGGCATCATGGCGGTGTCGCTGATCTCGCGCGTGCGGCGGTCGTTCCAGCTGCGCGCGACGTCGATCTCGTTCGACGACACGTCGCTCGGCTACGTCCGCGAGGACGCCGACGAGTACGGCTCGATCCGGATCATCGCGCACGAGCCGGGCCGCGAGGTCGCCGAGATCTACAAGAAGAAGCTGAGCGCCGAGCGCAAGTACAGCGGCATCCCGCAGCGCTCTCCCGTGATCTTCCTCGAGGTGCACCCGGGCGACTCGTCCGACTTCGAGGAGGACCTCGAGGTCACTGGGTGCGTCGTGCACGGCTACCGCGTGCTGCGCGTCACGAGCGGGGCCGTGCCCAACACGATCGCGTCGGTGCTGCTCGCGGTGCGCGACGAGACCGGGGTCGTGCCCGACGTCTACTTCGAGTGGACCGAGGGCAGCCCGCTGTCGAACATGGGGCGGTTCCTGGTCACCGGGGCCGGCGAGGTGGCGCCCGTGACGCGCGAGGTGCTGCGGCAGGCGGAGCCGCACCGCTCGCGCCGCCCCGACGTGCACGTCAGCTAGCCGCCGCGCCGCCGGCCAGCTCAGTTTCTCGCCGGCTCTAGCACGGGCAGCCCTTGCGTCCTCATTTGACGCGTTCCGGACAAATTGAGGCGCAAGAGCGCGTCATCCCGTCCGGAACGCGTCAGTCTGGCGAGTCAGGAGGCGCGAACCGGACGGCCGCGAGGCGCGTTGCCGTGCGCACGCGGCGGGGATCGACGGCGACGTGTGCCGCGCGGAGCAGGTCTGCCAGCCGTGCAGGGTGCACGACGTCGAGGAGGTCGAAGTGCACGACCGTGCGCACCTCACTCGAGCGCAGAAGTTCCCGGTCGCGTGCCTTCAACTGTCGGAGGGCCTCAGCGGTCGAACGTCCGGCGAGCATCTTCCCGTCGACGAGCTTCTCCATGCCGTCGAACTCGAGCAGGGCGCCGTCGTCGGGCAGGTGCATGTCGCCTCTCCCCGCGAACCGGCCGTGCACCGTGACGACCTTCTGCAGGACGGGTGCCTCGACGCCGAGTTCGTGCAGCACGATCCGGGCCAGGGACTCGCCGCCGTTCTCCGCCCACGGAGACGCGAACTCGATCACGCGTGCTGCCGCGCTCCCCCCTCGACGGTCGCCGGGGCCGACCGAGGCGAGCAGATCGGCTCGGACCCGGGCGAGCCGTTCATCGACGTGGGGCCCCGCATCGTGCCGACCGCTGAGGACGATGCGCCGGAGGACCGCGTCGGCACAGAGGACGGCGTCTCCGAACGACGCGGACTTGGCCACGTCGACGACGGTGCGCGAGAGGGACGTCGACGGAACGCCCGCGACTTCGACCACGTCGCGGGCGGCGAGCTCGCCCGGACGCACGTGGACGAGACGAGCGCGGCGGGCCTCGGCGCGGAGAGGATCGACGAGCTGCACGACCTCGCCGAAGGCGCGGTGGACGCGCGGCAGGTCGTGGACGGCGACGGCCGAGTCGTGGGACGCCACGAGCCGAGCAGGATGTCCTGCCAGCGCTGCACGGACGGTGACGACGTGACGGCCACGGTCGTCGAGAGCTGTCCAGGCGGCCGCAGCGACGTACACGCCTCGGCGCACACGATGCATGTCTCCCCGTTCGTGGCCTCGTCTCAGCGCCCGAGCCTCCTTCGCGTCACCGTAGGTCGCCGCGAAGCTCAGCGGGACGCGGAACGGGTCAGGTGCAGTCATGCGCCGAGTGTCGTTCTCCAGGAGGACGCCCGCGTCGCAGGAGGCTGCTGCCGGGGAGAGGCGACCTGTGAAGGCTGCTGGGGAGGAATCGCCTTCGGGATGTCTTCCGGACAGGATGACGCGCTGTAGCGCGGCACTTTGTCCGAACGGAGTCAAGAAGGGCGGGGGAGAGGCGGCGCGGCGCGGCGGGGTACAGCGGGCCGGGCGCTCAGCTTGGCCCCTGCAGCCGCGCAGCCTGTATGTCTGGTGCATGACCGCTTCCCGCTCCATGCCCTACCCCCTCGGCGTCACGCCCCTCGAGGGCGGCGGCGCCCACGTCGCCGTGTACTCCGAGACCGCCGACAAGATCTGGTTCTGCCTGTTCGACGACGCGGACGGCACCGACGGCACCGCGGGTGCCGCGGGCACCGAGACCCGCTTCGAGCTCACCGAGCGCACCGGCCACGTTTTCCACACCGTCGTCGAGGAGGCGCGCGTCGGATCCCGCTACGGCCTGCGTGTCGCAGGCCCCTGGGACCCGGCCGCCGGCCTCCGCCACAACGAGAACAAGCTGCTTCTCGACCCTTACGCCACGGCCCTCGACGGCCGCTTCGACTGGGGCCAGGCCGTGTTCGGCCACGACATGGACGAGCCCGAGACGATGGACACGACCGACTCCGCGTCGGCGATGCCGCGCAACGTGATCGCCGACCGCGACTTCGACTGGGGCTCCGACGAGCGCCCGCTGACCGCCCTCGAGGACACGGTCGTGTACGAGGTCCACGTGAAGGGCTTCACGCAGCAGCACCCGGACGTGCCCGAGGAGATCCGCGGCACCTACGCGGGCCTCGCGCACCCGGCCGCGATCAAGTACTTCACCGACCTCGGCGTCACCGCCGTCGAGCTGCTGCCCACGCACCAGTTCGTGCAGGACAGCCACCTCGAGGAGAAGGGCCTCCGCAACTACTGGGGCTACAACTCCATCGGCTTCTTCGCGCCGCACGACGAGTACGCCTCGGAGGCGGCGGGCACGCGAGGCGGCCAGGTCGCCGAGTTCAAGGCCATGGTCAAGGCCTTCCACGAGGCCGGCCTCGAGGTGTGGATGGACGTCGTCTACAACCACACGGCCGAGGGCAACCACATGGGTCCGACGATCTCGTTCAAGGGCATCGACAACGCGTCGTACTACCGCCTGGTCGAGGGCGAGGAGTCGGCGTACTTCGACACCACCGGCACCGGCAACAGCCTCAACGTCAGCCACCCGGCGGCGCTCGGCCTGATCATGGACAGCCTGCGCTACTGGGTCACCGAGATGCACGTCGACGGCTTCCGCTTCGACCTGGCGACGACGCTGACCCGTCAGGGCGGCGAGGCCAGCGAGCACAGCGCGTTCCTCACGCTGATCCACCAGGACCCGGTGCTGCAGAGCGTCAAGATGATCGCCGAGCCGTGGGACACCGCCGGCTACCAGGTCGGCGGCTTCCCGGCCGACTGGTCGGAATGGAACGGCAAGTTCCGCGACGACGTCCGCGAGTTCTGGAACGGCGAGCCCGGCGTCCTGTCGACCTTCTCCGACCGCGTGCTCGGCAGCCCCGACGTCTACGAGGACTCACGGCGCTCGCCGCTCTCGAGCGTCAACTTCGTCACGGCGCACGACGGCTTCACGCTGGCCGACCTGACGATGTACGCCGAGAAGCACAACGACGCCAACGGCGAGGACAACCAGGACGGCGAGAGCGACAACAAGTCGTTCAACGGCGGCGTCGAGGGCCCGACCGACGACGGCGCCGTCAACGAGTACCGCGACCGCCAGCGCCGCAACTTCCTCGGGACGCTGCTCATCAGTGCGGGCGTGCCGATGATCCTCGGCGGCGACGAGATCGCGCGCAGCCAGGGCGGCAACAACAACGCCTACTGCCAGGACAGCGAGATCTCGTGGTTCGACTGGGAGCGCGCCGACCGCGACCTGCTCGCCTTCACGACCGAGCTGATCACGCTGCGTCGCGAGAACCCGGCGCTGCGCCCCGACTGGTTCCGCTACGCGCCCGAGGTCGAGAGCGACGACCACGTCCAGGTGCGCCGGGCCGACGACCACTCGTTCTCGACGGGCGACTGGCAGCAGGGCGAGAACAAGGCGATCACCTTCGTGCTCACGCACAAGGACGCCGACGCCTTCGCGTACCTGACCAACGGCTCGACGAGCGTGGTCGAGTTCCAGGTGCCCGAGGCGCCCCACGGCGAATGGGAGCTCGCGAGCTCGAGCGATCCCGACCAGCAGGTCGAGGGTCCGGTGACGACGCTGCTCGTGCGCGACGCGAGCTTCACGCTGCTCCGCAGCCGCGCCTCCTAGGGGCACCAGGCGAGAGCTGACCCGAGGAGGCGCGCGTCGCCTCCTCGGGTCGGGTCGAGCCGGTCCTCGGAACAGGACCGCACGAGAACGCCGGAGGGCGGGCACCCAGGGGTGCCCGCCCTCCGGCGTGTGGTCGGGTCGGCGGCGTCAGGCCGTCGCGAGCTGACGTGCGTGCTCGACGAAGAAGTCGGCGTAGGACGGGCCTGCTGCGACGACGGGCACGCGGGGCGTCCGAGAGGTGCGGCGGCGCTTCGGGTAGGCGGCGATGCGGATCGGGGCGACGCTGGACTCGCGTCGGTAGAAGCTGCCGCTGGTGACGTCGACCCGGGAGCGGACGTGCTGGACGAGCTGTTCCGGGTCGAGGGCCGCGAGCTCGCGGGCCGACACGGAGGGGGCGGGGGGACGGGGTGCGTCAGTGTTCATGTTCGGCTCATTCCTGGCGCCCTGCGAACGCCTGATCGAACTGCGGATGATGGCTGTGCCGCCGTGAATCAGCACGTTCCCACTGTCGCAGTCGACCCTGGAAGTGTCTAGCTCACCTAACTATTGTTCGCGTCGCGGATACCCGCGTCACCACATGGGCCGCGCGCACGACCTGTCGGACGCGCCGCGTCGGGCGCGCCGCGTCGCGGGTGCCGCGTCGGGCGCGCCGGGTCGGCCCCGCCGGGTCAGACGCGCCGGTCGACGAGCGCGTCGGCAAGCTGCCGGGTGACCTCGGCGTCGACCGTCACCGGCTCGCCGTCCAGCGACGAGAGGGGCGCGACCAGCCGGCCGCTCGAGACGAGCCAGAGCGCGTCGGCCCGGCGTACCTCGTCCATCGGCAGCAGCACCTCGGCGACCTCGTGCCCGAGCGAGCGCAGCACCTCGAAGGCGGCGGCCTGGGTCGTGCCCTCGAGGATCCCCTGGTCGGTGCGCGGCGTGACGTACACGCCGTCGAGACGAGCGATCAGCGACGCCGACGGCCCCTCGAGCGCGTAGCCGTCGCTGCTCACGAAGAGCACGTCGTCGGCTCCCCGGCGGGCGGCCTCGCGCAGCACGCTCTTGTTGACGGCGTACGACAGCGTCTTGGCGCCCTGCAGCAGCCACGGCGAGGTCTGCGCGACGTCGTGCCGGTAGCCGCGGTCGAGCGACACGACGCGGATGCCGTGCAGGCGCTCGGCGTCGTGGTCGGGCATCAGCTCGGTGCGCACCCACGCCGTCGGCGTCCCGTCGCCTCCCTCGATGCCCCGGGTCACGACGAGCTTCTGCAGGAGGAGCGGCGCGGGCTCGTGCAGCCTCGCCGACTCGAGGCAGGCGGCCCGGATCACGTCGAGGTCGAGCTCGGGCAGGTCGAGCAGGGCCGCCGAGCGGGCGAGCCGGGCGAGATGCGGCTCCAGCGCCTGGATCGAGCCGTTCGAGACGCCGAGGCCCTCGAAGATCCCGTCGCCGCGGGTGACGCCGAGGTCGGTGACGTGGATCGTGTGCTCGGACGGATCGACGGCCCGCCAGCCCGTCTCGCCGGGAGCCCGCGGCGGCCCGCCCGCGGCCGCTCGGTCGATCAGCACGAGGACGGGAGGCGGGGCGTCGGTCATGAGGGCGACGCTAGCAGCGCCCCAGGGCTCCAGGACGGTCGCTAGGCGGACTAGTCAGAACGTCTAGCGAAAGTAGATGATGACCAGGCTTTTCCTTCAGAGTCAACCCCTGCCGGGACGTCGTCTGCAGCCGTAGGCTGGCGGAGCCCGCCTCGAGCAGGCACGTGGCTCTCCGCACCGTCGGAGCTTCACGCAGGGACGATCGCTGCGGAGGGTCACGAGGGGCAGGCCTGCCGCTGCCGGCCTGCCGTCCCCTCCGAGGAGGGGCCGCGCCCCTCGAGCGAGGAGCGCGACCCGGATGCCGCTCCGCGAGCGTGAGCTTCACGGGCAGGGAACGCTCGCGGTGAGCGACATCCTGTGGGACCGGTGAGGTCCCGACCCGACAAGGCTACGCGTTCCGTCGAGTGCCCCGGAAGGGGGCCAGCGGACGCGCACGGCATGCACAGGCTGCACGGAGCAGCTCGGCCGGGCCCGTACCCCGGCGAGGTCCCCCGTCCTGCCCGAGACCGTGCCGGCCACCACCCTGCCGGCCACCACCCTGCCGTCCACGGCCGTCCTGCCCACCGTCGTGCGACAGACTGGCGCCATGAGCTCCGAGCAGCCCCGCACGACCGTGACCGCCCGGGCGGTCGTCTTCGACATGGACGGGACGCTCGTCGACTCGACCGCCCTGGTCGAGCGCATCTGGACCGAGTGGTGCGGCCCGCTCGGCCTGCACCCCGGCGAGGTGCTGGCCTTCGCGCACGGCCGGCAGACCGCGGACACGGTCAGGCGGTTCCTGCCCGAGCTGGACGAGGAGGCGGTGCTCCGGCACGTCGACGCCCTGCTGTCGGTCGAGGGCGAGGCCCCCGACGGCGTGGTGGAGATCCCCGGCGCGGCCGCGTTCGTCGCCGCGCTGCCCGGGCAGCTCGTCGCGCTCGTGACGAGCGCCCCGGGGAACATCGCGCGGACCCGCACCGCCGTCGCGGGGGTCGGGCTGCCCGCGGTCGTGCTCGCCTCCGAGGACGTGCCCGTCGGCAAGCCCGCTCCCGACGGGTACCTGCGGGCGGCCGAGCTGCTGGGCGTCGACCCGGGCGACGTCGTCGTCTTCGAGGACGCGGAGGCGGGGCTGCAGGCCGCGCGCGCCTCCGGGGCCCAGGTCGTGGTCGTGGGCGACCACGACGGGCCGGCCGCCGAGGGGCTGACGCGCATCACGGACTACCGCGGCGCCGTGGTCGAGCTCGGCGACGACGGGCTGCTCACGATCACGCTCTGAGCCTGGGCGGCAGCGCCTGGGCGGCAGCGCCCGGGCGGCCGTCAGCCGCTGAGCGGGTGCGAGCCGGCGTGCGAGTCGCGCCGGCCGATCGCGCGGGCGAAGGCGCGCAGCGTGTCGCCGGAGGAGTGCCGGGGCGTCCAGCCGAGCTGCTCGCGTGCGGCGTCCGTCGACATGACGGGGACCTTGGCGGCGATGTCGAGCCAGCCGGGCTCCGTCGGCTGCAGGCGCAGCAGCCACGTCACGAGCGCCGCGGCGCGCATCACGCGGTAGGGCACCGGAAGCAGCCGCGTGCCGAACGCCTCCGCCACCATCTGCGGATCGACGATCGGCTCGGCCGCGAGGTTGAAGGCCCCACCGACCCGGCGGTCGATCGCGCGCCAGAAGGCGTCGGCGACGTCCTCGGCGTGCACGACCTGCGACACGAAGCGCGGCGCGAGGGGGAGGAAGGGGAGGCGGTGGTGCTGCATCCACCGGGTCGGGACCCAGCGGCCGAGGAACAGGCCGATGATCTCGCTCGCGGCGGCAGGCTGGAACACCAGCCCGGGACGCATCCGGGTCAGGACGACGTCGGGGTGTTTCACGGCCCACGCGTCCATCAGTCGTTCGTTGACCGCCTTGTGCTTCGAGTAGCTCGACCGGCGCACGCCCTTGGTCTTGTAGGACTCCGAGACGCGACGCGACTTGGGGCCGCGGCTGTAGGCGCCGACGGACGACGCGACGAGCACGTGCGGCACCCCGGCCAGGGCGACGGCGTCGAGCACGTGGCGGGTCCCGACGACGTTGGTGCGCCACATCGCGTCACGGTCGTGGCTGGGCTGCAGCGCCCAGCCGAGGTGCACGACGGCGTCGGCGCCGACGAAGGCGCGCGCCAGCCGGTCGGGCGAGGCGTCGTCGCCGACGTCGAGGGTGAACCACTGGACGTCGCCGTACGGCGGCGAGGCCGTGCGGGGCGCACGACGGGCGATGCCGACCAGCTCGGTGACGTCGGCTTCGGACTGGAGCCGCGTCAACAGGGCCGTGCCCAGGTTGCCGGTGGCTCCGACGACGACCACGCGCATGCTGCGGTCTCCCTCGCATAGCTCTCGGACAGGTGTGGACGCCTGGGGCTGCTGTCGCGGACCTGACGTCCCGTCGAGCCTACGCGGCGCGCCTGGGCCGCCGCCCGGGAGGGCGACGTGCTGCGGGCTGCTCCCTGGAGCATCGAGTTGCCCCGAACGGCTGCCTGGCAGTCTCGGAGGCGACCGTTCGGGGCAACTCACGCAGTCAGGGGGAGGTGAGGGAGCGGGAGCGCGCGGGGGAGGCGGAGGGGAGGGAGGGATCAGGCGGGGGCCGGGGCGCCGGCGGCCACGGCGATCGCGCGCACCGCCTCCTCGTCGAGGACGAACACCTCGGCGCCGTCGTGCTCGTCGTGCACCCGCACCGGCGTCGAGCGCACCGAGCCGTCGGGGAGCAGGTCGACGATGAGGAACCCTGACCCGCGCACGGCCCGCTCCGTGCCGTGCGGCGCGCAGACGTCGGTCTCGTTCGCGACCGCCGGGGCCGCGAGCACGGGCACCCCCGCCAGGGAGCCGACCACGGGGCGGTGGTAGTGGCCGGCGAGGACGACGCGGACGTCCGTTCCCTCGAGTGCCTCCGCCAGCGCCTCCGGAGCCTGCAGCGCCAGCGACTCGTGAAGCGTGGTGGGCGCGGGGAGCGGCGGGTGGTGCAGCACGACCACGCTGCCGCGCGGGGCCGGCTCGGCGAGCAGGTCGCGGAGGCGGTCGAGCTGCTCCGGTCGCAGCAGGCCGTAGCCGGCCCGCGGCACCGAGGTGTCGAGTGTGACGACGCGCCAGCCGTCGACGAGCGAGACGCCGTCGACGGGCTCCGTGGCGCAGGGCTGGGCGCCGTGCGCGAGGTGGCCGTCGCCGAGCACCTCCGTGAAGCCGGCGCGCAGGTCGTGGTTGCCGGGCACGAGGACGACGTCGACCTGCCCGTCCCGGCTCGCGGCCCAGGCCTCGAGCCGGTCGCGCAGCAGGGCGTAGGAGGCGGTGCTCCCGTCGTCCGACAGGTCGCCCGAGCCGACGAGCAGCCGGACGCCGTCGACCCGGGCCGCCTCGGCGAGGACGCGGTCGAGGGCGGCGAGCGTGTCGACGGACCCCTGGTGCAGGCTCCCGTCGCCGCTCAGGTGGGAGTCGCTCAGGTGGACGACGCGCAGGGCTCCGGGCGGAAGGGCGAACATGCGCCGACCCTACTCACTGGCCGACGGCGGGTGATCGTGCTGGAGGGCGGGTCGCGCGGGACCCGCCCTCGGCGCCGGATGCCCGCCCTCGGCGTGCGGGCATCCGGGCGTGCGGGCACGCGACCGGTCGGCGCGGCTAGGCCAGGAACTGCTCGACGGGCCCGAGGCGCGCGTCGAGCTTGGCGCCGAGCTCGGCGAACATCGCGGTGACCGCGTCCCACTGCTCGTGCGAGGGGTTCTGCGGCTCGACGTAGAGGCCGTAGAAGCGGCGACCGAGCGCGAGGGTCTCGAGCAGCACCGTCTCGGTGTCGTCGAGGAACTGCGTGCCGTCCTTGTTCAGGTCGGACGGCGACACGTTCAGGCCGGTCAGGGTGCGGAAGCCGCCCGCCGTCAGCGCCTTCGCGGTCGCCGACCGGGAGAGCCGCGGCAGTCGTTCCCGGCCGCCGCGCGGGTCGCCGTGGATGGTGCTCGCCTCGAGGCGGGCCCGGACGTGCGCGAACACGAGCTCCGGCTCGAGCACGGGGTGGGTGCCCGGGGGCGGAGGGGTGGCCATGTGCCCACTGTGGCAGGGCGGGCGGTGCGCGGTCAGGCCCAGTTCGGGGCCGACCCGGCCGGGGGTGGTGGCGCCTCCTCGACGCTGCCATCATGCCGGGAGGCAGCGTGGTCGCCGGCCCGCGCCGCCCTCCCGACGTGCCGGCGACACGACCGAGGGAGCACCGATGTCCGTCCAGCTCACGCCGTATCTCGCGTTCCGCACCCAGGCCCGCGAGGCACTCGACTTCTACGCCTCCGTCTTCGGCGGCGTCCCCACCTACAGCAGCTACTCCGAGTTCGGCATGGGCGGCGAGGGCGAGGGCGACAAGGTCATGCACGGGCAGCTCGCGACGCCGCACGGGCTCCTCCTCATGGCGGCCGACCGGCCCGACTCGGTCCCGCTCGAGAGCGAGAACGCGATCTCGCTCTCGCTCTTCGGCGCCGCCGAGGACGAGGACAGGCTGACCGGCTGGTTCGCCGCGCTCGCCGAGGGCGGCACGGTCCACGAGCAGCTCGCGAAGGCGCCGTGGGGCGACAGCTTCGGCCAGCTCGACGACCGGTTCGGCATCCACTGGATGGTGAACATCGGCGGCGAGGCGGCCTGAGGCGCCGAGGTCGACCCAGGGCGAGGGAGCCGAGGAGGTGCGGGGCGGCCGGGCAGCCGTGCCGCACCTCCTGCGGGCGGTCGCGTGCCGAGCTGGCGCGCGCGGTCGACGATGATGGAGGGATGGACGACTCCGCACGCTGCCCCTGCCTGAGCGGCGAGACCTGGGGGGCGTGCTGCGGGCCCCTGCACGCGCACGTCGTGCCGGCTCCCACCGCCGAGCGGCTGATGCGCTCGCGGTACTCGGCGTTCGCCGTCGGCGACGTCGGCTGGCTGCTCGAGACGTGGCACCCGTCGACCCGTCCGGACGAGCTGGAGCTCGACCCGACGGCGCGGTGGTTCCGGCTCGACGTGCTGCGGACCGAGCGTGGCGGGCCGCTCGACGACCAGGGCGTGGTCGAGTTCGCGGCGCACCGCCGGGTCGACGGGGACGCCGAGGTGCAGCGCGAGGTCAGCCGGTTCGTGCGCGACCGTTCGCGCCGGTGGCTGTACGTCGACGGCGTGCCCAGCTAGCCGGCGGGTTCCCGTCGCCCTCGGCGGGTGGATTCGGCGTGCGGCGGGTTCCCGTCGTCGGTGGCGGGTGGGCGCTCACCCGCCGGGAGCTACGCGAACCCGCCGACTCTGCAGAACAGCCCGCGCGGGGCACGCGGTGCGAGGTCCGGGCTAGGGCTGCGGGGTGCCCTGCGGGTGCGCGCCGGGGTCGAGCTGCCCGCCCGTCGACGCACGGCCGAGGGCGTGGGCGAGCTCGGCGAACGCCTCCTGCGACCGGGCCGCGCCGAGCGCCCCGCCCTTGACGAGACCGGTGCCGAGGTCGCGGCTGAGGCGCACCACGAGGCGGTCGGAGTCGTCGACGAAGTACTGGAGCCAGAGCACGACGTGGAACGCCTTCCCGGCGAAGACCCCCAGGAACAGCGTCTTGGTGAGGTCGCCGCGCACGGCCTTGGTGCTGCCGTTCGGCATCTGCTCGAGCCGGAACCCCTGCGCCTGGGCCACGTGGTCGACGAGCCTGCGCGAGTCGTCGTGCGGTCCCGTGAAGAAGTAGTCGTAGCTGCTGTCGGCCATGCGTCCCCCGTGTAGTTCCCCTGTCGCCCGAGCGGGCTCCGAGCGACAACCTAGCGCCACCCGCCGTGCTCGGACGCGTCCGCGCACGGCGACGCACCGCAGGCCCTGATCCGGTCTGCGGTGCGCCGCCGTGCGGAGCTGTCGCTGTTGCTGTTGCTGTTGCTGTTGCTGTTGCTGTTGCCGTCGCGGTCGCGGGTGCGATCGCGTCGTCGCTCAGGCGCGTGCCCGGCGACGAGCCGCGAGCAGCAGTCCGAGCCCGGCGAGGAGGGCCAGCAGGCCGGCCGCGAGGCCGCCCGTCGACTCGCTGCCGGTGAACGCGAGGGCCGAGGTGTCGGCCGCCGCGGCGACGGGCTGACCAGCCGAGGAGGCGGTCGAGACGAACACGGTGCGTCGCACCGTGGAGGCGGTCACCACGCCGGTGCCGGGGTCGGTCGTCACGACGACCTCGCCGCCGCCGGTCGTCGGCGGGACGTCGCCGTCACCCTCGGTCGTCGGGGTGGTGGGGTCCGACGGGTCGAAGGGGAAGGCGGGCGTCACGGGGACCACCGGGGTGCCGGGGTCCGCCGGGTCGACGGGGGTGCCTGGGTCGACGGGCGTGGTGCCGGTGGTGCCCGTCGGGTCGGTGCTGCTGTCGCCGATGACGGTCACGGCGTTCCCGCCGAGGTCGATCGGGATCGTGATGACGGGGATGATCTGGGTGCCGCCGGCGATGCCGTCGTCGCCCGAGGTGGTGCCGCTGGTGCCGGTGGCGGGCGTGGTGCCGGTGCCGGTGCCGGTGGTGGTGCCGGTGCTGCTGCTGTCGCCGATGACGCTGACGGCGTTGCCGCCAGCCGTGACCGGTGCGGTGATGACGGGCACGATCTGGGTGCCGCCGGCGATGCCGTCGTCGCCCGAGGTGGTGCCGCTGGTGCCGGTGGCGGGCGTGGTGCTGGTGCCCGTGCCGGTGGTGGTGCCGGTGCTGCTGCTGTCGCCGATGACGCTGACGGCGTTGCCGCCGGCGGTGACCGGCGCCGTGATCACGGGAACGACCTGGGTGCCGACGGCGATGCCGTCGTCGCCCGAGGTGGTGCTGCCGGTGCCCGTCGCAGGCGTGGTGCCCGTGCCTGTGCCGGTGCTGCTGCTGCTGCTGTCGCCGATGACGCTGACGGCGTTGCCGCCGGCGGTGACCGGTGCGGTGATGACGGGCACGATCTGGGTGCCGCCGGCGATGCCGTCGTCGCCCGAGGTGGTGCCCGTCGAGCCTGCTCCGGACGAGCCCGAGCCCGTCGAGGGCGTCGTGCCGACTGCCGGCGTGGTGCCGGTCGAGCTGCTGTCGCCGAGGACGCTGACCGCGTTGCCGCCGATCGTGACCGGCACCGAGACGCCGGGGACGATCTGCGTGCCGCCGAGGACGGAGTCCTCACCGCTCGTCGTCGCCCCGGGAGTCGCCGGGGTCGACGTGGTCGGGGTCGTCGTCGCCGGTGCGCCGGCGCCTGTGCTGGAGCTGTCGCCGAGGAGCGACAGCCCGTTGCCCGAGATCGTCACCGGGAGGGCGACGTCGACGAGTGCCTGGGTGCCGCCGCCGATCGAGTCGCTGCCGGAGGTGGTCGCCGCGGGAGCCTCGACCGCTGTGGTCGGAGCCGGTGCGGCAGGAGCCGCGGGCGCGGCCGGAGCCGTGCTGGCCGTGTCGCCGACGACCGAGATCGCGTTGTCGGTGACCGTGATCGGCACGTCGACCGAGATGATTCCCTGCGTGCCCGAGAGCAGACCCGAGTCGCCGCTGGTCGTCGTGACCGGGGCGGGCGCCGGTGCGGCAGCAGGCGCAGGGGCAGCAGGGGCCGCCGGCGCCGTCGCGGCGCTGTCGCCGACGACCGAGATCACGTTGCCGAGCGCCGACACGGGGGCGTCGACGACGGCCTGGACCTGGGTGCCCGAGAGCAGCCCGTCGTCCCCGGTGGTGGCAGGTGCCGCGTTCGCGGCGGTGGTTCCGAGGGCCCAGAGGCCTCCGACGAAGAGCGCTCCGGTGAGCCCTCTCGAGACGTACTTGTTCATGACGAACTCCAAGAGTGAGATGAGGTGTGGTGCCGCGGTCTCGCGGCGTGGTCGCGTGTGTCGTCGGCAGGCAGGTGCCTGCTGTCGGGCCGGCTGCGGGTGCAGCAGGGCCCTGACGACGCGACCGACCTCAGTCGGGGGAGCTGTCGGTGTCGTACGTGGGCGTCGACGGGAGATCGTCGTCGCCGTCCGCGGAGCCCGCCGAGACGGCGAGACCGGGAAGCGAGGAGGGGCGGGCCGCGTCGCCGACGACAGCTCCCGCCGAGCCGGCACCCGCGCCCGCCGAGCCGGAGCCGGTCGACCCGGTGCCGCCCGAGGGCAGGCCCGGGAGGCCGTCGTCGCCGAGGGGCGAGCGGTCGTCGCCGGGCAGGGGAGAGACGGGAGCCGGGGTGCCCGCGCCTGCGGGAAGGACAGCACCGGCGGCGGACGCCTGCGCTGCGATGCGGTCGCGAAGGATGCTGGCGGGGTCGGCCGCGACCACGTCGGCAGAGCCGACCGTCGCCTCGTCGGCCAGGGCGGCGGCGGCCGCGTCGTCGCCGGCTGCGATGCCGCTGGCAGGAGTCGAGGGGAGCGAGCCGCCGACGTGCGCACCGGGCGTGTCGGGCAGGTCGGGCAGGGGAGTCGTCACGGGCGGGACCGGCACGCCGGGCAGGCCCGGAGCAGGTGCTGCCGCCGCGTCGCCCGTGCTGCTGAGCGCGGTGTCGACGACACCGGCGACGGGGGCCGTGACGGCCGAGACCGGTGCCTGGCCGACGACGGCGGGGACGACGGGGGTGGCGGCGACGACCGTGTCGACGACCTGTGCGACCGGGGCCACGACGCTCGAGACGGGAGCCGCCGCGGCGACCTGCTGCACGGCCTGCGGCACCACCGGCGCCACGGCCTGGACGACCTGCTGCACCGGGGGAGCGACCGCAGCGGCCTGGGTGGCGACCTGCGTGACCGTCGACGCCGCGCCTCCTGCGGTCGTCCCGACGGCGGCGACGGGAACGTCGAGCGACTGCACGACGCCCCCGACCGCGGACGTGACGCCGCCGAGCAGCGACGAGTCGGCCGGGGGAGCGGCCGGTGCCGCCGACGCGGACGTCGACGAGAAGAACAGGCTCAGCACGACTGCCGCGAGAGCGACGAGGCCGGAGACCACGAGGAGGCGCACGAAGGAGAGAGCGGCCGGTCGCCGCATCGTCCCCTCGGCCGTCTGATCCACGGCACACCTTCTTCGGTCGCTGAGCTGCTGCCGGGGTGGTTGGGCCCGGCCGACGGGGGTGGTTGCCCCCGCTGTGCCCCTTTTCTACGCCGGTGTGCCGCAGATGTCCACGAAGATCCCTCATTTGTACCCCTGGACGCGTCTGGGGATCTCCTGTGGAGGAGCCACGACGTCGGGCATCTGCCGTCGCAGGCCGAGAGACGACAGCAGCGCCCGGGATCAGGCGAGCGGCAGCCTGAGCTCCAGCTCGCGGCTCGCGGGGTCGAGCACGTACGGCACGGTGACGCCGGTCGGCTCGAAGCCCCAACGGCGGTAGTAGGCGACCGCGCGCGCGTTGTCCTCGTGGACGTGGAGCGTCAGCGCCGAGCCCTCGGTGCGCGCCCACTCGACCACCGTGTCGAGCAGGGCGTCGGCGACCCCCGCCTCCTTGCCTCGGCGGCTCGGCCGCACGTAGACGCCGACGAGCATCGGGCTGCCGGGCGCATCGAGGTAGCCGCCCATGGTGCCGACCCACTCGCCGGTCTCGTCGTCGACGGCGGCGAGCAGCACGCTGTGGGGCGCCTGTCCGCGGGCGCCGCGCGAGCGCCACTCGGCCTCGCCGTGGGTCAGCCCGGTGGCGAGGGTCTCGCCGTACGCCAGGGGGGTGTCCTCGAGCATCTCGAGTCGCAGGTCGCGCACCTGCTGCCAGTCGTCGGCGGTCGTGCGGCGGATCGTGACGGTGCTCGGGACGCGCGGGCTCATGCGCCCAGCGTGCCACGCGCTGCGTGCCTGCCGCGCGCGGCTCAGCGCCGGGCGCGCCCGACGGGCACGGTGCCCTCGGGCGCGGCGAGCCGCTGCACCTCGCGCGCGGGCGAGATCAGCGTCGCGCGCCGGCCGAGCGCGTCGGGCTCGGCGGCCGCCCCGAGCACCTGCATCCGCTCGGGACGCTGCGCCCGCATCGACGCCGTCCACGCGCAGACGAGGGCGTCGAGCAGGTCCTCGCGGTGCTTGTACGGCCGGTCGACGAGCGGCGACGGCTCGTCGACGAGGAGGCGCGACACCGGGTGCGAGAGCAGCCGCAGCGGCGGGTCGACCGAGTCGAGGGCGGCCAGGCGCGAGATCAGGTCGTCGCAGGCGACCGCGCGTGCGCCGCGCCGCTCCTCCTTGGCGACGGTCGTGTCGGGACGCTTGTAGCGCGGCCGGCGCTCGTCGTAGCCGAGCTCCGCGGCCCCGACGAGCGTCGTGTACGGGTAGCACTCGAAGTACGAGACGGCGTCGGCCGGCACGGGCTCGACCCCGTCGTCGTAGACGGCTCCGGAGGCGGCCAGGCGCTCGCCGAGGGTGCGTCCGCCGAGCCACGGCAAGGAGGCGCTGGAGGCGTTCGCCGACACGTGCCACCGACCGTAGGCACGGCCGACGAGCCGTTCGCTCGGCCGCATGCCGGTCGCGTTCGGCACCAGCACGGGGGCGTCGATCGCGACGTGCGACCCCGGGGCGGCCCAGTGCAGCACCCACTCGGTCACCTCGTCGACACCGCGGGCCCAGCCGGCGTCGAGCACTGTCCCGTCGGCGGCGATCACCGCCAGGCCGGTCTCGTTCGCGGGCTTCGTCGGGGTGGAGTCGCGCCAGGCGAGGTCGACGCCGAGGTAGCGCGGGGCGTCGGTGGAGCTGTGCTCGTCGGCGCCCTGCCCGGCTGCCCTGTAGTCGTCGGCGCCCTGCCCGGCTGCCCCGTGGTCGGCAGGACCGTCGGCAGCCTCGGCCCCGGCGTCGGTCACGAGCGGCGGTCGAGCTTCCAGCCGACCCAGGCGGTGACGAGCACGACCCCGGCCGCGGCGAGCCGGGCGCCCGTCAGCACGCCGCTGCCGGTCGAGGTCGTCACACTCATGTCGCTGCCGATCCCGATGCCCCAGACGAGACCCGAGATCGTGAGGCAGGCGACGAGCGCGAGCCCCAGCAGGCCGGAGGTGAGGGCGAACGCCTTGGGCCCGACCGCGTCGACGGCGGCGGGGCTGCGGAGGCGGCCGCGGGCCCTCCCTGCGAGGCGCGAGGCCGTGAAGCGGACGGCGGCGAGCCAGAAGAGGGCGACGGCGCAGGCGCCGACGATGTCGCTCGAGCGGTGCCAGCCGTAGGCGACGGTCTGCTCGGCGACGATCGCGGCGAAGGCCGTGCCGATGAGGAACACGAGCGGGCGCACGTGGCGGCCGAACGCCGTCATCACGGCGAAGAGGGCGGCGACGGCGATCGTCGTGTGGCCGCTCGGGAAGCTGTTGCCGTACAGCTCGCCGGTGAGGTCGGGGCGCGGCACGAGCTGCTTGAGCACCTGGGTCGTCACCGTCGCGCCGATGATGAGCACGCCCGACTGCAGGGCGGCCCCGGGCCGGCGTCGGAGGAACGCGACCAGCATCGTCAGTCCGACGAGCAGCATGAGCGCTGCGGGCGAGATCGCGTCGAGCGCGGAGCCGGAACCGAGGAGGCGGTCGTCGTCGACCGAGCTGAGGATGCTGTCCTCGACGGACTGGCCCGTCTCGGTGAGCACGGCCATGACGTACACGCCGCCGAACGCGACGACGGAGGCGCCCGCCGCCACGATCCACCGGGCAGACCCGTGTCGCCGGACGGCGCTCGAGGTCGGGAGAACGCGGGCTGCAGTCACTTCCCCATAGAACAGCACCCCTCCTGGACGCCGCCTCACACCTGCCTGGTGATGCGTCGAGAAGGGCGCGACTCACAGGAGGCGGCACCTGACGGAGCGGGCCGGTTCCGTCTGCTGCGGCCCGCCTCCTGGGGCGTCCCCCTCCTCCTGGGAGGCGCGGCGGCTCGCCGGAGCATGATCGACGCACATCAGCCGACACGGTCGGCTCGACACGAGGAGGCGCTCGATGAGCACCACGAACAGCAACGAGCCGCAGCAGGGCGGGGTCACCGACGAGACGGCCGAGTTCGGCGACCGCTCGCAGGTCCCCGTCGCGGGCAGCACCGAGAACCACGGCGACGTGGAGCAGCCCGTCGCTCCCGGCACCGACGACGAGCCCGACCACGTCACAGGTCGCGAGGCCACCGGCGACGTGCTCGACCGCACGGGATCGGTCGACGCCTCCGACGTCGACGACCTTCTCGGCCGCCGCGAGGACCGCGACGACGACCACGAGGGCCCGCGCGCGCCGTAGCTCGCGATCGATGTGACGCTTGTGAGGGGTCTGCTCGCCGCAGATGCCCTCGTCGCGTCACCTCGTTCGCCAGAGAGCCGGGCTGAGACGAGGAGGCGCCCTCGATTCGCGAGGACGCCGTCGGTCGTGTATTGTTTCCCCCGGCCATTCGGCCGAGAAAACGCGCCTGTAGCTCAACGGATAGAGCATCTGACTACGGATCAGAAGGTTGGGGGTTCGAGTCCCTCCAGGCGCACAGGACACAACGAAAGGCCCGGTCTGAGACCGGGCCTTTTGCCTTTTCTGGCCTAACTCGCCCTAAACTCGCCCTAAACGACTCGTCGTGACAATGCCTCGTTTTGTGGCCCAGTCGCGGCGAGCAAAGGTGCTCCTGGGGGGGACGCTTGAGACTAGAAGCGGTAGCTGTCAAGAACTTCCGGGGCTACACAGATGAGCAAGAGGTGCTCATCGGGGACCTTACGACCATCGTCGGCCGGAACGACGTGGGCAAGTCGACCATTCTCGAAGCCCTGGCGATCTTCTTCGGCAGTGAGGTCGTCAAAGCCGACGCGGGTGACGTGAACGTCGACTCTGACGCTCAGGCGTTCGAGGTGACCTGTACCTTCAGCGAGCTGCCGGAGAAGATCGTGCTCGATGCCCAAGCGGAGACGTCGCTCAAAGATGAGTTCTTGCTGACGCAAACAGGACGCCTTCGTGTCCGAAAGCGATGGACGTGCTCCGGCGCTAAGCCCAAGGAGGAGGTCTTCGTCGTATGCCATCACCCGGTGGACGACGACCTGAATGACCTACTTCTGCTCGGCAACGCAGCCTTGAAGACACGGCTGGGCAAACATCTGGAGCCAGCCGACGCTGCGGAAGTGAACAAAGCGAGCAACCCGGCGATGCGCAAAGCGCTCTGGGCCTCCGAAGCGGAACTGGTCCTCGAGGAAAGAGATGTTCCCGTAAGTAAGGAGGACTCCAAGCGCATCTGGGAAAGACTTGCGCCGCTGCTCCCTCACTTTGCGCTCTTCCAGTCGGATCGGTCGAGCCGCGACTCGGACAGCAAAGTTCAAGATCCGATGAAGCTTGCCATCACGGCTGCGCTGGCAGAGAACGACGTCCAGCAGGCCTTGGCCGGCGTCGTCTCGATCGTGAGGGAAAGAGCGACAGAGCTGGCGACGCGGACGCACGCGGCCCTCGAAGAACTAGATCCGGAACTCGCGGATGGTCTGGTCGCCTCGTTCAAGAACGATCCCCGGTGGTCGTCTCTTTTCGGCGTGACGCTCGAAGGTAGGAATGGAATTCCGATCAACAAGCGAGGCAGCGGTGTGCGCCGACTCGTTCTCGTGAGCTTCTTCAAGGCTGAGGCGCAGCGTCAGATCGAGGAAGGGTCGAAGAGGAGCGTGATCTACGCCATTGAAGAACCCGAGACGTCCCAGCACCCGCGCAATCAGAAGATCCTTCTCGAGTCATTCCAGGAGATGGCCCAAAGTGAGGGTTGTCAGGTACTACTGACCACCCACAGCCCAGGTTTGGCAGGCCACCTCCCGACGGAGAGCCTTCGCTTCGTGGCGAGAAACGACGACGGTGCTCCCCAAGTTCGACCGGCCAACGAGGACACGTGGGACCGAATCGCACAGGAACTCGGCGTTCTGCCCGACGACCGAGTTCGAGCCCTAGTTTGTGTCGAGGGGCCGAACGATGTTGCTGGGTTGAAGGCTCTAAGCGGTGCGCTCTGCGACGGCGGAGAGTCGCTCATCGACCTACGGACTGACAACCGCTTCGCGTTCGTGCTGCTCGGTGGTGGAACACTGCACCAGTGGGTGTCGGAGCGTTATCTCAAGGGCTTCGGGCGCCCTGAGTTCCATCTCTACGACAATGACGTGTCCAGTTACCAGAAGGCGGTCGACCAAGTAAATGGTCGGTCAGATGGTTCGTCAGCGCGTCTGACCACGCGCCGGGAATTGGAGAACTACCTGCATCCGGATGCGATCACATCTGCCCTTGGTGTGACCGTGAGTTTCGGGCCAACCGATGATGTGCCTGCGCTCGTTTCAGCGGCGATGAAGGCCGACCCCAACCTCAAACCAGTCAAGGCGCAAACTGCCAAGCGGTACCTCGCGGAACGGGTGTTTCCCACAATGACCCGCAGTTTGCTCATCGAGGCGGGTGGAGCGGACGAGGTGCGCGATTGGATGCAAGCCCTGCAACAGATGGCGAAATGAGCCCGACGCTCACGAACTGACGCACGGCCGTCAAATCACCTCGGCGCGGGGAGCAAAGGCGTCCAGAGTGGCTCGGACGTCGGCCTTGAGCTCGGCTCGTTCGACGTACGAGGCCTGGGTGATGACCGTGTTGGAGTGACCCAGGATGCTGCTGGCAGCCGCAAGCCCCTCGTGCTTGTCCACCGCCGTCGCGACTGTTTTGCGGAGGTCGTGGAGGACGAAGTGCTCGACCCCGGCATCGTCGAGAGCCTTCCTCAGCGCTCGATAGATGTTGCTTCGCGAGAGAGGCTTGCCCGACTTGGTGCAGAAGACGAGGTCACTGTTCGGGTTTCGAGGCGCTTCTGCGAGCCGGGTACGCAGCCACTCCGGCACGCGGACGGCGCGCATGCTCGACTTCGTCTTCGTGCGTGGCTGTCGGTGCAGGCCCGTTCCGTTGTTCTGGTCGTTCCTCACTTCGACGGTCGTTCCGAGCACTCGCAGTGTGGGCTCATCGCCCTCAAGGTCGAGGTCGGTCCAGCGCAGAGCCAGGGCCTCGCCGATTCGTAGTCCTCCGCCGCCCAGCATGGTGTCGATGATGAGGTCGACGGGCACGGTGGGGGTCGGGCCGCCGCGGCCGAGTTCGGGTCGCATGTAGCGAGCAACTGCATCTCGAATGCTCTCAAGCTCCGCGGCAGGAAGAGCAGTCGGGGTGCTCGTCTTGGGCTTGACGGAGTCTGTGGCCCGGGCCGGGTTGAACGGAACGAACTGCTTCTTGTGCGCGTAGCCGAAGACGTTCATGAGCATGCTGCGGAGAGAGCGGGCCTGTGAAATCTGCCCACGTTCGACGAACTCCTGGAGGAAGTCGTCGAGCTGCACGATGCCGATGTCACGGATGTCTTCGTCACCAAAAGCTGGTTCCAGGTGAAGCCGCAGCAGGTCTCCGTAACGAACCCGGCTCGAGACGGCCAAGCCCTCACCCTGTGACGCCTTTAGCCAGCGGTGGGCCACATACGAGAAGGAGCGGCGGTCACGTGCGCGCTTGGCGTCCTCGGCCGCTCGACTCTCTTCCTCAGCTTGTTCGATGGACTGCTTCGCACGCGCCTCATTGGCCGCTTTGCGCTCTTCGAACTTGTCTTTCAGTGCCCTCTTGGCATCGGAGGGCGAGGTGCCCTGTGCGGAGACGCGTGTCGTCACGGTCAGGGAGTCTCGTATCGTCGCGGTCGCTGTCCACTTGTTCTTCGCCAGCTCCTTCGTTCGGATGTGGCCGTAATGGCCGACTCCGAGAGCCTTCCTGCCCATCAGCGCGTTCCCGAGTTGGTGGCGATGCAGGCGTCGACATCGGAGCGCCGGTAAAGAACACGGCGTCCTACCGTGAAGCCGACTGGGCCGTATCCAGGCTTGCCCTCGAGTCCCTTTAGGCGCCAAGACCGGACCGTCGAGAGGGTGACGTGGAATTCACGGGCGAGGTCGGCTGCGGTGAGCAGGGTCGTTGGCCGGGGGGCTTCGAGGATGGCGGACATGGCTTCGTTCCTGGTCAGGTTCTGCCGGCAGGCGCCGGCTCGCCAGCACCATGCGCGGCAGCTCACGACTCCTAAAGATGCGGAGTTGCGAAGGCTCTCTGGGGCCGTCTCAGTGGAAACGCAGCCCATGGACACGGTTCGCAGAAGTCATTCCTTCATGCCATCCGTCCGAGTCCGCACGGCGAGGTTTTCACCGGTATGTCAATTCTGGAGGCGCTGATCGTTATGCATTTAGGTAGAGGCGTCGTCCGGTCGACCGGGGTGCGAGCGATCGACGTCCTAGCAGCGACCGAGTTCCAGGCGCATTCGATGCAGCGGGGGACGACCGCTGACGCGTTCTCGCTCGACGGCTGCACGATGGCTGGGATCGATCAGTTGACCAGAGACCGGACCATCGCCGAACGGGACCCGGCTCCCTAGCTCCGCGGGATGTGCCCCTTGCTCTCGTCCACCCAGGTACCGCGGGGTGGCAGCCTCCCGCTAACGTCATGACTCTCGAGCATCTGACGGCAACTGGATGCTCCGTCAGCCTTGCCCGAAGCGGTTGCCTCTGGGTGGGTGCCACCCCGATCTGAGGCCTGGCACCGCTACGGCTCAGCCGCGCAGGCTGGTGTGACGGCGTCGGGCGCGTTGTCTCGAGTAGGAACGCGGTTCGTGGGCAGTCTGGTCAGCGCAAGTGACGGCCCAAGCAAGGTGCTGAGAACGACGGCGTCCTATCGAACGGCGTTGAAGATGAGCTCGTTGCACCTGCCTTCGCACGCGATGGAGGCGCTCAACCACTCCGGTCCGTATCTCTTGGCGGTGTCACGCGGAAGTAGTTTCGCTGGGATGACGGGAGTTACAAAGCCCAACCAGGAATGTAAACTTCGTGATACAAGCGCCCATGCACCTGACTATTAACTATGAGGCCGAATGACCACCCACAGTCCTGCCGAGGCCCAGCGGTCGGCGACCGCAGCCCGCGTCGTTTGGGAGACCGCGGACAAGTTCCTCCGCGGTGTCGTCGAGGAGACCGAGTACGGCGACTACATCCTGCCCTTCACGGTGCTCCGACGCCTCGAGTGCCTGCTCGTGCCGACGAAGGCCGAGCTCGTTCCGTTCATCGAAGACCTCATCGCAAGAGACACCCCGGCGCACTTCATCGACTCGCTCGTCAAGCGAAGGTTCGGCCTATCGTTCTACAACACGTCGCCGCTGAGCCTGGCGACGATTGCCTCGATCGACGACAACGTCTCGAAGTCAGTCACCGATTACGTTGAGGGGTTCTCGCATACGATCGCTGACATATGGACCTCCTTCGAGTTCCCGCGCCTCGTTAAGAAACTCGACGAGGCGAACACGCTCCACCAGGTCGTGCGCCACTTTGCAACACTTGACCTCTCGGCGGCATCGATGCCGAACACGGCGATGGGCGACCTCTTCGAGGACGTTATGTACCGTGCCTTCGACAAAAAGGGCAAGGCCGCGGGGGCCTTTTACACCCCGCGTGACGCCATCAAGCTGATGGTCGACGTTCTTTTCGCCTCCGATGAGGACTCGCTGGCTGGCCGCAACACGACCCGCTCGATTTACGACCCGACTGCAGGCTCGGGCGGCATGCTGCTCGTTGCGAAAGACCATCTCGCCGAGCTCAACCCTGACATCGAGGTCGGCCTCTTCGGTCAGGAGCTTATGGACGGCGCCTTTGCGCTCGGCAAGGCGGACCTCCTTATCCAAGGCGGACTGCCCGACGCCATCCGCCAAGGAGACACGCTCCTCAAGGATGAGTACGAGGGTCAGCAGTTCGATTACGTACTCTCCAATCCACCGTTTGGAATGGACTGGTCGAAGCAGGAGAAGAAGGTTAAGGCAGAGGCGCTCGCCATGGGCTCACGCTTTTCCCACGGTCTTCCGTCTAAGTCCGACGGGCAGATGCTCTTCCTCGCTCACTGCGCCTCAAAGCTCGCACCGGCGGGCAAGGCCGGCCATGGTGGGCGCGCTGCTGTCGTATCTAACGCATCGCCGCTGTTCAACTCGGACAAGGGTCCGAACGCGATCCGCCAGTGGCTGTTCGACGACGACCTCGTCGACGCGATCATCGCGCTGCCGACGCAGATGTTCTACGGCACAGCCATCGCCACGTACGTGTGGATCCTTGACACGAACAAAGAAGAGGAACGCAAGGGCAAAATCCAGCTCATCGACGCCTCGGCTCAGTGGGAAGGTATGCACAAGCCCTTGGGTGACAAGCGTCGCGGGATGAGCGAAAAGAACCGTCAAGCCGCTCTTGACGCGTACAAGGCTTTCGAGGACGCGGACCCTGCGATCTCGCGCATCATGACGCCCAAAGACTTTATGTTCCGAGACGTGCCTGTGTTCAAGCAGGCGCGCCTGGCGACTGTCGTCACCGACGAGGCTCTCGCGACTATCGCCAAACACGGGGCGTACGTGGGGGGTCATGAGGCGGTCATCCGCGGCCTCGACGGCTCGGCTTGGAATGGCTTGGCTGGAGCATTCATGCAGCGCTGCAAGGTCGCAGGTCTCAAGGCTCCGCTTGGCCTCGTCGACGCAGTCACGAAAGCTCTCGGTGTGCAGGACGAAAGTGCCGAGTTGGCTCTGGGCCGCAACAATGACCCGGTACTGCTTGACGGGTGGAAGATCACCGAGCGCGTGCCGATGAGCGAGGACCTTGACGAGCACATGACACGCGAAGTGCTGCCATTCGTCGAGGGCGCGACATGGGACGAGTTAAAGGCCAAGGAGGGCAATGAAATCCCGTTCACGCGCATTTTCTACGTCCCCGAGCAGCCGCGGGGGCTAGCAGAGATCGACGCCGACGTCGGCCGTCTTATGGCCGAGCTCTCGAAGCTGTTTAACGCGGTGCACCGCGATGCATGAGGCTGCTCCCTTCTGGTCGCTCGCGACGCTCGTCTCTGATAGCGCTGAGTCTGGAGATTTCCAAGTCGCACTTGAAGATATGGTCTCTCAAACCGGGCGGCTGGCTGACGGAGACTTGTCGACCTACGGGGCGAAAGGAACTCCGTTCGCCGAGGGGGATGTGCTCTTCGGCAAGCTCCGCCCATACCTGGCTAAGTACTGGCGTGCCGATCGCGCAGGTACTGCTGGCGGCGACATCCATGTGTATCGCCCTGCCTCCGATGTCGATCCGCGGTTCCTGAGTTACATCGTCGGGAGCCGTGACTTCGTGCGCTTTGCCACCGCGGCTTCCAAGGGCGTCAAGATGCCGCGCGTCGAGTGGATGAGCCTTCGGGGGCTTGCAGTCCACAAGCCCGACCTCGCGGCGCAGCGCCGCATAGCCGACTACCTCGACCGTGAAACCCGCGAGATCGACGCAATGATCGCGAAGATGGACGAGCTAACAAAGCAACTCGAAAGCCGGCGTAAAACAGTCGTAGTCTCTGCCACCCATCAGGCGGCACTCGCCCTTGAAGGCGTGGAAGGAGCTACGGCACCGCTACCCAGCGGTTGGCGTCTGCTGCCCCTCAAGTTTGCCGTTCAGGACGCTCAGACGGGTGTGTGGGGCGACGAGCCCAATGGTGGCGTGGACGACGTGCGATGCGCCCGAGTGGCGGACTTTGATCGCAACGAAATCAAGGTCACCGAAGTGCCTACAATCCGTCGCGTGCCCGAGAAGGACCGGGTGAAGTGTTCGCTTGAGCGCGGAGACATCCTCGTCGAGAAGTCGGGGGGCACTGACCGTAGCCCGGTTGGGACCATTGTCGCCTACGAGGGGGAAACGCCCGCGGTGTACGCGAACTTCATTCTTCGAGTGCGTCTCACAAACGAGCATGACGCGCGTTTCTGGCTCTACGCGTTGCACGGTAGCTACGTCGGCGGCCGCACGTGGAACTACGTGCGCCAAACCACCGGAATCCAAAACCTCGACGTCAAGGGCTTTATGTCGATGGTGCACGCCGTGCCATCGCTCGACGAGCAGAGGCGCATCGCAATTCAACTCGACGCCGTGACCTTGCGCATCGATACGATGCTCGCGAAAGTCGCTGAACTGAGGGCCCTCCTGGTGGAACGCCGGACGGCACTCATCACAGATGTCGTCACCGGAGACAAGGAAGCGCCATGAGCCACGCACAGACCCTTGAGCACGAGTTCGAGATGAACATTTGCCATGAGCTCGCGCAATGCGGCTGGCTCTTCGAGCACGATGGCATCACTTCGGCTAACGGCTGGGACGTCGCACGCGCAATGGTGCCCAGGGATGTGCTCGATTGGCTGCGGGCGCAGTACCCGGACGAGTACGAGAAGGCGGTGCCCTCGGACCTGCCCAATAGCTCTCTGATGCAGGCACAGGAAAAGCTTCTCGATCACCTAATCAAAGAGCTCGGCAAGGCGACGAAGATGGACCCTATTTCTGGGCACCCCGTCGGCGGTCTCCTTGGCGTGCTTCGCAGGGGCTTCAAGTACTCGCAGGTCGGTCGTTCGACGGCAGCGTTTGGACCGCTCATCGCTTTCCCTCCTGCCAACCAACTGCTCACTTCCGTCGTCGAGGAAGCAGCCGCAGTGAAGTTGCGCGTTCTGCGCCAAGTGCGTTTCGACACGACGACGACGGAGGAGATCGACGTGGTGCTAACCGCGAACGGCCTGCCGATCGTGACCATGGAACTGAAGACCGACAATACGCAGTCGGTGCAACATGCGATCACGCAGTACCGGAAGGACCGGGTCCCGAGCGCGACGCGCCCGCTGCTGCAGCCCGGGCGGGCTCTCGTCCACCTCGCCGTCTCGAACGACCTCGTCTATATGACGGGCAAGCTTGAGGGCGAGAAGACGACATTCCTGCCCTTCAATCAGGGGCACGGAGGTCATGAGGGCAACCCGCCCTCGGAGACAGGTTCCGCCACGAACTATCTGTGGCGCGACGTCCTGGCCCGCCCCATGTTCCTTCGCATCCTTAAGGACTTCGCGCTTTACGAGCCGAACCGTTCGCAGAAAAACGACGGGCGGCTCATCTTCCCAAGGTTCCATCAGCTCCGCGCCGTGGAGCGGATCGTCGGGAGCATCGAATCTGATGAGCCTCTGTCGCGATTTCTTGTGCAGCACTCGGCCGGTTCCGGAAAAACGAAGACGATCGCGTGGCTCGCCCATCGCCTCATCCGGCACATGGGTGCAGACGCCACCTCTACGTTCGACTCGGTCATCGTGGTCACCGACCGGATGGCGCTAGATCAGAACGTCAGGGACGATATCAAACTCGTCCAGTCGTCTGCCGGCCTCGTGGTCAATATTGGCGATGGGCCGGGCTCGAAGTCTTCGCAGGTGACGCAAGCGCTCCTCGAGGGCGGCCACATCATCACGTGCACCCTGCAAACCTTTCCTCACGTCATGAAGCTCATCGAGGACACGGACGCACTTCACGGCCGTCAGTGGGCTGTCATCGCCGACGAGGCCCACTCGTCGCAGTCCGGATCGTCCGCGAAGGCGCTCAAGGGTCTCCTCGTCGACGTCGAGCTCGACGAGGACGAGGGCATCAGTGCCGACGACCTGCTTGCGGCTACCGACTCGGCGATCGCGGCATCGGCCAACATCACGTTCGTTGCTCTCACCGCGACGCCCAAGGCAAAAACGCTGCGCTTGTTCGGTCGCCAGGTGTCCGGTGAGGAGCGCTGGGAGGCGTTCGATAACTACACGATGGCGCAGGCGATCGAGGAGGGCTTTATTTTTGACGTGCTCACGAACTACTCGACGTACGAGATGTTCTTGCGCGTCAGGAACACGCTCGATCTCGGCGGGGATGAGGACCCGCAGGTCGAGACGGGGCGGGCGGTCAAGGACATCGTGCGCTTCGCTCGCCTCCACCCGACCGCGATCGCGCAGAAAGTGCAGGTCGTAGTCGAACACTTCCGCCGGAATGTTGCTCACCTCCTCGACGGAGAGGCACGTGCGATGGTGGTCACGAGCGGCCGGAAGGACGCCGTGCGTTGGTCGGAGAAGATGAATGCGTACATCGGGAACATGGGCTACACCGAGCTCCGCACCCTCGTTGCGTTCTCAAGCACGATCAAGGACGACGCTGGGCAGGAGGTTACGGAGATCTCCTTGAATGGTCTCTCGGATGTGGCACAGGCGTTCCGAGAGGAGGACGATCACAAGGTCCTTATCGTCGCAAACAAGTTCCAGACTGGTTTCGATGAGCCGCGTCTCATGGCGATGTACGTCGACAAGGTCCTTAGCGGCATCACGACGGTGCAGACGCTCTCGCGTCTCAATCGCATCCACCCTGGCAAGAGTGCGCCGATGGTCGTGGACTTCACCAATGACCCAGCACAGATCCAGAATGACTTTGCGCGCTACTACACCGAGGCGAACATCGAGGGAGAGGTCGACGCGAACGCGCTCCAAACACTCGCCGAGCGCCTCGACGCGGTCGGTCTCTACACCGACTACCAGCTGCGCGCCGTGGCGGCGGCCTACGTCGAAAACCAAGGTGGCGAGGAGATTCGTAAGCAGCTCGGACAAATCACCATTCTGTGGAAGACGGAGCTGCAAAAGGCCAAGCTTACGAGCAACAAGGAGCGCTACGAAGAGCTCAAGCAGTTCCGTTCTGATGCAATCAGCTACCGCAACGCTTGGCAGTTCCTCTCACAGATCGTCGACTATGACGACGAGGATCTGCGGCTGCGCGCGGTGCTTATGTCGCTGCTAGCTCGCAACCTGCACTTGAAGCCCGAAATATACGATGATTCGTATATGGAGAATGTCGATCTCGCTGGTGTGCAGCTGCGCCCTGAAATGATCAACGCGAACTTCGCGCTCGACCCATCGGTCCAGAGTCTGGGTATCGAGATGCCCGGCTTTGACTCGGAACCGGGTAGTTCATCGGCAAAGCCAAAGGGCCCCCTCGATGTGGCTATCGCCCAGGTCAACGAATTGTTCAGCGCGAAGGGCGTTGAGGCAGCGCCCGGTTCGATCTCTGGCTTCATTACGGCTTACTGGGGCTACCTTGAACACGATGAAGAGGCAGCGGCGATGGCGAAAAACAACACGCTCGACCAACTTAAGGGATCGAAAAAGTTCTCTGATGCGAGCGATTACGCCATGTTCCAGGCGTTCTCTGACCACGACGAGATTCGTAAGGCGCTCAATGACCCGGCGATCCTCAAGCAGTTCGCGGCCATCAATGCCGAGATGATGAATGCCAAGTACCACCAGGCGGGGGAGTCGGTATGACACTGCTCTGCCCGACGTCGTGGTCGCGGACGCGTCCTTGGTTACAATTACACCGACAATGGCGGCTGCTAAGCGCCTCGTGGGTTGGGCCGCAGAAGCTATCCGGTGTGCTTTTCCGAGCTGCTACTGCACGGTTGATGCGTGGGCCGCGGCCACGTAGCGTGGAGACAAAGCATGGTTGATCAGACCCCGGGCTCGATGGGAGGGGTGGCACGCCGGATCCGTGCGGCACGCCTGTCCGGCGGGTGGTCGCAGGTCGATCTCGCCGACGCCGCTGGCGTCTCGCGGCCCTCAATAGCCCGTGTGGAGGCTGGTGGTGACGTCAACACTGCGACTCTTCGGGCCATATGTGAGGTTCTTGGGCTCGAGTTCATAGTCACTGAACATGTCGATGACTAGGGCTAATGCTTTTTGAGGCCGAGCTCACGCGCCAAGGCTTCGCGCGCTTGTGAAGAACGCACGAACCCGTCGCGACCAGGATCCGGATCTTTGCCGCTGAACCGATTCGGGCCCGTGCTTGGGAGATGATCGTTTAGTCATACCTGAGCCAAGGCAGAGTCGCGGTGTACTTTCCGCCCAGTACAGCTGAACGTCGCGTTGCGTCGCGCCGTGAGGTCGAGCGCGCCGGGTGTTGCGGCCGTCGCCGACGAGGCGGGGAAGAGTCACGCCGGCAGCCCCATGTAGGCAGCGTCACCCGGCACCTCTTTGAGGCGGGTTGTTGGCCGGGGGGGGTGAGGGCGGCGGACATGGCTTTGCTCCCGGCCGCGTTATGCCCGCAACTGGCGGCTCGCCGGCACCCTGCCCGGCAAACCCCGAGTCCTGTGCAAGCGCGGGTGCAAAGCCTCCTGGGGTGACTTCCTGCAGATTCGCGGCGCCGCGCATGGCGCAGGCATGCAGAAGTCATTCCTCCATGCCAGTGGTCCTGGCTCTCGTGGCGAGGTCCTCACCGGAACGTCCGACCAGATCGTCGAGGCGCTCATCGACCTGCACTTCGGTGAAGGCGTCGACCGGCCGACCGCGATGCGAGCGATTGCCGTCGTGGCTGCGACCGAGTTCCAGGCGGAGTCGATGCACAGGGCTTCGACCGCCGGCACCTTTTCGCTTGACGGGTGCACGATGGCGGAAATCGATCGACTGACTAGAGACCGAACCATCACTGACCGGGACTCGGCTCCCTGGCTCCGCCGCGATGTCCCGCTCGTTCTCGTCCACCCCGGTACCGCAGGATGGCAGCCGCCGCGGGGCAATGTGATGACTCTCGAGCATCAGACGGCTTCTGGCCTGTTGTTAGGTCTCGCCCGTAGCGGCTACCTCCGGGTGGGCGCCATCTCGATCTGAGTTCTGGCACCCACCCGGGGTCAGCTGCGCGTGCTGGCCTGGCGGCGCCGGGCCGCGCGCTCCGCTCGTGCAGCCTCCTCGCGGTCCTCGCGTCGGTCTGCCCGGATCCGGTTGATGCTCGTGGTTCCGAGCTCGAGTCCGTTGCTGCGGAGGGTGAGCTGCAGGTCAGCGGACGTGAGGTCGTCGTCGTCGAGAAGTCGGGCGAGGTTCTGGCGCGACACCGGGTCCAGGGTCCTGACGAACTCCTGGAACTTGCCGGCGTGGCGGGGGCGACGGATGGGCTTTTCGAACATGACGTTCTCTTCCTACGTGTTGCGCCCTCGAGTGGGCACGGATGAGTCTCTTGCGGAGACGAGGGACTTCTTCTCCCTCACCCATCAAATGGGTCACGATCGAACGAAAGTTAAGCCATCACTCCAAATTTGTTGGCGCGCATGTGATCAGGCCAGCGGTCCAGGGCTGGGGCACGGCTTGGCCACCACCTGGGGCAGCGTCGAACTCCCGGAAATTCAGGCCTGTTAGCTCTTCTTTTCTCTTCAGACCGGCAGATTTAGAAGCAAGAGCCGGCCCCCACGGTTCGCAGGTTCCTGCCCGCCCGTCGCTGTTGTTCCGGGCGCCTGCCCCAGGCGCTCGACAGCTGGCTACCCAACCTCTTGTCTGCCGTGTTGGGTTCGGCCCCCAAAAGAAAGATGAGTCCGGCACTTAACTTTCCGTCGTTCTTGCCCCCTTTCCCTTGTGTGCCGCCGAGTGGCGGTGCCCCGGAGACGGGATCACAAGGGATCGACCATGGGGGAAACCACCACCGAGAGCATGGCTCTTGACGAGCAAGACTGGGCAGCGCAGCACGCTGCGATCTGGGGCAGTCACGAGTGGCCCGCAGGCACGGTCATGAGCATCTGCAGCCAGGCTGTCGACAAGGTCACCGGCGTCAAGGGCGCCTTCCGAGGAATCGCGGCCGTCCCCATCAGCGACGCATCAGCTGCCTGGGACGTCCTGGTGACGGCAGCGTGCAAGGGCGACAACGTCTGGGTGGGAGTCGGGGGACTTCGGCCCAGCTTCGGGCCGGGACGGGGCAAGAAGGCCGACGTGCTCGCCTTGCCCGCGTTGTTCGTCGACGTCGACTTCAACAGCGGCGTGCACACGGCTGGGGACCGCAACCCGACGAAGGAACAGGCGCAGCGGTGGATCGATGCTGCTCCGCCGGCGACCGTCAAGGTCTTCACCGGAGGCGGTGTTCACCTTTACTTCGTCCTCGACGACCTCCTCGACCCGCACACCCCCGATGGCGCCGCCCTGCTCGAGGCCCACAAGAAGTTCTGGATGCAGCTCGCCGCGGAGGACGCCCTCAACATCGACGCCGGAGTCCTGGCGGATGCCGCCCGCATCCTGCGCCCCGCCGGGACCTGGAACGCGAACCAGGGCCGGCGCACCCGGCTCGAGTTCGCGGACGGACCCCGCTACTCAGCAACCGAGCTTCTGAGCCGCTACCCCGAGGCGTCAACGCCGGAGCCCCGACCGGAGAAGACCCGGGGCGCTGAGCCGCTGCGCGCGGTGACCGGTTCGGCTCCCGGGGCGTCCGAGCGCGTCGGTGACCGCTTCGCGCTGACCGTGCCGGTGAGCGTCTTCGCCGAAGCAGTCTTCGGTGCCGAGGAGCGCCCCCAGAACGGACTGACATTCCCCGGCCCCGACGGGGACCTCGGCCCACTGGACTCAGCCCGCATCTACCGGGCCACGAACGGTGAGCCGGAGCGGCTGACCATCTTCGACACCACAATCCAGAGCATCTTCGGGCTTGACGGGCAGAACCACTCCTGGTCGTCCTTTGACCTCCTCGCCCACGCCTTCGGCGGCCCCACGGGGTACCGGAGGGCGGCGCGCCTGGTCGCGGACGGCGAACGCGGCGGGACCTGGCCGCTGCCGTTCTTCACCAGCCTCCCCGCCGTGCTCGACCCCGACGTCCTCCGCGCGTTCGGCATCGCACCAGCGCCGCAAACGGTCTCGATGGCGCCACCGCCGGTGACGCCCCTCCCGGCCGTCACCGGGCCGCAGGCCGTTGTTCTGGCACCCGTGGGGGCGTGGGCTGACGACGCTGCCGAAGCCAACGACGAGACTGCGCTGCTGGACCTCCTCGGCCCGACCTCCACGTCGACCCCGGCCGCGGCGGAAGCACCTTTGACCATCGCTCGTGCCGTGGCCGACCGTGTACCCGCCCGGTTCGAACTCGAGGACGGACTACGCGCCTACGTCTGGGACGAGACCGCAGCAGGAGAGACCAGGCACGGCATCTACAAGACCGTCCGCTTCCAGCTACCCGACCTGACGCACGGGGAACGCCTCGAGCGGATCAGCAGCTGGGTCGCGTTCAAGAGCCGCAAGACCGAGCAGCTCACCGTCGACACACAGGGCCGGAAGGTCATCGCCGCCGAGGCCAAGGTCAGCGTCACCCTCGCGAGGTCCGACGGACGGGTGCGCACCCAGGCCGGCTTCACCACTGCGGAAGCGCACTCCGCGAAGACCGTCGTCGACCGCCTCGACGTCGGCGTCAGCCTCCCGATCAGCACCGTCGCCCGCGAGCAGGTCGGCAACGCCCTGCGTGAGCTCGGCACCGACGGTGGCACCGACGTCGTCGAGGCCTACGGCACTCTCGGCTGGCTGAAGCCCGACACCGGGGGATGGACCTACCTCGCGCCTGCCGGATCGGTCAACGCCCAGGGAACCGTCCCGGGCTTCACCGTCGGCAGCCCACCCCGAAGCGAAGAAGACTCCCTCCTCGAAGCGCAGCTCGCCTACGGCTTCACAGACCTCCCCTCGGACGCCACGGCCATCCGGACGGCGGCGTCGGCCATCCCGGCGTTCCTCGCCATCACGCCCACGAGCCACGCCGCGTTCGCGATGCTGGGCCTCGCCCTCGCCGCCCCGCTGGCACTCTCCGAGCGGACCAGCGTGTTCCTGGTCAGCCCGCCGGACGCGGGTAAGACGCAGCTGCTGCGCGCCTTCCAGGCGTTCCTTACGGGCAACGCCTACCTCTCCTCGTGGACGGGTTCTTCCCTGCCGAGCGCTACTGCGCTCGGGGCCTCGATCACCGCCAAATGGGCGCGTCACGCTGTCAGCATTCACGACGATTTCAGGGTCCCCCAGGACCGCCGCAAGGCCGACGTCGTCAACCTCGCGGTCGCGAACGTCGTTCAGGCCAGCTACGGAGGTGCTGGTTCCGGGGCGAAGTCCACTGTCGACGGCGGACTCAAGACTGCCTCCGAAGCCGAGACGTGCGCCATCATCTCCGGCGAAGCCCTGCCCGGCGGAGGAGTCGGTGTACTCTCCCGCATCCTGGCCATCGATCTCCCGCCGGGCGCCGTCGCGATGACGCCCCGAGACGCGTCCCCCTTCGACGCCTTCCGCGAGGCGCATGCGACTGCTGCACAGGCGCTCTACGGCGCCTACATCCGCTTCCTCGCCAGCCGCCTCGACACTGCCGGCACCCTCCGCCAGTTCCGAACCACGAACGAGCGTCTCCGAGCTGAGAACGCACCCAGGGCGGGCCGCTCCGCGAGCAACGCCTCCGTCGTCGGCGCCGGCTGGACGATGCTCCGCCTCTTCGCCGAGACCGCCGGCTTCGCTGACCTCATTCCCATCCAGGAGGACGTCGTCAAGGCGCTCGACGACCTCGCCGGGGCCAACGCAGCCCTCGTGCTGGACGCGAACCCCGCGCAGGCCATCGTCAACGCCGCCCGCGACACCATCGCCTCGAAGACCGGTCACATCGCCCTGCACGACGGCAGCATGCCCACCGGGGAGGAAGCGACGCGCCTCGGCTGGCAGTGGACGGCCCGTACGGCGACCGCTGGCGTCTACGAGCCCACCCGTTTCGAGGTCGGCGTGCTCTCTGAGGACCGTCAGTACGTCGTCCTCCGCAACCAGGCCGTCACGGACCTCAAGCGGCGAAACCCCGCCCTGGAAGGCCTGCCGATGGGGCAGCTCAACGCCGGCTTCCTCAGCCTCGTCAAGGACGGCACGACCCCGGGAAGCAAGGCCCCCCGGTCCATCGCGGGCGAGACCCGCCCCCGCGGCTACGTCTTGCCCGCCGCCGCCTTCGACCTCTGACACCCAACCTGCCGCATGCCCAATCGGTAGGAGCACCCGCGTCCTACCGATGAAAGGAACACCTCATGACCTGTCACCTCAACTGGGGCCAGCCCAGTCCGAGGCCGCCTCCCGGAACCACTTTTTCCGCCGCATGTCTTCCAGGCGCAGGCCACAAAGCGACCGCCACCCGGCGAATCGTCCGGCCGGTAGAGCGAACGCTCGCCCACCTCAGGACGCATCGTGGCCACCACTTTCCTCTCCACCGCCCGAACCCTCACAAGCCAGCAAGAAATGGACTTGGCCAGGCGCATCGCCGCCGGCTCACGGCAGGCGGCCTTTGAGCTTGCCGGTTCAGTCGGCCCGCTCATCCGCTCGCAGGCACGTCGAGTCGCGGCTTCGCACCCGACACTCGATGCCGACGACCTGGACATGCGCGGCTGGCTGGGAGCGGCGAAAGCAGTCGCCCACTTCGCGCCCCAGCAGGACGGCACGAGCGAGGAAGAGGTGCGCCACCCCCAGTTCCCTGCATTCGCCGCGCCCTACGTCCACGCCGAGCTGATGGACGAGGTGCGTCGCTACGCGACCCCCGTCGTCATCCCTGAGCACGTCTTCAAGGCCCGAAAGGGACGCGACGCCGCCTCGGCCGTCATCCTGCCGTGGCTCTGTGCCATCTCGCTCGACGGGGCCAAAAGCACCACGGAGCTTGCCGCTGAGGACCAGGCTCAAGTCATCAGCAGCATCGATGTGCGGCGGGCCATCGGGCAGCTCCCCGACAAGCAGCGCTACGTGATGCTCCGCATCCTGGAAGACGCTCCCGCCACGGACATCGCAGTGGAGTTGGGCGTCGGTACTGCACGCGTCTCCCAGCTCCGCAGTAGCGCCGCGGACTTCCTGCGGGAATCTCTCGCAACATATCGAGCCGCGGCCTAAACATTGTCGCCTCCTTGCCCCATCTACCCATCAGACGCCCCAGTGAGGGGTGCTCGACACCCACCGGCAAAACGCCAGAAAGAGGTAACCATGAACATCACTCGAGCGACCTGCATCTACTGCGACATCCTGCTCGCCACCGTCAAGGCCGACGACGAGCTCGAGGCCGAGGGGCACACCCCACAGCTCGACGGAGCAGCAGGAGACGAGGTCCGTGCAGCAGCCGTCACCATCCGAACCGCTCGGACCTACCTCGCGACGGACCACGAAGGCGCCGACTGCCCCCACCGCGAACTCATCGGCGAATGACGACGCACGCCGAACCGAACCAGTCCCCAAGTCACGCTTCCCGCTCTGGGACCTGGCGTCACAGGGAACTCGTCCTCGCCGCCGCCGCCGACATCCTCGACCACCGCAGGAGCAGCGACTACGCCTGCCGGTGCAGCACATGCGACGCCATCGTCGCTGCAGCAGACCAGCTGATCTAGACCGCGCAACACCACAACCAACAGGAGAACCACATGCCCACAAAGACCAAGGCCGACATCAAGGCTGAAGCTGCACTGTTCAAGTACGAGCGACAGATCCACCTCCGCCGGAGGCTCGGTGACTACACCTACCCCGGGCTCACCCCCGAGCGGATCGAGGAGCTCCTGGACGCGGCCCACATCGTCCGTCAGCTGAACGCGGAGGACGCCTTCAGAGCTGAGCGCCGAGCGGCTCGGCGGGATCTGGCCCGAGCGCGGGCCGCGATGGCCTCGTAGCCGCTCGGCCAACTGTCGTGAGTCCACCTGGTCGGACACCCTGCGACCCCGGCTCGCAACGACGCCGCCCCATGTCGATTGCCGAAATGATGGGCGGCGTCGTCGCGTCGTTGTACGACTGTGCTGGTGCTCAAGTCGCCCGCCGACGACGCCGTGACGAGAGAGCAGCTGTCACACACGTGGACCGGGCTTCCGGCCCGCGGGAACTCGGCTTACGCACCTTCTTCGCAGCGCGAGGACGACGATCTCCTCGAGTGCTTGCCCAGGATCACGACGTGTACCAGCCGGTTGCGCAACAGCCGAGAAGCACCTTTGTCGGACACTCGTCCATCGCGCACGAGACCAACCGTCCACCGCCTCCGAGGTGACGCAAACGTCAGAAGAGACTCTTTCGGCACAGCGTGACTTCGGATGAGCTCGACAGACACGAGAATCGCCCACCGGCTCTGAGGCGCTGGCAGCCCCTTCACTCTGCCTTATGCCCTCCTCAGCTCGCGCGCCTCCGTCAAGAGAGCACAGGCAACCTGTAGCCGTCCACGGGACGCATCACGAAGCCAGCAGGTAGGCGCCCCCACGTGAGCCACGAGAAGAACACATCCACACACGTCGCGGGGTCCAACAGCACGTTCGGGTCGGCAACCGAGGCGTGCGGCCAGACGTCACCCGCACGCGTCACGACAACCGGTTCGGCACACGGTGCGCCAGCCGGGGCGACGATCCCCACGCCACTGTCGAAGCCCACCTCGACAAGTAGTGGAGTGCGGCTGCCGCCCGTGCATTGAGCCCACCGATACGTGGAGCTCATCTTGATGGCGGGTTCCACGATGAGGTAGCCGGCACGCGCTGAACCGACCCGGTCGACGAGTCGACGCACGCCTGGCCATCGCGTGACGCCGTCTGAGGCCGGGAACCGCCATTCGACCTCAGTCTCCGCCGCCTCGCCGACAGCCACAAGCTCGAGGTCGCGGAGATTCGATTGAAGGGTGAGGTGCATCTCCATCCATGCGCGGCTAGTCATCTCCCGATTGGCTTGACACCAAGTGCTCATCGACGTTCGACGCTGAACTCTAGAAACGTCCCATGGCCTTCAGGGCCCTGAACTCGGAGACGTGGGTCCGTCCCACCGGGCTGCACGGATCTCAGTTCTCCCTCGGCGACCGCCGAATCCAGGCTCGTGAAGCACTGCCGGCGCTTGTGCTTCTGGGCCTGCAGGGAATGGCAGCGGTCGACTTGAGGCGCTCTTTCTCAGGTCCAGTGCCGAGGACGGTGGCTATCCGAGGCATGCGGTGAAACGTCACTCGCCCTCGTCCCGACGGCCGGCACGGCTGACGACACGCCAGCCGCAGGGACAACCCCCGTATCGCTGTAGAAGCCGACGCTCGACGAGGGCCGAGCGTCGTCGCTGCCGCAGGGCGAGGTATCCCGTGCCCGAGGCGTCCGACACCGAGCTCGAGACGTACTCCGAACGGAGTACGTGTTCCTGGTCTCATGGCACGACGCGGAGGCGAGCCAAGTCCGCGAACCTTGGACGAACCAGAAGCCGCAGCCACTCGAGGAGACATCGATGACCACCATCAGCCACACGTCCGCCTACTTCGCCCCCGTCGCAGCCCGCACCGCGGCTCAGCAGATCACGACCACCCCTCGCCGAGCCCGCCGCGACCGCTGGCGCATCATGCGGACTGCGCTGACCCCGGCACGCTGGGCCCTGATCGTCGTCTGGGTCCTCTCGCTCGTCGTCGGTCACGTGGTGTACGCGATCGGCCTGGCGGTGCTCGCTCTCGTTGCCGCTATGACGAATCAGCCCAGCCAGGTGCACTCGACTGCGTCCGGCGAGCGAACGGCTTCCTGACGATGATCGCCGAACACGGTGATCTGATGGCACGTGTGTCGGTTCCCAGCGGAGACCGACTTCGTGAGTCTGGGTGGGGCACGCGTGCTCTGCGCATCCTCGTCGTCGATGAAGAAGAACCGATCACGCGCTTGCTGGAGATCGCGCTGCAGCTCGAGGGCTGGTCGGTCGAGTCGGCTGCGTCCGTAGAGTCGGCCATCGCGATGCTCGAGGAGCAGCGTCCTGACGCTGTCGTGCTCGACATGATGCTGCCGGACGGGAGTGGCGTCGAGGTCGTCCTCGAGATGCGTCGACAGGGGCTTGAAACCCCCGTGGTGTTCCTCACTGGTCGGTCCGACCTCGACGATCGTCTCGATGCATTCGGGGCCGGTGCTGACGACTACATCACCAAACCATTTGCGCTCGAGGGCGTCGTCGACAAGCTTCGCGGCCTGTTCCGGAGTCAGGGCAGGGCAGGTGCCTCGACGATCGGCAAAGACTCGTCAACAGGCTGGCGGAAGAGGGAGGGGACTTCGTGACGCCCAGGTCGCTGTGGGGGCTTGCCTCGAGCTGCCGCGACGGGGTGGGAGCAGACCAACGGTCCGTGCGCATCGAGGGACCAGAGCTCGTTCTGGTCGCGGCGATCTGATGGCCCCCGTCAGTCATTCTCCAGGTACCGACGGCAGGCCTGCACCGCATGTGGACGCCACCGGGGAAACGCCGACCGAGCCGATCGACATGATCCAGCTCCTTGCCGAGTGACGGCCGCTCTCCGCTTCGAGCACGGGCGATGGCCCGACACCACGAGCCTCCACCGCGCCGGTGGGGGCTCTTGATGTTTCGTAGGGGCGGGACGGCTCCATCCGCCAGCGCCAGGACCTACTCCATCTGGAGTACACGGGTCGATCCCGACAGACGACGGCCGGGTCATCGGATCGAGAAACGATGGGGTCATCCCGGGGTGAGCAGACCCTGGCCCCCCACCTCTCTCGCTCTCAAGGAGTCCGCATGTCCCTGTTCCTCTCCCGGATCGGGCGCTTCAGCGCCCGGCACCGGTTCATCGTCACCGGCATCTGGCTGGTCTTGTTCGCCGCTCTGATCGGAGCGTTCGCCATCGGTTCGACTCGCGACAAGCCGGAGGCAGCGGCACAGACAGCATCATCGTCGACCGCGGCCTCGGAGACCCTCGACCGGCTCGCGACCGAGTTCCCCTCCATGGGTGGCGCGCAGGACCCTGCGGCGGACTCGCTGCAGCTGGTGTTCGAGGCACCCGCCGGCAGTTCCGTCACCGACCCTGCCACCTCGGCCGTCGTCACCGACACCCTCTCCGACGCCGCGAAGCTGCCCGGTGTCGCTGCGGTCACGAACCCCCTGGACCCCGCTGCGCCGTACATCTCCTCCGACGGTTCCGTCGCCGTCGCGACCCTGTCCTATGGGGGCCTCGGCGACACCGCCGACAAGGAGGCCGACTACGCCGCCGCGCTCGACCTGCAGGAGTCGGCCACCGGCGACGTACGCGTCGAACTCGGCGGCAACCTCCTCGAGACCCAGGCTCCCGAAGCAGGCATCGGCGAGGCCGTCGGCGTGATCGCCGCCCTGCTCGTGCTCGTGCTCACGTTCGGGTCGCTCTTGGCAGCCGGCGCCAACCTGCTCGTCGCGGCCTTCGGTGTCGGTCTCGGCACGGTCGGCATCCTCACCTACGGCGCGTTCTTCCCCATGGGCGACAACACCCTCATCCTCGCTGCCATGCTCGGCCTCGCCGTCGGCATCGACTACAGCCTGTTCATCCTCAGCCGGTTCCGCTCCGAACTGCGCGACGGACGCAACGTCGAGGACGCCGTCGCTCGCTCCGTCGGCACGGCTGGTACCGCGGTCGTCTTCGCCGGGCTCACCGTGATCGTCGCCCTGGTTGGGCTCGTCGTGGTGAACATGCGGGCGATCACCGAGATGGGAGTCGCCGCAGCGGTCGCCGTCGCGATCTCCGTCCTGATCGCCCTGACCCTCCTGCCCGTGCTCATGCGCACCCTCGGACGCCGTGCCCTCCCTCGACGCGAGCGCCACCTCCGTGAGACTGCACGACTCGCGGACGAGCCCGCCCGCCGTGGTTTCCTCGCCGGCTGGGCCCGCACGGTCGTGAAGCACCCGGTCCTGGCCGTGGTCGCCGGCGTCGTCGTCCTCGTCGTCGTCGCCCTGCCCACGCTGAGCATGAAGACGGCGTACAACGTGCCCGGCGGCACCGATCCAGAGTCCACCGAACGTGCCGCGTACAACCTGGTCCTCGACGAGTTCGGTGGCGTCCAGAGCCCCCTGATCGTCCTCGCCGAGGGCACGGACATCGCCCAGGACGCCGCAGCCACGGCCGCAGAACTGAGCAGCCTCGACGGGGTCCAGTCAGTCACCCCTGGTCAGATCGCCGACAGCGGCGACGCCGTAATGTACACGGTCATCCCGACGGGCAGCCCGATCGACGACGACACCATCGACCTCGTCTCGGCGATCCGCGACGACACCTCCGTGAGCGGCGTCACCCTCGAGGTGACCGGTGAGGCAGCCATCTACATCGACGAGTCGGCCGCCCTCAACCAGGCCTTGATCAAGTACGTCATCGTGATCGCGGTGCTCTCGCTCGTCCTGCTGACCGTCATGTTCCGCTCGTTGCTGATCCCGATCGTCGCCACCCTGGGCTACCTCCTGTCGCTCCTGGCGTCCTTCGGCGGCAGCGTCGCGGTCTTCCAGTGGGGCTGGCTCGATGCCATCATCCCCGCCCCCCAGGGCGACCCGATGCTCAGCCTGCTGCCCATCCTGCTGGTCGGCGTGCTGTTCGGCCTCGCGATGGACTATCAGGTGTTCCTCGTGTCCCGTATCCAGGAGATGCACTCGAAGGGCATGACCCCGAAGGAGGCTGTGGTAGCCGGGTTCAGCAAGTCGGCCCCCGTTCTCGTGGCGGCTGGCACGATCATGACCGTGGTCTTCGCCGGGTTCGCGTCGAGCACCATGGCGATCGCCGCCTCCATCGCGTTCGGCCTCGTCGTCGGAGTGCTGGCCGACGTGTTCATCGTCCGACTCGTGCTCATGCCGGCAGTGCTCTCTCTGCTCGGAAAGGCCGCGTGGTGGCTCCCGGCCTGGTTGGACCGCATCATCCCGCGTCTCGACATCGAGGGCCACGCCCTCGACGCTCACGACGCGGAGAGCCCGGCCCGCACGCCGGATCGCGAGCTCGTGGACGCCTGACCCCGCTGGCCCAGGGCACGCCGGACCTCTCCACCGAGGCCCGGCGTGCCTCGCGCATGACGACAGATCCGACCGAGACAGGACAGGATGACACCGTGACGATGGACAGTGCTGAGCAGTACCTCCGGCCCGAGCCCTGGTACCGCCGACCTGCGACCCTGGACAGGACCGCGTTCGTCGTGTCGCTGGCCGCCCTGGCGGGAGAGACCGTGCACTTGCTGGGCACGTCCTCAGCGGCTCCCGTGGGCGCCTGGTTCGCGTTCGCGCTCGCGGGGGTCGGGGTCATCGTCGCGCGCCGATCCGCCTGGGCAGGGCTCGTCTTCGTCCTCGGCGGGGCGTTGACCAGCGGTCTCGCCGGGTGGGACCCGATCACCTTGTGGACCATCGCGGTCTTCACCGTGTTCTCCGCCACCGTCCGCGGTGTCTCGGCCGTCAGGAGTGGTCTCGTGACCGCGCTGGTGACCGCACTGTCCGAGGCTCTCGCGCTCTCGTTCCAGATCGCCCAGCCCGAGGTCACGCTGGCGGCCGCGACGTCGATCGCCGGCGCGGCCGCGGGCAGCGCCCTGCTCAGCCAACACCGCTACTGGCGCTCGCTCGAAGAACGCACCAGGGACGCCCTGCTCACGCGTGAGGCCGAGGCCGACCGCCGGGTCGCGGAGGAGAGGCTCCGGATCGCGCGGGACCTGCACGACGTCGTCGGCCACGAGGTCGCCATCGTGAGCATGCACCTCGGCGTCGCCGAGGTCAGCCTGCCCTCGGGGGCGGACGCCGCCCGACGAGCTCTCGCAGACGCACGCATCGGGGTGCAAGCCGTTCTCCACGAGACGCAGGAGATCCTGTCGCTGCTCCGCGCCTCCGGCCCGTCGTCGGACGACGACACCCGACCGGCTCCCGGCACCGCGGGACTGGAGGCGCTCGTCGCGTCGTTCGAGGGCACGGGCCTCGACGTCCGGGCACGACTGGCATGCCTGCCTCCTGGTCTCGACGCGACCATCGACACCGCCGTGTACCGGATCGTGCAAGAAGCACTGACGAACGCGCTCAAGTACGGCAGGGGCACGGTCGACCTAGACGTCCTCCTGGTGAACGCGACCATCACCATCCGTGCGCGGAACGACCGGCGGACCGACGTCGTCGTCGCCGGGAGGCGTGCCGGGCTGGGCCTGGTGGGCATGACCGAGCGGGCTCGCAGTGCGGGCGGAGACGTGGACGTCGCCGCCGACGAGGCGACCTTCACGGTGACCGTGACCCTGGACATCGACGGAAGGCACGACTCATGATCGACCACCCCATGCCGGGCGGCAGCAAGGCTCCCGTGCGCGTGCTCATCGTCGACGACCAGCTGATGATCCGACTCGGGCTGCGGGGGATGCTCGAGGCGAGCGACGGCACGGAGGTCGTGGCCGACCTGGAGGACGGCCTGCAGGCAGTCGACTACGTCAAGGAGCATCCTGTCGACCTCGTGCTGATGGACATCCGCATGCCGGGCATCGACGGCGTGGAGGCGACCCGACGCATCCGTGCCGACGAGACGACCGCCGATGTCAAGATCCTCGTCTTGACCACGTTCGACAACGACTCCGTCGTCATAGCGGCCCTGCGCGCCGGAGCGAACGGCTTCCTCAGCAAGGGCGTCGGTCCGACGGAGCTGATCGCCGGGATCGTCGACGTCGCCCAGGGCGGCGGCGTGCTGTCGGCCAGGGCATCCGCGGCCCTGATCGAGCAGGTCGCACAGACGGCATCGGCTCCCGTCGACGAGGCTCTTGCAGCGACCTTCGCCCAGTTGACGCCCCGCGAGCGCGACGTCGTGATCGCGGCGGCCTCAGGCCGAGACAACCAACAGATCGCCCAGCAGCTGTTCGTCTCGCCCTTCACCGTCAAGACCCACGTCTCGCGAGCCATGATGAAGGTAGGCGCACGAGACCGGGCCCAACTCGTCGCTCTCACCTACCAAGCCGGGTTGATCCGCTGAGTCGTGGTACGACGAGTCTGTGTCCGAGGATGCCAGCTCTTCGCCGAGGGCTGCGTCTCTGGTGCTGGCCTGGGGTCCGGAGACGTCACGTCGTCCCGCCAGCGATGAGCTCGAGCGAGAGTTCGACCGAGCTGCCCGGAGAGCCGTGCTCGGCCCGGTCGATCGTCGCCAGGATCGACGCCACAGCTCCCCGAGCGGCTGCTGCCATGTCGTACTGGACCGTCGCGAGCGCTGGCTGCGTCAGACGCGACAGGGGCGTGGCGTCCATGCCGATGACGGCGAGGTCGCCGGGGACGGACCAGCCCTGGGACGTCGCGACCGAGAGGAGCGCGGTCGCGACGTCGTCGTTGTAGCACCCCACGGCGACGCCTCGGTCACCGAGGTCGTCGAGGGCTCGAGCCGCCGACCCAGGGTCGATGTCGAGATGGACGATGATCGGCTGGGGCAGTCCCCGAGACACTGCGACCTCGGCGAACGCCGCTTCACGATCGGCACCGAACGGGTCGCGGCGGGCGTCCTCGAGGTGGGCGTAGGCGAGGCGTCGGTGACCGCGAGAGACGAGATGTTCGGCCTGCAGCGTCCCGATCTCCCGGTTCAGCGGGCTGCGACTCGTCGTGCCGGGATCGATGGCGTCGACGCCCCGTGCGGCCAGCAACGCGCGTTCGGCCTCGGAGAAGGAGGTCAGCGACAGCACGGCACGTGGCTGCAGGCTCGAGACGAGGCTGTCGAGCACCTCGGTCGAGGGCGTCGAGAGACGCAGGACCAAGGTGAGGCCGCGACGGGCCAGCTCATCGGTCAGCGACTCGAAGACCGTCTGCAGGTTGCCGCCGAACGTGGTGTCGGGGATGAGCGCGACCACCACGTCGCTCGAGCCCCGAGCCAGGGCTCGGCCGGCAGCCGAAGGGCGGTACCCGAGGTCGGTGACGGCTCGGAGAACGCGGTCGCGCGTCTCTGCGGTGAAGCGAGCGCCTCGCCCGTTGAGGATCTGGCTGACCACCGCTCGCGAGACGCCCGCGTCTCTGGCGACGTCTTCACTGGTGACCGGCACGCCTGCTCCTCCGTCTCGGCTGTGACGATGTTACCGAGAGTTGACAGGCCCGGAGAGCCGTGGTTGAGTCGGTAACGCGCGATACCTCGCGATGACGACGATGTTCTTGGAGGCTCCCCGTGGCTGTCATGGTTCTCAACGACGGCTGGTCGTTCCGGCGCAAGGTCAGTGCGTTCGCCGAACTGGGCGGGGCGGGAGGCGCGTGGACGGACGTGACGCTGCCGCACGACGCGCAGATCGCCACCACCCGCGAACCCGATCTGGCGAACGGGGCCGCGCCCGGCTACTTCGCCGGAGGCGCATGGGAGTACCGCAGGCAGCTCGAGGTGCCGGAAGAGGCGGCGGGCCAGCTGTGGGCTCTCGAGTTCGACGGCGTCCACCGCGATGCCATGGTCTACGTGAACGGTGCCCTGGCCGGACAACACGCGTTCGGCTATTCGCGGTTCGTGGTCCGGATCGACCCCTGGCTCCGACACGGTGAGGTCAACACGATCGCGGTGCACTGCCGCACCCACCAGGACAGTCGTTGGTACACAGGGGCCGGCATCTACCGCGACGTGCGCCTCATCGTCAAGGACGCCGTTCACCTGGCCGTCGACGGTGTCACGGTCACGACGCCCGACGTCGATGCTGATCGCGCCCTGGTCGAGATCGCCGCTGTCGTCGAGAACTCCAGCACGACCACACGCACGGTACGGCTGTCGTCCTCCCTCGATGAGGCGGGTCTGGCCGAGGTCGCCTCTGACAGCTCTCCGGTGACCCTCCTGCCGGGAGAGCGCGCCACGGTCCGTCACCGGCTTCTCGTGTCCGACCCCGCCCTGTGGAACGTCGAGCAGCCCTCCCTGTACACCGCGCGCCTGGCTCTGACCGACGGCGATCGTCGCCTCGACGACGAGGTCGTCCCTGTCGGCATCCGCACGCTGCAGGTCGACGCCCGCCGCGGCCTCCGGATCAACGGCGAGCCTCTCGTGCTCCGAGGCGCGTGCATCCACCACGACAACGGGCCTCTCGGTGCGGCGTCCATCGCACGCGCTGAGGAGCGCCGGATCGAGCTCCTCAAGGCAGCCGGCTTCAACGCCGTCCGCAGCGCACACAACCCGATCAGCACCGCCCTCCTCGAGGCCTGCGACCGGCTCGGCATGCTCGTCATGGACGAGACCTTCGACATGTGGACCTCGAGCAAGAGCGACTTCGACTACGCCTCCGACTTCACGCAGTGGTGGGAGCGAGACGTGGAGGCACTCGTGGCCAAGGACCGCAACCACCCGAGCGTCGTGATGTACTCGATCGGGAACGAGATCCCCGAGACCGGGGCGATCAGCGGAGGCGTCTGGAGCAGGCGGCTCGCCGAGAAGGTCCGGTCGCTCGACCCCACCCGCTTCGTCACCAACGGGATCAACGGCTTCGTCTCGGTGCTCGACATGGTGACGGCAGGCATGGCACAGCAGCGCGAGGCGATGGCCTCGGCCGAACCCCAGGCCGGAGGCGGGGTGAACGCCATGATGACCCAGGTCGGCGACATGATGAACCAGATCTCGGCGTCACCACAGGTCAGCGAGCGGACCGAGGAGTCGTTCTCGGTCCTCGACATCGCAGGGATGAACTACGGCGACGGTCGCTACGAGCTCGATGCACAGCGGTTCCCGAACCGCGTCATCGTCGGCAGCGAGACGTTCCCCTCCCGCATCGCCCGCAACTGGGAGCTCGTCGAGCAGCATGAGCACGTCATCGGTGACTTCACCTGGGTGGGCTGGGACTACCTGGGCGAGGCCGGCCTCGGCGGGGTCAGCTACCCCGACGGTGCCACGGCGCACGCCGCGGCCAAGGCGTACCCCTGGCTCGCGGCGTCCAGTGGCGATCTCGACATCACCGGCCACCGGCGCCCCGTCTCGTACTACCGCGAGACCGTGTTCGGTCTCCGGGCCGAGCCGTACGTCGCCGTGCAGCGGCCGGAGCGGCACGGGCAGCCGGTCCAGGGGACCCCGTGGTCGTGGAGCGACGCCCTGCCCAGCTGGAGCTGGGAGGGGCACGAGGGGGCACCCGTCACCATCGAGGTCTACAGCGACGCCGACGAGGTCGAGCTCGTGCTGGACGGCACGTCGCTCGGCAGGTCGTCGGTCGGTGACGAGCTGGCTTTCCGGGCGACGTTCGAGACCACGTACAGCCCGGGACAGCTGGTCGCCGTCGCCCGGCGTGGCGGCGTCGAGACCGGGAGGACGACCCTGAGGTCGGCCGCGCACGAGCTCCGCCTCCAGGTGACAGCAGACCGGAGCCAGCTGGAGCAGGGCACGACCGACCTCGCGTTCATCGACGTGTCCCTCACCGACGAGAGCGGAGTGCTCCGCCCGCTGGCCGACCGTGAGATCTCCGTCGTCGTGGAGGGAGCGGCTGTGCTCCAGGCGCTCGGCAGTGGCGACCCCGCACCCCATGAGCTGTTCTCGGGCTCGACCCGCAGCACCTACGACGGCCGCGCTCTCGCGATCGTCCGCCCGACCGGCGTCGGCCCCGTCTCCGTCGCCGTGTCCGCAGACGGGTGCGAGCCCGTCGGCCTCACGCTCACCGTCGCTTGACCGACATCCCCGTCACCGCCGAAGGGACCACCATGACCGACACCGGACGCCCCGCATTCATCAGCGCCGCCGAGCCGAGCGAGGAGGGAAGCCCCGCGCCATATTTCCGTCGTGGCTTCGAGGTGGGCGACGGCCTCGTCCGGGCCACGCTCACCGCGACCGCCCTGGGCATCGCAGAGATCTGGGTCAACGGTCGCCGAGTCGGGGATGAGGTCCTCTTCCCCGGCTGGACCTCCTACTCGCACCGCATCGTCGCGCGCACCCACGACGTCACGGACCTGGTGGCCGTGGGTGACAACGCGGTCGGCGCCATCGTCGGTGAGGGCTGGGCCGTCGGCCCCCTGACATGGGAGAACAACCGCCACAACTACGCCGACCGCCCAGCCCTGCACGCGCGACTGGAGCTCGAATACGCCGACCGGACCGACGTCGTCACGACCGATGCGTCCTTCCGCGTCGGCACGGGCGCCGTCCGGTCGAGCGGCATCTACGCGGGCGAGGTGCACGACGCCCGGGCCGAGCCGGTCGGGTGGGCCTCAGCCGACTTCGACGACTCCTCCTGGGTCCCGGCAGCGGCCTACGACGCCGAGGTCGGACGCGTCGAGGTCGACGGGGCCCCGCCCATCCGTCGCATCGAGGAGCTGACGCCCACCTCGATCACGGAGCGCGCCTCCGGACGTTTCATCGTCGACTTCGGCCAGAACATCTCGGGCTGGGTGCGCCTCACCGTCTCCGGCGACGCAGGGGACACGATCGTGCTGCGGCATGCCGAGCTGCTCACCCCGGAGGGCGGCCTCGAGCTCGAGACGCTCCGCAGTGCCGCGGCGACCGACCGCTACACGCTGCGCGGCGGGGGCGAAGAGACCTGGGAGCCCGCATTCACCTTCCATGGATTCCGGTACGCCGAGGTCGCGGGATGGCCCGGGACGCTCGGCGCCGACGACCTCCGCGCCGTCGTCGTGCACAGCGACATGGAGCGCACCGGCTGGTTCGAGACGTCCGACCCGCTCGTGACGAAGCTGCACGAGAACACGGTGTGGTCGATGCGCGACAACTTCGTGGGCGTCCCGACGGACTGCCCGCAGCGCGACGAGCGCCTCGGCTGGACCGGCGACCTCAACGCCTTCTCGCCGACGGCCACCTATCTCTACGACGTGCGGGGCGTGCTCGGGTCGTGGCTCCAGGACCTCGCAGCCGAGCAGGAGGCGGCGGGCACCGTGCCGTGGAGCGTTCCGGACGTGCTGCCCACCCCCTCCACCGCGACCGCGCTCTGGAGCGACGTCGCGGTGAGCTTGCCGTGGCAGCTCTACCAGGAGTACGGGGACCCTGAGATCCTCCGTTCCAGTTGGACGTCCATGACCTCGTTCATGGGCGAGGTCGAGGCCGCATTCGACGACGACGGGCTCTGGGGCCACGGCTTCCAGTTCGGCGACTGGCTCGACCCCGATGCCCCCTCCGACAACCCTGCCGGCGGCAAGACGGACCGATACCTCGTCGCGCAGGCCTACCTCTGCAGGACCACGCGCGAGCTCGCATCGGCGGCCGAGGTCCTCGGCAAGCGCGACGACGCCCGGCACTACGGCGCGCTCGCCGATCGCGTGCGTACAGCCTTCCGGCGGCACTTCGTGACCGAGGTCGGCCGTGTCGTGAGCGAGTCCGCGACGGGCTACGCGCTCCCCATCATGTTCGGCCTGCTCGACGACGACCAGCGGCAGGTGGCCGGAGACCGGCTGCGCGAGATCGTCACCGCCGTCGGCGGCACCATCTCGACGGGCTTCGCGGGCACGCCCCTCATCACGGACGCGCTGAGCAGCACGGGGCACGTCGACGTCGCCTACGACATGCTCCTGCAGAAGAAGAGCCCGTCCTTCCTCTATCCGGTCACCATGGGAGCGACGACCATCTGGGAGCGCTGGGACTCCGTACTGCCGGACGGCACGATCAACGCCACGGGCATGACGTCGCTGAACCACTACGCTCTCGGGGCCGTCGCCGACTGGCTGCACCGCGTCGTGGGCGGGCTCACCAGGACCTCGCCCGGCTGGGAGACCTTCACGGTCGCCCCTCTGCCCGGAGGTGGGCTCACCTCGGCCAGGACGGCGCACGAGACGGTACGCGGTCGCGCGGAGAGCAACTGGTACGTCGACGGCGAGGAGCTCGTGCTCGACGTGGTCGTGCCCGAAGGCGCGACCGCGACGGTCGTGCCGCCGCTCCACCCGGAGGCGCTCGTGGTGGAGGTGGGCGCGGGCCGTCACTCGTGGCGCTGGCCCCGGCCGGCCGGGTTCGGCGAGGACGTCGTGCTGACGCTCGAGTCACCCGTCAAGGACGTCATGAAGGACGACACGGCGTGGGCGGCCGTCTTGGACGTGCTCCGCACCTACTTCCCGGGGGTTCCTGTGGAGGCGGCGGGGAGCCAGCTCGGCGACGCCCCTCTCGGGATGCTCGCACAGCGCCATCCCTCGGCCTCCGAGGACATGGCACGCGACCTGCTCGCCGCCCTCGCGACCGGCACCTCATGACCAGCTGATCTGTCGAGCGAGGGGATCGAATGGACGACGGCCCCATGTCTAGGGCCCTCGACCAGATCTCCGCTGAAACGATTCATTCTTACCATTGACGCACGCCTCGCGGTGTGATTTCCTCTTGGTTACGCGCGTTACCCACCCGCACTCGAACAATGGAGTTCCGTCATGACCGACGCACCCGGCAAGCACCCCGCCCCTCGTCCGGCGACGGACCATCCCGTTCCCGAGTTGCCGCTCTCGGCAGCAGGGAACCTCGAGATCGGCGCCGAGCAGATCAGTGAGGGCCTCCGCGAGTCCGGTGAGAGCGAACGGCCGAAGTTCCGGAAGGGCTATCTCGCTCTCCTCTTCTTGGCGCAGTTCACCCTCTACCTGGCATTCGTCGCCCCGATCGCTTACTCGCTGGCCGTTCGCATCGACCAGATCGCGCCGGACTCCCGCAACTCGCTCCTCGCGCTCGCCGCGGGCATTCCCGGCATCCTGGTGGTCGTCCTGATGCCGCTCGTCGGCATGCTCAGCGACCGGACGCGGTCCCGCTTCGGCCGGCGACGCCCCTGGCTGGTGGGAGGTGTGCTCCTCGGACTCATCGGGTCGATCGCGATCGGATTCACCGACACTCCCTTCGCGCTCATCGCCGGCTGGTCGATCGCCTACGTCGGCTACTCCACCTCGGCAGCCATGATCGTCAACCACCTCGCAGACAAGCTGCCCGAGCAGCAGCGTGGACGCGTCACGGGCATCATCGGGGCCATCAACCAGATCGCGCCGTTGTTCGGCGTCGTCCTCGGCGGAGTCCTCGCCAGCACCGGAGCCGGCCTCTTCCTGTATCCCGGAATCATCGCGTTCGTCGGCATGACGATCTTCGCCATCGCGATGCGGGACCCCCGCGTGACTGCGCCTCGTGTGACCTCGAGCCCGAAGCAGATCCTCCGGGGGTTTTACTTCAACCCGAAGCGCTACCCCAACTTGGCGTGGGTGTTCCTCAGCCGGGCCTTCGTCTTCCTCGCGCTGTCCTTCTCGCTCTACAACGTCTACCTCCTCCAAGATCGGCTCGGTCTGAGCCCCGCCGAGGTGGCGCAGCTCGTCTCGCTCTCCGGCATCCTGAGCATCGTCGGCGGCATCGGCGGCGCCATGGGGTCCGGGTGGCTCTCGGACAAGCTCAAGACGCGGAAGCCCTTCCTCCTCGTCAGCGGCATCGTCATCGGGATCGGTCTCGTCGGGACAGGTACGACAGCCAGCATCCCGCAGTACGTCGTCGCGAGCCTCCTCACCGCGTTCGGCATCGGTGTCTACGGTGCCGTCGATCAGGCCCTGGCTCTCGACGTGCTGCCCAAGGACGAGGACGAGAACGGGCGCTACCTCTCGCTCCTGCAGTTGGCGAGCTCGATCCCTCAGGCCGCTGGAGCGTTCCTGGCGGGTGGCATCCTGGCGCTCTTCAGCGGCGAGTACACCGCAGTGTTCATCGCAGGAGCGATCTGTGCCGTCCTCGGCGCCCTGGCCATCTTGCCCATCAGCGTGGGGCGGCGGGCCGAGCTCTCGACCACGAGCGTCACCGTTCCTCGCTGAAACGTGGCAGACGTGGCAGACGTGGCAGACGATCGGATGAGTGACGTGACTGAGCAGGCCGACGAATTCGCCGAGCCCTTCGTCGACGTCGATGAGTGGCGTGAACGCCCTGCGCCTCATCGTTACGTCCACGGGGGATTCGCGGGCACCGACACCCGGTTCTCGTTCCACCTGCCTCCGGCCGAGCAGTACGAGGGTCGTTTCTTCCAGTACATCACCCCGGTCCCCGACAGCGAGCACTTCTCCGAGGGTCTGACGGGGGAGGAGGACAAGATCTCGTTCGCCCTCGAGAGCGGTGGTTGCTTCGTCGAGACGAACGGCGGCGGACAAGCGTCGGGCGACCCGTTCTCCGGCGCCGACCCCACCATCGCCGCCTATCGCGCGAACGCGGCAGCGGCGAAGCAAGCGCGCGTCGTCGCGTCGGAGATGTACGGCGAACATCGCGCCTGGGGCTATGCGTTCGGAGGCAGCGGCGGCGCGTTCCGCACGATCGGCGGAGCTGAGAACACGACGGGTGTCTGGGACGGTGTCGTGCCGTTCGTGATCGGCTCGCCGTTGTCGATCCCCAACTGCTTCACGGCGCGCATGCACGCGCTGCGCGTGCTCCGGGGTCGATGGGGAGGCATCGTCGACGCCCTGGACGCCGGAGGCAGCGGCGACCCGTACGTCGATCTCGACGCCGAGCAGGCCGACGCCCTCCGGGAGGTCACCAGCATGGGCTTCCCGCCGCGTTCCTGGTTCGGCCACGCGACGATGGGCATGCACGCCCTGGCCGTCCTGTATCCCGGGCTCCGCGCGGTCGACCCCCGGTACTTCGACGACTTCTGGACCGTCCCCGGCTACCTGGGCGCCGACTCCGGCAGCTCCGTGCACCGCGATCGCGTTCAGCTCCCGACGCGGATCACCGGTCTGCTCACCGCAGGGGACCTCGCTGGTGCCGGAGTCGGCGATGTCCCGCACCCGGGCGAGTCGACGGGTGCCGCCGACGACGCCTGGTTGGGTCTCGGTGCTGGAGGGGCCACCGTGGCCGTCCGTCTCGCCGACGTCCCCGAGGTCGACCCGCAGGCCGCCGAGCTCATCGTCACCACCGGTGCATCGGCGGGGTCCCGCCTCGTCGTGCTCCAGCTCGTCGGCGACGTGGCCGTCTTCGGGCCGCTGGACCCTCGAGAGGCTGCCGCACTCGGGGAGGGCGACGAGGTCCTACTCGACAACAGCGGGTTCCTCGCGGTCCAGACCTACCACCGCCATCAGGTGCCCGGCCCTGAGTTCACCGTGTGGGACCAGTTCCGTGACGAGAAGGGTCGACCGCGGTACCCTCAGCGCCCGATGCTCGTGGGTCCGATGTTCGCCGCCGGAGCCGCGGGCACGGTGCAGACAGGACGATTCGGCGGTCGCATGATTGTGGTCGAGTCGTTGCTCGACCGGGAGGCGTACCCGTGGCAGGCGGACTGGTACCGATCTCAGGTCGAGGCACACCTCGGACACTCCGTCGACGACCGCTTCCGGTTGTGGATGATCGACCATGCGCTGCACGGCGACTTCACTGACCAGGAGCACCCCAGTCGAACGGTCAGCTACCTCGGCGTCGTGCACCAGGCACTTCGCGACCTGAGCGCGTGGGTCGAGCGGGGGATCGAACCCCCGGCGACGACACGCTACGAGATCGTCGACGGCCAGGTCGTAGTACCCGACACGGCCGAACAGCGGCGGGGTGTCCAGCCCCTCGTCCACCTCACCGCTGACGGGTCGGAGCACGCCGAGGTGAGCGTTGGGCAGGAGATCGTGCTGCGAGCCGAGGCCACGACCCCCGGCACGGGCACGATCGTCGCTATCGAGTGGGGCGAGGAGGCGCGGGGCATCGTCACAGCGCAGCCGGACATCGCCTCGGGCCCCGCCGTCGAGGTTGAGCGCCGTGTCTCATTCGCCTCTGCCGGGACGTACTTCCCGACCGTGCGCGTCACGGCACATCGTGACGGCAACCGGGACGACCGTTTCGCGAGGTTGCAGAACCTCGCTCGAGTGAGGGTGACCGTTCGATGACCGCATTCCCCGACGACTTCCTCTGGGGCGCCTCCTCGGCTCCGCACCAGAACGAGGGAAACAACACGAACAGCGACATGTGGGCCCTCGAGCAGCTGCCCGGATCATCGTTCGCCGAGCGCAGCGGCGACGGGCTCGATTTCTACCATCGGTGGAGAGAGGACATCGACCTGCTGAAGTCCTTGGGCTTGTCCGCGTTCCGCTTCGGGATCGAATGGGCCCGGGTCGAACCCGTCAGGGGCCATGTCGCGAGAGCTGAGCTCGGGCACTACCGGCGCATCATCGAGTACTGCCTCGAGGTCGGTGTCGAGCCGGTCGTGACGTTGCACCACTTCTCGAGCCCACTCTGGTTCGTACAGGCGGGCGGGTGGGCATCAGACGAGGCCGTCGACCGGTTCGGGGACTACGTCACGGCGGTCGCGCCCATCCTCGACGGGGTCACCTGGGTCGCGACGATCAACGAGCCGAACATGTTCGCCGTCATGCACCAGATGAGCACGCCGCTGCAGTACGACGATCCTCAGGCGGTGCTGGCCCGCATGCGCGAAGCGGCGTCACCCGTGAGCGGGGAAGCCGGCATCAACGCCTTCACCATGCCAGAGCCGAAGCCGGCAGCGACGGCAGTCATGATCCGAGCCCATGAGCGAGCCCGGGAGATCCTGCACGACCTCACGTCGGTCGAGGTGGGTTGGACCATCGCCGTGCAGGGCCTCGTGGCTCGATCTGGCCATGAGGAGGATCTCGCCCGGTACCGACAAACGTGGGAGGGCGCCTATCTCGAGGTCAGCCGAGAGGACGACTGGGTGGGTGTCCAGTCGTACACGAGTCAACTCGTCGGCCCGGACGGACTCGAAGGGGCTCCCGACGGGGCGGAGCTGACGCAGGTCGGCTGGGCGTACCGCCCTGACGCCCTGGAGATGGCCCTCCGGCAGACGTGGCAGGCCACCGGCGGCACCCCCATGCTCATCACGGAGAATGGCATCGCCACGACCGACGACGCCCGCCGGATCGACTACACGGCGGGCGCCCTCGAGGGAGTCGCCAGCGCCATCGCGGACGGGCTGGACGTGAGGGGCTACCTGCACTGGACCTTCGTCGACAACTTCGAATGGGTGCATGGGTACGACGTCACCTTCGGTCTCGTCGCCGTGGACCTCGTGACCTTCGACAGGACCCCGAAGCCCAGTGCCCGGTGGCTGGGGCGCGTTGCCCAAGCCAATTCCCTCACTGCCGTCGCGGGTGCTTGATGACACTCAGCCCGGAGTGCCCGCTGGGACGGACTCGCGTGCTGGTTCCTGTCCCGGGTCCTGCGGTGTCTTCAACACGAGCGTAGCCACGGCAGCGAGGAGGTAGAGAGCCACGAAGACCCAGATGATCACGGCCATGTTGCTCACACCGCCGAGGAGTCCGACGAGGACAGGGCCCACGAAGGCCGACAGGCCCGCAGCGAGGGTGTAGACGGCGAGAGCGCTGCCCTTGTCTTCGGTCTTCACCATGGAGGGAACGAGGGCCGTGAGCGGAACGAAGCCCGCCAAGCCGATGCCGAAGACGGCCCAGCAGAGCACGGCGACCGCGAAGTTCGGGCCGACGGCAAGGGGCACGTAGTAGAGCAGCAGTGCCCCTACGGCGCAGGTGACGCAGCCGAACCAGGTCACGGTCCGCTTCCAGCCGAATCGGTCTCCGATGAGGCCGAATGCGAGATTCGCGAAGATGTTGGCCGTGTAGACGATGGTCACGATCTGCAGGTACTCGCCCTGTGAGAAGCCCACTTCGTTCGTGAAGAAGAACGGAGCGACGATGAACAGGGCGAAGTTGGGTGCCGTGTTCACGAGACGGGCGAAGGCGCCGGCGCTCACTCGTGGTTCGCGCCACAGGATCGAGAGGCCCTTGCCCATCTCGTGGAGGGGGCTGGTGCCGGGCGCCCCGAGTGGGCCTGCGAATGTGCGTTCCCGGACGCCGAGCAGGGCCACGACGGCGCCTGTGGCAACCAGTCCGGCAGACAGCCACAGGGTTCCGAACTCACCGAAGACAGGAATCGACGCCGAGGCGACGAGCGAGCCCAGCGTGGGGAGGCCTGCTCCGAAGACGAACCAGAACCACCCGACGGAGCTTCCACGCTGATGCGCCGGCGTCGCGGCGTTGATCCAGACCAAGAACGCGTAGGCGAAGAAGGGATACCCGATTCCCCGGATCGAGTAAGCAACGACGGCCACCCAGTGGACGTCCATCCCCACCCCGACCCCGAGGAACAACGCCTCGAAGACGACCCAGTTCAGGGCTCCGATGAACATGACCCGGCGCGGTCCGAGAATGCTCGAGAGCGTGCCGGCGAGCCACGAGCCGATCGTGACGAAGATGCCGTAGAGGCTGATCGTGATGGCGGCGGCAGACTCGGAGAAGCCCTCCGAATCGACCAGGAACGGCGACAGGTAGTTCGATTCGACGCCGTCACCCACCATGAAGAGCAAGACTCCGACGAATCCCCAGAAGAGGGGCGCGGGGATGCCGGCTCGATCAACGAGGCGCGCAGGGGCAGACAGGGTTGTGGTCACGTGATGTTCCCTTTCGTCAACAGCGACGGGACCACGCTAAGCCAAAAAGTACGGACTGTACAGACAATACGAACAACACGGGCGGACGTTTCACTGCAAAGAGAAGGCCCCGCAGCTGGTCGCTGCGGGGCCTCTCTCGTGGACCAGGAGGTGCGGGTCAGCTCCCCGACTGGCCGAAGGAGCCGAGCTGCCTGGTCGCCTCGACGACGCGGGCGGCCATGGCGGACTCGGCGACCTTGCCCCAGGCGCGGGGGTCGTACTGCTTCTTGTTGCCGACCTCGCCGTCGACCTTGAGGAACCCGTCGTAGTTCTTGAGCACGGTGTCGGCGATGGACCGGCTGAAGGCGTACTGGGTGTCGGTGTCGAGGTTCATCTTGACGACGCCGTTCGAGACGGCCTCGCGGATCTCGGCGTCGGACGAGCCGGACCCGCCGTGGAACACGAGCTCGAGGGGCTTCTCGGCCGTGCCGAAGCGCTCCTGGATGCCCTGCTGGATCTCGCCGAGCAGCTCGGGACGGAGCTTGACGTTGCCGGGCTTGTAGACGCCGTGGACGTTGCCGAAGGTGAGGGCGGCGATGTAGCGGCCGTTCTCGCCGAGGCCGAGGGTCTCGACGGCGCGGGTCACGTCGCCGACCGTCGTGTAGAGGGCCTCGTTCGAGCCCTCGTGCTGGACGCCGTCCTCCTCGCCGCCGACGACGCCGATCTCGACCTCGAGGATCGCGTTGATCGCGGCGGTGCGCTTGAGCATCTGCTGGGCGATCTCGAGGTTCTCGTCTAGGGGGATGGCCGAGCCGTCCCACATGTGCGACTGGAACAGCGGGTTGCGACCGGCCTTGACCTCCTCCTCGCTGGCGGCGATGAGGGGCAGCACGAAGCCGTCGAGGGCGTCCTTGGGGCAGTGGTCGGTGTGCAGCGCGACGGTGACGGGGTAGTTCTTGGCGACCTCGGTCGCGAACTTCGCGAAGGCGATCGCACCCGCGGCCCGGTTCTTGACCGTGTGGCCGGCGAAGTAGTCGGCGCCGCCCGTGGTGACCTGGATGATGCCGTCGCTACCGGCCTCCGTCAGGCCCTGCAGCACGGCGTTGATCGTCTGGGACGACGACACGTTGACCGAGGGGTAGGCGAACCCCTTGTTCTTCGCCTTGTCCAGCATCTCGGCGTACTGCTCGGGGGTTGCGACGGGCATGCGTTCTTCTTTCTGATCGTCGTGCAGCAGCGGGGACGCAGTCCCTGCCGCGTTTGTCTCTCGTTGCTGTTGCTTATTCCGTGTCGCTGTACCACTTCGAGACGAGGTGGTCGGCCTCGACCCGGCGGATGGTGCCCGAGTGCGAGCGCAGCACGATGGACGACGTGCGGATCATGCCCTGCTTGCGCTTGACACCGGCGACGAGCGCGCCGTCGGTGACGCCGGTGGCGACGAAGTAGGCGTTGTCGCCCTTGACGAGGTCGTCCTGGTCGAGCACGCGGTCGAGGTCGTGGCCGGCGTCGATCGCCTTCTGGCGCTCCGCGTCGTCCTTCGGGGCGAGGCGCGTGAGGATGAGTCCGCCGAGCGCCTTGACGGCGCAGGCCGTGATGATGCCCTCGGGGGTGCCGCCGACGCCGACGCACATGTCGATGCGCGAGTCGGGGCGGGCGGCGTTGATGCCGCCGGCGACGTCGCCGTCGAGCAGCAGGCGGGTGCCGGCGCCGGCGGCGTGGATCTGCTGGATCAGGTCGGCGTGACGGGGACGGTCGAGGACCGCCACCTGGATGTCCTCGACGGCGAGGCCCTTGGCGTCGGCGAGGGCGCGGATGTTGTCGCCGACCGGCTTGTCGAGGTCGATGACGCCGATGCCCTCGGGGCCGGTGACGATCTTGTCCATGTAGAAGACGGCGCTGGGGTCGAACATGCTGCCGCGGTCGCTGACCGCGATCACCGAGAGGGCGTTCATGCGGCCGGCGGCGGTGAGGCTCGTGCCGTCGATGGGGTCGACGGCGATGTCGCAGGCGGGGCCGAAGCCGTTGCCGACGTGCTCTCCGTTGAAGAGCATCGGCGCCTCGTCCTTCTCGCCCTCGCCGATGACGACGACGCCGTCGAAGGCGACGGTGCCGAGGAACTTGCGCATCGCGTCGACGGCGGCGCCGTCGGCGGCGTTCTTGTCGCCCTTGCCGATGAACGGGGCGCTGCGGATCGCGGCCGCCTCGGTCGCCCTCACCAGCTCCATGCCGAGGTTGCGATCAGGGTGCGTGTATGACTCCGGCTGTTCGCTCACGCGGTCACCTGCACCTTGATCTGGTCGGGGCTCTTCGCTGCGGTCAGTGCCTCTGCGTAGTCCTCGAGCGTGAACGTCGCAGTGACGAGGCTCTTGAGCTCGTCCTGAAGATCGACCATGCGTTCGGCCGATTCGCCGTACTTCTCGGCCAATGAGTTCGAACCGATGATGCTCAGTTCCTTTGCGAACACCTCGTAGGGGTTCAAAGCGACTGTCGCGGTGGGGGAAGCCACGCCCATCTGGACGAGACGGCCGCGGGGACCGAGGGAGGAGATCGCCTGTGAGATCGCGACGGGATGTCCACTCGCGTCGAGGGCCAGATCGAAGACCTTGTTGTCGAGGTCGTCGGCCGACGCCACTGCCTGAACAGCTCCGAGTTCGAGCGCGGCGTTGCGGCGGGCCTCGTTGGGCTCGACGACTCGGATGCCCGTTGCCCCCTCGGCGCGGCCGAGGATCACAGCCATCAGCCCGATCGACCCAGCTCCGAAGATGACGAGCTCCTGCTCCTTCCAGTCCGGCACTCGCTCAAGGGCGTGGAGGACGCACGCGAAGGGCTCGATCAGGGGTGCCGCACCGTGACTGATGGAGGTGTTCAAGGGGAAGACGATCTCGCTGGGAACGGCGACGAACTCAGCGACAGAACCGTTGATGGCCACGCCGACGGGAAGGATGTTCTGGCAGAGGTTGGTTGCCCCTCGGAGGCACCACGTGCACTTGCCGCACGACACGTTCGGGTTCACGCCCACGTAGTCGCCCTCTTGGACGGAGGTGACCCCCGCGCCGACTTCCGTCACATAGCCGGCGAATTCGTGGCCGGGAACGACGGGGAACCGCCCGTGCGGGTAGTCACCGGAGATGAGGTGGAGATCGGTGCCGCACACGCCGGTGCCGACAGGGGCGATGACGACCCATCCTTCTTGCGCCGTAGGCACGGGCAGGTCCTGGATCTCGATCCCACCTGCGCCATCGGCCACCGCGGCTCGCATCGTCTTGCTCATGTTGATCTCCAAACTTGATCTGAGACAGAGGGGCCGCCGAGTTCGATGCGCGTCACGACGCTGGGATGCCGGGGCCGCGCATTCTCGGGGCTTGTTCCGCATGCTTCTGACTGTCCTGCGAGGACATCGCTGTTCTCGTGAAGATGTGCCTGCACACTCGCTTTCGCGTGATTCCAAAATAGCCGATCTTGTCCGCCTTGTCGATGCTGTACGTACAGTTCCGCCGTCGTGGGCGATTGATGGCCCTGTACGCTTCCAGGCAAAGGAGAGTGGCCGTGACGCAGACCATCGATCGCCAGTCCCCAGTTCCGTACTGGGAGCAACTATTCGGCATTCTTCGGGACGACATCGTCAGTGGAAGGTATCCGGCCGAGGAACGACTCCCGAGTGAGCTCGAGTTGGGTCGGCAGTTCGCTCTGTCACGAGCAACGATCCGCCAGACGTTGTCCAACCTTGAAGCCGAGGGCTTCGCGAAGCGTGTCCCGCGTCGAGGTGTCTTCGCCTCGCTCCCGACTGAGCCCTCGGGGTGGACTGTCGAGCAGGGCTTCCTGGAGTCGCAGATCCATCACGGCAGAACCGGCATCGAGACCAAGGTCGTCGACGCCGCGTTCGTGGTTCCTGCTCAGCACGTCGCGGAGGCCCTCGGCATCGACGCCGGGGCCAAGGTCTTCGCCCTCCAGCGTGTTCGTTCCCTGGACGGGCGCGTGACCATGTTCAGCACCAACTGGTTCCCGGACGAAGCAGCACGAGTCATGTCGACGGCGCCCCAGGTGCTCGATGGTTCGGGATCGGTGAACGAGACTCTTGCGGCTGCGGGCTTCACGGTGCACGGCGGGCATCGCGTCCTCAGGGCGATGAAGGCTCCCGAGAACGTTGCGAAGCACTTGGGCGTCACGTCCAGCGACCCGGTCCTTCGTGTGCGGTCATCGTCGTGGGCTCAGGGCGACAAACGATTCGACTACTACGAGACGTGGGTGTTGACCGACATCGTTCCCCTCGAGGTGCACATCTCAGCCAGCTAGTTCTGCTGCCGGCCAGCAGCAGCAGCACCAGCGGCGCCTTGCAGGGCTTGCTGAGCGTCGGGGGTCCAGCCGATCCCCTTGGCGGCCAAGAGTGCAGCGCTCACCCCCGTGAGTTCTGGTTCGGTGATGAGTCTCGGGCTGAACCCGTTCACGGCGGCCTTGATGGCGACCCAGCCAGGGGACCGAGCCCATCCGCCAGCGAGCCAGACATCAGAGCGCGCTGTCCGTTCCGTGTCAGCAGTCGGTCGGATGTCCTTCACGGCCTCTCGGCCAGCCACTGCGAGTGCTCCGAGGACGGCTGTTGCTCGAGAGCGGGAATCTCTGGGGGCATCTAGCGCGTAGGCAGGCGTTCCGCCGCCACGTCGGCCCGGGATGAAGTGCCTGGCTTCCAGGATCGACTCGATGGGAGCGGCGCCGTCGAGAAGGCGCCGGATTTGCCTTGCCACCTCGGGGTCTTGCGATGCCCACTGGACGTTCCTGGCAAGTTCTTCTACCCGCAGGAAGGTGAAACCTGGGGTGTCGATGCTGGGGGCGATGTCGAGGTGACGACGCACGGGGTGAGTCGAGTCTGCGGGCCGCGCCACGATCACTTCTGCTGTCCCCATGGAATCGAGGACCGCGCCTACGCTCAGCTGTTCTGCGCCCCAACCGGCGATGAGGTGATCGTGTCCACCCACGATGACGACGGCATCGCGTCCGAGGATTCCTTCGTCATGCAGCCGCGGAGAAACCAGCGGTCCTGCCAGGTGTCCTGCGGGGCGGACGGGGGGAAGAAGATCCACCGACCCGAGCGTGAGGTCGATCCTGGACGACGACCACGCATGTTCTCGCGAACGCCGCGCACCGGTTCGCGACGCGAGGGATTCGCTCATGAACGTGCGACCCGTCCACCGAACCCCAGGAAGGTCCGTGAGGGCGACCCAATGGGCGGCGTTCTCGGCACCTGCCTCACTGCGTGCCCATGCCCACCCGACCATCGTGCGAGCCGGATCGCTGTCGACGTCGAAGCCCTCGTCGGACCCTAGGAGCGGCCCGAGCTCACGGAAGATCGACTGTCGTCGCGGGTCGAACCACGCGAGCGGGGCCGAGACTCCGCGACCATCGTGGTCGACGAGGATGCCGTCCTCACCGACGCCGGCAGTGCACACCCCGACGACCGAGAAGTGGCTGCTGCACGCCTCGATGATCATGTCCTCGATGCACTTCAGGAGACCATCGACGTCGACGGACAGCCCCAGCGCATCTCGCGGCGTCGTGCGGACCACCCGAGCTACGACAGCGCCCTGATGATCCAGGACGATCACCTTGACGTTGCTCGTGCCGACGTCCACACCACAGACGACGTCCGTGCGCGCCCCATGGGTCATCAGCGCACCTTCCTCGGGTCCTCGTTCGTCGCCGAGAAGTGCATCGGGCGTGAGGGTCGAGGGCTGATGACAAGAATACCGCCAGGCGTCTGCCGCCCCCGGAGACTCTTGGGTCCTCGGGGCGGGTCAATGGCGTCAGTACCCCAAGGCGGCTTTCGCCTTCTCGTGTTGCTCGTTGATCTGCGCCTCGAGGGGCCGAGGGACGAGTTCGGAGATGGAGATGGGCCAGGCGGGGAAGTCGCCGGTGAGCGCTGCTGCGGCTTGCATGGCTGCACCCTTGGTGACGTACTCGTCGAGCAGCGGCACGTAGACCGGAATGTCCACCATCTCGCTCAGGATGGCTTGAACTGCGACGCTCTGGGCTGCGCCGCCGATGAGGAGAAGGCGTTCAGGTTCGACACCGCAGGAGCGCAGCGCTGTCAGCATCTCGACTTGGCTTGCCAGGGTTCCCTCGATGACTGCTCGAGCGAAGTTCGCTCGAGTGAAGTTCGTCAGGGACGCTTCGTGGAGCGAGCCGCGTGCGTGCGGGAGATCGGGGGTCCGCTCGCCTTCGAAGTACGGCAGGAGGGTGAGCCCTTCGGCTCCTGGGGGTGCCGAGAGGGCCAGCTGTGCGAGCTCGTCGTACGTGCAGCCGAGGAGGGCTGCGCCGAGGTCGAAGTTGCGCGCGGCGTTCAGGGTGGCCACGAGGGGGAGATGGTGCCCGGTGGCGTCGGCGTAGCTGCACACGTAGCCCGCATAGTCGTGGACCGGTGTCGCGGTCTTGGCGTAGACGACTCCCGAGGTGCCGAGGGACAGCACAGCGTCGCCCTCGTCGAGACCGAGAGCGAGAGAAGCCGCAGCGTTGTCTCCACTGCCGACGCCGATGGGGATGCCCGCAGGGATGCCGGGGATGTCAGCCCCTGTCACACCTGCTCGCTCGAGCGGGCCGAGAACCCTAGGGAGAAGAGCTGTCTTCCCCAAGGCCATCTCGAAGAGGTCCAAGCAGTACTCGTCGGTCTCTCCCGACCAGTAGCCCGTGCCGCTCGCTTCAGAGCGGTCGGTCGTCAGGTGTTCGAGCCCACCGTCACCGACGCCGAATCCCATGAGCCGCCACGTCAGCCAGTCGTGCACGATCGCCACTGCTTCGGTGCGGAGGGCCGCCTCGGGGTGCAGATCACGGAGCCATCGCAGCTTCGTCACGGTGTCGGACAGTGTCAGAGGAAGACCTGTGCGCCTGATCCACTCGTCCTTGCCCAACTCGTCGTTGAGATCGCCCATGTGGGAGTGGGAACTTGTGTCGTTCCAAAGCGGTGAGTCACAGACGACCGCTCCCTGGCCGTCGAGGAAGATCGGGGTGTGCTGTTGGCCGCTGACGGCTATCGCAGCGACGTCGTCCAGACCGCCCGCTCGGCGAACGGCCGTGAGCAGGGCCGTCCACCAAGACTCCGGATCGATGATCGTGCCGGAGGGGTGCGATGCCTTCCCCTCCCTGACGGTCTCTCCGCTGTAGAGGTCCCTGACGGTCACCTTGCACGCTTGCGTCGATGAATCGACTCCTGCGACGAGCACCATTGCGTCCCCTTGTATGTACGGCTTCATGATATTTCGTTGATCGGGCAGAACGGGCGGCGGCTCACGAGGGCAGGCCCTTGAGGTAGTCCCACCGCTCACGGACTCGGTCTGCCCAGCCCTGGATGCGAAGGCTGCGTTGCTGCTCGTCTGTCACGTCGAAGGGGTCACACGAGAGCCAGCTGCCGTCTGCCCCGGAGGCCAGCGATTGCGCACCTCGAGAAACGACCTCAGGGAAGGTCGACACGCTCAGGGGTGTCCCGAGGAGGTCGGCCTTGAGCTGCAGCCAGAGCAGGTTCTGGCTCGCGGGCCCGATGACCTTGATGCGCGTCGGAGCGGCCCTGAATAGCTCAAGGACGTCCCGGAACTGCAGCACCATCCCGAGGAAGCACCCGAGGATGATGTCATCCGAGGTCGTCGTCGGAGAAAGTCCCACGATGATGCCTCGAGCCGACGCGTCCTTGGTCGGAGGCGGGCTGCCTCGGAACTGAGGCAGGAACAGAGGTGCCGCATCCAGATCGACATCTCCGGCGAGGTATCGAGCGTGAAGGCCAGCGATGCGTTCGGTGATCGTCTCGGCGTCGAGATCCAGCATTGTCTGCAGGGTCGCGAACGCTGAGCCACCCGTGGGTATGGAAGCGAACAGCGTGAAGCCCTCTCCTGTGCAAGAGATGCCGTTCGCGAGCTTGGAGGCGGCGAAGTGGTCGTCGAGGCTCGGCAAGTCGCGGAGGAAGAGGAGGCCTTCGGTGGTTCCTGTCGAGTTGAGGAGTTCTCCGGGAAGGAGTTCTGCACCGACGGCGCCGACCATGTGGTCGTGCCCCGCCACGTGCACGAAGACGTCTGGCGAAAGTCCTGACGCTGCGGCGAAGGTCGGGTTCATGACCGAGCCGGCCGAAGCAGGGCGCAACTCGGGAAGGATCGACTTCTGCAATCCCAGCTTTCCGAGTACGTCCTCTGACCATGAGCCGCTGCCGAGGTCGAGGGCCATGGTGCGGCTGGCGAGGGAAGGCTCTGCCCAGCGCTGTCCCGTCATGCGGGCGGCCAGGTACTCGGCGACGTTCAGCCACTGGGCGTCCCCCAGGTCGCCCGCTGCCTGGTCGACAGCCCATGCGATCTTGGACAGGCCGTAGTTCGCGTTCACTGGCAGGCCCGTCACCTCATAGATGCGGGCCCGCGCCGATTCGTCGAGCGAGTCCAGATACGATGCGCCGCGATGGTCGTGCCACAGGATCAGCGGCGAGGCCAAGGTGCCGTCTGATCGAACGAGTCCGCCGGACTCGCCGACAGCGGTGACGGCCACGCGAGCGACCGAGGTGCGCTGCGGGTCGCTCAGGTCCCCGGCGAATGTGACGACGGCCTCGATGAGAGCGTCCACGTCGTAGACCTCGCCCCAGGTGTCCTCCAGCGTCGGCGTCGGGACTCGTGCAGATTCGAGGAGGCGACCCTCAGCATCGAAGAAGCAGAGCTTGATGCTGGTGGTCCCTACATCGACGGTGATCGTAGGAAGCACGACGAGATCCTCGCTTAGTTGACGGAGGGGTTGAACGTACGGATGCGGCCCTCGACGACATCGGAGATCGCGACGACGGCGTCCTTGGACACGCGGATGAGGGATGCTTCTCGCGGGTTGGCCGCGTATGCCTCGCCGAAGGATCGGATCATGGCGTTTCGCAGGTCGCTGGCGACGTTGACCTTGACGACGTTGAACTCGTGGAGGCGAGCGAGCTGCTCGTCAGGGAGGCCGGATCCTCCGTGGATGACCAGGGGCACCGGGCTAGCGTCCCTGACCTGGCCGAGGAGGTCGAAGTCGATCTTCGCGTTCGGGACGAATCCGTGCTGGTTGCCGACGGAGACCGCGAGCATGTCGCAGCCGACTGCGTCGACGAATTCCTTGGCCTGGACAGGGTCTGTGTGCGCAGCGAACTCAGGGGCGACGTCGTCTTCCTTGCCGCCGATGCTGCCCAGTTCCGCCTCGAGGGCGAGGTTCCGCGGCGTCATCTCCCGGGCGATCGTGGAAGTCTTCACGTTGTCCTCGAACGAGGCCTCGGAGTCGTCGATCATGATCGACGTGAAGCGGGCCATCAATGCGGCGTGCACGGCCGACAGGGACTTGCCGTGGTCCAGGTGGAGCGCCACGGGCACCTTGGAAGACTCCAGACGGCGGGCGACCATGTCGTAGATGTACTCGTAGCCGGACAAGGAGACGTTCGTCGGTGCCACCTGGATGAAGGTCGGGACACCGACCTTGTCGACAGCGTCCAGGATGCCGAGGGTCGTCTCGAGATTGGTCGTGTTGAACGCGCCAGCGACGAGTCCCCGTGAGGAGCACTCCTGGATGACGTCGATACCACTTACGAGAGCCATGGAGAGTCCTTTCGATGGTGGGTGCCTGGTCACCAGCGATTCTCAGAGCGATGCTCGGCAGTGAGTCAGGAGGCCGCTTTCGCAGTGAGGTGCGAGGCGCCTGTCCCGTGGGGGCAGCTATCTGCTGCTTTTGACAAGCCTAGGGCGTTCAGTACGCCCCGTCCAGTCTGTACGTACAAAACGAACGATCAGTCACGGAGCGCAGCGACGAGACGACGCACCACCCGGCCCGTGTCGGGCTGGGTGGTGCGTCGTGAGTGGCGGTCGAGATCAGGCGGTCGCAGCGCCCTTGCCGTTGTTCGGAGTCTCGACGATGCCTTCCTCGACGGCGCCCTGCAGCGTTCCGCCCTGTTCGACGACTCGCTGAGCGCTCTCGGGAACGCGAAGCCAGCGCACCGAGATGCCGGCCAGGACGTAGAGGACCGCGAAGATGATCGTCACGCCTCCCGCACCGAGCGGCGCGAGGAAGATGGCGACGATGGCAGGGCCCACGAAGGTCGCGGCGCCGGCGCCGAGGTTGAGGACGGCGATCGAGTTGCCCTTCTGGTTGGGGGCCATCAGCGACATCAGCACGGAGATCGGAGTGAAGCCGGCGAGGGTGATCCCGAAGAGGGCGGCGCAGAGGGCAGCTACCCAGTACTGGTCACTGACGTACTGAGGGAGGAAGTAGAAGGCCAGTACGGCGATGGCGCTGCCGATGCAGCCGAACCAGCGGAGGGTGCGGTGCCAGCCCATCCGGTCGCTGAGGACTCCGAAGAACAGGTTGGCGAAGATATTCGAGGCGCCCAGAATGAAGACCAACTGCAGCCAGCCGGATGTTCCGAACCCGAGGTCGTCGGCGAAGATCGCCGGGAAGAAGACGAACAGGCCGAACTGCGGTGCAGTGTTCACGATGCGGACCAGGCAGCCGAGGCCGACGCGGGGGCTGGTGAAGGCGATGGCGATGCTGTTCACCAGGCTGTGCCCGGTGGAGACGCCGGGTGCTGCCAGGCGGCCGCCGCCCTGGGCCTTCCGCAGCCCTGCGAGGGCGAAGACGCCGCCCAGGATGACCAGTCCCAGGGACAGCCAGAACGTGTTGTAGGCGCCGAGGAGTGGGATCGATCCGCTCGCGACGAGCGATCCGAGGGTGGGGAGCCCGCCGGTGAAGGCGAAGTAGAACCAGCCGACAGCCGAGCCCAGGCGGTGTGCAGGACTGGCCCCCAGGATCCACACGAGGAAGCCGTAGGCGAAGAAGGGGTAAGCGATCCCTCGGAGGCCGTAGATGACGAGCATCAGGGGGTAGCTCTCGCTCGGCAGGGCCACAGCGAGGAACAGAACTTGAAGAGCGGCCCACAGGACGAGACCGATGATCATGACCCGCCGCGGGCCCCACACGTCGGACAGGGCGCCTGACAGCCACGACCCGAGGGTGACCATGAGTCCGTAGACGGAGATGATGACGGCTGCGTTCGTCTCCGACCCGGCGCCGTTGTCAGCGAGGTAGGGGGCGATGTAGCCGGACTCGACACCGTCGCCGATCATGAAGAGCAGGAGGCCTACGAAGCCCCAGATCAGCGGTTTCGGTAGACCCATCCGCTCGATCACGCCGTTGGAGCCGGGACCGCCGGTGCGGATTGTCGTCGTCGTTGACATCGTGACCCTTCAAAGTTTTCTCGTGCGTCATCGGGGGAGCTTTGAGTGCAGCTCGAAGGCGAGGTGCTTCGCGAACGACCTCAGATACGGTCTGTCCATGCTGTACGTACAGAAGGTAGCAAATGCATGTCGTGGGCGCCAGCGCGATTTCATTCCGACCGCTTCGGGCCTCGAGAGCCCCTGCCGCCGATCGGGGTCGGCAGCCGCTGCTCGCATGGTTGACACTCAAAGTGACTGCGCTCATAATTGAGTTTCCTCGGTAAATCGGAAGATTCTCCGAGAGCCCGACGACCCGGAAGTGACCACCATGCGAGCCTTCGCCTTCGACGCCTACAAGCAGCCCCTGCACGAGACCGACGTCCCCGAGCCCACCATCGGCATCCACGACGTCCTCATCAAGGTCGAGGCCGCCGGCCTCAACCACCTCGACGCGAAGATCCGCGAGGGCGAGTTCAAGCTCATCCTTCCGTACAAGGCACCCCTGACCCTCGGGCACGACCTGGCCGGCACGGTCATCGAGGTCGGCGGCTCGGTCCGCAGCCTGAGGCCCGGCGACGCGGTCTACGCACGCCCCCGCGACCACCGCATCGGCACCTTCGCCGAGCGCATCGCCGTCGACGAGTCCGACGTGGCCCTCGCCCCGACCACGATCAGCACCATCGAGGCCGCGTCCCTGCCTCTCGTCGCGCTGACGGCCTGGCAGGCCCTCGTCGAGCGCGGCGACGTGCAGCCCGGGCAGAAGGTGCTGATCCACGCCGGCGCGGGCGGGGTCGGCTCGATCGCGATCCAGCTCGCGAAGCACCTCGGCGCGCACGTCGCGACCACCGCCTCCTCGTCGAACGTCGACTTCCTCCGCGAGCTCGGCGCCGACGTCGTCGTCGACTACCGCACCCAGGCTTTCGAGGAGGAGCTGTCCGGCTACGACCTCGTCCTCGATAGCCTCGGCGGTGAGAACCTCGCCAAGTCCCTCCGGGTGCTGCGCCCGGGCGGCCTCACGATCGGCATCCAGGGCCCGCCCACGCCCGCCTTCGCCGAGGCCGCGGGCCTCAATCCCGTCGTGCGCCTCGCCATCGCTGGCCTCAGTCGCAAGGTGCGTGCCCAGGCGAAGAAGCTCGGGGTCCGATACGAGTTCCTCTTCATGCACGCCGACGGCAGCCAGCTCCGAGAGATCGCCACACTCGTCGACGCGGGCGCGATCCGCCCGGTCGTCGGCGCGACGCACCCGTTCACCGAGACCGCCACCGCCCTCGACGGGCTCGACAAGGCCGGGATCCGCGGTAAGACCGTCATCACCCTCCCGTAGCTCGCCCCGCCACAGATCCGCGTCGCCCCCAAGAAGAGAACCGTCATGACCACCTCAGAACCCGTCGTCAGCTCGTATGCTTACGCCCCCTCGAAGACCGTCACCGCGAACGGCATCCGTTACGCCTACCGCGAGCTCGGGCCACGGGGCGGCATCCCGGTCGTGTTCTTCGTGCACCTCGCCGCGACCCTCGACAACTGGGACCCGCGCATCGTCGACGCGATCGCTGCTCATCGGCACGTCATCACCTTCGACCAGCAGGGCGTCGGCGCCTCGTCGGGGCGTGTGCCGGACACCATGGAACAGGCGGCCGACGACGCCTACGCCTTCATCAGTGCTCTCGGTCACGACACGATCGACGTCTTCGCGCTGTCGATGGGCGGCATGATCGCCCAGGACCTCGTCGTGTCGCACCCCGAGCTCATCCGCAAGCTCGTCTTGACCGGGACCGGCCCGCGTGGCGGGAAAGACATCGACAAGGTCGCCGGCATCACCTTTTACGACGTCCTGCGATCTGTCTTGACGCGGTCCGACCCGAAGGAGTTCCTCTTCTTCAACCGAGACCGTGTCGGCAAGACCGCCGGCAAGGCGTTCGTGGCCCGCCTCGCGGAACGCACCCGCGACCGCGACGCCAAGATCAGCCTCCGAGCATTCGCCACCCAGCTCAAGGCGATACAGAGCTACGGCCGCTCGAGACCGTCTGATCTGGGTGTCATCACTCAGCCGACCCTGATCGTCAACGGCGACCACTACCGCATGGTCCCCACGGTGCTCTCGCAGGACCTGCACCGCCGCATCGCCGGGTCAGAGTTGATCATCTACCCGAACTCCGGCCACGGCAGCATCTTCCAATACTGGGAGCAGTTCACGACGGCCGCGGCGAAATTCCTCACGGACTGATCCCTCTTTTCTTCGACGAAAGCAGCCCACATGACCTCACTCCAGAACGCAGTCGTCCTCGTCACCGGTGCGAACGGAGGCCTCGGCACCGAGTTCGTCCGTGCCGCCCTCGCTCGTGGGGCAGCCAAGGTCTATGCCACAGCCCGGGCCCCTCGGGAATGGGGCGACGAACGCGTCGTCGAGTTGACGCTCGACGTGACGGACGCCGCGTCGGTCGCCGCTGCGGCCGCCGCAGCGCCCGACGTGACCGTTCTAGTCAACAACGCAGGCGGGCTGCCGGCTACCGCGAGCATGCTCGACATCGAAGAAGCCGACCTCCGTCAGACGATGGAGATCAACTTCTTCGCTCCTGTCCGAATGGCTCAGGCCTTCGCCCCCGCTCTCGTCGCTGCCGCCGACGGAGCCCTGATCGACATCCACTCCGTGGCCAGTTGGTATGCCTTCGGCGGGGGATACAGCGCTTCGAAGGCTGCGTTCTGGTCCGCCACCAACACGCTGCGGCTCGAGCTGGCTCCCCGAGGGGTGTTGGTCACGGGCGTGCACGTCGGATACGTCGACACCGCGATGGCCGCGCATGCAGACGGAGAGAAGATGCGCCCGGCCGAACTAGTGGCCGCCGTCCTCGACGGGGTCGAGGCGGGTGCCTTCGAGGTCGTCGCCGACGAGCTCAGCGCGGCCGTAAAAGCAGGTCTCTCCGGACCGATCGCAGAGCTCTACCCCGAACTCGCCAGCTGACCGCCTGGGGGCCTGCTGGGCTCACCGAGGCGGCAGGATCACCTCGAGCTGACGTCGCACCCCCGCGACGATCTCGTCGTCCGGCACGGACTCGTCGACCGCCGACGACATCGCGAGCATCATCACCGCCGACACGACGTGGGCGAACGCGGCCGCGTCGGAGGGCGCCGCCGAGGTGAGGCGCACCACGATCTCGGCCACCGCCTCCTCGGTCCTGGCCACGATCGCGAGCGCCTCCGCGTGGTGCGGCTCCGTCGCGTCGCCGAACGCCATCTCGCGGAGGTAGGTGCGGCCGTTCTCGACCTGGGCCCGGTTGCAGTGCACGATCGGCTCGAGCACGGCGACGACGGCGTCGAGCGCGGTCGAGGCGGCCGAGGAGGCGCGGATCCCCTCGTCGAGGGAGCGCGCGTAGGCGTCGTTCTGCGCCAGCAGCAGCAGCTCGCCCTTCGTGCGGGCGTAGAGGAACAGCGTGCCGGCGCCGACGTCGGCCGCCTCGGCGATCTGCTGCGTCGTCACCTCGTCCACCCCGTGCCGGGAGAACAGGTCGGACGCGGCGCGCGTTATGCGCTCGAGCTTCTCCTGCTTGTTGCGCTCGCGGCGGCCGAGCGACGGAGCGGTCGACGACATGGGCCCTCCTGGTACGGACATATGCTGGAATAGAAACTGACTCAACTCAATTATGACAGGAGTCAGCTACAACGACTCGGTCACGAGTCGCCTCATCCTCGCACCACCCCCGGAAGGAACACCCATGACCGACATCACCGGCTCCGTCGTCCTCGTCACCGGAGCGAACGGGGGCATCGGCACCCGCTTCGTCGAGGCCGCCCTCGCCCGCGGCGCCGCCAAGGTCTACGCCACCGCCCGCACCCCGCGCACCTGGGAGGACGACCGCGTCGTGCCCCTCACCCTCGACGTCACCGACGCCTCCTCGATCGCAGCGGTCGTGGAAGCCGCCCCCGACGTGACGATCCTCGTCAACAACGCCGGCGCGAACGCCCCCACGCCGGGCATCCTCAGCCACACCGACGACGAGATCCGCGCGAACGTCGAGACCAACTTCCTGGGGCCGCTGTTCCTCGCCCGGGCCTACGCACCCCTCCTCTCGGCCCACGGCGGCGGCACGGCGATCATCGACATCCACTCCGCGCTCTCCTGGTACGCCGTCGCCGGCATCTACTCAGCGACGAAGGCCGCGCTCTGGTCGGCCACCAACTCGCTGCGCCTCGAGCTGCAGCCCGCGGACGTCCAGGTCGTCGGCGTGCACGTCGGCTACGTCGACACCGCCATGGCCGCCGGCGTCACCGACGTCAAGACCGACCCGGCGGTGCTCGTGTCCGACGTGCTCGACGCCCTCGAGGCCGGCGAGCACGAGGTGCTTGCGGACGAGACCTCGCGCCAGGTGAGGGCGGCGCTCTCGGCACCGCTCGAGGCGCTCTACCCGCAACTCGCGCGGGACTGACGACGGGAGCGTCGACCCTAGGTCCACCAGGCTCGCTGCTCCGACCGATGGTCGGTCAGTGTGCCCGGCGTGCTACCGCTGTGCGGACGAGTTGCGGATCACGAGCATCGGGTCGAGCTCGACGTGGCGTGGCTCCGTCGGTGTCTCCCGGATGCGGTCCATCAACAGCTCGATCGCGGTCGCTCCGATCTTGACGCCGTATTGGTCGACGGTCGTGAGCGAGACGAGCGGGTGGCTCGCCAGCTCGATGTTGTCGTAGCCGACGACAGAGACTTCACGGGCGGACAGCCCCCGTTCGGCGACGGCACGTAGGGCCCCGATGGCGAGGGTGTCGTTGCCGGCGAAGATCGCCGTAGTGCGACGGGCCCTGTCATCCAGGAGGAGTCGGGTGGCGATGTAGGCCGAGTTCTCCGATGCGTCCGAGAACACGACGTGGGGTCGCAACTCGTTCTCGAGCATGCATCGTTCGTAGGTCGCCTGCCGGATCGCGTGTGGGGTGGAGGAATCGGCCCGGGTCGGGCCGGACCCCACCGTGAGGTGTGCGATTTCCCGATGGCCCAGTGCTAGGAGGTGCTCCATCGCCGACGTGACTCCCGCGCGGTCGTCGTTGGTGACCGTGTCGTAGTTATTTTGGCGGTCGTGGCGGCCGACCAGCACCATGGGGACGTACTCGGCGAGCCGATCCAGGTAGCTCGGAGTGACTTCGAGGGAGATCGCGAGGATGCCATCGACCTGCCTGTCGACGAGGGCGTCGAGGACCTTCTTGTCCCCCTCGCCGTCGAGAGCCGGAGCGATAATGAGCTGGTAGCCGCTGCCGGCCAACCCATGCGCCGCTCCCGTGGTGACCTGCGTGAAGAAGTCGTTGCCGAGCTGGGGCATCTCCGAGCCGATCGCGATCGTGAAGGTCTGACCACGCATGCCACGCGCCCCGGTGCGCGGACGGTAATTCAGGTCGTCGATCGCACGTTGCACCCGCTGCTGCATCGCGGGGCTGACTCCGTAGGCGTTGCGGATGACCTTGGAGACAGCACCCTGAGACACTCCCGCATGGCTGGCGACATCGGCGAGCGAAGGTCGACGACGGCGCCCTTGCTCGTTGACCTGTGTCATCGTCGCTCCCTCTGCGTCCTGCCCTCGGGCTGCCTCACTGTACTGGGGCGGCGTCGATCGGTTCACGGACTGGTGCGATGACCTGGTGCGTTCCTGGCGGCAGTTCCTGGTCAGGTCGTCCCCTCCGGCGGAACACGCCGACCGAGCCGCGAGGGATCGTGATGTCGTACCGTACGTCGTCGCCCGATCGCGCCCAGCTGACCTCGGCGTGGCCGTGGGGGGTGGCCAGGGAGCTGCGCGCCCAGTCGATGCCGGGGCCGATGTCGGGGGCGATGAGGATCTTGCGGTAACCCGGTTCCAGAGGGGCGAGGCCGCCGACGACACGATGCATCCAGTCAGCGACGGCGCCGAGCGCGTAGTGGTTGAAGCTGGTCATGCCACCGGGATTGATGCTCCCGTCGGGGAGCATGGAGTTCCACCGTTCCCAGATGGTCGTCGCGCCCATCGTGACCGGGTAGAGCCACGAGGGGCACTCGCGCTGGAGCAGGAGCCTGTAAGCCGTGGCCGTCTGGCCGGTGGACGTGAGGGCGTCGTTGATGAAGGGCGTACCGGCGAAGCCGGTCGAGATGTGGAAGCCGCTCTCCTGGACGAGTTCCGCGAGCCGCTCGCCTGCCCACGCCTCCTGCTCGGGTTCGAGGAGGCCGAAGACGATGGCGAGCGAGTACACGGTCGTGCAGTCGCTCAGGATCACGCCAGAGTGCACGTACTCACGGTGGAAAGCGGCGCGAAGGCTGTCTGCCATGCTCTTGAACTCGGCTGCCTCAGCGGCATGTCCGAGGACGGTCGCAGTTGCACTGATACGTGCAGCGCTGCGGTACGCACACGCGGTCGCGACGACTCCGGGGTGCGCCTTGGCGGCGCCGGGCTCATCTGCCGGCGCGTCGGGGTCGAGCCAGTCCCCGAACTGGAAACCGGTGTCCCACACCCCTGTCGAGGACAACAGGGATCGTAGGCGGCGACCGTAGGTGACCATCGACTCGAAGGTCTCGTCGAGCACTCGCGGATCGCCGTACGCCTCCCAGAGCGACCACGGGACCCAGACGGCCGCATCGCTCCAGAACGCGGCGATCTCCTCGGCGCCGGCGCCTTCCTGAGCGACAGTCGCGTACTTCAGGACATCGGGAACGATGTACGGGACGACGCCGTCGTGGTGGTCCTGCTCGAGGGCGACGTCACGGAGCCAGTCGGCGAGGAAGTCCTGCACGTCGAAGAGGTAGGCGGCGGTGGGGGCGAATGCAGACAGGTCGCCCGTCCAGCCGAGGCGTTCGTCTCGTTGCGGGCAGTCAGTGGGGATGTCGACGAAGTTGCCGCGCATGCCGCGAACGACGTTCTCGTGCAGTTGGTTCAGGTCGGGCACGGAGCACTCGAACGATCCGATGCGTCGCAGGTCGGACGAGATGGCGATCGCAGAGGCCGCTGCCTCGACGTCTCGCAGGGGTGCGTCCCAGCCGATGATCTCGGCGTAGCGGAAGCCGTGGAACGTGAAGGTCGGCTCGAAGACGTCGTCCCCGCCCGAGAGGATGTAGACATCGGTGGACTTCGCCGACCGAAGGGTGCGCAGGGCCAACTCTCCGTCTTCCAGGACTTCGGCCTGCCTGACCGTGACCGTCGTTCCCGGCGCGCCCCTGAGCTTGAGACGAACGAAGCCGACGATGTTCTCGCCGAAGTCGATCAGGGTCGTCCCGGAGGGCCCGTACCACGTCTTCTGCGCGGACAACTCGTCGATGCGTCGGACCGGAGGTGCCGGATCGAGGTCAAATTCTTCAGGATCGTAGTCGACTGCATGGACGGTCCCCCAGTCGGGACTGCTGAAGCCGGGCATCTTCCAGCTCTCGTCACGGAGCCGGGCATCGATGGTCTGTCCGTCGTAGAAGTCGTTAGCGACGATCTCGCTGGGCCCGACGGACCAGGTCTCGTCCGTGACGACGACCTGCTCGTGTCCGTCCGCGAAGCAGATACGCAGCCGCGCCCAAGCGGCGATCTCATCGCCGTACCGGGCGGTCTCGATCCACCCGAGTCGACCGCGGTACCAGCCATTCCCCACCGCAATGCCCAGGGTCGAGTCCTGAGTGAGCAATCTCGTAACGTCGTGATCGACGTAATGGAGTCGCCACTCGTAGCTGGTCCATCCAGGTGTGAACAAGGCATCGGAAACCGCGTTCCCGTTGACCCAGGCTTCGCAGATGCCGAGCGCGCTGAGCGACAGAACCGCTGACGTCACAGGCCCATGACCGTCATCGAGCTGCAGATCGCGGCGGAACAGTGGTGCACTTGCTGGCTCGTTGTCGGCAGCGATGAAGCGAGCAGTTCCGAAGGTCATGAGGTCTCTTTCGGGGCACACAGACCGAGTCTGCGGACGAGTTGGTGTTGGTGCTGACATCGCTCTGGGGTGGCCGCAGACCCTCTCCGGTGCGCAGCTCTGCGCCGAGCGAACGACTCACGGTAGTTCCGGATGAGTTCACGTGTCAATCGATTTACAAAGCTCGCCCTCGCTCTGTCAACCGATTTACGTCAACTGATTGACGAGAACTGCGATGGCCCCTACTGTCGGTCTCGCGTCGCCTCGTGGCTGTTCTTGAGACCACCAGACGGCTTGCCTGGCCAACGCGGTCCGGGTACTCACCCTTGAAGTCCAATGGAGCATTTCATGCGTAAAACAGCACTCGTGCCCGCGGCCGTCCTCTCGGCGCTCGCACTCGGCCTTGCAGGTTGTTCTGCCGGCCCGCAGTCCGCTAGTGGCGGCGACGACAACACGTTGACCATCTCGGGGTGGAGCGGCGATGAGGTCATGTCCGCCCTCGCGAGCCAGTTCGAGAAGGACAACCCAGGTGTCACGGTGAAGATCACCGAGCTCCCCTGGCCCAACATCCTCACCCAGATCAACACCGAGATGGTCTCGGGGACCGCGTCCGACTTCGTCGTCGTGTTCCCGGGCAACGGCAACCCGATCACGGCGCAGACCCTCGCCAAGGGAAACTTCCTCGAAGACCTCAGCTCCGACGAATGGACCGGCGAGTTCAGCGACGTCAACAAGGCCGTGATGGGCGCCGACGGCAAGATCCTCATGGGCTCCAACAACCTCACCATCATCCCTGCCACCTACAACACGCAGGCCCTGCAAGCACTCGGCGCCACAGCTCCCACCACCTGGACAGAGGTCCTCGACCTGTGCTCCACCGCGAAGGCGGAAGGAAAGGTCGCCTACGCGTTGGCGGGACTCGCCGGCGGGACCTATAACTACCTCCCCTACGCCCTGTCGGCAACGCTGGTCGATGGCGCTAATCCCGATTTCGTCTCGGAGCAGGCCTCGGGCAATGCAACGTTCACCGATTCTGAGTGGTCCACGGTCTTCGACAAGTACCTCGAGATGATGGACGCTGGCTGCTTCACGGCCGACGCGCTGGGGACGAGTCTCGAGGTCGCTCAGGGCCAGGTCGCGAAGGGCGACGCCGTCGGCATCGTCACCGTCAGCAACCAGATCGGCGACATCGAGCGTGCAGCGCCAGAGGGTTCGACCTTCGAGACGGCACCTCTGCCCGCGACTGACGACCCGTCCGAGACAGTCCTGCCGGTCGGGCTGGGTTCCGGATACGGCGTGAACGCCAAGGCCAAGAACAAGGATCTCGCGAACAAGTTCATGGACTTCTACCTGAGCGAACAGGGCGTCCAACTGGCGCTCGACACCGGTTCCATCTTCCCGAGCGTGCCCGTCGAGGGGTTCGAGCCCACGCCGACCCTCGAGGGCGTCGCCGAGCAGGCCCAGAGCGACAAGACCGCTGCGTTCCCCGACCAGACCTGGCCCAACTCCAACACCACGAAGGTGTACCAGGACGAACTCCAGAAGCTCCTCGGCGGGCAGACCACGGTCGACGACGCCCTGGAAGCCATGGACTCCGCCTACGCAGGCTAGTTCCGCGACGCCCCCCGAGGCGGTGCGATGCCGTCAGGCTCCGCGCATCGCACCGCCCGTCCACGCCAGCCACTGTGCAGAGAGAAGAACAGAACCATGGCCATCGCCCCTGCCGCCGCGGCGAGCACCCTGTCAAAGAAGAAGCCGAGCCGCCGTTATCGCGGGTACGCCCAGACCGTCTGGTGGTTCGTCCTACCTGCCGCCGTCGTCTACGTCTTCGCAGTCATCGTTCCCAGCGTCCAGGGTGCCTTGTTCGCCTTCACCAACTGGGATGGCGTGTCGGCTGAGCGGGCATGGGTCGGAGCGAAGAACTTCCTCGCGATCTTCGACGATCCCGATGCTGTCGTCGCGATTCGGAACACCCTGCTGATCGCTGTCGCGGTCACCATCATCCAGAACGTCCTTGGGCTTCTCGTGGCACTCGGGCTGAACTCGCAGATCAAGTCCCGCAACATCCTGCGAGTCGTCATCTTTGCCCCCGTCGTGATCACGTCCATCGCAGTCGGGTTCCTCTGGCAGAACCTCTTCGCTCCTGCCGGTGGCATCAACCTCGCTCTCGAGGCTGTGGGACTGGGCGGGTTGCGTCAGAACTGGCTCGGAGACCCAGACATCGCAATCTGGTCGATCATCATCGTCGTGATCTGGCAGTTCGTCGGGTACTCGATGGTGATCTTCTTGGCCGGACTCCAAGGTGTCCCGGAAGAGGTGCTCGAGGCTGCTGCCATCGACGGCGCAGGTCCGATTCGTCGCTTCTGGTCGGTCGTGCGGCCCATGCTCGCCCCGGCGATCACGATCAACGTGATGCTCTCGATCATCGGCGGCTTCAAGCTCTTCGACCAGGTCTTCGCCATGACGCAGGGCGGCCCGGGCGGAGCCACGAACACGATCTCGACCCTGATCTACGCGAACGCCTTCCAGCTCGGCCGATTCTCGTACGGAGTCACCCTCGCCGTGGTCCTGACCGTGTTCGTCGCGATCGCCTCTGCCATCCAGTACAAGCTGCTGTCACGACAGGAGAACTGACATGTTCCGGTACACATGGCGGACCGCCGTTCTCGAGGCAGTCATGATCCTCGTGGCCATCGTCTTCCTCTTCCCCATCTACGTCCTGGTCAGCCTCGCGCTCAAGGCCCCGGGCGACCAGAGCTCGACCCTCGCGCCGCCGCTCCAGCCGACGTTCCAGAACTTCATCGACGCGTGGAACCAGGGCGGTCTGGGAACGGCACTGATCAACAGCGCCGTCGTCTCGGTGGTGGCCATCACGATCATCGTCGTTCTCAGCTCCGCCGCCGCCTACCCCTTGTCGCGGCTCGCCACCCGGTGGTCCAAGGGGACCTACTACCTGTTCCTCCTCGGACTGCTCCTCCCCGCCCAGCTCGCTCTGCTGCCCCTCTACCAGACGATCCGCGACCTAGGCCTGCTGGGGAGCCTCGCGGGTGTCATCCTCGTCACTGTCGGGCAGAGCATGCCCTTCTCGATCTTCCTCTACGCCGGGTTCATGCGTGCCCTGCCGGCGGACTTCGAGGAGGCGGCGTCGCTCGACGGGGCCAGTGCGTTGCGCGCCTTCCGGTCCATCGTGTTCCCACTCGTCCGTCCGATCACGGGCACCGTGATCATCCTCACGGCAGTGTCGACGTGGAACGAGTTCCTCACGCCTCTGCTCTATCTCTCTGGATCGCAGCAGCAGACGATCACGATCGCGGTCTACGGTTTCGTCGGCCAGTACGGGGCGCAGTGGAACCTCATCTTCGCCGGCATCATCATCAGCATCCTGCCGATCTTGATCGCCTACTTCTTCCTGCAGCGTTACATCGTCGCCGGATTCGCCGGGGGACTTAAAGGCTGACGCCGCACGGCAGGCGAGCGGCGGTCAAGCGTGGTCGAGAGCGGCGACCTGGCGAGCGATCCCCGTCATCCCTCTGAGGAGTCCTCGCAGCTCCGACAGGCTGAGGCCTTCCAGCACGTCGTCCCGGAACTCGGGGCGGGCCGAGACGATGTCGCGCACGACCGATCGACCGAGGGGCGTCGCTGTCACTCGCCGGACACGGTGGTCGGCCGGATCCTCGACCCGCTCGACCGCTCCCAGTGTCGTGAGGCGGTCGAGCAGGCCGGACATGGCAGCCTCGGAGACTCCACACGTCGTCGCGAGACCCCGACCAGTGGCGGCGCCGTCGCCGGTGACGAGGAGGGTCAGCACCTTGAGCTGCTGAACGGTCAGGCCGAGGGACAAGAGGGGCGCGGCCGAGGCTGGCAGCGTTGCCGTCTCGAGGAGGGTCGTCACGGCCCGGAGTTCACTCGCGATGCGCTCTCGTTCGGTCATGGTGCCCTCGTCGGCGTTCACGTTCACACACTAGAGCAGAACTGACAGGCACGATCCAGGTCCAGATGCTTAAGGTCGTATTAAGCAGTTGTCGCACGTCGGCTGCGTTCACGAGACCGCACGAGGAGCACCATGACCGACCGCACGTCCGACCGCCTCGACCTCGCCCCCAGCGCTGACGACCTCGACGCCCTTCGTGACAAGTACGCGGCGGAACGCGACCGCCGCCTCCGTCCCGACGGGGCGGGCCAGTACCGCCGGGTTGCTGGTAAGTTCGGCTACTACGCGAAGGACCCTTACACGCCGTGGACGGAAAGGCAGGCGTTGACCGACCGGGTGGAAGTCTTGGTCGTCGGTGCGGGCTTCGGCGGTCTCGTGACGGCCGCGCGCCTCCGCCAGGCCGGGATCGACTCTCTCCGTCTCATGGACGAGGCTGGTGACGTCGGCGGTACCTGGTACTGGAACCGCTACCCCGGGGTCCACTGCGACATCGAGTCCTACGTCTACATGCCCCTTCTCGAAGAGGTGGGGACGGTGCCAGAGTGGCGGTACGCACCGGGGGAGGAGATCAGGAGGCACGCCGTCGCGATCGCCGAGGCGTTCGACCTCTACCGGGACGCGGTCTTCCAGACCCGCATCACAGAGCTCACCTGGGACGACGATGCGGCGGAGTGGATCGTGAACACCGATCGAGGCGACCGGATGCGTGCCCGCTTCGTCGTCACCTCGTCTGGCACCCTCAGTCAGCCGAAGCTCCCCGGCATCCCCGGGATCGAGTGCTTCCGCGGGCACACCTTCCACACGAGCCGATGGGACTACGGCTACACGGGCGGCACGCCCGACGGCGACCTGACCGGGCTGGCCGACAAGAAGGTGGCCGTCATCGGGACGGGAGCGACCGGCCTGCAGGTGGTGCCGCACGTGGGCCGTGACGCGCAGCACACGTTCGTCTTCCAGCGCACGCCCTCGACCGTCGACGTGCGGGACAACCGCCGCACCGACCCGGACTGGGCGGCGTCGCTCCGACCCGGGTGGCAGAAGAAGCGGCAAGACAACTTCCTGGCCGTCGTCTCCGGCGAGGACGTCGATGTCGACCTCACGCAGGACGGCTGGACGTCGACTCCCGACCTCCAGCGCGCGATGATCACGGGCAAGCTCGACCCCGCCCTGACCCCCGAGGAGCGCGAGCGTCGTGACGAACTCCTCGACGCGCAGAAGATGGACGCCATCCGGGCACGGGTGGACACCGTCGTCGACGACCCGACCATTGCGGAGGTGCTCAAGCCCTGGTACCGCTACATGTGCAAGCGCCCCGGGTTCAGCGACACGTACCTCCAGACCTTCAACCGCGAGAACGTCACACTCGTCGACGCGGCCGACCACGGTGGCATCACCCGCATGACCGAGACGGGGATCGTCGTCGGCGACACCGAGTACGAGGTCGACTGCGTCATCTTCGCCACCGGCTTCGAGGTCGGGGTCTCGGGCGTCCTCAGCGGGACCATGCCCGTGCACGGTCGTGATGGCCGCACCTTGCTCGAGGCTTGGGCGAGAGGGCCCGAGACGCTGCACGGCTTCTACAGCCACGGGTTCCCGAACCTCTTCCAGCTCGGGGCCCTGCAGAACGCGAATTCGGTGAACTTCGTCCACATCTTGCAAGACCAAGCAGAGCACATCGCGGCGGTCGTCACCGCGGCGCGTCAGGCGGGTGCCGGGATCGTCGAGCCCAGCGAGGAGGCGCAGCGAGAGTGGACGAGGGAGGTCCAGGAATCGGCCTTCGACAACGAGCAGTTCCAGGCCGACTGCACACCGGGCTACTACAACAGCGAGGGCAAGGGGCGGCCGAACGACTTCACGTACGGACCCGGTCCCGTCGAGTTCCACCGGGTCCTCGAGGCTTGGCGTGAGGAGCACCTCGACGAAGTCCTCCGGGTCGAGACCGAGGTCTGCTCGTGACTGGACGTCGCGTCGTGGGCGGCCTCGCCGCGTTCGTCAGTGCGACCGTCTTCCTGGTCGGGTGTACGTCCACGTCGAAGCCAGGACCCGGCGGCACGCCCGACACGCGGGTCACGACCGCCACTCAGCTTCTCACGGTCACTGACGTGCACCCGGAGACCGGGTCGACGTTGCTGGAAGGCCCGACGTTCGGGCCGGACGGAGATCTCTACATCGTCGACGTCACGGCACCGGCGGGCGAGCCGAAGGTGATCCGCATCGACGTCGAGACCCAGGCCGTCACGCCGGTCTACACCGACGACATCAGCGCGTTCACCTCGGCGCAGTTCAGCCCGTTCGACGGCCGCCTCTACCTCACGGACATCGCGGGCGGCGCCATCACGAGCATCACCCCGGAGGGTGAGGACCCCCAGGTGTTCCATGCGGGTGAGGTAGACGGTCAACGGTTCAGCCCGGACGACTTGGCATTCGACGAGCACGGTGACCTCTACGTGAGCGACTTCACAGCCTTCCCCGGAGCGCCTCTCGAGGCTGCCTCCCTCGGGGGGCGCGTCGTGCGGTTCGACGCCGAGGCGGCCGAGCCCACGGTCGTCCTGGACGGCTTGGCTTCGCCGAACGGCATCTCGTTCACCGACGACTTCAGAGGTCTCTGGCTGAGCCAGTACGCGGCGAACCGCATCGACCTGCTGACGCTGACCGAGGACGGAAAGGGCGCAGCATCCGTGCACCCGGCTGTGTACGTCGACGCCGGGTCGGCGCATGTCGACTCGAACGCGGTCGACGCCGAGGGCAACATCTACCAAGGGTTCGAGGGCTCGCCACGGATCGTGGTGCACGGCGCGGACGGCAACGAGCTGGCTGCGATCGAGCTCCCCGCGGACGATGTCGCGGCTGGCCTGTCGTCGGCCACGAACGTCGCGATCGAGCCAGGAACTGACAAGGGCTACATCATGGTCAGTGGGGCCGCCGGCGGGTACGTGTACGAGTTCACGGCGCTCGCCGAGGGCATCAGGCAGTCCAACGGAGGTTGAGCGGTCGACGCAGCTGGCAGAAGGGCTTCTACGACTACTCGGAGCGGTGAGCGACCCGGACTGGGAGGGCGCTACGAAACCCGAGCGTCATCGCCGAACTTGGCGAGGTCCTCGATCGCGGACTCGTCGACGTAGGCGCGGCGGACGCGGTCATGGACGGTGAACAGCATCTCGACGAGCCCGGCGACGATGAAGTACAGGCCCACCTGTAGCACGAAGAGCGACATGACGCGGTCGGCCGTCACGAGGGCGACGATCCCCATCAGCACCGCAACGGCAGCGCTGATGAGCAGGAGTGCACCGCGCATGCCACGGCGAGGGCGACGGTACAACAAGGGAAAGCCGTCCTTCGCGCTCGAGCAGCCGGCCGCGATCAGGGCCGCGCCGAGCAGCAGGTTGGTCGGCGTCACGAGGCTCTCCACGTTCGCCAGGCCGACCAGCAGGAGCGCGAACGCGAAGACGCCGCCGGCGATCCAGGGCCAGCGCACCTCGTGCTCCTTCCTGTACCGCGCCGCGTACCGCAGGAGGCGCACGGCGACGACCACGCTCACGACGAACGTGGCGAAGGCGCCCAGCACCTGGAGCGCGACGACGGGTGCCTCGACGAACAGGACCCCCACGACGACGAGGAGCGCACCGCGCATCATCTGGCCCCGGCGCAACAGCTCGGACGTGTCGACCCTGCGCACCGCGCGACGCAGTACGCGGACCGTCGTACCGAGGGAACGACGCGTCTCGCTCCGGCTGCGCACGAGGGAGAAGAGCACTGATTCGAAGCTGCCGTGGTCACGACGGGCGACGTCCTGGACCAGGGTGGCGCCTCCGGCCCCCAGGGCGGTGAAGAGCGCGTCGGTGAAGTCGCGACGGTCGTCGTGTGCCGCGTCCTCGAGCCAGGCGTCGATGAGGCCGGAGACGGTGGCGGCACGGGCGGAACCAGTCGCCCGCTCCACGAGGTGCGTGCCCTCGACCTGCCACGTCATGATGTCGTGCTGCACGATGCCCTTGCCGGTCGACGCCACGATGAGCGAGGCGGGACCGCTCTCGAAGAGCCGTCCGATGACGGCGAACTCGGGCACGATCTTCGTGGTCCGTGAGCGGAGGACCTCACGGGCATCGAGATCGGTGATCTCGGGGCTCAGCCCGGGACCGTCGTTGTCGTAGACATGGACGATGCGCTCCCGATCGGCAGGTGTCGTCGACAGGGCGGCGAAGACCGCGAGGTGCCCACCCTTGGAGTGCCCGCCCACGCGCACGGGCCCTGAAGTGGTCGCCAGGACCTCGCGGAGATACGCGGCGGCCGAGGTCTGGGCCGGCACGCGGTCGAAGCTCAGGGTGAAGTCCTCGCGCCAGCCCACCAGGGAGTTGTCGGTGCCCCGGAACGCGACGTAGCTGCTGCCGTCCGGCAGAGCCACCGTCACGGCCGCGAACTGGGTGCCGGTCACCGCGTCCGTGATGTCCACGGCGCCGGAGAGGAGGGCCTCGCCGAAGCGCCGCGACGAGCCCGCGTCGACGACCAGCGCCGGGGGCACGAAGACGAGACGCCGGGAACGTGGCGTGCCCGCCTCCTGCTCGGTCAGCGCCCGTCCCACGGCCTGGAGCGTGACCGCTCCGCCCCCGAGGGGCGGGACGAGGTCTCCGAGTTCGACGTTGGCCAACGCGGCGAGCACCAGATTGTCGACGATGTTGAAGGCGTCGTCGTCGAACGGCAGGTCGCCGCGCCAGCGCACGTAGTCGTGGAGGTTCGGCATGAGGTCAGAGGGCAGCGGAACCGGTGGGCGCAGTCGCGTCGGGTCAGTCGCGGTCGGCGTCGGGAGCCGGGACGGATGCGAAGAGGTCGGCGACGCTCGTGTCGACGGGGACGGCGACGATCCTCTCGGCGTCGAGGGACTCGAGCACTCGGCGTGCGCTGGCGACGGTGTCCGTCGCGAGCTCGAACACGACGACGGATTCACGGGCCCCCAGGGAGGCGCCGAGCTCACGCAGCTCGGCGTCCTTGAACCCGACGTCGCGGAGCTTCGAGGCCAGAACGCCGATGCCGCTGCCTGCGAGCACGCCGAGGGGTCCTCCGATGAGGCCGATCGCTCCGCCGACGAGTGCTCCGCGCCCGGCTCCCCAGTCCTTGGTCTCCATGAAGCGGGGTGTCCCGTCCGACTTGACGGAGAGGATTGCTGTGTTCCCGATCTTGCCTGGGTGCGCGACCGTGACGGCAGCGCCTGCACGGGAGCCGCCATCGGGCGTGCTGAACGACGCGGCGAGGATCTGGCGGGTGGTGGCTCGGTCGTGTTCCGTGGTGGTGCTCATGATGGGCTCCTTCTCGTGGCGCCGGCACCTGCCGGCTCATGGGACCACTCTCGCCGACGACGCCGGGGGCGGAGTCGTCCTCAGGGACGGTCCTCGCCTCGTCCGTCTGCAGTAGTCCCGGTGAGGAGGCGCTGCAGGCCAGGGGCATAGAGGGCGACGACCTCGTCGGCAGGTGCGTCGCGGAGGAAGCGGTCGTCGTAGACCGCGAGCGCGGACATGAGGCCCGTCAGCTGGGCCGCGAAGAGGTGCGCCCGTAGGCGGGCGTCCGGACCGGCGAGCTTCGCGACGAGCGGGTCGGCGAAGAACGTGATCGTCGACTCGCGGAGGCGTGCGTGGATCTCCGGTCGGCCGGAGGCTCGCACGATCGCCCCGAAGCTCTGCAGTCCCTTCTTGCGGCTCGCCATGATGCGTGCCACCGCCCGCTCGGCGACCTGCTCGACGGGCCCGTCGAGCAGGGCCTGCCACGCCTGGACGCCGTCCACGCTGACGACGAACAGCGCCTCCTTCGATCCGAAGTGGCGGATGACGATCGCCGGATTCACGCCGGCGTCGGCAGCGATGTCACGGATGCCGGTCGCGTCGAAGCCGTCGGCGGTGAAGAGGCGACGCGCCGAGGCGCGGATCGCGTCCTTCACCGAAGCGCTGCGATCAATGCGGCCTGGCGGCGGTGAAACGGACATCTTGCCTTCTCTCGGGTTGCGACGTCGTCAGTCAGAGTCTCGCGCATCCGAGATGGGCCAGGCGCATTTGACCTGACTGTCAACGCCGTTTACATTGTAAATGCTGTTTACATCTATCTGTGGAGATCCCGTGACCGACACCCCCGCCCCCGCGATGGCTCAGGGGGCCGAGACGGCCCCTGCTCCCTCGGTGGCCGAGCCGAGCCGCGCTTCCGTCGCCAAGAAGCTCGTCTTCGCTCTTCTCCTGCCGCTGTACTTCGTCATCGTGTTCCCTGTCATGTTCGTGTCCGCCCTGCACGCGCCCACGCCCCACGACCTCTCGCTGATCGTCGTCGGGCCGGCTCAGGTCGTGGGGCAGATCGCCGACGGGCTCGACGAGACCAGGGAGTTCCGGGCGACCCACACCGACGTCGTCGAAGAGGCGCGCAGCAGCGTCGAGGACCGCGCCGTCGAGGGGGCGATCGAGATCACCCCCGTGCCCGCTGCCGACCCGACGGAGCAGACCGACTTCGTGGTCACCACCTACTACGCTGACGCCGAGGGGCGATCGGTGGGGTCAGCCGTGCGAGCAGCAGGCGACCAGGTGGCCGAGCAGCTGGGCACGACGGCCTCGGCCGTCGACGTCGCCCCGCTGGCTGCGACCGACACGCTCGGCACGACGCTCTTCTACCTGCTCACGTACACGTCGCTCGCGGCTTACCTCGTCATCATCGTGCTGACCCAGGTCCAGCCTCGCGCCCGGCTCCGCACCCGGTACCTCGCGTCGGCGATCACGGCGGTCATCGCTCCGCTCATCGTCTTCGGCCTGTCGTCGATCTGGGTCGGCGACTACGGTGCGAGCTTCGGCACCATCGCGGGACTGCTCGGCGTCAACGCCCTCTACGTCTTCACCGTGGGAGCGGCGGCGATCCTCATCCAGCAGTTCCTCGGCAACGTAGCGACCTTCGGGATCATGGGCTTCATCGTCTTCCTGAACTTCCCGAGCGCAGGAGGCGCGGGCCCGTCGGCCATGCTGCCGCCCTTCTGGCAGGCGGTGCACTCCTTCTACTTCGGCGCCGGTGCGAACGAGGCGTTCCGGTCCATCGTCTACTTCAACGGCGCCGGGGCACAGAGATGGGTGCTGCAGTTGCTCGCGTGGACGGTCGGTCTCGTCCTCGCCACGGTGGTCGTGCACCTCGTCAAGACGGTGCGGGCGCAACGTGTCGATCTCGCCCTGCTCACCGACCGCGATGCGCAGCACGTCGACGCGCGGCGAGAGCTGCGCGAGGCGAACAGCCTCGTCGACGACGAGGCTGGCGACCGTCACCGCCACGTCAAGGTCGAGGCCTACGTCCTGGACGACGAACCCGACGCCGAAGCGCCGACGAGCGAGCCACGCCGCTCGATCACCGCCGGTCACCCCTCCACTTCCGAAGGAACGGCCCGATGACCGCCTCCGAACAGCGCCCGCACGGCACGCATCTCCCGGAGCGCTTCGAGATGCCCGAGAACCACCTCGACGTCGTCGTGTCGCCCGGGTCCATCGACACCTCGCGGCGTGCGTCGCTCAAGACCACGCTCATCGCGGTCGTCTCCATGCCGTTGTTCTTCCTGCTGGCCTTCACCATCTGCTACGTGAGTGCCTCACACGCGCCGGTGCCACACGACCTGGCGCTCACCATCAGCGGTCCGGCCTCGATCACCGACCCGCTCGCTGAGATGATCGACGACGAAGCCCCGGCAGCCTTCGACGTCACGCAGACGATCAGTGCCGACGATGCTCGCGAGGCCGTGGCGAAGCGGGAGGCTGTGGGAGCGGTCGTCGTCGACGGCTCCGACGTCACGACGGTCATCGCCTCCGGAGGCGGTGCCCTGGCCACGCAAGTCGTCCAGACCGCAGGGCAGGAGATCGCGGACGAGCTCGGCGGCGTGAACACGGTCGAGGACGCATCGCCCCTGCCGGCCGACGACCCCGGAGGATCGGTGCTCTTCTTCCTGCTCGTCGCCTGCACGGTCGGCCCGTTCCTCAGCATCACGGCCATCAGCCAGGTCCTGCGGAAGGCGCGGACGCGAACGTACGTGGCGACCGCGGCGGGTGCCGCCGTGCTCGTGCCGGTCATCGCGTTCTCGATGATCAGTCTGTACGTGGACTACGGAGTGACTTTCGGCACGGTTGCCGCGGTCCTCGGGGTGGCGATGATCTACGCCTTCACCGTGGGCCTGCTGGCGACGTTCTTCACCAAGGTCGCCGGCCAGGGCGGGGTGCTGCTCGTCATCCTCTTCCTGGTCGCCCTCAACTTCCCGAGCGCGGGCGGGACCGCTCCTGAGTCGATGCTCCCGCCGTTCTGGCAGGTGCTGCACCAGGGATGGCTCGGGGCCGGAGCCTTCGAGCAGATGCGGAACATCCTCTTCTTCGCCGGTGACGGCAGCCACCGCTGGCTCATGCAGCTGCTCATCTGGACGGCGACGGCCGCAGCGCTGGTCGGACTCGTCACGGTACGCGACAGGCGGCGGTCGGCAGCGGGCGACGTCGGCCATGACGCTGATGGGAACAGCCCCTCAGTGGGAGCAGCCGTGGTCGGGTGAGGTGCAGGGGCAAACGACCCGAGACATCCGAGGCGCGTCGTCGAGTTCGTCCGGGAGCTAGCCTCGCAACATGTCGACAGCTGCGTCCACCTCCTCGTCCGACATGACGCGACGCGTTGGTCGTCCGATCGCGACCGACCGCGCGGCGGTCGCCCGGACTGCCCTCGCCCTCTTCGAGGAGCGCGGGTACGACTCCGTGAGCATGGCCGACATCGCCGAGGCTGCAGGGGTCGGACGGCGCAGCCTGTTCCGTCATGCCAGGAGCAAAGCGGATCTCGTCTGGGACGGCGCGGGCCCCGCGGCCGACGAGATGGGCAGGCGTCTTCGATGTGCGCCTGCGGGGGTGCCGATGCTCGTCGCGTACCGCGAGGCGTTCGTCGGCGCGATGGAGTCCGCCGCGGTCGACCTCGTCGCGACGCGCAGCCGCCTTCGGCTCATCGTGCGGCACGCGGAGCTCCGCGCTGCTGCGCCGCAGCACCTCGCGGAGACCGCGGAGGTGCTGTGCGGTTTCGTGGAGGACAGGCGGCCGGAACTGGCCGGGACTGTCGGACTCCAAGTCGTGGCGGAGGCTCTCGGCGCGGCATCCTTCGCGGCGCTGCGCTGGTGGGCGACGGCTCCCGACGAGAGGGGCGAACGTTCGCTCCGTGAGGCGGTCGAGGAGGCACTGGAGGCGCTCGCCGTGTTGTGCGGACCGGCCAGCGCCTCCTGAACCGTCGCTCAGATCGCTGACCAGCCACCGTCCGAAGCGAGGACGACGCCGTTGACGTTCGACGCGTCGTCGCTGGCCAGCCAGGTGATGGACGCAGCCATGACGTCTGCCTCGACGGGGGTCGGGATGGTCGCCTGCATGATCGGCCCGAGCACCGCCGCGGCGACCCGCGACTTCATGGGAGCCTCGATGTTCGTGATGGTGGGTCCGGGTGCGACGGCGTTCGTGCGGATGCCCTGCTTGGCGTAGATCACCGCGGTGTTCTTCGTCATCCCGGCGACGGCGTGCTTGGAGGCGGTGTACGCGAGCCCGGCTGCCGAGCCTCGGAGGGACGCCTCGGAGGCGACGTTCACGATGGCGCCCCGGCCGGCCTCGAGCATGAGGGGCAGGACGGCGCGCGTGAGGCGCATGACCGCCGTCACGTTGACGGCGAACACGAAGTCCCACGCCGCGTCGTCGATCTCACCGGCGGGCACGAACGCGTCCATGACGCCCGCGACGTTGGCGAGGGCGTCGACTCGTCCTCCGGCGGCCTCGACGACCGCTTGGATGCCTTCCTGACTGGTGATGTCGCCCGCCACAGTGATCAGCTCGAGGTCGGGGTGCTCGGCGACGAGCTCGTCGAGACGCTGCGCGACGACGTCCGCCGCGATCACCCGAGCGCCCTCGCGCGCGAAACGCAGGGCAGACGCGCGACCGATGCCGCTGCCAGCTCCGGTGACGATGACGGTCTTGCCAGCGAATCGGTCGGCGACGATGGTGTTCTGAGACATGGTTCCCCTTACGTTCGGGGCGGGCCTCGAGGCCCGCCGCTGAAACTATTGTGGCATCAAGTGCCGTAAGTCTTATGGCATGCATCTCCACGCATACGACGTCGGTCACTCGGATCTGAGCATCGCGTCCCCTCCACGGACGACACGACCGTTCAGGCCTTGGGTGGGACGCGCGTTGTGGTCGTGAACGGCGTCCAGGCGGGCGATCTGCTCCGCGGACAACGTGACTGGTTCGGAGAAGACGACCCCGGAGACGCCCTCGCTGCAGGGCGGAGTGGTCAGGCTCCCGTCGTAGGACCAGTACTGCAGCGACGACGGAAGAAGCGATGCGACATCGATCGTCGAAGTTGTGCCGTCCGGGCCGGTCGCCGTGTCGAGGAACGTCTGCCACGGCTCCGACGCGGAGCCCTCGTCGACGAGGACGCTCAGGACGAGCAGCTGTCCGTCGTCAGAGGTGTGCACGAGGTGCATTTCGGCGACCGGTGCAACGCCGTCCACGGTGTGTTCTGCCGGCGTGTGTGCGTGCATCTGGAGGAGCTCGAAGTCACGGCTACCTGCGCGCACCGTAGAGCCGTCCTCACCGACCTCGACCTGCGAGGCGTGACCGGTGTCCGCTTCCGTCACCGGAGCGACCCGAGTGCCGATGCTCACGTCGTCTGAGAGGTCAGGCACAGTACGCGGCAGGTCGATCGGGGATTGCGAAGTTCCCGAGGCACACAGGTCGTAGTCCTCCGATAGGCCACCCCACGCCTCGGGCCCGCCGACCTCCTCGTAGGACCAATGGGCCGGGGCCCGACCAGTGGGGGGCGGTGTCCCGGTCTGTCGCGAGGCCTCGTCACTGGTGCTGGAACAAGCGGTGAGGAAGAGGGAGCTTGCAGTCAGGCCCGCGAGAGCGAGCACGAGGGGCATCTTCGATGGCATGGTCGTCTCCGAGAAGTCGATGACCTGGTCCGCGGTCGGCCAAGTACTGAGGAGACCAGCCTCGTGACGCTCTATCGCTCGTGCGTCATCCGCGTGAATCGGTTCCGCTACTCCAGCTGTACTACGCCGAAGACTCCAAACAGTCCCGCGAGGGGCGAGCATGCTCACGGGCAGGAACCTGTCAGCATGTGCTGGATCGCACCACGTGCCTTGCTCGCCCTTTTGGTCGCCCTAAACGGCCCCACTCAGATGCATCTCCATGGTTCTCGATCGCAGAAGCCGGTGAACTGCACGTTGTCCGTCCCGCGTGTTTGTCGACGACCCGGCCTCGCCAAGGGCTCGGCGACGGTCTGACCACGGATCAGAAGGTTGGGGGTTCGAGTCCCTCCAGGCGCACGACACTCAGCGCGGCCCCTGCCCTACTAGGCAGGGGCCGTTCTTCGTTTTGGTGCTCGTCCGGCCGCCTGCCGGCGGCGTGCGTCCTGCGGACGCGAGCCTGCCGGCGGTCGGCGTCCTGCGGACGCGAGCCTGCGGGGGCCGGCGCCCTGCGGACGCGAGCCTGGCCGCGGCGGGTCCCGAGCTAGTCGTCGACGGCCGGAGGCGCGGGGCGCGGGTGGCGGATGGTCGCGACGGTGCCCGTGACGCAGACGGCGGTCGCGAGGAGCAGTGCGACGAGGAAGAGGACGTGCCCCACGGCCACACCTCGGCTGTCAGTCGCCATCGCGACGACGACGCTCACGGCGGAGGTCAGCCACACGACCGCGGCGATGCCCCAGCCCACGGAGGAGCCGCGGAACGTCGGCTTCTGCACGCGGAGCCGGCCCTGGTCGCGGTTCGTCTCGTCGTCCATCGTCGTGGTCCCCTCGTCGTCGTCGACCTCTCCACCGTACGTCGAGCCCCCTCGCCGGCTCAAGGGCCGGGCCGCGAGCGGGGTCCTCCTCCAGGATGGCGAGCATCGTCCGCGAGACGGTCGGCACGAGGCCGCGGGCCTGTGATGCTCGCGGGATGAAGCGTTCGTCCACGGTGACCCTCGCGCGGTGGCTGCTGGGCGCCGCGGCCGGCCTCGTGCTCGGCGGTGCCACCTCCTACGGCCAGCAGTACCTGCCTGGCGGGCTGAGCTCGTTCGCGAACTCGAGCGGCGGCTGGACGGTCCTCACCTTCGCGACCGTCGTCGTGGTCACGCGGAGGCCGAGCGCTCGCAGGTGGTGGACGGCAGCCGGTCTCGGTCTCGTCGTCTTCCACGCCGCGGTCCAGGGGTACGTGGTCGTGTCCACCCTGCGGGGCTTCCCCGACTCGTACGGTCCGGGCGACTTCTGGTTCACGGCGGCGACCCTGGCCGGGCCCGTCATCGGGCTCGCCGGGCTGTGGTGGTGGTCGCGGCGCCCCGTCCTCCGTGCGGCGGGGATCGCGGTCCTCGCCGCCGTGATGATCGGCGACGGCGTCTCCGGGCTCGTCCGCGTCGCGGAGACGACGGGGACGACCTGGTGGCTGATCAGCATCGCGCTGGGCGTCGCGGCGCTCGGCTGGGTCGTGGTCCGTCGCCTCGACGGGTGGCGGGAGCGCGCGCTCGCTGTCGGGCTCACGACCGTCGGGGCCGCGGCCTTCGTCGCCCTGTTCAGCGTGCTCTGACCTCAGCCTGCTCTGACGCTGCTGCTGCGCACGATCAGGCGTGGCGGCAGCACGACCGTCTCGTGCCGGTGGGTCGACGGGTGGTCGAGCTCGTCCCGGAGGAGGCGCATGGCCTGGCCTCCCATCTCGACGCCGGGCTGCCCCACGGTCGTGAGCGGGAGGGTCGTGCCCTGGGCGAAGTGGTTGTCGTCGTAGCCGGTGATCGACAGATCGCGGGGGATGTCCACCCCGCCGAGCAGCAACGACTGCACGATGCCCGACGCGAGTGCGTCGGAGGCGGCGACGATCCCGTCCGGCCTGCCTGCCGCCTCCTGGGCGAGGAGTTCGCTGCCCACGGTGAGACCGGCGCGCACCGTCAGTGCCGAGGTGGTCATCAGGCGGAGCGAGACGCCGGCGTCTCGGGCCGCGGCCGAGGCGCCCTCGAACCGGTGCCGCACGGCGGTGAGGTCGAGGGGGCCGCCGACGAAGACGAGCTCCCGGCGGCCCTGCTCGAGGAGGTGCTCGGCCGCCAGGCGTCCGCCGAGCTCCTCGTCGACGACGACGCCGCAGCTCTCGTCGCCGTCGCCCGGCCAGTTGACGTAGACGACTCGCAGCCCGCGACGCCGCAGCCGACGCGCCTCGTCCATCGGGCCGTCGAACGGGGCGAGGACGATGCCCGCCGCCTGGGCCTGCTCGAACAGGTTGAGGTACCCCGTCTGCTTGTCGAGGTCGACGTCGGAGTTGCCGAGCAGCACCGACTGCTGAGCGAGGTCCGCCTCGCGCTCGACGCCGCGGGCGATGTCGAGGAAGTACGAGTTGCCGAGGTCGACGGCGACGAAGCCGACGAGGGTGCCCCGGCCCGCTGCGAGGGTGCGCGCGGAGGTGTTCGGCACGAAGCCGAGGGAGGCGATGGCCGACTCGACCTTCAGGCGCGTCGCCGGTCGGACCCGGTCGGGCGTGTTCACCACGTTCGACACCGTGCCCAGCGAGACCCCGGCCAGCCTCGCGACGTCGGCCATCACCGGCGGGCGGTGCGGGGAGGGAGGGATCGAGACGCTCATCGTGGAGCCGAGCCTAGCTCGCGATCGATCGAGATCGGGTGTTGACAAGCCCATGGTGTCCGGTCAATTATGAAGCGCTTCAACTTTCATGAGGCGCCCACCATTCAAGGAGGAATGATGTCCCGCACCGCACGTCGTGTCGCTGCCTTCACCGTCGCCGGCCTGACCATCGCTGGCCTCACCGCGTGCTCGGGTGGCGGAGCGGGCCAGGCAGCGACCGAGTTCACCGTCCTGGGCAACGTCGAGAACGAGGTCGTCCCTGCAACGCTTCAGACCCTGGCCGACGGCGCCTGCTCGACCGAGAACGACGCCATGCCCCTCAAGGTCGAGACCGTCCCGCAGACGAACCTCAACCAGCAGGTGCAGCTGCTCGCCGGTCAGGGCGGCCTCCCCGTCATGTACGCCGTCGACACGAACGAGCTCGTGCAGCAGCTCGACGACGCCGGCTTCGTCGCGCACTTCGACGAGCTGCTCGACGAGATCGGCGCGGCCGACTCGATCGAGCCCGCCGCGCGGTCGACCGTCGAGTCGCTCTACGACGGCGAGTTCCTGGTGCTGCCGACCGAGTACAACATCGAGGGCATCTGGTACAACAAGACGCTCTTCGCCGACAACGGCGTCGACGTGCCCGAGAGCTGGGACGACGTGGTCGCTGCGGCCGGCACGTTCCAGGACGCCGGCCTCACCCCGTTCGCCGCGAGCGGTGAGCAGGGCTGGCCCCTGACGCGCCTCGTCGGGAACCTGATCGAGCGCGAGCTCGGCCCCGACGCCCTCCAGGCCGTTGCCGACGGCGACGCCGAGCTGACGGACCCCGAGTACGTGGCCGCGGCCCAGCAGGTCGCCGACCTCGGCGCGGCCGGCTACTTCGGCGAGGGGGTCGGCTCGATCGACTACGACACGTCGATCAACCAGTTCCTCAACGGCAGCTCGCCGATGCTCTACATGGGCAGCTGGGTCCTGAGCAACTTCGCGGACGACACGGCGAACCAGATCGGCGAGGACGCCATCGGCTACCTTCCCTTCCCCGCCGTCGAGGGCGGCGAGGGCGACAGCAGCCAGCTCGTGGCCAACGTCGGCCTGCCCTTCACGATCAACCCGAGCGTGCTCAACGACGACAGCAAGGCCTGGGTCAAGTGCATCGCCGAGAACTACGGCCAGGTCGCCCTGGAGGACAGCAGCCGCATCTCCGGCTTCACGGTGTCGGGCGACGCCGCCGGCACCGCGCTGACGACGGAGGTGCGCGACCGCATCGCGGCCACCGACACCACCATCCCCTGGTTCGAGGCGTACTTCAACACGCAGGCGACGACGACCTCGCAGCAGAACGCCGCCCAGCTCGTCACCGGCGCCATCACGGCAGAGGAGTTCATGACGCTGGTCCAGGGCGACCTGGGCTGACGCCTCCTCGGCGGGGCAGGGGCGCGCCGATCGCGCGTCCCTGCCCCCGCCGACCCTCCACGACCGTCTGCTCGGACCGAAGGCACCCCATGAACCCCCTGCTCGGCGACCGGCGCGCGACCCTCATCCTCATCGGGCCCGCCCTGCTCATCTACTCCGTCGTGATGCTCGTCCCCATCGTCGTCTCGTTCGGCTACACCCTGGCCAGCGGCAACGCGATCACGGGCTTCACCTTCTCGGGACTCGAGAACTACCAGCGCCTCCTCACCGACACCCGGGTGCGCGACGCGCTGCTGCTCACGGTCCGCTACGCCGTGCTCATGACGATCCTGCAGGTCGGCTTCGGATACCTCCTGTCGCTGATGTACGTCTTCGTGCTGCGGAAGTGGTCGAGCGCCGTCCGCACCCTGGTGTTCTTCCCCGTCGTCCTGCCGACGGTCGCGGTCGCGCTGCTGTTCCAGCAGATGTTCGCGATCGCCCCGCAGAACGGACTCGTCAACACGGCGCTGGAGGCCGTCGGGCTGTCGTCGGTCGACTGGTTCGGCGACGGCGGCACGGCGTTCCTCGTGATCATCGTGATGGACGTCTGGCGGTCCATGGGCTTCTACGGGGTGCTTCTCTACGCCGGTCTGCTCGACATCCCCGAGGAGGTGTTCGAGTCGGCCCGCATCGACGGTGCCTCCGGCTTCGGGCTCGTCCGACGCATCGTCCTGCCGCTCTCGCTGCCCGTGCTGGTCTCGTCGTTGATCTTCTCCGTCAACGGGACGCTCAAGGTCTTCGACAGCATCCTCGCGCTCACCAACGGCGGGCCGGGCACGTCCACCAGCCCCCTCACGATCTACATGTTCGACACGTCGTTCCGCTTCGGGCAGTACGGCTACGGCAGCACCGTCGCGTTCCTGCTCACGGTCGTGTCGCTGCTCGTGACCGTCTTCATCTTCCGCGCCAACCGCCGCGACCTCACGAAGGACTGACCGATGACCTCCGTCGACACCGCCGTCCCCGCGACGTCTGCGCCCCTCCGCCGTCCGACCGCGAGGCGCCGCACGGCTCCCCGACGGCGCCTCGGGCAGGTCGTCAGCGGCGCGCTCGTCGCGCTCCTCCTCGTGATCGTCGTGGGGCCGCTCGTCTGGATGCTCCTCGGCTCCTTCAAGACGCAGACGGAGTTCCTCGAGCAGCCCGTCTGGGCGCTGCCCGCGCAGTGGAACTTCGACAACTACGTCTTCGCGTGGACAGAGGGCAACTTCGCGCAGTACGCGTCGAACTCCGTCCTGACCGTGTTCCCGTCGCTCCTCCTCGTGCTGCTCTTCGGCTCCATGGCGGGCTTCGCCCTCGAGGTCCTGGTCTGGAAGGGCCGCGGCGCGATCCTGATCACGTTCCTGGCCGGCATCATGGTCCCGACGCAGATGATCCTGCTGCCGCTCTTCGCCGCGTACTTCCGCCTCGGGCTGACCGGCACCCTCTGGCCGCTGCTCATCACGTACACGGCGACGAGCCTGCCTCTCGCGGTGTTCCTGATGGCCACCTTCTTCCGGGCCGTCCCGCGCGAGATCTTCGAGGCGGCGATGCTCGACGGGGCCGGGATCGTCAGGTCGTTCTTCCTCGTCGGCCTGCCCATGGTCCGCAACGCGCTCTTCACCGTCGGGCTGGTCCAGTTCTTCATGCTCTGGAACGACCTCCTCATCGCCCTGACCTTCACGAACTCCGGGTCGCTCCGCACGTTGCAGGTGGGCCTGCTGAACTTCACCGGCCAGTTCGGCTCGGTGCAGTACGGGCCGCTCTTCGCCGCGATCTGCCTGAACGTCGTGGCGATCCTCGTGATCTACCTGTTCCTCAACAAGCAAGTGCAGAAGGGCCTGACCGCCGGTGCGGTCAAGGGGTGACCATGAGCGCGACCATCACCGACCTGCGGGTCGAGCACGGCCGTGACGCCCTGGGCCTCGGCACCCCTCGTCCCCGCCTGAGCTGGCAGCTCGACGGCCCGTCCGGCTGGCGGCAGGAGTCCGTCGAGATCGCCCTCGAGGCGGACGGGCGGCAGGTGGCGACGGCGGTCGTCGGCACCGCCGAGCAGGTCCTCGTGCCCTGGCCGTTCGCCGACCTCGCCTCGCGGCAGCGGGTCGAGGTCCGCGTCCGCGTCACGGGCGCCGACGGCGAGACGTCGACGTGGAGCGCCCCGATCCCCGTCGAGGCGGGCCTCCTCGCACCGTCGGACTGGCTCGCGCGCCCGGTCGGCGGGTCCTGGCCCGAGGAGCCCGGCACGGACCGACGCCCCTCCCGTGTCCGGCGCGCCTTCCGCCTCGACGCAGCCGTCGCCTCCGCTCGCCTCTACGCGACCGCACACGGCGTCTTCGAGGCCGAGCTCAACGGCGTCCGTGTCGGCGACGAGGAGCTCTCCCCGGGCTGGACCTCGTACGACGCCCGCCTGCGCTACCGCACCTACGACGTCACCCACCTCCTCTCGGCCGGCGAGAACGTGGTCGGCGCCTGGCTCGGCGACGGCTGGTACCGCGGGCGCCTCGGCTTCAACGGCGGCTACCACGACCTCTACGGGACGGATCTGTCGTTCCTGGCCCAGCTCGAGGTCGAGCTCGTCGACGGGACGCGCGTCGTCGTGGCCACCGACGAGACGTGGGAGGCGGCGCCCAGCCCGATCTCGTTCAGCGGGCTCTACGACGGGGAGCGCCACGACCTGCGGCTCGACGGCGACGGCTGGTCGAGTGCCGGTGCCGACCGGGACGGATGGAGTTCCGTGGCCACGGGGGAGCGCGACCCGAGGACCCTCGTCGCACCCGAGCAGCCACCCGTGCGCTGCACCGACGAGATCGCCCCGGTGGCGCACTGGACCACACCGGGCGGCACCGTCGTGCTCGACTTCGGACAGAACCTGGTCGGTCGCCTCCGTGTCACGGTCGACGGCGAGGCCGGGCACGAGGTGACGTTGCGCCACGCCGAGGTGCTGCAGGACGGGCTGCTCTACCGGCGCACCCTCCGCCTGGCTGCAGCGGAGGACGTCGTGACGCTCAGCGGCCGCGGGCCCGTCACCTGGGAGCCCCGCTTCACCATCCACGGCTTCCGCTACGCCGAGGTCGAGGGGTGGCCGGGGGAGTTCGACCCCGCGGCGGTCGTCGCTCGGGTCCTGCACACCGACATGGAGCGCACGGGCTGGTTCGCGTGCTCGGACCCCGGCCTCGAGCGCCTGCACGAGAACGTGCTGTGGAGCACCCGCGGCAACTTCGTCGACATCCCGACCGACTGCCCGCAGCGCGACGAGCGCCTGGGCTGGACGGGCGACATCCAGGTGTTCGCGCCCACCGCCTCCTACCTGTACGACTGCTCGGGCATGCTCGGCTCGTGGCTGCAGGACCTCGCCGTCGACCAGCTGCTGGACGGCACGGTGCCGTGGTTCGTGCCGCGGATCCCCGGCGGCCCGTCGTGGGAGCCGATCGAGCCGGGCGCGGTCTGGGGCGACGCCGCGGTGCTCACGCCCTGGACGCTCTGGGAGCGCTTCGGCGACGCGGGCGTGCTGGCCCGCCAGTGGGACTCGGCCAAGGCCTGGGTCGACCTGATCCTCGCCCGGGCCGGGGACGACCGGATCTGGGACGAGGGCTTCCAGCTCGGCGACTGGCTCGACCCGGCCGCGCCGCCGGACGACCCGGCCGACGCGCTCACCGACCGGTACCTCGTCGCGTCGGCGTACCTGTACTGGTCGACCCGCCACCTGGCGGCCACCGCCGCCGTCCTCGGCAAGGGCGCCGAGGCCGCGCGCTACGACTCGATCGCCGAGGAGGTGCGCGAGGCCTTCGTGGGGCGCTGGACCGACGGCCGCGGGCACACGACGAGCGACGCTCAGACCGCCTACGGGCTCGCCCTCGAGTTCGGGTTGGTCGAGGGAGAGAACGCGCAGGCCGCGGGCGACCGGCTCGCCGAGCTCGTCGCCGAGGCCGGCAACCGCATCGCGACCGGCTTCGCCGGGACCCCCGTCGTCGCCCCCGCCCTCACCCGGACGGGACACGTCGACCGGGCCTACGACCTGGTCCTCGAGCGTTCGTGCCCGTCGTGGCTGTACACCGTCGACATGGGCGGGACGACCATCTGGGAGCGCTGGGACAGCATGCTCCCGGACGGCACGGTCAACCCCGGCGAGATGACGAGCTTCAACCACTACGCGCTCGGCGCCGTGGCGGACTGGATGCACGCCACCGTCGCGGGGCTGGCGCCCGCGGCACCTGGCTGGCGCAGGATCCGCTTCGCCCCGCGCCCCGGCGGCGGGCTGACGCACGCGTCGGGTCGACACTTGTCGCCCTACGGCGAGGTGTCGTCAGCGTGGCGGGTCGAGGGCGAGGTGTTCGCGCTCACGGTCGTGCTGCCCGTCGGCACGACGGGCGAGGTCTCCCTGCCCGACGGCACGACCGTCGAGGTGTCACACGGTCGCCACGAGTTCACCTGCTCAGCGGCCGCGACCGCGGGCGTCGGTGCCGCCGCGGGCTGATCAGCATCCGCGCCGCCGTAGGCGCACCGTGCCGCAAGTGCCGACCGCGTGGCCCGTGATGACGGGATTCCCGAGTGTTGCAGCGCCCCTTCGAGGCTGCCGGTCGGCATTTGAGGAGAGCGAGCGTCGGTGCGGGCTGATCAGGCGGGAGCGCCGGTCGGTCAGGCGTCGGGCACGGTGCTCGCGCGCACCACGAGCTCGGGCGCGAAGACCACTCGGCGCGGCGAGCGGGCGGGGTCGTCGATCTCGTCCTGGAGGATGTCCATCGCGGTCTGCCCGATCAGGGCGCTGGGCTGACGGATCGAGCTGAGCGGCACCACGGCCGCCCGGGCGAAGTCGATGTCGTCGTAGCCGATCAGGGCCACGTCGTCGGGCACGCGCAGGTCGCCGAGCATCACGAGCGACTGCAGCACGCCCATCGCCACGAGGTCGTTCGCGGCGAAGACCGCGTCGGGTCGCTCGCCCGCCGGGCGCGACATGAGCTCGGCGGCGGCGGCGCGACCGTGCTCCACCGTCAGCGCGGGAACCTCCACGACCTCGAGCGTCGCGGCAGGACGGGAGGCGGCGGTCTCGGCCGGCGCCTCCGCGTTCGCGGCGCGCACCGCCTCCTGCGCGCCCCGGAGGCGGTCGGCCACCTGCTGCAGGTCGAGCGGCCCGCCGACGAACGCGAGACGGCGGCGACCGACCGACAGGAGGTGCTCGGCAGCGAGCTGGCCGCCGCGCACGTCGTCGACGGAGACCGACGAGAAGTCCGTGAGCTCGGCCTGCCGGTCGACGAGCACCGCGGGGGTCCCGCGTCGGCGCAGCCGCGCCAGCCGGGCGGTCACGTCGCCGACCGGGGAGATGAGGATGCCGAGCACGCGGTTCTCCTCGAAGAGGTCGAGGTAGTGCGCCTCGCGCTCGACCTGCTGGTCGCTGTTGCCGAGCAGGACGACGCGGCCCGCCTTCTCGGCGGCCGTCTCCGCGCCGCGTGCGACGTCGGAGAAGAACGGGTTGCCCCCGTCGAGGATCACGAGGCCGATGGCCCGGCTCGCCCCGGCTCGGAGCTGTCGTGCGGCGTCGTTGCGGACGAACCCCAGCTCGTCGATCGCCGCGTGCACGCGCTCGACCGTGGCGGGGCTGACCTTGTCCGGCCGGTTCAGCACGTTCGAGACCGTGCCGACCGAGACGCCCGCCGTGGTCGCGACGTCGCGGATGCTCACCGACTCCACCCGCGCCTCCTGCCCTGGGTCGTGCTCCCTGACGACGGGGCCGAGTCTAGGCCGGGCCTCGCCGGGGGCGACGACCGGCGGGCCGCGAGCCGCGAGCCGCGGGCGGCCGAGACGCAACTGGTGCTTGACGCCGTCCCGGCCCGCCCCTACTGTCGTCCCCAAGACCTTTTGAAACGATTCATTTCTCGATGAGGAGAACGATCGATGTCGATCGACCCCACGCCCGGCGGCCTCTCGCCGACGGCCCCCGTGCTCGAGCTGAGGGGGGCCCGCAAGACGTTCGGCGCCGTGGTCGCGCTGGCCAGCGGCAGCGTGCAGCTGCGCGCCGGCGAGATCAACGCCCTCGTCGGCGAGAACGGCGCCGGCAAGTCGACGATGGTCAAGATCCTCGCCGGGGTGCACCAGCCCGACAGCGGCGAGTTCCTCTTCGACGGGCACCCGATCGTCTTCCGCACCCCGGCCGAGAGCAAGGCCGCCGGCGTGAGCGTCATCTACCAGGAGCCCACGCTGTTCCCCGACCTCACCGTCGCCGAGAACATCTTCGTCGGCCGACAGCCCACCTCGCGCCTCGGCTTCATCGACCGCGCGAAGATGCGTGCCGACGCGCGCGCCCTGTTCGCGCGGCTCGGCGTGCCCATCGACCCCGACCGCGTAGCCGAGGGCCTGTCGATCGCCGACCAGCAGATCATCGAGATCGCCAAGGCCATCTCCCTCGACGCCAAGGTCCTGATCATGGACGAGCCGACGGCAGCCCTCAGCGGCGTCGAGGTCGAGCGTCTGTTCGGCGTCGCGCGGGCGCTCCGTGACCGCGGCAGCGCGATCATGTTCATCTCGCACCGCTTCGACGAGGTCTTCGGCCTCAGCGACCGCATCACGGTGATGCGTGACGGCGCCTTCATCTCCGAGCACGCGACCGGCGACGTGACGACGGCCGAGATCGTCCGCGCCATGGTCGGCCGCGACGTCGACCAGCTGTTCCCCAAGCAGGAGGCGCGGATCGGCGAGCCCGTCGTCACCGTCGAGGGCCTGACGCGGCAGGGCGTCTTCCACGACGTGTCGTTCGAGGTGCGGGCCGGCGAGATCGTCGGCCTGGCCGGCCTCGTCGGCGCGGGCCGCACCGAGGTCGCCAGGGCGCTCTTCGGCATCGACCGCTACGACGCCGGCAGCGTCACGGTGAACGGCAAGCCGCTCGCCCGCCGCGACCCGATGGCCGCCATCACCGCGGGCATCGGCTTCGTGCCCGAGGACAGGCGCAAGCAGGGTCTCGTGATGGACATGTCGGTCAGCCGCAACACCACGCTGACCCTCCGCAGGACGCTGAGCCGCTTCGGCCTGGTCAGCGCCCGACGCGAGCGGGAGGCGGCGGCCGACTGGTCGCAGCGACTCCAGGTCAAGACCGGCAGCCAGGAGCTCGCCGTCGCGACCCTGTCGGGCGGCAACCAGCAGAAGGTCGTGCTGGCGAAGTGGCTGGCGACCGACCCGACCTTCCTGATCGTGGACGAGCCGACCCGCGGCATCGACGTCGGCACGAAGAGCGAGGTGCACCGGCTGATCAGCGACCTCGCCGGCCGCGGCATCGCCGTGCTGATGATCTCGTCCGAGCTGCCGGAGGTGCTCGGCATGGCCGACCGCGTGCTCGTCATGCACGAGGGGCGGCTCACCGCGACCCTCGACCGCGCCGACGCCACGGCCGAGCGCGTCATGCACGCGGCGACCGGGTCGGACGCGGCGGACCTGACCGAGGCCACGCAGGCCGCACCCGCAGCCAGCCCGACCAACCCGACCACGCCCCCGACAGCGACCGCAGAGGCCACCCGATGACCACCTCCCACGCCCTCGCGCCTGCCCCCACGTCGGGACGGAACCCGGTCGCCTCGCTGCTCCGGCAGCGCGAGGTGCCCGTCGCGTCCGCCCTCGTCGTGCTGGTGATCGTCACGACGATCGCCAACCCGCTCTTCGTCTCGGCCCAGGGCGTGAAGGACCTCATGCTGAACGCGACGATCACGGTGATCATGGCCGTCGGCCTCGGCACCGTCATCATCACGAACAACATCGACCTCTCGGTCGGGTCGATCCTCGGGCTCGTCGCCTTCGCGACCGGCACGGTGTTCGCCGCCGCGCCCGACATCCCGATCGTGTTCGTGTTCCTGATCGGGCTCGCGATCGGGGCGGTGCTCGGGGCCGTGAACGGGTTCCTGGTGACCGTGGCCAGGGTGCCGTCGCTCGTCATCACCCTCGGGATGCTCTACATCTACCGCGGGCTCAACAACGCCTGGGCCGGTGGCCAGCAGTACTTCGCGGGCGACCGCCCCGCCGCCTTCGGGCGCCTGTCGGTCGACACGGTGCTCGGCGTCCCGATCATCACGATCATCGCCGTGGTCGTCGTCGTGCTCGTCGCCGTGTTCCTGGCACGCACGCGGCCCGGCCGCGACCTGTACGCCATCGGCTCGGACGAGGAGGCGGCACGCCTGTTCGGGATCGCGGTGAGCAGGCGGGTCGTGACGGCCTTCGTCCTCAACGGCACGCTGACCGGCCTGGCGGGCGTGCTCTACGCCAGCCGCTTCAACTCGGTCGGTGCGACGACCGGCACCGGGCTCGAGCTGGACATCGTCGCCGCGGCCGTCGTCGGCGGCATCGCGATCTTCGGCGGCTCGGGCAGCGTCGTCGGCGCGGCGATCGGCGCCGTGCTGCTGACCACCATCACGAGCAGCCTCACCGCCCTCGGCGTCGACAAGTTCTGGCAGCAGGCCATCGTCGGCGTCCTCATCCTGACCGCCATCCTCGTCGAGCGGATCGCCTCGATCCGCAAGGCCCGACGACTGCGCACGAGCGAGGCCACCAATGCCTGACCAGACCGTCACCCGCGCCCCCGAGGCCTCCACGTCGTCCCCCTGGACGGGCGCACGCGACCCCGGAGCGCGCGCCGAGCGGGCGCTGCGCCGCCGCCGCCTCCTCAGCGGCCGCGGGGCGATCATGGTCTGGGCCCTGCTCGCGACCCTGCTCGTCTGTGCCCTGACGGTGCCCCGGTTCGCCAGCGTGCAGACCACCGGGTTCCTGCTGCTCGACGCCATCCCGATCCTCATGATCGCCATGCCGATGGCCCTGGTCGTCATCACCGGCGAGATCGACCTCTCGGTCGCCAGCACCGCGGGTCTGACGAGCGCCACGATGGGCGTGCTGTGGGCCGCCGGCTGGGGCATCCCCGAGATCTTCGTCGTCTGCGTGCTGATCGGCGTCGTCTGCGGCGCCCTGAACGGCGCGCTCGTGACGACGATCGGGCTGCCGAGCCTCGCGGTCACCATCGGCACCCTCGCGCTCTACCGCGGGCTGGCCCTCGTCGTGATCGGCGACAACGCCGTCGCGAACTTCCCGCCCGGGCTCACCTCGTTCTTCACGTCGAAGATCGGCGGAACGGGCATCCCGACGGTGATGATCGGAGTCGTCGTCGTGATCCTCTTCTTCGGGGTGCTGCTGCACTTCAGCTCGTTCGGCCGGGCACTGCCCGCGATCGGCTTCAGCAAGGAGGCCGCGAGCTTCGTCGGCGTCCACGTCGGCCGCGCCAAGTTCTGGATGTTCGTCTCGACCGGCGTCGTCTCGGCGCTGGTCGGCATCTACTGGACCCTCCGCTACTCGAGCGCCCGCAGCGACAACGCGACCGGCATCGAGCTGGCCGTGATCGCCGCGGTGCTGCTCGGCGGCGTCTCGATCTTCGGCGGCCGTGGCTCCATCCCCGGCGTCGTCGCCGGCGTGCTGATCATCTCGAGCATCAGCTACGCGCTGCGGCTCGGCGGCATCAGCGACGTCGTGCTCAACGTCGTCACCGGCCTGCTGCTCGTCGGGAGCGTGGTGACGCCGAGCCTGATCTCGGTCGTCCGCGAGAAGACCCGAGCGAGACGGGCGGCGAGGGCCGTGCTGGCCCGCTCTGCCGAGCACGCCTGAGCCGCGCCCGCACCGCCCGACCCCACGAACCCACCCGCACCACCACACCACACCCGCACCGTCCCACCCACAGCAAAGGACAGAACGATGGAGTTCCCCACCTACACCCGAGGCCGTACCCTCCGGCGTGCCGCCGCTGCTGTCGCCGCCCTCGCGACCGTCACCCTCGTCGCCTCCGGCTGCGCCCTCACGGCGGCCAGCGACGACGCCAGCTCGGGCTCCGGCTCGGGCGGCACCGAGTCGATCGCCTTCGTGCCGAAGCAGCTGAACAACCCCTACACCGACGTCGTGCTCGGCGGCGGCGAGTCCGCGTCGAAGGCGATCGGCTACGACTACAGCGTCGTGGGCCCGCTCGAGGCGAGCGCCTCCTCACAGGTCACGTTCCTCAACACCCTCACGCAGCAGGGCACGAACGTCATCGTCATCGCCGCGAACGACCCCGACGCGGTCGGGCCGGCCCTGAAGGAGGCGCGCGACGGCGGAGCGAAGATCGTCGCCTTCGACTCGGACACCAACCCCGACTACCGCGACGTGTTCGTCAGCCAGGTCGAGGCCAAGGACGTCGCGCTGATCCAGATCCGCCAGATGAGCGAGCAGATCGGCGGCCAGGGCGACATCGCGATCCTCTCCGCGACCGCGAACGCCACGAACCAGAACGAGTGGATCAAGTACATCCAGGAGGAGGTCGACACGAACCCGGACTACGCCGGCATCACCATCGTCTCGACCGTCTACGGCGACGACGACGACGCCAAGTCGTTCCAGGAGGCGCAGGGCCTGCTGCAGGCCAACCCGGACCTCAAGGGCATCATCTCGCCGACCACGGTCGGCATCGCCGCGACGGCCCGCTACCTCTCGACCTCGGAGTACAAGGGCAAGGTCGCGCTGACCGGGCTCGGCCTGCCGAACGAGATGCGCGAGTTCGTCAAGGACGGGACCGTCACCGCGTTCGCCCTCTGGGACCCGGCACAGCTCGGCGAGGTCGCGGCCTACGCCGGCCAGGCGCTGGTCGACGGCACGATCACCGGCGAGGAGGGCGACACCTTCACGGCCGGCGACCTCGGTGAGCGCACAGTCGGGGCCGACGGCATCGTCATCGTCGGCCCGCCGACCGAGTTCGACGCCGACAACATCGACGACTACGACTTCTAGGCACTCCCCGTAGTCGTCGTCCGTCGCGGGGCGCGGCGGTGCGCACGACCGGCACCGCCGCCTCCCGGCACGACCTCGCCCTTCCTCCCTCTCTTCCCTCGGCCCCTGCACCGGAGCGATCTCCATGAGCACCACCTCCTCGTCGGTCGGCGACCTGCTGCCCCCGTTCCGCCGTCGTCGCACCCGCGTCGGCCTCGTGGCCGGCGGGCTCGGCACCTACTGGCCCCAGTTCCCCGGACTGCTGCCCCAGCTGCAGGAGTCCACCCGCTACGTCGTCGAGCGCTTCGGCGCCCTCGACGCCGAGACGATCGACACCGGCTTCATCTCGGACGCGCAGGAGGCGCGGGTCGCGGCCGACACGCTGCGCACGGCCGACTGCGACCTGATCGTCGTCTTCCTCACCACGTACCTGACCTCGTCGATGGTCCTGCCGATCGCGCAGCGGGCCGGCGTGCCCGTGCTCGTCATCGACCTGCAGCCCACCCCGTCGATGGACCACGACCGCTTCGACACCGGCCTGTGGCTCGCCTACTGCGGACAGTGCCCGGTGCCCGAGGTCGCGAACGTCTTCGCCCGCGCGGGCATCGAGTTCCGATCGGTCACGGGCCACCTCCGCAGCGAGCGGGCCTGGAGGCGCATCGAGCGCTGGGTGCACGCCGCCGGCGTCCGCGCACGGCTGCGCGAGGCCCGCCACGGGCTGATGGGCCACCTCTACCCGGGCATGCTCGACGTCTCGACCGACCTCACGCTGCTCTCGACCCACTTCGGGTCGCACGTCGAGGTGCTCGAGCTCGACGACCTCCGCGTGCGCGTCGACGAGGTCTCCGACGCCGCGGTCGGGGAGAGGGTCGCCCTCGCCCGCCAGGTGTTCGACGTCGACCCCTCCGTCGCCGACGACGACCTCGACTGGGCCGCGCGCGTGTCGGTCGGCCTCGACCGCCTCGTCGACGACTTCGACCTCGACTCGCTCGCCTACTACCACCGCGGCCTCGCGGGTGAGCAGCACGAGCGGCTCGGCGCGGGCCTCATCCTCGGGGCGTCGTTGCTGAACGCCCGCGGCGTGCCGGCCGTGGGCGAGTACGAGCTGCGCACCTCCGTCGCGATGCTCGCGGCGCAGGCGCTCGGGGTCGGCGGGTCGTTCACCGAGATCCAGGCGATCAACTTCGACGACGACGTGGTCGAGATGGGCCACGACGGGCCGGCGCACCTCGCGATCTCGTCGTCGCGTCCCGTGCTGCGGGGGCTCGGCGTGTTCCACGGCAAGCGCGGGCACGGCGTCAGCGTCGAGTTCGACGTGCAGCCGGGCCCGGTCACGACCTTCGGCCTCGGCCAGGACCGTGACGGCGCGTTGTCGTTCGTCACGAGCGAGGGCACGGTGGTGCCGGGACCGCTGCTCGCCATCGGCAACACGACCTCGCGCGTCGACTTCGGCGGCGACCCCGGCGAGTGGGTCGACGAGTGGTCGCGCAGCGGCATCGGGCACCACTGGGGGCTCTGCGTCGGCCACGTCGCGCGCGACGTCGCCGCCGCGGCGTCGCTGCTCGGCATCGAGCACCGCCACGTCGCGGCGCCGTTCGACGACGCCGACGGCTTCGAGCGCAGCCTGGGCCGCGCGACGTCGTGAGCAGGCGAGCGGCCGGTCGCCGGATCGTCTTGCCGAGGGCCCGGACGCACGCTACGCTCGATCTATTGAAACGATTCAACGACGAACCGGAGACCACCTGATGACCGCCCACGACCACGAGCGATACGCGTTCCGGCTGCAGGTCGCGCCCGACCGCCTGGACGAGTACGCCGGTCGTCACGCCGAGGTCTGGCCCGAGATGCTGCAGGCGCTCCACGACAGCGGCTGGCACGGCTACTCCCTCTTCGCTGCTCCCGACGGCCTGCTCGTCGGCTACGTCGAGGCCGTGTCGCTCGAGGCCGCCCAGGCGGCGATGGTCCGGACCGAGGTCAACGCCCGCTGGCAGGCCTCGATGGCCGAGTTCTTCACCTCGCTCGACGGCACGCCTCCTGACGAGGGCTTCGAGCTGCTCACGCAGGTCTTCAACCTGGAGGCGCAGCTCGGCCTCCCGGGCGGCGGCCGCCAGCCCGACCGCACGGGCCCCACGGCGGCGGCCCCCACGACCCCGGCTGCCGCAGCCCCCACGACCCCGGCGTCATCGACGACGACCGGCACCACGACCACGGGAGAGGCATCATGACCACCTTCGACGACATCGCGCCGACGCTCGAGCGCCAGGCGATCGAGCTGCCCAGCTGGGCGTTCGGCAACTCGGGGACCCGCTTCAAGGTCTTCGGCACGCCGGGCACGCCCCGCACGCCCGAGGAGAAGATCGCCGACGCGGCGCGCGTCCACGAGCACACGGGCCTGGCGCCGAGCGTGGCCCTGCACATCCCGTGGGACGAGGTCGACGACTTCGGCGCCCTCCGCTCGTACGCCGAGGGGCTCGGCGTCGCCCTCGGCACCGTGAACTCGAACACGTTCCAGGACGACGCGTACAAGTTCGGCAGCCTGGCCCACAGCGACGCGGCCGTGCGGCGCAAGGCGGTCGACCACCACCTCCGCTGCCTCGAGATCATGCACGAGACCGGCTCGCGCGACCTCAAGATCTGGCTCGCCGACGGCACCAACTACCCCGGGCAGGACTCGCTCCGCCAGCGCCAGGACCACCTGGCCGAGTCGCTCGCCGAGATCTACGCCGGCCTCGGCGCCGAGCAGCGCCTCGTGCTCGAGTACAAGTTCTTCGAGCCGGCGTTCTACCACACCGACGTCCCCGACTGGGGCACCAGCTACGCGCAGGTGAGCGCCCTCGGCGACCGCGCGCTGACCTGCCTCGACACCGGCCACCACGCCCCCGGCACCAACATCGAGTTCATCGTCATGCAGCTGCTGCGGCTCGGCAAGCTCGGCTCGTTCGACTTCAACTCGCGCTTCTACGCCGACGACGACCTGATCGTCGGAGCGGCCGACCCGTTCCAGCTGTTCCGCATCCTGTTCGAGGTCGTCGACGGCGGCGGCCTCGAGGTCGGCTCGCCCGTGCAGTTCATGCTCGACCAGTGCCACAACGTCGAGGACAAGATCCCCGGCCAGATCCGCAGCGTGCTGAACGTGCAGGAGATGACGGCGCGCGCCCTGCTCGTCGACCGTCCGGCGCTCGACGCGGCCCGCGCCTCCCACGACGTGCTCGGCGCGAACGCCGTGCTGATGGACGCCTTCTACACCGACGTCCGCCCGGCGCTGGCCGACTGGCGCGAGGGCCGCGGCCTGCCGCGCGACCCGATGGCGGCGTACCTCACGAGCGGCACGCCCGAGCGCCTGGCCGCCGAGCGCGCGGGCGGCAAGCAGCTCAGCTGGACCTGACCCGCGCCTCCTGGCCGGCGGCTCGCCCTTCCCACCCGCACGCGGCGACCCGACCCGACCCGCGCCTCCTCGACCTGCTCCTCCTGACCTCGAACGGACCTCCCTCGTGACCAGCACCACGACCAGCACCGCCGCCGACCTCGTCGCGCGCAGCAACCGCCTCGGCGCCGACCCGGCGAACACGAACTACGCCGGCGGCAACACCTCGGCCAAGGGCACCGCGACCGACCCGGCGACGGGCGAGCCGGTCGAGCTGCTCTGGGTCAAGGGCAGCGGGGGAGACCTCGGCACCCTCACCGAAGACGGCCTCGCCGTGCTGCGCCTCGACCGGCTGCGGGGGCTCGCGAACGTCTACCGCGGGGTCGAGCACGAGGACGAGATGGTCGCCGCCTTCGACTACGCCCTGCACGGCAAGGGAGGCGCGGCACCGTCGATAGACACCGCCATGCACGGCCTCGTCGACGCCGCTCACGTCGACCACCTGCACCCCGACGCGGGCATCGCGATCGCGACGGCGGCCGATGGCGAGCGGCTGACGGCCGAGATCTTCGGCGGCGCGGTCGTCTGGGTCCCGTGGCGCCGACCGGGCTGGCAGCTCGGCCTCGACATCGCCGCGATCAAGGCCGAGCACCCGGAGGCGCGCGGCACGATCCTGGGCGGGCACGGCATCACCGCGTGGGGCGACACCAGCGAGGAGGCGGAGGCGGCCTCGCGCTGGATCATCGAGACCGCGCAGGCCTGGCTCGACGAGCACTCGCGGCCCGAGCCCTTCGGCCCGGCCCTCGCCGGCTACGCGGCCCTGCCCGTCGACGAGCGCCGCGCCAAGGCCGCGGCGCTCGCACCCGTCGTCCGCGGCATCGCGTCGCACGACCGGCCGCAGGTCGGCTCGTTCACCGACAGCGACGTCGTGCTCGACTTCCTCGCCAGCACCGAGCACCCCCGGCTCGCGGCGCTCGGCACGAGCTGCCCCGACCACTTCCTCCGCACGAAGGTGCGGCCGCTGGTGCTCGACCTGCCGGCCGACGCGACCGTCGAGGAGTCGATCGCGCGCCTCCGTGAACTGCACGAGCAGTACCGCCTCGACTACCAGGCGTACTACGACCGGCACGCGACGACCGACAGCCCCGCGATCCGCGGCGCCGACCCGCTGATCGTGCTCGTGCCCGGCGTCGGCATGTTCTCGTACGGCGGCGACGCCCAGACGGCGCGCGTCGCCGGCGAGTTCTACGTCAACGCGATCGCCGTGATGCGCGGCGCCGAGGGCGTCTCGAGCTACGCGCCGATCGACGAGGCCGAGAAGTTCCGGATCGAGTACTGGGCCCTCGAGGAGGCGAAGCTGCAGCGACGGCCCGCGCCGAAGCCGCTCGCCACCCGCGTCGCGCTCGTGACCGGTGCCGCGTCGGGCATCGGCAAGGCCATCGCCACCCGGCTCGCCGCCGAGGGGGCCTGCGTCGTGATCGCCGACCTCGACCTCGCCAAGGCGCAGGCCGCGGCGTCCGAGATCGGCGGGCCGGACGTGGCCCGCGGCGTCGCCGCCGACGTCAGCGACGAGGCCGCGGTGAAGGCGTCGATCGCCGAGGTGCTGCTGGCGTTCGGCGGGCTCGACCTCGTCGTCAACAACGCCGGGCTCAGCCTGTCGAAGTCGCTCTTCGACACCACCGAGGCCGACTGGGACCTGCAGCACGACGTGATGGCCAAGGGCTCGTTCCTCGTCGCGAAGAACGCGGCCCGCGTACTCGTCGACCAGGGCCTCGGCGGCGACATCGTCTACATCTCGTCGAAGAACTCGGTCTTCGCCGGCCCGAACAACATCGCCTACAGCGCGACGAAGGCCGACCAGGCCCACCAGGTCAGGCTGCTCGCGGCGGAGCTCGGCGAGCACGGCATCCGTGTCAACGGCATCAACCCCGACGGCGTCGTGCGCGGCTCGGGCATCTTCGCCAGCGGCTGGGGCGCCAACCGCGCCGCGACCTACGGCGTCGACGAGAAGGACCTCGGCGCCTTCTACGCGCAGCGCACCATCCTCAAGCGCGAGGTCGTGCCCGAGAACGTCGCCGCCGCCGTCTACGCCATCTGCACGAGCGACTTCTCGCACACGACCGGGCTGCACGTGCCGGTCGACGCGGGGGTCGCCGCGGCCTTCCTGCGATGAGCCAGGGCGGCTCGAGCCCCGCGGGAGGCGTCGTCGCCGCGGTCGACCTCGGGGCGACGAGCGGGCGCGTCGTGCTCGGGCACGTCGACCGTGACGGCGTCCGGCTGCAGCACGTCGCCCGGTTCGCGAACGACCCGGTCACGCTGCCCGAGGGGCAGGGCGCAGGAGGCGCGGGCCGGGTCGGCCTGCACTGGGACGTCCTGGGGCTCTGGCGGTCGGTCTCGGCGGGGCTGACGCAGGCCCTCCGTGACGAGCCGGGCGTGGCCTCGATCGGCGTGGACTCCTGGGCCGTCGACTACGGGCTGCTGCGCGAGGGCCGCCTCCTCGGCTCTCCGTACCACTACCGCGACGAGCGCTCGGCAGCGGGGGTCGAGACGGTGCACGCCGTCGTGCCGCCCGGTGAGCTCTTCGCGCGCACCGGCCTGCAGCACCTGCCGTTCAACACCGTCTTCCAGCTCGCCGCCGACCAGGCGTCGGGCGTCCTCGCCCCGGCCGATCGTGCCCTGCTCGTGCCCGACCTCGTCTCGTGGTGGCTCACCGGCACGGCCGCGACCGAGCGCACCAACGCCTCGACGACGGGTCTGCTGTCGCCGGCGACGGGGGAGTGGGACGTCGAGCTGATGGGCCGGCTCGGGCTGACGCCCGACTTGTTCGCGCCGCTCGTCGACCCGGGCGCTTCCCTCGGTCCGCTGCTGCCCTCGGTCGCCGCGGCGATCGGCGCCCCGGCGTCGCTCGGGGTCACGGCGGTCGGGTCGCACGACACCGCCTCGGCCGTGGTCGCCGTGCCGCTCACAGGCGACGACGCCGCCTACGTGTCGAGCGGCACGTGGTCGCTCGTCGGCCTCGAGCTGCCGTCACCGCTGCTCGGCGAGGACGTCCGTGCGGCCGGCTTCACGAACGAGGGCGGCGTCGACGGGCGGGTGCGGTTCCTCAAGAACGTGTCGGGCCTGTGGCTGCTGAGCGAGTCGATGCGTGCGTGGAGCCGCTCGGGCACCTCGGCCGCCGAGCGCAGCAGCGACCTCGCGGCCCTGCTCGCCGAGGCGGCGGCCGTGACCCGGCCCGTCGCCGTCTTCGACGCCACCGACGTGCGCTTCACCCCGCCGGGCGACATGCCCGCGCGCATCGAGGCGTGGTGCGTCGAGCACGACGTGGAGCCGCCGCGGGGCCGCCCCGAGACCGTGCGCAGCATCCTCGAGTCGCTCGCGGCCGCGTACGCCGAGACGCTGCGGGATGCCGAGCGGCTCTCGGGCCGCACGATTCGCACCGTGCACGTCGTCGGGGGCGGCTCGCAGAACGAGCTGCTCTGCCAGTTGACCGCCGACTGCACGGGCTGCACCGTGCTGGCCGGGCCGGTCGAGGCGACGGCGCTCGGCAACGTGCTCGTCCAGGCGCGGGCCGCAGGGCTCGTGCACGGGAGCCTCGAGTCCTTGCGTGCCCTGGTGCGTCGCAGCTCCTCACCCGTCCGCTACGAGCCGCGGACCACCGCGGCCCCCACCTCGCAGAGAGGCTGAGACCATGGTCCAGCGTCAGTTCCCCAAGCCCGTCGAGCTGCTCGAGTACCTGAGCTTCAAGAAGCCCGAGCTCGACGGGCGCAAGCGCCGCCTCGAGGCCGCCCTGACGATCGAGGACCTGCGGACGATCGCGAAGCGCCGCACGCCGAAGGCCGCGTTCGACTACACGGACGGCAGCGCGGAGGCGGAGATCTCGATCACGCGGGCCCGGCAGGCGTTCGAGGACGTCGAGTTCCATCCGGAGGTGCTGCGGGACGTGGCCGACATCGACACGACGGCGACGGTGTTCGGGGCGCCGTCGGCGATGCCGTTCGCGATCGCGCCGACCGGGTTCACCCGTCTCATGCAGACCGAAGGAGAGACGGCCGGCGCCTCGGCTGCGGCGGCCGCAGGCATCCCGTTCACCCTGTCGACGCTGGGGACGACGTCGATCGAGGACGTGAAGGCAGCCAACCCGCACGGGCGCAACTGGTTCCAGCTCTACGTCATGCGGCAGCGCGACATCTCGTACGGCCTCGTGGAGCGGGCGGCGGCCGCCGGGTACGAGACCCTCTTCTTCACGGTGGACACCCCGGTCGCGGGGGCGCGCCTCCGGGACAAGCGGAACGGGTTCTCGATCCCGCCGCAGCTGACGCTGGGGACGGTGCTCGACGCGTTGCCCCGACCGTGGTGGTGGTACGACTTCCTCACGACGAACAAGCTGGAGTTCGCGTCGTTGAGCGCCACCGGCGGGACGGTCGGCGATCTGCTCGACCTGGCGATGGACCCCACGATCAGCTTCGACGACCTGCGGATCATCCGCGAGATGTGGCCGGGCAAGCTGGCGGTGAAGGGCGTGCAGAGCGTCGACGACGCGAAGAAGTTCGTGGACGCGGGAGTCGACGGGATCGTGCTGTCGAACCACGGCGGGCGGCAGCTCGACCGGGCGCCGATCCCCTTCCACCTCCTTCCGGAGGTGGTGCGCGAGGTGGGCGCGGACACGGACGTCCTCGTCGACACCGGCATCATGAACGGCGCCGACATCGTCGCGTCCGTCGCGCTCGGGGCCAAGACGACCCTGATCGGGCGGGCGTACCTCTACGGGCTCATGGCCGGCGGGCGGCAGGGCGTCGACCGCACGATCGAGATCCTCTCGGACCAGGTCGTGCGGACGATGAAGCTGCTCGGAGCGCACTCGCTCGAGGAGCTGGAGCCGAGGCACGTGACCCAGCTCGAGCGCCTGGCGCCGCGCGCCCGCAGCTGACCGTAGCGGTCGACGAGTCGCCCCGATCTGCTGGCTCGAGGGCGCGGGGGCAGCGGATCGGGGCAACTCGCCTCGGCTCGAGGTGGGCAGGTGGGCAGGCGGGCAGGCGGGCGGGCAGGCGGGCAGGCGGCCGCCGTCACGCACCGTCACCGGCGTGCGGGTGTCGGCGGCGGCGGGCAGGGTGGGGTGATGAGTTCCCCCGACCCGGACACCGCCGACCCGACACCCGTCGTCCACGTGCTGCACGACAACGAGGAGTGGCTGCCGCCGCTGCTCGCAACGCTCGACGCGGCGGGGGTGCCGCACGCCGAGCACCTGCTCGACGGGAGCTCCTTCGACCTCTCGGCCGCGCCTCCTGCGGGGGTGTTCTGGTCGCGCCTGAGCGCGTCGGCCGCCACCCGCGGCAGGGCGACCGCGAAGGAGGTGGCGCGCGCGACCCTGCGCTGGGCCGAGCGGCACGGGCGCCGGGTCGTGAACGGCAGCGGGGTCGTCGAGCTCGAGGTGAGCAAGGTCGCGCAGTACCTGGCGCTGTCGGCGCACGGCTTCGACGTCCCGCGGACGGTCGCGGTCTTCGGCACGGCCGACCTGAAGGTGCGGGCGCGGGAGCTGCCGACGCCGTTCATCACGAAGCACAACCAGGGCGGCAAGGGCATCGGGGTGCGCCGGTTCGACGACCACGAGTCGTTCGACGCCTACGTCGACGGTCCCGACTTCGAGCAGCCCGCCGACGGCGTCACCCTGCTGCAGGAGTACCTGCAGGCCGAGGAGCCTTTCGTCACCCGCGCCGAGTTCGTGGGCGGGCGCTTCGTCTACGCGGTGCGGGTCGACACGTCCGCCGGCAGCTTCGAGCTGTGCCCGGCGGACGCGTGCGTCGTCCCGACGGGCGCCGACCCGGCGACCTGGGCGTCGTTCGCGGTGCGCCCCTCGGTGACGGCGGAGCACCCGCTCGTGGTCCGGCTCGAAGCGTTCCTCGCCGCGCAGGGCATCGAGGTCGCCGGCGTCGAGTTCATCGAGACGGTCGACGGCCGGGTCGTGCCCTACGACGTCAACACGAACACGAACTACAACCCGGACGTCGAGCGGGAGTCGTCGGTGTCGGCGACGGCGGCGCTCGCCGAGTTCCTCGGGGGCGCGCTGGCGGCCGCGGCGTAGCGCCGCGGCCGCCGCGCGGGTCGCGCCGCGCGGGTCGCGCCGCGCGGGTCGCGCCGCGAAAGCGACAAAGCGACGCGGGGCCCCGCGGAGGTTTGTCGTTTTCGCGTCGGGACAGCCCGGGGGCGCGGTCGCCGACGCGTCAGCGGCCGTCGAACAGCTCGACCACCTGGCGGCGGACGGATGCGCGGTCCGTGATCGGCGCGGGCCACGGCACGGTGAGCACGCCCTCCGTGCCGTCGGCGTCCGTCACGGACCAGGTCGTCTCGAGCGCGTCGAACCCGAGCATCAGCGCGGCCGTCGCCCCCGGCGCGCCGTGCCGCCGCACGATCACCACCCCGTCCGAGGCGTGGTCGTCGCGCATGTGCCGCAGCACCGCCTCGACGACGTCGTCGCCGAAGGGCAGCCGGCGGGCGTCGGCGTCGGCATCGGCGTCGGCGTCGGCGCGGCTCACGAGGCGCCTCCCGACGCGACAGGAGCGGCCGGGCCCGCCGCAGCGCCCGAGTCCGGCCCGGCGGCCGGGCCCGCCGCAGCGCCCGAGTCCGGCCCGGCGACCGGGCCCGCCGCAGCGCCCGGGTCCGGCCCGGCGTCGAGGCCGCGCTCGGCGTCGAGCTCGGCCAGGAGGCGCGTGTTCAGGTCGTAGGCGTGCAGCACCTCCGTGACCACCGCCTCCTCGTCGGCCTCGCCCCAGGGGAGGGAGTCGAGCCGAGCGCGGTACTCGTCCTTGAAGGCGGTCGGGTCGGGGACGTCGTCGAAGGCGAAGAACGTCGTCGCCTCGTCGGGCAGCCCGTAGCGCTGCCGCAGGGCGCGGCCGATGTGCTGCCCGCCCGACAGGTCGCCGAGGTAGCGCGTGTAGTGGTGCGCGACGAACGCGGTCGGCGACGAGACGGCAGCGCCCCGGAGGCGGCCGACGTACTCGATCGTGGCGGGCACGGCCTCGAGGCGGTCGCGCCAGGCGGGCCCGACGAGGTGCTCGAGGTCGGCCTCGAGCGACGGCAGCCGCGTCAGCCGGTCGGTCACGAACGCGCCCGCGACCGGGTGCGCTGCCGCGCCGACGGCCGCCTGTTCGAGCGCTCGGTACACGTGCCAGTACTGGGCGAGGAGGCGGACGAGATCGTCCCTGCTGCACGTACCGCGCATCAGGTCGGCCATGAAGCCCGCCCGGCTGCTCGTGCCGTGCCCGCTGCGTGTGCGGGTGCGCAGCAGCTCCGAGAACGGGACGGGCGACGGGGGCACGGCGAGGTCGGGCTCGAGGGCCGGTGCGGTCGTTGTGGCGTCGATCGCGGGCCCGGTGGTGACGGCGGTGCTGGTCACGGTGTCTCCTTCTCGTCGTGCGCGGTGGTGGAGCTGGCCGGGCTGGAGCCGCCGGTGCCGTCGTCCGAGGCCGCGGAGCTGCTGGCGGCCAGCCGGCGACGACGCACGACGAGCCACGCGAGCGCCCCGAGGAGCGCCGCCGCGGCGACAGCGGACCAGGCGAGGGCGGCGGGCGTCGGGCCCGCATCGGTGCTGGCGTCCCGCGACGCGGACGCCGCCGCCGCGGGGGCGGACGTGGCCGTCTGCGTGGCGTCGGCCTCGTCGGCCGAGGTGACCGCCGCCTCCTCGGCGTCGACCGGCGCGGTGCAGGCCACTGGCACGTCCGCGGTCAGCGGGTCGAGCGCGGTGCCCGGCTCGTAGCTGCCGAAGGCGGCGGCTCCCTCGGCGGTCAGCGTCGTCGGCGCCCCCGCGAACGAGAGCGCTCCCGTGCCGGGGTCGACGGGCGAGGCGCTGAGGTCGACGTCGGCGAACGGGACGTCCGGCGAGCTGACGGCCACCCCCTCCTGCGTCGTCCCGGCCACGTCGAGCAGCAGCTGGGCCGAGGTGGGCGACGTGAAGCGCAGCACCGGGTCGGCGAGCGTCGTGTCGAGCACGCCCTGGTGGCCGGTGAACCGGACGCTGCCCACGAAGGCGACGTCGTCGGTCGTGACGTCGCCCGCCGGGCCGTCGCCGAGCTGGCCGGCCCCGGAGGCCCAGCCGAACGACGGTGTCGCGTAGGTCGCGCCTCCTTCGGGCGTCCAGGCGCCCTTGGCGATCGAGCCGCTGATGTACGACCGGAACGACTCCTTCACGCCCCAGCTCAGGGTCGCCCCCGAGACGGTGCACGAGGAGGCGCCGGTCGCGGCGGCGGCACCGGCCACGGCCCCCGAGGGGGCCGGCAGCACCGCCGCGGCGGCCGCCAAGGCGAGAGCCCCGACGACCACCGCGGCGGTGCGGCGCCGAGCGGCGCCCGCTGCCCGAGCGGCGCCTGCGGCCCGAGCGGCGCCTGTGGCACGAGCCTCAGGCACGGGCGACCTCGAGCGCAGGCGCGGTCTCGAGCGCACCGAGCGCACCGGTGCGACGACGGCGCACGGCCACCGCCCCGAGCCCGGTGAGCAGCAGCAGCGAGCCGAGCAGCAGGCCGCCGAGGCCCTGGTCCCCGCCCGTGAACGCGAGGGCGGACCCGGCCGGGGCGGTGCTGCCGTCGCACGCGACGGTCGCGCCGAGCGGCAGCGAGAACGACACCGGGTCGAGCGCCTCGCCCGCCTGGTAGAAGTCGCCGAACGCGACCGCGCCGGCCGCGGTGAGGGTGGCGGGCACGCCCGACCAGCCGAGGGCGCTGACCGTGGCCGTGCGCGAGCCCTGGCCGAGGGCGAGGGTCGCCAGGGCGAGGCCCCTCGTCGTGACGGCGGCCCCGCCGGCGAGCGGCTTGCTCGTCATGTCGACGACGAGGGTCGCCTGGCTGCCCGAGACGAGCTGCACGCGCGGTGCGGAGATCGTCATGTCGAGCGAGCCTCCGTGGCCGGTGAAGTGGACTCCGCCGTCCCAGCTCACCGAGCCGCGGCCGGCCTCGGTGTTGACCGAGCCCGAGCCGCCCGACCAGGCATAGGCCCCGCCGGAGGCGGTGGTCACGCCGTCGAGGGACACCGCGCCCTTCGCGATCGGTCCCGTGATGTACGAGCGGTAGCTCTCCTTGACGCCCCAGCTGAGGGTCGCGCCGCTGACCGCGCGGGCGACGCAGCGGTCCTGCTCGGCGGCCGCGCCGGTCGGCGTGCCGGTGCCGGTCGGGACGACGCCGTTCCCGGAGCCCGTGCCCGCGCCTCCTCCGGGCAGCGGGGCGACGATCGGCGTGTCGCCGCCGGGCTCGGCGACCGCGGTGCGGAAGCCGAACGAGACGGGGTCGGCGGCCTGGCCGCGGTACTGCGCCCAGCCCGCGGGCGACAGGGTGTCGCTGAAGGTGCCGGCGACCGAGTCCCAGCGGGCGGTCGGCGCCGCGGCGGCGTCGAGCGCGGCGAGCAGGCTCACGGCGGGAGCGCCGGTCGCGGTGCTCCGGTTCGCCGCGCTCGGGACCGCCGTGCTCTGTGCCAGGCGGACGAGCTCGATCCGCTCGGTCGAGCCGAGGCCGGCCGTGTCGCTCGTCGAGGTGCGGGCGGTGAGCACCGAGCCGCCGTCGGCGGTCGTCGTCACCCTGGGGTCGGCGAAGCCGATGCTGAAGCCGTGCGAGGCGCTCGTGAAGAGCACGGCGCCCGTGTAGCGGATCGTGCCGAGCCCCGTGGCGGGGTCGAAGTCGCCGCCGTCGACCTGGTCGAAGACGAAGCGTCCGTCGGGGGCGACGGTGGCGCCTCCGGAGACCGCCGTCGTGCCGGCCGCGATGGTCGCGAGGTAGCCGCGCCAGGAGTCCTTGAAGCCCCAGGCGAGGTTGCCCTGCCCGGCCTCGGGCTCGGTGCCGGGGCCGGGGACCTCGGGGTCGGGCGTCCCGGGCTCGGGCGTCGTCACGGGTGCGGCGCCCCAGGCGAGCGAGACGGGCGACGGCGGCTTGGTCGCGTTCGCGGCCGTGGTGCCGGACGTGTAGTAGAAGGCGCGCACGGCGCTCGGGACCTGCAGCACGAAGGCGTTCGACCAGGCGTCGTCGAAGTCGCGGCTCCAGGTGCCCTGCGCGGTCGTGCCCTCATAGGCCAGGGGAGCGGTGAGCTCTCCGTCGGCGGCGAGGTCGGGGAACGAGGCCCCTGCCACGGCCGCGACGACGGTCTCGGTCGGTGCGGAGGCGCTCTCCGTGCCGACGCCGGTGCGGACGCCGGCGCTCCAGGTGCCGGTGCCGTCGGACGCGATCGCGAGCGACGGGTCGACGAGCTCGACCCACTGGCCGGCGGGCGGGAAGAAGCTCGCGTAGGCCGCGACCCTCATCGTGCCGGTGAACTCGACGACGACGCAGTCCGCGTCGCCCGTGGCGGTGCCGCCGGTGAGCGCGAAGGTCTGGCCGTCCTCGGCGAGCGAGATGCCGCCTCCTGCGGTCTTGGTCCAGCCGGAGCTGTAGGCCGACCAGCCCCAGCGGGCGGTGACATCGTCGGAGGTGGCGACGGCCGTGCTGCCCGGCGTGCAGGCCGTGGGCTGCGCCGCGTCGACGACGGACCAGTTGGCCGCAGCGGTCGCGCCCTGGCCGGTGCCCATCAGCGGAGCCGAGGAGGCGCGGAACGCGGTGCTGCCGGAGGTGCCGCCCGCGTAGGCGGCCGAGATCGCGTGGCCGCCGGGGGCGAGGGGCGTCGTCAGGGTGGCGACGCCGTCGACGAGGGGCGCGGTGCCGAGGTCGACCGGTGTCGTGGAACCGGCCGGGGTCGCGCTGAAGGCGACGGCGCCGGTGGGCGTCGACGTGCCGTCGGAGGCGACCGTCGCGGTGAAGGTCGAGGGGGCAGGCGCGACGACCGGGGCCGGGGTCGTCGCCGCGACCTTCGTGGTCGTGTCGAGCGTCGTGACGGGGTCGGGGTCCGCGGTCGGGTCAGGCGTCGGCTCGGGGTCGGGGGTCGGCTCGGGCTCGGGGGTGGGCTCGGGCTCCGGCTCGGCGGCGAGCGTGCGGTCGACCGTGATCGTGACGGGGTCGAGCGACGAGCCGGTCGCACGCACCTGCGGCGTCTGCGAGGCGTCGGAGCCCTCGAGCAGCGCGAGCACCTGGGCGCCCTGGGCGGTGATCGCGGCGGGGGCGGCGGTCCAGGTGACCGAGGTCGGCGTGCTGACGGCCTGGACGGCCGAGAGATCGACCGTCGCGAACGTGCGCGTCGCCTTCGCCGCCGTCGGCAGGGCCGGGTTCAGGTCGTGCGACGAGCCGGCGGTGGTGCCGGAGATCGTGGCGACGCCCCCGGAGATCGAGACCGTGGGGGAGCCGAGGTGCACGTAGTTGCCCTGGGCCGTGCCGACCTGGGCGTCGCTGCCGAGCACGTAGCCGATGCGCGCGGTGCCCGAGAAGGCGAGCTCGCCCTGCTGGGACGCGTCGTCCCACGTGCCGCCCGAGAGCGGGAAGGTCGCGAGGTCGTCGACGAACGAGGCGGGGGCCGTGGCCGTGCGGTAGTTCGCGAAGGCCATCCGGTAGTCGGCGTCGATCCCCCAGCTGAGGGAGCCGGCGGTCGCGTCGACCGGTGCTGCGGCCGCGGGCTCGACCGGGGCCGCGAGGCCGACGAGGCCGGCGCCGGCCACGAGCGACGCGGCGACGAGGAGGGACAGGTGGCGGCGCGCCGAGGCGCGCGGGAGTGGTGTCACAGAGGGGCTCCAGAGATGTCGGAGGGGCAGGTCGGACTCGACCGCCGGGGACTCCTGCACCGTATTTAGGTGAGCCTCATTAAGGCAAGGCTTACCTAACTATTGCCCTCCGTCGTTACCGGACCGTGACGTTCGGTCCCGTCCGACTGCCCGGGCGCGGCTCACTGGCCGGGCGCGTAGACCGCGCGGGCCAGCGCCGCGAGCACCTCCGGCGTGCGGGGGCCGAAGCTGAGCACCTGCCCGTCGGCCATGTCGACGAACCGCCGGTGCTCGCCGGCCGCCGTCAGCGCGACGGCGGGCTTCGCCGCGAGCAGCCCGTCGACGCCGCCGGCGCTCTCGAGTCCGCCCGTCATCACGAGGAACACGTCGGGGTCGGCCGCGACGAGCGCCTCGTCGGTCATCGGCCTGGCGCCGACCCACCCGATCTCGGCCGCGACGTCGACCCCGCCGAGCCCGTCGACCAGCGCGTCGGCGCCCGTCCCCTCGCCGAGCAGGTAGTAGATGCCCGCACTGCCGCGCAGGTAGAGGAACGCGATGCGCAGCCGGTCCGCCTCGGCGGCGGGGGCGAGCCCGGCGATCTGGGCCTGCACCTCCTTCGTGCGGGCGTCCACTTCGTCGGCCAGCGCCTCGCCGGCCGCGGGCACCCCGAGGGCGGCCCCGACCGAGCGTGCCAGGTCGCCCGCCCCGGCCGGCGACGGCTCGTTCTCGACGTAGACGACGGTCACCCCCGACTGGCGGAGCTGCTGCACGACGTCCGTCGGCCCGATGCTGCCGTCGGTGATCACCAGTGTCGGCTCGAGCGCCAGCACGGCCTCGGCGTTGATCGAGTGGCCCTCCTTCGTGACGACGGGCAGGTCGGCGGCGCTGTCGAAGGTCGTCGAGACGTCGCGTCCGACGAGCAGGTCGCCGAGCCCCAGTCCCGTGACCGTGGCCGCGAGCGCGCCCGAGATGTCGAGGGCGAGCAGTCGCGACGTGTCGGTGACGACCTGGGGCGTGTCGCCGGTCAGGTCGCGAGACGTCACCTGGGCGGGGAGGCTCGCGGTGCCGGGGTCGACGAGCGGCACGACCTCGTCCGAGGCGAGCACCGCGGTCGACGGGCCCTCGAGCGTGCGCAGGTCGGCGGGCACGTCGAGCTCGTCGAGCGGGGTGGCTGCTGTGCCGGTGCCGGTGCCGGTGCCGACGCCGGTGATCCCGTCACCGCTCGCTGCGTCGCCCGACGTGCAGCCGGTCGTGACGAGGGCGATGCCGAGGGCGAGTGCGGTCGCGACGCCCGCCCGCCTCCGCCCAGCGTGCCTCGAGCTGCGGGGCGCCGTGGGCGCCGAGGTGGGGGCCGGCGACAGCGGCGAGCACGGGAAGTCGAGGGGCAGCATGTAGGTAAGGCTATCCTTACCGCGTGTCCCTCCGCATCGACCACCACGCAGACCCGCGCGCAGACCCCCGCGCCGACCCGCGCACGGCCCACCGCACCGGCCACCGCACCCGGCACCGCCGCCTGGTCGCCCTCACCCTCGTCGTGCTGCTCGCGCTCGTGCTCGTCGTGGCCGTGCTCTCGGCGGGCATCGGCCAGTACCCGGTCGCGCCGCGCGACGTCGTCGGCGCGGTGCTGAGGGCCTGGGGCGCAGGAGGCGCCCCCAGCGACCCCGACGCCCGCTTCGTCGACCAGGTGGTCACCGGCATCCGGCTGCCGCGGGTGGCCCTCGCTCTCGTGGTGGGCGCCGCGCTCGCCGCCGCCGGCACGCTGATGCAGGCCGTCTTCGCCAACCCGCTGGCCGAGCCCGCGGTGATCGGGGTCAGCTCCGGGGCCGCGCTCGGCGCCTCCTCGACGGTCGTGTTCGGCTGGGTGTCGGCCGGTCTCTGGGTGACGCCGACGGCGGCCTTCGCCTGCGGTCTCGTGACGACGCTGCTCGTCTACGGCCTCTCGCGCTCGGGAGGGAAGACCGAGGTCGTCACGCTCGTGCTCACCGGCATCGCCGTCAACGCGGTCGCGGGGGCGGGCATCGCGCTGCTGACGTTCCTCGCCGACACGCAGGCGCGGGAGCAGATCGTCTTCTGGCAGATGGGCAGCATCAACGGGGCGCTCTGGACCGACGTCGCGGTCGCCCTCCCGATCGTCGTGGTGGGTGTCGGCGGTGCCGCCCTGCTCGTTCGCGAGCTCGACCTGCTGGCCCTCGGCGAGCGGAGCGCGTCGCACCTGGGCGTCGACGTCGAGCGTCTCCGGATCGTCGCCATCGTGCTCGTCGCCCTGCTCGTCGGGGCCGGCGTGGCGTTCACGGGCATCATCGCGTTCGTCGGGCTCGTGGTGCCGCACCTGCTGCGGATGGTCGTCGGCCCGTCGCACGGCGGGCTGCTCGCCACGAGCACGGTCGCCGGAGCGCTGCTCGTGCTCGTCGCCGACACCGCCGCGCGCGTCGTCGTGCCGAACGCCGACCTGCCGCTCGGGCTGCTCACCTCGCTGGTCGGCGGGCCGTTCTTCTTCTGGCTGCTGCGGCGCACGCGGCGTCGGGCTGGGGGCTGGGCATGAGCCGCGGAGGTGCGACCGGCGGAGGCGCGACGGATGGAGGCGCGATCGGCGGAGGCGCGACCGGCGGAGGCACGACCGGCGGAGGCACGACCGGCCGTACCGCGACCGGCCGTGGTGCGACCGGCCGTCGAGGCGCGACCGGCCGTGGTGCGACCGTCCGTGGTGCGGAGGGCGAGCGCGAGATCCCCGCCGCCGCCCTCCGCGTCCGCGGCCTCGGGGTCGAGCTCGAGGGCACGACGATCCTCGACGGCGTCGACCTCGACGTCCGTCCCGGCGAGGTCGTGGCCCTGCTCGGCCCGAACGGCGCGGGCAAGTCGACCCTGCTCGGCTGCGTGGCCGGCGACGTCGCGGCCGCTCGCGGCACCGTGGAGCTGGACGAGCGCCTCCTCGGCTCGTTCAGCTCCGGTGAGCGGGCGCGTCGTCGCGGGGTCATGACGCAGGAGGCGCACGTCGCGTTCCCGTTCACGGTCGCGGAGGTCGTCGCGCTCGGCCGTGCCCCGTGGTCGCGCAGCCCGGAGGCGGACCGCGACGACGCCGTCGTCGACGAGGCGCTCGCCGCCACGGACACGACGGCGCTGCGCGACCGGCGGTTCCCGTCGCTCTCGGGCGGCGAGCGCGCCCGGGCCTCGTTCGCCCGGCTGCTGGCGCAGCGGACGCCGGTGCTGCTGCTCGACGAGCCCACCGCCGCCCTCGACCTCGGCCACCAGGAGCAGCTGCTCGGCACCCTCCGCGACCTCGCCTCGGCGGGCGCCTCCGTCGTCGTGGTGCTGCACGACCTCAGCCTCGCGGCGGCCTGGGCCGACCGTCTCGTGCTGCTCGAGCGGGGCCGCGTCGTCGCGGCGGGCACCCCGGCCGAGGTGCTCACGGCCGAGCGGGTGTCGCAGGTGTACGGGCACCCGGTCACGATCGTGCCCGACCCGTCGACCGGGGCGCCGCTCGTCGTGCCGGTGCGGGTGCGCGGGGGGTCGCCTCGCGAGCTACACCCCCGGACCAGCGCTGCACCCTCTGTTCCAGGGGTGTAGCGCTGGATCAGGGGTGTAGCTCGGCCGGAGCGCGGGCCGCGGGCCTGGAGCGCGTCGCTACGCTGGGGGTCGGCAGGGGAGGTCGCCGTGGGGAGCACGAAGCCGGTCGCCATGGCGGCGGTCCACGCGCTGGTCGTCGGCGCCGCCGTCGCGGTCGCGACTCCGTGGGCGCTCGTCGTGCCGGTGCTCGTCTCCCTCCTGACGGGTCCGCTCGGTGGTGCGGCGGTGGCCGGGGTGCCCGCGTTCGGCATCCTGTGGCTCATCGACGCGGCGTTCCGGAACGGCTTGCCCGGGTCGGGCCTGAGGGCAGCGCTGCCCGCCGTCGTCCTCGCCTTCGGAGCGTTCGCCGTGTGCTCGGCACAGCTGCAGCTCTTCCGGGACCCGGAGGCGGCGGTCCCGTCGGACCTGTCGGTCGCCCTCTGGACGGGCGGGCTCAGCGCGGCAGCCGTGATCGTGACGCACGTCCTGTTCGACCGCGACCCGACAGCCGCGCGCGCTGAGCCCGGCACCGACCCCGGCGCCGCCGATCCGACCACGAGGAGCCCCGTGACCACGACTGACGGCACTGAGCCCGCCGCCGCAGCCTCCGAAGCCGACTCCGCCGAGCATGCCGAGGCTGCCAGACTCGCCGAGCCGGCCGCACCTGCCCCCGAGCGCTTCGACCACGTCGTCGTCGGCGGGGGCGTGATGGGGGCGGCGACCGCGCGGGCGCTGGCACGGGCAGGCGACGGCGGCGGCGCGAGCGTCCTGCTCGTCGAGCAGTTCGGCCGAGGCCACGACCGCGGGTCGTCGCACGGAGCGAGCCGGATCTTCCGTCGCGGGTACACCGCCGACGACTGGGTCGCGCTGACGGGCGACGCGATCACGGCCTGGCAGGGACTCGAGGCCGAGACGGGTCGCACCCTGCTCGACTTCACGGGGGCGCTCGACCACGGCGACCCGGTCGCGCTCGACGAGATCCAGGCGGCGCTCGAGCGCGGCGGCGTCGTCCACGAGCGGCTCACGCCCGACGAGGCCGGCGCACGCTGGCCGGGGCTCCGCTTCGACACGAGCGTGTTGTTCCACCCGCAGGCGGGCCGGGTCCGCTCGGCCGACGCCGCCGAGGCGCTGCTCGACAGCGCCTCAGCCGCGGGCGCCGAGCTCCGCTTCGACACCGCCGTGGCCGCGATCGAGACGATGGGGGACGACGTCGTGCTCCGACTCGAGGGCGCAGGAGGCGCCTCCTCGACGGTCGTCTCGACCAGCGTCGTGCTCGCGGTCGGCTCCTGGGCGCGGTACCTGGCTGGTGACCTCGTGAGGCGCGCGGGAGCGTCGCTGCCCGAGGTCAGGGTCACGCAGGAGGAGCCCGCCCACTTCGCGACGGAGCTGCCCGACGACGCCTGGCCGAGCTTCGTCCACCACCCGACCGACCCGGCGCTGCGAGCCCGGGTCAGCACGATCTACGGGCTGCTCACCCCGGGCGAAGGCGTCAAGGTAGGCACCCACGGCACCGGCCGCGAGGTGCACCCCGACGCCCGTCTGGCCTCGCCCGGCGCGGAGGGGCAGGCCGTGCTGCGCGACTACGTCGCCGCGTGGGTGCCCGGCGTCGACGTCGACACGCTCGCGCCGATCAGCTGCCTCTACGACACGACGCCGACGGAGGACCCGGTGCTCGACCGCGTCGGCTCCGTCACCGTCGCGACGGGGTTCTCGGGGCACGGCTTCAAGTTCGGCGCCGTCTTCGGCGAGCTGCTGGCCGGCGTCGCGACGGGGACTCCCGCGCCCGAGCGGTTCCGGTTGCGGCAGGGCTGACCCCCGTCGCGGCCCGGGGTCCTGGCCTCGCGTCGCTCAGGCCCCGCGTCGCTCAGGTCTCGCGTCTCAGGCCTCGAGTCGCTCGTGCTTCGTCAGTCGTTCGTGGGGCGTCGCCTGCCGCCCCTGAGTCCCTGAGCGACGAACACGATGCCGACGACGAGCATCGGCAGTCCCGCCCACGGCGTGTCGAGCGCGAGGAACAGCGTGAGGCCGAGCAGGCCGAACACCACCCCGATCCCGATGTTGTCGCTGCGCTTCTTCTCCTCCGCCGCGGCCTTCGCGCCGGCCTGCGTCTCGGGTCGCTCCTCGTCCATCGCTCCAGGCTAGGCAGGTGCTCGCGTCGAGTCCTCCCTCTCCCGACGGACCTCAGGAGGAGGTCGTCCCGACCGCCTTCGCGGTCGCGCAGCGTCCCTCCGCGAGAGCGACGAAGCGACGTGATGTTCCGCGGCGGCTTGTCGCTTTCGCGGAGGTTCGCGCCGCGACGGCGGCGGCCGACGGCGCGGGCGGCGGGCGGCGGGCGGCGTCAGCCTGCGGGGCCGAGCAGGTCGCGCGCGAGCTCGCGGACCGCGGCGCGGCCGGCCCTGTTCGCGCCCACCGTCGACTGCGACGGCCCGAAGCCGATCAGGTGCACCCGCCGGTCGCGGGCGGCCCGGGTGCCGACGAGCGGGACGCCGCCGAGCGGCCCGCGCAGGTCGAGCCCGTCGAGGTGCCCGACGCTCGGCCGGAACCCCGTCGCCCACAGCACGGCGTCGACGCTCGTCGTCGAGCCGTCGGCCTCGACCACGTGCCGCGGCCCCATCGCGGTGAACATCGGACGCCTCTCGAGCACGCCGCGCCGCGCGGCCTCGCGGGCGTAGCCGGTCCAGATCAGCCCGGTGTACGACACGATGCTGCCCGGGAGGCGGCCGGCCGCAGCGTCCTCGGTGACCCGGCGCTCGACGTCGACGCCGTCCGACCCCGAGGTGAAGTCGTGGTCGAGGAACACCGGCTCACGCCGCGTGTACCAGAGCGTCGTCGCGACCCGGCTGATCTCGTCGAGCAGCTGCACCGCCGAGATGCCGCCGCCGACGACGGCGACGCGCCTCCCCGCGAACTCGGCCGCCGAGACGTACTCGCGTGTGTGCAGCTGACGACCCGTGAACGAGGAGGCGCCGGGTACGTCCGGCAGCACCGGCTCGTCCCAGGTGCCCGTCGCGTTCACGAGCGCGCGCGTGGTCCACGTGCCGGCGTCGCTCTCGACCCGCAGCAGGCCCTCCGGGTCGACGTCGACGCCCGCGACCCTCGTCACGTGCACGGGACGGTGCACCCGCGGCTGCTCCGCCTCCTCGTAGGCGGCGAAGTAGCGCGGCACGGCGACCCGGCTCGGCTCGGACTCGTCGACGGGCGGCAGCGCCATGCCCGGCAGGTCGAAGATGCCGTTGACGGTGGCCATCCGCAGCGACTCCCAGCGGTGCCGCCACGCGCCTCCCGGTACCTCGCCGGCGTCGACGACGACGAACGTCGGCGCAGTGTCCGCAGAGCCAGGGCCAGAGCCAGAGCCAGAGCCAGAGCCAGAGCGGGAGCCGGAGCCCGCACTGCCCTCGGCCGCGACGAACCCCCGGAGGCGCAGGTGGTGCGCCGCGGACAGCCCGGCCTGGCCTGCCCCCACGACGGTGACCGTCGCGTGCCGCAGGTCGCTGAGGGGGTGCACGGGACCACGCTACGGCGGTGACCGGGGAGACCCGTCGCGCAGCGCGCACGGCCGGTCACCCGGGCCGCCCGCGCACCCCTCTCGCGGACCCCCATTCCGGGGGTCGATGGACCGGATCGGGGGACATGCGGCGAAATAGGTCGAGCGATCCTCGCCGACGTGCCCTATCGTCGGGCGGGTAGCGAGTCTGCTGCCTCGGTCTCACCAACCGACGGCGCAGGCGCCAACCACCGCTGCCATGAGGATCAGGAGCGAGTCCATGAGGACTGAAGCACTCGCGCGCGCCGAAAAAGGGCGACCGACCGCGCACCGTCACCACTCCAGGGCGAAGCAGGGCGTGGCCGTGCTCACGGCCGCCCTGCTCGGCATCGGCGGCAGCGTGCTCGCCGCGGCCCCGGCCACGGCCGCACCGGCGGCCTCGATCGCGGAGGGCAGGTTCCTGGACGGCACCGCCCTCGGGCTCGACCTCGCGAACGTTCTGCTGCTGCAGCCCGCCGCGGCCACGAACACGGGTCAGCCTGCCCCGGTGACGCGGGCGACGCCCCTCGACGTGACGGTGCTCAACGCGGCCCGCGCCGACCTCGGCAGCGGCATCCAGCTGCTCGGCCTGAACGGCCTCCTCACCGTCGGCGCCGTCAACCAGTACGCGCAGGCGAACGCCAACGGCAGCTCGACCGCCGCCTCCGGGGCCGTGACCAACGCCGGCGCGATCGGCGTCGGCGGCCAGGCCGGGGTGCCGCAGGCGAACGCCAGCTTCAACCTCAGCCGCCTGGTGAACACGCAGGCCCTCGCCAACCTCCGCGTCACGACGGGCGCGCTCTCGGCCACCGCGGCTCAGGCCGCCGGGCCGAACGGGGCCCAGACCGGCGCGTACCAGATCGCCGACCTCGACCTCAGCCTCACCAGTCCGGTCCTCGCGACGACGATCAACGGCCTCCGCTCGACCCTCACGGGCCTGCAGCCCACCGTCGACGCGATCCCCGGCACCCTGACCGGCCTCCTCGGACCGACCGTCCAGGTCACGGGCCTGCCGAACCTGACCACCCTCGGCAACTCGCTCACGACCGTGACGAGCGCCGACGGGTCGATCACCGCGAACCTGCAGACGGGCGCGATCACGATCGACGTCCCGACCGTCCTCGCGACGCAGGGCGTGAACATCAACACGCTGCCGGCCGGCACCGAGCTGACGCCCTACATCACGACCGCGCTCACGACGCAGCTGCTCCCGGCCCTCACGGTCGCGCTGCAGTCCCTGGTGACGCAGATCACCAGCGGCCTCAACGGCGTCACGGCGACCGTCAACGTGCTCGGTGCGCGGGTGCCCGTCTCGCTCGCCGTGCTCTCGCCGGTCCTCAACACGGTGATCGGCACCGTCGTGGCGCCGGTGAACACCGTCATCTCGGGCCTCGGCGGCACCGTCGTCACCCCGCTCGCCACCGCGCTCACCGGCGTCGTGTCGCTCCGCGTCAACAACAAGACGACCGCCGGCGGCACCTTCACGCAGAGCGCCCTCCGCGTCGGCCTGCTCGGCGTCCTCCAGGCAGGCACCGCCGTGGAGCTCGCCTCCGCCTCGGTCGGCCCGAACGCCGGCCCGCTCGCCGCGCCGACGCTCACCGGCATCACGCCCGTCGAGGGCCCGGTCGCGGGCGGCACCGCCGTCACGGTCACCGGCTCGGCCTTCACCGCGGACTCGCGCGTGAGCGTCGACGGCGGCGCGCCGATCACGCCCACGGCGGTCTCGGGCGACGGCACCTCGCTCACCTTCGCCACGCCCGCCCACGCGGCAGGCCCGGTGCCGGTCACCGTCACCACCGCGGTCGGCACCTCCGGCCCGCAGACCTTCACCTACATCCCGGTGCCCGCGACCACGGGCCTCACGCCCGCGCAGGGCCCCGTCGGAGGCGGCACCACGGTGACCGTCGCCGGTTCCGGGTTCCTCGCCGACTCGACCGTCTCGGTCGACGGCTCCGCGCCGATCACGCCCGACAGCATCGCCGCGGACGGCACCTCGCTGACGTTCACGACGCCGGCGCACGCCCTCGGCGACGTGCCCGTCACGGTGACGACGCGCGGGGGCACCAGCGCCCCGCAGACGTTCACCTACCTGCCCGCGCCCGCGGGCGCGCCCGTCCTGGCCGGCATCACGCCGGACGAGGGCCCGGCAGGAGGCGGCACCCCCGTCACGATCACCGGCACCGGCTTCTCCGCCGGCTCGACGGTCTCCGTCGACGGGTCCGAGCCGATCACGCCCGACACGATCGCGACGGACGGCACCTCGCTGACGTTCACGACGCCCGCGCACGCCCCCGGCCCGGTGCCGGTGACGGTCACGAACGGCACGGGCACCTCGGCGCCCCAGACGTTCACCTACCTCGCGCCTCCGCTCGCCGCTCCCGTCCTGGACACGATCACGCCTGACGAGGGCCCGGTGGGAGGCGGCACCTCCGTCACGATCACCGGCACCGGCTTCACCGCCGGCTCCACGGTCTCGGTCGACGGCTCGGCCCCGATCACGCCCGACGTGCTCGCCGACGACGGCACGTCGCTGACGTTCACGACGCCCGCGCACGTCGAGGGCACCATCGCCGTCACGGTGACGAACGCCGGCGGCACGTCCTCGCCCCTGGACTTCACCTACACGCCCGCCCCGGCCACCGCGCCGGTGCTGATCGACATCGAGCCCGAGGTCGGTCCGGCAGGAGGCGGCACCCCCGTCACGATCACCGGCACCGGCTTCACCGCCGGCTCGACGGTCTCGGTCGACGGCTCCGCCCCGATCACGCCCGACACGATCGCGACCGACGGCACGTCGCTGACGTACACCTCGCCGGCGCACGTCGCCGGCACGGTGTCCGTCACGGTGACGAACGACGGCGGCACCTCCGCCCCGCTCGACTTCACCTACGAGCCCGCCCCCCTCGCCGCTCCCGTGCTCGCCACGATCGACCCCGACGAGGGGCCTGCAGGAGGCGGCACCGCCGTCACGATCACCGGCACCGGCTTCGAGGTCGGCTCGACGGTCTCGGTCGACGGCTCGGCACCGATCACGCCCACGGTGATCGCTGCCGACGGCACCTCGCTCACGTACACGGCCCCGGCGCACGTCGCCGGCACCGTGCCCGTCACGGTGACGAACGCGGGCGGCACCTCCGCCCCGCTCGAGTTCACCTACCTGCCCGCACCTCCGACGGCGCCCGTGCTCGCGACGATCGACCCTGCCCAGGGACCGGCCGGGGGCGGCACGCCCGTCACCGTGACCGGCACCGGCTTCACCCCCGGCTCGACCGTGACCATCGGCGACACGACGGGCCTCGTGCCCGACGCCGTCTCCGACGACGGCACGGAGCTGACCTTCACGACCCCGGCCAACGCCGCGGGCGAGGTCACCGTCACGGTGACGACCGAGGGGGGCACGTCCGCACCGCTGCCGTTCACGTACACCGCGCCTCCTGCGGGTGCTCCGGTGCTCGCGACGATCGACCCTGTCGAGGGGCCGGTCGCCGGCCGCACCGTCGTGACGCTCACCGGCTCGGGCTTCCTGCCCGGTTCGACCGTCAGCATCGGCGACACGACGGGCCTCGTGCCCGACTCGATCGACCTGACCGGCACGACCCTGACCTTCACGACCCCGGCGAACGCCGCGGGGCCCGTGACCGTCACGGTGACGAACCTGGCGGGGACGAGCGCGCCGCTCGGCTTCACCTACCTGCCTGCCCCGGCCGACGCGCCGGTGCTCATCTCGGCCACCCCGGCCGAGGGACCGGTCGGAGGCGGCACGGTCGTCACCGTCGCTGGCTCGGCCTTCACGCCCGGCTCGACGGTCTCGATCGGCGACACGGTCGGCCTCGTGCCCGACTCGATCTCGACGGACGGCACCGAGCTGGTCTTCACGACCCCGGCGAACGCCGCGGGCCCCGTGAGCATCACCGTCACGAACGCCGCCGGCACGAGCGCCGCGCTGCCGTTCACGTACCTGCCGGCCCCGGCCGACGCCCCCGTGCTCACGACGATCGACCCTGACCAGGGCCCAGTCGGCGGCGGCACGCCGGTGACGATCACCGGCACCGGATTCACGGCCGGCTCCACCGTCACGATCGGCGACACGACGGGCCTCGTGCCCGACGACATCGCCGACGACGGCACCTCGTTGACCTTCACGACCCCGGCCAACGCCGAGGGGCCCGTGACGGTCACGGTGACGAACGACGCGGGCACCAGCGCGCCGCTCGGCTTCACCTACGTGGCGGCCCCCGCCGGCGCCCCCGTGCTCGCGACGATCGACCCCGTGGAGGGACCGGTCGGAGGCGGCACCCCGGTGACGATCACCGGCACCGGCTTCGCGGCCGGGTCGACCGTGTCGATCGGTGCGTCCGCGGGCATCGTGCCCGACGACATCGCCGACGACGGCACGTCGTTGACCTTCACGACCCCGGCGAACGTCGCCGGTCCCGTGACGGTCACGGTGACGAACGACGCGGGCACCAGCGCGCCGCTCGGCTTCACCTACGTCGCGGCGCCCGTCACCGCACCCGTGCTGACGACGCTGGCGCCCGACTCGGGCCCGGTCGGCGGCGGCACCCCGGTGATCATCACCGGGACCGGCTTCACGCCCGGCGCCACCGTCTCGATCGGCGGCACGGCCGGCATCGTGCCCGACGACGTCTCCGACGACGGCACCGAGCTGACCTTCACGACCCCGGCGAACGTCGCCGGAGGCGTGCCGGTCACGGTGACGACCGACGGCGGCACCTCCGCGCCGCTGACCTTCACCTACGAGGCGGCCCCGGCGGGCGCACCGGTCCTGACGTCGCTGACGCCGGAGTCCGGCCCGGCCGGCGGCGGCACCTCCGTCACGATCTCGGGCTCGGCCTTCCTGCCCGGGTCGACGGTCACGATCGGCGGCACGGCAGGCATCGTCCCCGATGAGATCGGAGTCGGCGGCACGACGCTGACCTTCACGACGCCCCCGGGCGCCCCGGGTGACGCTGCCGTGACGGTGACCAACCTGGCGGGCACCAGCGCGCCCCTCGAGTTCACGTACCTCGCGCCTCCTCTGGGCTCGCCCGTGCTGACGGCCATCGCGCCCGACGCCGGACCGGCCGCGGGCGGCACCTCGGTGACGCTCACGGGCACCGGCTTCACCCCCGGGTCGACGATCACGATCGGCGACGCGACGGGCATCGTGGGCACCCTCTCGCCCGACGGCACGCAGCTCACGTTCACGACCCCCGGCGGCACCGCCGGAGACGTGCCCGTGACGGTCACGAACGCGACGGGCACCAGCGCGCCCCTGACGTTCACGTACCAGGCGGCGCCCGTCGTCGCACCGACGCTGACGAGCCTGACGCCCGCCGAGGGCCCTGCGGGAGGCGGCACCGACGTCACGATCGTCGGCACCGGCTTCACGGGCGACTCGACGGTCACGGTCGGCACCACGACGGGCATCGTGCCCCTCTCGGTCTCGACCGACGGCACCTCGCTGGTCTTCACGACGCCGGCCGGCGCCGTGGGACAGGCCGACGTCTCGGTGACGACCCCGGCAGGCACGAGCGGCACCCTGCCGTTCACCTACCAGGCGGCCCCGGTCGGCGCGCCCGTGCTCGCGACGCTGTCGCCGACCAGCGGTCCTGCAGGAGGCGGCACCACGGTGACCGTCACCGGCACCGGCTTCACCCCCGGGTCGACGGTCTCCGTGGACGGCTCCGCGCCGATCACCCCCGTGATCAACGGTGCCGGCACGTCGCTGACCTTCACGACCCCGGCGCACGCCGCGGGCCCCGTGCAGGTCACGGTGACGAACGAGGCGGGCACCTCCGCCCCGCTGCCCTTCACCTACCTGGCCCCGGCGTCCACCGCGCCCCTGCTGCTGAGCCTGGCGCCCGCGTCGGGCCCGGTCGGCGGAGGCACCGTCGTGACGATCACCGGCTCGGGCTTCGTGGTCGGCGCGACGACGGTCTCGATCGACGGAGGCGCCGCCCTGACGCCCTCGTTCGTCTCGCTCGACGGCACGCAGCTGACCTTCACCACCCCGGCCGACACGGCCGGACCGGTGCCGGTCACGGTGACCACCGCCGGCGGCACCAGCGCGCCGCTGACCTTCACCTACGTCGCGGCTCCCGCCGGGGCGCCGGTGCTGGCCTCGCTCACGCCGAGCTCCGGTCCGGTCGGCGGCGGCCAGACGGTGACGATCACGGGCACCGGCTTCGCGGCCGGGTCCACGGTCTCGGTCGACGGCGGGGCAGCGATCACGCCCGCCACGATCAGCGCCGACGGCACGTCGCTGACGTTCACCACTCCGGCGCACGTCGCCGGGCTGGTGCAGGTGACCGTCACGAACGCCACGGGCACGAGCGCCCCGCTGACGTACTCGTACCAGGCCGCGGCCGCGCTGGCTCCCCAGCTGACGTCGCTGACGCCTCCCACGGGTCCCCTCGGCGGCGGCACCGTCGTCACCGTGACGGGCACCGGGTTCACGCCGGGCTCGACCGTCTCGGTCGGCGGCTCCGCCCCGATCACGCCGGACAGCATCTCGGCCGACGGCACGACGCTGACGTTCACGACCCCGGCCGGCACGGCGGGCAGCACGACCGTCACCGTGACGAACGCCGCAGGCACGAGCGCCCCGCTGCCCTTCGTCTACGCCGAGGCGGGCGCGCCGCCCGTCGTCACCTCGCCCGTGCAGGGCCAGGTCGTCACGACGCCGAACCCGGTCGTCACGGGCACGGGGACGCCGGGCTACACGGTCACCGTGCGGATCCTCGCCCGGGTGCTCTGCACCACGGTCGTCGCGGCCGACGGCACCTGGGCCTGCTCGCCGCTGGGCGGGCTGCCCGAGGGCGAGTACACGCTGACGGCCACGCAGACCGGGCCCGACGGGGTCGCCTCGGCAGCCTCGGCTCCGGTCCAGTTCGCCGTCGACCTGCCGGCTGCCGGCGGACCCGGTGCCGGGACGCCCGGCACGGGCACGCCCGGCGCGGGCACGCCCGGCGCCGGCGGCAACGGCGGCTCGGGCTCGGGCGGCTGGTACAGCGGCACCGCGGGCAGTGGCCCGCTGGCCTTCACGGGCAGCGACACCGCGCCGGTCCTGCTGGCCGCGCTGCTGCTGATGGTCGCCGGCGGGTTCCTCACCCTGCGGAGGAGGTCGCGCCGCAGCTGAGCCCGCTCAGCAGCTGAGCCGCTGAGCCCGCTCAGCGACCGCAGGAGGTGCCCGTCCGGCCAGACCGGACGGGCACCTCCTCGTCGGGGTCGCGCAGTAGCCGTGCCGCACGGGACGGTCTGTCGGTAGCGTCGGGGCATGAGCGATCCCGTGACTCCTCCCTCGGCCCACGTCCACCCTCCGGCCGCAGCCTCGGCGTCCACGGGCATCGACCGGAGGGCGCTCGTCGTCGCGGGCGCACTCGTCGGGCTGGGCGCCCTGGTCACGGCCGCGCGCTTCCTGGTCGGCCTTGCCGCTCTCGCGACGACCTCGCTGTACGCGGTCCTGCCGGTCTTCGCCCTGATCGCGACCCTCGCCACGTCCGCGGGGCTCTGGCTGGTCAGCGGCCGAGGGGGCATCTGCGCGACCTCGCCCGCCGGACGCGTCGCGCTGCGCATCGCTGCCGTCACCCAGGTGCTCGTCGCAGTCCTCGCGCTCATCCCGGCCGTCCTCGCTGCGGGTCCGGGGCCGCTCGTCGTCCTCCTCCTCACGGTCGTGTCCGTCGTCGCGGCCCTCGTGGGAGCCGTGCTGGCAGCGCGCTCCGGCAGCGTCCGGGGCGTCGCGGGCTGGGTCCTCCTGCCGTGGACGGTGGTGGCCCTCGTCCGCACCGTCGTGTTCTCCACCCCGGTCGGGTTCGCGCTCGGCGCCTCCTCCATCACGGCGTTCGCGTATGGCGGGCAGGTGCTCACGATCGTCACCCTGCTCCTCGTGGCGGTCGCGTGGCTCGTCGCCGGGCTGCGCACAGCTCGCTGATCTCCCCTCGGCGCACGCGAAGAACCGCGATCCGAACCATGAACCGCGACAAAGCGCGGTTCATGGTTCGGAATCCGGTTCATGGGCACGGGCGGCAGCCCGGGCGGTAGTGACACAGGCTCGTTGACACGCCCGGGCCGCGGGACTACGTTCTGGCCATGAGCGGTCCCGACGCTTCTCCCGGCCGCGTGCCGACCTCCTCCTCGCGCCCGGCAGCCCCCGGTGCACCGGCCCCCGACACCCCGGCCCCCGACACCCCGGCCCCCGCCACCTCTGCCCCAGGCACCCCGTCCGCCGGCAAGGGCCTCGCGGCCGGCACCCTCGGCCTCTGGGGCTCGACCGTCATCGGCCTCGCGAGCACGGCGCCCGTCTACTCCCTGGTCGCGACGCTCGGCTTCGTGGTCGCCGCCGTCGGGGCGCAGGCGCCGATCGCGTTCATCGTGGCGTTCATCCCGATGCTGTTCATCGCCTTCGCCTACCGCGAGCTGAACCGGGCCGTGCCCGACTGCGGCACGACCTTCACGTGGGTGACGAAGGCCTTCGGCCCCCGCGTCGGCTGGATGGGCGGCTGGGGCGTCGCCATCGCCGGCATCGTCGTGCTGGCGAACCTCTCGCAGATCGCCGGGCAGTACACCTGGCTGATGGTCGGCGACGGCTCGCTCGCCGAGAACGTGCCGCTGGTCACCGCGACCGGCGTCGTGTTCATCGCCCTGATGACCTGGATCAGCTACCGCGGCCTCGAGCTCGGCGAGCGCGTGCAGAACGTGCTGCTGGGCGTCCAGTACGTGGCCCTCGCGCTCTTCGTCGTCGTCGCGCTCTACAAGATCGCGACGGGCGACGCCCCGAACGCGACCCCGGTCGAGTGGAGCTGGTTCGACCCGACCGCGTTCACCGACTGGTCGGGCTTCGTCGAGGCCGTGCTGCTCGCCCTGTTCATCTACTGGGGCTGGGACGCCTGCCTCGCCCTCACCGAGGAGACCAAGGACCCGCAGCGCACCCCCGGCCGCGCCGCCGTGCTGTCGACGGCGATCCTGCTCGTCACCTACGTCGGGGTCACCGTCGTCGCGATGTCGTTCGCGGGCCTCGGCAGCACGGGCATCGGCCTCGCGAACGAGGCGAACGCCGACGACGTCTTCTTCGCGCTCAAGGACCCGGTGCTCGGCCCGCTCTCGGTCGTGCTCGTCATCTCGGTGCTCGTCTCTGCCGTCTCGTCGACGCAGACGACCATCTTGCCGACGGCCCGCGGCACCCTCGCCATGGCCGTCTACGGCGCCCTGCCCGCCCGGTTCGGCCGGGTGCACCCGAGGTTCCGCACTCCGTCGTTCTCGACCTTCGTGATGGGCGTCGTCGCGATCGTCTTCTACGTCGTCATGACGCTCGTGAGCGCGAACGTGCTGCAGGACTCGATCCTCTCGCTGGGCCTCGCCATCGCCTTCTACTACGGGCTGACCGGCTACGCGTGCGTCTGGTACTTCCGGCGCGAGCTGACGTCGTCGTGGCAGGCGTTCCTGTTCAAGGGGCTGCTGCCGCTGCTCGGCGCGCTGATGCTCACGTACGCCTTCGTGCAGTCGGTGGTCGACATGCTCGCGCCCGACTACGGCTACACGGTGCTGCTCGGCATCGGCGGCACCTTCGTGATCGGCATCGGCTCGCTGCTGCTCGGGGCCGTGCTGATGGTCGTCTGGTCCGCGTTCGCCGAGTCCCGCCCGTTCTTCCGCGGCGAGAGCCTGAACCGCGACACGGAGGTGCTCGTGCCCGACGAGCCCGAGATCTACACGCGTTCCATCGACGGAGGACTGGCATGACGACGGCACCCACCACCCCCGCACCCGGCGACGTCGCCGCGGCACCGGCCCGCATCCTGATCGTCGGCGCCGGAGGCGTCGGCTCGGCCGCCGTCCGCATCGCCGTGCGGCGCGCCTTCTTCGAGCTGCTCGTCGTCGCCGACCACGACCCGGCCCGCCCGCAGGCTCTGGTGGCCTCGCTGGCCGACCCGCGCCTCCTCGGCGCCTCGGTCGACGCGTCGAGCGCCGACTCGGTCACGGCCCTGATCCGCGAACACGCGATCACGCACGTGCTGAACGCCGTCGACCCGCGCTTCGTGATGCCGATCTTCGAGGGCGCCTTCGCGGGCGGCGCGGTCTACCTCGACATGGCGATGAGCCTGTCGAGGCCGCACCCCGACGAGCCGCACGCGCTGACCGGCGTCAAGCTCGGCGACGAGCAGTTCGCGCAGGAGGAGCGGTGGCGGGACGCAGGACGACTCGCCCTGGTCGGCATGGGCGTCGAGCCCGGCATGTCCGACGTGTTCGCGCGATGGGCGGAGGACGAGCTGTTCAGCGAGATCGACGAGCTCGGCGTGCGCGACGGCGCCGACCTGGTGGTCAGGGGCTACGACTTCGCTCCCTCCTTCTCGATCTGGACCACCATCGAGGAGTGCCTGAACCCCCCGGTCGTCTGGGAGGAGGGGCGAGGCTGGTACACCACGGCCCCGTTCAGCGAGCCCGAGGTCTTCGACTTCCCCGAGGGGATCGGCCCGGTCGAGTGCGTCAACGTCGAGCACGAGGAGGTGCTGCTGATGCCCCGCTGGACGAGCGCGAAGCGCGTCACCTTCAAGTACGGGCTCGGGCAGGAGTTCATCGACGTGCTGAGGACGCTGAACAAGCTCGGGCTCGACAGGACGGCCCCGGTCGACGTCAAGGGGGTGCAGGTCTCGCCGCGCGACGTGGTCGCGGCCGTGCTGCCCGACCCGGCGACGCTCGGCGACGTGATGTCGGGCAAGACGTGTGCGGGCGTCTGGGTGCGGGGCACGGGCAAGGACGGCAGGCCGCGGTCGACGTACCTCTACCACGTGGCCGACAACGAGACCTCGATGCGCGAGTACGGCTCGCAGGCCGTCGTGTGGCAGACGGCGCTCGGTCCGGTCATCGCCCTCGAGCTGCTCGCCACGGGCGTCTGGTCGGGCGTCGGGATCCTCGGGCCAGAGGCCTTCCCGGCCGGGCCGTTCCTCGACTTGCTCGCGTCGCCCGAGGGGCACGACTCGCCGTGGGGGATGGTCGAGAAGCCGATCTGAGCGGCGACGCGGCGCGACCTCGGCGCAGCCGCGTCGGCCCTCCTGCGGCCTTCCGTCGGCCCTCCGGCGGCGGCGACCGCCAGGATGGTCGGATGGCCCTCTCGCACCGTGCCCGCTCCGTTCGCCGCTCGACGGCGCCGTCCGGTGCGTCCGGCCCGTCCTACGCCTCGTCGTCCGCGCGATCGACCGCCTCGCGTGACGAGCCGACCAGCCCGCTGCGGCGCCCCGGCGCGTTCCGCTTCGGCCTGATCGCGACCCTCGGCGGCGGGCTCGGCGTCGGCATCATCGTCGCCCTGATGGCGCTCTCGACGATCCTCGTCTACATCGGCCTCGCGTTCTTCCTCGCCCTCGCCTTCGAGCCCGTCGTGCGGCGCCTCTCCCGGGCCGGCGCCCCGCGCTGGGTCGGCGTCGTCGTCTCGATCGTGCTCGTGCTCGGCGCGGTCGTCGGCATCCTCGCCGCGGTCGTGCCCGCGCTCGTCGAGCAGGTCGGCCACGTGATCCGCACGGCGCCCGCCGCCCTGCAGGACATCTCGCGCCAGCCGTGGGTGCAGCAGGCCGTCGAGACCCTCGGCCTCGAGGTCGACGTCGACGACGCGGTCGCCGCCGTCAGCTCGTACCTGCTCGACCCCGACCGCCTGCTCGCCCTCGGGGGCGGCGTGCTCGCCGTCGGACAGGGCATCACCAACGGCATCACCGCGGTGATCATTGTCGCCATCCTCACGATCTACTTCGCCGTGACGCTGCCGCAGATGCTCCGCTCACTGAGCCGGGCCGTGCCGCGCAGCCACCGCGAGCGCGTGATGGACATCTCGGACGAGATCTTCCTGTCCGTCGGCCGCTACGTCGCGGGGCAGGTGGCGCTCGCCGCGATCAACGCCGTCTTCGTCTTCGTGGTGCTGACGATCGCCGGCGGTCCGGTGCCCGTGCTGTTCGCGGCCCTGGCGTTCCTCGGCGCGCTCATCCCCGTCGTCGGCACCGTGGTCGCGTACGCGATCATCATCGCGGCGACCCTCAGCGTCTCGCCGGTGACCGCGATCGTCGTGGGCGTCGTGCTGCTGGTCTACGCGCAGATCGAGGCGTACGTGCTCACGCCGCGGGTCATGTCGAAGGCCGTGGCCGTGCCGGGGGCGCTGGTGATCGTCGCGGCGTTCGGCGGGGGAGCGCTCGGCGGCGTGCTCGGCGCGCTCGTCGCGATCCCGATCGCCACGGCGGGGGTCGTCGTGTTCGAGCGCGTCGTCGTGCCGCGACAGCAGAAGTCCTAGGGAGCGTCCGGCTCGGGCGGGCGGGTGCGGAGCGGCGCGTCGTCGCCGGACTCCGCGGCGTGCTCCTCCTCGTCGACCGAGCTGCCGGAGGCGGCGTCGACGAAGCGCGCCCCGCCCACCGCGGCGGCGCGGCGCACGAGCTCGGCGACGAGCGCCTCGTCCTCGGGCTCGAGCTCGTCGTCGGGGGCGGTCTCGATCATCAGCTGGCTGGCGGGGCCGAGCAGCAGCTCGGCGGTGGCCGCCGAGCCGTGCTCGTCGCTCGTGGGCACGTCGACGATGTCGGTCGTGCCGTTCTGCCCAAGGGCCGCGGCGTAGGCGATGACGGCCTCGGCGATCGCGTCGCCCGTCATCACGCGGTTCTCGCCGTAGACGATGTACTTCATGGTCCCCCTCGGTAGGCCTCCAGCATGCTCTGGCGAGCGTGTGCGCGCTCGCAGGAGGCGCCTCCTGCGACGAGCGGGAGAGTCACCCCATCGGGGGGTGCCTCGGCTCCGAAGACATGCCCGGGTGTTCCCTAGGCACCCTGCGCGGCTCGCGGCCGCGCGCCTCCGGGAGCCCGAACTCCCGGCGGACGCCGAGAGCCCCGACTCTCGGCACGGGCTCCTGCGTCAAGGGCGACGCACGGGCCTGCCAGGGGGCTCGCCCGGGGCGCCGGCGCAGGACACCTGCCGTTCACCTACTCTTCGTCCGATCAGTGCACAAGGGGGTGTTCCTGACCAATTCCGGACAAAGCGCCTGGCTGGGAGCAAGCTGGTGGTCGACCTCGGGTCGCCTGCCCCGAAGCGGCCCCTCACCTTCTTACGAAAGGGCTCATCATGGGCTTCCTCGCCTTCATCCTCCTCGGCCTCATCGCCGGCGCCATCGCCAAGCTCATCCTCCCCGGCCGTCAGGGCGGCGGATGGCTCGCCACCCTCGTCCTCGGCGTGATCGGCGCCCTCATCGGCGGCTGGATCGGCGGCGCCGTGTTCGGCGTCGGCTACGACGGCTTCTTCTCCATCCAGAGCTGGCTCATCGCCATCGTCGGCGCCATCGTCGTCCTGCTCATCTGGGGCCTCATCACCGGTCGTCGCGGCGCCAAGCGCTGACTCGACCCGCAGCAACCGAAGGCCCCCGTCGCTCTGCGGCGGGGGCCTTCGCCGTCCCCGCTAGCGGCTCGCCGGCACCGACACCGGCCCCGTCGTGCCGCGGACGACGAGCTTCGTCGGCAGCTGCACCTCGGGCCGGTCGATGACCCCGCCCTCGAGCAGCGTGAACAGCATGGTCGTGGCCACCGTCCCGAGGCGGTGCATCGGCTGCCGCACGGTCGTCAGCGCCGGCTGCTCCCGCGAGGCCTCGGGGATGTCGTCGAACCCGACGAGGCTGAGGTCGTCGGGCACGCTCAGGCCGAGCTCGTGGGCCGTGCGCAGCACGGCGATCGCCGACAGGTCGTTGGCCGCGAACACGGCGGTCGGGCGGTCGGCCGCCCTGACGTCGAGCAGCTCGCGGGCGGCACGGCGTGCGGCGCCCATCTCGAAGTCGCCGTCACGGGTCAGCGCGGGGTCGCGCACGATGCCCGCCGAGCGGAGCGCGTCGGCGTAGCCGGCCTCGCGCAGCGACGCGGAGCGCAGGTCGGGCCGCCCGGCGAGGAACCCGATGCGCCGATGCCCCAGGGAGACGAGGTGCTCGACCGCCTGCACCGCGCCTCCTCGGCTGTCGGCCTCGACGCTCGGCAGGTCGGCACGCCCCTTGTGCGGGTCGACCGCGACGACCGGCACGCTCGTGGTCGTCGTCAGGACCGACGGGGTGACGAGGATCGCGCCGTCGATGAGCGTGCCGCTGAGGCGGCTGAGCGAGCGACGCTCCCAGCCGTCGGCGCCGCCCTGGTGCGCGCCGCTGTAGGCCAGCAGGTCGTACTCGGCGCCGAGCTGGCGCACGGCGGTGCCGACGCCCTTGAGCACCTCCGAGCTGAACGGCTCGAAGTCGGCCACGAGCACGCCGATCACCCCGGTGCGGCGGGCCCGCATGCTGCTGGCGACGAGGCTCGACTCGTAGCCGAGCGCGTCGACGACGGCCATCACCTTGGCCGTCGTCTCGGGGGAGACCCCGTACCGGCCGTTGACCGCCTTCGAGACGGTCGCGAGCGAGACGCCCGCCGCCGCGGCGACGTCGTGGATGGTCGGACGAGCGTTCACGAGCGCGAGCCTAGCCCTGTCGAAATGGTTTTCGAAAACGTTTGACACCCTTTTGGCCATTTCTGACACTGGTCCCACGCAGCACATCGGAGCGCTGCGTCACGGGCCGACCACGGCCGCTCAACGACGAGGAACAGGTGGCAACGATGGCGAGCAAGACGATGACGACGAGGCGACTCCTGGCAGGGTCCGCAGCCCTGCTGGTGGGAGCCGGCCTGCTGACCGGCTGCAGCGCAGGCGGCGGCGGAGGCGGCGCCGACGACGGCACCCTCACCCTGTGGCAGAACTCCACCACCGGCCCCGGCCAGGACTTCTGGACGAAGGCGGCGGCCGACTTCACGAAGGCGAACCCCGACGTCGCGATCGACGTCCAGACGGTGCAGAACGAGGACTTCGACAGCAAGCTGCAGACCGCCCTCAACTCGGGCGACGCCCCCGACGTGTTCCTGCAGCGCGGCGGCGGCAAGCTCCAGGCGATGGTCCAGGCCGGCCAGGTGAAGGACATCACCGACGGCATCTCGGACGACGCTCGCGCCGACATCAGCGAGGGCACCTTCGGGGCCGGCTCGATCGACGGCAAGGTGTACTCGATGCCGATCGCCGTGCTGCCCGGCGGCTTCTGGTACAGCCAGGACGTGTTCGACGCGGCCGGCATCACGACGCCCCCCACGACGATCGACGAGCTCGACGACGCCGTCACCGCGCTGAAGGACTCGGGCACCCAGCCCGTCGCCCTCGGCGGCAAGGACGCCTGGCCCGCCGCGCACTGGTACTTCTTCTTCGCCCTGCGCGCCTGCAGCAGCGACACGCTCGAGCAGGCCGCGACCGACCGCGACTTCAGCGACCCGTGCTGGGTCGACGCGGCGCAGGACCTCGCCGACTTCCGCGACACCGAGCCCTTCAACGAGGGCTTCCTCACCACGGCCGCCCAGCAGGGCGCCGGCAGCTCGGCCGGCCTCATCGCCAACAAGCAGGCCGGCATGGAGCTGATGGGCGCGTGGGACCCGGGCGTCATCGCCTCGCTCACGCCCGACGCGAAGCCGCTGCCCGACCTCGGCTGGTTCCCGTTCCCCGCGATCGACGGCGGCGACGGCGAGCCCGGCGCGATCATGGGCGGCGTCGACGGCTACTCGTGCTCGGCCGGCGCACCCGACTCGTGCGTCGACTTCCTGAACTACCTGGCCACCCCCGACGTGCAGGAGGCGTACTACGAGGCCTTCAACGCGCCTCCGGTGAACACGGTCGCCCAGCAGGCCGTCACCGAGCCCTACCTGCAGGAGGTGCTGGCCGCCTACAACGACGCCCCGTTCGTCTCGCAGTGGCTCGACACCGTCTACGGCCTCAACGTCGGCAACGCGATGAACGTCGCCGTGGTCGACCTGCTCTCGGGCGACGGCACGCCGCAGGAGTTCGTGGACGCCGTCGACGCGGCCGCCAAGAAGGCGTAGGCCCCTCGTGAGCCTCCGCGAACCCCCCGTGCGGCCCGCCGCACCAGCCGGGGCTCACGCCACCGCCGGGGGCGAGGCAGTCGCCTCGCCCCCGGCGGCCTCCCGGGCCGTGTCCCGGCAGGGGCGTGGTGCCCGCGGCCTCGAGATCGCGCTGCTGGTCGGCCCGGCCCTCGTGGTCTTCCTGGCCTTCGTGGTCTTCCCGATCGTGATGGCCGCCTACTACGGCTTCTTCAGCTGGCAGGGCTTCGGCCCGCCGACCGACTTCGTCGGGTTCCGCAACTACCTGACGATCTTCCAGGACACGACGTTCCTCGACGCCCTGCGCCACAACGCCACGATCGTGGTGCTCTCGCTGGTGCTGCAGGGGCCCGTCGCGATCGGCCTGGCCCTGCTGCTCAACCGCAAGCTGCGCGGGCAGTCGCTGATCCGGGTGCTGATCTTCGTGCCCTACGTGATCAGCGAGGTCGTCGTCGGCACCGGCTGGAGCCTCATGCTCCAGGGCAGCGGCGCCGTCAACGACGTGCTGACGAAGGTCGGCCTCGGTGCCTTCACGCAGGACTGGCTCGCCGACCCGAGCATCGCCATCTGGACCCTGCTCGTCATCATCACCTGGAAGTACGTCGGCTTCGCCGTGATCCTGTTCCTCGCCGGCCTGCAGGGCGTGCCCGAGGAGCTCAGCGAGGCGGCGGCGATCGACGGCGCGAGCTGGTGGCAGATCCAGCGCCGCATCACGCTGCCGCTGCTCGGCCCGACCCTGCGCATCTGGGCGTTCCTGTCGATCATCGGCTCGCTGCAGCTGTTCGACCTCGTCTACATCATCTGGGGCCAGTACATCGCGGCCACCGCCGGCACGTCGACGATGGCGACGTACATGGTCGCCAACGGCCGCACCTCGGGCAGCTACGGCTACGGCAACGCCGTCGCCGTCGTGCTGTTCCTCATCTCGCTCGTCGTCGCCCTCGTCTACCAGCGCTTCGTGCTGCGGCGCGACACGGCCGGCGCCCTCACCACGTCAGGAGACGAGTCATGACCGCGAGCACCCTGCCCGCCCGCCCGCGCGGCGCGGCGGGCCCGGACGGCGGAGACGCGGGCACACGGGCGCGCACGCCCCGGTCCACGGCCGACCGGCCGACCCGCAGGAGGCGCGGCATCGCCGACCCCGGACGCGGCGTCGCGTACGTGGTCGCGGCGGTCGTCATCGTGGCGATGCTCGCCCCCGTGGCGTTCATCGTGATCGGCGGCTTCCGCACCAACGCGCAGATCACGACCGACCCCTCCGGGTTCCCGAGCCCCTGGCAGGTCGGCAACTACCTCGACGTGCTGACCGGCGGCACCTTCTGGCGGCAGGTCGGCAACTCGCTGATCTCGGCCGGCGCCACCACGATCGGCACGGTCGCCCTCGGCCTCGCCGCGAGCTACGTGCTGGCGCGCTACCGGTTCGCCGGGCGCGGGGTGCTCTACGCGCTCTTCGCCGCCGGGCTGATGTTCCCGATGACCGTCGCCATCACGCCGCTCTACCTCGTGATCCGCGACCTCGGGCTGACGAACTCGCTGGCCGGGGTGATCCTGCCGCAGATCGCCTTCGCGCTGCCGACGACGATCATCATCCTCGTTCCGTTCCTGCGGGCGATCCCCGACGAGATCGAGGAGGCCGCGTTCATCGACGGCTGCAGCCGACTCGGCTTCTTCTTCCGCATGGTGGTGCGCCTGTCGCTGCCGGGGGTGATCACGGTCGGCATCCTCGCCTTCATCGGCGCGTGGAACTCGTACCTGCTGCCGCTGTTCATCCTCAACGACCCGTCGACGTTCACCCTGCCGCTCGGCGTGCAGGCGTTCTCGTCGCAGTACTCGGTCGACACGGCACGGGTGCTCGCCTTCACGGCGCTGTCGATGCTGCCCGCGCTGATCTTCTTCAGCCTGTTCGAGCGCCGCATCGTCGGCGGCCTGACGGGGGCGGTGAAGGGATGACCATCGAGATCCAGCACGAGACGGATCGCCACGGGGACGACGGCCGGCCCGACGGGCGTGCCGGGGGCCGCGTCGGGGGTCGAGCCGAGGAGGCGCGGGCCGCGACGAGCGCGACCGGTCTCGTCCTCAGCGACCGCGTCCGCCGCCTCCTCGACGACATGTCGCTCGACGAGAAGCTGGCCCAGCTGGTCGGCTGGTGGGTCGACCAGGGCGGCGGCGCCGTGGCGCCGATGCAGGGCGCGATGACCCCCAGCGACGACTACGGAGCGGCGACCGAGCACGGCCTCGGACACCTGACCCGGGTCTACGGGACGCGACCGGTCGACCCGGTGCAGCGCGCCTCCTGGCTGTGGGAGGAGCAGCGCCGGCTGCGCACCGAGACGCGTCTCGGCATCCCGGCGATCGTGCACGAGGAGTGCCTGACGGGCCTCGCCGCCTGGCAGGCCGCGACGTTCCCGACGCCGCTCGCGTGGGGCGCCTCCTTCGACCCCGACCTCGTGGAGCGGATGGCGGCGCTGATCGGCGGCTCCATGCGCGAGCTCGGCGTGCACCAGGGCCTCGCGCCGGTGCTCGACGTGGTCCGCGACCCGCGGTGGGGGCGCGTCGACGAGTGCATCGCCGAGGACCCGTACGTCGTGGGCACCGTCGGCACCGCGTACGTGCGCGGCCTCCAGTCGGCCGGGGTGCACGCCACGCTCAAGCACTTCGTCGGCTACTCGCTCTCGGACGCGGGCCGCAACCACGCCCCCGCGAACGTCGGGCCGCGCTACCTCGCCGACGTGCTGCTGCCGCCGTTCGAGATGGCCGTGCGCGACGGCGGGGTGCGCTCGGTGATGAACTCGTACGCCGAGGTCGACGGCGTGCCCGTCGGCTCGACGCCCGAGTACCTGACCGACCTGCTGCGCGGCGAGTGGGGCTTCGACGGCGTCGTCGTGTCCGACTACTTCGCGGTGGCGTTCCTCGAGGTGATGCACGCCGTCGCCGCCGACCGCGGCGAGGCCGCCGCGCTCGCCCTCGAGGCGGGCATCGACGTCGAGCTGCCCACCGGCGACGCCTACCTCGCCCCGCTCGCCGAGCGCGTGCGGGCCGGGCTGGTCGACGAGACGCTGGTCGACCTCGCCGTCGCCCGCGTGCTCGCGGAGAAGGAGGAGCTCGGCCTGCTCGACGAGGCCGCGCTCGACGCCGCGGAGGCAGCCGGGCCGCCGACCGAGATCGACCTCGACAGCCCGGCGCACCGCGCGGTCGCGCGCCGCCTGGCCGACGAGTCGGTCGTGCTGCTCACGAACGACGGGGTGCTGCCGCTCGGCGGTGGCGGTGGCGGTGGCGGTGGCGGTGGCGCCGGAGTCGGCGTCGACCCGAGCGCCGGCCCGGCCCGTGTCGCCTTGATCGGCCCGAACGCCGACAGCGCCGAGGCGCTGATGGGCTGCTACTCGTTCGTCAACCACGTGCTGGCGCACCACCCCGGGGTGCCCACGGGCATCGCGGTGCCGACCGTGGCGGAGGCGCTCCGCGAGGAGCTGCCCTCCGCCGAGCTCGTCGTCGTGCCCGGCTGCGAGGTCGAGGGCGCTCTCGACGCGGACGCCCGCTCGGGCATCGACGAGGCCGTCCGCGAGGCAGCAGCCTCCGACGTCGCCGTCGTCGTGGTCGGCGACCGCGCCGGGCTCTTCGGCCGCGGCACCGTCGGCGAGGGCAACGACGTCGAGAGCCTCGAGCTGCCGGGACCGCAGCGCGACCTCGTGGAGGCGGTCGTCGCCTCCGGCACCCCGGTCGTGCTGGTCGTGCTGTCGGGTCGTCCCTACGCGATCGGCTGGGCGGTCTCCGGGCCGTCCGCCCCGGCGGCGGTCGTGCAGGCGTTCTTCCCGGGGGAGGAGGGCGGCCCCGCGATCGCCGGCGTGCTCTCGGGCAGCGTCGTGCCCTCGGGCCGGCTGCCCGTCTCGCTGCCGCGGTCGGCCGGCGCGCAGCCGTTCTCGTACCTGCACCCGCCGCTCGGCGGCCCGAGCGAGGTGACGAGCGCCGACAGCACCCCGGTGCTGCCGTTCGGCCACGGGCTCTCGTACACGACCTTCGAGCGGACGGGGCTCGTCGTCGAGGGTGCAGGCTCGGGCGCGGGCGAGGTGCCCGCAGGAGGAGCGTTCACCGCGACCGTGACGGTGCGGAACACGGGCGGCCGGGCCGGCGTCGACGTGGTGCAGCTCTACGCGCACGACGTCGTCGCCTCGGTGACCCGGCCGGTCGCGCAGCTGCTCGGCTACGCCCGGGTCGAGCTCGAACCGGGGCAGGAGGCGCGGGTGACGTTCCACGTGCCCACGCAGCGTCTCGCGTTCAGCGACCGCCGGATGCGGCGCGTGGTCGAGCCCGGCGCCGTGGAGCTCTGGGTCGGTGCCTCGTGCGCCGAGCGCGAGACGCAGGCGGCGCTCGCGATCACCGGGCCGGTGCACCTCGTCGGGCTCGACGACGCCCGCGTGGTCGCGGTCGAGGTCGAGCTGCGCTGAGCCCGCTCGTGCGGGCGTTCGCTCGTGCGCTCGTGCGTGCGTGCCGAGCTGCACCCCTCGACCGGCGCTGCACCCCGTGATCCGGGGGTGTAGCGCCGGATCGGTGGCGTAGCTCGCGTCGGACGCTCAGCCCGCCCGCGGCTGGTGCCGGACGCCGGGGAAGCGCGCGTCCAGCTGCGCGTCGATCGCCTCCGCGAGGACGTCGCCGACGTCGATGAACACCGTCTCGGCGGCGTCCGACATCGCCGACCCCAGAGGCTCGCACCGGTCGAGTGGCTCGTCGCCCCCTGCGCCGACGAGCCCGCGCTGCACCAGCACCTCGACCGCGTCCACCAGCAGCCCGACGGTGTGGCCGTCCCGGCCGAGGGCGTCGAGCACGTCGCCCAGCACGAGGGGCGCCACGGCGTCGAGGGTGTGCGGCCACAGATCCTCCTGCTCCGGGTCGTCGAGCAGCTCCCACCACCCCGTCGTGAGCTGGTGGAGCAGGGCCGGCTCCACGGACGAGAAGAGCGTCCTCCAGGGCGGCGTCCCGGCCAGGTCCTGCAGCGACGTGGGCAGGCCGGGCGAGCTCCGGGCGACGGCGGCGCCGATCCGCGTCCGGGCGAAGGGCGTCGCGGTCCGGAGCTCGGCCCGTCGCTGCTCCGACTCGACGATCGCGGCGTACCAGGCGGGCAGGTGCTCCGGCGAGCGGGGGTGCGTCTCGAGATCGGAGACCCACTCCGCGTCGCCGGGCCGCGCGTCCGCGGCACGCTCGGGCGCGCGCCAGCGGTCGGTCGCCTGCAGGTGAGTGTGCGGCCGCGTGTCGGGGTTGAGCCGCAGGTCGAAGGAGGCGTCCGGGAAGACGGTGAGGAACGCGCTCAGCCAGGCGCCCCGAGCCGGGTCGGTCGTGGTCTCCCGCAGCTCGCGGAGCAGGTCGTGGACCCTCGCCCCCACGAGCGGGTCGCCGCGGTGCACGGTGCCGTCACGCAGCAGGGTCGTGCCGGTGCTCCAGGAACTCCGGTCGAGCACGACGAACTCGTGGTCGGTCCGCGACCAGGGCAGGCCCCGGTGCGCGTCGACGACGTCCATGGCGAGCTGGCGGACGAGGAGGCGCGCCTCGCCGCGCGTCCCGGGCTCGAGCAGCTCGTCGTCCGAGCTCACGGGCCGCCGGACGGCCTTCGTCAGCCACGCCGGCGTGTGCCTGCGGGACCGGGGGAAGTCGGCGAGGTCCAGCACGAAGTCGCTGTCGTAGGGGAGCGGCGGCACCGGCCACGCGCCCGCGCGGGCGGTGTCGCGGAGGAACTCCGGCCGGCCGTCGTGGTCGTAGGAGAACGTCTCGTGCACCGTCTCGCCGGAGAGCCTCCGGCTCACGTGCAGCGACGCGACGAACCAGGCACCCCGGTCGGCGTCGGCGGTCTCGCGGCGGAGGTCGACGAAGGTCGACCGCAGTTCGTCCGGCACCGGGACGAGCCGGCGCCCGTGCTGCGGGTGCGACGCGAAGATCCGGCAGGTCGTGATGCCGGCGACCTCGCCGAAGACGACGTCGAGGCCGTCCCACGGGACGCGGCCGGCCGCGCGTCGGGCGAGCTCGACGACGTCCTGTTCGAGGGGGTGCACGGACCCACGGTACCGACTGACCCGCCGGCGTGTCCCGGCACCGCTACGCGCGGGTGCGGGCCGCCGTCACGAGGGCGTCGACCACGACGAAGACCACGAGCCCGAGGCCGACCATCGGCAGGAACAGCCCCACCACGAGGCCGACGGCGACGACCGCGACGAGGCCCTGCCACGGGGCGCGGACGAGGGCACCTGCGGGAGCAGGGCGTCCGGCACGGAGGCGGCCCGCGCCTCCTGCGGGGCCTCGCCGCCACCACATCAGGTAGCCGAACACGACCATCGCGGCGACCCCGAGGGCCGTGACGACCAGGAGGAGCTGGTTCGGCAGGCCGAACATGGTGCCCATGTGAGTGTCGACGCCCCAGCGGGCCAGCTTCGCCATCAGCGGGTGGTCGGCGAAGTCGGTCCGGTCGACGACGGCGAGCGTGGCGCCGTCGACCGCCGTGGAGTCGACCTGGGTCGGCCAGCTCCGCTTGATCTCGGTCACGGTCCAGGCGCTGTCCGCGTCGGCGGGCGGCTTGATCTCGACCAGGCCGGTGTCGACGTTCACGGTCCGCGCGACGGCGAGCACGTCGTCGAACCGGGCCGGGTCGACGTCGGAGACGCCGGGGGCGGCCGCTCCGTGGTGGCCGGCGTGGGGGTCGGCCGCGACGTCCGCGGCGTCGGGGGCAGCGCCTCCTGCGGTGCCGGTGGACTCGGCCGGCAGGGCGGTGTCGAGCGTGGGGGCGGTCCAGCTGAGTGCGGCGCGCAGTGCGGTGACGTTGTCGCCGGCGTGCTGGGACCAAGTGATGCCCGTCGCCGAGAGGAACAGCGCGCCGACCGTCAGCACGATGCCGACGGATGCGTGCCAGGAGAACAGCCGACGCAGGCCCGTCGCGCGCACGTCGGGCCGCACGAGGTCGCGCCGCGCCCGTGCACGGGCCTGTCCCGGCCCACGTGCGCGCAGGCGGCGGGCGATCCACAGGCCGAGGCCCGCCAGCACGACGACGCCGAGCCAGCTGGCGGCCAGCTCGCTGTAGAGACGGCCGACGTCGCCGAGCCCGAGGCTGCGGTGCAGGTCGGAGATCGTCGTGCGCAGCGGCAGCGACCCGCTCGTGCCGTAGACGGGCAGGTCGCCGCGGATCTCCGCCGTCGCCGGGTCGACGAAGATCGCCCGGGTCTGGCTCTCGATCAGGTCGTCGCCCGTGAAGAGCACCCGCGTGGTGTCGCCCGGCTCGGGTGCGGGACGCACGGCGACGAGCTCGCCGCCGTCCCCGACCACCCGCTCGGCTGCCTCGACCTGGTCGGCGAGCGGGAGTGCCGGCCCGGTGCCCGGAGCCGTCAGCTCGTCGGCGTAGACGACCTGCTCGAGCGTCGGCGCGAGCGCGTAGGCCGCACCGGTCAGGGCCGCGACGAGGATGAACGGCCCCACCACGATCGCCGCCCAGAAGTGCAGGCGCAGCAGCAGCGGGCCGAGCCAGCTGCCGATCCCGCCGGGTGCGACCCGTTCGGCGCGGGGCGCCGGGAGGGCGCCGGGTGCACCGAGCTCGCGAGCGGGGGTGCTGCTCTGCGTCTGGGCTGTTCCGTCACGTGCCGGATCGGCCGGGGGCGCGGACGGTGTCTCCGCTGTCCCGTTCGGTGACGGATCGGCCGGGGGCGTGCGTGGTGCATCTGCTGTTCCGTCACGTGCCGGATCGGCCGGGGGCGTGCGTGGTGCATCTGCTGTTCCGTCTCGTGACGGATCAGCGGGAGCGGGGACGGGAGGGGCGCTCGCGCTCATCGGCGGGCCTCCGCAGCGCGACGGCGCAGCGTCGTCGTGAGCAGGACGAGCCCGACGACTCCCACGACGAGGGCTCCCACGGCGAGGGCCCTGGCCGTCTCGTCGACGGGAACAGGTGCCGAGGAGGCGGCGGCCGCCTCCTGCGAGCCGGTCGGGTCGTCGGTGCTGCTGGCACCCGCTCCGCCGCCGTCCGCGTCGGTCAGGGTCAGGACGGGCGCCGGCGACGCGGGCTCCGCGTCGGAGCCCGGCTCGGCGAGCTCGACCCAGTCGTACGAGCCGACCTCGCAGGTCTGCACGGTGGGGAACGCGACGAGGTCGCCTGCCGCGCCCCCGACCGGGAGCAGGGCCGAGACGGCGACCGTGTCGCGGAAGCCGTCGGGGAGGGCGGAGCCCGGGGCGGCCGTCCAGGTGACCGTCGTGCCGGCGGCCGCTCCGCTGTCGGTGCTGGTGTCGGTGCCGGTCTCGGCGGTCTCGGCGGTGTCGACGGTCTCGGCACCGACTGCTGCGGCGGTCGGCGCCTCGGTGATCGACCAGCCGGGCTTGATCGTCGGCGTCACGGCCTGGACCTCGGCGGGGAACGTGACGGCGAGGGAGGTGGTGGGGGATCCCTCGCAGCCGTGGCCGACCGCGAAGGTGAGGACGCTGAGCGCCGCGGGGGCGGTCGACGAGGCCTCGAGCTCGACGTGGGCCTGGGCGGCGACGGGCCCGGCCAGCGCGAGGGCGAGCCCCGCGGCGGACGCCACGACGGCGCCGACGAGGCGGGTGCGGGCGAGGGAGGTGGTGCGGGCGCGTGGGCGCATGGAGATGTCCTTCGAGCAGGCGGGGCGGACCCCGCGGCGACAGGGGAGGCCGTCCGGGCCGGACCGGCGGGAGCGGTCGGGCACGCACGACGCCGCGCCCGCCGTCAGGAGGCGTGCGCGGCTCTAGGTCGTCGCCGGCGCGGGCGGCCCGCGAAGGGCTCGCGTGGTCGCGAGCAGCAGCGTGACGAGCGGTCGCGGGGCGCGCTCGACGCGCACGGCGCCGCGCGGCCGGTGCGGCACGACGAGCGCCGTCACGCGGACGACGAGCCGCACGAGCACCAGCCCCAGCGCGCGGACGAGCTGCCGCACGGCCGACGTCCCCACGCGGAGCGACGCGATCGTCACGAGACCGGCCACGACGTGCGCGCCGACCATGCTGCCGTCGTGGGCTCCGGCGGCGAGCTCGGGCAGGACGGCGGTCGCTCCGGGGAGGTGGTGGCCGGCATGGGCGCCGCCCGCGCCTCCTGCGGCCCCGTCGTCGGCCACCGGGGCCATCGGGGCCATTCCGCCCGCGAGCGTGAACACGGCGTGCAACAGGCCCTGGGTAGCCGCGACGGCGACGACGAGCCGGGGCAGCGTCACGCGCCGGCCGCCGAGCGCGAAGCAGACGAGCACGCTGACGACGACGGCGGTCCCGAGCAGCAGCGCGGGCGGGAACGTGCCGCCGCCGAGGGCGTGCGCGGCGGCCGTGACGAGGGTGCTGACGCCCGCGGACAGGGCGGCGCGCAGCATGCGCTGCCGGCGTGCGTCCACGGGGGCCTCCTGGGGGTCGGGCTCCACGGTAGCCGAGCGCGGGACGGTGTCGGGGGCAGGGTGCAGGATGGGCCGCATGGCACACCTCCTCGTCACCGGTTCCTCCGACGGCCTCGGGCACGGCTCGGCCGCGGCCCTCCTCGAGCAGGGGCACGACGTCGTCGTGCACGTGCGGGGCGAGCAGCGGAAGGGGGCGGTGGCCGGCCTCCTCGAGCGGGGTGCCCGCCTCCTCGTCGCCGACTTCGGCGTGCGCGACGACGTCCTCCGCGCCGTCGCCGAGCTGAACGACGGCCCGGCCCTCGACGGCGTCGTGCACAACGCCGGCGTCTACTCGGGCGCGCCGCTGATCCCGGTCAACGTCGTCGCCCCGTACTTGCTCACCGCCCTGCTCGAGCACCCGACGCGGCACGTCTACCTCAGCAGCGGGATGCACCGCAGCGGCACCGCCTCCCTCGACGGGATCGACTGGGCCGGCGGGCGCGCGACGGGCAGCTACTCCGACAGCAAGCTGTTCGTCACGGCCCTCTCGGCCGCGGTGGCGCGTCGGTCGCCCTCCCTCTTCACCGCCTCCGTCGACCCCGGCTGGGTCGCGACGAAGATGGGCGGCCCCTCGGCCCCCGACGACTTCGAGCTGGGCCACCGCACGCAAGACCGGCTGGTCGTCGGTGCGGGCGCGGACTCCGACGTCAGCGGCGCGTACTGGCACCACGACCGGCAGCAGCAGCCTGAGGCGGCGGCGCTCGACGAGGCCTTCCAGGACGAGCTGCTCGTGGCGCTCGCCGAGGCGACCGGGGTCGAGCTCCCCGAGCGCTGATCACCCCGGCGTCGTGACAGACCCTCACTACCTCGCGATCGTCCGTCTTGGCAAGCCCCGGATCGGGGCTCCGACGACGCGTACGACGGGGACATGCCGATCCCCACACGCGGCTTCGCCCGCATCGTCGCCTACGTATTGCTGGTCTCCGTCGCGGACAAGGCCACTGCCCTGAACGAGCACGTGCACCACGGCCGCCCTCGCGGCAGACACGCTCACGCCAGGGGCGGAGCGGTCTCGCCCGCCGGGACGCCCGCCGGCCGAGCCCCGGCGCTGACGGGAGCGGTCTCGTGATCGAGCGCGGCAACACGAAGCACGACCCCGAGCAGGACGAGCAGCTGCGGCACGAGCAGCCGATGAACACTCCGTCGAAGGGCGACCCCACCAACTCCTCCCAGCCGAGATGACCGGTGCCCGCCGGGGGCTCGCGCCGCCGGGGACCTGGCCCTGGTCGTCGTGCTCTGGTCGCAGCGGGCCCGTCGGCGGCGGGCGCGCGGTGCGCTGTCTGCCGAGCAGTCGTCGTCCAGGACGACAGATGTAGCGTAGAAGGCGTCCCGGGAGGGCGTGCCGCGTCTTCCCGGGACCAGGACTCGCCGCGCACCCGAGCTCCGAGCCCTTCATCGTCGAAGTCAGGAGAGCACCATGACCACCACGCCCGCACCTGCCCCCACGCCCGCCGTCGACCGCTTCGCCGACAAGGTCGTCCTCATCACCGGCGGAGGATCCGGCCTCGGCCGTGCCGCCGCCGTCCGCCTGGCCGCGGAGGGCGCCTCCCTCGCCCTCGTCGACGTCAGCGAGAAGGGCCTCGCCGACAGCGTCGAGGCGATCCGCTCGTCGACGCCCGACGCCGAGGTGCTGACCGTCGTCGCCGACGTCTCGAAGGAGGCGGAGGTCGACTCCTACGTCGCGGCCACCCTCGAGCGCTTCTCGCGCATCGACGGCTTCTTCAACAACGCCGGCATCGAGGGCCGCCAGAACCTCACCGAGGACTTCACGGCCGACGAGTTCGACAAGGTCGTGGCGATCAACCTGCGCGGCGTGTTCCTCGGTCTCGAGAAGGTGCTCGCGGTGATGCGCCGACAGGGCTCGGGCATGGTCGTCAACACGGCGAGCGTCGGCGGGATCCGCGGCGTCGGCAACCAGTCCGGCTACGCGGCGGCCAAGCACGGCGTCGTCGGCCTGACCCGCAACTCGGCCGTCGAGTACGGCCGGTTCGGCATCCGCATCAACGCGATCGCCCCCGGTGCCATCTGGACGCCGATGGTCGAGGCCTCCATGAAGCAGATCAGCGCCGACGACCCCCGCGGCGCCGCCGAGCAGTTCATCCAGGGCAACCCCACGAAGCGCTACGGCGAGGCCCCCGAGATCGCGTCGGTCGTCGCGTTCCTCCTCTCGGACGACGCCTCCTACGTCAACGCGGCCGTCGTGCCGATCGACGGCGGGCAGTCCGCGGCGTACTGACGCCCAGGGGAACGGGGCGCGGGGCACGGGGCACGGGGCGCACCCGAGGAGTCGGCGCATCCTCCTCCTGAGCGACGAGGCAGGACGCCCCCAGTTGTGGTCAGAACGACCGTCCTGAGTGATCCTCGCCAGTATCGTCGGCTCGACACTCGTGGTCACCGTGGCGGCGCTGGGCCGCCACGGTCCTCTCCTCACCAAAGGTCCCCTGTGCCCCGAACGCCCCGCGTCGCACTGCCGTCGCGCCCGCTCCGCTCCTCCGCCTCACCCTCCACCCGATCCGCTCGCCGCACCTCCGTCGCCCGTCTCGCCACCGCCGCGGTCGCGGTCGTGGCCGTCGCCGCCCTGGGCCTGACCGGCACGGGCACCGCGCTGGCGGCGGACGCTCCGGCCGCCCCGGCGCAGACGACCTTCGTCGACGAGGGCTTCACGGGCACGACCGCCGGTTCCGGCTACGTGCTGCCCACCTCGCCGTCGGGCACGAACTCCGCGTGCCTCACCGGCAAGTCGACCCGATCGACCTCGACGGACGACTCGCTGCCCGGCTGCGTCACGCCCCTCGACGCCGCCGGCCAGGGCGCGCTCCGTCTCACGAGCGCCGAGCTGAACCGCACGGGCGGCGTCGGCGCCCGTCAGTCGGTCCCGATCACCAAGGGCATCGACGCGATCTTCGACAGCTACCAGTACAACGGCACAGCCGACGGCACGGGCACCACCGCCGACGGCATCGTGTTCTACCTCGCGGCGACCGACCCCTACGCCCCGGCCGTTCCCCAGCAGATCGGCCAGCTCGGCGGATCGCTCGGCTACAGCGGGACGCGCTCGGGCTCGGGCCTCGCCAACGCCTACCTCGGCATCGGCCTCGACCGCTACGGCAACTTCGTCGCCCCCGACTTCCAGGGCACCGGCTGCTCGACGCCCTCGCCGCAGCGGGTCCGGACCCCGGACAGCGTGACCGTGCGCGGCCCCGGCAACGGGACGACCGGCTACTGCGTCGTCTCGTCCGCGAAGCTGCAGAGCGGCTCGCTCAGCAAGGCCGGCGTGACCGACCGGAACCAGGCCAAGGTGCCCGTCGAGATCCTGATCAACCCGACCGCCCAGCCCCTCACGGGCAGCCGCGCCACGGACGTGACAGTCGCGCCCGGCCAGTACTCCGTCGTCTTCACCCCGATCGGAGGCGCCCGCCAGGTCCTCACCGGCGACCTGCCGAAGCTCGGCGCGTCGAACGTCGCGGGCATCCCCTCCTCCTGGATCGACCAGGCCACCGGGTTCCCCTACAAGCTCACCTACGGCTGGGTCGCCGGCACCGGCGGCGCCTCCGACGTCCACGAGGTCAACTACCTGAAGGCGCAGACCCTGGCCGGTCCCGTGCCCGTCCTGTCGGCGACTGCCGCCGACGTCACGATCGCCCGCGGGACGCAGGGCGTGCACGCCGTGGCCCCGACGGTCTCGGCGCAGGGCGGCAGCGAGTCGCAGCCGATCCGCACGACGACCACGTTCCCCGTCGGCGTGACCCCCGCCTCCTCGTTCGACCCCGGCGACGGCTGGACCTGCGACGTCGCGGGCCAGGAGGTCGTCTGCGAGTTCGTGCCCACGACGGAGCTGGCGCCCGGCACGACCCTCCCGACCGTGCGCGTGCCGGTCACCACGTCGGGGACGGCACGTGACCACAGCGTCTCGACCGTCGTCGCCTCGCGCGACGCCGAGGCCCGCACGGTCACCTCTGTCGTGACCGTGCCGGTGCAGGCCGTCGTCGGCACGTCCTCCGACGTCGCGGCCCAGCGCGGTGTCGAGACGACGCTCCGCGCGACGTTCTCGTCGACCTCGGCCGGCGCGACGACGCCCTCCGGCCTCGCCGTGTTCCGCGACGCCGAGACCGGTGTCGAGCTGTGCTCGGCGAAGCTCGACGGCACCGGCGCCGCCGCGTGCTCGACCACGCCGGCCGAGGTGGGGACGCGCGGCGTCGTCGTCTCGTACGCCGGGAACTCCGACCACGCCGCGGCGTCGACCACCTTCGACCTGGTCGTCGCCCGGAGCACCACCGCGACGGCCCTCGCGGAGCCCGCGCAGGAGGCGCGTCACGGCGTCCCGACGACGCTGACGGCCACGGACCTGCCTGCCGACGCGACCGGTACGGTCGACTTCGTCACGGCGGACGGCACCGTGCTCTGCACGGCGACCCTCCCGGCGACGTCGTGCGCCGCCCCGGCCGACCTGGCCGCGGGCGAGCACCAGGTGTCGGCCCGCTACTCGGGCGACGGCGACCACGAGGGCTCGACCTCGGCGCCCCGCGGCCTCCGCGTGGCCAAGGGGACGGCCGTGATCGGCGCGCCCTCGACGGGCAGCGGCACCGGCGACGGCACGGGCGACGGCTCCGGCGACGGCGACGGCCCTGACGAGGCCGACACGACCGTCGAGGTCGTGCACGGGCAGCCGGCGGTCCTCGACTCCGAGGGCGTCCCCGCCGGGGCGACCGGGACCATCGCCTACACGATGTCCGACGGCACCGTCCTCTGCACCGCGACGCTGCCCGACACCTCCTGCACCGTGCCCGCCGGGCTCCGCGGCGGCACCCACGTGGTCCGCGCGGTGTACAGCGGCGACGCGAACTACGACCCTGCCGAGGGCGAGCCGTTCGACCTGGTCGTCGCCCCCGAGCCGACGTCGCCGACGGTCGGCACGTCCGGGGCAGGCGCCGTCGCCGGCAGCCCGGTGCGCCTCGTGGTGTCCGGCCTGCCCCGGGGCGCCACCGGCACGGTCGTGTTCCGCGAGGACGACACCGTGCTCTGCACCGTGGTCCTGCCCGCCGACGGCTGCGAGGTGACCGGTCTCGCCGCCGGCACCCGCTCGATCACGGCCGACTACAGCGGCGACGCCGACTTCGCCGCCTCGAGCGTCACGAACGCGGTCGTCGTCGCGGCCGCTCCGGTGCCCGCCGCGCCCGCTGCGGGACAGGCGGGGGCACCGTCCGCGCCCGCCGCCTCCTCGTCGGACGCTGCCGGCAGCTCGGCCGCAGCGGCGGCCTCGGCACTCGCCTTCACCGGCAGCTCGGTCGTGACGACGCTGGCGCTCTCGCTCGGCGCGGCGCTGCTGCTGGCCGGCCTCGTGCTGGTGCTGGCTCGCCGCCTCCGTCGCCAGGGGTCGTCGCAGGGTTGAGCCGCCGCGGCCGCGGGGGCAGGTCGAGCCCGAGACGGGCGAGTTCGCCGGTCTCGGGCTGTCGCGGTCGCCCGGCCGCGACGGACCCGCCCGTCTGCGGCACGCGGCACGCGGCACGCGGCGGGGCGTAGAACGGAGCCGTGTCCGCCGCCCCGCCGCTCCCGCACCGACCCGTCACGCAGCACGACTGGCGGGAGGTGGTCGGCCTGCACTGGCGGGTCGAGCCCGACCGCGTCGCCCCGCTCGTGCCGCTCGGCACCCGCCCCGACGAGCACGACGGCGCGGCCTGGGCCAGCCTCGTCGCCTACCGCTTCGTCGACAGCACCGTGCCGCCCCTGCCGAGGCTCGGCCGCCTCGGCACGATGACCGAGATCGTGGTGCAGCTGGCGACGGTCGACGACGCCGGCAGGCAGGGCGTCGCCTACCGGTCGATCGACACCCAGCACCTCCCGGCCGTGCTCGCCGCGCGCACCATCGGCCTGCCCTACGTCTGGGCCAGGGCCGGGTCCCTCGTGCGGCCGGACGACGTCGCCCACCGCACACAGCGGCATCGAGGAGGCGCGGGCAGCCTCGTCCGCGTCGTCCCCGGCCACGAGGTGGTCGCGCCCGACCCGGCCCTCGAGTTCCTGACGGAGCGCTGGGGCGTGCACGCCCCCTCCTTCGGCCGGGCCCGCTGGTGGCGGAGGGCCCACGAGCCCTGGCCCCTGCGGACCGCGACGGTGACCCGCCTCGACGACGAGCTGCTCGCGGCAGCCGGCCTGCCCGGCCTCGTCGATCGCGAGCCCGACCTCACGACGTGGTCGCCCGGCGTCGTCGTCCGGTACTCGCGCGGCTGACCCCTCGCGCGGCTGACGCTCAGCCTCCGCCCCTACGCTCGCCGAATCGAGACGATCGGTCTCGTTACACGCGAGGAAGCGAGACACCATGACCACGAACGACCGCCCGCTGACCGGCTCCACCTCCATCGGCGACTGGCTCGACCACCCCGAGGGCGGTGCCCTCGTCCGTGAGGTGCTCGGGCAGGGAGGCGCGTTCGACGAGTCGTCGCTCGCTCCCGTGCGCGGCCTGCCGCTGCAGCAGCTCGTCGCGCTGAGCCAGGGCCAGCTGCCGCAGGCCCTCGTCGACGACCTCGTCCTCCGGGCCAACGGCGGCGTGGTCCCCGAGGAGGCGGCGGGCGGCGACGACACCGGCCCCTGGCGCGAGAAGGCCACGCCGGGCCGGTTCACGGGCAAGACCGTCGTCGTGACCGGCGCGGCCTCCGGGATCGGCCGGGCGACCGCCTCCCGCGTGGCCCGCGAGGGCGGCCGCGTCGTCGCCGTCGACCTGTTCGCCGACAAGCTCGAGGCGCTCGTCGCCGACCTGCCCGACATCGACGTCGCCCTCGTGACCGTCGCCGGCGACATCACGGCGCAGGAGGACGTCGACCGCATCGTCGCCGCCGCCGACGGCCGCATCGACGCCCTCGCCAACATCGCGGGCATCAACGACGACTTCTCGCCGCTGCACGAGACGAGCGACGCCATGTGGGACAAGGTCATCGCCGTCAACCTCACCGGCGCGTTCAAGCTCTCGCGGGCGGTGCTGCCGCTCATGCAGGAGGCGGGCCGCGGCTCGGTCGTCAACGTCGCCTCCGAGGCGGGGCTGCGCGGCAACGCCTCGGGCAACGCCTACACGGTGTCGAAGCACGGCGTGGTCGGCCTGACCAAGTCGGCCGCGTTCATGTACGCGGGCCAGGGCATCCGGGTCAACGCGGTGGCGCCCGGCGGCGTCGCGACGGGCATCCCGTTCCCGGCGACCGTGTCCGAGGTCGGGTCGGCGCGGCTGCGGCCCTTCCAGGCGGCGATCCCGAGCATCGCCACCGCCGAGGAGCTGGCGGCGTCGATCACGTTCCTGCTGAGCGACGACGCGGTCAACATCAACGGCGCGATCCTCGCGAGCGACGGCGGCTGGTCGGTGCAGTAGCGGCGATCCACCAAGCTGGAGCCATGACCACGACACGGCCCGGTCGCGCCCGCAGCGAGGAGGCACGCCTCGCGATCCTGCTGGCGACCCGCGACGAGCTCGCCGAGCGCGGCTACGACAAGCTCTCGCTCGACCGGGTCGCGGTCGCGGCCGGCGTCGGCAAGCAGACCATCTACCGTTGGTGGTCGTCCAAGGCGGCGCTCGTGGCCGAGGGAGTGCTCGAGGGGCACCTGATGCCCGGTCTCGCGGTGCCGAGCACGGAGACCGACAGCGACGACGTCTGGGCCGACGTCGCCGGGTGGCTGCGTGACTTCGGCCGGGCGCTCGCGACGCCCTCGACCGCCGCCCTGCTGCGGGCGACGTCGGCGGCCACGGCCGAGGACGACGAGGTGGCGGCACGCTACGACGAGCAGCTCACGACGGTGACGAGGGTGGCCCTGGAGGCGCGGTTCGACCGTGCCGTCGAGTCCGGCCAGGTGCGCGGCGACGCCCCGACCGCGACGGCGGTCGAGGCGTTGGTGGGCCTGCTCAGCTACCACATCGTGACGAGGCGGCAGCTGACGGAGGAGTCGATCGACGGCGTCGTCCGACTCCTCCGGGACGGCGTCGGCGCCTGAGGGCGCGCCCGGCCGACGGCGGACTAGTGCTTGGGCGGGCCCGGCTTGGGGTGCCCGGGGATCGAGTCGCCCGAGAGGTTCAGGTCGGCGGGGTCGACCTCGACCGTGCCGACGTCGTCCGGGCCGCCGGTGCCGGGCAGGGTCGTGATCGCGTCCTCGTCGATGTCGTCGTCGACGGCGGGGGAGTCCGACACGGACGTCGACTGCATCTCGTCGATCGTCTCGTCGCTGCGCGGGCTGTCGAACGTGGGGTCGTCGGTGTCCGTGGTCGCCTCGGAGGGCCGCTTGCTGTGATCGTCGTTGGTCATGGGCGCGAGCGTACGCCGTGTCCCGAGGGGCGACACCCAGGTCGCAGGAGGCGGTGCGCACGTCCCGGGGGCCGGCCGCCGCCTCCTGCAGGGCCGGCCCGTGCCTCCTACAGGGCGGTCGCGCGCAGCAGCAGCAGCTGCTCGGGGTGCAGGGCAGGCAGCTGCAGCCCCTGCTCGGAGAGCACGCCGCCCGACAGCACGACGCCCCCGTCCACGACCCAAGGCGGCGGCGAGTCGGACCGTGTGCGCGGCACGTCGCCGGGCGCCTGCAGCTGGACGCGGTACCGCCGTGCCGGGTCGAGCCCGGGCAGCGGCACGGACCCCGTCGCCGAGGTCAGCGGCGTCGTCAGCTGGACCAAGGCGAAGAGGGCGTCCGACCCGTCCTGCGACACGACGCCGTGCAGCAGCGACGACTCGTCGACGTGGTCGGCGCGCACGACGCGACCGGAGTGCACGAGCGGTCGCACCTCTTTGTAGAGGTCGACCCAGCGGGCGAGTTCGGCGCGCTCGTCGGCGGAGGCGCGGGAGACGTCCCACTCGACACCGAAGTGGCTGAACAGCGCGGTGCCGGCACGGAACGCGAGGGTGTGCGTGCGGCCCGTCGAGTGCGAGTGCGGCGAGCCGACGTGCGAGCCGACGATCTCGCCGGGCAGCAGCTGCGAGGTCCAGCGCTGGATCTGCTGGCGCTCGAGCGGGTCGATGTTGTCGCTGGCCCAGACCCGGTCGGTGCGCTCGAGCACGCCGAGGTCGGCTCGGGCCCCTCCGGACGAGCACGACTCGATCTCGACGGCCGGGAACCGCCCGCGCAGCTCGTCGAGCAGGCGGTAGAGGGCGAGGGTCTGCTCGTGCACGCCCGGCGTGCCGGTGGGGGAGTGGCCGGCCTCGAGCAGGTCGCGGTTGTGGTCCCACTTGACGTACGCGACGTCGTGCGAGCCGAGCAGGTCGGTGAGCCGCTCGAGCAGGTACGCGTACGCCTCGGGGTGCCCGAGGTCGAGCACCTGCTGGCTGCGCCCGGTCATGGGGAGCCGGCCGGCCGGCGCGAGCATCCACTCGGGGTGCGCGCGGGCCAGGTCGCTGTCGGGGTTGACCATCTCGGGCTCGACCCAGATGCCGAAGTCGAGGCCGAGCTCGCGGACGGCGCCGATCAGCGGCTCGAGGCCGTCGGGCCAGACCGTCTCGTCGACGAACCAGTCGCCGAGGCCGGCCGTGTCGTCGCGCCGCCCGCGGAACCAGCCGTCGTCGAGCACGAACCGCTCGGCGCCGACCTCGGCGGCCGCGCGGGCGAGCTCGACGAGCCGGTCGAGGTCGTGGTCGAAGTAGACGGCCTCCCAGGTGTTGAGGACGACGGGCCGGGGCGACGAGGGGTGCCCGGGGCGCGACCGGAGGTGCTCGTGGAACCGCGCCGCGGCGGCGTCGAGGCCTCGCCCCCAGGAGGCGTAGACCCACGGCCCCTGGTACGTCTCGCCGGCTGCGAGCCGCACCTCGCCGGGCAGCAGCAGCTCGCCGCCGCCGATCACGCTCGTGCCGCTCGCCATGCGCTCGGCGTACTCGCGGTGGTCGCCGCTCCACGCGACGTGCAGGGTCCACACCTCCCCGGACGAGAAGCCGAAGCCGGGCGTGCCGGCGGCCAGCACCAAGGAGGCGTCGGCCCCGGTCCGTCCGCGCCGCGAGTCGCGCAGGTGCGCGCCCACGACGAACGGCAGCCGCTGCGGGGCGCGCTCGCGGCCCCACCGGCCGGCGAGGTCGAGCACCTCCTGGGCGCGCCGGGGCACGGGCAGGGCGATCTGCAGCGAGTCGACGACGAACTCGTCGCCGGAGGTGCGGGTGACCGCGGCACGGCTGCGCAGCAGCCCGGACCCGAGCAGCTCGACGACGACGTCGACCGCGAGGCCCGACTGCTCGTCGACGCCGTGCACGGTGAGCACGCGGTCCGCGAGCGTCGTGGCCTGCGCCCGGAACAGCGGCGTCCAGGACGTCCCGGCGCTGTGCCCCTCGAGCCCGGGCTGGCCCCGCCAGCCTCCCGAGGCGAGCGGCAGCAGCTCGACGACCTCGGGCTCGTCGAGCTCGTTCGGCACGACGCCGGCGAGGCCGCCGCGGACGACGGCGTCGAGCTCGGCCGCGGACAGGTCGCCGAGGGCGGCGCCCCACCAGGCGACGACGGGCAGGCGGCCCGCGCCGAGGTCGAGGACGACGCTCACGCCGCCCGAGGTGAGGTGGACGACCGAAGGAGTCGTGTCAGCCGTGTGCCCCGCCGTCGCAGGGTCGGTCGTCTGGTCGGTCGTGGGGTCGGACGGCGTCGTCATCGTGCTCCTCTGGCGGGGTCGCGTGCTGCCGAGGGGGTCGACCTCGACGTTTATTTGTAGTGCGCAACGATGTAGTGGGTCAAGGACGGGGTCCCTCGTTACACTCTGAGCGTCGGAGGAGGCGCCGTGGACGACCCAGCCGAGCCGTTCAGCAACACGAGGCCCGCACCGCTGCTGCCGCGCCGCGGCACCGGTCACCAGGTGGTCGTCGAGCTCTTGCTGCACGGCCCGCTGACCCGCGGCGAGCTGGGGCTCGCGCTCGGCCTCACCCCGGGGTCGGTCACCCGGGCCGTCCGGCCACTGCTCGACATCGGGGTGGCGACCGAGCTCGGCGCGGTGCTGGGCCCCGGGCTCGGGCGCCCCGTGACCCCGCTCGACCTGGTCCTCGACCGCGACGTGGTCGTCGGGGTCAAGATCACCGCCGCCCGCGTCTGGGGCGTGGTCGCCGGCCTGCGCGCCGAGGTGCTGCACGAGGCGTCGACGGAGCTCGCGTCGACGGATCCCGTCGTCGTGGCGGACGCCTTCGCCGACCTCGTGCGTGAGCTGCTCGTCCTGTGTCCGGACCGGGCCGTCCACGGCGTCGGGGTGAGCGTGGGCGGCCAGCTCGACGCCGCGGGCCGGGTCTCGGTCGCCCCGCTGCTCGGGTGGGTCGACGTCGATCTCGGCACCGCCCTCCGCCAGCGGCTGGACCATCCCGTCGTCGTCGACAACGACGTGGTGTCGCTCGTCCGCGCGGAGCGCTGGCTCGGGTCCGCGCGGGACCTCGACCGCTTCGCCCTGGTGACGATCGGTGCGGGCCTGGGCTACGCCCTGGTCGTCGGGGGAGAGATCCTCGACCTGCCGACGAGCGCGCGGAGCCCGATCGCCCACGTGCCGCTCGGCGTCGGCGACGGCGTCTGCGACGAGGGCCACCGGGGGTGCGCCTCCTCGGTGCTGGCCCTGGCGGCCGTGCTCGACCGGGCCGCCGAGGCCCTCGGGCGGGGCGGCGACGTCTCGCTCGACGACCTGCTGGCCGCGCACGCGTCCGGGCACGCCGGGGCGACCGCCGTCGTCGAGGAGGCGGCGGTGGCGCTGGGCGCGCTGCTCGCGCTCGTCGCCGACCTGGCCTGGCCGCGCGCGATCGTCGTCACGGGCGACGGGATCGGGCTGGCCCTGGCGGGCCGTGACGTCGTCGACGCAGCGATGCGGGCTCGTCGAGCCGCTGATGCCGAGCCCGTGGCGGTCGACCTGCAGGCGACCGGGTTCGCGCGGTGGGCGCGGGGCGCGGCCGTCGCGGCGGTCGAGACGTTCGTCGTCGGCCGCTGACCGGTCACGGCGGCTGATGGTCGGGACGGTCCCGGCTAGCGCCTCCGGGGCGTCTTGTCGACCCCGGTCCGGGTGCGGCCGGGCGTGCGTAGCGTCAGGCCATGAGCGACCACGACGAGACCGAGACCGCGACCGCGACCGAGACCGCGACCGAGACGGCCCGACGGGCCGACGCGCCGCAGGACGGCCAGCCCGCCCAGCAGCAGGACCTCCCCGGCGCGGAGGGCGACCTCGCCCCCCGTGCCGACCACGGCGAACGGAGCTACCGCGGCTCCGGCCGCCTCGAGGGCAAGGCGACGATCGTCACCGGGGCGGACAGCGGCATCGGCAAGGCCGTCGCCCTGGCGTTCGCGCGCGAGGGCGCCGACGTCGTGGTCAGCTACCTGGACGAGGAGGAGGACGCTCAGGACACGCGTCGCCTGGTCGAGGAGGCGGGCCGTCGTGCCGTCCTCGTGCCCGGCGACCTCGCGGACCCGGCCCACTGCCGCGAGGTCGTGGCGACCGCCGTCCGCGAGCTCGGCCGCGTCGACGTGCTCGTGAGCAACGCGGCTGTCCAGTGGACCCACGACTCGATCCTCGACATCAGCGACGACGAGTGGGACCGCACGATGGCGGTCAACCTGAGCGCGTTCTTCCACCTGGTGAAGGCCGCCGTGCCCCACATGGCACCGGGCTCGTCGATCATCGGCACCTCGTCCGTCAACTCCGACAGCCCGCCCCCGACGCTGCTGCCCTACAGCGTCACGAAGTCCGGCATCGCGAACATGACGGCGAGCCTCGCGCAGATGCTCGCCGACGCGGGCATCCGGGCCAACTCGGTCGCCCCCGGCCCGATCTGGACGCCCTTGATCCCGGCCACCATGCCTCCTGAGCAGGTGGAGCAGTTCGGCCAGGACGTTCCCCTCGCACGCCCGGGCCAGCCGGCAGAGGTCGCGCCGGTCTACGTGCTCCTCGCCTCCGACGAGGCCAGCTACGTCTCGGGCGCGCGCGTCGCGGTCACGGGCGGGAAGCCGATCCTCTGATGCGCACCCCCTCCTCCTTCGTGTCGGTCCTCCGCCGCCCGTCGCACGTGCGCGAGGGCGATCTCCGGGCGATCGCCGACCAGGTCGTCGTCGTCACCGGGGCCACCAGCGGGATCGGCCTCGCGACGGCCCGTCTCGCGGCCGCTCGGGGCGCCGCCGTCGTCCTGGTGGCCCGGGACGAGGGGGCGCTGGTCGCCGAGGCGGACCGGCTCCGCCGCGAGGGCGGCCGGGCCGCGCACGCCGTCGCCGACGTGGGCGACCCCGCGGCCGTCGACGCCGCGGCCCAGGTGGCCGTCGACACGTTCGGCGGCTTCGACACGTGGGTCTCGAACGCCGGGGTGTCGATCCTCGGAGGCGTGGACGAGGTGCCCCTCGACGACATGCGCCGGCTCTTCGACACGGACTTCTGGGGCGTCGTGCACGGCACCCGGACGGCCCTCGCCCACTTCGGGGGAGCCCGCCGGGAGGAGCACGGCCCCGGCACGCTCGAGGTCGGCGGGCGGGCCGGTGCGCTGATCACGGTCGGCAGCGTGTTCGGCGACCGTGCCGACCCGGTGCAGCCCGTCTATGCGAGCGCGAAGCACGCCGTGCACGGCTGGGTCGACGGCGTGCGCATGCAGGCCGAGGTCTCGGGACTGCCGGTGTCCGTGACGCTCGTGCACCCCGGCCGGGTCGCGACGCCCTACGGCGACCACGCCGAGAGCCTGATCGACCAGCACCCTGCCCACCGGGACGTCGTGTACGCGCCCGAGGTCGTCGCCGAGGCCGTCCTCCACGCGGCCGAGCACCCTGTCCGGGACCTGCACGTGGGCGGCCAGGCCAAGGCGGGCGCAGTCCTGGCGGGGCTCTTCCCGAGGGCGACCGACCGGGTCATGGAGCGCTACCTGCCGTGGTCGTCGCACGACGATCGGCCGTCACAGGCCCCGTCGGACTCGGCGCTGTGGTCGCCGGGGCGACGGGTGGGCGTGCGGGGCCAGCACCCGGGGCTCGTGAGGGAGCACAGCAGCTGGCTCTGGGCGGTCCGGCACCGGGGAGGGCTCCGCGGTGCGGCGTTGCTCCTCGGCGTCGTGGCCGCGGGGGCGGCCGCCGTCACGCGCCGGGCATCGCGCAGCGCCTGACTTTTCCCGTTATTCCGGAACTTCCGTTATCGTGGAGGAATGGCTTCCCACGATGTCCTGCAGGCCGAGCTCGACGAGCTGCGCCGCGCGCTCGCCGGAGCGCTCACCAGGCTCGACGCGCTCGAGCAGGGCGTCGCCGACACCGGTGCCGGTGAGCGGGCGGGCACCTCCTCGGCGCCGTCCCCCTCCTCCGCCAGCGCGGTCGACGAAGCCACGGACGTCTTCTGGGCGCTCGACGGCGTGAAGAAGCGCCTCGACCCGCCGGGAGGCATCGTCTTCGCGGGCTCCGTCGCGGTGCCCGCGGGCCCCGTCGACTGGCAGATCACGCTGACCACCGACGGGCTGCTCGCCGCCGACTGGGCGCAGGCCGCTCCGTCGCTCGCCGCGCTCGGCAACGCCACGCGGCTCGGCCTGCTGCAGGCGGTCGTGGGAGGCGCGGACACGGTCGCGCAGATCTCGGCCGAGGGGGGCCTCGGGTCGACCGGGCAGTTGTACCACCACCTGGGTCAGCTGGTCGCGACGGGGTGGCTCGTGGCCGTGGGGCGGGGGCGGTACGCCGTGCCGCCCGAGCGGGTCGTGCCGCTGCTCGTCGTGCTCGGCGCCGCGGGGAGGACCTCGTGAGCGGGGCCGAGCGTCGCGCCGGCCGTGGCGGACGCCGCATCGTCGCCGCCGTGGTCGCGGGCGTCGTCACGCTCGGCCTGGGCGCCGCCGCGATCCCGCGCCCGCCGTCGCTCTCGGCCGAGACGACCGGCGACGAGGCGCTGATCCAGCGGGTCCGTGACGAGCTGCCCGCCGGCGCCTTCGACCGGCTCGCCGTCGCGGTCGTCGACGGCGACGAGGTCACCCGTGCCGAGTTCGGCACGGCCACGGGGCCGAGGGCCGACGAGTTCGAGATCGGGTCGGTGACGAAGACGGTCACCGCCTCCTTGTACGCGGTCGCCCAGCAGCGCGGCGAGGTGCAGCGCGAGAGCACGCTCGGCGAGCTCCTCGGGGTGACGGGCGACGCCTCCTCGATCACCCTCGAGGAGCTGGCGACGCAGCACAGCGGCCTGCCGCGGCTCCCCGCCGACCTGTCCTTCACGGGGAGGGTGCTGCTCGCGAACTTGTCGGGTGCCGACCCGTACACCGACGACGTCGCCGCACTCGTCGGGCAGGCCTCGCGGGCCGAGGTCGACGACGAGAAGCCGTACGGCTACTCCAACTTCGGGATGGCGCTGCTCGGGCAGGCGCTGGCCGCGGCGGCCGACACGCCCTGGGAGCAGCTCGTCGCCGAGCGCGTCGCCGAGCCTCTCGGCCTGGCCGACACGTACGCGCCGGGCGACCCGGACGGGCTCCGCGCGGACGCGCCCACCGGCTTCACGTCGAGCGGGCGGCACGCGGACGCCTGGACCATGCGGGCCTTCGGCCCCGCCGGCAGCGTCCGCTCGACTCTCGACGACATGGTCGCCTACACGGTGGCGCAGCGCGACGACCGGGCTCCGGGGGTGATCGCGACCGAGCCGCTCGTCGAGGCGGGCGGCGGCGGCGCCGAGATCGGCTGGGCGTGGATGACGACGCCGCACGACGGCGGCGGCGGCGACGAGGGCTCGGCGCCCGGGGGGACCTCGACCTGGCACAACGGGATGACGGGCGGCTACGCGAGCTTCGTCGGCTTCGACCGTGACTCCGACCGTGCGGTGGTCGTGCTGAGCAGCTCGGCCGTCAGCCTGGACGACCTCGCCTTCGAGCTGCTGGTGGAGGAGAAGTGACCTGGATCTCGGCCGCCGTCGTCGGCGTGCTCGCCCTGTTCGTGCCGGGGGCCTTCGCGTTCTCGGTCTGGACCGCGAAGGAGGCGCGGCGCACCCGCAGCCGCGTCGACCTGCTGATCGCCGCGCTGAACTCGGTGGTGGTCCTGGTGGTGCTGCACCAGCTGCTGCCCTGGAGCTCGGTGCCCGTGGCGCTCTGGCTGCTGCCGGTGCTGCTCGTCGCGGCCGGCGTGGCGGGCGCGGTGCTGCGCTGGCCGGGCCTGCCGTGGCTGCGGGCCGACCGGTCGCGTCGGCGGGTCGTGGCGGACGTCGTGCTGGAGGTCGTCGTCGCGGCTGCGGTCGTGGTCGTGCTGGTCGCCCTCTGAGGCGGTGCGTGTCGCCGTACGACGATATTGCACTCTGTCGCCGTACGGCGACATGGTAGTTTGTCGCCGTACGGCGACATCCCGTACTGTGGTCGTACGGCGACATGACTGCGCCGGCCATCAGCGGGAGGAACGCCGTGTACACGATGCGAGAGGCAGCTGCCGTGGTCCGCGAGCTCCGCGACGAGCGGGGATGGACGCAGGCTCAGCTGGCCGAGAGGGCACGTGTCTCACGCTCCTTCGTCGCGGACGTGGAGGCAGGCAAGGCGAGCGTCGAGGCGTCGAAGGTCTTCGACCTCTGGCAGGCGCTCGGCTTCGAGGTCGCCCTGCGAGCTCGCGACACCGGCGACGTCCGATGGTGACTGAGCTGGCAGTCCACCTCGATGGACAGCTCTGCGGCGTGGTGACCCAGTCCGCCGGAGGCGACGTGACGTTCCGCTACGACGAGCCCTGGCGCCGGTCGCCGTCGCCGACGCCGCTCTCGTTGTCGATGCCCCTCGCGGCGGCGACGCACAGGAAGCGTGTCGTGCTGCCGTTCCTCCGGGGGCTGCTCACCGACAACGCGGAGGCGCTCGAGGCCACCGCCAGGCGGTTCGGGGTCTCCCGGGCGAATCCGGTCGCCTTGCTCGAGCGCGTCGGGGCGGACGTCGCAGGGTCGGTCCAGATCACGGGGCCCGGGTCGTCGCCCGAGGACGCGACGGGGTCGCGTGACCTCGTCACGCCCGTCTCCGACGCCGCGGTCGGCACGATGCTCCGCCATGCCGTGTCGGAGTACGCGGAAGGGGTGCCGTGGTCCGACGCCGTCGGCCGGTTCAGCCTCGCCGGTGCACAGCCCAAGATCGCCCTGCACCGTCTCGACGACGGCTGGGGGACGCCGCGGGAGGCGACCCCGACGACGCACATCCTCAAGCCGGTCGCCGGTGCGGCGCGTCGCATCGACGTGGTCGAGCAGCTCACCATGCGCGCGGCGCACCACCTGGGCAACGACGTGGCGGAGTCGGAGCTCGTCGAGATCGACGGTCTCGACGTGTACGTCACGCGGCGCTACGACCGCGAGCTCGTCGAGGGCACGTGGCGTCGACTGCACCAGGAGGATCTCTGCCAGGCGCTCGCGGTCTCCCCGGACAAGAAGTACCAGCACCGCGACGGAGGGCCCGGGCTGGCTGCCGTCGCGGGACTCGCCCGGTCCCTGCCCCGAGAGGCAGACCGGCGCGAGCTCGCCGCGACGTTCTATCGGGCCGTCGTGTTCAACGTCGTCGCCGGGTGCACCGACGCCCACGCGAAGAACTACTCGGTGCTGCTCGACGGTGACCACGTGTCCCTGGCCCCGCTCTACGACCTCGTCACCTACGCGCCCTACTGGGACCGCGTCTCCCGCATCGACAGCGCCATGCACGTGGGCGGCGAGTACTCGTTGGCGCGCATCGGGGCAGGAGATCTCGTCGACGCGGGCCGGTCCTTCGGGCTTGGGCGCGAGGAAGCCACGGAGGTCGTCGAGGGCGTCCGGCGCGGGCTCGTCGCGGCCTTCGAGCAGGCCGTCGACGGGCTGCGCGAGGACGTGCGTCTCTCGTCGGGCATCGTCGACGACGTGATGGCCGGCGTCCGCGCCCTGCCGCTCGTCCACGGCTGACCTGCAGGCGCGCGGCCGTGCCCGCTACGTGATCGTGATCGGCGTCCCGAGCGGGAGCATCGCGGCGAGCTCGCTGATGTCGGCGTTCGAGAGGCGGATGCAGCCGTGGCTGGCGGCCTGGCCGATGCTGGCCTCGTCGTCCGTGCCGTGCAGGCCGATCTGGCCGGGGCCTCCGCCGAACGAGTTGAGGGCGTCGGAGAACGCGGAGAGGCCGTAGGCGAAGGGGCCGTAGCCCTGGTTCGTCGGGGCGAGCAGCTCGGTCAGGTAGAACGAGCCGGTCGGCGTCGGCGTGCCGCCGGTGCCGGTCGCGACCGGGAACGACTTCTTCTCGACGCCGGCGTCGTAGAGCACGAGGGTGTTGCTCGTCGTCGAGGCGACCAGGGCGTAGGAGGTGGTGGTCAAGGTCACGGCGGAGGCCGGCACCCAGCCGCTGCTCCCGTTCGGCCGCTGCGCGACGGAGACGTTCACCCAGTCGCCCTCCTGGCCGAGCACGAGCAGCACGAGCGGCGCGCCGGACGCCTGTGGGTTGTCCAGGGTGGTCGTGACGGCGCCGTCGGGGGCGTCGTGCACCTCGACCGAACGGCCCGTGACGCTCGCGACGGTCGACGTCGAGGGGACGGCGGGGGCGGCGCTCAGCGTCGGGGTCGGCGCGGGGGCGGTGGCGGACGGGGTCGAGCTCGGCGCCGGACGGTCGGGCTCGTCGTCGGCGGTGGAGCACCCCGTGAGGAGGGCAGCGGAGAGCACGACGGCGGCGAGGGGAGCGAGGCGACGGAGCACGGCCTCAGTGTACGTGGACGTGACGAAGTCTCAGGCGGCCGCGAGGCGGAACAGCTCCCGCTCGACGTCGAGCGCGAACTCCCGCAGCCGCTCGACCTGCAGCCCGGAGACGTCCCGAGGCTGCGGATCGAAGACGCACAAGGCCCCGATCCGCGTGCCGTCGGCCGTGTGCACAGGCCAGCCCGCGTAGAAGCGGATGTCGTTGCGGGGCAGCTCGAGCCCCTCCGCCCACGCGTCGGCGACGACGAAGGGCTCCTCCGAGCGGATCGTCGTGACGCAGAACGACTCGCTCAGCGGCATCGCCCGCGCGGACCCGAGCGTGCTGACGACGGCCCACTGGTGGTCGTCGAGGACGAGGTCGAACGCGGCTCCGTCGGTCGAGAAGGCCTCCCTCGCGCGGTCGGCGATGTCGTGCAGCGCCGCCGTCGGCTCCGCCTGCCCCAGCCCGGAGGCGGTGATCGCGTCCAGCCGGACGCGCTCGGGCTGCGGGCGGCTGCGGGCCTTCTGCGGGGAGTCGGTGCGGGCGCGCTGGGCGTGCAGCAGCGGTGCCACGTGCTCGCTGAGTGCGTCGGCCCACTGCTCGTAGAGACGGCCGGTGGGGTCGTCGACGGCGGGGGGCGCCTCCTCGGCTCGGCCGTCCTGCGTGAGGCGCGGGAGCGCGGGCAGCGCGAGGTGCGTCACGCGGGCGTGGGCAGAGCAGACCTCGTCGGCGGCGTCGCTCAGCAGCCGCGCGTGGCGCTCGGCAGCGGCGGACGCGCGCAGCCCGAAGGTCGAGAGCGCGTCGCCCGGGGGAGCCGAGACGACGACCACCCGCGCGCAGGGCCGGAGTCGTGCCAGGAGCGAGACGACGACGGCGTCGAGCTCGCGGGCCCAGGGGCGCGGCGAGCGCAGCGTGAGGGCGTCGGCCGCTCCGAGGGTGACCACGACGACGTCCCAGTTCTCGAGGAAGACGTCGTCGAGGGCGGCTCGGACGGCCGGGAGCCGGTGCGTCGCCTCCGCCAACGCCGCCACGTGGGAGCCGCGACCCGTGCGGCGGGCGAGCCTCCGCGAGACACGGCCCGGCAGCGCCAGGTCGTGGGAGCTGACCCCCCAGCCCACGGCAGGACCTGCCCCGACGACGAGCACGCGGTCGGGGTCGACGCCTGCCCCGGCGCCGAAGGGGACGTCGCGCGGACGCGGGGTCGAGCTCGCCCTGGCGCGGAGCCACGCGTACCGCGCGGCCGAGACGGGCGAGCGGAGGAGGCGCCCGGCGGCCCCCGCGACGTCGTCCCGTCGGTCCCCGGTCGCGCCGCTCGGGCCCGCGTCGTCCGTGCCTGTGTCGCCTGTCTTCGTCGTCGTCGACATGGTCCGTCTCCCTGATCCGTCGTGCCCGCGAGTCGGTGAGCAGCAGGGCTGCCTCGCGTCCGGCACCCCCCGGCGCCGTGCCCCCACGCTAGCCACGGCGCGGCGGGCGGACAAGGCTGTCCGCCCGCCTTGCAGCCAGCTGTCGGCCTCGTCCCCCGCGCACCCGCCGACCCGGACCCGCTGCCGCAGCACCGCCTACCATCGCCCGGATGCCCTCCTCACGCTCGCGCGCCTCCTCGACACCCGCCGACGCGACCGTCGCCGTGCCCGCCGACGCGACTGCCGACGTTCCCGTGGCCGCACCGGATGCTGCGGTCACAGACGGCTTCGTCCGCGTCCGAGGCGCCCGCGAGAACAACCTGCGCGACGTGGACGTCGACGTGCCCCGCGACCGCATCGTCGCGTTCACCGGGGTCTCCGGCTCGGGCAAGTCGTCGCTCGCGTTCGGCACGATCTTCGCGGAGGCTCAGCGCCGGTTCCTGGAGTCGGTCGCGCCCTACGCCCGCCGACTCATCGCCCAGGGCAGCACCCCGCACGTCGCGTCCATCACCGGCCTGCCGCCGGCCGTCGCCCTGCAGCAGCGCCGCGGCGCGCCCAGCTCGCGGTCGACCGTCGGCACCCTCACCACCCTCTCGAACTCGACCCGCATGCTCTGGTCGCGCGCGGGCAGCTACCCCGCCGGCGCCGAGCGGCTCGAGTCCGACTCCTTCTCGCCGAACACCGTCGCCGGCGCCTGCCCGCGCTGCCACGGGCTCGGCACCGCCCACGAGGTCACCGAGGCGTCGGCGGTCCACGACGACTCGCTCAGCATCCGCGAGGGGGCCATCGCCGCCTGGCCCGGCGCCTGGCAGGGCAAGAACCTCCGCGACGTCACCGCCGTGCTCGGCCACGACATCGACTGCCCGTGGCGCGAGCTGCCGAAGGCCGACCGCGACTGGCTCCTCTTCACCGAGGAGCAGCCCATCGTCGAGGTCGTCCCGCAGCGCGACCGTGTCGCGAAGCCGTACAAGGGCCGGTTCTGGAGCGCCCGGGCCTTCGTGCTGCACACCCTCGCCGACTCCCAGAGCGAGACGCAGCGCGCCAAGGTGCTGCAGTTCGTCGAGTCGGGCCCCTGCTCGCTCTGCGGCGGCACCGGACTGACGCGCGCGGCGCTCGCCGTGACCTTCGCGGGGCGAACGATCGCCGAGCTGAACGGGCTGCCCCTGTCCGAGGTGGCCGAGGTGCTGCGGCCGACCGCCTCGCTGGCGCACGCGACCGCGGCGACCTCGCGCGCCTCCTCGGGCGAGGGCACCGAGGTGGCCGTCACCATCGCACGCGACCTGCTGTCGCGGGTCGAGGTGCTCACCGGCCTCGGGCTCGGCTACCTCAGCCTCGACCGCGCGACGCCGACGCTCTCGCCGGGCGAGATGCAGCGGCTGCGGATCGCGACGCAGCTGCGCTCCGGGCTCTTCGGCGTCGTCTACGTACTCGACGAGCCGAGCGCGGGCCTGCACCCGGCCGACGCCGAGTCGCTGGTCGAGGTGCTCGAGGCCCTCCGCGCCGGGGGCAACAGCGTGTTCGTCGTCGAGCACGACATGGAGATCGTCCGTCGCGCCGACTGGGTCGTCGACGTCGGGCCGGGCGCCGGCACCGGGGGAGGAGAGGTGCTCTACAGCGGCCCCGTCGACGGCCTCGCCGACGTCGAGGCGTCGGTCACCCGTCGGTTCCTCGCGCCGCGTCGCGCGCCGTCGGCCCCGTGGCGCGACGGCGAGGAGGCGCGCGAGGCCACCGAGGAGGCGCGCGACACCGCCGAGGACGCACCCGCCTCCCGTTCCCCGCGCGTCCCGTCAGCGTGGCTCGAGCTGCGCGACGTCGCCCGGCACAACCTCCGTGCCCTCGACGTCGACGTGCCGCTCGGGGTGCTCACCGCCGTCACGGGCGTGTCCGGCTCGGGCAAGTCGAGCCTCGTCGGCGGCGTCCTCGCCGAGCGGGCGACCGAGCACCCGCTGGTCGACCGCGTGGTGCAGGTCGACCAGGCGCCGATCGGACGCACCCCGCGGTCGAACCTCGCGACGTACACCGGCCTGTTCGACGCGGTGCGCGCCTCCTTCGCGGCCACCGACGAAGCGAGGGCACGCGGCTGGGGCGCCGGGCGCTTCTCGTTCAACGTGGTCGGCGGTCGCTGCGAGGTCTGCCAGGGCGAGGGCTCGGTCACGGTCGAGCTGCTCTTCCTGCCGGGCAGCTGGGCGCCCTGCCCGGAGTGCCACGGGGCGCGGTACACGGCCGAGACGCTCGAGGTGACCTGGCACGGCGCGACGATCGCCGACGTGCTCGGGATGACCGTCGACGAGGCCGAGGGGTTCCTCGGCGACGTGCCGGCCGCCTCCCGCGCGCTCTCGACGCTGCGGCAGGTCGGCCTCGGCTACCTGCGGCTGGGGCAGCCGGCCCCCGAGCTGTCGGGCGGCGAGGCGCAGCGGATCAAGCTCGCGACCGAGCTGCAGCGGATGCGCGGCGGCCACACGCTGTACCTGCTCGACGAGCCGACGACGGGCCTGCACCCCGCGGACGTCGAGCTGCTCGTCGCGCAGCTGCAGCGGCTGGTCGACGCGGGCAGCACGGTCGTCGTGGTCGAGCACGCGATGGACGTCGTCGCGGCCGCCGACCACGTGATCGACCTCGGCCCCGGCGGGGGAGACGCGGGCGGGCAGGTCGTCGCGACGGGTACGCCGCGCGAGGTCGCCGAGTCGGGCGCGAGCCGCACGGCGCCGTACCTGGCCCGGGCCCTCGGCCGCTGAGGCGTCGGCCGAAGTTCCCAGCGATTCCCCACCTGGGCGCCGTGCACCGAGTGCGTCGCTGCACTTAGTGTAGGCAGGTGCCCTCGACCGCCCCCGCCCTCGACCGACGTGCCGCCCTCAAGGCGCGGCACCGTCAGGCGATCCTCGACGCGGCCGACGCGCTGATCGCGGAGCAGGGCGCCCCGCGCTTCAGCGTCGACGAGCTCGCCGCCCGCGCGGACGTGTCGCGCCGCACGATCTTCAACCACTTCGCGAGCCTCGACGAGGTCGTGATGACGCTCTGCACGGCGGCTCTGACCGACGCGATCGACGAGTTCCGGGCGGCCACGACGGCCGTGGCGACCTCCGAGGTCGCCGGCACCCGCTCCTCCTTGTTCGACGAGGTGGTGCTCGCTCTCCGCAGCATCGACCTGCCGGCCGTCGTCGCCTACCTGTGGCGCGTGCTCGACGGCGACGCGGAGGCGAACGGCGCAAACAAGGGAGTGCAGGACGTCTTCTCCCGCGCGACCGAACACCTCGCCGCCGATGCCGCCCGACGGAGCATCGCGGTCGACCAGCTTGACGTCGAGCTCCTCGTGAGCTCGCTGCTGCACGGCATCGCGGTCATCGCCGAGCACTGGGTGCGCCGGACGGACGGCGCCCTGGACGACGAAGGCCGGGCCGTCTGGGCCGAGCTGCTCGATCGTCTCGTGACGAGCGTGCGCACCGGCTACGCGCCCCCTGCCTGACCCCAGGCCGACCCCGACCCCACCGCCCCGACCTGCCCGACCCCACCTCCTTCCCGACGACGCGACGCGAGGCTCCACCACCCCACGGACCGACCACCGGCCCACCGCACCACCAGGAGGACGACCGCCCATGGCATCCCTGCTCTACCGACTCGGCCGGCTGTCGGCCCGACGCGCCTGGGTGGTGATCGCCGCCTGGATCGTCGTGCTCGGCCTCGCCGGCGGCTCGTTCGCCCTCTTCGGCGGCACGCTGACCACCGCCGTGAGCATCCCCGGCACGAAGACGCAGGAGGTGTCGGACCAGCTCGCCGACAAATTCCCGCAGGCGAGCGGCGGCACGGGCTCGGTCGTCTTCACGACCAGCGACGACAGCGCCTTCAGCGCCGACCAGCAGGCCGACATCGTCTCGCTGCTCGGCGGCATGACCGACCTCGACGACGTCAAGGGCACGGTCGACCCGTTCGCCACGCAGGCACAGCTCGCCGACCAGCAGGCGAAGATCGACTCCGGTCGCCAGCAGATCACGGACGGCCGCAGCCAGATCGAGTCCGGCCAGGCGCAGATCGACGCCGCCCAGGCGCAGCTCACCGCGGGCCAGCAGCAGCTCGACGCCGCGCGCGCCCAGGCGGCGGCCGCCGGCCAGCTCGCCGCGGCGCAGGCGCAGCTCGACGCTCAGCAGGCGCAGATCACCGCGGGTCAGCAGCAGATCGACACGCAGCAGGCGACCCTCGACTCGAGCCTCTCCGAGCTCGAGACGCAGGAGAAGACGCTCGAGGACGGCGCCTCGCTGCTCGACCTCTCGTCCGGCATCCGCCAGGTGTCGGAGGACGGCACCACGGCCGTCGCCACCGTCCAGTTCGACAAGGCGCTCAACCTGGTGCCCTCGGAGGCGAAGGAGGCGGTCGTCTCGCACCTGGAGGACGCCGACATCGCCGGCGTCGACGTCGAGGTCTCGAACGACATCGCCGCGACGATCCCCGAGATCCTCGGCCCGGGCGAGGTCGGCGGCGTCATCATCGCCGCCATCGTCCTGTTCGTCATGCTCGGCACCCTGATCGGCGCCGGCCTGCCCCTGCTCAACGCCCTGGTCGGTGTCGGCGTCGGCGTGCTCGCCTCGCTGTCGCTCTCGGGCGCCGTCGAGATGCTCTCGGTCACGCCCGTGCTGGGCGTGATGCTCGGCCTCGCGGTGGGCATCGACTACTCGCTGTTCATCCTCAACCGGCACCGCACGCAGCTGAAGGCGGGCGTGCCGCTCGACGAGTCGATCGGGCTGGCCAACGGCACGTCCGGCAACGCCGTCGTGTTCGCCGGCTCGACCGTGCTCATCGCCCTGCTCGCGCTGAACCTGACGGGCATCCCGTTCCTCGGCTTGATGGGCACCGTCGGCGCGGTCTGCGTGTTCGTGGCCATCCTCATCGCGATCACGCTGACGCCGGCGCTGCTGCGCCTCGTCGGCCCGCGCATCCTCACGAAGAAGGCGCGTGCCGCAGTCGGCCGCACCGGCGCCGTGAAGGTGCCGTCGAAGCCGATGGGCACCGGCCGTGCCGTGCTGACGCTGATCGCGGGCGTCGCCGTACTGCTGATCATCGCCATCCCCGCGCTGTCGATGCGCCTCGGCCTCCCGGCCGGGTCGTCGGAGCCCGTCGACTCGAGCGCCTACCAGGCGTACAAGATCGTCGAGGACAAGTTCGGCGCCGGCGTCAACGGGCCGCTGCTCGTCGTCGCCGACCTCGACCAGGCCGTCTCGGACGACGACCTCGTCGCCGAGCAGGTGCGCGTCGGCACCGAGCTGGCCGCCCAGGACGACGTCGCCGCGATCGCCCCGATCGGCGCCTCGGACGACGACACCCTGCTCGCGTTCCAGGTCGTGCCCGAGGGCGGGCCGACGGCCGAGTCGACCGAGCAGCTGGTCCGCGACCTGCGCTCGCTCGACGTCGAGGGCGTCTCGTCGCTCGGCGTGGCCGGCAACGCGTCCGGCAACATCGACGTCAGCGAGAAGCTGGCCGCGGCCCTGCCGCTGTACCTGCTCGTCGTCGTCGGGCTGTCGCTGATCATCCTGATCTTCGTGTTCCGGTCGATCCTCGTGCCGGTGACCGCGACGCTCGGGTTCGTCCTGTCGCTGTTCGCCGCGTTCGGCGGCGTGACCGCGGTGTTCCAGTGGGGCTGGCTGGGCCCGGTGTTCGGGGTGCACGACCCCGGCCCGATCCTGAGCTTCCTGCCGATCCTCATGGTCGGGGTGCTGTTCGGGCTCGCGATGGACTACCAGCTGTTCCTCGTCAGCGGCATGCGCGAGTCGTACGCCCACGGGTCGCCGGCGCGGCTCGCCGTCCAGCGCGGCGTCCACGCCGGGCGGACCGTGGTCATCGCCGCGGCGCTGATCATGGCGGCGGTCTTCTCGGGCTTCGTCTTCTCGAACTCCGTGATGATCCAGTCGATCGGGCTGGGGCTCGCGCTCGGTGTGCTCGTCGACGCGTTCGTCGTCCGCCTGCTGCTGATCCCCGCGGTGATGCACCTGCTCGGCGACGCCGCGTGGTGGATCCCGAAGTGGCTCGACCGCATCCTGCCCGACGTCGACGTGGAGGGCGCGTCGCTCGAGCGGTCGCACCCGGCTTCGGGCGCTGACGGCGGTGCGGGTGCGGGCTCCGGCTCCGGCTCGGGTTCGTCTGACACCGTGTCGCACGTCGCGGCCGAGGCGCCCGTCGACGCCGAGACGTCGACCCGGCACCACGGGGACGGCGCCCACCGGGCCTGACCCGTCCCCCGGGCCACGGCCCGACCAGCGTCGAGGAGGCGCGGTGCGGCACCCTGCCGCGCCGCGCCTCCTCGTCTGCGTGCGCGACCTGGGCCGGGCCGTCGCGGTCGCGACCGGGCACAGTGTGGGGCATGCCCCTCTGCCGCGTCCGCGCCTCCTCCGCCCTCGTGACCCGCCCGTGAGGGCCGTCCTGCTCCGCGCGCGGGAGTCGTTCTGGTTCTTCCCGGCGCTGCTCGGCGTCGTCGCGATCGTCGCGGCCGAGCTGCTCGTCGCCGTCGACCGCGGCCTGATCGGCGCCGGCACCGTCGGCCTGCCCTTCCTCGACGCGCTGAGCGCCAGCGGCGGACGGTCGCTGCTCTCGATCATCGGCTCGTCGATGCTCACGGTGGCCGGCACCTCGTTCTCGATCACCATCTCGGTGCTCGCCACGACGTCGTCGACCTACGGCCCGAGGCTCGTCCGCAACTTCATGGCCGACCGCGCCAACCAGCTCGTGCTGGCGGCCTTCACCTCGACGTTCCTCTACGCGATCGTCGTGATGCGCTCGGTGCACACCGAGGTCGACGGCGCCGACGCGTTCGTGCCCCTGCTCGCCGTGCACGGAGCCGTGCTGCTCGGCGTGGTCGACGTCGGCGTGCTCGTCTTCTTCATCCACCACATCGCGACGTCGGTGCAGATCACGTCGCTGCAGCAGCAGGTGCTGGGCGACCTGCGCACGGCGGCCGACCTCGCCTACCCGGCCTCACCCGGCGACCGCGTCGAGACCGAGCCGCAGGAGGCGCCCCGCACGACGGCCGCGGTGCGCACCGACCGGGACGGCTACGTCCAGGCCGTCGACTGGCCGCGGCTCGTCCGCGTCGCGGCCGACGCCGATATGGTCGTGGACGTGCGCTCGATGCCCGGCAGCTGGGTCATCGTCGGCGACGAGCTCGTCGGCACGACGACGACCGCGTCGTCCGCCACGGCGACGGCGATCCGCGCCTGCGTGACGCTCGGCTCGTCGCGGACCCCGCACCAGGACGTCGGCTACGCGCTCCAGCAGCTCGTGGAGATCGCCGTGCGCGGCCTGGCCTCCGGCACCAACGACCCCTACACGGCGGTGAGCGCGCTCGACATGTCGACCGCGGTGCTCGTGCCCGTGTGGCGCGGACGCGACCGCGTGACCGGGCACCGCGACGCCGACGGGACGCTCCGCGTCGTCGTCGGGCTGCCGTCGGTCGAGTCGCTCGTCGACTCGGTCGTGGCGGGCGTCGAGACGTACGGCGCCGACCAGCCCGCCGTGGTCGCGGCGGCGCGCCGGCTCGTCGGGCGCCTGCGGGACGTGTCGCCGGAGCGGCGGCTCGGCACGGTCGACGAGCTCGAGCGACGTCTGGCGGCGTTGCCGGCCGCAGTTGCCGCCTGAGCCTGCACGACCGGTCGTGACCCGAGCCTGAGCCGCAGCGACCCGGGCGTGGCCCTCCGCGACCCGGCCTCTGCACGTCGGCGGGTACCCGTCGTGTCGGGCGGGTCAAGATCCCTGTCGGCGGGTTCCCGTCGTCCTCGGCGGGTCGGCGCTGACCCGCCGACGGCCACGGGAACCCGCCGACACCCAGTTCGAGGAGGCAGGCGTACCCCGGCGGGAGGCGGCAGGCTGGGAGGGCGGTCAGCCGTGCGTTCGTAGTGTCGGCGGTGCCTCGTAGTGTCCGACGTGCCCCCGCTGCCCGGGGGCACCGCGCCGAGGCCCCTCGAGGAGCACCCGTGAACACACCCGTCGACGCTGCCCGTCCGACGATCTTCTTCCTGCACGCCCTGGGCATGAGCGCCCGTGAGTTCGACGGCGTCGCCGCACGGCTCGCCGACACGGCCGACGTGGTCGCGCTCGACCTGCCCGGCTTCGGCGACGCGAGCGCCGCCTCCGGCGTCTCGGTCGACGCCATGGCGGCGCTCGTCGTGCGCAAGGTCCGGCGCCACGCGCCCGGCCGGTGGCTGCTGGTCGGCCACAGCATGGGCGGCAAGATCGCCTCCGTCGTGGCCTCCCGGGCCCTCGCCGGCGAGCACGGGCTCTTCGGCCTCAGCGGCGTCGTGCTGCTCGCGGCCTCGCCGCCGACGCCCGAGCCGATGAGCGACGACGACCGCGCCGAGAAGCGCGCGATGGCCGACGGCGGGGCGATCGACGCCGCCTCGGCTCGTGCCTTCGTCGACGCGAACCTGGGCGCGCCGCTCGACCCGCCGTCCGACGCGACCGCCGTCGCCGACGTGCAGCGCGCCTCCGCCGAGGCCTGGACGGCCTGGTTCGACCGCGGCAGCCGAGAAGACTGGTCCGAGACGGTCGGAGTGCTCGACGTGCCCGCCGTCATCTTGGCGGGCGGCAGCGACGGCGACCTCGGCGAGGCGGCGCAGCGAGAGCTCAACGGCCGCGTCTACCCGCGGGCCCAGGTGCACGTGCTCGAGGGCGCGGGTCACCTGCTGCCCCTCGAGCGTCCCGACGAGGTCGCCGCCGCGATCCGTGACCTCTGGCGCGACGAGGCCGGCACCGGCCCGGTCGTGCCCGTCGACGTGGTCCGCACCCTCGCCTCCTCGCGGGTCAGCACGCAGACCCGCGCGCTGCACGCGCGCCGCGTCCTGGCGGACGACCCGCGTTACCGTCCGGTCGTCGTCGACGAGGCGCAGCTGCAGACCCTGCGCGTGCTGAGCGACCGCATCGTGCCGCAGCGGGCTCCCGAGCCGCGGCAGGCGATCGACCTGGCCGCCCGGGTCGACGCCCGGGTCGGCTCCGGCCGGGGCGACGGCTGGCGCAACGCCGCCCTGCCGCCCGATCCCGAGGCCTATCGCCGCGGGCTCGACGAGCTGGCCGGCTTCGGCGACCTGTCACGGGCCGAGCAGGACGCCCTCGTCACCGCGATCATCGCCGGCGAGCACGAGCCCCGGTCCGACGACTTCACCGCCGAGCAGATGACGCTCTGGTTCGAGGACTGCCGGGTCGACCTCGTCCGCACGTGGCTGTCGCACCCGGCGACGATGTCGCGCATCGGCTACGACGGCTACGCGAACGGCGGCGACGGTCCGCGGTTCCAGGGCTTCCAGCTGCTGGCCGCCGATGCCCGAGAAGCGTGGGAACCGACCATGGAGGCAGCACGAACGCAGGCAGCACCGACGGAGGCAGCACGATGAAGCTCGACGACATGACCACCTACGGGCACGACGAGGTCGTCGACGCCGTCGTCGTGGGCACCGGCGCGGGAGGCGCGCCCCTGCTGGCGAAGCTGGCGGCAGCCGGCCTGCGCGTCGTCGCGATCGAGGCGGGGCCGAACTTCGACCCCGAGCTGTACACGAACGACGAGGAAGCGGGCACGGCCATCAACTGGATGGACGAGCGCCTCAGCGACGGCGACGACCCGAACGCGTTCGGCCCGAACAACTCGGGTCGCGGCGTGGGCGGCTCCACCCTGCACTGGGGCGCCTTCGTGCCCCGGCCCGACGAGCGCGACCTGCACCTGAAGTCCGTCACCGGCCAGGGCGTCGACTGGCCCGTCGACTCCGCCGAGGTCACCCGCTACATCGAGCAGGTCGAGGCCTTCGTCGGCGTCTCGGGGCCGAGCGACTACCCGTGGGATCCCTCGCGGCGCTACGCGTACCCGCCTGCGGGACGCAACGCCGCGGCCGACATGATGGTGCGCGGCTGCGACGCGGTCGGCATCCGCACGGCCGACGCCCCCGAGGCGCTCATCACCCACGACCACCACCAGGAGCACGCGGGCCTCCGCCACGCCTGCGTCAGCTGCGGCAGCTGCCACCAGGGCTGCCGCAACGGCGCCAAGGTCAGCATGGACGTCACGTACCTCCCCAGCGCGGTCGCCCACGGCGCCGAGATCCGGCCCGACTCCACGGTGACGGGCATCGACACCGACGACAGCGGCGAGGTCACGGCCGTCGTCTACGTGCACGACGGTGTCGAGCACCGACAGCGCACCGCGGCCCTGTTCCTCTGCGCCGGCGGCGTCGAGACCCCGCGCCTGCTGCTGCACACCGGCCTCGCGAACAGCAGCGGCCAGGTCGGGCGCAACTTCATGGCGCACGGCGCGACCCAGGTCTGGGGCACCTTCGAGGGCGAGATGCGCGGGCACCGCGGCTATCCGTCGTCGATCATCACCGAAGACCTGAGGGCGCCTGCCGACGCCGACTTCGTGGGCGGTTACCTGATCCAGAGCCTCGGCGTCCCGCCGCTCACGCTCGCCACGACGCTGGTGCGCGGCGGCGGGCTCTGGGGCGACGAGCTGGCCGACGTCATCGGGGGCTACCGCCACCTGTCGGGCATCGGCATCAACGCCGAGTGCCTGCCGAGCGACGACAACCGCCTCGTGCTCTCCGACGAGCTCGACGAGGTCGGCGTGCCCAAGGCGCGCATCTCGTTCACGGCGGGCCCGAACGAGCAGGCCATCGACGAGCACGCCATCCGCACGATGACGTCGATCGTCGAGGCCGCGGGCGGGACCGACATCCGGGTCCTGGCCCGGACGGCGCACACCCTCGGCACCTGCCGCATGGGCGACGACGCGGCCGACGCCGTGGTCGACCCCGACGGCCGCAGCTTCGACGTGGCCAACCTGTGGGTCTGCGACAACTCGACGTTCCCCAGCGCCGTCGTGGCGAACCCCGCCTTGCTGCAGATGGCGATGTCGCTCCGCACGGCCGACCGGTTCCTCGCTCAGCACCCGACGGCCTCGGTCGTCGAGGTGCGCGACGGCCGGGCCGACGGCGACGCGGCGCAGAACGGTGCGGTCGACCGCCGTACCCTGGTGTCATGACCGAGACGACCCTCACCAGCGCCGACGCGGCGCGGCTCATCGACCACACCCTGCTCAAGCCCGAGGCGACCCGAGCCGACGTCGACGCCCTGATCGCGGAGGCCGTCGAGCTCGGCACGTACTCGGTCTGCGTCTCGCCGTCGATGTTGCCCCTCGTGCTGCCCGAGGGCGCCGACCTCAAGGTCGCCGTCGTCGCCGGGTTCCCCAGCGGCAAGCACACCTCCGCGGTCAAGGCCGCCGAGGCGGCCGAGGCAGTCCGTGCCGGGGCCGACGAGGTCGACATGGTCATCGACGTGGGTGCCGCGGTCGCCGGCGACTACGCCTCCCTCGAGGAGGACATCGCCGCGGTGCGCCAGGCCGTGCCGGCCCCGACCGTCCTCAAGGTCATCATCGAGTCCGCGGCGCTGAGCGACGACGCGATCGTCGGTGCCTGCAAGGCCGCCGAGTCGGCCGGTGCCGACTTCGTCAAGACCTCGACCGGGTTCCACCCGGCTGGCGGTGCGTCCGAGCACGCGGTCCGGCTGATGGCCGAGACCGTCGGCGGACGCCTCGGGGTCAAGGCCTCGGGCGGCGTGCGCACCCTCGCCGACGCGCAGAAGTACGTCGCCGCCGGCGCCACGCGCCTGGGCGTCTCGGGGTCGCGGGCGCTCCTCGCCGACTCGGCCGCCGCCTCCTCGGGGGCCGGTTCGTACTAGGCGCCGATCGTCTCTCGGACGCCCCGCTGCCGACCCGGCGGCGGGGCGTCCGTCCTTTCGGGAGCACACGTTCTAGGCCCCTGCCGCCTGCCGAGTGCCGCCTGCCCCTGACGCCGCCGAGTGACCGGAACACCACCTCGTTCACCGGTGTCGCGTCCACTCGGCGGTGTCCGAGCCCGGGCGATGCCGGCTGTGCAGGCGCTGCCGGTTCAGCGGACGGTGCGGTGCTCGGCGATCAGCGCCGCATGCGGGCGTGATCCGGGGTCGGTGCGGGTCGTCGTCCCGAGCACGGTGAGCCCGGCAGCCTCCAGCCGTGCCGCCAGCTCGTCGACCGGCCAGCGCCAGGCCGTCACGACGGTGTGCTCGAAGCGCTCGAGCGCCGGCCACTCGAAGAACCCCACGAGGAAGCGCCCGCCCGGACGCAGGACGCGCGCGACCTCCCGCAGCGGCCCGTCGATCGCGTCCGGAGAGTGGTGCACGAGCGAGTACCACGCCAGCACCCCGCCGAGGCTGCCGTCAGGTGCCGACAGGTGCTCGGCCGTGCCGACCTCGTAGCGGCCGCCCGGGTATGTGCCTCGGGCGTGCTCCACGAACGCGGGGACCGGGTCGACACCCGTGACGTCGAGTGAGCTGAGCGGGGCGTGCCCGCTGTGCCCGTTGCCCCTGCTGTGTCCGCCACGCCCGGCGAGGAATGCCGTCCAGTGGCCCGGCCCGCAGCCGAGATCGAGCACCGGTCCGTCGAGCTCGTCCGCCCACTGCGACACGATGCTGAGGTCGGCGGGGTGGACCGCGCTCATCGAGCCGAGTGCTGCCGCGTACTCCGCCGCTCGAGACGAGTAGGCCGAGCGGACGGCGACGGCGTCCGATCCAGGTTCGGCGTCGGATCCGGGTTCACTCGGCGGTCGCTGCACGCCCACCATCATCGCGCGGTGCCCACACCCGCCGCACCCGCGCACACCCTCCTGCGCGCATGAGGGTGCGTGCGGGTCCGCGGGGTGCCGCCGCCCCCCGCCGCCGCGGCCGCCGCGCGAGCTGCACCCCCGAACCCGCGCTACACCCGTGGAACGGGGGGTGCAGCGCCGATCCAGGGGTGTAGCTCGTCCTTCGCGAGGGCGCTCACGCCACGCGGCGGCCGTCCACGAGGTGCACGACGTCGATGCCCGGCCCGCGCAGCGCGTGGTCGTGGGTCGCCTCGACGACGGTGGCCCCGCGGGCGAGCTCGGCGTCGACGGCTGCTCGGATCAGGGCTGTGGCGGAGGCGTCGACCCCGGCCGTCGGCTCGTCGAGCAGCAGCAGGTCGGCCTGGCGTGCCAGCCCCTGAGCCACGAGCACGCGCTGCCGCTGCCCGCCCGACAACGCCGCCAGCGGACGCCGGGCGAGGTCGGCGACGTCGAGCGCCTCGAGGCAGTCGTCCACGACGGAACGGTCCCGACGCCCGAGCGGCCGCCACGCACCGAGCGCCCCCCACCTCCCCATCGCGACCGTCTCGCGCACGGTGATCGGCAGGCGGTCGGTGACCGCGCTCCGCTGGACGACGAGCGCCGTCGTGCCCGACGCGGGCAGGGCGACCTGCCCCTCCACGTCGCGGTGGGTGCCGGCCAGCACGCCCAGCAGCGTCGACTTCCCCGAACCGTTCGGGCCCACGAGCACCGTGAGCCGGCCGTCGAGCACGTCGACGTCGACTCCCCGCAGCGCGGTGCGTCCGTCGTGGTGGGCGCTGACGCCGAGGAGGCGCGCGACCGTCCCCGAGGTCGGCTCCGCGAGGCGAGAGTCGGGGCGGGAAGCGAGGCGAGAGGGGAGGTCGGAGGCCGGTGCGAGGGGTCCCGATGCGATGTCCATAGCTTGATCATACTGATAATCGTTTTCATGTATGGTCGTGCCTCGTGACCTTCCTCCTCGACCCGTTCAGCACGGCGTTCATGCTCAGGGCCCTCGTCGGCGGCGTGCTCGTCGCTGTGCTCTGCGGCGTCGTCGGCACCTGGGTCGTCGTCCGCGGCATGGCGTTCCTCGGGGAGGCCATGGCGCACGGAGTCCTGCCCGGCGTCGCCCTGGCCGCGCTCCTCGGGCTGCCCGCCGTGCTCGGCGCCGCCGTCAGCGCCGCCGTGATGACGGCCGGCGTCGGTCTCGTCACGCGACGGTCACGGGTCTCTCCCGACACCGCCATCGGCCTGCTCTACGTCGCGATGCTCAGCGTGGGCGTCGTGATCGTCTCCTGCTCACGCTCGTTCGCGACCGACCTCACGGCCGTGCTGTTCGGCGACGTGCTCGCCGTCGACCAGGGCGACCTCGTGTTCATCGCCGTCGCGGTCGTCGTCGGGGTCGTGGTCACGGCCGCGTTCCACCGCCCGTTCGTGGCCCTCGCCTTCGACCCGCGGGTCGCGAGCACGTCCGGCCTCCGCCCGGGGCTCGCCCACGTGGTGCTGGTCGGGCTCGTCACCCTCGTCGTCGTCGCCTCCTACCAGGCGGTGGGCAGCCTCCTCGTCGTGGGCCTCCTCATCGCCCCGGCCGTGGCCGCCGCCCAGTGGACCCGTCGCATCCCCACCACCATGGCCGCCGCCGCCGTCGTCGGCGCCCTCGCCGTGCTCGTCGGGCTGCTCGTCTCGTGGCACGCCTCGACGGCGGCGGGCGCGAGCATCGCCGCGTGCGCCGTGGCGCTGGCCGGGCTGTCGGCCGCGGCGCGTGCCGTGGTCGGAGACCGCGCCTCCTCGGCATCGACGCCTGGCGCGGACGCCGGGGCGACGCCCGCGCCCGCACCTGCACCCGCATCCGCACCCGCGGCGTCCGCGCTCGTCGCCTCCGTCGCCGCCCGCCCCGCACCTGACCGCCCGACCCTCGACCTCGCGCCCCCGGCGCGACAGGAAGCGACCCCGCACTCGTGACCAGAAGAACAGTCCTCCTCCCCGCCGCCCTCGTCGCGCTGCTCGCCCTCGCGGCCTGCAGCCCCGGCGCCGACTCCGCCGACGACGCCGGCAAGGCCGGTGCCGACGAGACCGCCGTCCCGCACGGGTACGTCGAGGGAGCCCGCGAGCTCCAGGAGCCGCAGCTCCGCCTCGTCGCCCTCGACGGCGACGTGCTGAGCGCCCTCGACCCTGCCTCGGGCGAGATCGTCGAGCTGGCGTCCGGGGGCTCGCTCGGCGACGCTTCCTCGCTCACGACCGACGGCCGGCACCTCTTCGCGGCGACCCCGGACGGGCGGCTCACCGTCGTCGACGGCGGCGCCTGGACGGTGCCCCACGGCGACCACTCGCACTACTACCTCGCGGATCCCCGGGTCGTCGCCGAGCCCGACGACCTGGCCGACCTCGGCGTCGAGACCGGCAGCGGCAGCGGCACCGGCGCCGACGGCGGCGCCGACGCGTCAGGCACGTCCGAGGACGCTGCGCAGGAGGTGCGGGCCGCCTCCAGCGCGTCCCTCACCGCCGCGTCCTGGTCGGCCACCGGCACGGGGCTCGTGCTCGACGGCGACGCCCTGGCCGACGGCGAGCTCGACGCGGTCGGGAGGATCGAGGGGACGCCGCACGCCGGCGTGCTCGTGCCGCTCGGCGACGAGCTGATCGCGAGCGTCGTCAGCGACGCGGCCGACGCCGCCGACGCGGCCGACGCGGCCGACGCCTCCGGCGCCTCCGAGCCCGCGCCCGTGCTCGCCGACACGGTCGTCGTCACGACCGCCGGGGGCGAGCCCGTCGATGGCCTCGAGGAGCCCTGCCCCGCTCTCCGCGGCTCGGCCGCGACCCGCGTCGGCGTCGTCGTCGGCTGTGCCGACGGCGCTGTGCTCGCCACCGCCGACAGCGCCGGCGACGTGACGCTCGAGCGCATCCCGTACCCGGCCGGGACGGCCGCGTCGGACGTGGCCACCTCGTTCCAGGCGCGCCCCGGCCGGCCGGCCGTCGCCTCCGTCGCCGGCACCCGCGGGGCCTGGCTGCTCGACACGCGGGCCCGCACCTGGACGCTGATCGAGACCCCGGAGCCGCTGCTGCGGGCGACGGCCGTCGGCGACTCGGACGACACGGTCGTGGCGGTCGACACCTCCGGACGCGTCGTCGTCCTCTCGCCCGAGGGCGTGCTCGCGCAGACGGAGCCGCTCGTCGCGGCCGACCTCGTCGCCGGAGCCGACGGGCCCGAGCTGCCCGCCGGCGTCGTCCTCGAGGTCGACGCGTCGCGCAGCTACCTGAACTCGCCGTCGGCGGGAGTCGTGCACGAGATCGACCACGCCGACTCGGCGCGGGTCGCCCGCACGCTGCCGCTGCCCGGCCGCCTGTTCGTGGAGACGGGTCGATGAGCCGCGCGCGCCTCCTCGGTTCCGGTCTCGGCTCGATGAACCGCGTTCCGAACCATGAACCGCGAACTATCCCGGTTCATGGTTCGGAACCCGGTTCGCGGGGCTCAGTGGCTCGTGCTCGTCCTCGGGGTCGACTCGTCCGGGCGACCGCCGCCCTCGCCGTGCTGCTCGTCACCAGCGGCTGCTCCGCCCTCGCCGAAGGCGGCTCTGCAGGCACAGGCACGAGCACCGGCGGCGCGGCCGCAGGCACCCTGCGCGTCGTCGTCACGACGAACATCCTCGGCGACGTCGTCGGCGAGCTGGTCGGCGACCAGGCCGACGTCGTCACCCTGATGCCCCCGGGGGCCGACCCGCACAGCGTCGAGATCTCGGCCCGCGAGGCCGCCGACCTGCGCGACGCCGACCTGGTCGTCTCGAACGGCCTCGGCCTCGAGGAGGGCCTGCAGCAGCACGTCGACTCCGCCGCCGCGGCGGGCGTGCCCGTCGTCGAGGCCGGCGACCTGATGGAGCCCCTGGCCTACGCCGAGGGCGACGCGGAGGGCGAGCTCGACCCGCACTTCTGGACCGACCCGCAGCGGATGCTCGACGTCGTCGACGGGCTCGAGCGCGAGCTGGCGACGCAGGTCGACGGCCTCGACGCCGGTGCGCTCGAGTCGGCCGCCGCCTCCTACCGGGGCCAGCTCGAGCAGCTCGACGCCGACCTCGAGGCGAGCTTCGGCGCGATCCCGGCCGAGCGGCGCGCGCTCGTCACGAACCACCACGTCTTCGGCTACCTCGCCGAGCGGTACGGGTTCCGCGTCGTCGGGGCCGTGCTGCCGAGCGGCACGACGCTGGCGGCGCCGAGCGCGTCCGACCTCGCCGGGCTCACCGACGCGATCGAGGAGGCGGGGGTCGGCACGATCTTCGCCGATGCCTCCCAGCCGGACCGCCTCGTGCAGGTCCTCGCTGACGAGGCCGACGTCGAAGTCGACGTCGTCGCCCTGCACACCGAGTCGCTCAGCGCCCCCGGCGGGGGAGCCGAGACCTACCTCGAGATGATGCGCTCGAACGAGCAGCTCATCGCGACCGGCCTGTCGCCCTGACCGGCCCGCACCACCCCCATCACCGAACACGGAAACGGATCACATGACCCAGCGACACACGACCTCCCGACACCAGACCAGGGCCCTCGCCGGCCTCGCCCTCGCCGCCTCGGCCGCGCTGGCCCTCACGGCGTGCTCGAGCGCAGGAGGCGCGGGCGGCGACGCCGCGACCGGCGCGGCCTCCGAGGCGGGCGCGACCACCGCCTCCTCGGCGCAGCCCCGCATCGCGGCCACCTACGACGGCGGGGTGCTCGTGCTCGACGCGACCACCCTCGAGACCGTGGCCGACATCGAGCTGGCGGGGTTCAACCGGGTCAACCCGGCCGGCGACGGACGGCACGTGCTCGTCTCGACCGAGGAGGGGTTCCAGGTGCTCGACACCGGGGCCTGGACCGCCGACGGGACGTCGTACACCGCGGAGCCCGAGCTCACCGACCTCGTGTTCGAGGCGCCGACGCCCGGCCACGTCGTGCGCCACGGCGACAAGACGATCTTGTTCTCGGACGGGACCGGCGACACCACCGTCTTCGACACGGCCGACCTGCTCGACGTCTCGTCGACCGGGGAGCTGCCCGCGACCGAGACGATCTCGTCGCCCGAGGCCCACCACGGCGTCTCGATCGAGCTCGAGGACGGCACGTTGCTCACCACGATCGGCGACTCCGAGTCGCGGGTCGGCGTGCGCGCGCTCGACGCCGCCGGCGAGGAGACCGCGCGCAGCGAGGAGTGCCCCTCCGTGCACGGCGAGGGCACCACGGCCGACGAGGTCGCGGTGTTCGGCTGCAGCGACGGCGTGCTGCTGTACGACGACGGCGCGTTCACGAAGATCGCCGCCCCGGACGACTACGGCCGCACCGGGAACGCCTACGTCACCGACTCGTCGACCGTCATGCTCGGCGACTACAACAGCGACCCCGACTCCGAGGGCTACGAGCTGACACAGCTCACCGCCGTGGACACCGCCGCGGCCACCTCGCAGGTGCTCGACCTGCCCGACGGCGTCGCGTACACCTGGAAGGGCGTCGGCCGCACCGCCGACGACGACGCGCTCGTGCTCGGCACCGACGGGGCGCTGCACGTGCTCGACGTCGCCACCGGGACGTTCGGGGCCTCGTACCCCGTGATCGAGGCGTGGGAGGGGCCCGCCGAGTGGCAGGACTCGCACCCGAGCCTCTCGGTCGTCAGCGACACCGCGTACGTGACCGACCCGGCATCGGGCTCGATCCACGCGGTCGACGTGGCCAGCGGCGAGGTCACGGCCACGGGCGACCTCGGCGTCGCTGCCAACGAGATCGCGGTCGTCACCGGCTAGCCCGGGCTCTCTCCGTCGACGGGCGGCGAGACGTCAGAAAAGGTCCTTTCCCGAGAGGGAGAGGACCTTTTCTGACGGTTCATGACCGAGCGGAGGGAGAACCCCGCCCCACGCCGGAGCGTGGAGCGGGGCCCCACCGGGAACACCGGCCCACGTGCAGGGTCGGGGCCGGTGTCGTCGTCACTCGGGTGAGGGCGGACCCTACTCGGTGGCGACGGTGATCTTCGCGACGCCGACGAGCATCTCGTCCTGGACGGCGTCGGTGTTGAAGGTCTGGTTCAGCAGGGCGGCGGCGTCGGGGCTGATGTGCACGGTGGTGCCCTCGAGGACGGCGTTGGTGCCTTCCATCTGGAGGGGCTTCAGGGTGCCGCCGTAGAGGTTGAAGAGGTAGGCGTCCTCGGCTGCGACCTCGCCGTTGGCGGTGACGGTGCCGTAGAGCTTGCTCTCGCCCGGGTCGATGCGGAAGTCGGTGAGCTCGACGACGGTGCCGTCGGCGGCGGTCAGGGACAGGCCGGAGCCGTCGTGGTCGATCTCGCCCTGGACGTAGGGGCGCACGTCGGAGGAGGGGTCGTAGTAGTCGACGTTGCCGCCGGTGATGGGGAAGGAGAAGGTGCCGGTGGTGGCGTCGAAGCCGGCGGTGCCGACGACTCCGGGGGTGAGGCCGAGGCTGGTGAGGGCCTCGACGAAGGACGCGTCGACGGCGACCTGAGTGTCGACGCCCTTGCTGAGGTCGGGGAGCGACGCGACGGGCTCGGTCGACGCAGCGGACGACGAGGACGACGGGGCGGCGGACGACGACGAGCCGGAGCCGGCGTCGGTCGAGGAGCAGGCGGCGAGGCTGAAGATGAGGGCGCCGGAGGCGACGATGCCGAAGGCGGACTTGGTGATGGTCTTGCGTGAGATGTTCACGATGGTTCTCCTTGTCTGTGGTTCCCGGTGGGGAGTTGACAGGGGTTCGCCACCCTCGCTGGATGAGATTGGTGCGTTACCTGACCGTGACCTCGAGCCGACCCGCCCCCAGCACGGAGGAGGCGGTGAGCAGGTCCCGAGGACCCGGCCACCGCCTCCTCGGCAATGCGCCCGGTCAGCGCAGGTCGAGCCAGGCGACCTGTTCGTCCGAGAGCGAGACGCTGAGGCCGCGCATCGACGACCGCGCCTCCGAGATGGTGCGCGGCCCGAACAACGGGAACGTCGGGAACGGCTGGTGCAGCACGTAGGCCAGGGCGATCGCCGTCGCGGCGACGCCGTGCTCGGCCCCGAGCTGTTCCGCACGGCGCAGGCGCTCGAAGTTGTCGGCGCTGTAGTAGCAGCGCACGAGCTCGGCGTCGGTGAGGTCGTCGGGGCGGGCCCGGCCCGTGAAGAAGCCGCGCGCCTGCGACGACCAGGGCAGCAGCGGGATCTGGCGCTGCTCGAGCCACTTCTTCGACTCGGGGTCGGTGACGTGCTCGCAGCCGGCCCACGGCACGTCGTAGGCCTCGGCGAGGCCGAAGTGGTTCGACAGCACCGAGAACTCGGCGCGGCCGTGGGCCCTCGCGTACTCGTTCGCCTCGTCGACACGGGCCGGGGTCCAGTTCGAGCCGCCGTAGACGCGGATGCGCCCGGCCCGGCGGTGCTCGTCGAGCACGTCGACGAACTCGCCCACGGGGACGTCGGTGTTGTCCCTGTGCATCATGTAGATGTCCGCGTGGTCGGTGCCCTGGCGGTCGAGGCTCTCGAGCAGCTGGCGGGTCAGCGACTCGGGGTCGCAGTGCGGGGTGTGCGCGCCCTTCGTGATGACGACGACGTCGTCTCGGATGCCGCGGTTCGCGATCCAGCGGCCCAGCCGCGCCTCCATCTCGCCGTCGCCGTAGAGCCAGCCGGTGTCGAACGTGTTGCCGCCCTGGCTGACGAAGTGGTCGAAGATCGAGGAGGCGTGCGCCAGGTCCTGCTGGTTGTCCACTCCCATGACCAGCCGCGACACCTTCTTGCCGACCCCGGCGATCTCGCCGTAGACCATCGGGGCGTCGGGGGAGACGGCGAGCGGGCGGCCGGTGACGGTGGGGATGTCGACGTCCTCGCGCTCGAACGGGTAGCGCAGGCCGATCGCGGCACGCCACTGGTCGAGCACGCGGGCGGTGCCGACGCTGTCGTCGAGGCTGATCTCGGCGGCCTCGCCGGTGCCGTCGCGCAGGGCGGCGACCGTCGCGGCGGCCTCGAGGCCGTAGGGCTGCGCCCCGGGGAACGACAGGGTCCGGGTCTCGCCGTCGACGGTGCGGACGGTCAGCTCCGCGTCGTCGCCGAACCACGGGTCGGTGAGCACGATGCTGCCGCGCGAGCCGGTGATCGTCGCGATGTTGGCGTCGTCGACACGGACGCCGCACCGCACGGCGGCGGTCACGCCGTCGCCGAAGTCGAGCTGGGCCAGGGTCCACTCGTCGACGCCGGTGGGGCCGAGCGTGCCCTTGGCGGTGACGGCGAGGGGCTCGGCGAACGCGCGGCCGCGAGCGGCCCCGACCACGGCGCGGGCCAACGAGACGGGGTAGCCGCCCACGTCGAGGATCCCGCCGCCGGCCGTGTCGACGTCGAACAGGCGGCCCTCGCGGTCGGAGGCGGCGAACGAGAACGCGGCGTCGACGTGCACGAGCTCGCCGATCGCCCCGTCGCGGACGAGCTCGAGCAGGGCCCGCGTCTGCGGGTGGAACCGGTACATGACCGCCTCGACCAGGGTCGCCCCGGCCTGGCGGGCCTCGTCGGCGACAGCCATCGTCGTGCCCGCGTTCGGCGTCAGCGGCTTCTCGCAGAGCACGGCCTTGCCGGCCGCGACCGCGTCGAGCACGAGGCGGGCGTGGGCGGTGTGCACCGTCGCCACGTAGACGGCGTCGATCGTCGGGTCGGCGAGGACCTCGGCGTACGTCCCGGTGCGGACGAGCTCGGTCGGGGCTCCCACGGTGCCGTCGGCACGGGGTTCCTCCCCGGCGGGAGCCGCGCCCTGCTCGACGGCGAACGCCGCGAGCTCGGCGGCGCGTCCCGCGTCGGTGCTGCCGACCGCGGCGAGCACCCCGCCCGACGAGGGCAGCTGCGAGACGAACTTCCGGGCGATCGAGCCGGCGCCGAGCACGGCCCAGCGGGCGACGGCGCCCGGCTCGGCCAGACGGTCGGAGGTCGAGGAGGCAGCAGTCGAGGAGGCGGCAGGGGCCGAGGAGGGGACGGTCGCGTCGGCGGGAGTGGTCAGGGGAGACATCGGTGTCCTTCACTGGGTCGGCAGGCACCCGGCGAGCGGGTGGGCGGTCGCGGGGCCGTGCAGTCGAGCGAGCGACCGTGAACGTTCACGGCCACAGACGACGCTACCAGTAACCTCAGGGGGTGACGACTGCCGACCCCCGCCTCCCTCGCCCTGCCACGATCCTCGACGTGGCCCGGGTCGCCGGTGTCTCGCGCCAGACCGTGACCCGTTCGCTCAACGGCCTGCCCGACGTCAGCGCGGCGACGCGCGAGCGCGTGGTGCAGGCGGCCCGCGACCTGAACTACCGGCCGAACCGTGCGGCCCAGGGCCTGGTCAAGGGCCGACAGGTGACGGTCGGGCTCGTGCTCGACGACCTCCGCAACCCCTACTACCCGGAGGTCGCGTCGGAGTTCAGCCGGGCGGCGACCGCACGCGGCTGGGGCGTGCTGCTGTGCGACCTCGGGCACGACGCCTCCGTGGCTCGGGAGAGCCTCGCGTCCCTGGTGCCGCGCGTCGACGTGCTCGTCTCGCTCATGCCGCTCGGCGACCTGCGCGAGCAGGTCGCGGGCGTCCCGACGGTCGAGGTCGACACCGACCCCGACGGAGGCGCCCAGGGCGTCATCGAGATCGAGACCCGGACGGCCGTGCGCAGCGCCCTCGACCACCTCAGGGCGGCGGGTCGCAGCCGGGTCGCGATGATCGACTCCGGCGTGGATGGCTCCGGGCGGGCCCTGGCCTACCGCGACTACCTGGCCGAGCACGGCCTGGCGTGGAGCCCCGCCTCCGAGGTGCGGGTCGAGCAGACCCACGCCGACGGGGTGCGGGCGGTCGCGGAGCTGCTCCGGGCGTACCCGGACGCCGACGCCCTGCTCGCCTTCAACGACGTGCTCGCGATCGGGGCGCTCAAGGGCCTCGCGCGGCTCGGCGTCGTCGTGCCGGACGACGTCGCCGTCGTCGGCATGGACGGGCTCGACCTCGGCTCGCTCGTCACCCCGGAGCTGACCACGCTCTCGATCGACAAGGCCGAGCTGGCGCGCGTCGCCGTCGGGGTCGTGGCCGACATGCTCGCCGGCGCGGAGCCGCCGCGGCGCCGCGTCGCGCGCACGCTGCTGCTGCGCGAGTCCGCGTAGCGCGCCGCGCCCCGCGCCCGGCTGCGCCGCCCGGAGGCCGGAACACCCCGGAGTGGACGAAGCACCCCGTCGTTTCGGGGTGTTCCGTCCACTCCGCGGTGTTCCAGGCGGGCGACGGGCGGCTCCGCGCAGCCCGCCCTGCCGCTCGGATCCCGCGCCCGCGCCCCTCCCGCCCCTCCCGCCCCCTCATCGTCCCGTGGGCGATGAACCGCGAACCGAACCATGAACCGCGAAAGAACGCGGTTCATGGTTCGGAACGCGGTTCGAGGAGACGCAGCGGGCCGAGTAGCCGCCGCCGCCGCCGGAGGCCGGCTACTCGTCGTCGAGGGCGCCGAGGCGGCGGCGGCGCAGCGTCAGCCACGCACCGACCGCGATCAGCAGAAGCGCCGTGCCGGCGATGCCGACCCAGGCGTCCGAGCCGGTGAACGCGAGGCCGTCGCGGCCGGCGACGGCCACCGCGCCGCCCGACCCGCCGCCCACGCCCGCGCCTGCGCCCGGCGTGCCTGAGCCCGGAGTGCCGCCCGGCGTGCCCGCACCCGGCGTGCCGTCACCCGGCGTGCCCGCACCCGGCGTGCCGCCGCCCGGCGTGCCCGGGTCACCGGGGTCGCCCGGCCCCGCGGCGGCGAGCACCGTCAGCGTCGCCCGCGCGAGCTGCCCCGCGCCCTCGAGCTCGACGACGTGCGCCCCCGGCTCGAGGTCGGCCGGCACGACGAACCGCAGCACGCCCACCCCGGCGACGGTCGCGGTCGTGTCGCCGATCGACTGCGGCTCGGAGAAGACCGTCCCGGCGAGCTCCTCGCCCGCGACGAACCCGGTCGCGGTGATCGACACCGTGTCGCCCGGACGTGCCGTGGCCGGCGAGAGCGTGCCCGGCACGACCGTCTTGGCCGGCTCGACGACGCCGAGGTCGATGCCCAGCACGGTCGCGAGACGGGCGAGCGCCACGTCGGGCAGCCCGCGCTGCAGCGCGTTCTCCGCGTCGGCGGTCAGCGCCGCCGCGCCGACACCCGCCGGCCCGGCGGCGGCCGTCCCGTCGACCATCGCGGCCTGCGCGAGGTCGCGGGCGACCGACACGAGGTCGTCGGCCGCGCCCATCGAGTCGACATCGGTCCCCGAGAACGGGCCGACCGCCTCGAGCAGCGAGCGGAGGAGGCGCGCGACGGCGTCGGCGTCCCCGCCCGCCACCGTCCCGTCAGCTGCCCAGACGTCGCCGTCGAGCACGTCCTGCACGCCGTCGCGGGCTGCGCCCGCGGGCAGCGACGCGACGAGCGCCTCCAGCCGCTCGCGCGCGCCGTCGGTGCGCAGGCCCCAGCCGTACGGGTACAGCGGCGAGTAGTCGGCGTCGCCCACGTTGATCGGCACCTGGTCGGCGCTCGCGGCCCAGGTCACCGGCAGGCGCCCGGCGAAGGGCAGGCGGCCGAAGAGCACGTCAGCCACGCCCGCGCCCTCGGAACCCGGCAGCGACGAGGCGACCACCGCGTCGGCGAGCCCGACGACGTCGCCGAGCAGCTGCGGGCGGCCCGACACGACGAGCACGACGCACGACGAGGTCGCGGCGCAGACCTTCTCGACGACGGCCTGGTCGGCGGGCGTGAGCGACAGGCTCGAGCCGTTGTTGCCGACGTCGCCCTGCCCCTCCGCGTAGGGCCGTTCGCCGACGACGACGACGCCGGTCTGGTCGGCGCGGATCGGCTCGGCGGCGCCGGGGCTCACCGTGACGGCCGCGCCGGGAGCGACCTCGCGGATGCCCTCGGCGATGCTCGTGCCGGTCGTCGTGTCGCCCGACCCGCCCTGCCAGCTGATCGTCCAGCCGCCCATCTGGCGACCGAGGTCGTCGGCGCTGGAGCCAGCCACGTAGAGGTCGGCGTCCGCTGCCAGCGGCAGGGCGCCTCCTGCGTTCTTCAGCAGCACCTGCGACTCGGCCGCGGCCTGGCGGGCCACCGCGCGGTTCGCGGCGCTGCCGACGCCGTCGACATTGGTGCGGTCGGCGAAGGGCTGCTCGAACAGGTTCAGGTCGAACTTCTGCGTGAGGATGCGCCGCACGGCGTCGTCCACCCGCGACTGCGACACGGCGCCCGAGCCGACGGCCGCGACGATGCTGTCGATGAACGCGCCGTAGTTGTAGGGCGCCATCGCCATGTCGAGCCCGGCGTTCACCGAGCGGACGGCCTTGTCGGCGTAGCTGCCGCCCGGCAGCTTGTCGATGCCCTCCCAGTCGCTGATGAGGAACCCCTGGAACCCCAGGTCGCCCTTGAGCAGGTCGTTGTTGAGCGCGGCGTTCTCGTGCATCCGCACGGGCCCGTCGCCGAGGTCGACCGCCGAGTACGACGGCATGATCGTGCCGACGCCGGCCTCGAGGGCAGGCAGGTAGGGGTCGACGTGCAGCCGGGTGAAGTCCTCGAGCGACTCGGCCTCGGTCACGCCCTGGTCGATCGGGTACGCGCCGGTGCCGACGACGGACTCGTCGTACGTGGTGCCTCCGTCGCCGGCCCAGTGCTTGGCGGTGGCCAGCACCTCGTCGGCGCCGCCGATGTCGGTCGGGTCGTCGCCCTGCAGGCCGATCACCGAGGGGGCGGCGAAGGTGCGGACCAGGTCGGGGTCCTCGCCGAACGACTCGTAGCTGCGGCCCCAGCGCTCGTCGCGCGAGACGCAGAGGCAGGGGGCGAAGGTCCACGGCACGCCGGTCGCGCGCACCTCCTGCGCCGTGACGCGGGCGATCTGCTCGACGAGCGCCGGGTCGCGGGTCGCGCCGAGGCCGGTGTTGTGCGGGAAGATCGTCGCCCCGACCACGTTGCTGTGGCCGTGCACGGCGTCGACGCCGTAGATCATCGGGATCTGCAGGCGGGTCGAGAGCGCCTCACGCTGGTAGCCGTCGACCATGTCGGCCCAGGCCACGGCGGTGTTGCCCTGCGGCACCGATCCTCCGCCGCTGAGCAGCGAGCCGAGGGCGCGTCCGCTGATGTCGCTCGGCGACGACAGCCCGAGGCGCTCGGCCTGCGCCATCTGGCCGACCTTCTCCTCGAGCGTCATCCGCCCGAGCAGGTCGGCGACGCGCTCGGCGGTCGGCAGCGACGCGTCGAGGTAGGGCAGGTCGTGCGCGCCGATCACGATGCGCGGGCCCTCGCCGACCTTGGCCGTGGTCGACGCGAGCGTCAGCTGCAGCTCCTTCGACTCGGCCGGCCCCGAGGAGGCGCGGGTCGTCACGCTGATCGTCTGCACGGTCCCCGAGGGCGAGCCGGCCAGGAACGTCGCCGTGCCCGAGGCCGCGTCGTAGTCGACGCCCTCGACGGCGGTGCCGTCGGCGGTCGCCCAGTCGACGACGACGTCGGAGGCGAGGGGCTCGTCGCCCGCCGTCGAGAGGGTGAGCGGCACCTCCGCGGTGTCGCCCGCGTCGACGAGCCAGACGTCCTGCGTCGAGTCGACGGTCACGGAGGCGGCGGTCGCGGGCGTCCCGTAGACCTGCGTGTCGTCGATCGCCCAGCCCACCGGCGCCGGGGTGCCGGGGGCGAAGGTGATCGAGTAGCCGAAGGCGCTCGTCAGGTCGAGGGTGCCGTTCTTCGTCGCGTCGTCGCCCGGCTGGTAGCCCGACGGCGTGAACGACGAGAAGGGCAGCTCTACGAGCTTCCAGCGGCTGGTGCTGCTGCCCCAGTTGTCCTTGAAGGTGGCGGCCCAGAGCTCGCTGGTCTCGGCGGTGTCGCCGCCGCCCGCGGGGTCGCCGTCCTTGATCTCGACCTTGAGGTCGGCGCCGGCGGTGGGCGACGCCGGGTTGTTCGCCTGGGAGGCGTACCACCAGAACCGCAGGCCCTGGTAGCTCGACCAGTCCTGCGCGTCGGCCAGGTCGTGGCTGAGCCCGCCGTAGCCGCCCTCGGGGATCGAGTACGTGCCGCTCAGCACGTGGTTGTCCGCGACGCCGGCGCGCTCCTGGGTCGTCACCTCGCGGCTGATGGTCGGCTCGAGCGGCGCGGGGGAGCCCCACGTGAAGAAGCCGACGGGGTCGGCCCCGGTGGTGAGGTCCACGGCGCCTTCGAAGTCCTCGATCATCGTCGCGCGGTCGTACACGGCGACGTCGTCGAACAGCCAGGTGCCGGCGCCGAGGGCCGTGAGCGTCACGGCGAAGCCGGTCGAGGCGGAGGGGTCGAAGCGGGCGTCGCTGGTCGGGGCCGTCTTCGAGCGGAGATCGGCGAACAGCACGCTGACCTCCTTCCAGTCGGCGCTGTCGTCGATGACGGTCTGCTCGAAGAGGGCGTCGTTGCCGTTCTTCAGCTCGTACCGCAGCGGCAGGCCGGTGGCGTTCCCCTTGAACCAGAACGAGAAGCCGTCGTGGTCGCTCCAGTCGGTGGCCGCGGTGTCGTGCGCGAAGCCGAACCAGTCCGCCTGCGTGGTGGGCCCCGCGACGGCCGCGCTGAGGACCTTCGCGCCTGCGCCCGACGATCCCGCACGATCGGCCGCGACGGTGCTGAGCGTCGGCGTCACCGGTGCGTTCGCGCCCCACGGGAAGTACCCGGCGGGCACGTCGCCCTCGAAGTCGTCGATCACGGTCGTGGCGCCGACGTTCGGCAGCGCGCCGGTCGGCGTCACGGTGACGGCCAGCGTCGACCGCGCCCCGAGCGTCACGGGCTCGCTCGGCTCGGACAGCGTCAGGGTGAAGGCGCGACGGGGGCTGAGGCCGCCCGTCGACAGGGTCGTGACCACGACGGAGGCGGTGGTCTCGCCGGGTGCGAAGGTCACCTCCTGGTCGACCGCCTCGAAGTCCGTGCCGGCGACGGCGGTCCCGTCGGCCGACCGGACGCGCGCGGTGACCGGCTCGGTGCTCGCGCCCGTCAGGCTGAGCCCGACGGCGAGCGGCTGCCCGGCGGCGACCGTCGCGGTCGACCGGTCGAGCGTGACCGCCCGCGTCTGCGACTGCCCGAAGACCTGCAGGCCGAAGGCCGAGTAGCCGTACCAGTGCTGGCGCGGCAGGTCCCAGGTGGCGGATGCGCGCTGCAGCATGCTGAGCCGCACGTAGCGGGCCTCGACGGGCGCGTCGGGCGTGCCGACCGCCTCCTCGTCCCGGCCGCCGTCGCTCGTGACCGTCTTCGCGACCGTCCAGCTCGCCTCGAGCGCAGGGTCGCCCTGCGTGGTCTCGATCCGGTAGCTGGACGCGTACGACGTCTCCCAGTCGATGCCGATCGAGTCGACGCGGGAGACGCCGCCGAGGTCGACCGTGACGGAGGCGGTGAAGGGGACGTCCTCGTCGGGGCCGTTGCCGCTCGCCCAGCGCGTGGTCGAGTCGCCGTCGATCAGGGCGTCGGCCGGGAACGTGCCGTCCTTGTCCGACTGCGTCGCCGAGGCGACGACCGTGCCGTACCGCGCCAGGTCGACCGGCGCGGCCGAGGCGGCGACCGCCGGCAGGCCGCTCAGCAGCAGGGCCGAGACAGCGGTCAGCGCGGCGGCGCCGAGCAGGCCACGGCCACGGGCGCGGTGCCGGGAGCCGGGCGCGCGTCGCGAGGACGAGCTGGCGGTGCGAGGTGAACGAGTGCGGACAGGACCGACGGCCACGATTACTCCCTTGTAATCACGAACTGACGCGGGACAGTCCACGCCGCCACGTCGTCGTGGCCGCGTGCTGTCGCGAGGCAGGACCGCCCTCGCCGACCCCGCGAACGGGGGCCAGGGGCGGATCGGCTCATCGTATTCACACAGGCGGCGCAGAGGCAAGGGCCCCTGCCCCCTCTGTCAGCCTCGCATGATGAACCGCGAACCGAACCATGAACCGCGACAAAACGCGGTTCATGGTTCGGAACGCGGTTCACGGCGGCGACGCCGCGGGCGTGCCCCGAGCGGCGCGGTCGGATGCGCGCGCCTTGCGTGAACGTTCACGGTCATTTAGTCTCAGGTCCGACACAGCCGTCGAAGCGCTTCGCCGAGACGAGTGACCAGACGCACGACGACTCGACGAGGAGGCCGAGATGACCACGATCCACGACGTGGCGAAGGCCGCCGGCGTCTCGATCAGCACCGTCTCGTACGCACTCAGCGGCAAGCGGTCCATCCGGGCCGACACCCGCCTCCGGATCGACGCCGCCGTCCGCGACCTCGGCTACCGCGCCAACGCCGGCGCTCGCATGCTGGCCGGCACGCGGACGAACATCCTCGCCCTCAGCGCCCCGATGCACGCCGAGACGCACCCGCCCGCGTTCATGTCGTTCGTCGTGGCCATCGCCACGGCGGCCCGGCGCCACGACTACGACATCCTGCTGCTGACCGAGGCCGACCCGCTCGAGGGCCTCCGCCGGGTGGCGTCGAGCCAGCTGGTGGACGGCGTCGTCCTCATGGACGTCGACACCGACGACGCCCGCCTCCCGCTGCTGCGCGAGCTCGACCTGCCCGCGACGGTCGTCGGCGTGCCCCGCGACACGACCGGTCTCGTCTGTGTCGACTTCGACTTCGAGGAGGCGGCGCGCACCTCGGTCCGCCGGCTCGCCGACCAGGGCCACCGGTCGATCGGCATGGTCGGCCACGCCGCGGCCCTCTACGAGCACGGCTCGAACTTCGCGCCGCGGTTCCGCGACGCCTTCGTCGCGGCGATCGAGGCCGACCCCCGCGCGCTGCGCGGCGCCGTCGCGCACGCGCCGGCGCCCGGAGACCCCCGTGACGCGGTCGAGGTGCTGCAGGAGGCGCTCCCCGACCTGACCGCGCTCGTCCTGAACTGCAACGAGGGCGCCCACCGCGCCGTGCTCCGGTCGCTCGCCGCCCGCGGCCTGCGCGTGCCCGACGACGTGTCCGTCGTCTCGGCCTGCTCGAGCTTCGACACGGCCGAGTTCGTGCCGGCGCTCGACGTCGTGCCGTTGCCCGCCGAGGAGTCGGGCCGTCGCGCGGTCGAGCTGACCATGGCCCAGCTCGACGGCCGGTCGACGGATCAGGTGCAGCTGATCGCGCCGACCTGGATCGCGGGCCGCTCGACCGCGGAGGTCGCCGTCTCCTGACTCCTCGACGCCCCTGACGGCCGACGGCCCGTCGTCGAAGCGCTTCGACATCCGTTCCCCCCCCACCACCACGACCCGCCGCACCCACCCACCACCGAGAGGCCCCCGATGTCGACGCTGACGTCCCGCTCCCGCGACCTGCCCGAGCCCCGCACCTTCCCCTGGATCACCGACGGCCTCGCCCTCGGCGGCGACTGGTCGCCCGAGCAGTGGCCCGAGGAGCTCTGGGCCGACGACGTCGCCCTCATGCGCCGCGCCGGGGTCAACAGCATCAACCTCGCCGTCTTCTCCTGGGGCCTGCTCGAGGTCGCCGACGGCGAGTTCGACTTCGGCTGGCTCGACCGCGCGATGGACCTGCTCGCCGACGCCGGCATCGGCGTGAACCTCGCGACGCCGACCGCGGCGCCGCCGATCTGGCTGTTCCAGGCGCACCCCGAGATCGGTCTCGTCACCGACCGCGGCGTTCGGGTCTCGCAGGGCGGCCGGCTCGGTTGGTCGCCGAGCTCCCCGGTGTTCCGCCGCTACGCGCTGCGGCTCGTCGAGACCATGGCGGCCCGCTACGCCCACCACCCAGCTCTCCGCCTCTGGCACGTGAGCAACGAGCTCGGCAACGAGAACTCGCACTGCTTCAGCGACGAGACCTCGACCGCCTTCGCGACCTGGCTCGAGGCGCGGCACGGCACGGTCGAGGCGCTGAACGCCCACTGGGGCTCGGCCTTCTGGGGCCACCGCTACACCTCGTTCGACCAGGTCGAGGCGCCCCGCTTCACCGGCACGAGCCACAACCCCGGCCTGCTGCTCGACTTCGAGCGCTTCAGCAGCGACGCCCTGCTCGGCCACTACCTCGCCGAGCGCGAGGTGCTGCGCCGTGTGACGCCCGACGTGCCGATCACGACGAACTTCATGATCCAGAACCACCCGGGCGTGCACGACTACGCCGGCTGGGCACGCGAGGTCGACCTCGTCGCGAACGACCACTACACGATCGGCGTCGACCCCGAGCGCTGGGGCGAGCTGGCCTTCAGCGCCGACCGCACGCGCGGGATGTCGCAGGGCGAGCCTTGGCTGCTGATCGAGCACTCGACCTCGGCCGTCAACTGGCAGCCGCGCAACCGTGCCAAGTCGCCCGGCGAGCTGGCCCGCAACAGCCTGGCGCACGTCGCGCGCGGAGCCGACGGTGCCCTGTTCTTCCAGTGGCGCCAGTCGACCGCGGGCAGCGAGCAGCACCACTCGTCGGTCGTGCCGCACGCCGGTGCCGACAGCCGCGTCTATCGCGAGGTCGAGGCGCTCGGCGCGACCCTGCGCCGCATCGGCGCCGTGCGCGGGTCGACCGTCGAGCAGGCCCGTGTCGCGATCCTCTTCGACGAGATCAGCCCGAACGCGCTCCGCTCGGGTAACAACCCGAGCGTCGACATCAGGGCCCTCGACCAGCCGCTCGCGTTCCACCGGGCGCTGACCCGCAAGGGTGTGGCCGTCGACGTGGTCGCGCCGACGAGCGACCTCTCGGGCTACGACCTCGTCGTCGTGGCGACGCTCTACCTGTGCCCCGAGGAGGCGGTGGCCGGCCTCGAGCAGGTCGTCGCCCGAGGCGGCACCGTCGTCGTCACCCCGTTCTCCGGCATCGTCGACCGGCACAACCGCGTCGTAGAGGGCGGCTACCCCGGCGTGCTGCGCGAGCTGCTCGGGGTGCGCTCGGAGGAGTTCTACCCGCTGCTGCAGGGCGCCGAGGTCGAGCTGTCCGACGGTCGCCGCGGCCGCGTCTGGAGCGAGCTCGCCGCGCCCCGTGCGTGGGGCGGCGGCGACGGCGACGCCACGAGCGGAGCAGGACCGACCGGCCCAGCCCCGACCGACGCGGCCGCCACGGTCACGAGTACCTACGTCACGGGCCAGCTCGCCGGGCACCCCGCGACGTTCCGCCGCGACGCCCCGGGCGGCGGTGCGGCGCTCTACCTCACCACGCACCTCGACGACGCCTCGCTCGCCGCCCTCGTCGACGACCTCGTCGCCGAGCAGGGGATCGCGCCCACCGCGGTCGGCGACGACGGCCTCGAGAGGGTGCGCCGCACCTCCTCGACCGGGTCGTGGCTCTTCGCGATCAACCACGGCGACGTCGACCAGCAGGTCGTCGCGACGGGGGTCGACCTCGTGTCGGGCCAGCCCGCGGACGGCTCGTTCACCGTGCCCGCCGGCGCGGTCGCCGTGATCGAGGAGACCCCGGCCCGCTGACCCCGACACCCCACCCGAGAACCCTCCGCCGACCCCTCACCCGGGCGGCACCCGCGTCGAAGGAGATGCAGATGAGACACCCGAAGACCGTGAGGGCCGCAGCCCTCGCGACCGTCCTGATCGGGGGAGCCGCGCTGAGCGGCTGCTCCGCCGTGGGCGGCGACGACGTCGTCCGCCTCGAGTACTGGGGCTGGGGGGTCGGCCAGGGCGAGCAGGTCGCCCTCTGGAACGCCGCGAACCCGGACGTCCAGGTGCGGCACACCGACGCCGGAGGCGGCACGGACTCGGCCGCGAAGCTCCTGACCTCGAGCCGGGCGGGCAACGCGCCCGACGTGGCGCTCGCCGAGTACACGACGATCCCGTCGCTGGTGATCGCCGACGTGCCGCGCGACATCACCGACCTGGTGGCCGACGTGGACGACGCGTTCACCGAGGGCACCTGGGCCCAGACGACCTTCGGCGGCCAGGTGTACGCGCTGCCGCAGGACGCCGGGCCGATGGTGCTCACCTACCGCGCCGACCTGCTCGCCGAGACGGGCCAGGCCGTGCCGACGACGTGGCAGGAGTTCGGCGACGTCGCCCGTGCCGTGCACGAGCAGCGGCCCGACACGGTGCTCGCCGCCGTCCCGGCCGGCGAGCTCGGCTTCTGGGCCGGGGTCTCCGCGCAGGCCGGCGCCGACTGGTGGTCAGTCGACGAGGACGGCTGGACCGTCGGCATCGCCGACGAGCGCATGCTCGAGGTGGCCGACTTCTTCGAGCAGCTCGCCGCCGACGGCTCGATCGACACCGACCCCGTGCTCTCGCCCGAGTACAACAAGCGCGTCAACGACGGCACGATCGGCGGCTGGGCGGCAGGCATCTGGGCGCCGAGCGTGCTCGGCGGCGTCGCCCCCGACACCTCCGGCTCGTGGGAGATCACGCCGCTGCCCGAGTGGACGCCCGGCGACGCCGCGGTGCCGTTCCAGGGCGGCTCGGCGCTGATCGTGACGAAGAACAGCGAGCACCCCGAGGAGGCGGCGGCGTTCGCCAAGTGGATGAACGCGAGCACCGAGGGCAACCAGTCGCTGCTCGACGTGCGCGGCGTCTACCCCGCGTCGATCGAGGGCCAGGAGCTCGCGATCGGCAACGCCCCGCCCTCGCTGATGCCGCAGCAGACCGACTTCTACGACGTCGCCGCCGAGGTCTCGGAGGACGTCCTCCCCACCACGTGGGGCCCCAACGTCGCGCTCGCGACGACCACGCTCACCGACGAGCTCAACGCGGCGATCGCGGCCGGCACCCCGTGGCGCGACGCCTTCGTCGCGACCCAGGCCGTCGTCGTGGCCGACATGGAGGAAGTGGGATACCAGGTGACCACGAATGGCTGACACCGCGCTGCGCCCCGAGATGACGCACCCCGTCACCGCGAGCCCGGCCCCGCGCCCGGCGCGCGGCCGACGCCGGAGCCCGCTGGCTCCCTACCTGTTCGTCGCGCCGGCCGTCGTGCTGTTCGTGGTGTTCATGCTGATCCCGCTCGGCTACACGATCTGGTCGAGCCTCCGGGCCTACCGGATCGAGGAGGGGGCGTCGGTGCTCGGCGTCCGGGTCGACCGCTTCGTGGGCCTCGACAACTACGTCGCCGTGCTGCAGGACGCCGAGCTGCTCGCCAGCTTCGGCCGGCTCGGGATCTACGGCGTCATCGCGGTGCCGCTGACGCTCGGGCTCGCGCTGCTCTTCGCGCTGCTGCTCGACGTTCCCGCCGTCCGTGCGAAGCGGTTCGCGCGCACGGCGATCTTCATCCCCTACGCCGTGCCCGGCATCACCGCGGCGCTGCTCTGGGGCTTCATGTACCTGCCGAGCACGAGCCCGTTCTCGTACGTGACGAACGCGCTCGGCTGGGGGCCGATCCCGTTCCTCGAGGCCGGCGGCCTGTTCGGGTCGCTCGCCAACATCGCCATCTGGGGCGGCGTCGGCTTCAACATGATCATCATCTACACGTCGCTCCGCGGCATCCCGGCCGAGATCTACGAGTCGGCCCGCCTCGACGGCGCGAGCGAGCTCCAGGTCGCCCTGCGCATCAAGGTCCCGCTCGTCGTGCCCGCGCTCGTCCTCACCGGCGTCTTCGCGCTGATCGGCACGCTGCAGCTGTACGGCGAGCCGAACACCCTCCGTCCCCTGACCACCGAGATCACCCAGAGCTGGGCCCCGCTGATGACCATCTACCGCGACGCGTTCCTGACCGACGACCTCCCGTCGGCCGCCGCCTCCTCGACCATCCTCGCGCTCGGGACGGTCGCCCTCTCGGCGATCGTGCTCGCCGTCGCGAACCGCCGCCGGAAGGAGGGCGTCTCGTGACCGCCCTCGACGCGCGCCCCGGCTCGGGCTCCCGACCAGGAGGCGCGGAGGGCGACCGCAGGACGGCCCGCTCCGGCGGCACCGCCCGCCCCGGCGCCGCCCGCGCCTCTCGCAGCGGCAAGCTGCTGCCCACGATCGTGCTGCTGATCGGCGCCTTCTACTGCCTCGTGCCGGTCGGCTGGGTGTTCATCGCCTCGTCGAAGTCGCCGGGCGAGCTGTTCACCTCGTTCTCGTTCGCCCCGGGCACCGGCCTGCTCGGCAACCTCGGCGACCTGTTCGCCTACGAGGGCGGCCAGTACGGCCTGTGGGCCGCGAACTCGCTGCTCTACGCGGGGGTCGGCGGCGTGCTGTCGACGCTCGTCTCGACGATGGCGGGCTACGCCCTGGCGAAGTTCGCGTTCCGCGGGCGGAACCTGATCTTCTTCATGATCCTCGCGGGCGTGCTGATCCCGGGCATCACCCTCGCGATCCCGCAGTACATCCTGCTCAGCGAGATCGGGCTGGCGGGCGGGCCGATCTCGGTGCTGCTGCCGATCATCATCAGCCCGTTCGGCATCTACCTGTCTCGGGTGTTCGCGCAGTCGGCGGTGCCGCAGGAGATCCTCGAGGCGTCGCGGATCGACGGCGCGGGCGAGTGGCGCATCTTCCGGCACATCGTGCTGCCGATCATGGTGCCCGGCATGGTGACCGTGTTCCTGCTGCAGTTCGTCGGCATCTGGAACAACTTCCTGCTGCCGTTCGTGATGCTCAGCGACCAGGCCGACTACCCGCTCACCGTCGGCCTCTACACGCTGCTGTCGAAGGGGTCCGGCGCCCCGGCGCTGTACTCGCTCGCCATCACCGGGGCGGCCGTGTCGATCATCCCGCTCACGCTGCTCGTGCTGTTCCTGCAGCGCTTCTGGCGGCTCGACCTGATCTCGGGAGGGCTGAAGGGCTGATGACCGAGCCCATCCGCACCTCCGAGGCCCACGAACGCTCGGCCGTCGTCTCGCCGGCCACCTCCTCCTCGCACCCCGCGCACCCGGAAGGCAGCACCGCATGAAGTTCACCGACGGCTACTGGGAGATCCTGCCCGGCGTCACCGCCCTGTACGCCCAGGAGGCGCACGACGTCTGGGAGCAGGACGGCGGCCTCGTCGCCTACGCCCCGACCAAGCGCATCGCGGGTCGCGGGGACACCCTCAACCGGCCGATGCTCACCGTGTCGCTGTCGTCGCCGGCCGAGGGCGTCATCCGCGTCCGCATCGACCACCACCAGGGCACGCGCGGCCGCGGCGGGTTCGACCTGCCCGGCGACGACGGCTCGCGGGTCGGCGAGGTGAGCGTCGTCGACGGCGTCGGCACGCTCACCTCGGGGGCGCTCACCGCGACCGTCGGCGAGGGCGCGCCCTGGTCGCTCGAGTTCAGCTCGGGCGGTGAGCGGCTGACCGGGTCGGGGCACCGCTCCGTCGGGTACGTGACCGACGCCTCCGGCCGGTCGTTCGTGCACGAGCAGCTCGACCTCGGCGTCGGCGAGCACGTCTACGGGCTGGGGGAGCGCTTCGGGCCCCTCGTCAAGAACGGCCAGACCGTCGAGATCTGGAACGCCGACGGCGGCACCTCGAGCGAGCAGGCCTACAAGAACGTGCCCTTCTACCTGACGAACAAGGGCTACGGCGTGCTCGTCGACGACCCCGGCGCGGTCTCGTTCGAGGTCGGCACCGAGTCGGTCGAGCGCGTGCAGTTCTCGGTCGAGGGCGAGTCGCTCGAGTACCTCGTCATCGCCGGGCCGACGGGCAAGGACGTGCTCGAGCGCTACACCGCGCTCGCCGGCCGCCCTGCCCTCGTGCCGGCCTGGAGCTACGGTCTGTGGCTCACCACGAGCTTCACGACCGACTACGACGAGGCGACGGTCACGTCGTTCATCGACGGGTTCGCCGAGCGCGATCTGCCGCTGTCGGCGTTCCACTTCGACTGCTTCTGGATGCGGGAGTTCAGCTGGACCGACTTCGTCTGGGACCCGCGGGCGTTCCCCGACCCCGACGCGATGCTCGCGCGGCTGCACGACAAGGGCCTGCACGTCTGCGTCTGGATCAACCCCTACATCGCACAGCGCTCGCCGCTCTTCGCCGAGGGGGCCGCGGCCGGCTACCTCGTGAAGAAGGCGAACGGCGACGTCTGGCAGTGGGACATGTGGCAGGCCGGCATGGCGCTGGTCGACTTCACGAACCCGGAGGCGGTGGCCTGGTACCAGGGCTACCTGCGGCAGCTCACGGCGCAGGGCGTCGACTCGTTCAAGACCGACTTCGGCGAGCGGATCCCGACCGACGTCGTCTGGCACGACGGCAGCCACCCCGAGGCGATGCACAACCTCTACGCGCAGCTCTACAACCAAGCGGTGCACGAGGTGCTGGTCGACGAGCGCGGCGAGCGCGACGCCGTCGTCTTCGCCCGCTCGGCCACCGTCGGCGGCCAGACGATGCCGGTGCACTGGGGCGGCGACAACTCGTCGAGCCACGTGTCGATGGCGGAGACGCTGCGCGGCGGGCTGTCGCTGTCGATGGGCGGCTTCGGCTTCTGGGCGCACGACATGGGCGGCTTCGAGGGGCTGCCCGACGCGGGCGTCTTCAAGCGCTGGGTCGCCTTCGGCCTGCTCTCGTCGCACTCGCGGCTGCACGGGTCGAGCTCGTACCGGGTGCCGTGGCTGTTCGACGACGAGGCCGTCGACGTCACGCGGTCGTTCACCAAGCTCAAGCTGTCGCTGATGCCGTACCTGTTCCAGGCAGGCGTCGAGGCGCACGAGCGGGGAGTGCCGGTGATGCGGCCGATGGTGCTCGAGTTCGACCGCGACCGCGCCGTCGTGCACGTCGACACGCAGTACATGCTGGGCTCCGACCTGCTCGTCGCGCCGGTGTTCTCGGCCGACGGCACCGTCGAGGTGTACCTGCCGCACGGCCGCTGGACGAACTGGTTCACCGGAGAGGTCGTCGACGGCGGCTCGTGGCGCACCGAGCGGCACGGCTTCGACACCCTGCCGCTGTACGTGCGCGAGGGTGCGGTCGTCCCGGTCGGCGCCCGCGACGACCGGCCCGACTACGACTATGTCGACGGGCTGACGCTGCACGTGTTCCCCGGTCCCGACGGGGTGCGAGAGGTGACCGTCACGGACCAGGCGACGGGCGAGCCGACCGTCTTCCGCGTCGAGAGGCGAGGAGGCGCGGCGGAGGTGACCGGGCCCGAGGGCGCGACCCTGCCTGCCTTGGTGGTGCGCGCCTCCTAGGCCGCGGTCCCCTCTGCCTGCCGGGCTGGCCCTCGACCGGGGGCCAGCCCGGGGTGCGGGGCGACGCCACCGGTCGGGGTACGGCCGCTCGGACGGCAGCCGAGAGAACTGGCGCGGTCATTGTGCTCGACGTGGATCAGGCCTATATCTCAGGCAACGGGGAACACCAGCACGTCCGACACGTGTGCTCTGGTGCCTCCTCTCCGCAGTCAGGTGCCGCCATGGCCCGCACGACGTCCACCCTCCCTCTCTCGCGGACGGCCGTCGTGCTCGGCGTCGCCGCAGCACTTGCTCTCACGGCCGCGCTGCCTGCCCAGGCCGACACGGTCATCCCCGGGCCGGTGGGACTCGGCTCCGCCGCGACCTACGGTGTCCTCGCGAGCTCGGCGATCACCAACACCGGCCCCAGCGTCGTCGACGGCGACATCGGCGTGAGCGCCGAGGGCGCGATCACCGGGTTCGACCCCGCGACGGGCCCCGGCGTGATCGCCGCGGGAGGCGTCGTGCACGTCAACGACGCCGCCTCGGCCCAGGCGCAGGCCGATCTCACGACCGCCTACGACGTCGCGCGGTCGCTGACGCCGCAGGAGTCCGGCATCACCGAGCTGGCCGGTCGGTCGCTGACCCCCGGCGTCTACTCGGGCGGCGAGGTCGCGCTGTCCGCGAACGGCAGCCTGACCTTCGCCGGCACCGCGGAGTCGGTCTGGGTGATCCAGGCGGCGAGCAGCCTCACGATCGGCTCGGCGACGACGATGATCCTGCCGCCCGGCGCGAGCGCCTGCAACGTCTTCTGGCAGGTCGGCAGCTCGGCCACCATCGGCACCGGGTCGCAGTTCCAGGGCACCGTCCTCGCCCAGACCTCCGTCAGCGTGAACGACGGCTCGACCGTGATCGGCCGTCTCCTCGCCCGCACCGGCGCCGTGACCTTGATCAACGACGCGATCACCGTGCCGGAGGACTGCGCGGCCGGCGACGTGACCAGCAACCCGACCATCACCTCGGGAGCGCCCGGCACGGCCACGGCGGGCACGCCGTACACGTTCCCCGTGACGGCCACCGGAGCACCGTCCCCGAGCTTCACGGTGACGGCGGGCACCCTGCCTGCCGGGCTGAGCCTCGACTCCGGCACCGGCGTCATCTCGGGCACGCCCACGACGCCCGGCTCGACGACCGTGACGATCACCGCGTCGAACGGCGACGCGCCGGACGACAGCGAGACGTACGTGATCACCGTCGACGCGGCAGCGGTCGTGCCGCCCGTCGTCGTGCCTCCGGTGACCACGCCGCCGGTGACCACGCCGCCCGTGACGCCCGCCGCCCCGGTCACGCCCGTCGCCGACCGGACCCGCGGCCAGCTCGCCTCCGGTCGCCTCGCGAACACGGGCGCCGAGAGCACCGTGCCCGCCCTGCTCGCCGGGCTCGCGCTGTTGTCTGGTGTCGCGCTCGTCGTGACGGCTGCGACGCGCCGCCGCCGCGGCGCGCACGTCGCTCGCTGACGCGAGCCTGCCCGGTCGGCGGGCCGCGCCGCGGCCACTGGGGGAGCCGCAGGTGCGCGGCGGGCGCCTCCCTCGCTGGGCCCCTGGTCGTCCCGTCTCGTTCCGAGCATCCCGTCGCGCCACGACGAGACGGGATGCTCGGAACGAGGAAGGACCCTGGTGCGGCGCCGCCGGGCGCGGCCGATCAGCCCCGTGCTCGGGGGTGGTGACGCGGGGTCGACGGTGCGAGATGATGTCGTCGCGACATCCGTGCCTGCACCTCCGTGCCCGCGGCTTCGTGACGAACCGGCTCGCCGAGACGTCCCGAAGGAGGCGGGTCCGCCTCACCAGCGGGCGGCGCAGGCCGGGAACGGACCAGGAGAACCACTCATGACCAGCACCGAGACCCACAGCGACGCCCACGCCGTCGAGGACGGCCTCGCCGTCGTGGCGACGGCTGCCGCCGTCGCGTCCGCCGACCCCGGCACTGCCGTCGACAGGGACGCCGTGGCCTCCGCCGGGCCCGACTCCGGGCCGCGCTTCGAGCGTGTCCAGTTCGCGAGCGACGACCTCGAGGAGGCGCGCAGCAGCCTCGAGAGCGTCTACGACGGCCGCCAGTTCCGGGCACGCGCCACGGGGGAGCCGTTCGCGTTCCGCTTCGCCTCCGCCGGCGACTCGCGCCTGAGCCTGCAGACCGGCACCTTCACGGCGCACCTGCAGGGCGTCATCCCGTGGTCGCGCGACTACGCGATGTCGTGGTTCCGCTCCGGCTCCGTGACCGTCGACTACCCGGTCGGGCAGCTGACGAGCGAGGGCTCGAGACCGTTCCTCACGCCGACCGAGACGTCGTTCGCGTTCTCGATGACGCCGCACCGGCACGGCATCGTGCACGTCGACGCGGCGTTCCTCGAGGCGGTCGCCAGCGAGCGCCACGCGGGGCCGCCGCAGCGCATCGTCTTCGACTACGCCGCCGTGCCGACCGACGAGTCGCTCGCCGCGTGGCGGACGACGCTCGGCGAGGTGACCCCGCTGATCGTCGGTGAGGAGACGCCCGCGCTGGCCCGCCACGCCGCCCAGCAGGCGCTCGTCCGCGGCATGCTCGACCTGTTCCCCTGGCGCGCGATCGACGTGCCCGACGCCCTGCGGACCGAGCGCACCCGCCGCCTCCGCCAGGCCGCGGAGTACGTGCACGCCTACGCCGACCAGGCCATCACCTCCGCCGACATCGCGGCCGCGGCGGGCATGCACACCCGGACCCTGCAGCTGCTGATGAGCGAGCACCTCGGCTCGAGCCCCACCAACTACGTGCGGCACGTGCGCCTCGACCGGGCCCGGCAAGACCTGCTCTCGTCCGAGCCGGGCTCGGTGCTCGTGTCCGACGTCGCCCGCAAGTGGGGCTTCGGCAACCTCGGCCGCTTCTCGGCGTCGTACTCCGCGCGGTTCGGCGAGTACCCGCGCGACACGCTCGCGCGCTGAGCGCGACGGCGGGGCGTCCTGCGGTGCCCGGCCCGCGCCTCCTCGGGGCGGTGGTTCACAGCGAGCTCGGGGTGCTCTCGCGGGGGCCGGGCGTACGGTCCGCGACATGAGCACCGACGACAAGTCCGACGAGACCATGACCAGCCCGATGATGGACGGCGCCGAGGAGGCGACGGCCGAGGAGAAGACGGACGGCCTGTCCGAGCAGGCCGACGCCGACCACCGCGACGGAGGCGGCACCGGCAGCCGCGAGGGCGACGTGCGCGAGCGCGCCGCCCAGCACGACGCGCAGTCGGACGTCTAGCGCGGGCTGAGCAGCCCCGCCGAGCACCCGCTCGGACCGCACCGCACCGCGCTTCGTGCACCGCACCGGTTCTCGACCTGGTGCGGTGCACGAAACGCGGTGCGGTGTCTCTGCGGGTGGCGCGGGGCGCGGGGCAGGCGCGTCAGGCGCCGGCGGGCACGGGAGCGCGGAACCAGTCGAGCAGGGCGCGCACCGCAGGGTCGAGGTCGGGTCGGCGGCGCGAGTCGTCGAGGGCTGCGCCGGTGACGTCCGCGTAGCCGGGGATCGCCTCGGCGAGCTCGTCGGTCGTGGGTCGGTAGCCCATCGACCACTCGGCGAAACGGGGCTGATCGATCGACTCGCGCAGCAGCTCGACCACATCGGTGTGCCGCGGGTCGGCGGCGATGAGCTCGTAACGGGCCTGCACGACCTCGTCGGGACCTTCGAGCACCTGGACGAAGCGCCCCTGCTTGTGCATCAGGAACCCCGACAGCCCTAGGCGACGGTTGTTCGCGCGGCTGTTCATGAGCAAGGTGGCGAGGTCGCCGTCGGTCGGACGGACGCGCGAGGCACTGGTGTAGACGATCGAGAGCATGAGGGCCTTTCGGGGGGTCCTTCGAGCTTGCCCGCTGTGCACCGCGCCGTCACGCCCCAGAGAGGGGGCTGCGCGGGTCGTTCCTGCCCGCGGCCGCTGCGCGCCCGCCGAACCCGCGCACACCCGTTGGCGCGCGCGAGGGTCCACGCGGGTTCAGCGGGTGTCGACCGCGCGCCGTGACCGGCGACGGCCGCGCAGCAGGATGGCGAGGTACGCGAGGGCGCTGGCGAGGCAGAGAGCGATGCCGGTCCAGACGACGGGCAGCGCAAGCCCGTCGAAGACGGCGCCCAACAGGAACGACAGGCCGATCGCGAAGGAAGTGAGCAGCAGCGAGAGGACCGGCTCGAGCCACGCCGGGCCGAGCAGTGCGGCTCGTGAGGTGTCGTGTCCCTCGTCGGCACGGCTCCGGGCGTCGTCCAGCCGGTCGCGGATCGTGAGGCCGATGACGGGGCCCCAGAAGCAGACGACCGCGGGCTGGCCCACCTGCGACACGGCGATCACGGCGATCGAGGCCACTGCCCCAGCGACGTACCACCGCGGGAACACGCGGCTGATCGGGACGGCGCGTCCGGGGCCGTCGGTCACGCCGAGCTCGCAGTCGTGGGCATGCCGCCACGTTAGCCGCGCCGTTGCTGCTGCGCGCCGCCACCTCGAGCCGGCCGCCTTCCGAACCCGCGCACCCGTCGAGCCGCGCGCACCCCTCGAAACTGCGCGTACCCTGCGGCGCGCACGCGGTGTGCGCGGGATCGGCGGGTGTCGACGCAGGAGGACGCGGCACCAGGCGCTGGCGGCTGGCGGCCGGCCGCCGAGCTCGCGCCGCGGGTGCCGCCCGCCGGCCACGCGCCGTCAGCGCGCGAGCGTGTCGCGGGGGTACTCGCCGACGTGGTCGGCGTAGCTGGCCGAGAAGCGGCCGAGGTTGCCGAAGCCCCAGCGGCGCGCGACGGATGCGACGGTCGTCTCGTGCGGCGAGGCGGCGAGCAGGTCGGCCCGGACGCGGTCGAGTCGGACCTGGCGCAGGTACGCCGAGGGCGACGTGCCGAGGTGCTCGCTCATCGCGAGCTGCAGGCTGCGGGTGTGCAGGCCGACGGCAGCCGCGACGTCGGAGGGGCTGATCGCCTCGGCCGCGTGCGCGTGCAGGTACTCGAGGGCGTGCCGCACGCGGACGGTGCCGGGCGTGCGGAGCGAGCGGGGGACGTCGACGACCTGCCAGCGCCAGGTGCGGAGCACGGCCCGCGCTGTGCTCAGCTGCGCCTCGAGCCGGAGCAGGGGAGGGACGACCTCGCCGACGACGGCCTCGGTGGCCCCCGCCATCGCCGTCCGCCAGTCGGCGATCGCCTCGGCGCCGGGCGTGTTCGTCGTGTCGAAGGCGATGCGCTGGGCCGGCCCGCCGTGCAGCTCGGTCGCGGTCTGCTCGAGGAACTCGGTGCCGAGCCGCACCAGGTGGCTCTGCCGCGGACGGAACTCGAACTCGAACGAGTCCTCGGCGGGGATGAGGAACGGGGTCGACCCCTCGGTGCGGTACGCCTCCGACCCGCGGCGGACCGTCGCCGACCCGCTGCGGAACCACATGACGAAGTGGGTGTCGGGGAAGGGGATCTCGCCCTCCATGTGCCCGCTGAAGTGCGACGTCTGCAGGCTGACGCGCTCGTCGCCCGCCGTGACGTAGCGGTACGAGAACGGTGCGCTGGAGGGGCGTGCGTCGAACCGGCGCCCGCCGTGGTGGTCGGCGCGGCTGCGCAGCACCTCGTGCAGGTCGGTGCCCTGCTCGACGGCACGGCTGTACGCCGGCACGTCGAGGCGCGCGGATTCGTCCGACATCGGGGATCGTCTCGTCTCTGCAGGGGTCTGGGCAGGAAGAGCTGAATCGTGCCACAGGCCGCCGACATCCGACCCGTGGACGGTCAGGCGCGCGAGCGCGCCTCCGCGTCGACGAGGGCGAGAGAGACGTCCCACAGGCGGTCGGCCTCGGCCGGGTCGAGCGCCCAGGCGCGGACGCCGTGCAGCCCGTCGACGATCTCGTCGACCACCTCGGCCTCGTGGCAGTCCTCGAAGTAGCGGCCCCGCACCTCCGCCAGCTCGGGCGCGGTGGCGAGCAGCACGGAGGTGGCCGCGCCCTGCTCGGGAGTCTTGACCGCGTCGGCCGCCGCGACCTTGGTGGCGGCGAGCACGTCCGGGGCCCAGTGCTTCTGCAGGCCCGTCCAGATGCCGCCGGGCATGCACGAGTTCGCGACGATGCCGTCGCCGGCCCAGCGGGTGCTCGCGCCGACCGCGAAGAGGGCGTTGGCCGTCTTGGACTGGGCGTAGGCGAGCCCCGGCTCGTAGCGCCGACGCCGGAAGAACAGGTCGTCGAACACCACGGGCGACCCGCCGTTGCCGCTCGACGAGACGGAGACGATCCGAGCGCCACCAGCCGCGGCGAGGGCGCCGTGCAGGCCGAGCGCGAGCGCGAAGTGGCCGAGGTGGTTCGTCGCGAACTGGAGCTCCCACCCCGCGGCCGTGTAGGTCTCAGGCGAGTCCATGACGCCGGCGTTGGCGATCAGGACGTCGAGCGGCCCGGTCCACTCTGCGGCGACGCGCTCGACGGAGGCGGGCCGGTCGAGGTGCAGCTCGACCACGTCGGGTGCGGACCCGCCGGTCGAGCGGGCGATGTCGTCAGCCACCGCACGCCCCGCGGCGACGTCGCGCACGGCCAGCGTCACCCGGGCGCCGGCCCCGGCCAGGGCGCGGGCCGTCTCGACCCCGATCCCCGAGGAGGCGCCCGTCACGAGGGCCGTCCGCCCGCCCAGGTCGACGCCCTCGAGCGTCTCGGCCGCCGTCGTCGTCGCCCCGAAGGTGCTGATGTCGCGTGTCGTCACGTGGTCCCTCTCGCTCGATGCCGCGACCCTACGCCGGGCCGCCGACACCGAGTCCCGTGGCGGTCCGCCGCCTCCTCCGCCCGCCGGGCCGCCGACACCGCGTCCCGTGGCGATCCGCCGCCTCCTCCGCCCGCCGCGTCGCTTCGTCGGTGCGCGCCCGCCTGGGGCATGCTGAACGAGCGCGGGGAGTCGCTCTCCGCGCACCGACGGAAGGACTCCCCGTGCACATCGACCTCACCGGCAAGACCGCCCTCGTGACGGGCTCGACCCAGGGCATCGGCCGCGCGATCGCGCTCGGCCTGGCCCGGGCAGGCGCGACGGTCGCCGTGAACGGGCGTACCGCCTCCCGCGTGGACGAAGCGATCGCCGGCCTCCTCGAGGACGCCCCCGGCGCCTCCTTCGTCGCGGCCCCCGGCGACGTCTCGACCGACGAGGGGACGCAGCAGGTGCTCACCGCCGTGCCGCAGGTCGACGTGCTGACGAACAACCTCGGCATCTTCGCCTCGGCCGATCCGCTCTCGATCGACGACGACGAGTGGCGCCGCTACTTCGAGGTCAACGTGCTGTCGGCGGTGCGGCTGATCCGCTCGTACCTGCCGGGCATGACCGAGCGCGGCTGGGGGCGGGTGCAGAACATCGCGAGCGACTCGGCCGTCGTCATCCCGGCGGAGATGATCCACTACGGCATGTCGAAGACGTCGCTGCTCGCCGTGTCGCGCGGCTTCGCGAAGGCCGCCGCGGGCACCGGCGTCACGGTCAACTCGGTCATCGCGGGCCCGACCCACACCGCCGGCGTCGAGGACTTCGTCTACGAGCTCGTCTCACGCGACCTGCCCTGGGACGAGGCGCAGCACGAGTTCATGGTGCAGCACCGGCCGCAGTCGCTCATCCAGCGCCTGATCGAGCCCGACGAGATCGCGTCGATGGTGGTGTACCTGTCGTCGACCTTCGCGTCGGCGACGACGGGCGCCGCGGTGCGGGTCGACGGCGGGTACGTGGACTCGATCCTGCCCTGACCTCAGCTCGGCGGCGCGAACCGACGCGAAACCGACAAAGCAACGCGGGGCCCCGCGTAGTTCTGTCGTTTTCGCGTCGGTTCAGCCGCCAGAGCTGATCAGGCCGACTCAGGCGCCGGCTCAGGCGGCGGCGGCAGCGGCGCGGCGTGCCCGGCGGTCGGCCTCGAGGCCGTCGAGGAGGCGGGTGTCGAGCGAGTGGGCGAGCGCGACCTCGGCGACCACCGCCTCCTTGTCGGCGTCGGTCCACGGGGCGGCGTCGAGCTGCTCGCGGTAGGTGGCCCGGAAGAGCGCCGGGTCGGCGACCTCGGCGAAGACGTAGAAGCCGACGCCGTTGACGTCGAAGCCGTAGTGCTTCTGCAGCAGCGTGCTGATGAAGCGCCCGCACGACAGGTCGCCGAGGTAGCGCGTGTAGTGGTGCGCGACGAGGGCCCCCGCCGAGGTCGCGGCGATCGTCTCGAGCCTCTCGACGTACTCACGCGTCGCGGGCAGGGCGACGACGCGGTCGCGCCAGGCGTCGCCGAGCAGGAACTCGAGGTCGGACTCGAGGGCAGGCAGCCGGCTCATGCCGGTCGTCACGAACGGCGAGGCCACGGGGTGCCCGGCCATGGACCCGGAGGCGCCCTCGAGCGCCCGGTACACGAACCAGTACTGCGCCACGAGCTGGGCGTAGTCGTCGACGTCGCAGGTGCCGCGAAGCAGGTCGGTCATGAAGTCGGCGCCGCCGCTGGTGCCGTGGCGACTGGTCGTCCGGGCCCGCAGCAGCTCCGAGAAGGGGACGACGTCGTGGGCCACGGGTGACTCCGATGCTCGGATCGGGCGGTCGGACGACGACCCGTCCCTGAACCGTACTTAGGTCACCCTTACCGCGCAACCCCCGTGCCTCCGAGGTCGCCGAGAGCACCGGGTGAGGAGGCCGTGCCGCGAGGGCCGGGGGCATGCTGGGCCGATGGACGACGACGAGAAGAAGAGCATCCGAGACGACTTCCACGACGCGGTGAACATGACCCCGCACGAGCTCGAGCAGTGGCTCGAGACGGACGAAGCGAAGGAGGTGGGGCAGAAGTCGTCCGACGGGGCCGAGTCGGTGGGGCACCACAGCGGACGCAGGATCGTGACGATCCTCCGCACGAAGGCGGCCGACCTGGGCGACGACGACTACGCGCACATGAAGAAGGTCACGGGCTACGTGCACCGGCACTCCGCACAGGGTCCGGAGGGCGACGCGCACGACTCGAAGTGGCGCTTCTCGCTGATGAACTGGGGCAACGACCCGGAGAAGACGACGAAGTCGAAGAAGTAGCGGCGACAGCCGCAGGACGCCGCCATGGACGGCGACGGCCCCGCCCCTCCGGTGAGGAGGAACGGGGCCGTCGCCGTGCGGGGCCGAGGCCCGGACGTGTGGACTACGCCTGCACGTCGCCGCGCCAGGACCCGTCGGCCTGGCCCTTCGACTCGATGTACTGCTTGAAGTTGGCGAGGTCCTTCTTGATGGCCCGGCCGTCGGAGCCGATGGCCGCGCCGAGCTTCTCGAGGACGCCCTCGGTGGACCAGTCGATCTGCACGGTGACGCGCGTCTCGGTGTCGCTCAGCTTGTGGAAGGTCACGACGCCGGCGTGGTCGACCTCGCCGCCGGTGCTGGTCCAGGCGACGCGCTCGTCGGGGTGCTGCTCGGTGATCTCCGCCTCGAAGGTCTTCTCGACCGGTCCGACCTTGACCTTCCACACCGTGAGGGTGGGGGTGGTCTGCGTGATCGACTCGACCTCGTCGAGGAACTTCGGGAACTCCTCGAACTGGGTCCACTGGTCGTACGCGGTGCGGACGGGGACCTCGACGTCGATCGTCTCGATGGCCTGTGCCATGGTGTTCTCCTCTTGTCGTGATGTCGTGGGGCGGGCGAGCCCCGGTGGGTCCGACCCCGGAAGGGCCGGCCCTGGTGGGCGGCCTCGTCCGAGGCCGTGCCCGCCGACGTGAACGGTAGGAGGCGCGGGCCGGCCGGGTCCACGTGCAGAGGCGATGGTCAGGTGCCGGGTGACGCGGCGTCCCCCGGCACCCGCTGCGGGCCGGGAGCGTACTCGCCTAGCGCGGCGTGACCGCCATGCTGCGGAACGACGCGGGGATCGCGAGTGTGCGGACACCCACGTTGCCTGCGGTCGTGTCGCAGCCCGTGTCGGTGTGCGACACGGTGGTCTGAGGACCGCCGGACGACGCCTGGGCCGTCGCCGTGATCGTGCAGCCGACCATCTCGACGGTGAGGTGCTGCCACTGGCCCTGCGGCACCGTGGCGGCGAGGGGGGTGCGGGCGAACTCCCGCCAGGTACCTCCGAGGTGCTTGCCCACGATGAGCGAGGTGCTCGAGATGCCGCCGTAGTAGCCGTCGAGCTGGTCGGTGCCCGTGCCCGGGTTCCGTACGCGGACGTTGAAGCCCGCGTCCAGGAAGGTGGCCGACGGGGCGTCGAACCGCACCTCGCCGGTCAGCGAGAGGTCCCCCCAGGTCTGAGAGGTCTCGACCGCCTTGTCGCCCTTGCCGGACTGCCTGTTCGAGTAGGTCTCCGTGGTCGCGTCAGCGGTCCAGCTGCCTCCGTAGGTCGTGAAGGAGGGTGCGGCACCGGTCTTCCACGGGGTGTTCCACGTGGCGGGGGGAGGGGAGACGGCGAGCGATCCCTCCGTCACCGTCACGAAGCGCCAGGCCCCCGTCGCCTCGAACGTGCGGAGCCCCACCATGCCCTTCTGGTGCACCGTGCCGCAGCCCGAGTCGAAGTGGCGGAACGCGGTGACGGCGCCGGGGCCGGTCGCCCCGACGGTGCTCTGCGAGACCGTGACGTTGCACCCGCGCACCTGCACGACGAGGTGGTACCAGGTGTTGTACGCGATGCCGCCCGGCACGTCGACCGTGCGGAGGAACTCGTACGACCCCTTCGTCATGCGTCCGAGCTCGAGCTTGCCGGTCGAGCTGACGTAGGCCCAGTACCCGTTGTGCTCGTCGAGGCCGGGCGACGGCGAGCTCACCCGTGCCAACAGGCCGACTTGCTTGCCGCTGTCGAGCTTGACGTCGGCCTGCACCGTGTAGTTCGTCCAGTCGGGGCTGCCGGTGACGGCCTTGGGCGCGGCCCCGGCCTGGTCGTTCCCGCAGGTCTCGTAGTACATGCCGAAGTCGTTCGGCGTCATCGTCTGCCAGCAGCCGCCGTAGGTCGTCCAGTCCGAGGCGCCGCCCGCGAAGCTCGAGCGGTACGGCAGGGCGTTCGTGGTGCGCGCGAACGACGCGGCCGTCGTCGCGGTGTTCCCGGTGTCGCGCACCGAGGCAGTGAAGGCCCCGGACGTGGGGTCGGCGGTCCAGAGCCCGGCCACGAGTGCGGCGAGCAGCAGGACGACGACGAGGAGGCGCCGGCCCGTGACCGGACCTCGCACGACCCGGCCCCTCACGAGGCGGCCGATCGTCGGCCGACGTTCTGCGGGGCGAGCCCGACGAGGAGGCACCAGAGCAGCGGGAGGCAGCAGACGAGTCCGAACACGAGCCAGCCGAGGGGCGGCAGGTGCGGAGCGATCGAGACGAGGACCCCGCTGCCGGCGGGGGCGTCGGGCGAGAGCGGAGGCAGGTCGAGGGTGCCCAGCTCGCCCGACGCGAGCACGACCGCCGAGCCGTGCTCGGTCGCGAGTCGCGACGGCAGCATGCCCGTCGAGGCGACGGTCGCGGTGCCGCCGAGTCCGTCGTCGGAGGCGGTGGTCCAGAGCACCGTCGCGGCCGTGAAAGGGCGGAGGACGGCCGAGACCGCCGCCACCACGACGGTCGACCCGACGACCCGCAGGGCGGAGCGGTGCGTCCGCGAGGGCACGAGCAGGGTGATCGCCCAGAGGGCGACGCCTCCGACCACGAGCCACGGCAGCGCCCGGGCGAGCCAGCCGACGCCGGGCAGCAGCACCGAGGCGCGGCCCACGAGGTCGGCGTCGGTCAGACGCCACGGGTCGTCGGCCTGGCTCGCGTCGCCGCGGGTCGCGATGCCCGTCGTGCCGATGTCGACGACCCGGTGGGTGAACGTCGTGCCGGTGCGACCGGGAGGGGTGAACGTGACGACGTCACCCGCCCGGAGCTCGTCGACCGTGACGGGCGTCGTCACCACGAGCGTGCCGACGGGCGCGGCCGTGCCCATCGAGGCAGTGCGCACGACGAAGGTGCGGGCGCCGGCCAGGTGCAGCAGGGCCAGCGCGACGAGCAGGCCGAGGGCCAGGGCGACGCCGGCGGCGAGCAGCAGGTCACGTCTGCGGGCCGGTCGCCGGGCCGACGACGGCGTCGCGGCCGTGGTCGGCCCGGACGCGGTCGTCGACCGGGTCAGGCCGTGAAGGTCCACTTGAGGGGCACCGTGGCCGTCAGGCCCTGGTAGTCGTTGCCGACGGCGCCGTCGAGGGTCACGGAGAAGACCATGTCGGCCTTCTGGCCGGCCGGGACGGCGGTGAGGCTGATGGGGGTGGTGCGCGCCCCGAGGTCGGCCAGGGTGCCCGAGTAGACGGACGTGCCGCCCTGGGTCAGCACGAGCGTGATCTTGCTGCAGATGTCGGTGGCCGTGCCGCTCGTGTCTCCGGTCTTGCCCGGGACGCAGGCGCCGGTGTTCGCGAGGGTGAAGGTGCCTGCGTCCATCGTGCCGACGTTGGAGATCGTGACGGGAACGTTGCGGGTGGTGCCCGGCTTGAGGGTCCCGCCGGCGCCGAACTTGTTGTTCGACGTGCAGGTCGCGGTGTTGCCGTTGCTCGAGACGGACGCCGACTCGGCACCGTTGCTGTAGCAGGTGGCGCCGGGAGTGCCGACCTCCCGCATGAGGAGCGTGCCCGTGGTGGCGGTGTTGTTCGCGTTCGCGATGCTCGCCGTGAACGCGGAGAGCGTCCCCGACATCGTCAGGGCCATCAGCACGGCGGCGACGAGGCCGGTGACGACGGCGAGGGGGGTGGTGCGGAGGCGCGCGTGGGCGCGGTGGGACGAGGAGGCCATGTGATCGGTCTTTCGGTCGGGTCGGTCGGTCACGGTCGCGACCGGCGCGGTCGTGACGAGCCGATTCCCAGCGGCGCCGCACGACGGTGACGACTGATCCCCCACCGGTCGATGCAACGCTATCGATGTCCACAGAAGTGAGGACACCCCAGTTCGTGGGCCCCCACGGCCCGGACCAGCGTCGGGCCTGGACGGGTCAGGCCCGCCAGCCGGCCTCGCGCAGGGCGGCACGGGCGTCCTGGCGGGGCGAGTACGGCACGTCCTCGGTGCCCACGACCCGGTAGTCCGTGTCGCCCGGCCCGACCCAGAGGACGGTGTCGCCGGGGCCCATGCCGCTCACCGCGTGCCGGATGGCGTCCGCCGGGTCGGCGAGCTCGACGACCGCCGCGACCCGCTGCCGGCACCGGCGTCGCTCGTCGGCGGCCGTCCTCGCGCCGGCCACGAGCGCGTGCCGGATCGACGCGGGGTCCTCGGTGCGGGGGTGGTGGTCGGTCACGACGACGAGGTCCGCAGCATCGGCCGCTGCCCGGCCCATCGGCTCGCGCTTGGACGGGTCCCGGTCGCCGTCGGCGCCGATCACGACGACCAGGCGCCCGTCCGTCACGGTCCGCAGGGCCTCCAGGGTCTTCGCGACGGAGTCGGGGGTGTGCGAGAAGTCCGTGTAGACCCGGGGCCCGTCGACACCGGAGAGGTCCAGGGTGCGGCCGGGCACCGTCACCTCGATGCCCCGTTCCACAGCCTCCTGGAGCTCGTCGACGGCGTGGCCGGCCTCGACCAGCATGACGAGGGCGAGCGCGGCGTCGGCGGCCATGTGCCGTCCGATCAGCGGCACCGACGACCGGAGCACGCGGCCGTCCCGCCGCTCGAGGCGGAAGCTCGTCGAGGTGGCGCTGGAGGCGGTGACCTGCAGCCTCCAGTCCGCGGGGGCCTCGCCCGCCCCCTCTCCCTGGTCGACCCCGTCGCCGGTCGCGACGGTGGTCACGGGGACGCCGGAACGCGCCGCGATCTCGCGGCCCGCCGGGGAGTCGAGCAGCACGACCCCGCGCTCGGCACGGTGCTGGTCGAAGAGGGCGAGCTTCGCCTCGAGGTAGCTCGCGGACGTGGGGTAGTCGTCGCGGTGGTCGTGGCTGAGGTTGGTGAAGCCGACGACGTCGAAGCGGAGCCCGTCGACCCGGTGCCGGCTGAGCGCCTGGGCGCTCACCTCGAGCGCGGCGGTGTGGACGCCGTCCTCGGCCATGCGCGCGAGGAGGGCGTGCAGCTCCGTCGCCTCGGGCGAGGTCAGGCGGCTCGCGACGGCCGCGTCCAGGCTGCGTCGCTCGGCGGTGGAGCTCAGGCCGGCGGGGACGCCCAGCTGCCGGAGCACCGCGTGGAGCACGTGCACCGTCGTGGTCTTGCCGTTCGTGCCCGTGACCCCGAGGAGGCGCGGCCGCCGCGACTCGGTCCCGCTCACCCTCGCGGACAGCCGGCCGAGGTGCCGTCGGGGGTCGGCCACGACGAGCGAGGGGAGGCCGGCGGCGGAGGCGCGCTCGACCCCCGCGTCGTCGGTCAGCACGGCGACGGCGCCGGCCAGGGCGGCCGCCGCGGCGAAGTCCGCCCCGTGGCCCCGGCGACCGGGGAGAGCCGCGAAGAGCCCGTCGGGCAGCAGCTCGGCGTCGTTCACCGCCACGTTCGTGACGAGGACGTCGAGTGCCGCCTGCTCGTCGGACCAGCCGGTGCCGGAGGCGGGCACGAGCACGAGCCCGTCGCCCCGCAAGGCGGACAGGCGCACCCCGACGGGCCGCCGCGGGCGGAGGAACGAGAACTGGGGCACGGGTCTCCCGGGGCGACGTCGACGGAACGACCATCGTGCGCCGTGCACCGCACGAGGTCCCGTGAGGATGTACCCCGACGAGTCCGCCGTCTAGAGGAGGCCGAGCGCCGTGAGGACGCCCGCGGCTGCCGTGACGCCCGCGGCGACGGAGGAGCCGACGATCACGAGGAGGGTCACTCGCCGCTCCCGGTCGCCGACGGACCGGGCGGAGGAGGCACGGTGCGGATCGGGGTACGTCACGGGGCTCCCTCCTGTGGGGCCGGGTCAGGCCCGGGCGCGCCCAGCATGGACCTGACGGGCCGCCGGCGCACCCACCCAGTCCGGGGCGCTTCGCTCGGCGGCCAGCGGCCAGCGGTCAACGGCCCGTTCGGCCCACGGCCCGATCGCTCCGCGGCCCGCTCGCCCTGCGGCCGCTCGTCAGCGGGGCGCGGGCCCTCCGACGCTGCCGAGGTCGACCCCCGTGCCGCCGACGCCCTTGCCGCTGCCGGTGCTGACGCCCGCGCCCGCGCCCGTCCCGTTGCCGTTGCCGTTGCCGTTCCCGTTCCCGTTCCCCACCCCAGGTCCGCTGTTCCCGTTCCCGCCCGGCGCCGCAGGCTGACTGGGCGCCGGCTCCTCGACCGGGGTGCTCGGCTCGGGCGCCGGGGCCTGCGAGGTCGTCTCGTCGGTCGGCTCGGACGTCGAGGGCTCGGGTGCCGGCTCCTCGTCCTCGGTGGAGGGCGAGGGCGTGTCGGCAGGCTCGGTCTCCGCCGGAGTCGTCTCCGCCGGAGTCGTCTCCGCCGGAGCGGGGGTGTCGCTGGTCGCCGGCGCGACGGGCTCGTCGTCGCCCCGGGTGACGGCGAAGCCGATCAGGGCGGCGGCGCCGAGGGCGAGCGCGACGAGGCCGGCGATCACCGCGCCGCGACGGCTGCGTCGTCCGGGCACGGCTGCGGGGCCGTCGGAGCCCGTTCCCGAGCCGACACCAGCGGCGCCACCGGCACCGGACCCCGAGACGCGTCCCGTGCCGCCGTCCACGGCGCCGAACCGCTCGTTGGCGGCGTCCGCGGCGGCCGACCCTGCGAGGGCGCCCGCCGCACCGGCCCCGAGGCCCGCGGCTCCGAGCCCGGCAGCCGCACCGGCCGGCAGGCGCCTCGTCGGGGCGTCCCCGTCCGCACTGGGCATCAGCGCCGTGGCGGCGCCGGTGCGGGCGTCGTCGGCGCGTCCGCCTCCGGCGACCAGCGCCTCCGCCCTGGCGTGCACCTCGAGGGCCGTCGGCCGGCCCTCGGCCTCACGCGCGGTCATGGCACGCAGCAGCGAGGCCCACTCCGGGCCGAGTGCGTCGGGGACGACGGGGTCACGGTGCAGGCGCCCGGTGAGCGACTCCATCATCGAGCCGGGGAACGCCCGCTCCCCGGTCAGCGCCTCGAGCACCACGAGGCCGAGGGAATAGATGTCGGAGGCCGGCCCGACCCGCGTGCCCAGGGCCTGCTCGGGGCTGAGGTACGCGGCCGTGCCCAGCACGGCGCCGGTCGCGGTCACGCGCGTCGAGTCGACGAGGGAGGCGATGCCGAAGTCGGCGAGCTTGGGCGACCAGCGGCGACCGGGTACGGGGGAGGGGGCGAGCAGCACGTTGCTCGGCTTGACGTCGCGGTGCACGATGCCGGCCGTCTGCACGACGTGCAGCGCGCCCGCGAGGTCGACGAGCAGCTGCGCCGCGTCGGTCGTGTCGAGCGGGCCCTCGGCCAGACGCGACGAGAGGGACGGGCCGTCGACGAGCTCCATGGCGAGCCAGCCCGGGCCGCTCGTCGGTGCGACGTCGGCGTCGTACAGGGTGACGAGCGCGTGGTGGCTCAGCGAGGCGAGCACGGCCACCTCGTTCTGGGCCCGCTGGGCGTCGGCCGGGTCGGAGCCCTGGGCGCTGAGCAGCTTGACGGCGATGGTCCGCCCGAGCAGCCGGTCGTCGGCACGGTGCACCGTCGACATGCCGCCGCGCCCGAGGACGTCGCCGAGGAGATAGCGGCCAGCGAGGAGGCGCGGTGCGTCCCGGTCGTCCACGGTCGCGTCGTCGTCCCGGTCGTCCATGACCCCGAGGCTACCCGGCGGGCACGGGGAACGACGCGACGGTCAGACGGCCGCCGAGGGCCCCTGACCGGTCAGCAGGCTCAACGAGCCGGGACGGGAGCCGTGGTCTGCTGCTGGGCGATGACCGAGCTGAGCTCGTCCAGGAACGCGCTGACCGCCTCCGCCTGTTCCGTCGGCACGCCCATCAGGAACTTCCGAACGTGCGGAGCGCTCGTCACCGTGTCGCAGGCGTCGCGCCCGGTCTCGGTGGTCGTCACGATCTTGCGACGGCCGTCAGCAGGGTCGGGGGTGCAGGTGATCAGCTCGGCGTCCTGGAGACGGTGCAGCAGGTTCGAGACCGCGGGCGTGGAGAAGCCCAGGGTCGCGGCCAGCGTGCTGGGCGTCATCGGCTCGTCGGTCTGCTCGGCCGCGAGCACGAGGGCCAGCGCGTCACGCTCGGTCCGTGGCAGCGCACCCGCGGATCCTCGGCGGTCGAGTCGCTGCTCGGTGATGCGCCAGGCCTCGAGGGCGGCGTGCAGGCGGGCTGCCTGGATCTTCTGCGGCATGGGGGTGGTGTCCTCTGAGTGGTCAGGTCGTCGGGGTGCGGCGGCGGGTGCCGGTGGTCCGGGTCGGGCGCGGACGGTCAGTCGAGGTCGTCGTCGTCGATCGAGGTGTCGAAGTAGGCGACGTGGTCGTCGGGGGCGGAGCCGAGGATGCGGTCGGCGAAGGTCACGAGGCGACCGCCATCTCGCGGTCGTCGCGGGCCGACACGGCCTCGGGGTCGACGAAGAAGCTCGCGTAGCTCACCTCGAGCGGCCGCACGGCGTCGAGAGAGCGGGCGCCGGTCTCGACCGACTCGGCCATCGAGGTCACGACGTCGCGGACCCGGCGGCGACGCGGGTAGGTCTCGATGCGGGCCGCGGGGACGGAGCGCTCCCGGACGTAGAAGCTGTCGAGCTCGGTCGCCGTGGGGCGCACGGCACCGCCCACGCGACCGCTGACGGCGGCGACGAGGCCCTCGTGCGTGAGGCGACGGAGGTCGACGCTCATCGGAGCACCTCCGAGTCGAAGAGCTCGGCCAGGTCGAGCGGCTGGGTCTCGGCCAGGAGGTGGTGGCCGGCGTCGGTCACGGCCGCGGGGGTCGAGGCGCTCATGCGCCGGCGCCCATCGCGAAGAGCATGCCCGCGATCAGCGTGCCGCAGGCCGCGAGGGCCGAGGTGGCGACGACGAAGAGCGTCAGCTGACGGTCGGCGTCGCGGATCTCGGAGAAGGGGGAGTGGTGCGTGGTGGTCATGTCCTGCTCGTTCCTGCCAGCCCTGCGCTGACCTCGAGGTGCATGTCGTTCGTGTCGGTCGTACCGCCGTGAATCGGTACACACGAATGGTTACACAGACTCGCTAGTCGCTCTAACTAGATGGCTGAGAGAGTTCGCAGAACGGACATCCCTCGAGGACGAAGCACCCGGAGTGCCCACGCAGGGTGTGCGAACGACGTGCGCGCAGCATGGACGCGGCATGGACGCGGCGTGCGCGCGGCGAGAGGCCTGGACGAGCACCCTCCTCCGGAACGGGGAGACCAGGGGAGGGTGCTCGAGGCGCCCCGGCCGGGTTCAGGCGACCGGGATGTGCGCATCGACGTCGACGGGGCGGAGGTTCGGGTCGACCACCCCGCGTCGGTGCGTTGCGTCGACATTAGGGGCGTCGGGCGCGCCAGGACGAGGGGGTTGCCAATCGCTCGATGCCGAGCTATCTTCAGCTCTCGGCGAGGGGGCGGTCCTCTGCGGGTGGCTCGGCGTGGTGCTCCAAGGGCGTCACGCGCACCGTCGCGATCCGGTAGCCCTCCATGCGGACCACCTCCAGGGTGGCGCCGTCGACGGCGAGGGTGTCGCCGACGACCGCCAGTCGTCCGAGCGCGTCGAAGACCCAGCCCCCGACCGTCTCGTACGGGCCGTCGGGCAGCGCGACGCCGGTCTCCTCCTCGAGCTCCTCGACGATCATGCCGCCCTCGACCTCGCGGCTCTCACCCGCCTCCAGTGCGCCCCCGCCGCGGTCGCCGGTGTCGTACTCGTCGTAGATCTCGCCGACGAGCTCCTCGAGCAGGTCCTCCAGCGTGACGATGCCGTCGGTCCCGCCGTACTCGTCGATGACCACCGCGATCTGGTGGCCGTCGTCGCGCATGGTGCTGAGCGCCGCCAGAACCTTGGTAGTGCCGGGCAGGGCGAGGATCGGCCGGGTGATGTCGGCGACGGTCGTCGCCTGGTCGCCGCCCGCCGCGGGCACCGACGCCATCAGGTCGCGGACGTGCACGAAGCCGAGCACGTCGTCACGGCTGACGCCGACCACGGGGTAGCGCGAGTGCGGCAGGGCCAGCACGGCGCGGTAGCCGTCGCTGACGGACGAGTCGCCGCCGAGGAACGACACGTCCGGCCGCGGCCTCATCACCTCGGCGACGCGGCGGTCGTCGGCGTCGAGCACGTCGGCGAGGATGCTGCGGCTGTCGCGGTCGATCTCGCTCGTGTTCGAGATGATGTCGCGGACCTCGTCGGCCGAGACCTCGTCCTCCTTCTGGTCGGGATCGAGCCCGAGGAGGCGCCCCACGGCGTTGGTGGACACCGACAGCAGCCAGATGACCGGTCGCATCAGCCGGGCGAGGGCGTTGAGCGGCGGCGCGAGCGCCTTCGTGAACGCGACGGACTTCTGCATCGCCAGGCGCTTCGGCACCAGCTCGCCGAACACGAGGGAGAGGTAGGCGACCACGAGCGTCATGCCGATCAGCGCGACGGTCGACGCCGTGCTCTCGGCGAGGCCGAGCGCCATCAGCCCCGGCACGAGGTCGGGCGCGATCGTCGAGGCGCCGTAGGCCGACGAGAAGAAGCCGGCGAGCGTGACTCCGATCTGCACGGCGGAGAGGAACGTGTTCGGGTTGCGGACGAGCTGCCCGATCTTCCTGCCCCGGTCGCCGCTGGCCTCGATCGCCCTGACCTGGCTGTCGCGCAGGGTGACGATCGCCATCTCGGTGCCCGCGAACACCCCGCCGATCAGCACGAAGAGAACCACGAGGCCGATGTTGAGCAGGGTGTCCGTGTCCATGCGCGAGAGTCTGTCGGCGCAGGCCGGGAGATCACCTCGAACGTGCGCGAGGTGCACGCTCTGCACGTCGAGGGGCGCGCCTCCTCAGCTCGGCCTGCCGCGACGGCAGGCGCGGGCCGGGGGAGGCGCGTCAGGCGCGGTCGTGCAGGGTCACGTGGTAGCCGTCGGGGTCGGCGAACGTGAAGGTGCGGCCGAAGGGGCCGTCGATCGGCTCGGCGACGACGGTCACGCCGGCCTCGACGAGGGCGTCGTGGATCGCCTGCACGTCGGTCGCGTGCAGCCAGAGCGCGACGCCGAGGCCCGGCTGGGCGACCGAGTCGAGGTCGGTGTCGGGCAGGAGGCCCCGCAGTGCGAAGGCGATCGACGTCGTCGTGAAGACGACGGCGTGCGGCGGGCCGGCGGGCGAGCGGACGAGGCCGAGGTGGGTCTCGTAGAACGCCTGGGAGGCGTCGAGGTCGCGGACCTGGAGGGAGACGAAGTCGGGGCCGGTGACGGGCATGGGTGCTCCTGAGCTGATCGGGGTGAGGTGACGGCGTGGTGAGGCGACGCGGCCTTGTGTGTCAGTCTTCTGACACGGATCAACCTATGTCAGAATGCTGACATGAGTCAAGGGATCGACCTCGAGACGTCGCTGGGCTACCTGCTCAAGGAGGCGTCGAGCGCTCTGCGGGCGGCGATGGAGGAGGTGCTCCGGCCGCTCGGCATGACGGTCACGCACTACTCGTGCCTCGAGCTGCTCGCGCAGCGGCCGGGGCTGTCGAACTCCGAGCTCGCCCGCGGGGCCTTCGTGACCCGGCAGTCGATGAACGTCCTGCTCCAGGCGCTCGAGCGCGACGGGTCGGTGACCCGGCCTGCGGAGGCGCCGGTCGGCAAGGCGCTGCCGGCCCGCCTGACGCCCGCGGGGCGACGGCGCCTCGCGGCGGCGACCGCGGCGGTGCGCGGCGTCGAGCTGCGGATGCTCTCGGGGATGAGCGAGGCCGACCGGCCCGAGGCGCGCCGCCTGCTGCGCAGCATGGTGGTCGCGCTGCAGGCCGACCCCGGCTGACGACCGGCTGTCTCGGCGTCGAGGCACCGGGTTGCGGGGGGTCGCTAAGGTTAGGCTAACCTCAGTCCTCGTGACCCCGCCCGACACGGCCCTCGTGCCGCCCGCCTCCTCGGCCCTGTCCGCCGACGCGACGGCGCACGCGCTCCCGGCCGCCGACGCGCGACCCGAGGCGACCGCCCTCGTGGCCGACGGCGTCTCGGTCTCGTACGGCGCCTCCGACGTGGTGCACGACGCTCGGCTCGAGCTGCGTCCCGGTCGCGTGACGGCCCTCGTCGGACCCAACGGCAGCGGCAAGTCGACGCTGCTCCGCACCGCCGCCCGGCTGCAGCGGGCGCGGGCGGGGACGCTGTCGCTCGAGCAGCAGCCTCTCCAGCAGGCCGAGGCGTCTGCGGCGCCGACCGACGGCCTGGCCCTCTCGGTCCGCGACTTCGCCCGGCACGTCGCCCTCCTCACGCAGGGACGCCCGGTGCCGAGCGGCCTCAGCGTGCGCGACGTCGTCCAGTTCGGCCGCTACCCGCACCGCGGGCGCTGGGGCAGGGCCGACCCGGGAGGCGCGGCGGCCGTCGACCGCGCCCTGCAGCTCACCGGCGTGGCCGACCTGGCCGAGCGCGGTGTCGACCAGCTCTCCGGCGGGCAGCTGCAGCGGGTCTGGCTCGCCAGCTGCCTCGCGCAGCAGACCGGGGTGCTGCTGCTCGACGAGCCCACCACCTACCTCGACCTGCGCTACCAGGTCGAGCTGCTCGACCTGGTGCGCGACCTCGCCGACGAGTCGCAGATCGCCGTCGGCGTCGTGCTGCACGACCTCGACCAGGCCGCGGCGCTCGCCGACACGGTCGTCCTGCTGCACGAGGGCCGCGTCCGAGCCACGGGCACGCCCGCCGACGTGCTGACCCCCGACCTCCTCTCCGAGGTCTGGGGCATCGACATCGAGGTCGACACCGATCCCTCCACCGGCCGGCTCCGCACCCGTGCGGTCGCCCGTCACCACACCAGAACCGAGAGGCTCCACCCATGACCAGCAGACGACGCGTCCTCGCCGTCACCGCCCTCGCCGCCTCGGCCGCCCTCGCGCTGGCCGGCTGCGGCACCACCGAGGAGGTGGCCGGCGGCTCGACCACCGGCTCGGGCTCGGGCGAGCAGATCACGCTCACCGACGGCACGGGCACCGAGATCACCCTCGACGGTCCGGCGACGAAGGTCGTCGGCACCGAGTGGAACGTCGTCGGCGACCTCGTCTCGCTCGGCGTCGAGCCCGTGGGCGTCGCCGACGTCGAGGGCTACGAGGCGTGGTCGTCGGCCGTGCCGCTCACGGGGGACCCGACCGACATCGGGACCCGCGGCGAGCCCAGCGTCGAGACCGTCGCCTCCCTGGCTCCCGACCTGATCGTCGCGACCACCGACCTGCCCGCGGACGCCGTCGAGCAGCTGCGCGACATCGCGCCGGTGCTGCAGGTGGTCTCGGCCGACGCCTCCGACCAGATCGGCCAGATGGAGACGAACTTCGGGATGATCGCCACGGCGACGGGCACCGGCGAGCGGGCCGACCAGGTGCTCGACGCCTACACGAAGGCGGTGCTCGACGGCGAGGAGGCGCTGGCCCACGCCGGTCTGGCCGGCACGGAGTTCGCCTTCGTGGACGGCTACGTCGACGCTGGCCAGGTGAGCATCCGGCCCTACGCCCCGGGTTCGCTCATCAGCGAGGTCACGACGTCGCTCGGCATGGTGAACGCCTGGACGCTCGAGGGCGACCCGGCCTACGGCCTCGCCTCGACCGACGTCGAGGGGCTGACGCAGCTGCCCCCCGACACGCAGTTCCTGTACTTCTCGAACGCCGTGGACGGCGACCCGTTCGCCGACACGCTCTCGTCGAACGCCGTCTGGCAGTCGCTGCCGTTCGTGCAGTCGGGCGACGTGCACCGCCTGCCCGACGGCGTCTGGGTCTTCGGCGGACCTGCCTCGATGACGGCCTACGTCGACGCGCTCGTCGAGACGCTGACGGCCTGACCCGGTGACCGTCACGGAGCCGGCGCCCGTCGCCGACGCGCCGCCCGTCGCCGACGGGGCTCCCGTCGCCGACGGGCCCGCCGTCGGCGCAGACCGGCAGGAGGTACGGCTCACGACCCCGCCCCGTGCCGGTCTCGGCGCCGTGGCCGTCGTCGTCGTGCTGGCGGCGGTCGTCGTGCTCCTCGCCCTCGTCGACGTCACGCAGGGCACCGCGGCGGTCGGGCCACGCGAGGTCTGGCGGGCCCTGACGGGCTCCGCGACCGCGGGCGACGCCTCCGTCGTCGTGGCGTCGCGCCTGCCGCGGATGGCGGCGGCGATCCTCGTCGGCGTGGCCCTCGGCGCCGCGGGTGCGGCGTTGCAGACCGTCAGCCGCAACGTCCTGGCGTCGCCGGACACCCTCGCGGTGAACGCCGGCGCGTACGCGGCCCTCGCCGTCGCGTCGGTGACCGGTCTCTCGCTGCCGCTGGTCGCCTCCTCGGGCATCGCGTTCGTCGGCGGGCTGCTCGCCGCGGGCGTCGTCCTCGCCCTCTCGGGCCTCGGCTCGGGGTCGGTGCGGCTCGTGCTCGCGGGCAGCGCCCTCGCGCTGGGGCTCGCCAGCGTGACGAGCTCGCTGCTGCTGTTGTTCCCGCGCGAGACCGCGGGGCTCTACCAGTGGGGGCAGGGCAGCGTCGGGCAGAACGGCTTCTCGTCGGTCGCCCAGGTGGCCCCGGTCGTGCTGGTCGGCCTCGTCGTCGTGCTGCTCATGACGCGTCGGCTGGACGCGCTCGGCCTCGGAGACGACGCGGCCCGCAGCGTCGGGGTCGACGTGCGCACCACCCGCGTCGTCACCGTCGTCGCGTCGGTGCTGCTCTCGGCCGGGGCGGTCACCGTCGCCGGGCCGATCGGCTTCGTCGGGCTCTGCGCCCCCGCGTTCGTGCGGCCGCTGCGTCGGCTCGTGCCGAGCGTCCGCCGCACCTGGGTCTTCGTGTCGCTGGCCGGGCTCGCGGGCGCCGTCGTGGTGCTCGCGTCGGACGTGCTGCTGCGCGCCGTGGTGGGCGCGGAGGCGTCGGTCCAGGTGCCGACCGGCATCGTCACGTCGATCGTCGGCGCGCTCGTGCTCGTCGTGCTGGCCTTCCGGGCGGCGGACCACGGAGGGTCGACCCCGACCGAGCAGCACCGGGTGGTCTCGCGGCGCCGCTTCGTGCTCGTGCTCGCCGCGCTCGTGGTCGTGCTGGTCGGCGTGGCCGTCGCCGGGGTGCTGCTCGGCGACGCCGTGCTGCTGCTCGGCGACGTCGCCAACTGGGCGACCGGGCGGGCCGGTCCGGTCGTCAGCTACGTGCTGGACACCCGGGTGCCGCGGGTCGTCGCCGCCCTGCTGGCCGGGGCTGCGCTCGCCCTCGCCGGGGGGCTCGTGCAGTCGGTGACGCGGAACCCGCTGGCGGAGCCGAGCATCCTCGGCGTCTCCGGGGGAGCCGGGCTCGGCGCCGTCGTCGCGGTCACGAGCGTGCCCGCGATCTCGGGCTGGGGCGTCGCCGGGGCCGCGTTCGCCGGGGCCGTCGTCGCGGCGGTGGTCGTCTTCGGCCTGGCCGCACGCGGCGGGTTCCCGCAGGACCGGCTCGTGCTGATCGGCGTCGGGGTGGCCGCCGCGACCGCCGCGGCCATCAGCCTGCTGATCGTCCTGACCGACCCGTTCAACGGCGCGAAGGCCCTGACCTGGCTGTCGGGGTCCACCTACGGCCGCTCGTTCGCCGACTCGGTGCCGGTCGCCCTCGCGCTGGTCGTCGGCCTCGTCGCCGCGGGGACGAGCCACCGCGCACTCGACCTCGTCGCCCTCGACGACGACACCCCCCGGCTGCTCGGCGTCTCGCTGTCGAGGTCGCGCCTGCTCTTCCTGTCGCTCGCGGTGCTGCTGACCGCCGCCGCGGTCGCCGCCGTCGGGGTGGTCGGGTTCGTCGGGCTGGTCGCCCCGCACGCCGCCCGCTCGCTCGTCGGAGCCCGGCACTCCCGCGTGCTGCCCGTCGCCGTCGTGCTCGGCGCGGCGCTCGTCGGCCTCGCGGACGTCCTCGGCCGCACGGTCATCGCCCCGGCCCAGCTCGGCGCGGGGCTGCTCACCGCGCTGATCGGGACGCCGTACTTCGTGTGGCTCCTCTGGCGCGGCCGCGCCGCCCACCAGCGCTAGCTCCTGCCTCTCCTCCTGCCACCGCGCCTCCTGCCGTCGGTGTAACCACGAGTGGTCCGAATTCGGCCCTGCCGGTCGTCTGGACGACACTTCCTGACCATTCGGCGAGGCAGCGGCGTCAGTCGTCGGCCAGCCGGGGGCGATGTCGGAGGCGGGGCGTAAGTTCCGAGCATGTCCGAGACGCCTGCCGCCGACGTCCGCGCCCCCGCCCGCGCCCGCGCCCGGCTGATCCTGCCCGGGCAGTACGGCGACGAGTTCGACGACGGCGGGCCCGCCGTCGTGGTCGAGGCGCGCGACGCCTTCACCCGTCGGCCGATGCACCGCGCGAAGGCGCACCTCTGGCTCTCGGCGCTGCGGCACCGGGTCGCCGCGCTCGGCGACCGGGCAACCCACGTGCAGGTCGAGACCCTCGACGAGGTGCTCGACGACGCTGCCGGGCTCGGCCCGTTCGAGGTCGTCGACCCGCCCGACCGCCAGCTCCGCGCGGCCGTCCGCCGAGAGGGCCGCGACGTCCGCGTGCTGCCGAGCCGCGGGTTCGTGACGAGCGAGGAGGAGTTCGCGACCTGGGCGGCCTCCCGCAAGGGGCGCCTCCTGATGGAGAACCACTACGAGACCGTCCGTCGTCGCGAGGACTGGCTGATCGAGGGCGACGGGCCCGCAGGCGGCAAGTTCAGCCTCGACGAGCAGAACCGCAACCCGCCCCCGAAGGGCGCGACGACGCTCGGCTTGCCCGACCCGGTCTGGCCCGACGAGGACGAGATCGACGACGCGGTGCGTGCCGACCTCGACGCGTGGGTCGCCGACGGCAGCGTCGTGTTCGTCGGTGCCGACGACCGTCGCCGCTTCGCGGTCACGCCGGCCGAGGCCGAGGCTGCCCTCGACGACTTCGTCGAGACCCGCCTCGGCGACTTCGGCCCCTTCGAGGACGCGATGCTCTCGAACGACTGGACCATGTCGCACTCCCTGCTCAGCGTGCCGATGAACCTCGGCGTGCTCGACCCCCGCCACGTGATCGAGCGCGTGCTCGAGGCCCACGCCTCAGGAGGCGCGCCCCTGGCGAGCGTCGAGGGCTTCGTCCGTCAGATCGCCGGCTGGCGCGACTACGTCTGGCACCTGTACTGGCACCTGGGCGAGTCGTACACGACCGACAACAACGCCCTCGGCGCCACCGAGCCGCTGCCCCGGTGGTGGCGAGAGGTCGACGCGACCGAGGTCCAGGCCGAGTGCCTGCGCAGCACCCTCGAGACGGTGCACCAGCACGGCTGGACGCACCACATCCAGCGGCTGATGATCCTCGGCAACTGGGCGCTGCAGCGCGGCTACCGGCCGGCCGAGCTCACCGACTGGTTCACGGACATCTTCGTCGACGGCACCGAGTGGGTGATGCCGGCGAACATCGTCGGCATGTCCCAGCACGCCGACGGGGGAGTGGTGGCGACCAAGCCCTACGCCGCCGGGGGCCGCTACATCCACTCGATGAGCGACCACTGCGGCTCGTGCCCGTTCTCGCCGACCGTCCGGGTCGGCCCGACCGCGTGTCCGTTCACGGCGGGCTACTGGGCGTTCCTCGACCGGGTCGAGCCGGCGCTGCAGGGCAACCCGCGCATGATGCGTCCTCTCCAGGGGCTCCGACGTCTCGACGACCTGGACGAGGTCGTCGCGCAGGAGGCGGCGCGCACGACCCCCTGACGGGTCGCGTCCCGCGCCGCGCCTCGCCGTCCCTCGACTCCGGACAGCTGCCTGGCCGTCGAACGAATCACCAGAACTGGGGGCGTCCTCGATTCCCTCCCCGGGGCCTCGGGCTGCGAACATCGTGCAGACCCGACGCGACCCCGAGGAGGCCACGATGAACGAGCAGGAACGACGCCGACCGTTGTTCGTCGACGACGTCACCGACCCCGGCGTGTGGGAGGCGGCCGCCGAGCGGCGTGCCCTCGCCGCCTCGGCCCGTCGCTCGTTCGCCCGCCGCACGGCGGACCACCTCGGCGAGGCGCTCGGCGTCAGCGCCGCCCCGCGCGTGCTGCTCGACTCGGCGGACGACGACGCGCAGGTCCCCGCCCTCTGAGCTCCCTGCGGCTCTCAGCGACGCGGCCGCCGACGCGGTCACCATCGCGGTCGCGAGTCAGCTGGCGGACGTGCCCGCCGCCTCCTCGTCGTCCGTGACGAGCTCGCTCTCGTCCGTGTCGTCGAGCTCGTCGTTGCCGGCTGCCTCGATCCAGTCGGTCGCGTCGTCCGAGAGGTAGAACTCCTCGGCGTCCACGTCGGCGGCCCAGTCGTCGTCGGCCGTCGGCTCGCCCGTGACGGCGGTGATCTGCTCGAGCACCCAGGCGGGGACGACGTCGCCCGCGTTGTCGATCAGCCACTGTCGGGTCGAGGGGACGAGCTCGGACCACCATTCGTCGATGCGCATGCACCGAGCCTGACACGTCCGTGGCCCTCGGCGCTCGTCCGCGCCTCCCCGTGTCGGGGATCCAGGTGTCGGCGTCGTGACGCGTGCTCGCTGCCGGGCAGCGGGCGTCTCGACGACACGGACACCTGAGTCCTCGACACGTCATGCCGCGGCTGCGCTCGCGCTCGCGCTCGCGCTGGGCGGCGGTCACCAGCCGCGGGTGAGCCCCTCGAGCCCGAGGTCGAACGCGACGACGACGTCGTGCTCGGGCTGGAGCAGCATCTGCAGCTGCAGGCCCATGTACAGCGCGACGACGCTCGTCGAGAGCGCGGCGACGTCGGTGCCTGCGGGCACGTCGCCCTGGCTGAGGTCGAACGCGAGCCCCTGGAACACCATCGCGTGGAAGTCGCGGTAGCTGTCGCGGACGAACCGTCCGGAGAGGTCGCCCGCGTCGGCCGAGCCGATCGAGAGCGTCATGAGCGAGCGCGACAGCCCGCGGTGCACGTTGCTGTGCGCGACGAGTCCCCGCACGAAGCCGAGCGTCGCTGCGCCCGCCGTCTCGCGGGCGACCTGCTCGAAGCGGTCGAGGTTCCACCGGTCGACGGCGGCGAGCACGAGCCCCTCCCACGACGGGAAGTGCCGCTCGACGCAGGCAGGCGACATGCCCGCGGTCCGGGCCACGGCGGAGACGTCGGTCGCGTCCCAGCCGACGGCGTCGAGCGTCTCGACGGTGGCGGCGACGATGCGCTTGCGGTCCGCGACGCTGGTCTCGAACGCGCTCGGTTCGTGGTGCGCGGTGATGGTGCTCACGCGGTCTCCTCGGGGGCTGGCGGCCGCGGCGGGTGGGTGAGTCCCCGCCTGTCGTCCGTGTCCCCAGCTTGGAGCAGGCAGCCGGTCCCGACCACCCCCTCCGCGCCCCCAACCCGGGTGCCACGCCCACTCACGGACGAGGAGGCGCGACGCCGGTCGTCCCGGCCCCGCCCCACCTCGAGGCGACCACGGGGGACGCTCGCGCGGCGGCCGCTTCAGCCGCGCGTGCGAGGAGCCGAGCCGGTCGAGCCGACACGACCGGTCGATCCGGTCACCGTGCGGCGACGCCCCAGCAGCAGGCCGAGCGCGACCATGCCGACGGCCAGGCCGAGGTGCAGCCAGTTGTCGGCCTGGTTCAGCGGCACGAAGTTGCTGCTCCCGGCGTGGTCGCCGAAGAACAGGCCGTAGATCCAGAGCACGAGGTAGACCACACCGCCGATCACCAGGTAGCTGCGCGAGGACGAGGCGCTGCGGGCGAGCGCGACGCCGGCGACGCCGAAGAGCAGGTGCACGAGGTTGTGCAGCACCGAGACCTGGAACACCCCGAGCAGCATCGCGCCCGACATGTGCCCGGCGAACTGGAGCGAGTCGACGTCGGTGGTGAGCCCCGGGACGAAGCCGGCGACCCCGACGAGCAAGAAGACGACGCCGACGACGAGGCTCGCCTTCTGGACGGGCGTGGCGGCGTATCGGCGGTCGTCGGTGCGGGCGGTGGTGCTCATGGCGGCTCCTGTCGGTCGTGGGCGCGTCGGCGCCCCGGGGTCCGGGCCGCCTGGTGGCGGCGGCTCGCTGACGCCCTAGTCGACCACCGCCCCCTCGCCCGCGATCACGTCGCGCAGCACCCCTTGACACGGCGACGGAGCGCGAGGCAGGGGCGGCCCGACGAGGGCGCGGACCGGACCAGGCGCGGTGCGAGCAGGCGAGGAGGCCCCCGTCAGCCCTGCCGCGCCGCCCACTCCTGCGAGTGCTCGGCCTGCTCCCGCGTGAGGTCGGTGACGCCGCCGCAGTTCGTGCACTGGACGTGGTACCGCTTCGACACCGTGAACAGCGGCACGAAGAACAGCGTGAAGCGCGTCGAGCGGCGGGCGACCTGCTGGTCGACGGTGCGTCCGCAGAACCGGCAGGCGAAGACGACGACGGTCAGCAGGGCCTGGCGGACGGAGGTGCCGAAGAGCAGGAACATTCCCCGACGCTACCGAGGCCCCGGCCGCCGACGTTCAGCGAGCACCGACCCCGAGCTCCGACCCCAGCTGGGAGTCGAGCGCCGCGAGCTCGGCGACGAACCGCTCGCGAAGCGCCGCCTTCTCGGCCGCGGGCAGCCACGACGCGTCGACCCCGGCGAGGGCCATGCGGCGCACCTGGTCGGCGCTCGCGCCGATCTGCTCCGAGACGATGCGGTACTCCTGGGCGAGCGACGTGGGGAACATGCCCGGGTCGTCCGACGCCGGGACGACGTTCAGCCCGGCATCGAGCATCGCGGCGATCGACGCGCGCCGCCACGGCCGCCACGAGCGGCGCGACGTCGTCGACACGACCGTGAAGGCGACCTGCTCGTCGCGCATCCGCGCCACGACGTCGTCGTCCTCGAGCACGTAGTACCCGTGGTCGATGCGGTCGCAGCCGAGCTGGTCGAGGCAGGTGATCGTGTTCACCGCGGTCGGCGCGTGCTCGGACGAGTGCGCGGTGCGGCCGAGGCCGGCCTCCCCGGCGAGCCGGTAGGCGTCGACGAAGCGCTCGGGCGGGCCCGACGTCTCGAGGTTGTCGAGCCCGATGCCGGCGACGTACTCGTGCGGGTGGTCGACCACCTGCTGCACGAGGGCGAGGGCGTGCTCGCCCGACTTGCTGCGGTCGATGCCCTGGATCATCCGGCCCGTCATGCCGAAGTCGCGCTCCGCCATGCGGATGCCCTCCGCGTACGCCTCGACGGACCCGGCGTAGCCGAGCGACTCGAGGTGCGGCGGCACGGCGTCGAAGAACAGCTCGAGGTGACGGGTCCCGCTGCTGCGGTGCGCCTCCTCGAAGGCCTCGTACGTGATGCGCGTCAGGTCGTCCGCGTCGCGGAGCACCTCGACGACCCAGTTCGACGCCTGGAACAGCGAGTACGACACGTCAGGCTCGCCCTCGCTGCGCCCCTGCGGCACGGGGATGCGCGTGTCGCGGTAGAGCGCCGGGTCGGGCGGCAGCGAGTTGATGTCGGCGAAGATCCGCTCGGGCTCGGCGGGCAGCGCGAGGCCCTCGCGCCGGGCGAGCTCGGCGAAGGTGGACGCCCGCACGGTGCCGATCAGGTGGCAGTGCAGGTCGGTCTTCGGCATCCGGTCGAGGTACCACCCCGGCAGCGAGGAGGCGGTCGGGGAGGAGGCGGTCGGCGAGCCTGCCGTCAGCGAGCCGGCCGGCAGCGGATCGGAGGTCAGGGCACGTGCGTCGGCACCCATCAGCGCGACGTCACCTCGCGAGCGAAGCGGTCGACCCACTCGGCGCGCGTCGGGACGAGCTCGGTCGGGTCGAGCGTGGCGTAGCCGGCGGCGATCGGGTCGGCGGCGATGTCGCCGACGACGTCCCGGATGGTCGAGGGGATGGTCGCGTCGGGGTTCACGGGCAGGTCGCCGACGATCTCGGCGGACGACGACTGCGCCTCGGCCGACAGCAGGTAGTCGATGAACTGCGAGGCGCCGTCGACGTTCTCGGCGCCCGTCGGGATCATGGCGCGGTTGGTGGCCATGTACTTGCCGGTCGCGGGCGGCGTCCAGGCGACGGGCTCACCCGAGGCGACGAGGTCGGTGGCGAAGCCGCTCAGGGCGTCGGCGGCGACGATCTCGCCCTGCGTCAGCAGGTTCGTGACCTCGGTGGACGAACTGTAGAACTGCAGCACGTTCGGCGACCACTCGCCGAGCTGCTCGAGCGCGGCGTCGATGTCGTAGGGGCCGTCGCCGAACTCGGAGGCGACGCCCGAGACCATCAGCTGGCCGGCGGTCACCGAGATGTCGGGCAGGGCCACGCGGCCCTCGAGGTCGGAGTCGCCGTACAGCGACCAGTCGGCGGCCTCGTCCGCGTCGAGCTCGTCGGTCGAGTAGAGGGTGCCGTTGAGCTGGTAGCTGTAGGCCGGGCCGACGTAGGCGTCCTCGGTCGCGAAGTCGGCGATGGTCTCCAGGTTCGGCACGTCGGCCGCCTCGACCTGCTGGAACAGGTCGTCCTCCTGGCCGAGGGCCGCGTAGTAGTCGCTGATCAGCATGACGTCGATGCCGGGGTCGCCGTCGGCGAGCTGCAGCTTCGACAGCCGGTCGGCGTTCGAGCCGGTCTCGATCTCGACCTCGATGCCGGTGGCCTCGGTGAACGGGTCGACCACCGCCTCCTGGAACTCCTCGACGCCGAACGGGAACGTGCTGACGACGATGCTCTCGGCGTCCGACGACGACGCGTCGCCCGACGAGCAGCCGGCGAGCACGACGGCGGAGACGGCGAGGCCGGCGGCGAGGGCCAGGGGACGTGTGCGGGAGGTGCGGGTCATGGTGGTCCTTTCGAGGAAGGGCAGAGGGGGTGCGGGAGGCGCAGTGGGCAGGAGGCGCGGGTGCGGTCGAGGGGAGGGCGGAGCGGAGGGGCCAGGTGGAGGCGGTGCGGGCCGGCTCAGTCGGCCAGCGCGACGAGCCGGGACTGCGGCGCGGTCACGACGGCGTCGTCGCCGGGCGCGAGCGACGACGTGCCCGTCGCGCGCACGTCGGACACGAGCCGCACGCGAGCGCCCGAGGCGTCGATCGCCGCGACCGTGACGAGCAGGTCGACGCCGCGGTACGCGACGTCGGTGACGGTGCCCGGGAGGTGCAGGCCGGCCGCGGCCGGTGCTGCCGCCCGACCCGCGCCTCCTGCGGTCGGCTCGACCACCAGGTGCTCGGGCCGGACCGTCAGCGAGGTGCCGTCGGCGGCGGAGACGAAGTTCTCGTAGCCGAGGAAGTCGGCGACGAAGCGGTTCGCGGGGGAAGGGAACACGCTCTGCGGTGCGCCCTGCTGCATGATGCGTCCGGCGCGCATGAGGACCATGTCGTCGCTCATCTCGAGGGCCTCGTCCTGGTCGTGCGTGACGAGGACGACGGTGAGCCCGGTCTCGCCCTGGATGCGGCGGATCTCGGCGCGCATCTGGACCCGGAGGCGGGCGTCGAGGTTCGAGAGCGGCTCGTCGAGCAGCAGCAGCTTCGGCCGGATCGCGATGGCCCGGGCCAGGGCGACGCGCTGCTGCTGCCCGCCGGAGAGCTTCTTCGGCTTGCTCGCCGCGAGGTGCCCGAGGCCGACGAGGTCGAGGGTCTCGGCGACGCGACGGGCGCGCTCGTCGGCGGGCACCCGGCGCAGCTTCAGGCCGTAGCCGACGTTCTCGGCGACCGAGAGGTGCGGGAACAGTGCGTACGACTGGAACACCATGCCGAGCCCGCGCTTCTCGGGCGGCGTGCGGGTCATGTCGTCGCCGTCGATCAGGATCGTGCCGTTCGTCGGGGCCGAGTAGCCCGCGAGCATGCGCAGCGTCGTCGTCTTGCCGCAGCCGGAGGGGCCGAGCAGGGTCGTCAGGGCTCCGCGGCGGATCGACAGGTCGATGCCGTCGACGGCGGTGAAGTCGCCGAAGACCTGGCTGACGCCACGCAGCTCGGCGGCGGGGCGCTCGTCGGCGGGGCGTTCGGCGCCAGGGCGCTCGGCGGCGGCGTGCTCTGCGCGGGCGTGCTCGGTGCCGGGGCGGGTGCCGGCGGGGTCCGTGGTGCTCACTTGTTGATGCCTCCGAAGATCTTGGCGAAGCCGACGGTGCGCTCGGCGACCATCGCGACCACGACGGTGGCCGCGAGGATCAGCGTGGCCATCGCCGCGACCATGGGGTCGTAGCTCTGCTGCACGTAGTCGAGCATCGTGACCGGCAGGGTGCGGAAGTCGCGACTCTGCAGCAGCAGCGACAGGGGGACGTTGTTGAACGAGGTGACGAAGCTGAGCAGCGCGGCCGAGAAGATGCCGGGCCGCAGCAGCGGCAGCGTCACGGTGAAGAAGGCGCGGACCGGGCTGGCGCCGAGTCCGCGGGCCGCCTCCTCGAGCGACGGGTCGGCGAGGGCGAGGGAGGCGCCCGTCACCCGGACCGCGTACGGCATCATCAGCGCGGTGTGGCCGATCAGCAGCGTGGGGAAGTTCGCGAGGCCGAAGCCGATCATCAGCTGCTGGTAGAGCGCGAGCCCGACCACGAGCTCGGGGACGATCAGCGGCGAGAGGAACATGCCCTCGATCAGGCCCTTGCCGGGCAGGCGCCCGCGGTGGATCGCGAGGGTGACCGGCACGCCGACCGCCAGCGCGATGACCGTGGCGAGCACGGCGAGCTGCAGGCTCGAGACGAGGGCGCCGGTGAAGGGCGCGTACGTGACGGCCTTCTCGAACCACTGCAGCGAGAAGCCCTGCGGCGGGAACGTCAGCGTCCGGCCGCCCGTGAACGCCGTCGCGACGACGAACAGGATCGGCACGATCATCACGACGTAGCCCGCGACCGCGAGGGTGCCGGCGACGGGGCGCCCGGTGCCGGGGGTCTTGCTGCTGCGGGCCGGCCTGCGGGGACGGGCGGCGCTGGTCGGGGCGGTGCTGGTCCGGGTCACTGGGTGGCTCCCTTGCGGGCGACGAGCGACGAGAGGCCCGAGACGACGAAGACGAGCACGGTCATGATCAGGGCCGTGGCGGAGGCGCCGGCCCAGTCGATCGTGACGCTCGAGTACGAGAACAGCTGGGTGCTGAGCATGCGCTGGCTCGACCCGCCGAGCAGGTAGGGGGTCGTGTACGCGGTGACCGAGCCGGCGAAGACGAGCGTCGCGGCGACGACGATGCCCGGGCTCGAGAGCGGGACGACGATGCCCCAGAAGGTCCGCGACCGGCTGGCACCGAGGCCGCGGGCGGCGTCGTCGAGGCCGGCGTCGACCTGGGCGACGGCCGAGTAGCACGAGATGATCGCGAGCGGCAGGAACAGCTGAGTGAGGCCGAGGACGATCGCGAGCTCGGTGTAGAGCAGCTGTGGGGCGCGGTCGACGAGGCCGAGCCCGACGAGCAGCTGGCCGATCGCGCCCTGGGAGCCGAGCACGACGAGCCACCCGAAGGTGCGGACGACGTTGCTGAGCAGCAGCGGGAAGATCGCGAGGGCGAGCAGCACGCTCGACCAGCGCGACGTCGAGCGGGCCAGCAGGTAGGCGATCGGGAACCCGAGCACGACGCAGACGACGGTGACGATCAGCCCGAGGCCGACGGTGCGGCCGATGATCCTCAGGTCGTACGGGTCGGTGAGCATCTGGCCGACGCGGCCCAGCACCTCGCCCGTGCCCACGCCGGGAGGGGCGACGAGCATCGCCAGCGAGGGGACGAGGAACCCGACGAGCAGGAAGGCGAGCCCGGGCAGCAACAGCAGCAGGGCGGTCTTGCGAGTGGTCACGACGAGCCTTTCGTGGCGGTCGGGGTACGACGTTCGTACGGGGCCGCCTCGCCGACGCCCAGGTCGCCGAGGGGGCGGTGACAGGGGGAGCCGAGGAGGCGGTGCAACCGGTTGTGCAACCGGTCTCATCAACCATAGGGTCCCCCTGGGGGCAGCACGACCACCGCGTGTAACGATCATGTGAAACGTGGCCGGACCGTGCCCCTAGGCTCGCTGCAGGCACGACGACGGAGGGACTCGCATGTCGACACCGCGCATGTCGACACTGGCCGACGTCGCCGCGCTCGCGGGGGTCTCCAAGGCGACCGCCTCCCGCGCCCTCAGTCGTCCCGAGCTGGTGCTGCCCGAGACCGCGGGCCGTGTGCTCGCCGCCGCCGAGCAGCTCGGCTTCGTCGCGAACCGCGCCGCGCGCCAGCTCGCCCGGGGTCGCAGCGGGCTGATCGCCCTGGTCGTGCCGACGCTCGAGAACTCGTACTTCACGCCCGTGATCGCGGGCGCGCAGGCGCTGGCCGGTGAGCACGACGTGCAGCTGACCGTCGCCGTGCACCCGCTCGCGCACCCCGACGAGCTCGTCGCGTTCGAGCGGCTCTCGGCCCAGGTCGACGGGTTCATCGTGGTGGCGCCCCGCGGGCCCGACGAGGTCGTCGCGGCCGCCGCCTCCTCGAAGCCGACCGTGCTCGTCGACCGTGAGGTCGCCGGGCTCTCGTCGGTCGTGGCCGACACCGCCGCGGCGTTCGGATCGCTCGTCACGCGCCTCGTCGACGACGGCCACGAGCGCATCGTCTACGTCGGCGGGCCGGAGGGCTCGTGGCAGGACGCCCAGCGCACCGAGGCCGTCACGCGTGCCGCCCACGGGCGTGCATCGCTCGTGCGGCTCGGACCGTTCCCCTCCACGTTCGCGGCCGGCGTCTCGGTGCTGCCCGCGGTGCTCGAGGCGCGGGCGACGGCCGTCGTGCCGTATGCGACCGCGATCGGTCTGGGGCTGATGTTCGCGCTGGGCGACCGGCCCGCCTCCTCCCGGGTCGTCGTGAGCTCGGAGCGGATGGTCGTCGACTCGCTCGGCCTCGTCGGGGTCCCGGCCATCGACGTCGACGGAGACGAGCTGGGCCGCGTCGCGACGGGCCTGCTGCTCGACCTGGTCGACGGACGAGGAGGCGCGGATGCGGAGCACGCACAGCGTCGCCTCCCGGTCCCGGTGCGCTGGCCCGCCGGGGCGTGACGCTGCCCGGAGCGCCCGGGTGCCGGTCGTTCATCGGGACACCTTTGCGCGTCCGTTCCGGCCGGCTGAGGTCAAATGGCGCCTGGCCTGCGGATTCGCGTATGCCTGTCCCGCAAAAAAGCCCGCTGACGGGGGTCTGAACGCTACAGTCGCCGGATGCTCATCGGATATGCCCGCGTCTCGACCTCGGGACAGGATCTCGCAGCACATCGTGACGGTCTCGCAGTACTCGGTGTCAACGATCAACACGTTCATGTTGACCACGGCCTGTCTGGCACGACTCGAGCCCGCCCGGGCCTCCGGGAAGCGCTGGCCGCGTGCCGGGCCGGCGACGTCCTGGTGGTGACGAAGCTCGATCGTCTCGCCCGGTCGCTGCGTGACGCGACCGACATCGCGGACGAGCTCACGAAGAAGCGTGTCGCGCTGAACCTCGGGGGAGCGGTCTACGACCCCACTGACCCGGTCGGCCGGCTCCTGTTCAACGTCCTCGGCATGGTCGCCGAGTTCGAGGCTGACCTGATTCGTGCTCGTACCCGTGACGGCATGGCGATCGCGAAGGCAGCCGGCAAGCTCCGGGGCCGCAAACCCAAGCTGACTCCCTCGCAGGAGAAGCACCTCGTGCAGCTGCACCGCACCGGCGAGCACACGACCAGCGAGATCGCGGAGCTCTTCGGCGTCGCCCGCTCGACGGTCTACCGAGCCATTCAGCGCGCGGAGTAGCTCTAATCAGCGACCTCGTCGCAAAGAGGTCTCAGTCGCTCCTGCAAGAGCGGTTAGCGTGCATCTGGTGAAGCGAGAATTGGACGCGAGGCGGAGTGCAACAGTGCCTGGCAAAGTGACGAAATACGAGGACTCAGCAGGGCTCCTGTGCTTCGGAGTCTTCCTGATGGGTCTCGCCGTCTTCATTTGGTTCCGGGCTCCCGACCTAGGGGAAACGATTGCGCGGAGCGGTCTACCGGTGTGGGGGCTCATTGCCTTGCTGGCCTTCGCAGGCGTGGGAATGGTTATTGTCGGCGGCGTCAAGCTCTTACTCGGTCACTTTCGCAAGAAATAGGACCAGCTTCCAGGGTGTCCCGGCAGGGGCTCGGCTACCGGCACGACGGCTCAAGTCAACCTTTCGCGAGTCCCGTGCAAGAAGCAATCCCGCGGCTATGACTTTCTGTTGAGAAAACCCCGAAGCCCAACCACGAACAGGACCAAGGATGGGCCGATCATCATCAAACCGACCAGCCAAACCGGTAGGCCTCGAGTCGTGATGTTCGACCAGTCAGGGTTAAGAATGAGCCACGCCGCACCGAAAGCCCCGAGCCCAACAGCAAAGACCATCGTCCCGATGTTCTGCTTCTTGGTTCGCGGTGCTGGTGGCCTTCCCTGGGGCATAGGCCGATCCAACCATGAGGCATAGGAGTGGCGTCCCGATAGCCGATCCGGCTACGCGACCCCTGGCGCTGGGCAGGGCGCTCAGTAGTCGATGTCGGTAGAAAGGGCCCATGGACTCTGCTGCCCAGCCACCCGTAGGTACGCCGTGGCATCAGGCGACCTTCGGTGCTTCCTTCGTCAGGTTTTGGCGAGGCTACGCCATCTTCCGAGGTAAGGCAGCTCGGGCCGAGTTCTGGTTCTGGGCATTGTGGTGGTTCCTCATCAGCCTCGTCGCCAACATCGCCTTCGGGGCAGGTGTGCTGACGTTGCTCACGGACCCGTCAGGCCTAGCCGCACCGCCGCCTCAGGTCGAGCAAGCCCTCGAAGCCTTCAACCCGTTTCCAGTGTGGGGCTACCTTCTCTCTATCCTGCCGCTCGGAGCACAGATCGCCTTGGGCCTCTTCACCGTCCTAGCGCTCGCGTCGCTCATGCCCTGGATCGCAATCAGCGTTCGGCGCCTGCACGACACCGGCAGATCGGGGTGGTGGGTACTCCTGGCTGCCGTGCCGCTAGGCAACGCCGTGCTCGCGGTCCTTCTCGCCCTGCCTTCAATCGATAGGGCACAGGCGGTGCGATGAGTCGCCCCTCGTCTCGATAGACGATCGTCCATGGAGCTGGGCACAAAGTGGTCTGATACTTGGACGTGGCCATGAACAAGTACGACCCTCTTCCGGGAAAGACTCAGCGCGGGGTTCGTACTGCTGGTTTGACCATGGCTGCGATGGGCGTGCAGGGGACATTCCTCTACCGAGCCATCTTCGACGTGCCCACCTTCGCCTCGTGGGTGCTCTGGCTAGGCGTCTTCGTCATCCTCCTTGTTGGCTTCATCTACAGAGGCATCAAGGACGCTCGTCTGAACCGGGCAGAACAAGCAGCGTGGGACGCAAAGTTTGAGGAACAGGAACGGCAGAAACGCACCTCGTATTCGCGGAACTCCGACAAGCGGCTTGGGACAAGCCTGCCCGACGACTGGACCTAGTCAGCCACGATGCCCAATAGGGGATCGATCAGCGGTCCGCGTCATGAGACTCGTCGTCAGATGTCTCGTCTGGTTCAAACCCGCGGTCGAAGACCTTGTCTGCCCGGTACCAGACCATGCCGCCGGCCAGGACAAGGGCGGCGGGAAGCGAGCGGGCGAGCCACGCCACCCACGCAACGTTCGGCGCGATCGCGCTGGCAAGGACCGGGGCAAGGAGCATCACTAGGCCGGCGACGACAAGAGCAATAGCTAAGCGTCGGCGTCTGCGCGCGGCGTGAGATTGCACGTCCGCATTGTGACACTGCTGCGCCCCTAAATCGTGGTCGTGCGGGTGGCGCCCGATAGACGATCGGCTACTCAAACACGGCGTGCAGCTCTCTGACCAGCTGATCGAAGGTGCGCTCGTAGATGAGGTGATGTTGATAGGTGCGGACGAGGTACCGGCCCTCGTTGCTGCGCATGTGTAGCGCGACGGTGCTCCCACTTCCGCTTGCGCTCACACGCCAAGTCAGTCGCATCGGGAGCTTTGCCTGGCCCCGCCGGCTAACGCCCCACATCCGGTACGCAAACCGCGAGCCCAGATCCAAGGCGCCTTCTGCGCTTGCCTCTCGCGGTGCACGGCTTTTCTCGGCAAGCCACCTAGCCAGAACTTGGCTCGCGTCGTCCAGGGTCTTGGGAGTGACGAGTTCGAGCGAACGAACCTCGGCTAGATCAATCACTCGACCCTTCTACAGCGTCGTTTGTTCTGGCGTTGCTTGCGAGGCCAGGATTTGTGGCTGTGTCGGGCTTGCATCGAGAACTTCGGGGTGGTTTAGCGCCCGATAGACGATCCACCCTCGGGACAGCGGGCCACACTGGGCAGTACCTTGCGAGGAGTCTTGTCCACAGCCGACCTTTCGGCCCGCGAGGTTATTTCTCTTGATCGATACGGAGCCGCTGGTGCCTTCCAACATTCCTCGCTTTAGAAAGCTTATGGGCGTGGCCACGATCTTCTATTTTCTGGCTGCCGTCCTATTCATCGCCAAGGTCTTCAGTGACCTGCCGAATGTGCTCATGCTCCTAGGCGTGGGACTGATCGTGATCGGCATCTACTTCAATGTTCGAGCCGTGGCTGAGATGCGACGCTAGAAACCGTTGCTTCACGAAACCGACCTAGAGGGGAACGCTCTGCGTCCCGATAGCCGATCGGCTAGTGGTGATGGATCGTTGCAGCTCGCCTCTCGGCGCCTGACTCTTGCGATGGGGTGATCGGCTGTCCCGTTCTTATGGTGGAGAACAGCAGGGCGAGCAGCGAAAGCAGGCTGATGCCGCTCGCCCAGAGCAACACCATGTACCACGGGGTGCGGAGTCCACCTGAGACCCCGAAGGCGTCAGCCATGTCCATGCCGAGCGGGAAAGCGGCGAAGAACGAGACGGGGGCTCCCAGGACCAGCAAGCCGAGGTGCAGGGTCGCGATGGTGCTCAGCTGGAGCCGAGCCCGGCGCCCCACGGTGCTGGCCACTGCTGAGAGCCCGACCCCAACCAGGCCTAGAACCACGAGTGACCAGGTCAGTGCGGTGAGGTCGCTACCGAAGTGATCGAGTCCCTGCGCTATCTCAGTTCTCGTGAGGCCCGGGACGGCTGCTTGGGGCTCCAACCAGCCGAGGGACACGACCATGATGCCGGCGTAGAGGGCTACGAGGAGCGGCCCTCCGAGGATCACGGTACGTGTTCGCATGAGGTGACTGTAGGTCCCGCTTGTGCGCCAACGCGTCCATCAGGCGATTGATCCTGTCCCGATAGACGATCCTGCTCGGGGCGGTTCGCACGCCGCGCGCTGTAAAGGCGCTTAGCTGAGCATCCGAGCCATGTTGGGCTCCGAGATTTGGGAGAGAGCCGATGAGTCTGACGATTCTGGAAGACCGAAAAGTGTGGGGTTCCATCCCCCGTGAGATCACGTATGGCGCTGCGACTGTCGCTGGGTTGTGCACGGGCATGCTGGTCTTCGCTGCGGTCGTCACGGGCATGTGGATCTTCTGGCCCGTTGCTGCGCTCGGGGCCGTGGCTGGAGCCATGCTCCTAAAGGTCACGTTCTACCTCAAAGCCCTGCCGTACGAGGCCTACGACGCCTCTGTTAATTCCGAGAACCAAGACTGAGGCTTCGCGCCCGTTAGGGGATCCCCGCGCGGGAATGCGCCATGGCGGCGGAGGCGGCTCGTTCCTCGGCATGACGTCCCCGTGAGTCAGGCCGCGACGGCGCCGAAGCTTCGGAGGATGAACCCGCCGACGACAACCACGACGGTGAGTGCAATGCCCCAGCCGAATACGCGCCATCCGAAGGACTTCATACTCGACCCTATCGAGGAACGATCCGCCATCGGTTTCGTGGCGCGAAGCGGGATCGTTGTCGCTGCATCGTCGATCGCACTCACCGCGACATCATCAAAGAGTCGCAGTAGACGATCGGCCAACGGTCCTAGAGGGCTGCCCCTCTGTGCCGGCGCGCAGCAACACCTGAGCTCTGCAAGTGGCAGGCTCCGTTCATGCAGCAGAGGCGTCGCGGGACGATCTTGATCCTTGTCGGACTCATTCTCGGAGCGACCATGATCGGCGTGGGCCTTGCTGGTCTCGGTCGGTCTCCGGCGCTATATGGCTGGTCGTGATTGGCGCTCCGCTGACCCTGATCGCTCTTTACCGCTCCTACGTATCGCGGCGGAGGGATGAATCCACTGGTGCCCGGTAGGAGATCAGTCAGCGGCCAATTGGTCCTCTGGTGATCACGTTGGCCAGAGAGCTCATTCTTTAGGGCCCCGCTATGAGGGTGACGAGCACGAAGAGTGCCGGTACGCAGACGAACCCGAAGAGGGCTGAGCCGATGGCCCATAGGCCCTTGCTGGTTTCGCCGATCTTTCGGTCGAGGAGTGCTGCGAGTGTGCCCCCGAAAGCCAGGAGGGGAGGGAGGGGTAGGAGGAACAACGCAAGTCGCGCGCCGCCCGAGACGTAGGGACTGGGCAGCAGAGGGAGCAAGACGAGGAATACGAAAGCTGCTGCGAGAAGCGCAGCAGCGATGCGAGGGACCCGTCGCTGCTGCTGAAGGCGAGACTGGGTGCCGTCATCGGAGGACATGACCCATCATCTCTCTGAATCGGTGACAGCTAGGTCGCAAGACTTGGTCTGCCCGATTGAGGATCGGCCACCGGTCCACTTCTAGACTGGCGCGGTGACGCGAGTGGGTGCGGTCGGCTTCGACCTCGACGGGACGCTGTTCGATCACTACGGTTCAGCCCGATCCGCCGCGGTCCACTTCCTCGGCTCGCTCGGTGTGGTCGCGTCAGACTCGACGCTTGCTAGCTGGTTCGCCGCCGAAGAGCTGCACTTCGAGCGTTGGCGGTCGGGTGAGATCAGCTTCTTGGAGCAGCGCCGTGAGCGGCTGCGCTCTGTCCTCCCGCCGCTCGGGGTGGATGTCCATGCGGGCGAGGTCGATGTCGACGAGCTGTTCGGCGGTTATCTGCGGGCGTACGAGTCGTCATGGCGGGCATTCCCCGATGCGCTTCCACTTCTTCAGAACTTGCGCGCGTCCGGTCATCGCATCGGGCTGCTGACGAACGGGACGGAGGCTCAGCAGCTAGCAAAGCTCCGGCGTACAGGTCTCCTCGTCGAGTTCGATGTCGTTTGCACGTCTGAGCGCGTCGGTTTCGCAAAGCCCGACGTGAGGGCCTTCGCCGTTCTCGCCTCTGAGCTCGGAGTCGAGCCGGAGGCATGCCTGTTCGTCGGCGACGATCCGGTGAAGGACGTTGACGGAGCCAGGGCAGCCGGGATGCAGGCGCTGCTGGTCGACGGCCACGGGCGCCGCGAGCTTCCGATCGGTGAGTTGGTCCGGTCCGTGATCGCCAGGTCTGCGGATGCCCAATAGCCGATCCGTGCCCGTACGCGTGTGATGGGCCGGCTCCAATGCGGTCACGCGGAGACAATCTAGGGAAGGGTATGAGCTAATCCGAAGGAGTCCCCCCGATGGCGCGTTTCCGCTCCCTGCCGCTTCGAGCGCTCCTGCCCTTGCTCTTCGTCCTCCTGGCTGCCTTGTGGCTGGGCATCGGTGTCGTCGTCATGCCGGCCGAACAGCCCGTGATTGCCCGTCTCATCAGCACGGTCGTCTACGCGGGTGCAATGACGGCCTTTCTCGGAGTGGTCATCAGTCGTGCTCGGCGTCGTGCCGGCGGTGTTGATGAGCTTTCCCGGATGCAGGCTGCGGTGAAGGCCGGCGCCCTTCCTGTGGACGTCGACTCGTCGACATGGATCCCGATGCTCGAGAAGTGGCGGGACCAGAACCGTAGATCGAGGTGGCTGGCACCTGTCGTGTTCACGGGCTTCATCGCGCTCAGCCTCTGGCTCGCTTCTACAGCGGGTCCGGTCTGGTTCGTCCTCGCTCTCGTCTTCCTTGCTTTGCTCATCGTGTCGACGGTCAGCGCCTGGCGGGGCTACGACAGGCTCACCCGCATACTCGACGAGTTGCGACATAGGGAGCCGCACGCCCGATAGGGGATTGCCTCGGCTAAGCCATTACTCAGCCGTCTACGCGTGACTCCTGCGAGCCATCCAGGTGTGAACATCGCCGCAACTAAGGCTTATTGGCAAGGAAGCTCCGTAGTCCAATCACGAACAGAGCGCACGAAGGCCCAATGAGCAATAGGCCGACCAGCCAGACCGGCAGGCCTCGAGTCGTGATGCCTGACCAATTGGGGTTAAAGATGAGCCAGGCCACGCCAAAGGCCCCGAGCCCCAGACCGAAGACCATCGTCCCGATGTTTTGCTTCTCGGTTCGCGGTTCTGGTGGCTTTCCCTGCGGCATAGACCGATCCAACCATGAGGCCTAGGAGCGGTGTCCCGTTAGACGATCGATAGCCGGGCGTCACCGGCTCGTGTGATGGCTTCGCTGTCGGTCATCACAGGGTTGTGCGAGCGGTCCGGGGCGCTCAGGTGGCCGATGAGTCGGACCAGACAGCCTTCGCGCCCGAGTCGCCGATGCGGACGGTCGTGACGATCCCGCCGATGCTGGTGCCGACGACCAGCACCGTCAGCACGGCGCCGACGCCCAGGCGCACGTCGCGCCGGAGGGCCGGCCGCGGGCGGCGCGCCTCCGGCGTGAGCACCCAGTGCTGCCACGCCCACTGCGCCACGGCGACGACGAACACCGCGATCGCCCACGGCAGCAGGGTGTCGCCCAGCTGCGTATGGGCCTCGAGCAGTGCGCTCGGGCCGACCCGCGCCTCCAGCGCCTCGCCGGAGGACGTCGCGAGGGGGACAGCGACCAGCGAGACGAGGGCGACGAGGGGGGTGACGACGCCCAGCCGCCGACGGAGGCCGGGCCAGAACGCCCCGACGAGGATCAGCAGCGACGCCGTGGGGAAGGCCACGGTGACGAGGTGGACGACGAGGGGGTGCACGGGGAGGCCGTTGATCTGCCAGTCCACGGGGTCTTCTTTCTCGAGCGGCGGGGCAGGGGGAGTCAAACGCGCAGCGCGGGTCGCGCCGGCCGTCGCACCGTGAGGACGACGACGAGCGCGGCGATCGCCGCGAGGAACACGACGCTCGTGACGGTCGACCCGAGGCCGAGCCCGCCGTCGGCGACCGGCTGCGACAGGAAGTCCCCGACGGAGGCGCCGAGCGGCCGGGTGAGGACGTACGCCGCCCAGAACGCGAGCACCGACCCGACGCCGGCGAACCGGTGCGCCAGGGCGACGACGGCGATGGCCGCGGCGAACAGCAGCGCCGAGGGTAGGTAGCCGAGAGCCAGCTGCTCGCCGAGGAGGTCGCCGACGGCCGTGCCGAGCGCGAACGTCATCAGCACCGCCGCCCAGTAGAAGGACTCGCGACGCGGAGTCGTGACCTCGTGGATCGACAGCGTGCCCTCGACGCGGTGCCACACGACGAACACGACGGTCAGCGCGACCGCGAAGACCGCCGTCGACACCCACAGGCTCACGCCGAGCGAGTCGGTCAGGGTGTCGGTGAGCAGCGTCCCGACGACGCTGATCAGCACGACCGCGAGCCAGTAGACGACGGGCACGTAGGTCCTCGCCCGGAACTGCACCGCGAGCGCCACGACGAGAAGGCCCGCCGTCGCGACGCTCGTCACGGTCAGCCCCAGGCCTAGGCCGTCGGCGAGGAAGTCGGCGAACGTCTCGCCGACGGTGGTGCAGAGCACCTTGATCACCCAGAACGCGAGGGTGATCTCGGGGACCTTGTTCAGCAGGGCCCGGCGGTCGGGAGCCGTGGCCCCGGTCGGAACAGCGCGTGTCGTCATCCGACGACGGTCGCGGGTCGCCTCCCAGAAATCCCCCAGGGGCCGAGACGAGGAGGCGCGGGTCGGCCCGCCAGGGCATCTGGGCGGTTTCTGGGACCTTCGGGCGGAGCCTTCGTGCATGACCGTCCTGCACCGTCCGCCCTCGTCGGCGCTCCCTCGCGGCCGCACCGCGCCTCCTCTGTTCCCCGCCGTCCGCGCGGTCGTGCACGACCGGGCGTGGGCGGCGTGGGGCGCGACCGGCGTCGTCGGCGTCGTCGTCGCGGGGCTGCTCATCGACTCGGGTGCCGGCGGCGTGGACGAGGTTGACCTCGACCTCGTCCAGCACGCCAGCCGTGCCCACGTGCCGGTGCTCGACCAGGCGGCGCTGCTCGTCGACCGGCTGCTCGGCCCGCAGCTGGGCGCAGCCCTCGTGCTGTTGCTGGCCGTCGCGGTGTGGGTGGTCACCCGTCGGGCGACCGCCGCCCTGACGGCCCTCGGCGTCGCGGTCGGTCCGTGGGCCGCTGCCGAGCTGGTCAAGCTCGTCGTGCAGCGCGACCGCCCCGCCCCGGGACTCCTCGCCGACCCGCTGATCGTCGAGCCGCACTCCTTCTCGTTCCCCAGCGGGCACACCGCCCTCGCGACCGGGCTCGCACTCGCGCTGGTCCTGCTCGCCTGGGGGTGCCGCCGCGCACTGGTCGTCATCGCCGTCTGCGCGGCGTCGGTGGCGGTCGTCGGGCTGTCGCGCGTCTGGGTGGGCGTTCACTGGCCGAGCGACACGGTCGCCTCGGCCGTGCTCGGCTGCTCGGTGGTGGCGCTGGCCCTGCCGCCGTGGCTGCGCCTCCTCGACCGGATCGAGCAGCGCTCGGGGGCGGGCCACCCCGTCCGGCCGTCGGCGCCGAACTTCTCCACGACCACCGACCCAGGACGGACCCGCTGATGAGCATCCTCGACCCCCAGACCCTCCTCGCCGGCATGGGCCCGTGGGCCCTCGGCGGCCTGTCGCTGATGATCTTCGTCGAGTCGGGCCTGCTGTTCCCGTTCCTGCCCGGCGACTCGCTGCTGGTCACCGCTGGCCTGCTGCACCAGAGCCTCGGCCTCAGCGTCGCGGTGATCGCGCTCTGCGCGTTCCTCGCAGCGGCGGCTGGCGACCAGGTCGGGTTCTTCCTCGGACACCGGTTCGGGCGCCGCTGGTTCCGCCCCGACGCCCGCGTGCTGAAGACCGCGCACCTCGAGCAGGCCGAGGCGTTCTTCGAGCGGCACGGAGGCAAGGCGCTCGTCCTCGGCCGGTTCGTGCCCGTCGTCCGCACCTTCGTTCCCCTGGCCGCCGGCACGAGCGGCTACCCGTATCGCAAGTTCATCGTCTGGAACCTCACCGGCGCTCTCCTCTGGGCCGTCGGCATGACCGTGCTCGGATCGCTGCTGGGTGGCCTACCGTTCGTGGCAGACCACATCGACCTGCTCGCCGTCGGGCTCGTCGTCGTGTCGGTGCTACCGATCGTGGTCACGGCCCTGCGGCGCTCGCGCGCCGCTCGGGCCGGGAGGACGGCCGCAGCGACGACGACGAGGGACGAGGAGGCGGTGGGTGACCGGTCCTGACGCGCGCCCGCGCCTCCTGCTGGTCGAGGACGACGCGGAGCTCGGCCCCATCGTGGCCGACGTGCTCGGCGAGGCCTGGCAGGTCGACCTCGTGGTCGACGGCCGACGAGGGCTCGAGGCCGCGCGGGCAGGCGTCCACGCGGTGCTCGTCGTCGACCGACGCCTTCCCGGGCTCGACGGCACCGAGCTGGTGGCGGCCCTGCGGTGCGAGCACGTGACGACGCCGGTGCTCATGCTGACCGCGCTCGGCACCACGGCCGACCGGGTGGCCGGGCTGGACGGCGGCGCGGACGACTACCTCGTCAAGCCGTTCGAGTTCGACGAGCTGTTCGCCCGGCTGCGCGCGCTGACCCGGTCGTTCGCCGCCGAGGAGCGCTGGCTCGACATCGGCGAGGCGCGCTTGTTCCCCGAGAGCCGCATCGTCGTCACGCCCTGGTCGAGTCGCGTGGTGCTGAGCGAGCGCGAGAGCGCGCTGCTCGCCGAGCTGGCCGGGCGACCCGACCACACCTTCGACCGGGCGGACCTGCTCGCGCGTTTGTTCCCGCACGGCGAGCAGGTCGGCACCGTCGACACCTACGTCAGCTACCTGCGGCGGAAGATCGACCGTGACGTCGTGCTGACCGTGCGGGGACGCGGCTACCGGGTGGGCGCCCTGTGAGCGGACGGCGCGGGCGAGTGCGGACGGGCGCCCAGGCCCTCCCCGATCCGGAGGCCGCGGCCCTGCAAGCCGCTGCCCGGTCGATCGGGCGACAGATAGTGCTCGTCTCGGGCCTCGTCGTCGTGGGCGCCCTCGCGCTGACGATCGCGTGGGTGCTGCACCAGACCGTCCCGCAGGAGAGGCTCGAGCAGGTTGTCGCCGCGGGCCAGGGCGAGGTCTTCGTTTCGGCCACGGACGTCGTGGCCGGCCTCGTCGTGCTGGGAGTCGCCGGCGTCGTCTTCGCCGGGCTCGTCACGGTCGTCATCGCCCGACGCGCCGTCCGGCCGCTCGGTGAGGCCCTGCGCCTGCAGCGGCAGTTCGTCGCCGACGCGAGCCACGAGCTTCGCACGCCCCTCACCGTGCTCGACGCCCGCCTCCAGGCGCTGCAGCGGAAAATCGCAGGAGGCGATGCCTCCGCCGACGCGCACGTCACATCGGATCTGGCGAGACTCCGCGACGACTCGCGAGCCCTGATCGACATCGTGGGCGACCTGCTCGAGGCAGCGGGAGACGACCCTGCTGGCCCGGCTGTCGTGCCCGAGCCGGTGCGCCTCGACGACGTGGTCGTGGAGGTCCTGCGGTCGATGTCGGTGCTCGCCGACGAGCGCGACGTGACCTTGCGGCACGACAGCACTACCGCCCCGTGGGTCCGAGTGCCGCGCGCGAGCCTCCGACGGGCGGTGCTGGCCCTGGTCGACAACGCGCTCGGCCACGCGCCCCCAGGCTCGACCGTCACGCTGTCGACCCGGCACGAGCGTGGCTCGGCCGTGCTCGCGGTCACCGACGAGGGGCCAGGGATCACGGGGATCGAGCCAACGCGGGTCTTTGACCGGTTTGCTCGGTCGGAGCCAGCAGAAGGAGCCTCGTGGCGTGCCAGCGGCGACACCCGACCGAGCTTCGGAATCGGTCTCGCCCTCGTCAGGGAGATCGCCCTACGACACGGAGGAAGCGTCCGGGTCGCCTCGACCTCTGCCACGGGTACGACGCTCGAGCTGGTCTTGCCGGTCCCGGCTTGCACGACCTGACGCTAACGGTCCAGCGTGTTCCGATAGGGGATCGCTCACCTGCTCTACACGGGCCGATTCCAGAGGTTCTGCATCGCGTCGTCGGACAGCGACTTCCCCCGGCTTGCCTCTCGTATCCGAGAGGAAGGGATCACCGTCTACGGGTTCGGGGAGCGCAAGACGCCGACATCGTTCCGGAACGCCTGCGACCAGGTCACCTACTTCGATGTCCTCGGCGTCACCGAGGGGGAAACCGCCCCCGAAGCCACGACGACGGAACGGCCGACGGCGTTGTCTCCGCGAGACGACGCACGTCTCATCGAGGGACTTCGGAACAGCGTCGGCACCGCGTCCTCCGAAGACGGGTGGGCAAACCTTGCCACCGTGGGGAGCCTTTTACGCAAGTGGCGTCCAGACTTCGACTCCCGCAACTGGGGCTTCACCAAGCTCTCAGAACTCGTCCGCGCGACAGAACAGTTCGCAGTCGAGCCGATGGCGACAGGCCACCGGGTCCGCCTCAAGGGCCAGTCCCAGTAGGGGAGCCTCCATCGCGATCGGTTTCGGACTGATCTAGCGAGACGGCCCAAGCCCCTCAGCTACGGGGGAGTGGCTGACACCACGGGATCGTTCGGTGGCCGATGGTTCAGTGAGACGTTGGCTGGAGCATGGACGCCTTGCCCAACTTCCACGGCTCAGTCGCCGGGATGGTCCTGTCAGCCGAGCGTGATGGCGACGAGGCCACCGATGCCGACGGCGTAGAGCACGAGCACGACGAACGAGTCCACGCCCATGCCCGCGATGCGTCGTCGCGGCCGGAAGAGCAGGCCAACGGCGTAGACGAGCGTGAGGAGCGCGGCGAGGGCGGTCAGGTAGACGTCGCTGGTGTTCGACTGTGGCAGGATCGCCTGCCCGGAGATGACCGTGGCGACGAGGAAGAGCACGGGCAGGAAGGCGTTGCCGCCGAAGATGTCGCTCATGGCCAGGTTGTCGTCGCCCTGCTTGACGGCCTGCAACCCGGTCGAGATCTCGGGCAGGCTCGTCGCCAGGGCCAGGACCGTCGCGCCGAACAGCACACCCGACAAGCCGATCTGCGACGCGGCCGCATCGCCCGCGCGTTCGAGGACGACGCCGGCGACGAGCGTGGCGAGGGCCGACAGGCCGAAGACGACCGCGGCCTTCTTCGTGCTCATGGTCGTCGGCGACGGGTTCGAGCGGGTCCGGTGTCCGCTCGGTCGCGGCGTCGACGTGTCAGGTGCTGCTCCGGCCTCGTGCCACGGCAGGCCCTTGCCGGCACGCCGGACGAGGAACAGGCCCACGAGCCAGATGACGGCGATGAGGACGACGTCCGGCGTCAGGCGCGCCACTGTGAGCGAGGACGGCAGCTGGGTTCCGGCGATGACGACGGCGAGGACCGCCACCACGACCAGTGCCTCAAGCAGCAGCCCTAGGGAGGCCGCGCGATAGGTGAGGGGGTGGACCCCCTTGCCGCGTTTCCCGAGGGCGTCGAGCACGACGAGGACGACCGTCTGAAGGGCGATGCCGCCGAGGATGTTGCCCGCGGCCACCTCGAGCGAGCCCGAGACGGCGGCGCTGACCGTGATGGCGATCTCGGGCAGGTTGGTCGCCACCGCGAGGACGATGAGTCCGCCGAGCGCGCTACCGAGGTGGAGTCGGGAGTCGAGGACGTCGGTCGTCTTCGACAGCTGGATGCCGGCGACCCAGATGACGGCGGCGCCGGCGACGAAGATGGCGGCCAACAGCCAGAGGGGAAGGGTGTCCATGCTCGCCATCAAACTCTCGACCGATTACGGCAGGCGCCGGCCGGAGTGTCGCAGGGCCGTCGTGTCGCGCCGGGGCATCGGAAAGGCACAGCACGAGATGCGCAACGATCGATGATTCACTGTCGCGCTCGGCGTTTCCGTGACCGAGGTGCTCCGTGGAGCCGGCATGGACGTCACCAGCGTCACCTACGCGACGGACGACGCGTCGGCTGTCCGTCGCGCCCTGAGCCAGGAAGGCGTCGACATCGTCATCTCGACGGGGGGCATAGGTCACGGGCACGGGGACCATCTCGTCCCTGCGCTGCTCCGTGTGAACGCAGAGGTGTTGGTGCGCGGCGTCTCGATGAGGCCAGGCCATCCGACGGTTCTCGCTCACAGGGAGGACGGAGTTCCCGCCCTCGGGCTTCCCGGCAACCCGTTCGCAGGTCTCATCGCCCTCATCGCTCTCGGCCTGCCCCTGCCCGCGGGGCTCGTCGGTTCGCCCCTGCCGCCGATGCTGCCGCGCGTGGCTGCACGACCGAGCGCGGATCCACCCTCGGGAGCCAGACTCGTCGCCGTCTCGGAGTGCGCTGAGGGAATCGTCCCCGTCGAGAGGCAGGGGCCGGCAATGACGTGCGGCCTCGTCGACGCGGACTCGATCGCAGTCATTGAGACTTCGGGGATCGACGAAGGCGCGTCAGCACGCACTCTCTCGCTGCCCTTGTCTCGCTGAGATACGGCCTTTCTCAAGAGCGCACCTCGTGTCCGCTCCTCAGGCCGAATGCCCTCGGCCCGCCCGATAGATGGATCGCCCACAGGATCACTTGCTGTGGGGCGAGCGCACTCGGAGAGGACGCCGTCTTGGTCGTTCCGCGTCGTCGGTGAGCGGGCGGAAACGGTCCCCAACGTCGTACCGTCTAGGGATGCAGCAGCCCAGGGGCCTCGACCAGCTCGTATCGGAATGGCGAAGCTCCGGACCAGAACGTGCGCGGTTCGTGCCGGGCTTCGACCCATCAGGTGGAGGAGCAGCGGCGAAAGTTCTCGTGCTGATGGAATCACCCGGTCCTGCCACGATCAAGCAGGGCGAGGACGCGATCAGCAGTGAGGACAACCCGGGGCCGACGGCATCTGCGTTCAAGCGAGCACGGATCGAGTCGGGTCTGGGCAGGAACGTCTACCTGCGATGGAACATCGTCCCGTGGGCCCTTGGTCGGGCGCCGACCGTCACCGATCTCGACGAGGCACGCCCTGCCCTCGCTCAGCTGCTCGATTCTCTGCCGCAGCTGCGGGCGATCGTGACCTTCGGCACTCCGGCCCTGACGGGCGTGATGAGGTACTTCACCCTGGAACCGCGTGCGAGGATCGTGCCCGTGCTCGCGGCACCCCATCTGTCGCCGGCGAACGCCACCCGCGCCGGCGAGAAGCACCTGCGGGCCGTCACGGCCCTACGGCACGCTTCGCTTCTCTGATCATCTCGGCGAGGAGTCGGGGCTGTGCTGCAACGCGGCGATCACGGCCAGGAGATCCTGCGCCCCGGCGCTCAGACCGGCCGACCACACAGCGCGAAACGGGCGTCTCAGGTCGACGGCTGCCGGGACGGTGACGAGGCGCCCGGCGCGGAGGTCGTCCTCGACCAGCAACGAGCTGATGACTCCCGGACCCACACCGCCGGCGATGGCCGCCCGGATGGCGCCCGTCGACGACAACTGCGCAGCGGGTTCTGCCATCAGGGCAGGGTCGATCCCCAGGGCGAGCTCGAGGGTCCGGCGGGTGCCCGAGCCCGACTCCCGAGACACGAGCGGTGTGGATGCGAGATCCGCTGCCGTCACGGGTTCGGACTTCGATGCCCATGCGTGCCTGGGCGAGACGACGATGAGCAGTTCGTCGACACCCAGGACGGTCGTGGCGAGCCCGTCGGCCTCATCGGGGGTCTCGGTGAACCCGAGGTGCGCACGCCCCGAACGGACCTCGTCGACGACCCAGTCGCTGTTGCCCGATTCCAGGCGCACCCGGACACGATCCGCTGCCGCTGTCATCCAGCGTGGCATCAGCGCCTCTGACACCGTCTGACTCGCTGCGACGAGGAGAGCGTCGGAGGCGCCGGTCATCAGGGTGTGCAGCGATCGTTCGAAGGTAGTCGCCGCCTCGAGCAGGGGTCGGCCCCACTCGCACACCAGGAGTCCGTGCTCGGTCAGCGCCGAGCCCGCCCGAGAGCGGACGAGCAACGTACGACCCAGCCGCCGCTCGGCGACCGTGATGCGAGACGACGCCGCCTGCTGGCTGATGCCCACCGATGTCGCGGCACGGCCCAGACTGCCCGATCTCGAGATCGCCTCCAGCAGTCGGAGCGTCTCGAGATCAACAGGGAGTCCGGTCACAAAGATCGATTGTGACACCACAAGCATCCGCCCGTATCGGCAGCCGGACGCACGTACGAAGATCGAGACATGCCTGCCGCGATCTCACCGACTGTCGCCCCTCCCCGCACGCACGGTCTGTTCCGCCAGCTCGAGCACCGCGGGCAGATCGTGTCGAACCTGACCCCGAACTGGTTCGCGTCGATCATGGGGACCGGCATCGTCGCCAACGCCGCGGCGACCCTGCCGCTGCAGTTCCCGGGGCTGCGCCCCGCCGCGACCATCGTCTGGGCACTGGCCAGCGTGTTGTTGGTCGCTCTCAGCACGGCGACCGTCATGCACTGGGTGCGTTACCGAGCCACCGCGCGGGGGCATCGACTCAATCCGGTGATGGCGCACTTCTACGGGGCACCGCCCATGGCGCTGCTGACCGTCGGCGCGGGCACCCTGCTCTTGGGTAAAGACGTCCTCGGTACGCCCCTGGCGGTCGGCATCGACTGGGTGTTGTGGACCATCGGTACGGTGCTCGGCCTCGTCAGCGCGATCGCGGTCCCGTACCTGACGTTCACCCGGCACGACACGGCCCCCGACAGTGCGTTCGGCGGCTGGCTCATGCCCGTGGTTCCCCCAATGGTGTCTGCCTCGACCGGTGCGCTGCTGCTGCCCTTCCTGCCCGCGGGGCAGGCAAGGCAGAACATGCTCTGGGGGTGCTACGCGATGTTCGGCTTGTCGTTGCTGGCGTCGATCGTGATCATCACGCTGATCTGGTCACGCCTGGCCCAGCACAAGATCGGCCCGGCCGGCATGGTCCCGACCCTCTGGATCGTCCTCGGCCCCCTGGGGCAGTCGATCACGGCAGCCAACCTGCTCGGTGGCAACGCCCACCTCGCCGTCGACCAGGGAACTTCGCACGCCTTGTTCGTCTTCGGGCTCGTCTACGGTGTGCCCGCTCTGGGATTCGCTCTGATGTGGGCGGCACTGGCATCGGCCATCACCCTCCGCACCATCCGCCAGGGGCTCCCGTTCTCGCTCACCTGGTGGTCGTTCACCTTCCCCGTCGGCACCTGCGTGACAGGCCTGAACGGTCTGGCCCTGCACACGGGACTCGTCGCGCTGCAGGTACTGGCGGTCGTGTTCTACATCGGGCTCATCGCGGCCTGGATCACGGTCGCCGTGCGCACCTTCCACGGCAGCGTCATCCGCGGAACGCTCCTCGCGCCTCCCCGTCCCCTGTCCTGACCGCGGACGACGAGGGTGCGTGGGGGAGCGGCTCAGATCGAACAGGCGTCGTTCCAGTGACGGCGATAGGCCGCGGGGTCACTGACGTCGACGATGGCCGAGGCGGCGCCCCTGGGCTCGTCACGCGACCGGTAGCTCTCGAACGCCACCGCACTGCGGTCGTTGCTCGCCGGATCACGCACCCCGGAGGCCTCCACCCACAGAGTCCAGTTCCACCGCGTCCGGACGCCAGGCTGCAGCGCGCCTTCGCCGACGACCAACACCACGTCCGTGCCGGCGGGTGAATACTCGAAGTCTGCGCCCGTGAATGCTTGGACGGCCGACGTGAGGCCTCTCGCGCTGATATCCCGAGCCAACTGACTGCCCATGTCCGAGAGTTGCTCGGCAGCATCGCCATCCACAGCCACGATGCCTCCGCCGGACGGAAGCCGACCCAGCATCTCGGAAACCAAGTCATGGATGACGGTGTTGCTCATGATGCTTTCTCCTGCTCACTCGTCAGCATGACGCTCGCGACATGGCCGCGCGCTCGATAGCCGATCATGACGTGCCGATGGTGAGGCCGGCAAGCCCGGCGGCGACGGCGAGCAGCAGCATGCCCGCGCCGCTGGCGATCCCAGCGACCCATTTCTTCTCGGCTACGAGGCGCACGGTCTCGACGCTGGCGGTGCTGAACGTGGTGTAGCCACCCATGAGCCCGCCCCCCGCGACGAGCAGCCACTCTCGAGGCAGCCCCGCGTGGTCGGCAAGACCGGTGAGCAAGCCGAGCACGAACGACCCGCTGACGTTGATGACCAGGGTTGCCAGCGGAATGGGGGCCGACCACGTGCTGCGGACGGCGCCATCAACGACCAGGCGCAGGGCCGCACCCACACCACCGGCGACCGCGATCGCGACAAAGAGCCACGGGGCGATCACGACGCCGCCTCGGAACGGCGGTGGAGGGCGGCACCGACGGTGATGCCGGCCCAGGAAGCCACGGCGCCGAGCACGACCGATCCCACACCGTAGGCGATCGCGATCGGCAGCGCGTCACCGAGCAGGGTCGCGGTGTCGACTGCGAGGGCGCTGTAGGTGGTGAACCCGCCGAGAACGCCAGTCCCGATGAGCAGACGCAGGTCGCGTCGGCGACCCGCGTCCGGCCCTCGTCGCACCAACGACTCAAGGAGCAGCCCGAGCGCGAACGCACCGACGACATTGATCAGCAGGATCGTCACGGGGATGCTGCCCGGGGCCGCGGGGAAGCTCAACGCCAGGGCTTCGCGCAGGCCCGTGCCGATCGTGCCGCCGAGGGTGACGAGTCCGATGAACCGCCACCGCAGGTGCACGGGCCGTTCGGTGCCCGTGGAGTCATCGACGTCGAGGTCCGGGTCCTGGCCCAGCCCGTCGAACTCGTCGCCTCTCCTCGAGGGCAGCGGCGGAAACGGTGAGTCAGGTGAGGGTGAGGTCATGCATCGTCCTTCGTGCTGAGGCCGTAGGGAAGTCCGGGCTGATCGGCTTCGATATCGGTGAGGCGGTTGTACTTGCAGACCCGCTCCCCGCGTGCGGGGGCACCGGATTTGATCTGCCCGACCCCGGTGCCGACGACGAGGTCGGCGATGAACGTGTCGGTGGTCTCCCCGGAGCGGTGCGACACCATGCAGGCCATGCCGTGGGACCGGGCCGTCGCGATCGCGTCGAGGGTCTGGCTGACAGAACCGATCTGGTTCGGCTTGATGAGAACGGCGTCCGACCAGCCCTGCTCCGCGCCTTCAGCGATCCTTTCGGGGTCAGTCACGTACAGGTCGTCGCCGACGAGCTGAACCCGTCCGCCGAACCGCGACGCCATCAACGCCCACCCGTCGTGGTCGTCTTCGTGGAAGGCGTCTTCGATGCTCCTGATCGGGTACGCCTCGAGCAGGGCCCCGTACCGGTCCGCGAGACCTCCACGGTCGAGGTCCTGCCCGGCGACCCGGTACCGGCCGTCTCCGTCGCCGAACCCGTTCGCGGCAGGGTCGAGTGCGATCGCGACGTCGTCGAGCGCCGCCCGGTGGCCGGCGTCGGTGATCGCCTGGACGATGAGGTCAAGGGCCTCCTCTGGGCTGTTGATCGCCGGGGCGAAGCCGCCCTCGTCGCCGAGGCCCGCGGTGCCGTAGCGGGTCTGTACGAGCGCCTTCAGGGCGTGGTAGACCTCTGCGCCGGTCTGTACCGCCTCCTCCTCGCTGGTCGCTCCGACGGGAGCGATCATGAACTCCTGGAAGTCGAGGTCGTTGGCCGCGTGGGCGCCTCCGTTCAGGACGTTGAAGTGCGGGACGGGGAGCGACTCGCTCGCCCCCGACAGCAGGGCGATCCACCGGTGCAGGGGCAGGCCGGCTTCGCGGGCCAGCGCCCGGGACGCCGCGATCGAGGTCGCGACGACGGCGTTGGCGCCGAGCCTCGACCAGTTCGGGGTGCCGTCGAGGTCGGCGAGGGCACGGTCGATCTCGCTGATCCCGGCCCAGGGGCGTGAGGTGAGGAGGTCGCTGATCTCGGTGGTGACCATCTGCGCGGCTCGTCGGACGCCCTTGCCGCTGAACGCTGCGCCACCGTCCCGGAGTTCGACGGCCTCGTGGGCACCGGTCGAGGCTCCTGCGGGGGCGGCGCCCGAGACGAGGGTGCCATCGGCGAGTTCGAGGTCGACTTGGACGGTGGGGAATCCGCGGGAGTCCAAGATCGACCGCCCGAGGGCGGACACGATCTGGACGGGGTGTGCTCCACCGTGGGTGACGTAGGTGCCGACGTCGTGGGTGTGGATGGTGCGGTTGCTGATGTAGTCGTTCATGTCAGGTTCCTCCTTCGTGGGTGATGACCGCGGCGGCGAGGGCCGCCGCGGCCGGGTCGAGATACGTGCCGCCCCGCGTCAGCGGATGCCCATCGGAGGCGAGGTCGTACATCAGGGGGTGTCCGGTCGGGATGTTGAGCGCGGCGACCTCGAGCGGGGTCAACGCATCGAGCAGCAGGCAGAGCGCGCGGAGGCTGTTGCCATGGCCCACCACGAGCACGGTGCCGCCGGCGGTCCCGGCCTGGACCGCCTCGGTGACGGGGCGGACCCGGGCGATGACGTCGAGCAGGCTCTCGGCCCTGGTCCGGTTCTCGGGTTCCACATGACGGAGGGCATCCTGAGCCCACAGCTTCGCGAACAGCGCGTCAGAGGACGGCGGGGGCGGGGTCTCCAGGGAGCGCCGCCACAGGGTGAAGTCCTCCTCGCCGTCTGAGCGGCGAACATCCGCCTTGGTCCGTCCGGTCAGGTCGCCGTAATCGCGTTCCCGGAGTCGCACGTCGACGGTGACGGGCACGGGCCACCGGTTCTCGGCCACCATGATGCGGGCAGTCTCAGTTGCACGGGCCAGCGGTGAGCACAGGATCGACGCCGGGCGGAAACCCGCCTCGTCGAGCAGGTGTGCAGCACGGCGGGCCTCTTCCCGGCCTCCGGTCGTGAGGGGTGAGTCGGTGATACCGGTGAACAGCCCGTCGGCATTGGCCTGGCTTTCGCCATGTCGCACGAGGACGATCCGGGTCGTCACGGCCATGCCTCTGAGACCGGCACGACGAGGACCGGCACGAGCTGATGGTGCATGAGGAACGATGCCGTGGACCCGTGCAGTGCAGCCTTCAGGCCCGCGGCCGGACCGTTCGAGGATCCGACGACGATCATCACGGCGTGCGTGTCGGCGGCGACGCGGGCCAACGCCTTTCCGGGGTCACCGGCGAGGACACGGACGTCGACCGTGATCTGCACGTCGGTGCGGAGCCGGGCTACCGTCGCCTCGAGGGCAGATCTGTCCGCGACGACGTCGTCGTACTCGTCTGGGTCGAGGGGAACGGTCGCCCCTCGGCCGCTGCCGTCGTCGGGTTCAGCGGGGACGCGGGAGTCGTCGACCCGGACAACGACGAGTCGCGCCGACAGCCGGGCCGCGAACCGGGCGGCGGTCGAGAGAACGGTGTCGGTCGTTCGGGCATGTGCCCCAACGACGATGGTGTCGGTGGTCATCTGGTCTCCTATCTCGGTATCTGGGCACGCCAGTGGTTGAGATAGGGACTGTTGTCGACCTGAGTCGAGGTTGGTGACGGCGAGCCCCACCGCCGTGGCGTTTCCGCCACACTCAGTGAAGCACTGATCCGACCAAGCTGCACCTGCTGATACAACATTCTTTTCGACCAAGAAAAGGGTGTGTTCGCCTGTCCCGATAGGGGATCGGTCAGCGGGTCGCCCTGTCTCGTTCCTCGAGCGAGAGCAGCACCCTCCCGTGATGGCCGGCATCGACGTCGTCATGGGCGCGGGCGATCCGATGAAGAGGGAGGACTTCGCGTAGCGGGATGGTGAGGGCGCCCTCGTCGACGGCGGCCACGAGGTCGACCATCGCGGTCCGCTTGGCCTCGAGCGGGAGGTCATCGCTGCCGAGGAACCGGATGACCACGTCGGCGAAGAGCAGCGGCGGGAACGGAAGGGAAACCCTGTCGCCGTGAGCGAAGTAGGTCGCTGTGACGCCGTCGTCAGCGATCACGGCCGCGTCGAGGTCAGCGTTCGCGTCGAGGGCGACCTCGATGATGCGGTCTGCTCCTCCAGGGGCGATCCGGCGGATCGCGGCCACCGGGTCGCTGTCGAGAGCGACGACGTGGTCGACGGGGGTCAATTCGACACGGTCGAGGTCTGTGGACCGGCGGACCGTTCCGATGACGGTCGCACCCTGCCAGGAGGCGAGCTGTGCGGCGATGCCGCTGACCCCGCCGAGGACGCCCTGTACGAGCACGGTGAGTCCTTCGACGGGGCCGTCGGCGAACACGGCCCGGTGCGCGGTGATCCCCGGGATCCCGGGTGCCGCGGCGACGTCGTCGGAGACGGTGTCCGGCACAGGCACCACCAGGTGTTCCGGGGTGACGACGTACTCGGCTGCGGTGCCGAACGCGCGGTACGACTGCGCGCCGTACACGGCGACGCGGCTGCCCAGAAGGGCTGGATCTGCGCCCGCGCCTACCTGGTCCATTGTTCCTGCGCCGTCACTGTGCGGGATGACGAGTGGGACGGGCATGGCCGACCCCAGCCAGCCTTCACGCTTCTTCGTGTCTCCGGGGTCCACTCCCGAACGGGTGAGCCTCACCCGGACCTCGCCAGGTCCGGGCTCAGGTGACGGAGGCCCTCCGCCTAGTCGATGGTCGGCTTGCTGAACAGGTTGACGACGTTGCCGTCGGGATCGCGCACCAGCGCGGACCGGTTCCCCCATGGCATCGTGGTCGGTTCAAGGACGACGTCCTCATCCTTGGGCTGGAGCTCGGCGAACTCCCCGTCGACGTCAGCGACTTCGAACTCGATGAGCACGGATCGATCGGTCGCAGGGGCCAGTGCACCGTCGAGCACGGCGACGGTGGCTGTGCTGGCGATCGCGAGGTTCGCGCCGGGGCCGTTGAACTGGGCGAAGACCGGTGCGGGGCGCTCGGCTCGCTGGCCGGTGACCTGCTCGTAGAAGGCGACGAGGCCGTCGAGGTCGTCGGTGACGATGCGGATGGAGGCGAACGACATAGGGGTTCCTTCGGGCGGGCTGACGAGGTGTGGGCATCAGCTTCACCGGTCGGCGCGACAGCGTCCTGTCGGTGTTTCCAGAGATGACCGGCAGCGGATCAGTCGTCGATGACGGTTCGCAGCCGCCCGTAGGGAATCGCGAGGTCCTCTGCTCGCAGCGTTCGTCGCGGCGATGGTTCGTCGGTCACCTCGACGGAGAGCATCCGGTCTCCCCGGAACGCTCGCACCCCGTCCCGGAGCCGACACCACGCGACCAGGTACCACTGCCCGTCCTTCCCGATCGACCCCAACGGCTCGACGTCTCGTGTGGAGGCAGCGCCGCTGGCGTCCTGGTACCGAAGCCGCACGACACGGTCCGCACGGAGTGCCGCCGCGAACTCCGCCGGCACGACCGTGTCATCCTCGTCCTCCAGGAAGTGGACCCGGGAAGCGAGCGCACCGGCACGTGCAGCGTCGCCGTCCGGCATGACCGCGAGCACCTTCCGCGCGGCGGTCTGAGCGGACTGCCGGAACGGGCTGCGCCGAAGGGAACCGAGCCCGATCAGCACTGCAAGGGCCTCGTCCAGCGTGAATCCTGCTGGGCCGAGCGTGGCTGACGCGTCGATGACGTACCCACCGGTCCGGCCGGGCTCCGCCCAGATCGGCATGCCCGACTGCTGCAACGCAGCGAGGTCCCGCTCGATCGTGCGCACTGACACCTCGAACCGGTCCGCGAGACGACGCGCACTTCGTGGCCGCGGCGACACGGCACGCAACTCCTCCACGAGGCCGTAGAGCCGATCGGTCCTGTTCACTGTTCCATCATCCGACAGGTCGCTCTCTCGATCATGTCGGCAGCTCCGCCGCCGTCCCACAGACGATCGATGGCCGGGTCAGCTCGCGTCGGCCGCGGGTCGCACCCTGGAGCTGGTTTGCGTCGGCGGGTGAGGGCGCCGTGGTTGCATGGTTCGATGGCACCGAACGAGTCGTCGGACGACCGCACCCTGAGCTTCTCGCTCGGTCGCGATGAGATCGTGATCCGGCACAAGTACGAAGTCGCGAGCATCGTCAACGACATCATGGTCGCGGTGTGGTTCGTCGTCGGCAGCATCCTCTTCTTCTCCGAGTCGACTACGACCGCCGGCACCTGGTCGTTCCTCCTCGGAAGCGTCCAGCTGATGATCCGCCCTCTCATCCGGCTCGCCAGGCGCGTGCACCTCCAGCGCTCCGGGAGAGGTTCCCCCGGAGACGCCAGCGGAGACTTCTGACGGCCCCGGCCATCCGGTGCCTCCACGCTCTCGTTCGTCACCTCCGACCTCTCCGACGGAAGGCCCGACATCGGCTGACCGAGCGGGGCATCACCGACGGTCGTCCTGTGCGCGCCGTCTCATGCCACGGCGTGAGCGGCGCCTCCGACGACGACGCCGATGAGGGTGGACCACCCGGCGATGGCGAGTCCCTGCCAGAACAGCACCCGCGCCTTGCTCACCCCGGAGCTGGCGAGCAGGGTCGCGGTGAACTGGGTGGGCAGCAGGAGGGGGCCCAGCAGGCTCACGCCGGGAACGCCGTAGCGGACGAGCGCGTTCTGGAACTTAGCCCTGCGGGCAGACTTCCTGCCGCGCTCGTCGACCTCGGCGGTCTGGTCCAGAGTGGCCAGTGCGGTTCCCCCTCCGGCAGGGACACCGACAGCGGCCTCTCTCCGGCTCGCCGCTGCCCGGCGGCGCCGTGAGACGAGGGCCGACCGCGCCCTCGAGCTGGTCGTCACCAGCACGAAGACGCACAAGAAGTTGCCGACGGCGCCAGCAGTGATGGCGACGGCGGGGTGAAGGCCGCCGACGATGCCGATGGCTGCGGCGCCCTCGCCCTCGATGAACGGGACCGCGCCGGCGAGGGCCACGATGAGAGGCTGCAGGATCTCGGGCATCTGCGCCACCAGCTCCTGGAATCGTGTGATCAGGTCCATGACGGTCGCTCCTGTCGTTCTCGGGAGGGGCCTGGTCGACCTCTCCGCTGTGGTGACCAGTCCACGACACGGGCGACGTCACCGGCAGTGTCGGGCCGTCACTGGCGAAGGGGCGATGTACCCGTCGGACCCGTGACTTCTGTCACGGACCTATGGTGGGGCCATGACCGCTCCGGCCGACGCCCCCACCGTCGAGGCAGCGTCGTCCCCGCCGGTCTCCAGGGGCACGGCACGTGCCGTCACTGCGACCTGGTGGTACACCGTCGTCGCGCTCGTGCTCTTCGAACTGACCGTCGTGCTGGTCTGGGCGGCCACGCTCCTGCAGGCGGGCCTCGACCGAGGTGTCGTCCTCGCCGTCCTGGTCGGCGGTCTCGTCTGGATCCTCTCCACGGCTCCTCTGCTGCGTGCCTATCGGCACGGCGGAGGCGACGCCACGGCTCTCGACTGGCGCAGCACCCTCGTGCCGCTGGTCGTCGCCACTGCCTACGGCGTCACGGTGTGGTCTCTGTCCGGGCTCTGGGTGCTGCTGATCCTGCCTCTCGCCCAGTCCCTGCAGCTGCTCCACTGGCCCCGGTTCGTGCGCGCGCGGATGGTGTTGGCGGTCACGGCCCTGTTGGCGGGCGTCTTGGTCGTCGACGTCGCCACGGCCTTCTCCGAACCGCCGTTGTCAGCCCACGAAGACCCGTACGTCGCGGGTGTCTTCTCCGTTCTGCTGCCTCTGACCACGGTGCTGTCGCTCTGGTGGTGGGACGTGCTGATGGTGCTCGACCGTGCTCGCGTCTCCGAGGCGCGGCTCGCCGCGACCCAGGAGCGACTCGCCGTCGCCACTGACGTCCACGACCTCCAGGGACACCATCTGCAGGTCATCGCCCTGCAGCTCGAACTCGCCGAGAGACTGCTGCCGGACGACCGCGACGCCGCCCTCCATCAGCTGAGAGCCGCACGCCTCAGCGTCGACGAGGCCCGGCAGGGCACCCGCGATCTCGCGACCCGGTTCCGCACCGTCCCCCTTCCCGATGAACTCGCCAACGCTCGTGACCTGCTGCGCGCCGCCGGCCTCACGGTCGAGGCGGTCATCGACGTCGATGCCGACACCGCCCCGGCCTCGGTCTTCGGTCCCGTCATCCGCGAGACGACCACCAACGTCCTCCGACACGGCGGGGGGAGGCGAGCCCGCCTGGCCCTCACGCGTCTCGATGACGAGTGGCGGTACGAGATCAGCAACGACGTCCCCGCACCCCTGCCTCCCGCGACGGCACCGTCACCCGGTGACGCCGGGGCACCTCCTGAGCGCACGCGGCAGGGCACCGGGCTCGAAGGCACGGCCACGCGCGCGGGAGATGTCGGGGGATCGATGGAGGTCCGCGCGGCGGAGAACGACTTCACCGTGATCGTGACGGTTCCCGCAGAGGCGGCCGCGGGCGGGCCGCGATGAGCATCGACACGACTTCCGACGTCGCTGCTCCGGGCAGCTCCCGGCCCATCCGTGTCCTCCTCGCCGACGACGAGGCGATGATCCGCTCGGCGCTGGCCGCGCTGTTGCGCCTCGAGGGCGACATCGAGGTCATCGCCGAGTGCTCCGACGGTGAGCAAGCCGTCGCCGCGGCGGAGCGTCTTCACCCGGACATCTGCTTGCTCGATCTCGAGATGCCCGGCCTCGACGGAGTCCAAGTAGCGGAGCGGCTGCGACGCACCGTCACCGCTCGCTGCGTGGTGGTCACCCGACACGCCCGTCCCGGCGTGCTCCGCCGCGCACTCGCCGCGGGAGTAGCAGGATTCCTGCCGAAGAGCCGCGACGCGAAGGAGGTGGCCGCAGTCATCCGCCGGGTCGCCGCAGGAGCACGGTACGTCGACCCCGAGATCGCGGCCGACGCGCTGAGCGACGAACGCTGTCCCCTGACTGATCGCGAACGGGACGTGCTGAGGGTCGGGCGTCAGGGCCAGACGACCGCTCAGATCGCGCGCGAGCTCTCCCTCGCGCCGGGCACCGTGCGCAACCACGTCTCGGCCGTCCTCGCGAAGCTGTCCGTGCCGACTCGGCAGCAGGCAGTCCTGATGGCGCTCGAGCGCGGGTGGATCTAGATGTGACGTCAGCCGACGCCCGCCCTGCCCTCGGACGGCAGGGCGACGACGTCTCGTGGTGCTGTCAGTGGAACGGGCACCGGGACGGTGCCCCCGTGGCGCGTACGCGGCCGCCCGACGACGGCTTGGTCGGCAACCGTCGCCGGTCGACGCCGAGACCCTCGTCGAGGATCGCCAGGCGAGGGTCGCTGAGTGCCGCGACCGCGGCGGCGAGGCCTGCGATGGCGAGTTTCTCTCCGGGGCATCGGTGGCCGCCCGCGGGGTCCCCGCCCCCGTGAGGGACGAACGTCGAGATCGCCTCGTAGTCGTCGACGCCGACGAAACGTCCTGGGTCGAACTCGGAGGCGCGGTTCCACGACGCGTCGTCAGTGTCGGTGCCGAGGATGTCGAGCAGCACCCGCCCACCAGCAGTCAGACTCCGTCCGTCGATCTCGACGTCGTTGCGGGCCCAGCCAGGCAGCATCGGGACGAACGGCGCGGTCCGCCTGACCTCCTGCGCGAACGCGACGGCGAGCGGCCCACCGGTCAACGCTCCACGCTCGGTGGCTTCCGCGGCGATGCGACCCCGCCACTCGGGGTGGTCGTGCAGGGCCTTCGCGGCGAAGGCGACGAAGCGGGCCACCGCGATCATCGGGCGGATGCTGTTCTGCAGCTCGATCCCCGCCAGCTTCGCCGGCAGCAGCGCGCCGTCGGGGTCCCTGTGCCGAGCCCACTCGTCGAGGGCCGTCCCTGCCCCGGGCTCGAGAGCGCCGGCACGCGCCGCCTCGACGAGGCGGCGAGCGTGCCGATCTGACCAGGCCCGGTTCGCCGCTGCCAGCAGGTACTCCGGGGAGTAGGGCACACCGAAGCCGTCGACGATCTGCGCGAGACGGCTCGCCCAGCGCGTCCTGGCCGCTGAGGTCCCGGGCAGGCCCGCCCACCGCATGCTCGCGCGACCGAACGCTCCGACGGCTGCGTCGTAGGCGGAGCGTCGTCCCCCCGACAGCCAGGCATCGATCTCGTGGCGCCACTCGCGCTCGAGCAGGGGCGTCAGCCGGGCGACCTGTTCGTCTTCGTACGCGACGTCGAGGAACGTCGCCTTGCGGTGGCGGTGTTGCGCTCCGTCGAGGCTGTGCACGGACCCACGGCCGAACAGCGTCTGCTGGACGATCGCGGGCATGGCCCCGTGCCGGACGATGCGCCGCTCGTCGTAGAACAGCTCGACGGCCTCGGCGCCTCGGACCAGCAGCGCCTCCCGCCCGAGGAGGCGAAGTGGCACAGCCCGCGCGCCTGACCGTGTTCGTTCCCAGAGCCGTGCACCGAAACCGTACCCCCGGGTGAGCAGGGAGATCGAGTCGTCGCGAAGCGGGTTCGTCACGGGTGTCGAGCGGACCATGCGGCCATCGTGCCAGCCTTCACGAACTCGCGACCACACCACCTGTCAGAGCGGCAGTCACGTGGCCCTGCAAGCCGCCGCCCGGTCGATCGGCCGACAGCTCGTTCTCGTCCCGGGCGTCACCGTCTCAGGCCTCGAGATCGTCCGTGGGGAGCCACACGCGCATCGTCGACGGGCCTCGGTTGCCCCAGGCAGCGTAGGGCACGAGCGGCACGCTGCCGAGGGACAGGGCGGTGGCAGCGGCGCCGCCGTAGGGCCATCCGCTCGCGGGCGTGTGGCTTCGCGACAGCTCGACCCGCGCACCCGTCGACGTCGTGACCGGGTCGACGGTCGTGTCGACGAGCACGTCGTTGACGCTGCCGGAGGGCAGGTCGACCGATTCGAGCGCCAGCACGAGCGGTCCGCGCTGGACGGCGACCTGACCACGGACGGCGTCGATCGTCGGGGCCGCGCGGACCCACTCGGCCGTCGTCGGCAGCTCGAGCACGACGACGTCGCCCGCCGAGAAGCGGCGGCGGACGACGATCGTCGAGCCCCCGGCCTGCCTGACCTCCCCGTCCGGCAGGACCACCGTGACCGCGGAGTCGTCAGCCCACGAGGGGACACGGAGCGTGAGCTCCACCTCGCGGTCGACGTCGCCGCGCCACGTCACCTCGACGCGCCCGTCGAGGGGGTATCCGCTCGCGACCGACAGCGCCAGCGGCGTGCCGTCGTCGAGCACGGTGTCGACCTCGTAGCTGCCGTACTGGTGCAGCTGCACCCCGTCGCAGGTGCGGGTCGCGAAGTACTGTTCGACGCTGGCCAGGGTACGGGCCATGTTCGTGGGGCAGCACGACACCTCGAACCAGGGCGCGCGCAGGCTGGACAGGGCGCGGGCGTTCAGCTCGTCCTCGTCGGGCTCGGTGCCGAGCGTCCTCTGGTGCAGCGTGTTCGTGTAGAAGAACGCGCGACCGTCCTCTCGAGGCGAGGCGAGCACGACGTTGAGCAGTGTGCGCTCGATCAGGTCGGCGTACCGGGGATCGCCCTCCGCGAGCAGCAGCCGCCACGAGAACATCGTCGAGGCGATGCCGGCGCAGGTCTCGGAGTACGCGCGGTCCGGCGGCAGCTCGTCGTCGGCGCCGAAGGCCTCGTCCTGGTGGTGGGAGCCCATGCCGCCCGTGACGTACGTGCGGTGGGCGACCGTCGCCTCCCACTGTCGCCGGACGGCAGCGGCGAGCTCGTCGTCGCGCGTCTCGACGGCGACGTCGAGTGCGCCCGCGGCGAGGTAGAGGGCACGGACGGCGTGTCCGCGGAGCACGTCGGCGTCGCGCACCGGCACGTCGTCCTGGAAGTACTCGGAGCCGTACTCGATCTGGCCGAGCAGCCCGTGCCCGCGGCGGTCGACGAAGAGGCGGGCGAGCTCGATCCACCGGGGCTCGTCCACGGCGCGGCCGAGCTCGGCGAGCGCCACCTCGATCTCGGGGTGCCCGCAGATCGCGACGCGCCCCTCGGGGCCGAAGACCGTCCAGAGGTGCTCGGCGAGACGGCGACCGACCTCGACCAGACGGGGAGAGGAGGCGGTGCGCTCGGCGGCGACGACGGCCTGCAGCAGGTGGCCCATCGAGTACAGCTCGTGGCCCCACTCGAGGTCGCTCCACCTCGGTCGCTGCCAGGCGCGGCCGAAGCTCGTGTGGAGGTAGCCGTCGGCCTCCTGGGCCGCGGCCACGCGGTCGACGAGGGAGTCGTAGCGCGCCTGCAGGGCCGGGTCGTGCTCCCGCCCGAGCTCCCAGGCCATGCCCTCGAGGAGCTTGTAGACCTCGGAGTCGACGAACTCGATGCCGGAGTGCTCCCAGGGGGTGCCCGGGTCGCCGAGCCCGGCGGCAGCGCGGTCGAAGTTGGCCGTCCACCCGATGCGCTCCATCCAGTCCTCGCAGTGCCTCAGCACGACGTCGGCGTTCAGGGCCTGCTTCTCGGCCCAGAAGCCGTCGGTGAACCGGATCTCGGTCGCGTCGAGCGGCGTGAGGACGGAACGGGACGGATCGACCGGGCCGGCGAAGGGGCGGCTGTCGCCGAAGTCGGGGCGGGAGGCGCTGGTGCGCGGAGAAGTGGTGGTCACGATGTGCTCCAAGAAGAGAGGGGAAGCAGGAGGAGGTGGTGCCGAGGCCGACGTGCGGGTCAGTCCTTGACGGCGCCGGCCGTGACGCCCGCGGCGACGTAGCGCTGGGCGACGACGAGCAGCACCGTGGCGGGGATCGACGCGACGACGGCGGTCGCCATGATCGAGTTCCACTCCTGGTTGTTGTTGCCGATGTACCGGTAGATGCCGAGGGTGATGGTCTGGGCGTCTCCGCCGCTGTTGAGGGTCGACGAGAAGACGAAGTCCGACCACGCCCAGAGGAACGCGAACAGCCCCACGGTGACGGCCGAGTTGCGGCTGACCGGCAGCACCACCGACCGGAAGGTGCGCCAGGCACCCGCCCCGTCGAGCTTCGCGGCGCTCATCAGCTCGTCGGGGATGCCCCGCATGAAGGCCGTGAAGATCAGCACGCCGAAGGGCACGGCCAGGGTCGAGTCGGCGATGACGAGGCCCCACCAGTGGTTCAGGATGCCGAGGTTGAGGTAGATCGCGTAGAAGCCCATCGCCATGATCACCTGGGGGATCATCTGCGCGACGATCATCACGAAGCTCAGCGCGCCTCCTCCGACGGGTCGTAGCTTGGCCAGCGAGTACGCGGCCGGTGCTGCCAGGGCGATCGTGACGACGACGGTGCCGAGGCCGACCAGCAGGCTGGTGCCGAGGAAGGGCAGCTGCTCGCTCACGACGGCCCGGTAGCCGTCGAGCGTGGGGCTCGCGGGGAACCACGACGGCGGGCTCTGCCGCATCTGGGCGGTCGGCGTCAGCGACACGTTGATCATCCAGTAGATCGGGAACAGCATGATGGCGGTCAGCACGACCCCGATCACGGTGGTGGCGAGGCTGCGGCGACCGGCACGGCTCGAGGAGGCGCGGCGGGCGGCGGACGTGGGGGCCGCGGCGGGCCGGATGGTGACGCTCACGACTGGTCCTGCTTCCTCTGCACTCGCAGGTAGACGAATCCGCAGACGAGCGCCATGACGATCAGCAGGTTGCCGACCGCGGCTGCGGGTCCGAAGGAGGGGAGGGTCGAGCCGAAGCCGAGCTGGTACGACCAGATGGCGAAGGTGGTGGAGGCGTCGCCGGGCCCGCCGCGCGTCATGATCCAGATGATGTCGAAGACCTTGAGCGTGTAGACGAGGCCCAGCAGGATCGTGATGGCCGAGACCGGGCGCAGCAGGGGGAACGTGATGCGCCAGAAGACCTGCCAGGCGTTCGCGCCGTCGAGCGCCGCCGCCTCGTAGATGTCGCCGGGGATGTTCTGCAGCCCGCTGTAGAGGATGACGAGGTTGAACGGGATGCCGATCCAGATGTTGGCGATGATCACGCTGGTGAGTGCCCACTGCGGCGAGGTGAGCCAGTTGACCTGATCGCCGCCGAGCGTGCGGATGACGGAGTTGACGACGCCGCTCTCGCTGTTGAGCATCCACGACCAGGTGGAGGCGCTGACGATCAACGGGAGCAGCCACGGCACGAGGAACAGGGCCCTGAGGGTCGACGACAGCGGGAACTTCTGGAAGAAGAAGACCGCGAGGGCCATGCCGATCGTGAACTGGAACGCGATGGAGATGCCCGTGAACAGCAGGGTGTTCACCAACGCGGGCCCGAAGGTCGGGCTGGAGAAGACGTCCGCGAAGTTCTCGAGCCCGATGAAGGGCGCGGTGCCGTCGATGAACGACCGCACCGTGTAGTCGTGCGTCGAGAGGTCGACGTTGCGGACGAGCGGCCAGACGTAGAAGACGGCGAGGTAGGTGACGACCGGGGCGAGGAACGCCCAGGCGGTGAGTTGTGAGGCGCCGGGCCCACGGCGTCGCCGCCGGGCTCCGTCGCCGGGGAGGCCGGTGCGCGGGGCCGGCCTCCCTCCGGGCGGTGCCTGGCGACGTGCCATCGTGTCGGTGCTCATGGGGCTGCTCCTCGTCGTCGGGCGGTGTCCGGTGCGGTGGGTGGTGTCGCGGTGGGTGGTGCTGGTGGTGCTGGTGGCGCTGCGGTGGCTACTTCGTGGCGGACGCGGCGGCCTGCTGCGCCTCCTGCAGGGCGGCCTCGGGGTCGGACGACCCGCTCAAGCTGTTCTGCACGGCCTTCCAGAGCTGCTCCGAGATCTTCGGGTAGTCGGTGCCCAGGTCGTCGCTGGTGCGGCCCTTGGCGTCGGCGACCGCGGTGATCCACGGCTCGAGGTCGGGGTCGGTGGCGACCTGCTCTGCCTGGGCGTCCTTCGTGGGGGCCACGTAGGACAGCGTCGTGTCGGTCGCGACGAGGTTCTCGGTGCTCGTCAGGCACGACTGGATCTTCTCGCTGACCTCGTAGCGGGCGTCGTCGCTCTGCACCGGCACGGTCAGGAACTCGCCGCCGGTGGGTGCAGGGGCCGCGCCGCCGTCCTTCGAGGGGATCGAGATGATGCCGTAGTCGATGCCCGACTCCTTGACGCCGGCGAGCTGCCAGGTGCCGTTCTCGCTGAAGGCGTACTCGCCGGTCAGGAACTCTTGCCAGCTCGTCGTCTGCGTGTTGTTGATGACCGAGTTGGGGGCGTAGCCCTTCTCGACCCAGTCGGTCCAGAGGGCCAGCGCCGAGACGGCGTCGTCGGAGTCGAGCTCGGTGAGGTCGGCGCCCGAGCCCCAGTACCAGGGCAGGAACTGGAAGCTGCCTTCCTCCGTCCCGATGCCCGAGAAGGTGATGCCCTTGCCGCCGGAGGCGGAGACCGCCTCGAGGGCGGAGGTGAGGCTGTCCCAGTCGGTGACCGACGCGGGGTCGACGCCTGCGGCGTCGAGGACGGCCTTGTTGTAGTAGAGCGCGAGCGTGTTGGCGCCGATGGGGACGCCGTAGGTCTTCCCGTCGAGCTGGCCGGCGGCGAGGATGTTCGCCTCGATGTCGGAGGTGTCGGCCCCGGTCTCGTCGGTGTCCGTGAGCAGGCCCGCCTCGGCCAGGGTCGAGACGACCGGGTTGTCGACGAGCAGCAGGTCGGGTGAGTTGCCCTGCTGGCCGGCCAGCAGCGCCTTGCTGGTCAGGTCGGAGGTGTCGTACCCGGTGCGCTCGACGGTGACGCCCGCGTCGGTGCCGCACTTCTCGATGAGCTTCGCCCAGTCGCTCGAGTCGTCGAACTGGGGGTACGGGTCCCAGAACGTGTAGGTGCCCGAGGCGGCGTCGGACGAGCCGCCGCCTGCTCCGCCGGCACAGCCGGTCAGGGCGAGGGTCGCGGCGGCCAGGCCGACGACCGCGACGGCGGTGCGCTTGCTGCGGATGAACGAGATCACAGGAGGTTCCTCTCTGAACTGCTGCGGATGCTCCGTCAGAGAGCCCGGCAGGTGCAGCACAGGGCGCTCATCGTCGAGAGCAAAGAGACCGAAACTGGTTTCGGGTGCGAAGTTACACGGGCATGACTTGCTCGTCAATCACTTTGTGAACTATTTTCGGTACATGACCACTGCAGGAGGCGGCAAGGCGGCGACGACGCCCGTCACGCTGGCCGACGTGGCCCGGGCCGCCGGGGTCTCGGTCGCCACGGCCTCGAAGGCCCTGAACAACAGGGCACAGGTGCGGGAGTCGACTCGCGTCAAGGTGCAGGAGGCTGCCGCGGCGCTCTCGTTCACGCCCAACTTCTTCGCGCAGGCGTTGAACTCGGCCCGGACCGGCACGATCGGGATGGTCACGAGCGACCTCGACAACCGTTTCGTGCTGCCCGTCCTGCTCGGCGCCGAGGACGCCTTCGGCTCGGGCTCCTTGTCGGTGCTGCTCGCCGACGCCCGCGACGACGCGCTCCGCGAGCAGCTGCACCTGCAGACGCTGCTGACGCGTCGGGTCGACGGGCTGCTGATCGTGGGGCGCACGACGAACCCGCGTCCGCCCGTCCCGTTGCTCGCGGACGTCCCGGTCGTCTACGTCTACGCCCCCTCCAGCGACCCGGCCGACGCCTCCTTCACCCCCGACAACGTCCAGGCCGGACGGCTCGCCGCCGAGCACCTGATCGAGAAGGGGCGGACTCGCATCGCCCTGGTCAACGGCGAGGCGTCCTACGCTGCGGCGCGCGACCGAGCTGCCGGCGTCCAGCAGGCCCTGACGGCGGCAGGGCTCGAACTGGTCGGCGGGACCTCCCTCTTCGGGCAGTGGGGCGAGGGGTGGGGGCGTGACTGCGCCCGCCTCCTGGTCCGGGGCAGCGAGTCGGTGGACGCCATCATCGGAGGCAGCGACCACATCGCCCGCGGCGTCATCGACACGCTCCGGGACGAGGGGGTCGGCGTCCCCGACGACATCTCCGTGGTCGGCTTCGACAACTGGGACCTGCTCGTCCGCGACTCGCGACCACCGCTCACGAGCGTGGACATGTCGCTCGAGCAGCTCGGACGCGCCGCCGCGCAGCACCTGGTCGACGCCATCGGCGGAGCGCCCTCCCCGGGCATCGTGGCCGGCGCTGTGGACCTCGTCGTCCGGGGTTCCGCCTAGGCGCCTGACCCGTCGTCCGCGCCGGGGCCGCGACGCGCAGACTGGGGTGGTCCTCCTCGAAGAAAGAAGACCCCCCCATGTCAGCGTCGACAGTCCTGTTCATCGGCGGCACCGGCATCATCAGCTCGGCGGCCGCGGCCCGAGCCGTCGAGCTCGGCCACGACCTCACCGTCCTCAACCGCGGGGCGTCGTCGACCCGGCCCACGCCTCCTGGGGTCGAGGTGCTCACGGGGGACGTGTCCGACCCCTCGTCGATCCGCCGGGCCCTCGGCGACCGGTCGTTCGACGTCGTCGTCGACTTCGTCGCGTTCACCCCGGACCAGGTCCAGGCCGACATCGACCTCTTCACCGGTCGGGCCGGCCAGTACGTCTTCATCAGCTCGGCGTCGGCCTACCAGAAGCCCGTCGCCGCGCTGCCGATCCGAGAGTCCTCTCCGCTCCGCAACCCGTTCTGGCAGTACTCCCGGGACAAGATCGCCTGTGAGGACCTCCTCGTCGGCGCCTACCGGGAGAGCGGCTTCCCCGTCACGATCGTCCGCCCCTCGCACACCTACGACCGCACCACGATCCCGGTCACCGGCGGCTGGACCGTCGTCGACCGGATGCGGCGCGGCCTCGAGGTGGTCGTCCCCGGCGACGGGACGTCCCTCTGGACGCTGACCCACCACGCCGACTTCGCCCGCGCCTTCGTCGGGCTGCTCGGCCTGCCGGCCGCCGTCGGCGACGTCTTCCACATCACCTCGGACGAGGCCCTGCCGTGGGACCAGATCTACACGACCCTCGCGGCCGCGGCGGGCGTCGACGACCCGGCGCTGGTGCACGTGGCGAGCGAGAGCGTCGCGGTCGTGGAGCCCGAGTGGGGCCCGGGTCTCCTGGGCGACAAGGCGCACTCGGTCGTGTTCGACAACGCGAAGGTCAAGGCGTTCGTGCCCGGCTGGCAGGCGACGACGTCGTGGGCCACGGGTGCTCGGGAGATCGTCGAGTGGTACGACGCCGCCGCCTCTCGTCGCGAGGCCGACCCGGCCGCGGAGGCGGCCTTCGAGCGCCTCCTGACTGGGGCTCGCGCTTTCGGAGCCTGACCGCGATGTCGCGTCGTGTTCCGCGCCTCATGTCGCGTCACGGCAGGACGCGACGCTCGGAACGTCGCGGCACGGACCGGGGCATGACGTGCCGCGGTGCCCGCTGGCCGGCCGGCCGTGGTCGTGTCGGCGGCGACCGTGCGCAGCTCAGCTGTGGGTCGTGCCCGCGCGCATCTCGTCGACGGTCATCTCCGGGGCGCCGCCGGCTGCCGCCTCCGGGTCCATCCAGACGTAGTCCCAGTGGTGGCCGTCGAGGTCGTCGAAGCTCTTGGAGTACATGAAGCCGTGGTCCTGCTCGCCAGCGGGTGTCGCGCCTGCGGCCAGTGCCTTCTCGTGGATCGAGTCGACCTCTTCCTTGCTGTCGGCGCTGAGGGAGAGCTGGACCTCGGTCGAGGTGGTGGCGTCGATGATCGACTTGCTCGTGAACTCGGCGAAGAACTCGCGGGTCAGCAACATCGCGGTGATCGTGTCGCTGATGACGATGCTCACGGCGTTCTCGTCGCTGAAGCCCTCGTTGACCGAGTAGCCGAGCGACTCGTAGAACGCGCGTGAGCGGGACGGGTCGCTGACGGCCAGGTTGACGAAGATCATGGTGGGCACGGGCGGCGCCTCTCTTCCGGTGGCGGACGTCGGACGCGACCGCTCGCCCCTGATGATGGCGACCCGTCACCACGAGGTCAAGAGCCCGCGAGACTGCCGCCGCTCGACGGTCGTGGTCCCTCGTGCAGGGTCACGGGAGCAGCAGGCTGGGCCCGTGTCCGGCGCGGGCCACGCGGGGGCGGGGCGGGACGGGCCGGGCCGGGCCATCGGAGCCGATCCCGGGAGCGCCGTGGGCTGGTCAGCGCCGGACGGCCTCGAGGGAGAAGTCCCAGAGCTCGTCGGCGGTCGTCGGGTCGAGCGCGGCCGACAGCACGCCGTGGTCCGCGGGCTCGAAGACGACGTCGGCGGGTCGAGCGTCCTCGAAGTACTGCCCGGTGACGCCGTCCACGGTCGGCGAGCCGGCGAGGAGGACCGAGGTCGCGGCGCCCTGCTCGACGGTCTTCCACGTTGCAGCGTCGAAGCGGGCGGTCGTCTCCGGGTCCATCTCGGTGTGCCGGGACAGGGACGTCCGGATGTTGCCGGGGTGCACCGCGTTCACGGCGATCCCGTCCGCGCGCCACCTCGTGGCCGCGCCGACGGCGAAGAGGACGTTCGCCGTCTTCGACTGCCCGTAGGCGGTCCAGCCGTCGTAGGGCCTGCGCTCGAAGCCCACATCGTCCAGGTCGAGGCCGCCGAGTTGGTGTGCGCTGGAGGACAGGACGACGACGCGGGCGGAGGCGCCGGCGGCGAGGCGGTCGTGGAGCCCGAGCGCCAGGGCGAAGTGGCCGAGGTGGTTGGTGCCGAACTGCGCCTCCCAGCCCTGAGGGGTCAGCTGGCGGGCGGGCAGGTTCATGATCCCGGCGTTGGCCACGAGCACGTCGAGCGGCACCTGCCGTCGCTCGACGAACGACTGGACGGAGTCGAGGTCGCTGAGGTCGAGCTGCTGGACGTCCAGCCTGCGGTTGCCGGTCCGTCCCTCGATCTGTGCTCGGACGGCCTCGCCGCGGTCGGTGTCCCGGACGGCGAGCGTGACGCTCGCGCCCGCCGCGGCCAGGGCCCGAGCCGTCTCGACGCCCAGGCCGGAGGACGCCCCGGTCACGACGGCGCTCCTGTCCCGGAGGTCGACGCCGGCGAGCACCTCGTCAGCGGTCGAGGAGGAGCTGAACGCGTCACGGACGCTGTCGGAAGTCATCAGCGTAAAGTACACCCGTTGTCTAAAACCGACCTGGTGGACTGGGTAGCTGGGTGCCTCGACGCGAGCGACGGCCCGCGACCTTCGGTGCGAGGCTCTGCAGGAACGCGAAGTGGCCGCGCAGCGCCTGCGACCCGGCCGGGGTGAGCGTCACCCACGTCCGGGCCTGGCCCTTCGCGCGCTGGACGCGCGGCAACACTGAGAGTTTCCGCATCGGAAAGTCAACCAGGACGCACGATGCGTCCCACGGCCGTCGCCACGACGTCCTCGTCGGCAGGCTCCGGGTCGAGGGCGCGGTGGATCGTGAGGCCCTCGATCAGGGCGTCGAGCAGGCGGGCCGTCTCGGGGTCGAAGTGCTGCTCGAGCGCGGCACGGCTCCGGGCCATCCAGGCCTGGGTGATCGACCGGTACTCGGGGCGTCGCGCCGCGAGGGTGTAGAGCTCGTGGGTGAGGACCAGGTCGCGCTGGCTGCCGACGACGTCGTGGGTGACGATCTCGACCACCGCGCGCCGCGCCTCCTGTGGTGTGAGGTCGCCGGCCAGGCGGCGTCGGAACCGCTCGGCGACGCGGTCCGCGAAGAGCGCGAAGGCCTCGAGGAGGAGCTCGTCCATCCCGTCGAAGTGGTACGTCATGGATCCGAGGGGCACGTCGGCGGCGACCGCCACGCGCCGGTGGGTGGTGCCGTCCACTCCCACCTCGGCGACGACGTCGAGGCACGACTCGAGGATGCGGTCCCGTCGGCCGGGGTCCGCCCGGCGGGGCGACCGGGCAGCGGTCATCCGGTGACGCTCCGGACGACCCTCGCGGGGTTGCCGACCGCGACGACGCCGGCAGGGACGTCGCGGGTCACGACCGCGCCCGCGCCGATGACGCTGTCGTCGCCGATGCTGACGCCCGGGCAGACGATGACCCCGCCGCCCAGCCAGACGTTGTCGCCGATCGTGATCGGCAGGGCCGCCTCGAGCCGGTCGCGTCGCGGCCCCGGCTCGACGGGGTGGGTCGGCGTCAGGAGCTGGACGTTCGGCCCGATCTGGCAGTCCTCGCCGATCGTCACGGCGGCGACGTCGAGGGCCGTGAGGTTGTAGTTGACGAAGGTCCGGGCACCGATGCGGATGTTCTCGCCGTAGTCGACGAACAGCGGCGGCTTCACGAACGCGTCTTCCCCCAACGATCCCAGCAGCTCCTCCAGCAGGGGGCGGGCTGCGCCCTCGTCCTCGACCGCGGCGCGGTGGTAGGCGTCGGCGAGCCGGACGGCGCGCTGGGCGAGCCGGGCGCTCTCGGGGTCGTCGGCGACGTAGAGGTCGCCGGCGAGCATCCGCTCGCGGTTGCTGCGGTCATCGCCCGCGAAGTGGTCCTGTGTCATGTGTACAAGCGTACACTCGGCGTCATGACCGACATCGACTGGAACTCCGGCACCTGGACGACGGCCCCCGCACAGGTGCACGTCGCGTCCGACGGCCTGCACGTGACGGCCGTCGAGGGGAGCGACGCCTGGCGCACCACCTCCTACGGGTTCGTGCACGACACCGAGCACGCGCTGCTCGTCCCGTTCGAGCAGGGCACCGCCCAGGAGGTGACGTTCCGGCTGGACTTCACCGCCCAGTTCGACCAGGCGGGCATCTTCGTCGAGGTCGACGACGAGACCTGGACCAAGGCCGGCGTCGAGCGCAGCGACGGCGAGGAGAGCCTGGGCGCGGTCGTCACGCGCGGCGTGTCCGACTGGTCGCTCTCGCCCGTGCCCGGCTGGCACGGACGGGAGGTCACGATCCGCGCGAGCCGCTCCGGCGACGCGCTCACCGTCCGGGCCCGCGTCGACGACGAGCCGTGGCGGCTCGTCCGGGTGGCGCCGCTCGATCCCGGTGCCCGGGTCTCGGCGGGGCCGATGTGCTGCGCCCCGTCGCGCGGCGACCTCACCGTGCACTTCACCTCGTGGACGACAGGCGAGGCCGACGCGAGCCTGCACCCCGAGAGCTGACGCGAGCCTGCACCCCGAGGGCTGAGGAGGCGGCGAGCCGGGTGCCGGTCGGCTGCAGAGACGGTAGACAGGAGTCCCCGCACACCGACAGGAGCACCATGACCGACCCCGACGAGCTCGGTGGCTCCGCCGCGGATCGCCGTTTCCGCGAAGCACTCCGTGAGGGCCTCGCTGCCGCCGAGCGTGAGAGCCAGGTCGAGGCCGAGGCCGAGAACGGGAGCCTGAGCGAGGGTGGCGGGCACGGCGGTCACGAGGCCGAGGCGCGCGGCCCGGCGACTCGCCGACGTGGTCGTGGCCCCGGTGCGGCCGTGCCTCCCCGGTCCCGCTCCGAGGTGTTCATGGACTGGGCGCCCCTCGCCGTGGCCGTGCTCGCGATCGGGGCCGTGATCGGCATCGCCCTCTACGGGATCAACGGCGGCGACCTCGGCCCCTGGTGAGCGCCGGGACTTGCACCTGACGCGACGTCATGTGGTCTGGTGGGGAACGTCGCACCACCTCCCACGCACCCTCAGGAAGGCCCCGCCGTGTCCTCGTCCTTCATCCCGCCTCGCCAGGTCGCCATCGGCGACGCCGCCTCGTTCGTCGGCACGACGCCGAGGGCGATCCGTCACTACCACTCGCTGGGGCTGCTGCCCGAGCCCGAGCGCGACGGCGGCGGGCGTCGCCGCTACGACTACGACGCCATGATCCGGCTGCTCTGGATCCGCAAGATGACCGACGCGGGCATCGCCCTGGGCGACATCCGTGACGCCTTCGCGGGCGCCTCCGCCGGCGGTCCTGCCGCCCTCGACTCGGTCGACGCCGGAGCTCCGGACCGTGCCGCTGCCGGCCAGGGCGACGTCGCGGACGTGCTCGAGCAGCTGGAGGCGACGCTCGAGGCGAAGGAGGCGGAGCTGCAGCGCCAGCGCGCCGCGGTCCGCCGCATGCGCGCCCTGGGCAGCCGGACCGGCCTGCTCGACGAGTTCGTCTCTCGGCGGCTCACGGGCCTGCCCGAGGGCTCGCTCCGGCAGGACGATCTCGACGCCCTGCTCGTCACCGAGCGGATCTTCGGCCCGCTCGGCGCCGCCGTGCAGGCAGGCCGGTTCGTCGCGCTCGCGACCCGACCGGAGCTCCGCGCAGAGTCCGATCGCGTCGATGCGGCCGAGGCGGCGCTCGACGACACGGTCGCCGTCGACGACCCCCGCGTGGCCGAGGTGGCAGCCGAGCGGCACGCCTTCGAGGGAGTGCTGCTCGCGGTCATCGAGGAGTCCGGTCAGGACTCGGAGGACGACGCGCTCGTCGCGGCCTGGGACGAGCTGCACCCGGAGGGGGCCGACCCTGAGCCCGACACCGACACCGACACCGACACCGACACCGGCGCCGGCGGCAGGGCCGGGTCCGGGTCCGGGTCCGGGTCTGGTGGCCGGCGGAGGTCGCGGAGCCTCGCGGACGCCGTCGGCCTGATGCCCTACGACTTCTCCCCGGCCCGGGCTCGCTGCCTGGAGCTCGCCCTCGAGCTGTCCCTGGCCGACGCCGTGGACGAGTCGAGCACGAGCCCGGAGTTGCACCCCGGTGGGTGAGCCGGCACGACGTGCTCTCGCGAGGGCCAAGCCGAGCCTTCTCCGCCGGTTCACCTGGTCCGTCCCGGGGTGAGAGGCCGCAGATCGACCTCAGGAGGTTCGGTGAGGTCGATTCGAGGCCTCTCACCAGCACAGCGGCGACGAGTTCACGCGCGGTGCCGCCTGCGAGGGGACAGACTGCGGCGCCAGGTGGAGGCACGCCTCGCGCAGGAGGCGCTCGCCGTGGTGCCGCCAACTGGGGCCGACCGCAGTTCGCCGATCCGCAGCTCACAGCGCCGCCCCTCACCGGGCTGCGCCGCCGTCTCTCGTCGGGGGTGCCCCACCGGAGCACCCATCCGGACGCCCCGGCGTCGTACGGTCGAGGCCATGGACAACAAGAGCGAGGTGCGGGACTTCCTCACCACGAGGCGAGCCCGTGTGACACCCGAGCAGGTCGAGCTGCCCGGCGGCCCTGGTCGGCGGGTGCCGGGCCTTCGACGGACCGAGGTGGCGATGCTCGCCGGCGTCAGCGTCGAGTACTACTCGCGGCTCGAACGCGGCGACCTCGGGGGCGTCTCGGAGGCGGTGCTCGAGGCGATCGGCAGCGCGCTGCTCCTCGACGACGCCGAGCGGTCGCACCTGGGCGACCTCGCCCGGGCGGCGAACGAGTCGCCCGTCCGCAGCCGCTCGCGGGCACGCTCGCGGCCGTCGGGCATCTCCCGTGCCCTGCAGCTCGCCCTCGACTCCGTGACGGCCGGCCCGGCCTTCGTCCGGAACGGCCGGATGGACGTGCTCGGCGAGAACGCGCTCTTCCGGGCCCTCTACTCCGACCTGTACGCGCTGCCCGACCGGCCCGTCAACCTGGCCCGCTTCGTGTTCCTGCACCGCGAGCTGGCCGAGGCATTCTACCCGTCGTGGTCGATCGCCGCCGACATCAACGTCGCCATCCTCCGCACCGAGGCGGGCCGCGACCCGCACGACAAGGCACTGCACGACCTCGTCGGCGAGCTCTCGACGCGCAGCGACGAGTTCCGCGCCCGCTGGGGCGCGCACGAGGTGCGGCACCACGCGTCCGGGAACAAGTCGTTCCGGCACCCGGTCGTCGGCGACCTCGAGCTCGTCTACGAGGCCATGGAGCCGATGGGGCAGCAGGGGCTCAACTTCTTGATCTACAGCGCAGAGCCGGGCTCGCCGACCGAGGAGCGCCTCCGCCTCCTCGCCAGCTGGGGCGCGACCCCCGCCAGCCAGGAGGTGCGGGAGACGGGGCTGGCCAGCCGGCACCCGAGGAACGACGACGCGCGACGAGAGGACACCCCACGATGAAGTACGGACGACTCGGCACCACGGGCCTGCGCGTCAGCAGGATCGGCCTCGGCTGCATGAGCTACGGCGACCCCACGCGGGGCCTGCACACCTGGACCCTCGACGAGGAGGCGTCCGCGCCCTTCTTCCGCCAGGCGGTCGAGCTCGGCGTGACGTTCTGGGACACCGCGAACGTCTACCAGCAGGGCACAGGCGAGGAGTTCGTCGGCCGTGCCGTGCGCGAGTACTCGCGGCGCGAGGAGATCGTGCTCGCCACCAAGGTCAGCGGCAAGGTGCACGACGGGCCCGGCGGCTCGGGGCTCTCGCGCGCGGCGATCCTCGAGCAGGTCGACGCGTCGCTGCGGCGCCTCGGCACCGACTACATCGACCTGTACCAGATCCACCGCTTCGACGACGAGACGCCGGTCGAGGAGACGATGGAGGCGCTGCACGACCTCGTGCGCGTCGGCAAGGTCCGGTACACGGGTGCGTCGAGCATGTTCGCGTGGCAGTTCGCGAAGCTGCAGACGGCCGCGGCCGTGCACGGCTGGACGCCGTTCGCGACGATGCAGGACCAGTACAACCTCCTGAAGCGCGAGGAGGAGCGGGAGATGATCCCGCTCTGCGCCGACCTCGGCGTCGGGCTCGTCCCGTACTCGCCGCAGGGCAAGGGGCGGCTGACGAGGCCGCGCGACGTGACGACCGACCGCTCGGCCGTCGACGAGGTCGCGAAGGCGTTCGACACCGACGCCGACGGCCCGATCGTCGACGCCGTCGAGCAGGTCGCCGCCGAGCACGGGGTGTCGATGGCGCAGATAGCGGTGGCCTGGGTGCTCCGGAACCCCGTGGTGTCGGCCCCGATCGTCGGCGCGACCAAGCCGCACCACATGGCCGACGCCGTGGCCGCGCTCGAGGTCGAGCTGACCGACGACGACGTCCGCCGCCTCGAGGAGCACTACGTGCCGCAGGCGCCCTTCTGGTGGTGACCCACGGCGCTCGACCGGCTCGGTCGGCATCCGGGACGTCCGGACCTTGACGGCGGGGATGCCGAGGACGAGGGTGTGCGCATGTCCCTCTTCCTCAGCTGCCCCGTCGCGGACGTCGAGCGCGCGACCGCCTTCTACGCCGCGCTCGGCTGGGACCTGCAGTCGGCGATGTCGGGCCCCGAGTCGTCGTGCTTCGCGATCGCGCCCGAGCAGAACGTGATGCTGACGAGCCGCGCGATGTACGAGAGCGTCGGCGGCGTCGAAGAACTGATCGGCGGGCCCGACACCCCCTCGAAGGTGACCGTCTCGTTCGACCTGCCCAGCCAGGAGGCGGTCGACGAGCTGGTCGAGCGCGCCGCGGCCGCAGGCGGTCGCGTCGGCGACACCGACGACTACCCGTTCATGTACCAGCGCCAGTTCGACGACCTCGACGGCTACCACTATTCGCCGTTCTGGATGAAGCCGGACGCCGACGCCGACGCCGACGCGACCGCTTCCGCGTAGGCGCCCACCGCCTCCTGGAGTGCACGGCCTGCTGGCTGCGGTCTGGCTGGACGCCCCTTCGTGCGCGGGGTGCACTCTCGGGGCATGACCGAACGAGACGACACCTTCACCGCCCTCAGCGTCCAGCGCGCCCAGGAGAACGTGGACGCCGGGGGCAAGCCCTTCGCGTGCCTGCTCGTCCGTGCCGGCGAGGTCGTCGTCGAGGCGAGCAACCACGTCGCCCAGACGGGCGACCCGACCGCGCACGCCGAGATCCTCGCCATCCGCCAGGCCGCCGAGCAGGGCATCACCGACCTGCGCGGCTTCGACGCCTACGTGACGGCGTACCCGTGCCCGATGTGCCTCGGGGCGCTCTACTACGCACAGCCCGACCGGGTGATCTACGCGGTGAGCCGCGAGGAGGAGGGCGAGCACTACGAGGACGGCAACCGCCTGATGAGCCTCGCGACCTTCTACGACGAGTACGCGAAGGCCCCCGAGGACCGAGCCCTGGCGGCCGAGCAGGGGCACGTCGAGGGTGCGACGGCGCCCTTCGCGGACTGGACCTCGCGGCACTCGTCCTGACGCCTCCTCGACGGGTGCGTCGCGACGCCCCTTGACAGCTGCGACATGTAAGTGTTCACTCAGTCACATGTCCCCGACCAGCACAGGCACTGCCGCCGGCGCAGCCCTCCGCTCGACCGCCGAGGCGCAGCGCGCCCGGATCACCTCGGCCGCGGTGCGCGTCTTCGCCGAGAAGGGGTACCACGCGACGCCCGTCGCGGACGTGGCCGCCGCCGCCGCGGTGTCGCCGGCCTACGTGTTCCGGCTCTTCCCAGGCAAGCTCGGGGTGTTCCTCGCGGCCGTGGAGGACACGTACTCGCGAGTGACGGACGCCCTCGTCGAGGCAGGCGAGGCGAGCTCCTCGACCGACCCGGCCGGCCGTCTCGACGCGATGACGGAGGCGTACGTCGCCCTCGTCGAGGACCGCGACCTGATCATGATGCAGTCGCAGGCGCAGAGCGCGAGCGCCGTGCCCGAGATCCGCGCCGCCGTGCGTGACGGTCTCCGCGACGTGGTCCGGGCGGTCGAGCGGGTCTCCGGCGCGGCGCCGGCCGACGTGCAGCGGTTCATCGCGTACGGGCAGCTGTGCCACCTGATCGTCCAGACGGACCTCGCCTCCGTGGGCGACTCGTGGGCCGCCTCGGTGACCGCGGGGATCCGGCACCGGTGACGAGCGCCTCCTGCACCCGTGTTCTTTCTTGTCCGCAGTTGTGACTGACCAGTCAGTAATTCCCCACCACCCACTCGAGAAGAGAGATCACCATGACCGACACCACCGCCACCACCACCCGCGTCGTCCTGCCGGGCGTCGTGCAGCCCTCAGGGCTGCTGATCGAACAGGTCGCGACGCCCGAGCCGGGAGCAGGCGAGCTGCTCGTCACCGTCGAGGCGACCGGCATCTCGTTCGCGGAGCAGGCCATGCGCCGCGGGCGCTACCCCGGGCAGCCGGCGTTCCCCTTCACGCCCGGCTACGACCTCGTCGGGACGGTATCGGCCGTGGGCCCGGGCGGGGACGGCTCGCTCGTCGGCCGCCGCGTCGCCAGCCTCACCAAGACGGGCGGGTGGGCGACCCAGGCGGTCGTGCGCGAGCGCGACTCGGTCGTCGTGCCCGACGGCGTCGCCGCGGAGGACGCCGAGACCGTCACGGTCAACGGGGTGACGGCGTGGCAGATGCTGCACAGGTCGGCGCGGGTGCGGCCCGGCGGGACGGTGCTCGTGTTCGGCGCGAACGGGGGAGTGGGCGGCATCCTGATCCAGCTCGCGCTGCACCACGGCGTGCGCGTGATCGCGGCCGCGTCGCCTCGCCATCACGACCAGCTGAGTCGTGCCGGCGCCGAGCCCGTGGACTACGCCGATCCCGGCCTCGCCGCGAAAGTCCGTGAGCTCGCCCCCGGCGGCGTCGACGCCGTGTTCGACAACATCGGCGGCGAGGTCACGCGCACCGCGTGGACGATGCTCGCGCCCGGCGGCACGCTCGTCGCCTACGCGATCGCCAGCGCGACCGGAGGCACGGGGAGCATCTGGCCGCCGTTCCTCCGGCAGCTCGTCCGCATCGGGGCCTGGAGCGTCCTCCCCAACGGCCGACGGGCGACGTTCTACGACCTGTGGAGCGGGCACTCGCGCACGCCGCGACGGTTCCGCGCCCGTCTCGAGCACGACCTGGGGCAGGTGCTCGAGCTCGTGCGTGACGGCGTCGTGACGGCGAACGTCGCGGCCCTGTTCTCGCTGGAGGCGGTGGTCGAGGCCCTGGAGCTCGCCGAGTCCCGCACGCTCGCCGGCAAGGTCGTCCTGGTGCCGTGAGCTGAGGGGCGGCTGCTGGCCGCGGGCGGCCGGCTGCCGACGGCCGGCGCGGCAGTGTCGGCGGCCGGTGCTACCGTCCGGGCATGACGTGGGAGGAACGACCGTGACCGAGGTGATCGGCGCGGTGGGCGGCGAGCCGCGTCCTGATCACCTCCTCCCGCAGCAGGCGGCCGAGGCGGTGCACGCCGGGTTCCCGTCGCCCGCGCAGGGGTACTACAACGGGCCCGTCGACCTGAACCGGCACCTGATGCGCGACCCGACGGCGACGTTCCTGGTGCGGGTCAGCGGCGACAGCATGACCGGCGCCGGCATCTTCGACGGCGACGAGCTCGTCGTCGACCGCGGGCTCGACGCGCACGACGGGCACGTCGTGGTCGCGGTCGTCAACGCCGAGCTGACCGTCAAGCGCCTGTCGTGGCGCGACGGGCAGATGGTGCTCAGCCCCGAGAACCCGGCCTACCCCGAGATCGTGCTGTCCGAGCTCGACGAGGCGACGATCTGGGGCGTCGTGACGAGGTGCCTGCACCGTGTCTGAGCATCTCGTCCCCGTGCCTGCGCCTCGTGTGTCCGGTCGCAGCATCGCGATCGTCGACGCGAACAACTTCTACGTCTCGTGCGAGCGGGTCTTCGACCCGTCCCTCGAGGGCCGGCCGGTGGTCGTCCTGTCGAACAACGACGGCTGCGTCATCGCCCGGTCGGAAGAGGCGAAGGCGCTGAACGTCGACATGGCCGCGCCCTGGCACAGCATCGCGCCGATCGCAGAGATGCAGGGCGTCGTGGCCGTCTCGAGCAACTACGAGCTCTACGGCGACATGTCGGCCCGGTCGGCCGAGGTGCTCAGCCGCTACACGAGCAGCCAAGAGGTGTACTCGATCGACGAGTCGTTCATCGAGCTCACCGGCACCCTCGACGAGACGATCGCGCAGGCGCGCGAGATCCGGCGGGCCGTGCGCAAGCTCATCGGCCTGCCCGTCAGCATCGGCATCGCGCCGACGAAGACCCTCGCGAAGCTCGCGAACCGCGGCTCGAAGCAGAACCGGGCACTGGGAGGCGTCTGTCACCTGGGCAGCTACGCCCCTGACCGGCAGACCGCGATCCTCGCCAGCGTCGACGTCGGCGACGTCTGGGGCATCGGACGCCGCACCGCGAAGAAGCTCGCGCCGCTCGGCGTCCACACGGCAGCCGACCTCCGCGATGCCGACGCGGCACGGATCCGCGCGCGGTTCGGGGTCGTGCAGGCCCGGGTCGTGCATGAGCTGCGCGGGGTCGACTGCCTGCCCATCGAACAGGTCCAGCCCGAGCGTGAGCAGATCTACCACTCGCGGTCGTTCGCCGTGCCGGTCACCACGGTGACAGAGCTCGAGGAGGTGCTGTCCGTCTACACGCAGCGGGCTGCGGCTCGCCTGCGGAGACAGGGCTCGCTGACGCGGATGATGCGCTGCTTCGCCGCCACCTCCCCGTTCTCCGACAGCGCCGCGCACACGAACCACTCGGTGTCGGTGGCGTTCCCCGAGCCCACCGACGACGCGGCGACCCTGTCCCGGGCGGCGATCGCCGCGCTCGGCCCGCAGCTCGAGCCAGGCAAGCGCTACGTGCGCGCGGGCGTCACGCTGATGGAGCTGACCCCACGCGACGAGCACGCCAGCCTCGACGTGTTCGATCTCGAGGGCGCCGCGCCCCCGGCCTACGGCGCGGTCATCGACCGCATCGCGGGCAAGTTCGGCGAGGACACCCTCGGGCTCGGGGTCGCCGGGCTCCGTCACCGACGAGGCTGGTCGATGAAGCGCGACATGGTCTCGCCCCGAGCGACCACCCACTGGGACGAGCTCGCCACGGTCAGGGCGAACTGACCCGCGTCACCGGACGAGCCTCACGACGGGCAGCACCACCGGGCCGAGCGACTCCTCCTTGGCGGCGCCGTCCCGGGCGAACCCGTGGCGGCGGTAGAAGGCCTCGGCCCGGGGGTTGTCGTCGGCCATCCACAGGTAGGCGGGGCCGTCGCCGATCGCGGCGTCGAGCAGCAGGCGGCCCGCACCCGACCCGTGTGCGGCGGCGACGACGTAGATGCCCTCGAGCTCACGTGGTGCCGGGCGCAGGCGATCACGACCTGCGCTCGCCGAGGCCCAGCCGACGATGCGCTCCGTGTCGAGGGCGACGAGCACGTCGGTGACGTCGTCGTCGAGGATGCGAGCCCACCCGGCGGTCCGCTCGCCGACGTCGAGGCCCGCGAGGAAGCCGGCCGGCACGAGGTGCGCGTACGTCTCACGCCACGACTGGACGTGCACGGCGGCGATGCCCGTGGCATCTGAGGCCCGGGCGGGGCGGACTGTGAGGCTCATCACCCGACGCTATCGGCCGCGGGTGGCCCATGTCGGCGGGTTCCTGTCGGTCGCGGCGGGTTCCCGCTGCCGGCGGCGGGTTCCCGTCGTCGACGGCGGGTCCGCGCCCGCCCGCCGCGGGCGACGAGAACCCGCCAGCACCTGCTCTGAGCGCCGCGGGCTCGCGGGTGTCGCGGCTCAGCGGGGCGTGACGTCCCCGCCGTCGGGGGCGTCGCCGTCAGGGGCACACGTGTCCTCGGTTCGATCGCCGTCCGCCGAGGGAGGTGCGGGTGCGGCCGATGCCGGAGGTGCGGCTGGCGCCGGCGCCGAGGCTGGAGCTGCGGTCGCGGGGGCGGATGCGGCGGCCGGTGCCGGGGGTGCGGCAGCGCCCGACTCGGCGAGCAGCGTCTCGAGGCGCAGCTCGCGCTCACGGCTGAACACGGTGAGCGCTCGCGTGGCCACGAGCACGAGTCGCATCAGCAGGACCGCGAGCGCGATGCCCAGCCCGAGCAGCGCCACCGCGGCGAGCGTCGTGAGGATCGACGAGAAGCTCGGTCCGTAGTCGTAGGCCACCATCGGTTCTTCGTAGGACATGCTGCTGACGCTAGGGCCGACCGCCTCGGCACCGCGCCCCCACGATCGAGGGGAGCAGCGCCTCCTGCTGGAGCCCCGCCCGCCGTCCCGCGTCCACGATCCTGGAGTCGGCGGGTTCCCGCAGCCGCCAGCGGGTCAGCGCCCACCCGCCGCGGGCGACGGGAACCCGCCGCAGCCCGCAGCGACCCGCCGCGGGCGACAGGAACCCGCCGACTCCGCGCGCGGCAGCGGCGGCAGCGGCAGGAACAGCAGCAGCAGGAACAGCAGCAGCAGCGTCAGCGGCAGCAGCAGCAGGAACAGCCGAGCAGCGGCAGCAGCCTCAGCCGCGGCAGCGAGCGCAGACGACGGAGGAGGCGCACGGCGGGTGCCGTGCGCCTCCTCGGCTCACCTGGTCGGGCGGCTCGGTGCCCTGCGCCGATCAGTGCCGGCGTGCCGGCTTCCGCGGCCGACGGAGCACCAGCAGGGCCCCGCCCGCGACCAGCAGCAGCACCGCGATGCTCGCGGGCACCGCCAGCTCCGTGCCGGTGAAGGCGAGGCTGCCGCCGCCGGGTGCGGTGACGACCACGCCGCCTCCGTCAGCTGCCGGGGTGACGGTGACACCCGGCGCCGCGGGCACCGTCACGGCCAGCTCGGCGGTCGAGCGGCTGCCGTCCTCGTCGGCGACGGAGTAGGTGACGGTGGCCGTCCCGGAGAACGCCGCCTCGGGGGTGAAGGTGATCGTGCCGTCGATGCCGACCCGCCACGTGCCCGTGCGGGGCACCGCTACCGACGAGACGAGCTCGCCGGTGGCCGGGTCGACGAGCTGCACCGAGCGCGGGTCGAGCGCGGTCGAGCCCGAGCTGTCGTTGCCCGTCACCGTGACGGTCACGGGCGTGCCCGGGGCCGTCGTGCCGCGGTCGTCCACGGCGGTCGGGGGAGCGCCCACCGTCACGGTGACGGTCGAGCGGGCGGTGCCGCCGTCGACGTCGCTGACGACGTAGGGCACGGTCACCGTGCCGGTGTACGCGGCCTCGGGGGCGAAGGTGATCCGTCCCGTCGTGGCGTCCACCGTGAAGGTCCCGGTGCCGCCGACCGTGACGGTCGTGACCGGCGAGCCGGTCCCGTCGAGCAGCCGGACGGACGTCGGGGCCAGCGGGGTGCGGGCGTTGCCGGGCGCGTCGTTCGCCAGGGGGTCGATCGTCACGGGAGTCCTGGCCGGCGTCTGCGCGCTGTCCGGTGCGGCCGTGGGGGCGACCGAGGTGACGGTGACCACGACGGTGGCCGTCGCGGTCAGCCCGCGGGCGTCGGCGACCTGGTAGGTGACCGGTGCCGTGGTGCCGACGAAGGCCTGAGCCGGCGAGAAGACGACCGAGCCCTTCGCGGGGTCGACCCGCAGGACTCCGAGGCCGGGCAGGGTGAGGGTCTTCCCGCCGTCGGCGAGCACGGCTCCGGCCGGCTGGCCGGTCGTCGTGAACACGACCGAGGCCGGGTCGATCGCCGCACCGCCGCGGACGCCGGCGGCGTCGTTGGCGACGAGGTCGACCGTGACCGGGGTGTTCTGCGGGGTGGTCGCCCGGTCGTCCACGGCACGCGGGACGACCGGGGTCACCGTGACCGTGGCGACGGCGGTGCTCGTGGCGCCCCCCGCGTCGGCGATCCGGTACGTGACCGGCGTCGTCGTGCCGGCGAAGCCGTCGGCCGGCGTGAAGGTCGCGACGCCCGAGGTGCGGTCGACGGTCCACACGCCCTGCGCCGGGACGGTCAGCGTGCGGCCGCCGTCGGAGACGACGGCGTCCTTCGGCTGGCCCGCGGCGGTGAAGACCACGGTGCTCCGGTCGACCGCCGTGCCGCCCGACACGCCGGGGGCGTCGTTCTGCGGGAGGTCGACGGTGACCGCGGTGTTCTGCGGCGTGCTGGCCGTGTCGTCCTGGGCCTTCGGCCCGACCTCCCGCACGCTGACGGTGAGCGTCGCCGTGGTCGAGGTGCGGTCGACGTCGGAGACGCCGTAGACGACCGGCGAGGCCTCGCCGCGGAAGCCCGCGACGGGGGCGAAGGTGATCGCTCCGGTGGCCGGGTCGATCGTGTAGCTGCCCTGGTCGGCGACCGTGAGGGTGCGGCGGTCGGTCGACACGGCTGCTCCCGCGGGCTGTCCCTTCGAGGGGAACACGACCGAGGTCGGCTCGATCGGGGTCCGGCCGTTGCCGCCGCGGTCGTTCCCGACGACGTCGACCGTCACCGGGGTGCCCTGACGGGTCTCGGCGGCGTCGTCGGTCGCGGTCGGGGTGACCGGCGCCACGGTGACCGTGATCCGGCCGGTGCCCTGGGCCTCGCCCGTGTCGGCGACCTGGTAGACGACGGGGCTCGTCGTGCCGGTGGCGCCCTGAGCGGGCGTGTAGGTCACCTTCCCGGTGGCCGGGGCGGCCGTCCAGGTGCCCTGGCCGGGGACGGCCAGGGTGCGGCCGTCGTCCGAGACCGTCGCGCCCGCGGGCTGGCCTGCGGTCGGGAAGACGACGGTGGTCGGGTCGAGCGGGGTGCCGCCCTCCACGCCGGGGACGTCGTTCGAGGTGACGTCGATCAGGACGGGCGTGTTCTGGCTCGTCGCGTCCGTGTCGTCGGCGGGCGCCGGGCCCACCGGGGTGACGGTGACCGTGACGGTCGTCACGGACGACTCGCCGTCGCTGTCGGCGACCCAGTAGCTGACCGGAGTGGCCTCGCCGCGGAAGGCGGGCTCGGGCGTGAAGGTGATTGCGCCGGTCTTGGCATCGATCTCGTAGACGCCCTGGTCGGGCACGGTCAGCGTGCGGCCGTCCTTCGACACGGTGGCGTCGGCGGGCTGGCCGGGGGTCGTGAACGACACGGTGGTGGGGTTGATCGGCGTCTGCTCGTTGCCCGCGTCGTCGTTGTCGAGCACGTCGGTCACGACAGGGCGTCCCTGCGTGGTGGTCGGACGGTCGGGGTTCGCGGTCGGGGCGACGGTGTTCACCCTGACCTCGATGGTGGCGGTGTCCGTCAGGCCGCTGGTGTCCGACACCTGGTAGGTGACGACCTTCACGGGGCCGGCGTAGCCGGGCGCGGGCGTGAAGGTCACGATGCCGGTGCGGGGGTCGGCCTGGTAGCTGCCCTCACCGTCGACGGTCGCGGTGCGGCCGTCGTCCGAGACCGTGACCCCGGCAGGCTGGCCCGCGGCGGGGAACACGACGGTGGTCGGGTCGACCGGGGTGCCGCCGGTCACGCCGGGGGCGTCGTTGGCGGTCACGTCGATCGTGACGGGGGCGTTCTGGCCGGTCGTCGCGATGTCGTCCGTGGCGCGGGGCGCGAGCGCGGTGACCGACACGGAGATCGGAGCGGTGGAGGCGGTGCCGTCGCCGTCGAGGGCGCGGTACGTCACCGGCGTCGCGTCGCCGCGGAACGCGGGGTCGGGCGTGAACGTGACCTTGCCGGTGGTGGCCGAGGCGGTCCAGGTGCCCTGGCCGGGCGCCGTCAGCGTGCGTCCGTCGTCCGAGACGACGGCGCCGGCGGGCTGGCCGCTCGCGGGGAAGGTCACCGAGGTGCGGTCGATGCGGCCGCGGTCGTTGCCGAGCACGTCGATCTCGACGGCGGCGCCCTGGCTCGTCGTCGAGGCGTCGCCGACGGCGGTGCCGGCGAACGCGACGGTGATCGTGGCCGAGCCGCGCTTCCCGCGGACGTCGTCGACGGTGTAGGTCACCGGGGTCGGGTCGCCGACGAGGCCGTCGGCGGGGGTGAACGTCACGCGGCCCGTGGTGGCGTCGACCGTCCAGGTGCCCTCGCCGGGGACGACGAGGGTGCGGCCGTCGCTGGACAGCTGCGAGCCGGTGACGCCGGGAGCGAGGAGGCGCACGGTCGTGGCGTCGAGGTCGCCGGAGTCGTTCGCGAGCACGTCGACGGTGACCGGACGGCCCTCGGCGGCGCCGCGCGACGAGTCATCCTGCGCGGTCGGGCCGGCGAGCGGGTTGGTGAACTCGCACGTCACGTTGCTGCCGTTGGCGGACGGGACGGTGAAGGCGGCCGTGCTGCCCTTGCCCTCCGAGACGACGGCGCCGGTGCCCAGGTCGGTGCACTGGTAGGCCGTGGCGTAGTCCGCCGGGTTCGTCTTGTCGTTGGCGGGCGTCTGCGTCGCCGTGTACGACTGGCCCGGCAGCAGGATGACGGGACCGGCGGTCGCTGACGTGTCCTTGTCGACCGTGCTCGCGGTGGCCGGCTTCGGGATGTCCCCGCCGCCGACGGCGACGGTGAACTGGTCGTCCGCGTCGTGGCGCCCCTCGGAGAGCGTCGTCGACGCCTGGCCGGTGGAGGGGTACTGGCGCGTGCCCATGTCGGTCAGCGTGACCGAGGGGGTGCGACGGTCGAGGATCGCGCCCGTGACCGGGTTGACCTTGAGGAAGCTGGCGCCGCTGCTGCCCGAGATGTAGAGGTAGCCGTCGTCGGCGAAGGCGAGCGACGTGAGCGCGGCGGGCGGGGTGATGACCGGGCCCACGGGGACCGCGGTGACGGCTGTGGTCGCAGTCCCGCTGAGGGCGGCCGCGTCGACGCGGTAGATCTGTGCGTTGCCGGCGCTGCTCGAGATGAAGTACATGTTGCCGAGGCGGTCGAAGGCGAGGTCGCCGTTGCCCCCGGGAGGCGTCGGCGCCGTCACCGTGATCGCCGTCGCGGCGATCTTGTTCCCGTCCGGGTCGTAGCTGGTGAACGAGAACTTGTCGGCCGAGCCCTGCACGAACCCGCCGAACCAGTACTTGTCCGTCCGGGGGTCGACCCCGCCCATCTGGTTGGCCACCGTGGCGCCGGTCGAGCGGGCGGTGGTCTCCCAGGCGGTGCCCGGCGCCGTCGCCGACGCCGTGTACTCGTACACGTTCGTCCCGTTGGTCATCAGCAGCTTGTCGCCGTCGTTCGTGAAGCCGAGCTGGTTGAGCCCGGTCGCGCCGGTCGGCTCGGTGAGCACGGTGGTCGCCGTCCCGGTGGTCCGGTCGATCGACACCACGGAGGAGGAGCCGGACACGGTCCCGTAGATCGCCGCGGTCGAGAACTTCTCGGCCGCGGAGGCCGTCTGGGGCAGGACGAGAGCGGAGCCGCCGGCGACGAGCGCGACGACGCAGCTGCCTGCGAGCAGTCTGAGGTGGGGGCGCGCTGATCGAGCGCGGTGCTTGGCGGGCACGGCGGAGCCTTTCGTCGGGTGGGTGCTCGGCGACGGGGGATCGCGGAGCCGTCAGAGTCAAGCGGCCGGGAGGCCGGACGCAGACCCCTTGTCCTCAGATGTGCCGTCAAGTGGGGTACCCCGGCGCCGTCAGGCAGGGTCCCTCACTCGTTCTGCGGACAACGCAGGAGGCGCGGGTGCGCTCAGCGGACCGCCCGCGTCGACGGGCGGCGGCGACGGAGTACGGTCGCGCTCATGGGGGCGACGGAGCTGGCACGGTGGACGCTGCGTCCGGTGCTGCGCCTCCGGCTGGCCTGGTTCCGCCACCTCGTGCGCGGCGGGACGTTCCCGCCTGCCCCGACGGCTGCCGCTCTCCGGGCGGCGGTCGAGGCCCGTGCCGACCCGTCGGCCGACCGGGTCGGCTGGCTCGGCAGCCCCGCCGGGGCCCGCTTCGGCGTGCTCCACGACGACCTCACCACCCTCGCCCGGGTGGCCTCGCTCGTCGAGGCGCAGCGCGGTCGACCGATGGTCTGGATCGAGGACGGGACCGCCCTGCTCACGGTCCGCGACGCGGCGGAGAAAGGGACCGCGGCGCTCGCCGACGTCGACGTGACCGTCGTCGCCCTCGGCTTCAGCGACGTCATGCTGATGACCTCGGCCGAGGCCTGGACGCGCGACCTCGACCGGCTCCTCGACTGCGCTCGTCGGCCCGGCCGTGTCCTCACCCCCGTGATCGTCGGCGGCATCCCGCCGATGGACCGCTTCACCGAGACCGCCTGGACGGGCCGGGAGCTGATCCGGCGGCAGGTCGCCCGCCTGGACGCGGCGACCGCCGAGCTCGTGCGTCGCCGCGGCGACTGCGTCTTCGTGCGCTTCCCCGACCTCGACGCGGGCGCCGCACAGGTCCGCGGCCGCCTCTGGTCGTGGTCGCGGGTGCACCAGCTCTGGGCCGCGGCCCTCGCGCCCGAGCTCACGCGCCTCCTCGACGAGGGCGCCTAGCGCGCCCTCGAGCTGCAGGGCGAGCGACCGCAGCCGAGACGGTCGACCCGACCTCGTCGCAGCCCCGTCAGTGCAGGGGCCGACCTCGGCGAGCCGCGTCGGGGGAGAGCATCCAGTCGGCGATCAGCGACGTCGTCGTCGTGAACTCGACGAGGTCCGGCCGGTTCAGGAAGGCGTGGCGCGTCCCTGCGAGGACGTGGTGCTCGACGTCGACGCCCGAGGCGGCGAGCTCCGACGCGAAGAGATCGCCGGAGGCGCGCATGTTGTCGTGCTCGGCGTTGACGACGAGCGTACGGGGGAACCGCTTCGCGTCGTGCCCGCCGGGGAAGGCGAGTCGGTCGTCGAGGACCTGCCGCGATCCCGCGTAGCCACGGTTCATCGCGTCGAGGGCCCAGGGTGCGTGAGTCAGCCGACGGTGCCGCTGCGACCGCCGTCGAGGGTCACGCGCTCGCGGGTGCACTCCGTGGAAGAACCCGTAGGCGAACACCGTGCCGACGGGCCGGACGCCCTCGTCGAGCGCGCGCAGCGTCGCCGCGGCCGCGAGGCACGCGCCCGCGCTGGCTCCGCCGAGAACGACGCCGTAAGGCGACCGGGCGCACACTCCCGCGAGTGCGGCGGTGACGTCGTCGAGGGCGGCCGGGAAACGCTCGCGTCGCGGGACCGCGAACGACCGAGCCCAGCCGAGCCCAGGAGGCGGTGCCAGGCGATAGCTCGCCGTCGCGACCCGCAGGCCCCGGCCGGCGAGTGCGGTCGCGACCTCGTGTGCCTCGGGGATGTCGAGGCTGCCCCGGAAGAAGCCGCCGCCGTGCAGCCACAACAGCGTCGGGCCGGGCGTCCGGTCGTCCTGGCCTCGCTGCCCGGGCTCGTACCAGCGCACGGGAACGGAGCCCGCCTTCGTGTCCTCGTCCTGCAGCTCGTGCCCCACGACCGGTCTCCCCTCGGGGCCGCACCTGCGCCTCCCACGCCGATCCTAGGCAGCCGAACGGCAGGGCAGGGACGCGCCCGCACGGCAGGATGGCTTCATGACGGACAACAGCGGCATCGACCTCGCCCACGAGCTCAGCCAGGTCGAGGCGCACTGGACGCCTCGGGTCGTGGGGCAGGTCAACGACCAGTACGTGAAGGTCGCGAAGCTGCTCGGCGAGCTCGTCTGGCACGCTCACGACGCCGAGGACGAGATGTTCCTGGTCGTCTCGGGTCGCCTCCGCATCCAGCTGCCGGACGACCAGGAGGTCGTGCTCGGCCCGGGCCAGTTCCACGTCGTGCCCCGCGGGGTGCAGCACAACCCGATCGCCGACGAGGAGGTGGAGATCGTCCTGGTCGAGACGGTCACCACCGCGCACACCGGCGACGTCGTCGTCGAGGGGACCGTGCCGGTCGAGCGCCAGCTCGGCGCCTTCCGCTGACGGGAGGCGTCGCCGACCGCGCCGGGGCGGGCGAGAGGCGAGAAGGGCCTGGGCCGGCGTGGGCCCGCCCACTGCCGCGTCCCTTCTCGCCTACGCCCCGGGGTCGGCGGGCGGGCGGAGGCCCACTGCGGGCAGGACGACGCCGTCGATCAGGCCGAGCAGGAACGCACGGTCGACCGGCTGCTTCATGATGATCGTGCGGTAGGCGACCATCGACGGCGAGATGAGGGCGAGGTCGTCGATCGCGATGTCGGCGGGGATCTCGCCCCGGTCGATGGCCCGCTGCAGCAGCCGGCGGTTGATCTCGACCCGGGGCTGGACGATCGCCGTGTTGACGGCCGCGGCGAGCTCGGGGCTGTCGGCGAGCAGCGAGACGATGCCGGCCATGACCTTGAGCTTCTTCTCGTTGTCCTGGATCGAGTGCGGCCTGATCATGGCGACGAGGTCGCCGCGCAGGGTGCCGGTGTCGGGCAGGCCCACCGGGTCGCCGGGACCGGGGGCGGCCTTCATGCAGGCCACGGCGTCGATGACGAGGTCGCTCTTGGACGCCCAGCGCCGGTAGACGGTGGCCTTGCCGGCCTTCGCCCGCGTCGCCACCATCTCGATGGTCATCCCGTCGTAGCCGGTCTCGGCCAGCACGTCGATCGCCGCCTGCAGGATCTCGGCGTCTCGCGAGTGGTCGCGCTTGCGGCCGAGCTTCGGGGGCGCCGTCCCGGGCTCGACACGGAGACCGGCCTCGACGGCGGATCCGGGCTCGACGGGAGTCTCGACCTCGACGGCTGCGTCGTCCTGCGTCATCGCTCCCTGCCTCCTTCGTCGACTGCCCCATCCTAGGCCGCGACTTCCGAAACTGGATAGTTCCGAAACTATCGCGGACCGTATAGAGTCCCCGACATGACCCAGATCTCACCCGCCCCGAGCGGCCCTCCCGCCGTGGCGTCCCGCCGCTGGTGGACCCTCACCACCGTCGCGCTGGCCCAGCTCATGGTGGTGCTCGACTCGACCGTCGTGAACATCGCCCTGCCCAGCGCGCAGGCCGACCTCGGCTTCTCGGACGGCGACCGCCAGTGGGTCGTCACCGCCTACTCGCTCGCCTTCGGCAGCCTCCTCCTGCTCGGCGGTCGCCTCTCCGACCTGATGGGCCGCAAGCGCACCTTCGTGATCGGCCTCGTCGGCTTCGCGCTCGCCTCGGCCCTCGGCGGCGCCGCGGGCAGCTTCGGCACGCTCGTCGCCGCCCGGGCCCTGCAGGGCGCGTTCGGCGCGCTGCTCGCCCCGACGGCGCTCGCCGTCCTCACCACCACGTTCACGGTCCCCAAGGAGCGTGCGCGCGCCTTCGGCGTCTTCGGCGCGATCGCCGGGGCAGGAGGCGCGCTCGGGCTCCTGCTCGGAGGCGTCCTCACCGAGAACGCCGACTGGCGCTGGAACCTCTACATCAACGTCGTGATCGCGGTCGTCGCCGTCGTCGGCGCCGTGCTGTTCCTGCACACCGTGCCGCGTCAGGGCCCTCGCCCGAGGCTCGACGTGCCCGGCACGGTGCTCGTCTCGGCCGCGCTCTTCTCGCTGGTCTACGGCTTCTCGAACGCGGAGGCTGAGGGCTGGGGCTCGCCGCTCACCTGGGGCTTCCTCGCCGCCGCCGGCGTCCTGCTGGTCGCGTTCGTCGTGTGGCAGCGCCGCGCGGAGCACGCGCTGCTGCCGCTCAGCGTCGTCCTCGACCGCAACCGCGGCGCGGCCTACCTGTCGGTGACGATCGCCGGGGCCGGCATGTTCGGCATCTTCCTGTTCGTCACGTACTACCTGCAGACGTCGCTCGCCTACACGCCCATCCAGACGGGCGTCTCGTTCCTGCCGATGATCGGCATGCTGATCCTGGCGGCGCAGCTGTCGACGAACGTCTTCGTGCCGCGTTTCGGGCCGAAGGTCATGGTGCCGTTCGGCATGCTCCTCGGGGCGGCGGGCATGCTCTACCTGACCCGTCTCGGCCTCGACAGCACCTACGCCCGCGACGTGCTGCCGGCGCTGATGGTGCTCGGCTTCGGCATGGGCTCGATCATGCCCGCCTCGATCCAGACGGCCACCCTGGGCGTCGACCGAGGACATGCAGGAGTCGCCTCCGCGATGGTCAACACGGGCCAGCAGGTAGGCGGCTCGATCGGCACCGCGCTGCTCAACACCCTCGCGGCCACGGCGGCGACGGGCTACGTCGCGTCGCACCTGCCCGCCGACGCCCGCACGGCGGCCGAGGCGGCGGTGCACGGCTACGCGACGGCGTACTCGTGGGGCGCCGGCTTCTTCCTGCTCGGCGCCGTCCTCGCGGTGACGCTGTTCCGCACGAAGGCCGACACTCGGGCCCGGGCCGAGGCCGCGGTCGCCCGGGCGGGCGAGGCGGGCGACACCGGCGCCGCGGACGCGGACGCGGACGCGGGCTCGCCGGCTCCCGAGCCGGTCGTCGCGCACTAGCCCCGCCGGCCCGGACGCACGGAGCCCCCGCCGACCGCCTCCGAGGCGACGTCGACGGGGGCTCTCCCGCGTTCGGCGGACCGCACCGGATAGCCTTGGCCGCATGGCACGCCGGGGTCCGTACGCGAAGGGCGTGGCCAAGCGTGAGGAGATCCTCCGGACGGCCCTCGAGGTCGTCGACCGGAACGGGATGCGGGGCACCTCGGTGCGCGAGCTCGCCGACGCCGTCGACCTGACCCAGGCGGGCCTGCTGCACCACTTCGGCAGCAAGGAGGCGCTGTTCCTCGCCATCCTCACGGTGCGCGACGACGAGGACGCCGAGCGAGCCACGGGGCTCGACGTCATCGACCAGTTCCTGTTTGTCATCCAGCGCAACGCGCGGACACCGGGCATGGTGCAGCTCTTCACGAGCCTGGCCGCGGCCGCGACCAGCGACCCGGCGCATCCGGCGCACGCCTGGTTCGCCGAGCGCTACGTCCGCTTCCGCACCCTGCTGACCCAGACCATCCGCGAGCGCCAGGCCCGCGGCGACATGCCCGCCGACGTCGACGTCGAGAAGCTGGCCGCCGTGATGATGGCGGTCAGCGACGGCATGCAGCTGCAGTGGATGCTCGACCCGTCGACCGACATGTCCGCCCACGTCCGGCTCGTCTGGGAGCTCGCGCTCCGGAGCGCCCCGCGGTCGTCGTGACCGGAGCTGATCGGCAGCTGTCTTCGGCGGGTCGCTGTCGTCCGCGGCGGGCCGTTGCTCGCAGTCGGCGGGTCCCCGTCGGCTGCGGCGGGTCGCAGCGCGAGGGCGGCGGGTACCCGTCGTCCGCGGCGGGTGGGCGCTGACCCGCCGTCGGCCACAGGAACCCGCCGAACCCACTGGGCCGAGCAGGGTCGAGCCCGGAAGGAGGCGGTGGCCGCGTCCCTAGGCGCGGGCGCGGTCAGCCGCAGCGGGGCGGCTGGCCCCGGCGGCCCCGGCGGCCCTAGGCCCCGCCGGCGTCGCCGCAGGCGCACGCGCGCGACGTCGCCGCCCACACCGCGACGGCCGCGGCCGCCGACCACGCCTGCGGCCGGCACGACGCCGGGTACGGCACCGGCGCGGGCACGTCGGCCGCGGCGTCGCCCCCGTGCAGCTCGGGCATGCGGTAGCCGAACCACGGCGCCGCGGCGAGCAGTCCCTCGGACAGCAGACGCGCCTCCTCGTGGTGGTGCGTCGCGGCGAGGCCGGCGACCGCGACGGCGGTGTCGTGGGTCCAGACGGTGCCGAGGTGGTAGCCGAGGGGCCAGAAGCCGGCCGCGTCCGAGCTGAGCGTGCGGAGGCCGAAGCCGCTCGCGAGCTCGGGGCCGGCGAGGCGGGCGGCGACCAGCGACTCCTCGTCGGCGTCGAGCAGTCCGGTGCCGAGCAGGTGCCCGATGTTGCTCGTGACCGTGTCGACCGCGCGCTTGTCGGCGTCGAGGGCGACGGCGGGGAACCTGCCTCGCGCGTCCGTGACCCAGAAGCGCTCGCGGAACGCCGTCCGCAGCCGGTCGGCCCAGCCGCGCCACTCGTCGGCCCCGGGTCGGTCGAACGCGTCGAGCAGGTCGGCGCCGTGCACCGCCGCCTCGTGCGCGTAGGCCTGCACCTCGCACAGCGCGATCGGTCCGTCGGCGAGGCGCCCGTCGCTCCACTGGACGCTGTCGCCCGAGTCCTTCCAGCCCTGGTTCGACAGGCCGTGGCCGGTCTCGTCGACGTACTCGAGCAGGCCGTCGCCGTCGCTGTCGCCGTGGTCGCGCATCCAGGCGAGCGCCGCCTCCAGGTGCGGCAGCAGGGCCCGCACCTCGTCGTCGGGGAGGCCCGCTCGCCACGCGTCGTGCAGCAGGCAGACCCACAGCGCCGTCGCGTCGACCGTGCCGTAGTAGAGGGGCGCGAGCGTGACGCCCTCCCCGTGGATCTCGAGCGGTCGCTGCCGCAGCTCGTGCATGACCTTGCCGGGCTGCTCGGCGCTCGCCGCGACCTCGCGCGTGCCCTGCAGGCCGGCGAGCACGCGCAGGGTGCCGGCCGCGACACCCAGGCCCACGCGGAGGTCGGGGTCGAGCGGCAGCGCCAGCCGCGCAGCCCAGAGCGAGTCGCGGCCGAAGAGGGTGAAGAACCAGGGGGCGCCCGCGGCGAAGAACACGTCGTCGGGTCGGTCGGTCGTCGTCATGCGGAGCGCGGACAGGTCGCCGAGCGCCTGGTCGAGCCAGCGTGCCAGGCGGTCGTCGTGCGGCGCAGGGTCGAGGGCGCCCCAGCGCTGGTCGCCCTCGACGCCGGCCACGACCGCGCCGTCGAGCAGCGTCGTGAGCTCGAGCCCGGCCGAGGCGGCACCCCGGGCCGGCACGCGCAGGTGCCAGGTCAGCCGCAGCTCGCCGTCGGCGGTGTCGTCGATCCGCACCGCGCCTCCTGCGTCCGCGCTGACCGTCTCGCCTCCGTCGTCGGCCCCGCCCGCCGCGCTCCCTGCGCCGGTCAGCGTCAGCGTCGTCACGGCGTCGCCACCCGACCAGGAGGCGCGGGCCCGATCGACCTGCAGGTCACGCGGCGGCACGGCCGGCAGCCCCGCCTTCACCTCGTCCATCGACGACGCGTCGGGCCGCACGGCCACGGTCAGCACGACGTCGAGCTCGCGAGCCAGGCGCGACGTCGCCGTGAGCGTCTCGCGGACCCCGCCGGTGCCGACCTCGCGCAGCAGCGACAGCCGCACGTCGGGGTCGGCCCCGTGGTCGTCGAGGCCGCGCAGCAGCGACTCGAACCGGATCGAGGAGGCGCCGAGCGGCACCGAGGCGATCGTCTCGACCCTGCTGCCCCGGACTTCTACACGGTGCCCGCGCAGCACGCGGGTGTCGCCGGCCCAGACGCCGTGGATCGCAGCGCCGCCCATCGCGCCGGTCGAGTCGGACCAGGCCTGGGCGGGCGCCTTGAGCACCACGGTCTCGGCGGCGAGGAACGGCTGGAGCGGCTCGGCCGAAGGGGCCGACGTGGCCGACGCGGCGTCGGCGGCTGCGGCGCCTGAGTCGGCGACGGTCGTGGGTCGTGACGTGGTGTCGGTCATGACGGGAGAGGTCCTTGCGCTGAGGGGCGTGCGGGGGAGGTGCTGCGGGCGTGAGCGGGACGGAGCCGGCCCCGGTGGAGGGCCGGCTCCCTGCCCTCACTCCTTCACGGCCCCGTCGCTGCTGTTCATGATCTGGCGCTGGAACACGAAGAAGATCACGGCGACGGGGATGGTCATGACGACCGCGGCGGCGAGCTTCACCGGGTACTGGCTGCCCTGGCTGAGCTGCCCGGAGGCGAGCCCCGCGACGCCCTTCGTGAGGGTCGTCAGCTCGGGCGACTGGGTCGAGATGATGAAGTGCGAGAGCTCGTTCCACGACCCCTGGAACGACAGGATGACGATCGTGACCAGCGCGGGACGGGCCATCGGCAGCACGATCGACCAGAAGACACGGAACGTGCCGGCGCCGTCGATCCGGGCCTGCTCCTCGACGCTCGGCGGGATCGACTCGAAGAAGTTCTTCATGATGAACACCCCGGCCGCGTCGACGAGCAGCGGGATGATCATGCCGGCGTACGAGTCGTAGATGCCGAGCTGGTTGATCACCAGGAACTTGGGGATCAGCAGCACGACGCTGGGCACCGCCATCACGCCGATCAGCGCGGCGAAGACGACGCCCCGCCCGCGGAACCGCAGCCGGGCGAGCGCGTAGCCCGCCAGCGAGTCGAAGAACACCCGGCCGGCCGTCACGAACACCGCCACGATCGCGCTGTTCGTCGCCCAGGTCGGGAAGTCGCTGTTGACGAAGAGCGTCTGGAACGCCGCCGTCGTCCAGGTCGCGGGCACCAGCGAGAGCGGGTCGGCCGCGGCGTCCGCGTCGGTCTTGAACGACGTCGCCACGCTCACCAGGAACGGCACGATGTAGACGAGCGCCAGCGCGACCAGCGCCGCGTAGAGCACCGACGACGACACCAGCGAGGAGGTGCGGCGCGGCGGACGAGGACCCTTGCGGTCCGCAGCAGAGGACGACGGGGGAGGCCCGGCGGGCCGGCCGGTGCCGACGAGGTCGGTGACGGGAGCCGTGGCGGTCATCGACCTGCCTCCTTCGTCGTCGAGGACGTCGGTTCGTAGAGCGACATCCGCCGTCGGGACACCGGCCGCTCGCGCAGCACCGCGCGCTGCACGATCGTGAGCACGACGATGATCGCGAAGAGCACGAACGCGATGGCCGCGCCGCGGCCCCAGTCCTGCCCGGCGAAGGCCGAGGTGTACGAGAGGTACGAGGGCGTCAGCGTCGTCTTCGCGGGCCCGCCCTGTGTGCCCGTGTAGATCTGGTCGAAGACCTGCCAGGTGCCGATCAGGCCGAGCGTCAGCACCGTGAACAGCGTCGGCCGCAGCTGCGGCAGGGTGACGCGCCAGAAGCGCTGCCAGGCGTTCGCGCCGTCCATCATCGCCGCCTCCTGCACGTCGCCGCCGAGGTTCTGCAGCGCAGCGATGAACAGCAGCATGAAGGTGCCGCTCGTCGTGAAGACGGCCATCAGCACGAAGGCGCTCATGGCGACGGAGGGGCCGGCGAACCAGTCCCACCAGCTCACGCCGAGCAGGTCGTGGTCGGTGAGGAACGCGGGGCCGGTGACGCCGATCGCGCCGAGGGCGTTGTGGACGACGCCGCTCGGGTCCTGGAACCAGGCCGGCCCCTCGATCCCGAGCCACGACAGGGCGCGGTTCACGGCGCCGGTCTGCGTGAACAGGAACAGCCACACCACGGTGATCGCGACCGAGCTCGTCACGGACGGGAAGTAGAACGCGGTGCGGAAGAAGCCCCGGCCGCGCAGCACCTGCCGGTTGACCAGCACTGCGAGGAACAGCGAGACCGCGGTCTGGATCGGCACGACGAAGACGACGTACCAGGCGTTGTTGCGCAGGGAGATGCCGAAGTCGCGGGCCACCAGCCCGCCTCCGTTCACGAGGTCGTCGTAGTTCTGCAGGCCGACGAAGCCGACGGAGGAGCTGAAGGGCGAGCCGCGACCGCTCCAGTCCGAGACGCTGACCCACAGGGCCATCACCATCGGCACGAGCAGGAACAGCCCGAGGACCACGATGGTCGGGGTGACGAAGAGCCAGCCCGAGGTGGCCTCGCCCCGCGAGGCGGTGCCGGGGCGGGCCCTTCGGCCGACGCGGGGCGAGGCGGTGCTCACGGCAGGATCGCCGCGTAGTTCGACTGGAACGACTCGAGCAGGTCGGTCGGCTCGGCCGTGCTGAGGCCCTCGAGCTGCGAGTTGAAGTCGGCGATCACGTCGGCCGCGCCCTGCTGCGTGGGCACGCCGACGGCGAAGTCGGCCGAGTCGAGGAACGCCGCGGAGTCGGGGTTGTCCGTCTTCCACTGGTCGGCGGCCGACTGCACGCTCGGCATCACGCCGAACGCGTCGGCGAAGGCGAGCTGCTGGTCGGTGCTGACGAGCTGCTCGACGAGCTCGAGCGCGGCCTGCTGGTTGGGGCTGTCGGCGGCGATGCCCCAGCAGTTGGTGAACTGCAGGGTGCCCTGGCCGCCGGGGCCGGAGGGCATCTCGGCGACGCGGTAGTCGACGTCGGGGTAGTCGGCGTTCATGGCTCCGGCGATCCAGTTGCCCTCGACGGTCATCGCGGCCTTGCCCGTGCCGAAGGCCTCGCCGCCCCAGCCGGCGCCGAGGTCGGCCGCGAACGCGGCGTCGCCGCTCGTGACCAGGTCCTTGACGTAGGTCAGGCCCTCGACGTTCTCGTCGGAGTCGACGGTCGCCTCCGTGCCGTCCTCGTTCGTCAGCGACCCGCCGGCCTCGGCCATGAAGGCGCCGACGCGGGCGTACTCGGCCCCGAAGGCGAGGCCGACGTGGTCGGTGGTGGTGAGCTTCGCGGCGACGTCGGCGAGGCCGTCCCAGTCGGTGGGGACGTCTGCGTCGGTGAGGCCCGCCTCCTGCCACATCTGCTCGTTGATCACGAGGCCGAGGGTCGAGAAGTCCTTCGGGGCACAGTAGAACTGGTCGTCGTAGGTGAAGCTGTCGACGAGCGTGGGGAAGAAGTCGTCGGTCTCGCTGAGCTGGTCGCCGTAGGCGAGCAGGCTGCCGTTCTCGGCGAAGCCCGCGAGGGCGTCGGTCGAGAGGTAGAAGACGTCGGCGGGCGAGCCGGAGGCGAAGCCCTGGCTGAGCTGCTGCGGCAGGTCGCTGGCGACGCTCACCTCGGCGTCGGTGCCGCTGTCGCCCGACCAGCTCGCGACGGCGTCGCGGACGGCCGCGGCCTCGGCGTCGCCGCTCGAGGCGATCAGCACGGTGAGCGAGTCGTCGCTCGAGGTGAGGGCGCCGTCGGAGCTCGCGCCGTCGCCGCCTCCCTCGCTGAAGCCGGAGCCGCACGCGCTGAGCGCGAGCCCGGTCACGGTGGCGATGGCGCCGAAAGCCATCAGGCGGCGGATGCGTCGTTGCACGGTGTCTCCTCGTCGAGAACGGTCGTCCCGGTGGTCGCGTCGTTACGGGTTTGAACGATCAAAACCGGGTGGTCGCTAGAGTAGGCACCTGCTCGCGCGGCTGTCAATCGAGGCTGCGGCGGGGTGCGCTCCGCGGACGACGCAGAGCCGCGACGCGGGGCTGATCGATGACGAGCGAGACGAGGTGTGCCGTGCCGAGTGTCGAGTCGCCGCGCCTGCCCACGGTCGTGGACGTCGCCAAGGAGGCGGGGGTCTCGCGCCAGACCGTCTCCAACGTGCTGAACACGCCCGACATCGTCGCTCCCGCCACGCGCTCCCGGGTCGAGCAGGCGATCGCCTCGCTCGCCTACCGCCCCCACGCATCGGCGCGGCGGCTGCGCACCCGCAAGAGCTCGACGATCGGGGTGCGCCTCGACCCGGTCGCGAACGGCATCTCGGGGGCGGTGCTCGACCGCTTCCTGCACGCGCTGACCGAGCGGGCCGACGAGCACGGCCTCCGCGTGTTGCTCTTCACGGCGAAGGACCCGCTCGACGAGGTCGCCCAGTTCCGCCGCCTCCTCGACGGGGCCGACGTCGACTCGTTCGTGCTCACGTCGACCTCGTACGACGACCCCCGCACCGACTGGTTGCTGCGCGCGGAGGCCGACTTCGTGTCGTTCGGGCGGCCGTGGGGCAGCGACGTGGCCGACCCGGCCCGGCGCTGGGTCGACGTCGACGGGCACCAGGGGGTCGCCGAGGCGACCCGCGCCCTGCTCGACGGGGGAGCCCGCCGCGTCGTGTTCCTCGGCTGGCCGTCCGCGTCGGGCATCGGCACCGAGCGACGGCAGGGCTGGCGCGACACGATGCTCGCCCACGGCGTGCTCGCCCCCGCGGAGCTCGACGAGGTCGACCTGACCGTCGACGACCAGGTCTCGCTCGCCTCCGACCGGATCGGCGAGCTCGCGGCGCACCTCGCCGAGACCGGCCGCACGATCGACGCGGTCGTCTGCGCCAGCGACTCGCTCGCCCTCGGAGCGTTCATGGTGCTCGGCCGCTCGGTGCCCGTGGTCGGCTACGACGACACCCCCGTCGCCGCGGCCCTCGGCCTCTCGAGCGTGCACCAGCCCGTCGAGGAGGTGGCCCACGCCACCCTGGACCTGCTGCTGCACCAGGGCCCCGCGGCCCGCGTCGCCTCGCCCGGGTCGGCCGCCGACCCGCGGCACCGCCTGCTCGCCCCGCGCCTCGTGCTCCGCTAGCTCGCCGCCCCCTCCTCGCTCGCTCGCCCCGCCCCTCGCCCTCCTCATTCAGGAAGATGCGTCCTGGCCCGCGCAACTCAGGTCCGGATCGTCCTGATCCGTGCACAGTTCAGGAGGCGCGGGCCGAGCCTTCCTGAATGCGTCGCGCCTGCCCCTGGACGAGACGCCTGCGACGTGCGAAGGTCGGCAGATGATCTGGTGGGTGGCGCAGATCGCCGCAGCGGCGGGGTTCGTGGGGCTCTGCGTCGTGCTGCGCGACGAGCAGCGGCAGCGGCGTGCGACGCGTGCAGCGGGAACGACCGAGCGAGCACCGGAGGCGCGGCGAGGGCCGGAGGCGTCGGGCCGGTCCCCGAGGCGCCAGGCCGGGGAGGGGGCGTCGTGAGGAGTCCTGTGGGTCGGGGCCGCCGCCTCCTGCGCGTGCTCGGGGCTGTCGTGGAAGTGCTGCTGGTCGGCGTGAAGACGGCCCTCTCGGCCGTGGCCGTGCTCGGCAGCGACGGCGCGCAGAAGCCGCACCCCGGCCCCGTGCTGGGCCCCGACCAGCGCCCCGAGTACGGCCCTGAGCCTGCGGCAGCCGTGGGACCCGCGCACACCGCGGTCGCGCCGACGGGTGTGCGCGGGTCCGAGGGGTGCGGAGGCGTCCGGCGGCAGGGTGCACGGCCTGCACACGGTCGAGGAGGCGGTCCTAGGCTGACGGGACGAGCCCGGCACGCAGACGTCCGGGCCGCCGTCGCGGAGCAGGGCTCCCCGGCGGCGACGACCACGAGGGGGACACCGTGACCGATCCGCAGCGAGACGACCGGCTCCTCGGGGGCGCGACGGGCGCCTCCTCGTCGCGACCGGCGGCGCCGACGGCCGCCCCGCCGACCGGCCCGACGGCCGCACCGGTCACCGGGCAGGCCGAGCCCCGGCCGCCCGTGACAGGGCAGCAGATCGGCGCGACCCCGTACGTGGCCGCCCTCGCGCTCTCGCCGATCGTCACGCTCGTCGTGGCCGCGGTCGAGATCCGGCGGTCGGTCGAGCTCCTCGCGCCGGGCAGCACCGGCGTGCAGCAGGGCGACTACACGCTCGCCATGGTCGTCAGCCTCGTCGTCGGCATCGGTCTCGTCGTGCTCTCCTGGCTCGACCGGCGCACGTTGAGGGCGCGCGGCGTCGAGCGACCGTTCCACTGGGCCTGGTCGATCCTCAGCGTGCTGATCTACCTGATCGGCCGCAGCGTCGTGCTGCGGCGCCGCGTGGGAGGGAGCGCCGCACCGCTCTGGCTGTTCCTCGGGCTCTCGGTGCTCGGCGGAGCGATCGCCATCATCATCGGCATCTCGTCGGGAGTCGCCACCATGGACCGTCCGCCCGTTGACTTCTAGCCTCAGCCGCCGGGCGCGCCCGTGCCCGGGCGCGGGCGCCGCCGCCACCACGAACGACACCCCCGGTCCGGCACGACACCCTCGGGACCAGGGGTGCAGTGCGGATTCGGGGGTGTCGTTCGAGCCAGCTCGGCCCGAGCGGAGTCAGCGAGCGAGCACGCTCAGCGCTCAGCGCGCGAGGAACTCCAGCACCACGCGGTTGAACTCGTCCGCGTCGCTGACGTTCGCGCCGTGCGGCGCACCCGCGATGACGTGCAGCTCCGAGCCGGCGATCGCGGCGTGCGTGCGCGCGCCCGAGCCCTCGTAGGGGACGGTCGCGTCGCCGTCGCCGTGGATGACCAGCGTCGGCACGGTGACCTTCGTCAGGTCCTCGCGGAAGTCGGTCGTCGCAAACGAGTTCATCGCGGCGAGGGCCGCGGCCTTGTCGGCCTGCTTCGCGAGGCGCAGCGCGTCCTGGCGGTCCGCCTCCGACACCTTCAGCTCGCCGTCGACCGAGAAGAAGCCGGTGGTGAAGTCGTCGTAGAACGAGTCCTCGTCCTTGGTGAGGCCGGCGGTCATCTCGGCAGCCGCCTCCTTGGTGAGGGGCCCGTCGGGGTTGTCGTCGGTCTTCATCAGGTACGGGGGCACGGCCGATGCGAAGACCACGCTGTGCAGGCGCTCGGTGCCGTACTTGCTGACGTACCGCGCGACCTCGCCGCCGCCCATCGAGAAGCCGACGAGCGTCACGTCGTTGAGGTCGAGCTCAGTGAGGACGGTGTGCAGGTCCTCGGCGAGGTGGTCGTAGTCGTAGCCGGTCTTCGGCTTGTCGCTGCGTCCGAAGCCGCGGCGGTCGTAGGTGACGACGCGGTAGCCGGCCTCGACGAACGCGGGGACCTGCTTGCTCCAGGACTCGCCCGAGAGGGGCCAGCCGTGGATGAGCACGACGGTGCGTCCGCTGCCGCCGAAGTCGTCGACGTGGAGGTTCGTGTCCTTGAAGAGCCCGTGGTGGGCGGTGATCTCGGTCATGGTTCCTGCCTTCCTCGGCCGCACCTGCGGCCTGTCCTCTCGTTCGTACCCGCGCCTCCTGGCGGTTTGCCCGAGGGTCGGACCCCCTGGTGCGCGCAACGGACAGCACCAGCACCAGCAGCCGCGTCGCCCGACGCGCAGCGCGACGCGTCAGCCGTGCGGCTGCGGCTGCGGGTGCTGCAGCGGGTGACGGCGCCCCGCGAGCACGCCCGACAGCGCGAGCACGACGAGCCCGACGGCGGGGATGAGCAGCAGCCCGACGCGCAGCGAGCTCGCATCGGCGACGGCGCCGATCAGCGGCGGGGCGGCGAGGAACCCGAGCCGCATCAGCCAGCTGACGAGCGTGAGTCCCGTGCCCGGCCGGAACCCCGGCAGCGTGTCGGCCGCGTGCATGGCGGCGGGGATCAGCGTCGCGACGCCGAACCCGGCGAGGGCGAAGCCGAGGATGGTCGTGCCGACCGACGGGAACGCCAGGGCCTGCCCCATCCCGACGAACACCAGCGCCCCGCCGACCCGGGCGACGGCGCGCTGGCCGAAGCGGTCGACGAGCCGGTCGCCGAGGATCCGCCCGACGAACTGAGCGCCCTGCAGCGCGACGAAGCCGAGTGCGGCCACGGTCACGCCGGCGCCGAGCGAGCCCGAGAGGTAGAGGGCGGCCCAGGTGTTGCCGGCGTCCTCCACGACCGTGCCGGAGGCGGCGATCAGCACGAGCGCGACCAGCACGCCCCAGGTGCCGAGCTTGACGGCCGAGCGGCGCACGCGCGCACCGGCGTCGGAGCCGGCACCCGCCACGGGCACCGGGGCGGACGTCGACGACGACGCGACCCCCTCGGTCGGCGTGGCGGGTGCCTCCTCGAGCTCGGAGGCGGGCTCCGGCCCCCGCAGCATCAGCCGGTAGGAGACGACGGCGACCACGCCGAAGACGAGTCCCGAGATCGCGAGGTGCACGCCGATCGGCACGCCGAGCCCGGCGGCCGCGCCGCCCATCAGGCCGCCGGCGACGGCGCCGACGCTCCAGATCGCGTGGAACGAGTTGAGGATGGAGCGCCCGTAGCGCCGCTGTACTCGCAGGCCGTGCGAGTTCTGGGCGACGTCGACGATCGCGTCGAGCGCCCCGGCCACGAAGAGCGCGGCGGCGAACAGGGCGCCGACGGGGGAGAGGCCGGCCAGCAGCACCACGCCGGCGGTCACCACCGTGCCGAGGACGGCGACTCGCGACGACCGGAAGCGGCGGATGAGCCAGCTCGCCGCGAGCCCCGCGACGATCGCGCCGACCGGGCCGGCGGCGACGGCGAGGCCGAAGGAGGCGTTCGACAGGTCGAGCGCCTCCTTGATCGCCGGGTAGCGCGGCAGCAGGTTCGAGAACAGCGCGCCGTTCGTGAGGAACAGCAGCGCGACGGCCAGCCGCGCCCGTCGGGTCTCGTGATCGGGTGCGGCGGGCCGGCCGGGTCGGGGGGACGTCGTCGACATCGTCGGGTCTCTCGTGTCTGTCTGGGCGGGGGAGGCGCGGCCCGGGGAGGGGGCGACCACGGCGCTGCTGATCACGGCGACCGCTGATCGAATCGATTCGATCTCGCGACGATGCTAGCGGGGCTGAGCGCCGGGAGGCAACGCCACGCGCGAGTCCGACCCGCGCACGCGGCCTCTCAGCCGGCCGGCCCGAGCAGCACCGCGAGCATCGTCGCGGCCGAGCCGACCAGGAAGCTGAAGGTGCCGAGCTGCATGGTCCGTGTCTTGTTGCGGTCGGCGACGGGCACGCTCACCTCGAGGATCGGGCAGCCCGACCAGCCGATCAGGCCGAGGCTGAGCGCGACGACGGAGGCGCCGATCCAGAAGAGCGACTCGACCGGCGTCGAGAGCACGTCGGGTCGCCAGCCCGACACGAGCACGGCGCCGAGGGCGAGCGCCACGGCGACGACGGCGGCGGCGAACCACAGGGTGCCGGTCCACATGATGCGCGTGAGGTTCTCGACCGGCCCCATCAGGTCGCGGCCGTCCGGCTGGGGGGCGTGCGAGGCGTCGTCGACGGTTCCCGTCCGTCCGCGTCCGGGTCGTGCGGCGGTGTCTGGGGTGCTCTGGTAGTCGGTCACCCTGCCACGTTGCCACCACTCGGCCCCGGCCGCCCGCCGATGTCCGGTCCGGGCGTCGCCCTCTCCGCTCGCGAGCGGGGCTCGTCCCCGCGCGGCGGGGCCCGTCAGCTCCGCAGCGTGACGCTCGGGTGCTCGCCGAACCGCTCGTGGTACGACGCCGAGAAGCGTCCGAGGTGGCTGAACCCCCAGCGGCGCGCGACGCTCCCGACCGTGGCGGTCTCGGGCGTCGCGACGGAGAGGTCCGCGTGCACCCGGTCGAGCCGGATCTGGCGCAGCAGCACGGTCGGGCTGACGTCGAGGGCTCGCTGCAGGGCCACCTGCAGCCCCCGCACGCTGAGGTCGGCGGCCCGGGCGACGTCGGCGACGCCGATCGGCTCGTGGGCGTGCTCGTGCAGGTACTCGACGGCGAGGGCGAGGCGTCGGGCCCCCGGCGCGACGGGGGCGCCAGGGGCGAGCGCCACGGCCGAGGCCCGCCCGGCCTCGTGCGGGAACGTCTCGAGCACCGCCAGCGCGAGTCGACGGTTCGCCCCCGCCCGCAGCAGGGGAGGCGCGGCGAGGTCGAGCAGCACCGGGGTCGTCTCCGAGAGCACGGCCCGCCAGCGCCGCAGCGCCGCCTCCCCGACCGGTGCGGCGTGGAAGAAGGTGACGGGCCCCGACGTCACGTCGCCGCGCTCGGCGGCCAGCCGCTCGAGGTGCGCCGCGCCGACGTGCACGAGCCGCTGCCGGTAGTCGGTGAAGTCGAACGAGTAGGCCCGGGTCGGCGCGATCCGGGGCACGAGCGGCTGCAGGGCGACCTCGTCGCGACCGACGTCGACGGTGCCGTGCCCGTCGACCAGCCACGACACGACGTACTCGGGCACGGCGTCGGCCGTGCCGCGGGCCGACCCGTGGAACTCGGACGTGCGGAGCGACACGTCGCCGTCGCCGACCGCCGCGTAGCGGTACTCGAACGGACGGTCGAGCTGGTCGAGCCGGAACCCCTCGCCCGGGTACTGGGCCTCGTAGAGGTCGCGGGCGGCGTCGAGGTCGTCGCCGTGCACGGCACCGCGGAACGGCGGCGGTGTCGCCCCGGTGCCGACCTCTTCGTCCATCGTCGACATCCTCACACGCAGGAGGCGCGGGTCGCGTCCGCGACGCCCTGACCGGACAGCCGCCTCCCGGCCCCCTACTGTGCAGGGACCATGCCGCACGCCCCCGCCGCGCCTCCTCGGCCGCCCCGCCCGACGCTCCGTCGGGCGCTGCGGCACGGCGTCTGGTGGCTGCAGGACTACGCGTTCGCGGCCTGGTGGCAGGTGCGCGCGGTGCTCTCGCCGCGCGGCGCCGACGACTACCTCTCGGGCGACGGGCGGCCCGTGCTCGTGCTGCCGGGCATCTGGGAGACCTGGGCGTTCCTCCGTCCGCTGATCGAGCGCGTGCACGACGAGGGCCACCCGGTGCACGTGATCGCGTCGCTCGGGCGGAACGGCCGACCCGTGGAGGCGACCGCCCGCGACGTCGCCGCCTACGTGCTCGAGCACGACCTGCACGACGTCGTGGTCGTCGCGCACAGCAAGGGCGGGCTGGTCGGCAAGTACCTGATGGCCCTGCTCGACGACACCCGTCGGGTCGACAGGATGGTCGCCGTCTGCACGCCCTTCAGCGGCTCCCGGTACGCGGCCTGGCTCGTGCTGCCGAGCCTGCGGGCCTTCTCGCCCCGCGACGCGACGACCGTGATGCTGTCGCGCGACGAGGCCGTCAACCAGCGCATCACGTCGATCTACGGCGAGTTCGACCCGCACATCCCCGAGAGCAGCGTGCTGGTCGGCGCCGACAACGTGCTGCTGCCGACCGGAGGGCACTTCCGGGTGCTGGCGCACCCGCGCACCGTGGCGACGGTGCTCGCGGTCGCCGGTCGGCCCGTGCCCGACTCCGACGGCTCCTCCCCGGCCCTCGGCTGATCCGACGCCGACCGGTCAGCCGCCGACCGGTCAGCCGCGATCTGAGAGGATGGGGCACCGTCACCTCGACCAGGCAGGAGCCTCCCATGGCCGAATTCTTCATCGGACTCGTCAGCGCGATCACCCTCGTCGGCCTGGTGCTGACCGTCGCGGCCTTCGTGGCCCTCTCGACGTCGAAGTAGTCGCGTCGCGGCGCGCGCCCGGCAGGCCCCGACGGGTGCCCGGCGGGCGGCGCGTGGCTAGAGTCGTCGCATGAGAGCGCTGCAGGCCACCATCATCTCCGAGCTCGCCGTCCGCCCCGACATCGAACCGGCCGCCGAGGTCGAGCGCCGCGTCGCGTTCCTCCGCGACTACCTCGAGACGACCGGGGCCCGCGGCTTCGTGCTCGCCGTCAGCGGCGGGCAGGACAGCACGCTCGCCGGGCGGCTCTGCCAGCTCGCCGTCGAGGGCGTGCGCCGCGACGGCGGCACGGCCGAGCTCGTCACCGTGCGGATGCCCTACAAGGTGCAGGCCGACGAGGACGACGCCCAGCTCGCCCTGCGGTTCATCGACGGCGCCGAGGGGCTGGTGGTCAACATCCAGCACGGCGTCGACGGCACGGCGCAGGACGTCGCCGAGGCGACGGGCGCCCCGCTCAGCGACTTCGCCAAGGGCAACGTCAAGGCGCGCACGCGCATGGTCGCCCAGTACGCGATCGCGAGCGAGCGCGGCCTGCTCGTCGTCGGCACCGACCACGCCGCCGAGGCGCTGACGGGCTTCTTCACGAAGTACGGCGACGGCGGCGTCGACCTCGTGCCGCTCACCGGGCTGAGCAAGCGCCAGGGCAAGGCCCTGCTCGCCCACCTCGGTGCCCCGGCTCGCCTGTACGAGAAGGCGCCGACCGCCGACCTGCTCGACGAGACCCCCGGCCAGACCGACGAGGCGAACCTCGGCCTCACCTACGCCGACATCGACGAGTACCTCGAGGGCGGCGACGTCGACGACGCGATCGCCGAGCTGATCGAGGCCCGCTACCTCGCGACCGAGCACAAGCGCCGCGTGCCGGCGGGCCCGGTCGACGAGTGGTGGCGCGCCTGACGCGCGTCCCCCTGCCGGTCGACCGGTGTTGACTGCGAGCCATGATCATCGTGACCGGACACCTGCTCGTCGACCCTGAGCTCCGCGACGACTACCTCGCCTCCTGCGTGAGCCTCGTCGAGGCCGGTCGCGACGCGCCCGGCTGCCTCGACTACGCGCTGTCGCCCGACATCGTCGATCCCGGCCGCATCAACGTCGCCGAGCGCTGGGTGTCGCAGAACGCCCTCGACGACTTCCGCGGCTCCGGCCCGACCGACGAGCAGGAGGCGGAGATCCGGCACAGCGACGTGCACGACTACCAGCTGACCGGCCCCGAAGAACCGTCGCTGTCGGAGTCGGGCGACCTCGTCTGAGCAGGGCTAGTCGATCCCGTCGATCCCGCCGAGGCGCTCCAGCACGCCCGTGAGGATGGTGCCGGCAGGGTCGGGCAGCACGTGGTGGTTGAGGTAGATCCCCTCGAGCCACGGCAGCACCTCGTCGGCGGGCATGCCGACGGCGGCCCAGTCGACGCCGGGCAGCGCCCGGGTGACGGTCTGCTCGGTGCCCGGGGTCAGCCACGCCTCGGCGATCGGCTGGTCGGGCGTGCGGTGCTCGTCGGCCGCCCAGAGCAGGGCGATCGGGTGCTCGCGGACGTCGTCCGGCGCCTCGTCGACGTGGTCGTGCTCGACGTGTCCGGCGCCGAGCCAGGGCAGGGTGAGCAGCTCGCCCTCGATGTCGACCTCGACCAGGTCGAGGTGCGTCGGCTCCTCGACCTCGCACACCCAGAGGTCGAGACCAGCGTCGTGCCAGGCCGCGGCGTCGTCGACGTCGTCGATCAGGTCGGGCATCAGGGCCTGCAGGTCGGTCAGCAGGGCGGTCGCCCACGCGACGACCTGGGCGGTGTCGCCGGGGCCCCACGGGCTGGTGTCGGTGTCGTCGCCCGCCGCGTCGTGGAAGTGGTGCTCGGCCCCGCCGTCGACGGCGTCGAGGTGCACCTGGCCCGTGCCGAACCCGACGTACAGGCTGCTGAGCTCGGTCTCGTCGTCCCACTCGCCGAAGAGGTTGGGCTTGCCGAGCGAGGGGGGCAGCGGCAGCGTCGCCGCGTGGCGCGTGCCCAGCGCGAACACGGCGCGGAAGCGCCTGGTCGGCAGCCGGAGGCTCATGTCAGTCACAGGGTGTCTCCGATCGATCGGCTCCCAGCGTACGGGCTGCCGCCGCCGTCGACGGTGACCCCTCGGCCGCGAGAGCGACCTGCAGCCACTGCAGGTTCACAGCATCGTCGCGGCGTTGCTCCTTACCATCACCGCATGGACGACCCTCCCTCTCACATGCCGACGCCCTTCCGCGCCCTGACGCCTCACGGTGTCTCTGACGAGCGGGGAGGGGCTCAGTGAACGAGTGGGCCATGCTCGCCGTCGGTCTGGTCCTGACCGTCGGCACCGGCTTCTTCGTGGCGTCCGAGTTCTCGCTCGTGAACCTCGACCGCAACGACCTCGAGGCCCGCCAGGACCGGGGCGAGAAGCGCCTCGCGCCGACGATCAAAGCGCTGCGCATCACCTCGACCCACCTCTCGGGGGCGCAGCTCGGCATCACGCTGACCACGCTGCTCACCGGCTACACCTTCGAGCCCGCGATCAGCTCGCTGCTCGCCTCGCCGCTCGGCGAGCTCGGCGTGCCCGCGGCCGTCGTCCCGGGCATCGGCGCCGTGGTCGGCATCGTGATCGCGACCCTGTTCTCCATGGTGGTCGGCGAGCTCGTCCCGAAGAACTTCGCACTGGCCCTGCCGCTCGCGACGGCCAAGTTCGTCGTGCCGTTCATGGCGGCCTTCACGACCGTCTTCAAGCCGGTCATCCTGCTCTTCAACAACACCGCCAACGCGGCGATCCGCAGGATGGGCATCGAGCCGAAGGAGGAGCTGTCCGGCTCCCGGTCGGCCGAGGAGCTCAGCTCGCTGGTGCGGCGCTCGGCGCTCGAGGGCATGCTGGACGACGACCACGCGACCCTCCTGGGGCGCACCCTCCGGTTCTCCGAGCACGCGGCCGTCGACGTCATGACCCCCCGGGTGCGCATGACCACCGTGCGCTCCACCGACACCGCCGCCGACGTCGTCGAGACGGCGCTCGCGAGCGGCTTCTCGCGCTTCCCGGTGATCGGTGACGACAGCGACGACATCGTCGGGGTCGTGCACGTCAAGCAGGCCTTCGCCCTGCCTGCTGAGGAGAGGGCGTCCGTCCCGGTCGCCGGCCTGGTCTCGGACGCGCGCTTCGTGCCCGAGTCGATGGGCGTCGACACGCTGCTCGGCCTGCTGCGGCGCGAGGGCTTCCAGATCGCCGTCGTCGCCGACGAGTTCGGCGGCACGGCCGGTCTCGTCACGCTGGAGGACCTGGTGGAGGAGCTCGTCGGCGAGCTCGAGGACGAGCACGACCGCGCCAAGGCCGGCATCGTGCGGTCGTCGGGCACCGTCGTGTTCGACGCCGCCCTCCGCCCCGACGAGCTCTGGGACCGCGCCACGGTGCGGGTGCCCGACGACGGCGACTACGAGACCGTCGGCGGCTTCGTCACCGAGCAGCTGGACCGCCTGCCCGAGGTGGGCGACGAGGTCGAGCTCGAGACGGGAACGCTGCGCGTCGAGCGGGTGGTCGGGCAGCGGCTCGAGCGCCTGCGGTTCGTGCCCTCGCCGGCCGAGCTGCCCACCGCCTCCGGTGCCCCTGCGGGCACGACGGGCACGGCGCACGCCGTCGAGCCTGCCCCCACCGACCACGACCGGGTCGTCGCCGGACTGCGAGAGGACCTGAGGCGATGAACGAGTACCTGCCCGGCATCATCTGGTTGTTCGTGCTGCTGATCGTCAACGGCTTCTTCGTCGGCGCCGAGTTCGCCGTCATCTCTGCCCGCCGCTCGCAGATCGAGCCTCGTGCCGAGGCCGGCAGCAAGGCCGCCGCGAAGACCCTGTGGGCGATGGAGCACGCCACGCTGATGCTGGCGACGAGCCAGCTCGGCATCACCGTCTGCTCGCTCGTCATCCTGAACGTCTCCGAGCCGGCGATCCACCACCTGCTCGAGATCCCGCTGGCCGCGACGCCCCTGACGCCCGAGGCCATCGGCGTCGTCGCGTTCGTGATCGCGCTGGTGCTCGTGACGTTCCTGCACGTGGTGGTGGGCGAGATGATCCCCAAGAACCTGTCGTTCTCGGTGCCGGACAAGGCGGCGCTGCTGCTCGCGCCTCCGCTGGTGTTCGTGGCGACCGTGTTCAAGCCCGTGATCTGGTCGCTGAACGGCGTCGCCAACGCGGTGCTGCGCCTGTTCCGGGTCGAGCCGAAGGACGAGGCGACGAGCACCTACACCCTCGACGAGGTCGCGACGATCGTGCAGCAGTCGACCCGCGAGGGCGTGCTGTCGGACACGTCGGGCACGCTGTCGGCGGCCTTCGAGTTCACGACCCGCAAGGTGCGCGACGTGGAGGTCCCCGTGGGCGAGATGGTGCGGCTCGCCCCCGGCGCCACGCCCCGCGACGTGCAGCTCGCCGTCGCCGAGCACGGCTACTCGCGCTACGTGCTGACGGACGGCGACGGACAGCCGACCGGCTACCTGCACCTCAAGGACGTCATGGACCTGACCTCGGCCGAGGCGCTCGACGCGCCCGTGCCGGCGAAGCGGGTCCGCCGCCTCGGAGCGGTGCCGCACGACGCCGACCTCGAGGACGCGCTGGCGTCGATGCGCCGCAGCGGGGCGCACGTCGCGCGTGCCGTCTCGGTGATGGGCGAGACGACCGGCGTGCTGTTCCTCGAGGACATCATCGAGGAGCTGGTCGGCGAGGTCGACGACGCGACGACCGTCTAGCTGTCGGCGCGCTCGGGCGAGAGCGGCCGCTCGCCGGGCAGCTCGTGCAGGGCCTCGGCGGCCAGCTCGGCCCGGATCGGGTCGCGGTCGCGGGTCGCCTGCTCGAGGGCCACGAGCGAGTCGCTCATCGCGGCCCAGTTCAGCACCTGGACGATGTTCGGCACGCGGAGCGAGTAGGCGAGGCCGTCGGTCACGTCGCGGCACACCTTCTTGAGCGCGGCGTTGCCGCAGTGCTCGACGTACAGGTCGAAGAGGGCCACGGCGTGGGCGTTGAGGGCCGGGCCGTCTTCTCGCTCGATGTCGCCGATGCAGATCTTGACCGTCGACGAGATCTGCTTCATGACGGCCGCGGGGAGGCGCGGCACGGCCAGCCGGACCGCGCCGCCGTAGAGCACGCCGAGCGTCTGGACCGCCTCGACCGCCTGGCCGGCGTCGGGAGTCGCGACCCGCGTCCAGCGGTTGGGGGCCATCTCGACCAGCCCGGCCCGGACGAGGTCGCTGAGCGCCTCGCGGATCGGGGTGCGCGACACCTGCAGCCAGGCCACGAGCTCGTCGTCGTGCAGGCGCTCGCCGGGCTCGAGCGTGCCGTCGAGGATGGCCTCGCGCAGCCGGCTCCTCACGGTGTCGCGCAGCAGCTGGCGCTCGGTCGTGGGTTCTGAGGTGGGGACGGGCACGGGGGTCTCCGATCGTCGGCGGGTCGGGCGCGGGGCCCTGCCCACCAGGATAACGGCACATGTCCCGTGTGGCGGGTGACGCGTCGGGGGTGATGTACCACCGGTCCGCGCCGCCCCGAAGTGGGGGTGACCGCGATCATGCGGGCGCATATGGTTGCGGCAGGGCTCGGGCGAGCGTCCTGCACCCCCGCACCCTCCACACCGATCGGACGGCACCGTGACCCTCGCACCTGCGACGCACGCCGGGCCGACGCCTTCGGACGACGACCTCGTGGCCGCCTCCGCCCGCGGTGACCAGCGCGCCTTCGCCGAGTTCTAGGACCGCACCGCGCCGCGTGTGCACGGCCTCGTGCGGCGGGTGCTCGTGGATCCCGCGCAGTCCGAGGAGGTCGTGCAGGAGGTGTTCCTGGCGGTCTGGCAGGAGGCCTCCCGGTTCGACCCGGCCAGGGGGACGGCGCTGTCGTGGCTGCTCGACCGGGCGCGTCGTCGTGCGATCGACCGCGTGCGGTCGTCGCAGGCGAGCCGCGAGCGTGACCTGGCCGCCGGCGTCCGCGACCTCGACGCCGTCCGCGACGACGTCGCCGAGACGGCGGCGATCCGGATCGAGCACGCGCGCGTCAGCCGGGCGCTCGAGGGGCTCTCGGCCGTGCAGCGCCAGGCGCTCGAGCTGACGTACTGGGGCGGCCTCACCCAGTCGGAGGCGGCGAGCCGGGCCGGCGTCCCGCTCGGCACCATGAAGACCCGCCTGCGCGACGGGCTCATCGCCCTGCGGCGCCTCGTGGAGCCCGCGGTCGCCTAGGCTCGACGGATGAGGTGCTCGTGACCTGGCTCTGGTTGGCGGGCGCGATCGTCGTCGAGGTCACCGCCTCCCTGGCGCTGCAGGCCGCCGTCGACGCCCCCGGCTGGTACGCGCTGGTCGTGGCCGGCTACCTGTCCGCGTTCGTCTGCCTGTCCCGGGTCCTGAGGGGCGGCATGGCGATCGGCGTCGCCTACGGCATCTGGGGCGCCTCGGGCGTCGCGCTCACGGCGGTCATGGCGGCCGTCCTCTTCGGGCAGGCGCTGACCGGCGTGATGGTCGCCGGGCTCGTGCTGGTGGTCGCGGGCGTCCTCCTGGTCGAGCTCGGGTCCCAGCGGGCCCTCGCCGCCCGCGCTGCCGCGGCCGCCGCGGCCTCTGCCTCGACGACCGCTGCCCGGGCTCCGATCGAGGGCGACGCCTGATGGGCTGGGTCCTGCTCGCGATCGCCATCGTCTGCGAGGTGGGCGCGACCATCAGCCTCAAGCTCGCCACCGACGGGCGGAGGCGCTGGTACGTCCCCGTGGCCGTCGGCTACGTCACCGCGTTCTCGTTGCTCGCCGGTGCCCTGGCGCTGGGCCTGCCGATCGGGGTCGCCTACGGGGTCTGGGCGGCGACCGGGGTGGCCCTCACCGCGGTGCTCGGACGCCTCCTGTTCAAGGACCCCCTGACGGCGACCATGGCCGCCGGCATCGTCCTCATCGTCGCGGGGGTCGTCCTCATCGAGGTCGGGCACTAGTCCCTGCACCTGGCCGACCAGCCCTCTCTCGCGTCGGCCGCCGGAGCAGCCGGCACCGGACGCACGAGACCCGCCCGGCCCCGAGGGGCGGGCGGGTCTCGTGGAGCCGGGAGGCGCCTCCTACGAGGCGGGCGTGCTCACGACGGGCGTGCCGCTGGGCACGTGCTGGGACGACACCTCGACGCCGTGCGACGTGCGCAGCACGTCGAGGGTGGCCTCGATCTCGGCCTCGCGCTCGTCGGCCGTCCAGCCGAGGCTCGACGCCAGGACGTCGGCGATCTCGCTGAGCAGCTCGATCGTGACTCCGCCCACGAAGGCGAGGTTGGTGCGGCGCAGGACGACGTCGGCGAGGTGCACCGCGTCCTCGTGCTCGGCGAAGTACGCGATCTCGGCCGTGGTGAGGCCCGGGTCGCTCGCCAGCGGCTCGGACGGCTGGTCGAGCAGCACCTCGATCACGCTCTCGGCACGGGTGCCGTAGCGGGTGAGGAGGCGGTCGACGTGCTCACGGCTGAGGCCGTCGGCGTGGGCCGCGACCCAGGTGGTGCGGGCGGCGTCGGTGGTCGGGAAGTCCTTGCCGCCGCCGATCGCCATGCCGGTCGTGTCGACCGTGCGGGTCACGCCGAGACGGTTCGTCGCCTCGGTCGACAGGTGTGCCGACAGGGCGCGGAACGTCGTCCACTTGCCGCCGACGAGGCTGAGCACCTTGCTGGTCGGCAGCTCGGCGACCTCGGTCTCGACGATGCGGTAGTCGCGCGACACGAAGCCGGCGGCGAGGTCGTCGTGCTTCGGCAGCGGGCGGACGCCCGAGTAGCGGTAGACGATGTGGTCGCGCGTGATCTCGATCTCGGGGTAGACGTGCTTGACGAGGTCGAAGAAGTAGTCCACCTCCTCCTCGGTGCAGACCGCGGGCTCGGCCATGTCGGCCTCGAGGTCGGTCGTGCCGATCAGCACGCGGCCCTTCAGCGGGTAGATCAGCACGATGCGGCCGTCGTTGTTCTCGAAGAAGATCTCGCGACCGTTCGTCGCCTCGAGCAGCTCGGGGCTGTCGACGACGATGTGCGAGCCCTTGGTGCCGCCCATGTACTGCGACTCGGCGCCGAGCGCCGCGTTCGTCAGGTCGGTCCAGGGGCCGGAGGCGTTGACGACCACGTCGGCCGTCACGGTGAACTCCGAGCCGGTGACGACGTCGCGCAGCACGACCCCGCCGTCGGCGGTGCCGGCGGCCTCGAGGTAGTTCGCGCTGCGGGCGTTGTCGCCGGCGGCCAGGCCGTCCTTGAGCACGTCGAGGGCCAGGCGCTCGGGCTCGTGCACCGAGGCGTCGTAGTAGGTGCCCGTGTACTTGAGGTCCTTGTTCAGGTGCGGCATCTCGGCCAGCGCGGCCTTGCGGCCCAGGAACTTGTGACGGGGCACGGAGCCGCCGTCGCGCGAGAACGAGTCGTACATGGTCATGCCGACCTTGATGAGGAGCGCGCCGCGCTCCTTCGTGCTGCGCTGCTTGTGCGTGAGCATGCGGAGCGGGGCGTTGAGGATGCCGGAGAACGTCGAGAAGATCGGCATCGTCGTCTGCAGCGGCTTGACGTAGTGGGGGGCGATCTTGAGGAGGCCGTTGCGCTCCTCGACGCTCTCGCGGACGAGGCGGAACTCGCCGTTCTCGAGGTAGCGGATGCCGCCGTGGATCATGTGCGACGAGGCTGCCGAGGCGCCCGAGGCGTAGTCGGCGCGCTCGACGAGGACGACGTCGACGCCCTGGAGGGCGAGGTCGCGGAACGTGGCGATGCCGTTGATGCCCCCTCCGACGATCAGCACCTGGGCGTGGGGGCGGTCGGCGATGCGCGACACGTTGGCGCGCATCGTCCCTGTCTTCTTCGACTCGGTCACAGTGGAGCTTCTTTCCCGTTGCGTTCGGTGAGCGGTGGGGTCGTGCGCCGGCTGCTCGGGCCGGTAGTGTCCATGATCGACCCCTTCTGACGAGGGTGCAACGTATCTGCACAGATGTGCACGGAGGTGCCCATGGCCGAGGCGACGACGTCCGAGAAGACCCACGACGCACTCCGTGCGGCGCACCTGTACTACATGCAGGACCTCACGATGGAGGCGATCGCCTCGGAGCTGAACACGTCCCGCTCGTCGGTCTCGCGCCTCCTCAAGGCCGCCCGCGAGACGGGCCTCGTCGAGATCCAGATCAAGTCGCCGCTCGACCAGGCGACGCGGTCCGCCGCGGCCCTGCACGACCGGTTCGGCGTCGTCGCGCACGTCGTGCCCGTGCCCGACCAGATCAGCGAGATCGACCGGCTCGAGCGGGTCGCGCTGTCGGCGGCACGCACGATCACGCCCTACGTCGACTCGAACATGGTGGTCGGCGTGGCGTGGGGGGCGACCCTCAGCGCCGTCAGCCGGTCGTTGGTGCCGCGGGCGACGCACAACTCGGTCGTCGTGCAGCTCAACGGTGCGGCGAACACGCGCACGACGGGCATCGAGTACGCGAGCGAGATCCTGCGGCGCTTCGGGGCGGCGTACTCGGCCGCCGTGCAGCAGTTCCCCGTGCCGGCGTTCTTCGACGACCCGGCCACCAAGCGCGCGCTCTGGCGCGAGAGCAGCACGAAGCGCGTGCTCGAGCTGCAGGCCTCGATGGACCTGGTCGTCTTCGGCGTCGGCTCGCGCGACGCCCGGGTGCCCAGCCACGTCTGGTCGGGGGGGTACCTGGAGAAGAGCGACCAGCTGAGCCTCGACCGCGACGGCGTCGTCGGCGACGTGGCGACCGTCTTCTACCGCGAGGACGGCTCGTCCGCCGACATCGCGATGAACGCCCGGGGCACGGGCCCCGACCTCGAGACGATCCGGCGCGCGCCGCGGCGGGTCTGCGTCGTGGCCGGCGAGGCCAAGGTCGCCGGCGTGCGCGGAGCCCTCGCCGCGGGGCTGGCGACCGACCTCATCCTCGACGAGGGGACGGCGCGGGCGCTGCTCGCGAGCTGAGGAGCGAGCCCGAGGGGGCGGCGTCGACCGGGGGAGGTGTCGGCCGAGAGAGGTGGCGTCCGGGGGACAGGCTGCCGAGTGCCCCTCCAGCCCCGCGGCGTAGACCGGTGCTCGACATCGATCGGCCCGCTCCGCGGGCCCGGAGGAGGAGAGCCCCATGGCCACCACCGATCTGACCGGACGACGCGTGCTCGCGATCGTCACCAACTACGGCGTCGAGCAGGACGAGCTCGTCGTCCCCGCCCGTGCCCTGCGCGAGGCCGGCGCGACCGTCGTCGTCGCCGCGCAGTCGACCGAGCCGATCCGGACGCTCGTCGGCGACAAGGACCCGGGCGAGACCGTCCGCCCCGACACCACCCTCGACGAGGCCGACGCGGCCGACTTCGACCTGCTGCTCGTGCCCGGCGGCACCATCAACGCCGACACGATCCGCCAGGACGACGGCGCGGTCTCGCTGCTCAAGGCCTTCGCCTCGGCAGGCAAGCCCGTCGCCGCCATCTGCCACGGCCCCTGGCTGCTGGTGGAGGCGGACCTCCTGAAGGGCAAGGAGCTCACCTCCTTCGCTTCTCTCGAGACGGACGTGCGGAACGCCGGAGGCGCCTGGGTCGACCGCTCGGTCGTCACCGACGTCGAGGGCGGCTTCACCCTGGTCACTTCGCGCGACCCCGACGACCTCGACGACTTCGTCGGCGCCGTCCAGGACGCGCTCGTGACCGCAGGCGGCGGACAGGGCTGACGCCTCCCGGGCGGACGGTTCGCTTCGCCCGGCGCGCCCGGCGCGGCGCCCCCGACCCGGTGCCGGGACCGACGATTCGTCGCGGTCCCGGCACCGGGTCTTTAATCGGGAGAGGCGCCGTGTCAGGACGGCCCGGTCGACGAGGAGCAGGTCATGGCAGCGGCAGCAGCACGGGCGGCAGCAGCGGGGGAGGCGTCGTGAGGTGGCGGAGCACGCGCGGCAGCGCCGGCCCCGCGAGCCCGGACCCGGCGCCGGTCGACCCCGAGGCCCTGGAGCGCGCGGTGGTCGAGGGCCTGTTGATCTCGCGTGCCGCCGCGATCGTGTCCGTCGCCAACCGCATCGTCGTGCGGGCGCTGCGCGACGACGACGTCTTCGACCACGACGAGACCGCCGCCTCCGTCCGTCGAACGCTGCACCGCCTCGCCGAGGAGCAGCGGTACCAGAACCGCCGCATCGGGGAGGCGCGCCAGAAGGCGCTCCGCTCCAAGGGCCGCTCCCGGCACCAGCACGACTACCGCAAGGGCGACGACGAGACCCTCTGGTTCCGCGAGAAGACGTACACGGCCGTCGCCGACCGGCTGGACGCCCTGCGCGACGACGCCGAGTACGTGGACGACATCGTCCAGACGGCGGTCGCCCGTGCCTGGGGGGACGTCGGCGCGGCCGTCGTGACCCGGGTGCGCGCCGCCTCCGTCTTGGTCGACGCCGCCTACGGCGAGGCCCGGGCCGAGCGGCTCGCCGGCCTGGACGACGATCTCGCCGAGCTGCGGGCGCAGGCGGCGTCCCGGCCTGCTCAGACGCCCGGGGCCGATCCCTCGTCCTCGTCCTCCTCCTGACGGGCCCGTCGTCGTCCTCTCCGTCTTCCCGACGAGAACGGGCCCGCCCCGAGCGGGGGCTTGCCCGGGACCCCCGGGCGCGAGCATCATCGACTCACCTCACCAGTCATGCCCGGGCGACCACGCCGCCCCGGCTCCCCTCGAACACGCCCGTCGTCCGGGTCGGAGTACCCGCATGCGCCGCCTCCCCCTCCCTCTCGTCCGGGCCTGGGTCCGCGCGCGGTACCGCGTCGTCGACGAGCTGCTCTCGACGCCGTGCCCCGACGACCACCCGAGCGGCCACGCCCCCGGAACCGACCCCGACCGGGTCCTCGTGCTGGGCAACGGTCCTGCCGTCGGCTGGGGCGTCCGCAGCCACGACCTCGCCCTGCCGGGCACGCTGGCCCGCGCCCTGTCGGCGCTGACCGGCCGCGGCGCCGACGTCGACGCGCTGGCCGACGCCGACGTGTCCGTCGCGACCGCCGCCTCCTTCGTCCGGGGGCGCGACCTCGGCCGCTACGACGCCGTCGTCGTCGTGCTGGGCATGAGCGACGCGCTGCGGCTCGTCCCGCGATCGCGCTGGGCAGCCGGGATCGCGGCCCTGCTCGACGCCCTCGAGGAGGAGGTCGACGCGTCGTGCGAGATCGTCGTGACGGGGATCCAGCCGCCGAGCTCGGTGCCGAAGTTCGCCCTGCGCTGCGGCGGCGTGGTGGACGCCCACGCCGACGAGCTCAACCGCGTGACCGCAGAGCTCTGCGCGACCCGGGCCCGGGTGTCGATGGTGTGCCCGCCCGGCCCCGTCGCCGCGCCCGAGGGCCTCGGGGAGCCGGCCCGCACCTCCGTCCCCTACCCGGCTTGGGCTGCAGCCCTCGCCGCCGTGGTCGCGCCGCTGGTCGACGCCGCGCTCGCCGCGGGGAGCACGGCACGGACTGCCCGCGAGGCGCCCCAGACCGACGAGACGCGCATCGCCGCCGTCCGTGCGCTCGGGCTGCTCGACACCCCCGCCGAGAAGCGGTTCGACGACATCGTCGAGCGGGCCCGGGTGCTGCTCGGCGCCCAGGGGGCCGCGTTCTCGCTCATCGACGACGGGCGCCACTGGAACAAGTCGGTCGCCGGGTCGTCACAGGTGGAGGTGCCCATCGCGTCGTCCTTCTGCTCGCGGACCGTGCGGACCGGCACCGCGATGGTCGTGCCCGACGCCTGGCGCGACGACCGCTTCGTCTCGCACCCGAGCGTGCGGTTCTACGCCGGGCACCCGGTCGAGAGCCCGGACGGCGTGCGGATCGGCGCCCTCTGCGTCGTCGACGCCGAGCCGCGGAGCGCCGAGAGCGTCGACCTCGTGCTGCTGCGCGAGCTCGCCCTGCAGGTGCAGCGCGAGCTGCGGGTCGTGCCGGTCGGCAGCTGAGCGCCTGAGCGCCCGCGTCCGGGACCCGCGTCGAGGTCTCAGGAGGCATCGACCGCGACCGCCCGCGCCGCCGGGCCGCGCGGACGTCGACGACGTCGCCGCCTGAGTCCTCGACGCGACCAGGCGGCCGGTCGGACAGGCGGCCGGTCGACCGGGCGCCCAGCGGTCCCCGACATGTCTCATGCGATGCTGTCCGCCTGGCACGCCGATCCGGCGGCGACCGAGACGGGCAGGAGGCGCCGGGTGGCACGAGGGGACAGCGACACGACGCGGCAGGCGACGGTGCTGGTCGTGGACGACGACCCGAACGTGCTGCTCGGGGTGCGGGTGGCCCTCGAGACCGACGGGCACCGCGTCGTGTCCGCGGCGGACGGGCGGTCGGCGCTGCTCGCCGTCGCCGAGCATGACCCCGACGCCGTCGTGCTCGACCTGGCCATGCCGTTCATCGACGGGGCGGCGGTCTGCCGCACCCTGCGAGCGGCGGGCGACGGCGTGCCCGTCCTGGTGCTCACGGCCCACCACCGGCCCGCCGAGCGCGTCGCCGGGCTCGACGCGGGCGCCGACGACTACCTCGGCAAGCCGTTCGACGTCGACGAGCTGCGCGCCCGGGTCCGGGCCCTGCTGCGGCGGGCGCCCGGCGGCTGGCGCGGTCCGGCGGAGCAGACCGGGGCCGGAGCGGCGGTCGGCACGGGGACGCGAGCCGGTGCCTGGCCCCGGTGGCGCGGGGTCGTGCTCGACGAGAGGGGACAGCGGCTCGTCCGGGAGGACGCGACCTGCACCCCGGCAGGCACGCCGGCCTCCGTCGAGCTGACCAGGATCGAGGCCGGCCTCGCCGGGCTGCTCTTCCGCGACCCCGGGCGGGTCCGCACCCGCGACGAACTCGTCGACGTCGTCTGGGCCGACCGGCCGCCGCCCGCGTCGAACGCCCTCGACGTCGCCGTCAGCTCGTTCCGCCGCAAGCTGGCGCAGCTCGTGCACGAGCCGGCCGACGGTCAGCCGCACGGCACCGCCGACGGCTCGGCCGCCCGCCCCGTCGTCCGCGCCGTGCGCGGCCTCGGCTACCGGCTCGAGCCGTGACCGCGCGTCGAGGCTCGCTCCGGCGCCGGGTCGCCGTCCTGGTCGCCGGGTCGGTGGCCGTCGCGGTGGTGCTCGTCGCCGTCCTGACCTGGCTCGTCGTCTCGAGCCAGGTCCGCGCCTCCCTCGACACGGCGCTCGACCGCGAGGCGACACGGGTGCAGCGCCTGGTCCGGGTCGACGCCGACTGGACCGGCGAGGGCAGCGAGCAGTGCCGCTACGCGGCCGAGCCCGCGTGCGTCCGGCTGGTCGAGACCGCCGACGAGGTCGGGAGCGGCACGGGGCCCCTGCAGACGACGGAGGCGGCCCTCGCGGTCGCCCGCGGGGACCAGCTGCGCGCGCGCTGGACTGCCGGACCGGTGCGGGTGGTGGCCGTCCCGACCCGGCCGGGCGAGGCCGCCCTCGTCGGCGTCCCGACGCGCCAGGCCGACCTGGCCCTCGCCCGGACGGCCGTCGCGCTCACGGCGACGGGCGGCGTCGGCGTCGTCCTCGCGGGCCTCCTCGGGTGGGCTGCCGCGACCGTCGGGCTGCGTCCGGTCCGGCGCCTCGACGAGGCCGTCCGCCGCGTGCGCGACAGCGCCGACCCGCACGACCACGTCGATCTCGCCTCGACCTCGCCCGACGACGAGCTGGGGCGGCTGGCCGTCGCCGTCGACTCGATGCTCGTCGAGCTCGCGGCCGCCGACGACGCGCAGCGCGCCTTCGTGGCCGACGCCTCGCACGAGCTGCGGACGCCGCTCACGACCCTCCGCACGAACGTGCAGCTGCTCACGGCCGACCGCCCGCTCCGGCCCGACACGAGGGCCGCCCTGTCGGCGGCCCTCGGCGAGGAACTGGCGGCGATGACGCGCACCGTCGACGACCTCGTGGAGCTCGCGGGCGACGACCGTCCGCGCACGGCCGAGCTGGTCGTCGAGGACGTCGTCGCGGCAGTCCGGGAGGCGGTCGCGGCCACGTCCCGGCGCGCTCCGGGCGTGGAGGTGCGGACGGAGCTGCCGGGCGCGCCGGTCGGCGTGCGCGTCCCCGCGGGACGGCTGGGGCGCCTCCTCGACGTCGTGCTCGACAACGCCGTCAAGTACGGGGCCGGGGGAGCCGTCGAGGTGCGCGTCGTCAGCGGGACGCCGGGCGACGGCGTCGTCGTCGTCACGGTGACCGACCACGGCGTGGGCATCCCCGCGGACGAGCGGGAGCGGGTGTTCGACCGGTTCCACCGGGCGCCGGCCGCCCGCGGGCTGCCCGGCTCGGGGCTCGGGCTCGCCATCGCGGCCCAGGTCGTCGCGCGGGCCGGCGGCACGATCACGGCCGAGGCGCGCGCCGACGGCGGCGCGGGCACGACGATCCGGCTGGTGCTCCCCGCGGGTTGACCTCGTCGCCGTGCAGGGGGAGCGCGATCCGAGCCCCTGGGCAGTCGCACCTCACGTTCGCCTCACGCAGGCGGCCGACCCTTGCGGCATGTCATCCACCACCTCGAGACGCGCCCGCTCGACCCCGCCGGTCGACCGCCTCCGCGTCGTCGTCGCCGCCGGGGGCACCGGCGGCCACGTGTTTCCCGGCATCGCGATCGCCGCGGCCCTCCAGCGACGGGTGCCGGAGGCGGTCGTCACCTTCGCCGGGACCGCGGACCGGCTGGAGGCGACCCTCGTCCCGGCGGCCGGCTACGAGCTCGACACGACGCCGATGGTCGCGTTCCCCCGGCGGCCGGGCCTCGCGGCGCTGCTGTTCCCCGCACGGTTCGTCCGCTGCGTGCTCGGGGCACGCGGGCAGCTGCGCCGACGAGGCGCCCAGGTCGTCGTCGGGGTCGGCGGCTACCCGAGCGTGCCGGCCGTCGTCGCGGGCTGGACGCTGCGCCTGCCCGTGGTCGTGCACGAGTCGAACGCGACGCCCGGGCTCGCCAACCGCCTGGCGGCACGGCTGTCGGGACGGGTGGCCTGTGCCTTCGACCCGGCGTCCGTCGGGCTCGGCACCGGGGCGGAGGTGCGGCAGGTCGGCATCCCGATCCTCCCGGCCCTGGCGGCGTGCGACCGGGAGTCGCTGCGGGGGCCGACCCGCGCCTCCTGGGACGTCGAGGACGACGAGCTGCTCGTCGTCGTCTCGGGCGGCAGCCTGGGGGCGGCGTCCCTCGACCGTGCCGCGGTGGAGCTCGCGTGCGCGGCGGTCGCGGCCGGTGCGGCCGGTACGGCAGCCGCCGACGGAGGCCTGGACGGCCGTCGGCTGCGGCTCGTCGTCAAGGCGAGCCCGACCCACGTCGCGAGCCTGCGGGGCGCGCTCGTGCGGGGCGGCGGTGACGAAGTGGCGGAGGTGGTCGAGCACATCGACGACATGGCGGCCGCCTACTCGGCGGCGGACGCGGTCGTCGTCCGCGGCGGGGCGTGCACCGTGGCGGAGATCGAGCACCTCGGCGTCCCCGCCGTCGTCGTGCCCCTGCCGAGCGCGACGGACGACCACCAGACCGCCAACGCGGAGGCGCTCGCCGCGTCCGGTCGCGCCCCCGTCGTCGTCGTGCGCGACGGCGACCTCGACGGCGAGACGCTGGCGGCGGCGCTGACCAGGGTGGTCGCGCTCGCCGGGGTCGTTCAGCCGCAGGACCCCGACCCCGACTCCGACTCCGACTCCGGCTCCGGCTCCGGTTCCGGCTCGGCCTCGCCGCGCGGTGCCTCGCCGCACGCCGACGCCGCCGACGCGGTCGCCCGGTGGGTCGTCGAGCTCGCGCCTCCCGCCGCCTCCACCGCCTCCTCGGCCGTCTCGGCCGCCTCCTCGATCTCCTCCTCCACTTCCACGAACACCACCGAAGGGACCACTCGATGAACGACACCACCTGGCAGGGCCGCACCGTCCTCGTGACCGGAGCGGAGGGCTTCATCGGCTCGGCGCTCGTCGACGAGCTCGTCGCCCTCGGCGCCCACGTGCGCGCCCTCTGCCACTACAAGCCCTACGGCGCCGCGGGCAACCTCGCCCGGTACGCGTCCGACCACCGCGCCGAGCTGCTCGCGGGCGACGTGCGCGACCCGTTCGTGGTCGACGAGGCCGTGGCCGGGGTCGAGGTGGTGTTCCACCTCGCGGCCCTGATCGGCATCCCGTACTCGTACACGGCGCCCGAGTCGTACGTGCAGACCAACGTCGTCGGGTCGCACGCCGTCGTCGCCGCCTGCCGCCGGCACGGGGCGCGCATGGTGCACACGTCGACCTCCGAGACGTACGGCAGCGCGCTGCGCGTGCCGATGGACGAGACCCACCCCGCGCAGCCGCAGTCGCCGTACGCGGCCTCGAAGATCGCCGCCGACGCGATGGTGCTGTCGTACCACGCGTCGTTCGGCACCGAGGTCGCCGTGTGCCGCCCGTTCAACACCTACGGCCCGCGGCAGAGCGCGCGAGCCGTCATCCCGACGATCCTGCGGCAGCTCGCGGCCGGGGCCGACGAGATCCGGCTCGGGTCGACCACGCCGACCCGCGACTTCACCCACGTCTCGGACACGGTCGCCGGGTTCCTCACGGTCGGTTCCTCGGACGCGGCCCTCGGCCGGGCCGTCAACCTCGGCACCGGCCAGGAGATCAGCATCGGCGCGCTCGCCGAGCTGCTGATCCAGGTCAGCGGACGAGACGCCCGCGTCGTGGTCGACGAGGCGCGGCTCCGGCCCGAGGCGAGCGAGGTGGACCGGCTGCTCTCCGACAACGGGCTCGCACGGAGTCTCGGCTGGGAGCCGCTGACGAGCCTCGAGGACGGGCTCCGCGACACCTGGCGCTGGGTGCTCGGCACCGACGAGCCGGGCTCGACGCGCTACGTCGTCTAGCGGCGTCGAGCCGCGTCGAGCTCTCAGGAGACGCCGTCGCGGATGTGCCCCGTGCCCGGACCTCGGGCCCGCCGTCGACGCCGTCGCCTGAATCGTCGACAGGGGACCCGGGGCGGGGCGGGCCGGGGCCGCACGGCGCGCGGCAGACTGGCCGCATGGCCGACGCACCCGCACCCCTCGTCACGCCCGACGGCCGCTACCTCGTCGTCCGCGGGCGGCTCTGGCGCCGCACGGACCCGTCGCTGCCCGAGCAGCGTCGGGCCGAGCTGGTGCACGAGCTGATGGAGGCGCGGCGCGCGAAGAAGACCGCGCTGGCCGACGACGACGCCAGGGCCCGCGAGGCCGCCCGGGCCCGGGTCGACGCCGCGAAGACGGCGCTCGGCGAGCGGGGCCCGGTCTGGTGGGACGACGACGCCCCCGACGAGACCCGCCGCATGGCCGAGAACACCCGGTACGCGGGCTGGTTCGCGGAGACGAGCAGCGGCGAGGCCGGCTAGCGCCCTTGGACCGCCGACGCCCCTGGCGCCCTGTTGCCGCCGACGCCCCTGGCGCCCTGTGACCCCTAGCGCCCCTGGCGCTTCTTGAACGGCTTCGGCTGCCCCTTGACCGCCGGGGTGCGCCCCTTGCCCTTCGACGCCTTGGCCTTGCCGCCGGCCGGGGGAGCAGGCGGCGCGGGCGGTGTCGAGGGGCTGGCCAGCTCCTCCTCGGCGACGACCACGGCCGCGCGGCCCGCCTTGGTCAAGCGGTAGGGCGAGGCATCGCGATCGAACAGCTTCTGCCCGAACTCGAGCTCGAGCGCCTCGATCGACGACTCGAGCTTCTGCCGCGAGATCCCGAGCTTGTCGGCCGCGACGGGGAAGTGCAGCACCTCGGCCGCGACGAGGAAGTGCCTCAGGTGGCTCGTCTTCACGTGGTGTCGCCTCTCGATGGTCGGCCGGGTGCCCGACCACCCCAGACTAACGGAGCCGCAGGCCGCCCCGCCGAGGCGGGACGGCCTGCGGCCGAGGAGGGGATCGGTGCCGGACGAGCCGTCAGGCGACGCTGACCGAGCCGCCCGCGGCGGGGCCGTGCGTGACGCCGAGCCCGTCGAGCGCCTTCTGGAAGATCGTCAGCCCCGACATGCCGGGCAGGTTCGAGATGTTGGCGTCGAGCTTCTCGGCGGCCTTGCGGCCCTCCTCGCCGCTCATCAGCTGACCGAAGACGAACTTCACGTCGTCGAGCTCCATGATCGACGAGCCGACGGGCGCCCAGACCTTCTGCAGCAGGAAGCGGGTCAGCTTCTGCGCCTTCTTGCTCTTGAGCAGGCGCTCACGGGCCTGTGACACGTAGAACGCGACGTGGCGCGACTCCTGGCGGGCGATGCGCACGAGCAGCTCGGCGAGCACCGGGTCCTTCTCGAGGGCGGCCATCCGCTTGTAGGCGGCGACGGCCGAGTACTCGTTGGCGGCGCCCCACGACATGTGCACGGCCACGAAGTCCGAGCCGACGAACTTGCCGAGCAGGCCCTGCTTGACCGGGTCGAGCTTGTCGCGCCAGCCGAGCTTGAGCCGGTTCGCGCGCAGCTGGTCGTAGTCGACCTTCTCGCCGTGCACCTCGAGGATCGCGGCGAGGGCCTCGCCGTGCCAGAACTCCTCGCGGTTCCACATGGTCATGAAGGTCGAGACGTCGCCCTCCTTGTGCGAGGGCGTCGTCAGCAGGTCACGGGTGTAGCAGACCGTGTGGTACTCCACGTCGGCCATGTAGCGCAGGGTGCGGAGGGAGTCCGGGCTGAGCGGGTTCTCCTTGAAGTGGTCCAGGTCGAGGTCGTCCCAGGTGATGCGCTCGCTGGTGGCGGCGAACTTGTCGATGTCGAATGCCATGTGGCGTGAGGAGGCGCGGGTCGTCAGACCCTGTCTCCTTCTCCTTTCGAGGTGGTGCCGACGGCCGGGGCCGTCGATGTTCCGGACGCGGACGAACCGCGGGCACGCGACCAATCTCGGATGCTCCATCTTCTTCGGAGCGCCTCGCGTGCGAGATTGGCGTCGGGGTTGACGGCGGACGGGTTGCCGAGCATCTCCAGCCACGCCAGGTCGGCGTGGCTGTCACCGTACCCGTACGACCCCGTGAGGTCGATTCCCTCTTCGAGGGCCCACTGCGCGAGCCACGCGGCGCGGGCCTCGTCGACGAGCGGCGGCTGGGCGAGGTAGCCCGTGAGGACGCCGTCGCGCTCGTGCATCGTGCTCGCGACGACCTCGTCGAAGAGGTGGGCGATGGGGGTCGCGAGGGTGCCGATGGAGCCCGTGACGAGCACGGTGCGGTGCCCGGCGGCGCGGTGTTCGGCGATGCGCGCGAGCGCCTCGGGCAGGGTGTGCCGGCGGACCGTCTCGGCGTAGCCGGCCGAGCGGACGACGCCCTTCAGCCGCGAGACGGGCATGCCGGCGTAGCGGCGGAGGAACGCCCGGATGAACTCGCCCCGGTCGCGCCCCTCGGCGCGCAGGTAGGCGGGCAGCCCGGTCAGCAGCGACGCGACCTCGGCGGGCCAGGCCGCCTTGCGGAAGCCGTTCGAGCGCACCCAGAGGTACTGCTCGACGATGTTCGAGTCGAGCACGGTGCCCTCGAGGTCGAAGACGGCGACGACGTCGCTGCGCTGCGGCAGGGCCCGGGCGTCGAGCACGGCGCCGGCCGCCGCGGGACGGACCGAGAACGCCCGCGTCATCGCGGTGATCGACGGGAAGTGCACGGTCTGGAAGTAGTCCTCCCAGTCGATGTCCGTCACGTCGAAGCCGATGTCGGCCGGCGCCTCCTCGGGGAGGCCGTCGTGCAGGGCGCGCGTGCGGCGGTCGTCGAAGATGATCTCGGACTGCACGTAGTGCCGGTACAGGTCGGTCAGGCTCTGCAGCGACTCGAGGTCGGCCCGCCGCGTCTGCACGCCGGTGAGGGCCGTGCGGGTGCGGGTCGTCGAGGGCAGGCGGACGAGCACGCGCTCGCGCCAGTCGTTCGCGCGCTGAGCGGTCCGGATCGCGCCCTCCACCTTGCGCACGCCGGGGAAGTCCCAGGTCGGCACGGGGATGATCGTGTGCTCGTCGCGCGGCAGCGGGTTCGCCGTGAAGAACGTCTTGAGGTTGTCGAACATCCGCAGGATCGGGAACGGGTTGCTGTTGCCCGACGCGACGTGGAAGTACTGCGGCTCGGGCGCCGAGGCCGAGGCCGGGGCAGCGCCGTCGGTCGCAGCGCCCGACGCGACGGCGCCGGCCGCACTGGAGTCGACGGCAGAGGCCGAGGAGGCGCCGGCCGGGTTCGCGGCCACGGCCAGGATCACGTTCACCACGTAGTCGACCGGCACGATGTCGAGGACGCTGTCGGGCACCCCGGGGAACTCGGGCAGCAGGCCGCGGGCGTACGACATGATCAGCGGGTCGGCGACCTTGAAGCCGTCGATCCAGCCCGGGTAGGGGTGGCGCAGGGCGCTCTCCACGATCGCGGGCCGGACGACGGAGAGCCGGTGGCCCTCGGCCGCCCAGATCTGCTCGGCGGCGCGCTCGGCGAAGGCCTTGGTCAGCGTGTAGACGTCGGTCCAGCCGAGGGTCTCGGCGCGGGTGCGCCCGTAGTCGACGAGACGGGCGGCCACCCAGGCGACCCGCGCCTCCTCGGCTGCCGCCGCGACGGCCTGCGGTCCGGTCTTGCCGTGGCCCGCCCGGCCCTCGGCCAGGAACCCGCGGAGCGTCTCGGGCTGGCGCGACGCCGCCTCGACGCGGGCGCGGGCGTCGCGGGCGGCCGCGTGCTCGGCGCGCCAGTCGACGTCGTGGCGGAGCGCCGCCTCGGGGAAGACGCCCTTGCGGATGCCCCCGACGTAGGCCGTCGAGACGTGGACGACGTGCGGGTCGCCGCCCGCCGCGACCAGCGCCTCGTAGAGACCGACGGCGCCGCCCACGTTCGTGTCGAACGCCTGGTCGATCGGCGGGTCGAACGACACGGTCGACGCGCTGTGGATGACGACGTCGAGGTCGCCCGGCAGGGCGGGCAGCGAGCCGAGGGAGCTCTCGACGACCCGCAGCCGCTCGGTCAACGCGCGCTCGACCTCGTCCGCCCCGACGCGCTCGCGCCACGACGCGAACACGGGCTTCTTGAGGAGGTGTCGCAGACGGGCCAGGGCCGACGTGCCGGCCTTCGGGCGGATGAGCAGCGTGACCGTCGTGTCGGGGTGCGACGACAGCAGCCGCTCGAGGATCGCCTGGCCGACGAAGCCGGTGCCGCCGGTCAGGAGCACGTGCGCCGAGCCGAGGCTGGTCACGGTCGAGCCGGGGACGGAGGAGGGGGCAGGGACGGTCATGCGGTGAGCTTTCGGGTCACGGCGGCGCCCACGGAGGCGTCGAGTCCGGGCAGGGAGGCGACGCGGTCGCCGACGGCGTCCGCCCGCAGGTGGCCGGCGGCGCCGCCCCACACCGCGGCGTCGAAGAAGGTGCGCTCGGCGTCCGAGCGCTCGACGGCGCCCAGCGGCCAGACGGCCGTCGACAAGGAGGCGCGGGTCTGCTTCACGGCACGGGCCGAGTCCTCGAGGCGCCAGCGTGCCTCGACGTCGAAGAACTCCTCGTGCCGCGCCTTGACGGTGCGGAGGCGCTCGACGACAGCCGTCAGCGCGGGGCTGTCGGCGCGCTCGACGAGGACGTCGTACGCGTGCCGCATCACCCACTCGTCGACGAGGCCGGTGGTCATGTGCACGGCCACGATGGGCACGCCGCGTCCGATCGCCTCGATCGCGCGGGTGATCGGGCCGCGCCGCTCGACGGCCTCGGCGGGGCTGTGTCGGCGGGGCCCCTCCTCGACGTCCTTGAGGCGCGGCTCGCCGTTCGCCTCGAGCACGGCGTCGACGGCGTCGGCGATCCAGTACTTCTCGAACGCCCAGGTGACGAGGAACGCGGTGACCCGGGCGTCCTTGTGCGTGGCCGTGACGAGCAGGTTGCGGAGGTGCTCCATCGTCGCGCTCTCGAGGCGGCCGAGGTGGCGCAGGAGGCGGAGCTCGTCCGGGCTGAGCGGCGCGGCGTCGAAGGGGGCCAGGTCGAGCTCGGCGCGGAGCGTGCCCTGGGCGGTCAGGGTGAACTCGCGGATGTCGAAGGTGCTCGAGTCGTAGGGGTCGCGATCGGTCGTCATGGCTGTGTTCCTCCGGGGGACCTCATCGCGGTGGTGAACGGGACACGATGCACGCAGTTTCCCGACAAGACCGTATCGTAAGCGGCATGGCAACAGCGCTCGTCACCGGGGGCACGTCCGGCATCGGAGCCGAATTCGCCCGCCAACTCGCCGCCCGCGGCTGGGACATCGTCCTGGTCGCCCGCGACCCCGCCCGACTCGACCTGACCGCCCTCGAGCTGAGGGCCCTCGGACGCGACGTCGAGGTGCTCTCCGCCGACCTCGGCGACCGTGCCGACGTCGACCGGGTGGCCGCTCGGCTCGCCGAGGTCGACCGTCCGGTCGACCTGCTCGTCAACAACGCCGGCCTCGGCGTGCACGAGCCGCTGACGAGCACCGACACGGCCGTGCACGACCGGGCGTTCGAGGTGATGGTGCGGAGCGTGCTGGTGCTCTCGGCGTCCGCGGGGCGCGCGATGCGCCTCCGTGGCTCCGGCCACATCGTCAACGTCGGCAGCGTCGCGGGCTTCATGGCGATGGGCAGCTACTCGTCGATCAAGGCGTGGGTCAACTCGTTCAGCGAGGGCCTCGCGGTCGAGCTGAAGGGCAGCGGCGTGGGCGTCACGGTGCTGCAGCCGGGGTGGGTGCGCACGGAGTTCCATCAGCGCGCCGGGATCCGGTCGTCGTCCATACCCAACTCGATGTGGCTCAGCGCCGAACGACTGGTGTCCGCGTGCCTGCGCGACGTCGAGAGAGGCAAGGTGGTGTCCATGCCCACGCTTCGGTACAAGGTGCTGATCGGCTTGGTCAAGCACGCTCCGGGCAGTGCCGTGCGCGCCGTGTCCGGCGCGATCTCGTCGAGCCGCCGTGCGCCCGCGGACGCCGTCGCCGGCGGTGCTGCCGGCACGGACGCTCCGGTGGAGCGGTGACGGTGGCCCGCGACGAGCGACCCGACGAGACCGAGCAGGCCGCCGAGGCGGAGCCCGCCTCGTCTGCTGCTGCGTCACCGTCGGCCGCGTCGTCGTCGTCCGCCGCCGCCGCCGCCGCCGCCGCCGACGCTCGCGCGGCTCGCCCGCGCCGCGACGCCGTCGCCCGCGCCGCCGTCGACGTCAAGGACCGCTTCAGCTCGCGCGGCCACGCGATGGCCCGCTACGTCGCCCAGCGCGTCGTCCTCAAGCCCACGATCTGGTCGATCACGAGCGTCACCGTCATCGACCGAGACCGGCTCAAGGGCGTCGAGGGCGGCTTCATCGTGGTCGCCAACCACTCGAGCCACCTCGACGCGCCGCTCATCCTCGGCGCCCTGCCGCGTCGCCTGGCCCGCTACCTCGCCACCGGCGCCGCCGCGGACTACTTCTTCGACGTGCCGTGGCGCCGCAAGCTGACCGAGCTGTTCTTCAACGCGTTCCCCGTGCAGCGCGGGTCGTCGACCGCGACCCCGGCGGGCACGCCCGGGTCGCCGACGCCCCAGGCGCCGGGGGCCGTGGCCGCCGCAGCCGCCGCCGCGGCCGCGCACCCCTCGACGGGCGCGACGGCGATCCCGTCCGCGGCGCGCCGCAAGGCCGCCGCCAAGGTCGCCGCCCGGCGTCGGGCCGGCCAGCCGACCGTCAGCGCCCGCTCGCTGCTCGAGCGCGGCTACCCGGTGCTGGTGTTCCCGGAGGGCACGCGGTCCAAGGACGGCACCGTCGCCTCCTTCAAGCCCGGTGCCGCGGCGCTCGCCGCCGCCTGCGACGTGCCGATCATCCCGCTCGCGCTGATCGGGGCGCACATCGCGCACCCGCGCGGCTCGAGCTGGCCGCGACCCGGCCGGCTGCCCGTCGGCGTCGCGTTCGGCGACCCGATGCGTCCCGAGCCCGGCGAGACGCCCCTCGACTTCTCCGCTCGGCTCCGCGCCGAGATCCTGCGTCTCAAGGACGCGAACACCGCCCGCATCCTGGGCCCCGAACACCCCTCTGAAGGAGCACGACCGTGACCGACGTCCAGAACAAGCCCCAGACCACGGCCGCCGACCACGGCGTCGCCCACATGAAGTGGTGGGGCTGGGGCGTCGAGGGCGTCGCGTTCCACCACGAGGACAAGCCCGGGTTCGCCCCCTTCGTGAAGAAGATCGTCGGCGTCGAGCTGACCCAGGGCCAGCACGACACGGGCCTCGACTTCGCCCAGCTGACCGTCCCCGCCTCGCGCGCCTCGGCCGAGGTGCTCGACTCGCTCGTGCAGATCGTCGGGCCCGAGCACGTCGACCAGGGCGACCACGACCGCGTCGTACACACCTACGGCAAGAGCATCCGCGACCTGATCCGCATCCGAGCGGGCATCCTCGAGCGTGTGCCCGACCTGGTGGTCTACCCCGCCGACGAGGCCGAGGTGCAGCAGATCGTCGACCTCGCCGTCGCGAGCGACGTCGTGCTGATCCCCTTCGGCGGCGGCAGCAACATCGTCGGCAGCCTCGAGCCGATGCCGACCGAGGAGCGCACCGTGGTCTCGCTCGACATGGGCCGCCTCTCGAAGGTGCTGGACATCGACGAGGACGGCGGCCTCGCCCGCATCCAGGCCGGCGGCCAGGGCCCCGACCTCGAGGAGCAGCTGAACGCGCGCGGCTGGACCCTCGGCCACTTCCCGGACAGCTTCACCCACTCGACCATGGGGGGCTGGGTCGCGACCCGCTCCTCCGGCATGCAGAGCGACAAGTACGGCGACATCGCGGACATCACCAAGGGGCTGCGCGTCGTGCGTCCCGGGGGAGTCCTCGCGATCCGCGCCGTGCCGAGCGCCTCCACCGGGCCCTCGCTGCGCGAGATGATCATCGGCTCGGAGGGGCGCCTCGGCGTCATCACGGAGGTCACGGCCCAGGTGCACCGCCTGCCCGAGAAGCGCGAGATCCTCGCCTACCTGTTCCCGTCGTGGCACGACGGCCTGGCCGCCATGCAGGCCATCGCCGAGAGCGACGCGCGGCCGTCGGTGACCCGCGTCTCGGACGCGCACGAGACGGCGTTCTCGTTCGCGACCTCGAAGGCGAGCACGGGCATCTCGAAGGTCGTCAACGACGCGCTGCCGAAGGTGCTCAAGGCCAAGGGCTGGGACGTCGACGCGATGTGCCTGTCGTTCATCGGCTACGAGGGCAGTCCCGAGCACGTCGCCCAGACCCAGAAGGCGGTCGCCAAGATCGTCAAGGCGAACAAGGGCATGGGCGTGGGCAAGGGCCCGGGCAAGCTCTACGACCAGAAGAAGTTCGACACGCCCTACCTGCGCGACTTCTTCATGGACCACGGAGGCGCGGCCGACGTCTCCGAGACCGCCGCGCCCTGGTCGAAGCTGCGCGCCGTGTCGTCGCGCGTCTACGCCGCCGCCAACCAGGCCTTCGACCAGATCGGCGTGCAGGGCTGGATCATGGGGCACCTGTCGCACTCGTACCACTCGGGCGCCTGCCTCTACTTCACGTTCGCCTTCGAGCACGGCGAGCAGGCCGAGGCGGAGTACGACGTCGTGAAGCACGCCATCCAGCAGGCGTTCATCGACACCGGCGCGACCGTGTCGCACCACCACGGCGTCGGCCTGGAGCACCAGCCTTGGCTGGCCCAGGACGTCTCGCCCGAGGGCGTCGCCGTCATGCAGGGGCTGTTCGACTCGGCCGACCCGGGGCGCGTGTTCAACCCGGGCAAGGTCACCGGCGCATAGGCCCGCCGCTCGACCTCGGCGCCCCGTCGCACCTCGTGTGCGGCGGGGCGCCGCGCTGTCGCGCCGCGCCGCGTCGCGCGGCTGCGCCGTGCGTCGCGCACTCGCGTGGCGCGGCTGCGCCGTGCCTCGCGCACTCGTGTCGAGGACTCAGGCGCGGGCGTCGTCAGGGACGCCGCGTCCTCGGCGGGCCGGGCCGCGCCTCTTCCGTCTCCTGATCCGTCGACGCGTCGACTGCCCGCTGAGCTGCCGCGTGGACGGACTGCCCGGTCCCACGTGTCGTGGGTCCGCCGCTGGGCGTCATCTGGGGCGACGGCGCAGGTCCGCTGCCTACACTGAGGTCTGTTCGTACGTACCGACCCACCTCACGGAAGAGACGCGCATGACCGGCATCCACGACGACATCACCTCCGCCTTCGGCGACACGCCCCTCGTGCGCCTCAACCGCCTGGCGGTGCCCGGAGGTGCCGAGGTCGTCGTGAAGCTCGAGTTCTACAACCCGGGCGCCAGCGTCAAGGACCGTCTCGGCGTCGCCATCGTCGACGCGGCGGAGGCGTCGGGCCAGCTGGAGCCCGGCGGCACGATCGTCGAGGGGTCGAGCGGCAACACCGGGATCGCCCTCGCCCTCGTGGGCGCCGCCCGTGGCTACCGCGTCGTGATCACGATGCCCGAGACGATGAGCGTCGAGCGCCGCACCCTGATCAAGGCCTACGGCGCCGAGGTCGTCCTGACCCCGGGCAGCGAGGGCATGCGCGGCGCCGTCGAGCGCGCGAGGCAGATCGTCGACGAGACCGAGGGCGCCGTCTGGGCCCAGCAGTTCGAGACGCTGGCGAACGCCGAGATCCACCGCCGCACGACGGCGCGCGAGATCATCCGGGACACCGACGGCGCCGTCGACTTCTTCGTCGCGGGCGTCGGCACCGGCGGCACGATCACGGGCGTCGGCCAAGTGCTGCACGAGGAGGTGCCGGGCGTGAAGGTCGTCGCCGTGGAGCCCGCCGACTCGCCCCTGCTCAGCGAGGGCAAGGCCGGACCGCACAAGATCCAGGGCATCGGCGCGAACTTCGTGCCGGAGGTGCTCGACCGGTCACAGATCGACGAGGTCTTCCCCGTGCAGCTGGACGACGCCCTGCGCGTCGCGCGGGACCTCGGCACGAAGGAGGGCATCCTCTCCGGGATCTCGTCGGGAGCCATCGTGCACGCCGCCCTCGAGATCGCCGCCCGTCCCGAGAACGCCGGCAAGCGCATCGTCGCGATCGTCTGCGACACGGGCGAGCGCTACCTCTCGACGGTGCTGTTCCAGGACCTCGCGGACGCCTAGCGTGCGGCTGGTCGCGCGGCTCCGCGAGGACCTCGCCACCGTCCGGCGACGCGATCCCGCGGCCCGCGGACGGCTCGAGACGGCACTCGTCTACTCGGGGCTGCACGCGGTCTGGGTGCACCGCCTGACCAGCAGGCTGTGGCGTGCGGGAGGCGCGCCGCGCCTCCTCGGCTCGCGGTTCGTCGCCCGGGTGCTGTCGCAGGTCGCGCGGACGGCGACCGGCGTCGAGATCCACCCCGGCGCCGTGCTCGGGCGCAGGCTCTTCATCGACCACGGGATGGGGACCGTCGTCGGCGAGACGGCGGTCGTCGGCGACGACTGCACGTTGTTCCACGGGGTGACCCTCGGGGGCAAGGGCGGCCGTGGCGTCACCGGGCGTCGGCACCCGACGCTCGAGCGCGGCGTCACGATCGGCGCGGGCGCGGCCGTGCTCGGCGGGGTCGTCGTCGGGGCCGACAGCGTCGTCGGCGCGGGCGCGGTCGTCACGCACGACGTGCCGCCTGGGTCGGTCGCGGTCGGCGTGCCCGCCGTCGCGCGGCCGCGACGCGGCTAGCGCGCCCCCGCCCCCGCTGCATCCGTAGCCCGCCGCTGCCATCGCTCGTGCGCCTCCCTGTTCGCGCGTCGACGAATCAGGTGTCGGCGTCGACGCTGGACTCGGCGCCGGGCTGGGCGGCGCAGGTCGTCGTCGTCGCCTGAGTCCTCGACGCCGTCGACGCCGTCGACACCACGAACGACGGCCCCGCCTCGCCGCGCGGGCGGCCGACTACGCCAGCGGGCGACGCGACTTCGGCATGCCCGCGACCACGCGGTCGTACGAGTTGCCCACGAGGTCCTCGACCATGGTCGCGGGCAGGTCGCCCGACAGGTCGAGCGTGATCCAGTGCCGCTTGTTCAGGTGCCACCCCGGAGTGATCTCGGGGTGCTCGGCGCGTAGCTGCTCGGCGTGCTCCGGCACCGCCTTGAGCGAGACGGACGGCGTCTCGGCGTCGACGGGCACCAGGGCGAAGATCTTGCCGCGCACCTTGTACACGGCGATCTCGAGCCCGAACGGGAACGTCAGCTCGGCAGAGGGCTGCTCGGCGCAGATCGCCTGCACCTGCTCGGTCGTCGTCGCCATCGGCCCAGGATGCCACGCTCCGCAGGTCGTGACGAGGAGGCGTCGGCCAGGTCTCGACACCCTCGCCGCCGACCGCACGGCCGGGTGGTCGCGACGCCGCGCGACCGCCTACCGTCGTCGACATGATCAGGGAACTCCTCCTCGTCCGCCACGGCGAGAGCACCGCGAACGTCGCCGCCACGGCCGCCGAGGCAGCCGGCTCCGAGACGATCGACGTCGACGAGCGCGACGCCGACGTCCCCCTCAGCGAGAAGGGGATCGAACAGGCGCGCGCGCTCGCCTCATGGCTCGACGGCCTCGACCTGGGTGCGGTCGCAGGGGGCGACGGAGGCAGCGGCACCGCCTTCTGGTGCTCGCCCTACCTGCGTGCCCGACAGACCATCGGGACGGCGGTGGAGGAGGCCGGTCTCGAGCCCACGATCCGCGTGGACGAGCGACTCCGCGACCGCGAGCTCGGGGTGCTCGACCTGCTGACCCGTCGCGGGGTCGAGGCACGGCACCCCGAGGAGGCGGCACGCCGTCACCGACTCGGCAAGTTCTACCACCGTCCGCCCGGCGGCGAGTCCTGGTCCGACGTGGCCCTCCGAGTCCGCTCGGTGCTCCGCGACCTCGACGACCTGGCCGGCGAGACCGGCACCCAGCGCGTCGTGCTCACCGCGCACGATGCCGTCATCATGCTCGTCGTCTACGTCTGCACCGGGCTGAGCGAGGACGACCTGCTCGAGTTCGCCCGCGGCAACACCGTCACGAACGCCTCCGTGACCACCCTGCGCCGCGAGGCGGGTGCCTCCTGGTGGACCCTCGACCGCTTCGCGGACGTCGACCACCTGGCCGAGGAGGACGCACCCGTCACCGTCCACGAAGGAGACCGCGATGTCCGACCGCACTGAGCACGTCATCACGCCCGAGCTGCTGCGCGCCTGGCCCCTCCCGACCGCCGGCGACGGCAAGTACTCGCGCGGGCAGGTCGTCGTCGTGGGCGGAGCCGCGCGCACGCCCGGTGCAGCGATGCTAGGCGCGCTCGCAGCGCTGCGCGTCGGCGCGGGTCGTCTCACGCTCGCCGTCGCCGGCTCGGTCGCCCCGCACGTCGCGGTGGCCCTGCCGGAGGCGGGCGTCGTTCCCCTGGGCGAGACCCCGGAGGGGCATGTGGTCGGCTCGTCGCTGGGGGCGGCGGCCGACGACCTCCAGGGCGCCGACGCCGTGCTCGCCGGGTCGGGGCTCGACGACGCCGACGAGGCCGAGGCCTTGGTGCGCCTCCTGCCTGACCTCGTGGGGGACGAGACGGTGGTCGTCCTCGACGCGTTCGCCCTCGGGGTGCTGCCGCGCTGCGGCGGTGCGGTCGACCGGCTGCGCGGCCGACTCGTCATGACCCCGAACACGAGCGAGGCTGGCCGGTTGCTCGACCGAGACGTGGACGACCTGCCGAGCGACCTGCTCGAGATCGCAGCCCGGTGGGAGGCGGTGGTCGCCTGCCAGAGCCTGGTCGCGTCGCCGGACGGGCGACTCCGGCGCTCGGGTGCGGGCCACGTCGGCCTCGGCACCTCGGGCAGCGGAGACGTCCTCGCAGGGGCCGTGGCCGGGCTCGCCGCCCGCGGGGCCACGCCGGCACAGGCCGCGACGTGGGCGACCCACGCCCACTCGTCGGCGGGCGACCGGCTGGCCGTCGGAGTGGGTCCCCTCGGGTTCCTCGCGAGCGAGCTGCTCACGGAGCTGCCGCGCGTGCTCGTCGAGGTCGGCTCCTAGGCCGAGGAACGCACGTCAGGCCACGCCAGGTCGCGTGACGTCGTACCCGGCGCCGCGTCGTGTGGCGGCTGGATGAGGAGCGGACACGACGGCCGCGGCCGCCGTCGTGTTCGCGACCGTCAGGCGTTCGTCAGCTCGCGCTCTGCCGGTGTCGTGCTCCGCGCCTCCTTGGCGGACGTGCCGAGGCGGTCCTTGAGACGAAGGGCCGGCCCCTCGACGAAGCGGTGCGAGAGGTACGCCGTGACGACGGACGCGGCGATCACAGCCACGACGCCGAGCGCACCGGGGACGACGGGGGTGATGAGGGCGATGAAGACGACGTGCCAGAGGTAGATCGGGTACGAGAGCGCCCGGCCGAACCAGGCGACGGGGCTGAGCGAGAGCACCCGGGCGGGGAGCGACGGCCGGGAGACCAGGCCGCCGATCAGCAGTGCCGACGCGATCGCGACGCCGGGCAGCATCACCGTGAAGGTGGTGACGTTCTGCTGCCAGCCGCTGCCGATCGCCGCCAGCGATCCGACGACGCCGGCGAGACCGACCCAGGTGGCGACGCTGCCGAGGCGGCCGCGGAACAGCGCCTGCCCCTTCTCGGAGCCCATCACGAGCGCCAGTCCGCAGCCGAGCAACAGCGGGGCCACGTTCAGCACCGGGCTGAAGTAGATGTCGGGCGTCGACCCGCCCCCGGGCGCCTCGAAGAGGAAGCCCGACGCCACCACGGAGGCCACGACGAGCGCGCCGAGCACGGCCACCATGACCCGGCGGGTGGCGACGACAGCGATGAGGAGCATGAGGAGGGGCGGCCAGACGATGTAGAACTGCTCCTCCATCGAGAGGCTCCACATGGGCGAGAACACGCCCTGCGACTCGCCGAGGAACGAGCGGGCGACGTTGCCCGTGTAGGTGAGCGCGACCGCCGCAGCGCCGAGGGCGCTCATGGTCGAGCCCTGGTAGTCGCCGATCAGCCACCACAGGGCGACGCCGACGACCACGACGGCGAGCAGGGTCGGGTACAGGCGCAGGATCCGCCTCACCCAGAAGCGGCCCAGGCGGATGCGGCCCGTGCGGGCGTGCTCGCCGAGCAGCAGCGTCGTGATGAGGTAGCCGGAGAGCACGAAGAAGACGTTGACGCCCACGAATCCGCTGCCGAAGCCGGGCACGTGCAGGTGGTAGAGCACCACGAAGGCGATGGCGACCGTGCGCAGGCCGTCGAGCGGCAGGACGCGGTCGCGGCGCGTCGATGTCGTCGGAGAGGCGAGGGGCATCGGGCCAGTCTGCCTGGCGGACCTCCGATCTGCCCGGGTGCGGTCACCCCGAGGCGGCGGGGTGGGCTGGGCGGACAGGTGCGTCAGGCGCGTGGAGGGGGCAGGCACGTCGAGCGCGGCGAGCGTGTCGAGCGTGTCGAGCGCGTCGAGCGTGTCGACGAGTCAGGAGGCGGTGGCGAGAGCGACCGCGGAGCCTGCGGGGACGACGACAGGGCGTCGACGACTCCTGAGTCGTCGACGCCCTGCGTGGCCCGCGTGCCGAGGCGAGGCGAGGGGAGGTGCGGTGCGCGCGCGGCGCGTCAGGCCGTGGGGGCCCCGGCGTGCTTGCCCGAGCCGCCGTGGCTGCCCGCTCTCGGACCTGCGTCTGCTCCGGAGGCGGCGTCTCCTCCGGCTCCGGATCCGGCGCCCGAGGGGCGGCCGTGGCCGACCCGGCGCGGCAGGGCGAACACCAGCGCGAAGGCGACGAGCGCGAACGCCGCGCTGACGCCCATGGCCGCGGCGGAGGCGTCGGTGAAGCCCGCGGCACGGCCTGCCGCCGTCGCCAGCTCGCGGCCGCCGGGCAGCGACCCGAAGAGCACGCTGCCGATGATGGCGATGCCCACCGCCGAGCCGATGCGCTGGATGGCGGAGATCACGGCGCTGGCCGAGCCGGCGTCCTGCGGGTCGACCGTGGCCACGATGAACTGCACATTCGGGGCGATGAAGAAGCCGTTCCCGAGGCCGGCCACCAGCAGCGGGACCAGCAGGATCCAGTTGGTGAGATCGGCCGGCTCGACGACGAGGAGGATGATCCACATCGCCCCGAGCCCGATCGTGACGAGGGCCGTCCCGAGCACCAGCACGTTGCGGCCGAGCTTCTGGGCGAGCTGGTTGCTCTGCGACGACGAGATGATGCTGCCGACCGCGAACGGGATGGCGACGGCGCCGGAGGCGAGGGCGCTGTTCCCGAGGCCCGACTGCCAGAGCAGCGAGATCGTGAAGAAGATGCTGGTGAAGGCCGCGAAGTACACGAGGGCCAGGACGACGCCGCCCGTGAACTGCGGGTGGGAGAACAGCTTGGGGGGCACCAGAGGCGTGCGTCCTCGGCGGGTGTAGGCCACCTCCCACAGCCCGAACAGCGCGAGCAGCACGAGGCCGCCGGCGATGCTCAGGTAGGTCCAGAGGGGCCAGCCCTCGTCCTGCCCCTGGATCAGCGGGACGAGCAGCGCGACGAACGCCGCCGACACGAGCAGCAGGCCGAACCAGTCGAGCCCGCGGTCGGGGCGAGGCACGGACTCGTCGCGACGGGGGAGCAGCACGGCGGCCGCGATCAGCGTGATGATGCCGAAGGGCAGGTTCACGAAGAACACGAGACGCCAGCCGTGCTCGTCGCCGAACGCCTGGATGAGCAGTCCGCCGATGATCGGCCCGAGGGCCGACGAGACGCCGATGACCGCTCCCATGATGGCGAAGGCCTTGCCGCGCGACCGCCCCGGGAACAGCAGCTGGATGAACGCCGTCACGGCCGGCACGAAGATGCCGCCCGCGAGCCCCTGCACGACGCGGAACACGACGAGCTGGTGGTCGCTCGTGGCCACGCCGCAGGCGAGGCTGGCCAGCGTGAACAGCAGCACGCCCGAGAAGTAGACCCACTTGTGCCCGATGCGGTCGCCGATGCGGCCGGCCGGGATGAGCGTCAGGCCGAACGCCAGCGCGTAGCCCGAGATGATCCACGACAGCGTCGACTCGGAGGCGTCGAGGTTCGTCCTGATCGTCGGCAGAGCGACGTTGACGATCGTCGTGTCCAGCAGGGCGATGAACATGCCGAGCAGCAGCGCCGACAGGGCGAGCCACGACTGGCGGGGGATGGCGGGCGCCGGGGCGGCTGCCCGGGCGGTGGCGTCGGTCATGGAGGTGCCTTTCAGGGGGCAGGGTCGGGTGCCCGGCGGGTGGCCGGAAGAGGGAGACGGGAGTCGAGGAGGCGGTCGCTACCGACCGGGGGAGCCGGGAGTCAGTGCGTGCCTGGCACCCGCCTCCTCGTCGGCGACGATCTCGGGGAGCGCGTCGACGAGCGTGTCGTGCCAGTCGAGCTCGGCGCGGAGCCGGTGTTCTCGGTGCGCCATCGCGTGCTTCTCGGCGACGGAGAGCCAGGGGCTGGCGCGACGGTGGTGCTCGATCTCGTCGTCGAGGAGACGACGGACCGCCCGACGACGTTCGTGGACCGTGCCGACCAGGTCGTCGATGGCGTCGGGGTCGACGCGGGTCAGCGCGAGGTCGAAGGGGTCGGGCCGCAGCACGACGGTCTCGAGCGCGTGCCGGCGGGAGTCGGCGAGGGCCGCGCGGCCGGCGTCGGTGATCGCCCAGACCTGGCGCTCGGGGAAGTTGCCCTCGCGCTCGGTGCGGACGGGGGTGAGCAGGCCCTCGGCGGCGAGGCGCTTGAGGGCGCCGTACAGCCCGCCGACCGAGATGTCGGTCCACTGGTGGACGTGTTCCTGCTCGGCCTGGAGCTTGAGCTGGTGCCCGTGCATCTCGCCGTGGCGCGCGAACGAGTCGAGCACGAAGAGGCGGATGGAGGACACCGAGGTACTCTCGCACGAGTAGTTGTTCGCGTCAAATATCGTGCAGTGCGCGCAGCCTCGGTTTCACCGCGGGCACACCCGGCGTCGAGCAGGCCGGACGCGTCGCAGGGCGAACTTCGGGCGCTTGACCCCGGGCCGCCGCCACCGCCGCCGCAGCCGCAGCCGGGGCCGCGGCGAGCGGAGCCGCTGACGCTGACGCCGCCGCGCTGTCGACGACTCAGGCGCGGGACGCGGCGAGCTCGGCGACGTCGCGCATCACGGGCGCGAGCGACGGCGACTCCTGATCGCTCAACAGCAGTGCGGCCCGCTCAGGAGCGAGCCCCGCGAAGCACTCGCCGATGGTGACGCCGTGCTCGGGGCGCGAGACGACCCGGAGGTCGTCGCCCGCGGAGATCTCGCCGCTGACGACCACCTTGAGGTACGCGCCGGGCCTGCCCTCCTCCTGGAACCGCCGCACCCAGCCCCGTTCGCCGAGTCGACGCGCGAACGTGGCGCACGGAGTCCGCGGCATGGTCACCTCGAGGACGAGACGCTCGCCGACGGCCCACCGCTCGCCGATGACGGCGCCGGTGACGTCGAGGCCCGACGTGCGGAGGTTCTCGCCGAACGAACCGGGGAGCACCTCACGGCCGAGGAGGTCGGCGAAGTGGTCGGCGTCCTCGTCCGCGAAGGCGTACACGGCCTTGTCCTCGCCGCCGTGGTGGGCACGACTGGCCTGGACGTCACCCCTCAGGCCGAGCTTGCGGACGGGCACCGACCCCTCGACCGGTCGCTTGTCGATCGCGGTCACGCCGACGCTGCCGGAGTCGTCGAGCAGGGCGTGGACGCGGCAGATCGCGGTGACGTGGGGCATGGGGCCATCGTGCCCGAGACCACGACCCTCGACAAGGCGGACAGCGAACGGCGGGCGCTCGAGACACGGTGCGGCGGTGACGGCGCGCGTCGAGGCTGCGAGCGTGTCAGCGCTCGTCAGCGTCGTCAGCGCGTGACTGCCTCGCGGGCGTGAAGCAGCCCCAGCTCGGGCCGTCGGGGCAGGCCCTCCCAGTCCCCGGCCGCCAGGCAGACGAACGCCCCGACCGTCGCGGCGGTCTGCAGGCGGGTCGGTGCGTCGCTCCCGGCCGCGAGCTCGGCGAGGTAGCCCGCGACGAACGCGTCCCCGGCCCCGACCGTGTCGTGGGCGACGATCGGCACGGCCACCTGCGTGACGAGCTGGCCGTCGACCATCGCCACGGCACCGGCCGCACCGCACTTGACGACGGCCTGCCGCGGACCGAGCTCGGCGAGGCCGCATGCCAGTGCTGCGGCTGCGGCAGCGGCATCGGAGGGGGAACCGGCGGCGGCGGCGTCGGTGGCGAACGACGCCGAGGCGGCCGGCCCGAGCAGCATCGCGGCTTCGTCCTCTCCGGCGAACAGCACGTCGCAGCCGGCTGCGAACTCCCGGCAGAACGTCGCGGCGTCACCCGTCGACCACAGGGCACGCCGGTAGTTGACGTCGAACGACACCAGGACACCCGCCTCGCGGGCGACGTCGGCGGCTCGGCGGACCGCCTGCGCAGCCGAGTCGGAGAGAGCCGGCGTGATGCCGGTCACGTGCAGCACGTCCGCCGAGGCGATGGCCGACTCGTCGAGATCGTCGGCCGACAGACGCGATCCGGCACTCCCGGCCCGGTAGTAGGTGACGTTCTGCGAGGTCGAGGTCCGACGCTCCTTGATCATCAGGCCGGTCGCCGCACCGTCGTCGATCGTGACCCGGGCGTCGACGCCCTCGGCGCGGATCTCGCGAGCGACGAGACGGCCGACGGAGTCGTCGCCCACTCGGCCGAACCAGGTCACGTCCACACCGAGCCTGCTCAGGCCGATGGCGACGTTGGACTCCGAGCCGCCGATGCCGAGCTGCATCGTGCTCGCGTGCGCGAGCGGCCCCGGCTGCGCGTTGGAGAGCAGCCCCATGGTCTCGCCGAGCGTGACGACCCGTGGTCGCCTGGTCGAGCTGGAGGAGGCGGCGGTCGCGTCCGTCACCGTGCCTCCCCGGCTTCACGGGCCAGCCCGACGACGCGGCGTGCGCGCTCCTCGAGGGCGCTCGCAGCGCCTCCGGCGAAGGCGTCACGCAGGAGCGGACCGCCGAGGCTCACCGCGAGCGAGCCCGCGCGGATCCACGCCGGGACGTCGTCGAGCTCGATGCCGCCTGACGGCACGACCTCCAGGTCGGGGAAGGGGCCGCGCAGCTGCCCCAGGTAGCCGGGCCCCACCGTCGAGGCGGGGAAGAGCTTGACCGCTGTGGCGCCCGATGACCAGCTCGACCAGAGCTCGGTCGGGGTCAGGCCGCCGGGGTAGAAGGGCACACCACGACTCGTGACCGCGGCAGCGATGGCCGACGACGTGATGGGCGTGACGACGTAGGCGGCGCCGTGGTCGACGGCGGACAGGCCCTGCTCGACCGTGGTGACCGTCCCCAGGCCGATCTCGGCGGCGTCGGCGAAGCGACGGGCGAGATCGGGCAGCACGGCCAGGACACCGGGCGTCGTGAGCGTCAGCTCGATGCTCTGGATGCCTCCGCGGACGAGGGCCTCGACCACGGGCTCGAGCTCCCCGACCGTGGGCGCTCGGAGCACGGCGATGACGCGCGATCCTCGCAGAGCAGCCGAGGCAGGCGTCCGGCCGCCTGGTCCGGTCGGGGCCTGAGCGGCCGTGGACGTGCTGCTGACGGTCATCGTGAGTCCTTCGCGCCGGTGCGGTGGTCATGACCAGTATGACCCGAGGCGGAGGAGAGGGCTGACCCGCGTGCGGCCCGGGCCTGTGCTCGGTGCCGCTGGGCGAGCTCACGGCGGCGGGACCAGCTGTGATGCGCCTCGTCGGGCCGACGACGTGGCAGACGCCACCGTCGGCCAGGTCGCGAGCGTCCGTGCGTCGACCGTCGTCCGGTCGCCTCGTCCCGCCCTCGGCCCGGACCTGGGGTCCGTCCGGTCGGCAGGTCGTCGCGGACGCGCGTGCGGCTCCGCGGCACGGGCCCGGCAGCCGTCCCGTCACGGTGCATCAGGACCGCCGCCTCGATCGCGGCCAGGACGACGTCCCAGTGCTCCGTGATCAGGTCGTAGCTGAGGTGCACGGGGATACGCCGACGGATCAAGGTCGCCATGTCCTTGCTGACGTCGGCGTCGAACCGGTCTGCGTGCCACTTGCGCCCGTCCGTCTCGACTCCGAGCACGCCGTTCACGACCAGGTCGGTGTGGCGGCCGAAGCCGACGGGCACCTGCGAGGTGACGTGGAAGCCCGCCCTCCGGAGCCGCGTGCGCACGACGCTCTCGAGGATGCTCTCGCTGTCGGCGTCGACCCAGTCGGCGATGCCGCGGGCGTCGGCGGGCAGACGGGCGAGGACCCCGCAGAACTCGGCGTCCGACAGGCGTTCCTGGTGGAGGGCCCAGTCGCAGAGCGCGACCGCGATCTCGAAGTCCTCCTCGAGGACTGCTCGGACGAGGGCGTCCGCGATCGAGACGACGGCCACACCGCCCCGCTCCCGGACGCCGACCGGATCCCACACGACCCGTGACCGTCGACACCGGCGGAGCCGCGCTGCGTGGGGCGGGACGGAGACGCAGACCGAGTCGGGACGATCCCACATCCAGCCGCCGAGGTGGAACAGGGCGGAGGCGCCCGTCAGCCGCCCGCCGACCCGGACCGCCGTGACGCGGTCGTCGTCGAGGGGCAGGTTGCTGTACCAGCCGAGGCGTGGCCGGTGGAGGTCGCCCGACCGCACGGCCCTGGTGAGGTCGCGATCCGTCGCGCCGGCCCGACGGAGCTGCTGACGGGTGGCGAAGCCCCCGGCGTCGCCGACGATGTCGGTGAGGGTGCTGGTGTGCATGCCGACACTGTCGCGCGGCGTCCGGTCTCGCCGACGAGGGGCGGAGGGTCGCTGGGGACGGCCGTGGCGCGTCGCCGGGCTGAGGAGGGATCGCCGGCCCGACATCGCGGCGCGGCCGTGCAGTCGATCATTCAGGTCCTGGCGCCCGTCTGACCCGGCTCGGCGCGTCGCGACGCGGTGACCGACGGCGTGTCCTGATCCGTCGACCGCGCCCCCGCGGCGATGGCGTACGAGGGGCGCTCACGCGCTCGGGGCCCCTCGGCGCCCTTGACTCCCCGTCGAGCCGGTTCTTAGGGTGGAAGAGCGCGGTCACGGGAGACCAGCGGCCGTCGCGCACGATCGACACGTCGAGGAGGACGCATGCAGATCGACCGCAGGGGGCTGCTCGCCGGGGCGGCGGGACTGGCAGGAGTCGCGGCGCTCGCGGGCTGCGCACCCCGCGCCGAGCGGACCGAGATCGGCGACTGGCCGACGGAGGTCGGCGACGAGCCCGTCACGATCGACTGGTGGAGCGCCAACATCGCCACCAACGAGGGCGGCGACCTCCGCCCCCGCCTGATCGAGGAGTTCAACAAGCAGTACCCGAACGTGCGGATCAACCTCGTCGCGGCGCCTGCCGACACCGACACGAACCGCACGACCCTGACCACCCAGATCGCGGCCGGCTCGCAGAGCCCCGACGTCATCCACGGCGACATCGCCTGGCCCGGCCAGTTCGCCGAGAACTCCCTCGCCACGCCCCTCAGCACCCTCGTCCCGGACGACTTCTGGGACCAGTACCCCGAGGGCCTCCGCTCCGCCGCGAGCGTCGACGGCGAGTACTACATGTTCCCCGTCTACATCGACAACTCGTTCCTGGTCTACCGGCAGGACCTCCTCGACAAGCACGGCTTCCAGGTGCCGGGGTCGTGGGAGGAGGTGGTCGAGACGAGCAAGGCGCTGATCGACACGGGGGACGTCGACTACGGCTTCGTCTTCCAGGGCAACGTCTACGAGGGCATGACGTGCAACGCGGTCGAGTTCGTGGCCGACGCCGGCGGCCGCTTCACCGACGAGGACGTGACCGAGTCCACGGCGACGAGTTCGGAGGCGCGACGCGGGCTGGAGTTCATGGCCTCGCTGGTCTCCGAGGGCGTGACGCCCCGCGCCTCCTTGACGTACATCGAGCAGGCGAGCCTGGACGCCTTCACGACGGGGCGGGCGGCGTTCCTCCGCAACTGGTCGTACGCGTACGACACCGCGAACAGCCCCGACGCCTCGAGCGTCGCAGGCAAGATCGGCATCCGGTCCCGCCCCGGGTTCGACGGCACGGACGAGACGCACACGACGATCGGCGGCTGGGGCAGCTACATCAACCCGCACACCGCGAAGCCGGCCGTGGCCCTGGCGTGGGCGCGGTGGCTGGCCGACGAGGACGCGCAGCAGCTCATCGTGCGCGAGGGCGGCGTGATCCCGGCGCGGACGGCGTCGCTGACGAGCCCCGACGCGAAGGCCGCCGCCAAGCCGCAGTACGAGATCGCGGCCGACTACACGCTCGTGCCGAGGCCGACCGCGACCGCCTTCTACCCGAAGGTCTCGCAGGGCATCTACGTCAACGCGAACTCGATCGCCGCGGGGCAGTCGGCCGTCGAGACGGGAACCAGCCGCATGCAGCGGCAGATGGACGTGGCACTCGCCGGGCAGGCCCTGTGATGAGCGTTCAGGAAGAGACGACGACGCCCCGCCAGGACACCGCGCTCTCGACGACCACGGGGCCGCCGACGCCTGAACGCTCAGCGCGCACCTCGCTCGCGCGCACCCGCAACCGCGCCGCGTGGCTCTTCGCCAGCCCGGCCCTGCTCGTCATCCTGCTGGTGACCGTGTTCCCGGTGATCTACTCGGTCTTGCTCAGCTTCGCGCGGGTCACCATCGACTACGACGGGTTCCAGGTCGAGGAGTACACGCTCGCCAACTACGGCGCGCTGCTGCAGAGCCAGGACTGGTACCGGGCCCTCGGCTTCACGATCCTCTACACCGTCGTCACGGTGACGACCGAGCTCGTGCTCGGCATGCTCTCGGCGCTCGTGCTCGAGCGGCTCGGCGTGACCCGGGGCTGGATGCTCGCGCTGCTGCTGATCCCGTGGTCGCTCGTCACCATCGTCTCCGCGCAGCTCTGGAAGTACATCTACGACTCGACCTACGGCATCGCCACGTGGGGGATCGCCCTGTTCACGGACAGCCCGCCCGTGATCCTCGGCGAACCGGTCAGCGCCGCGGCCGCCCTCATGGTCGCCGACATCTGGAAGACCACGCCGTTCGTCGCGATCATCCTGCTCGCGGGCCTCGTGATGATCCCCGACGAACAGTACGAGGCCGCCGAGCTCGACGGCTCGAGCGCGTGGTCGACCTTCTGGCGCGTCGTGATGCCGCAGCTGCTGCCGACGTTCACGATCGCGGTCCTGTTCCGGGTGCTGCAGGCGTTCGGCGTCTTCGACCTGCCGTTCGTCCTCACCCAGGGAGGCCCCGGCACCTCGACCCAGACCCTCGCGATCATGGGCTACAAGGTGCTCTTCCAGGACATCAACATCGGCCCGGGAGCCGCGATCGCCACGTCGACCGCCCTGATCGTCGGCCTCGGCTGCCTGCTGTTCCTCCGAGCGTTCCGCAACCAGGCGAAGGGAGGCGACTGATGGCCCGCACCAAGATCCGCCGCGGCTGGCGCCGCTGGGTCAACGTGGTCAACATCGGCGGCGTGCTCATCGCCCTCGTGACGGCGATCCCGCTCTACTGGCTCGTGGTGTCGTCGTTCAAGACGGCTCCCGAGGTCGCGGCGTCGCCTCCCACGGTCGTTCCCCAGACCTGGACGCTCGAGAACTACGTCACCGCGTTCGTCTCGAACGACCTCGCGGTCTACATGCTCAACAGCGTGATCGTGGCCGTCAGCACCACGGTGCTCGTCCTGGGGCTCGCGCTCTTCGCGGGCTACGCGCTCACCGGCCGCAAGCTCAAGGGCGGCACCACCATCATGACGACGCTCCTGATGCTGTCCGTGTTCCCCGCGATCGCCGTCCTGACGCCGATCTACCTGATCGAGCGGCAGCTCGGCCTGCTCAACAGCTATCCCGGCCTGATCATCCCGTACGTCGCGTTCAACCTGCCGTTCGCGATATGGATCATGCGCAACTACCTCGCCGGCATCCCCACCACCATCGAGGAGGCGAGCGAGATCGACGGCGCCTCGCCCCTCCGCACCGTGTTCTCCGTCATCCTGCCCATGTCGAAGCCGGGCCTCTTCACGGTCGGCGTCTTCACCTTCACCGCCTCGTGGAGCGAGTTCCTCATGGCGCTCACCTTCAACAGCGAGACGTCGTTCCGCACGATCCCGGTCGGCATCGCGCTCTTCGGCACGCAGTTCACCGTGCCGTACGGGGCGATCTTCGCGGCGTCGGTCTCGGCGACCGTGCCCATCGTGATCCTGGTGCTGATCTTCCGCCGCTCGATCGTCTCCGGGCTGACCTCGGGGGCGGTCAAGGGCTGAGACGAGGAGGTGCGGGCCCGGTCGCGTCGAGGACTCAGGCACCCGAGGCGGTCGCCGCCGTGGCGCGGGCCCGGCGGCCGGCACCGGACAGGTCTCGCCTGAGTCCTCGACGGGGGCGGGCTCACGCCAGCGGCCTCACGCCAGCGCGGGCACGTCGCCGCGGCGTCGATAGGTTGGGCCGATGACAGACATCGCCGTGACCGTCCTCCCCGTCCCCGACTCGTCCGGAGTGGGCGGCGACGTCTGGGGCGTCGGCCCCGCGACGCGCGCCGTCGAGGCCACCGGCGCCAGGGCGGTCGAGCTCGGCGACGAGACGCAGATGATCGTGGTCGGCGGCCGCGTCGACCAGGCCGAGCTGCGCCGGGCGATCGACGAGCACCCCGCCGTCTCGGTCGTGCAGCTGCCGAGCGCCGGTGTGGACTCGTACGTCGAGACGATGAGGGCCACCCGCCGTGACGGGCTCGTCTTCACCAGCGCGAAGGGGGCCTACAGCGCGCCGGTGGCCGAGCACGCGCTCGCCCTGACCCTGGCGACGCTGCGTTCGCTGCCCCTCCGAGCCCGTGCGGACTCCTGGGAGCAGGAGCAGCGCGGCATCTCGCTGAACGGGTCGCGTGTGCTGATCATCGGCGCGGGCGGCATCGGCACCGAGCTGCTGCGGCTCCTGGGGGTGTTCGACGTCGAGGTGACGATGGTCGTGCGGACGCCCCGCGAGGTCCCGGGTGCCGTGCGCACGATCACCGCCGAGGGTCTCGCGGAGGTGCTGCCCGACATGGACGTCGTCGTGGTCGCGGCCGCCCTCACCGACGGCACGGCCAAGATCGTGGGCCGGGCCGAGCTCGAGGCGATGAAGCCGACAGCCGTGCTCGTGAACATCGCCCGAGGGCCCCTCGTCGACACCGACGCGCTCGTGGCGGCGCTCGCCGCGGGGTCGATCGGCGGAGCCGGCCTCGACGTGGTCGACCCCGAGCCGCTGCCCGACGGGCACCCTCTCTGGGACGAGCCGCTGGCGCTGATCACCCCGCACCAGGCGAACACGAACGCGATGACCGAGCCGCTGTTCCAGGCCCGGGTCGAGGAGAACATCCGGGCGCTCGCCGACGGCGGACAGCCCGTCGGCGTCGTGGACGTCGACGCCGGGTACTGACGCCTTCTCGCAGGGCCGTGGGCCCGCAGGCCTGCCGCCCCGCCGGGAGCGACCCTGTCGAGGGCTCAGGAGGCGGGCACGTCCACGGCGTCGGCGTGCAGGTGAGCACGGCCGTCCGGCCCCCGCCGCCTGAATCCTCGACGCCTAGGTCCGCGTACCGTCGCCCCCATGCGCCGTCCCCGTCCCGTTCTGCCCGCTCTCGGCCGGCACCGCCCTCCGCGCGCCCCTGACGACCGTTTCCGCGGCCGCATCGCGGGCTTCGGCACGGCCTCCGGGACCCGTGTCGTCATCGGCATGTGGGACGAGTCGCCGCTCGGCCGCTTCGCCGACGTGATGATCGAGGACGCGGCGGGCCACCGCCTCCTGCTCGCACCCTCGCCCGAGGTCGCGGACTACGTCTCGTCGACCTACTCGTTCGACGAGGTGCGGGTCGTCCCGGTCGCCCGCCGCAGGGTCGACGGCGGCATCGCCGTGACGGCGGGCGACCTCGAGGTGACGCTCGCCGTCGGGCCGATCTCGTGGCTCGGCGTGTTGCTGCGGCTGGTCCCGCGCGGCCTCGCAACCCGGCCGGCGTGGCTCACCCTCGTCGATCCTGTCGCCCGCGTGCTCGTCCACGGCGCCCGCACGGCCGGCACCGCGGGCGGAGGCCGCCGCGAGTACTACGGCGTCACCCTCGTGCGCGACCTCGCCGCCGTCACGGCCGTCCGCGACGGCGTCGACCTCGGCTCGATCGCGCCGCTGTCGCCGCCCGTGCGATTCGGGTTCGGCTCGGCGCCCGCACGGCCCAGCCTGGTCGACGTCGTCAGCACGATCCGCCGCCCCGCCTGAGCCGAGGAGGCGCGCGGCAGCCCCGCGACGACGCGCGTTGCCTGGATGGAGGAGGCGCGCGGCACCCCCAACGACGACGCGCGGGGTGAGGGTCGGCGCGCGTCTCGCAGCGGTCCTCGGGAATATCCCGCGCCTCCGGCAGGTCTCCCTTCGTGCACGTGCATGACGCGTCACCTACCCGCGTCGGAGCCCGCTGCACCCACCGCACCACTTCAGCAAGGAGACCCCATGACCACCGTCCTCGTCCTCGTCGGCAGCCTGCGCGCCGGATCCACCAACAAGCAGATCGCCGAGACCGCGGTGCTGAACGCCCCCGAGGGCGTCACCCTGAGCGTCTACGACGGCATCGCGCACCTGCCGTTCTACAACGAGGACATCGACGTGGACGGCGCCCGTCCGGAGGCGGCCGTCGCGTTCCGCAGCGCGCTCAGCGGCGCCGACGCCGTGCTCGTCGTCACGCCCGAGCACAACGGCACCATCCCGGCCGTCCTCAAGAACGCGATCGACTGGGCGTCGCGCCCCTACGGCGAGAGCCAGATCTCGGGCAAGCCGGTCGCCGTCATCGGCAGCGCGTTCGGCCAGTTCGGCGGCGTGTGGGCGCAGGACGAGACCCGCAAGTCGTTCGGCATCGCCGGCGCGAAGGTCCTCGAGGACGTGACCCTGGCCATCCCCGGCTCGGTCGTCCGCTTCGCCGAGGTGCACCCCAAGGACGACGCCGAGGTCGTCGCGAAGCTCGCCGAGGTCGTGTCCGCGGTCGTGGCGTCGACGCGCAGCGACGCCGCGTAGGCGACTCCTCGGGAGCGTCGTCGCAGGCGCGACGAGCCAGCAGGAGGCGGGCGAGACCGTGTCGGTCTCGCCCGCTTTCCCACGCGGTCGCCCGACACCGCGGATTCGGCGTCCCGAAGTTGTCTGATCAGGGCTTTTCTGGCGTCACGGCCGCCTCCGGCATGCCAAGATCGACAGGTTCCGGGGCGACGACGCCCGCCGTCGCCGCCACCGAAAGGACCCGTCGTGAGCTTCTGGGCCCTCCTCTTCATCGCCCTCGGCGTCTCTGCCGACGCCTTCGCCGTCGCGCTGGGCAAGGGCTTGCACATGCGCCAGTTCTCGGTGCGCGGGGCCACGGTCATCGCCGTGACGTTCGGTCTCTTCCAGGCGGCGATGCCCCTCGCGGGCTGGCTGCTCGGCACCGCCTTCGCCAGCTACATCGCCGACTTCGACCACTGGATCGCCTTCGGGCTCCTCGCCCTCATCGGCGCGAAGATGCTCTGGGAGGCCTTCACGAAGGGCGCGGACGACGACGAGGACGTCGACCGGATCTCCACCCGCGAGCTGCTGCTGCTCGCGGTGGCGACCAGCATCGACGCCCTCGCCGTCGGCGTGACGCTCGCGTTCCTGCCGGTGTCCATCGGCGGGGCCGTGCTCTTGATCGGCGTGACGACGACCGTCCTGACCTTCGTCGGCGTGCTCGTCGGCCACCGGGTCGGGGCGCGCTTCGGCAAGCCGGCCGAGATCGCGGGCGGCGTCGTCCTGATCCTCATCGGCACGAGCATCCTGCTCGAGCACCTCGGAGTGCTTGCCTAGCCAGGCACCGGAGCGCAGGCCAGCGGGCCGTTGCCCGGAACGCGGCTCACGGGCCGAGGTCCCGGAGCAGCAGGCTGCAGATCGCGACGTCGGGGACGACGAAAGGAGGCGCGGTGCTCGTCGCACCGCGCCTCCTCGTGTCCTGCAGCCTGAGTCAGCGGCGGCCGAGCCGACGCTCTCCGCCGGCGCCCAGCGCGTAGGGGAGGCCGTAGTGGGCGAAGACGTCCGCCTCCTGCGAGGCCTCGAGCTCGCCGTCGGTGTCGATGGACGGGGCGTCCTTGACGAGCTTCTTGTCGAACTGGACCTTGAGGTGCTTCGGGGCGACGACCGCGCCGTCGAGGGGCACGAAGATGAGCTTCTTGCCCACGAGGCCGGTCTGGACCGTCGCGAAGGACGGGGTGTCCGACGACGTGTCGAAGTAGACGCTCTCGAGCTGTCCGATCTTGTCGCCGCTCGGGTCGACGACCGGCAGGCCGATCCAGTCGCGCAGGTTCTCCGCTTCGAACATGACATCCCTCTCTGCTGCACGGATCAGGGCCGGCACGCGTGTGGTCGACGGTAGTAGCCCGGCGTGCGCGCGGGCCGGGCAGTGCGCGCGGGCCGGGCAGCGCGCGCGGGCCGGGCAGTGCGCTCGGCCCGGGCAGTCCGCGCGGGCTGGGCCGCGCGCAGGCGCGCCGTGCCGATCCGGGCGGTTCCGGTCCGCCCCGTGCCGTCGAGGACTCAGGCGTGCGCGTCGCGACCGGCCCCGCCGGCAGGCGCCTGGCACGATGGCGGCATGTCCGACCTGAGTCCTCGACGCGACCCTGCGTCGACGCCCGTCCTGCTCGTCGTCGACGTCGCCGACGGCGGTCGCGACGACCCCGCCTTCGAGGCCGAGCTGCAGCGCCTCACGGCCAGCGTCGTCGCGGCGGCGACCGACGTGGGCTTCACCGTCGACCGCGTGCCGGCGGCGCAGACGCCCCCGGCCGAGCTCGACGAGCGCCTGTCGGCGGCGGACGCGGTCATCGTGACCGGGGGAGAGGACGTCGACCCGTCCCTCTACGGCGGCGACCCGGGCGAGCCGCACCTCGGCCAGACGTTCCCGGCGGCGGACCGGGCCCAGGTCGCGATCGTCCGTCGCGCCGTCGAGGAACGCACCCCGCTCGTCGGCATCTGCCGGGGCATGCAGCTCGTGAACGTCGCCCTCGGCGGCGACCTGGTGCAGCACCTCCACGACGGCGGACACGTCGGAGGCGACACCGCCGACAGCATGGTCGACCACCGCGTGCTCGTCGAGCCCGGCAGCGAGCTGGCGAAGGCGCTCGGCGCGACGGAGCTCGACGTGCGGAGCTCCCACCACCAGGCCGTCGGACGTGTCGCCGCGGGGCTCAGGGTCGTCGCCCGCGCCGACGACGGCACGATCGAGGCGGTCGAGCACGAGGAGGCGCCCGTCTGGTGCGTCCAGTGGCACCCGGAGGACGCGGGGTCGCGCGGCACCGTGCTCACCGACCTGCTGGAGGCGGCGCTGGCCGCTCGCCGCGCCTCCTGAGGCCGTCACAGCGGGGCGGCGACCTGTCGACCAGGGCGGCGACGGCACTGCGCAGGCCGCAAAACCGAATGTCGTTCTGGATCTTGCGGAGGGCCCGGGGGGCCGTGCAACACTGGATGGACGCCCTCGTCGTGGAGTGGCCCATCCCCGAACGCCCGCCCCTCCGCCGCGACGTGCGCGCTCCGCCTCCCGACACCGCCCGCGTCGTCACGCCGGGTCTTGTCGGCTGAGTGGTCCCTCGACGAGCCGATCGTCGTGCGCGCCCGGCCGGCCCGTCCAGGAAGGCCTGACCGTGCCCCAGAACTCCCCGCGTCCCGACGACACCCGCACCGGCTCCGTGGCCCTCGCCCCCGAGCCCGACACGCAGGGCCCGACCTCGACCCCGTCCTCGACCTACACGGGGTCCATGCGGGTCAGCGGCATCGACACCCCGGCCCCCCGTCCGACCCACGGCCACGACGGCACGCCGCACGTCCTCACCCCGTCGGCGATCGTCGGCATCGCCGTGCTCGGGCTGGCCACGTTCTTCGCGATCACCACCGAGCTGATGCCCGTCGGGCTCCTCTCGACGATGAGCGAGGACCTCGGGGTCACCGAGTCCCGCATGGGCGTCGTCATCACGGTCTACGCCCTCGCGGTCGCCCTGCTCGCGCTGCCGCTGACGTGGGCGACGGCGCGCGTGCCGCGGAAGGCCGTCCTCGTCGCGACCCTCGGCGGCTACACCGCGTCGAACCTGATCGTGGCGCTCGCCCCGAACTTCGAGACGGTCTGCGTGGGACGCGTCGTGGGCGGCATCGCCCACGCCCTCTTCTTCTCGGTGGCCTCGGCGTACGCCACGCGCATCGTCCCGCCCCGGCTCGCGGGCCGCGCCATCGCGTTCGTCTACTCAGGCAGCTCGCTCGGCTTCGTGCTCGGCGTGCCCCTGGCCACGGCGGTCGGCGACCACCTCGGCTGGCGCTCCGCGGTCTTCGCCGTGGCGGTCGCCTCCGCCGTCCTCGCCGTCGTGGCGCTGGCGTTCCTGCCCGCGGTCCGGGGCGAGTCGTCGCCGCACCTCGGCTCGGTCGCGGCCTGGGCTCGTTCGGGCCTGCTCGCCGTCGTCGTCGCCGACCTCCTCCTGTTCGCCGGGCACTACGTCGTCTACACCTACGTCGGCCCGTACCTGATGACGGCCGGACTGGGCGACGACGCGGTCGCACCGGCCCTCCTCGTGCTCGGCGTCACGGGCATCGTGGGACTGCTCACCGCCGGGGCCTTCGTCGACCGGGCGCCGCGACAGACGCTCATCGCCGCCGTGGCCGTCATGGCGCTGGCACTCGCCGCCCTGCCCCTCGTGCACGGCTCGCTCGTCGGCACCTTCGTGGTAGCAGGGCTCTGGGTCGCGGCGAACGGCACCACCGGGACCTTGTTCATGGCGGCGGCCATCCGCACCGGAGGCGTCAGCCCCGACATCGCCGGAGCTCTCGTCAACGCAGGCTCCAACGTCGGCATCGCGGCTGGGGCCGCGCTCGGCGCACAGGTGTTCGGCACGGCCGGGCTCGGCCTCGGCGCGCTGCCGTTCGTCGCGGCGGTCGTGGTCGGGGCGAGCCTCGTGGTCGTCGTCCTCGGCCGCCGGGGCTTCCCGGTCTCGGGACACACGCAGTCGACCCTGTCGACGTCGAGCCTCCGCACCATCACCTCGTCCGTGTCGGTCGTGACGGCGTCGATCGCGACCGTGCAGGCGGCCCGCACGGGCTCGGTGCCGACCGGACCCGCAGTGCGCGGCGGGCGTCGGAGCAGCTAGCCCCGGTCGGGGTCCGTCGGAACGGGTGCCCGCGCCTCCCGTGCCCGGCACCACCGCGGCACGGTGCCGTGTCGAGGACTCAGGCAGCGGCGCCGTCGAGGGCGCCCGATCGGCGGCGTGCACGGCGCGCACGGCGCCGTCTCCTGAAGGGTCGACGCGGTCGACGCGGTCGAGCGGGGCGGCCCCCGTGTTGAGCGAGCGACCCTCGTGTCGAGGACTCAGGCGTCGGCGTCCTCGACGGGCTCCGACCGGCGGCACGAGCGTCATCGGCGTCGTCGCCTCCTGATCGCTCGACACGGTCGAGCGCGAAGGCCGCCCGCGGCGCGGGATCAGCCCCCGGCGAGCCCGTTCTCGTAGGCGAAGATCACCGCGTGCACCCGGTCGCGCGCGTCGAGCTTGGCCAGCACGCGTCCGACGTGCGTCTTGACGGTCGACTCCGAGAGAAAGAGCTCCCGGGCGATCTCCGAGTTGCTGAGCCCACGCCCGATCGCGACGAGCACCTCTCGCTCGCGCTCGGAGAGCAGGTCGATCGAGGAGGCGCGACGCACGCCCGCAGGATCGGGCAGGCGCCCCCGGTACAGGTCGATCATCGCGCGGGTCACGCGCGGCGACACGATGGCGTCGCCCGCCGCCACGGTGCGGATAGCGGCGACCAGCTCGGCCGGGGGAGCGTCCTTGAGGAGGAAGCCGCTCGCGCCCGCGTTCAGGCCCCCGAAGGCGTACTCGTCGAGGTCGAACGTCGTCAGCACGAGCACGCGCGCCTCCGGGCGCGCGGCGACGATGCGGCGGGTGGCCTCGATCCCGTCGAGGGCGGGCATGCGGACGTCCATCAGGACGACGTCCGGCCGCAGTTCCGCGTCGCGCTCGACCGCGGAGAGGCCGTCCGCGGCCTCGCCCACGATCCGGAGGCCCGGCTGGGCCCCGAGCACCATCGCCATGCCGGCGCGCAGCAGGTCCTGGTCGTCGACGAGCATGACGGTGATGTCGGTCACGGTGCCTCCTCGGGCAGCTGGTCGGCGTCGGTCGGCGTCGGGGCAGAGGTCGCGCTCGCGGCGGGCTGGGCGTCCCGCCCGGGGAGGGGCTGAGCGCTCGCCCCGGTCACCGGCTGAGCGCCGGCGCCGTCGCCGTGACCCGGCAGGGCGAGCCGCAGCCGCCACCCGCGCCCGCCCAGGTCCGTGCGCGGGCCGGCCTCGAGGGTGCCCCCGTACAGTGCTGCGCGCTCGCGGAGCCCGACGAGCCCGCGCTCCGTCCCGACCGAGGCGGCGGGGACGGTGCCCGCGCCGTCGTCGACGACCTCGACGGTGACCCCGCCGAGCGCGGGCCCGAGCCCGAGCGCGTCGACATCGCCGCTGCCGCTGCCGCTGCCGCTGCCGCTGCCGACGCCCCGACCCTCGGCACCGCGCAGGACCACTGCGACCCGCGTCGGCCGCTCGGCGTACCTCAGGGAGTTCGTCAGCCCCTCCTGCACTGTCCGGTAGAGGACCACCTGCAGAGCAGGAGCCGTCGGCAGCTCGCCCACGCGGGTGAGCGCGACGGGCAGGCCGGCCGAGCGGTAGGTCTCGACGAGGTCGTCGAGCTCGTCGAGCCCCGGCTGGGGAGCGAGCGCCGCGTCGTCGTCGTCGTCGTGCAGCACGCCGAGCAGGCGGCGCATGTCGGCCAGCGCCTCCCGTCCGACGACGCCGATCTGCCGCACGGCGTCGCGGCTGCGCGCCGGGTCGACCTCGGCGACCGCGTCGGCCCCGTCGGAGAGGCTGATCATCACGGACATGCCGTGGGCGACGACGTCGTGGAGCTCGCGGGCGATCCGCGCGCGCTCCGCGCCCGCGGCGAGACGCGCCTCCTGGTCCCGGTCGCGCTCGAGCTGTGCGGCCCGGTCGATGAGGGCGGCGAGGTACTGGCGCCGGCTGCGCACGTTGAGCCCGACGAGCACGACCACGACGATGCCGAAGGCCGCCACCAGCGGCGACTCCAGCTGCGGGACCAGCGTCGCCGACAGGGCCCAGAGCAGGCCCACGACCGCCGCGGAGCAGGCCCAGGCCCAGCGGGCGCCGCGGTGGGCCGCGACCGAGTAGAGGGCGATGAGCAAGGCCCAGGGCAGGTCGGTCGCGTCGAGCGCGGCCTGGCCGACGAGGGCGGCGAAGGCGACCGCCGCCACGACGACGGGTAGCCTGCGGCGCAGCAGAAGTGCGCCGGAGGCGAGGGCCCAGAGCACGTACCAGGGCCAGGGAGCGGGGAAGACGACGACCCACGGGGCGATCTTCGAGACGCCTCCCAGGATCCCGAACGCCCCGGCCGCGAGGGCGACGACGACGTCCGTCGCGACGGGGTGCGCCGCGATGCGTCGGCGGATCGCCCCGGGCGGCCGGGGCACGGCGCCCACACCGGCGCCCACGCCGGGGACCGGCACCGGTACCGGCGCGGCGCCGGGCCCCGGCGCGGGGCCGGGCCTCGGCGCGGTGTCGGGACCCGACGACGAGGAGGCGCGGCGGACGCGCATCTCAGACGTCGCGTCGCGCGGTGGCCCACGCCGCGGCGGCGGTCGGCACGACGAGCCAGGCGGCGAGCACGCCCAGGTCGCGGCCCAGGTCGGCGACGGGCTCGGTGCCGGAGGAGAGCTGGCTCATGGTCGTCTCAGCGTACGTGAGGAGCAGGACGGACCAGTCGGATCCCTGGCTGGCGGTCAGCAGGATCACGGCGACGGGCAGCACGAGCAGCACCCCGAGGACGATGGCGATCGCCCCGGCCGAGCTCCGGACGAGGGTGGCGACCATCACGGTGAACACGGTGAGCACGGCCAGCCACGCCGCCGCGGCGCCGACGGCCTGGAGCACGGCGGCGTCGACGAGCGAGGTCCGCAGGCCCGTGCTCCACAGCACCGCGCTCGACGCCGCCCACGCCGCGACCGACGAGGCCGCCGAGAGCACGACGGCGGCGCCCGCCGCGACGAGGGCCTTCGCCGCGAGCACGGGCAGCCGCCGGGGCACGGCGGAGTAGGTGGTCCGCTTCTGGCCGGTCGCGAACTCCTGCGTGACGAAGAGCACGACGAGCACAGCGACGAAGAGCTCACCGACCGTCGTCGCCGGCGCCATCGTGCGGAGGGTGGTCGCCACCCCGCCCGCCAGTGCGCCGGCAGGGTCGGAGGCGTCGGTGAGGGCGACGGCGGCGCTCGCCGCGGCGGACAGGACGACGGTCAGCGCCGCGATCAGCCAGGTCGAGCGGACGCTCGTCAGCTTGGTCCGCTCCGACCAGGCGACGCGGGCGAAGGTCAGGCGCGGTGCGCGCTCGAGCGGGCTGAGCAGGGGTGCGGTGGTCACGAGGTGTCTCCGATCGGGAGGAAGTGCGGGGAGGGAAGAAGAGAAGGAGGGGAGGAGGAGAGAGCGCGGAGGAGCAGGCGCGGAGCAGTGGTCGGAGGTCGGAGCAGCGCGGCTGCGGTGCTCAGTCCGGTCGAGGACTCAGGAGGCGCCGGTCACGGGGGCCCGGCGGCGCCCGTCCTCGAGGCGCCCCCGTCGATCACGCCTGAGTCCTCGACCCGGACCGGTACTCGACCGAGTCGTCGGTCAGGCCGAAGAAGGCGTCCTCGAGCGACGTCTGCGTGGGCGTCAGTTCGAACAGCAGCACGCCGGCGGGAGCGGCCGCGCGGGCGATCTCCTCCCCCGAGAGGCCCGCGACCTCGAGGCGATCCGCGGCGAGGTGCGTGACCGTGCCGCCGAGCGGGCGCAGCAGCGCCTCGAGGCGCTCGGTCGAGTCGGTCCTGACGGCGACCGTGCCTCCTCCCTGGCCGGCGAGCACGTCGGCGACGGAGGCGTCGGCGATGACCCGGCCCCGGCCGAGGACGACGAGGCGGTCGGCCGTCTGGGCCATCTCGCTCATCAGGTGGCTGGAGAGCAGCACGGCCCGCCCCTCGGCGGCGAGGGAGCGGCAGAGCTGCCGCACCCAGATGACGCCCTCCGGGTCGAGCCCGTTGACGGGCTCGTCGAGCACGAGCGTGTCGGGGTCGCCGAGCAGGGCCGTGGCGATGCCGAGGCGCTGTCCCATGCCGAGGGAGAAGGTGCCGGCACGGCGACGTGCGACCGACTCGAGGCCGGTGAGCCCGATGACCTCGTCGACGCGGCGGTCGGGGATGCCGTGCGTCCGGGCGACGGTGCGGAGGTGGTCGCGGGCCGTGCGCCCGGGGTGGACGGCACCCGCGTCGAGCAGGACCCCCACCTCCTGCAGGGGAGCCGGGCTGTCGGCGTAGCGGTTCCCGTTCACGGTGACCGTGCCCGACGTCGGCCGGTCGAGCCCGACGATCATGCGCATGGTGGTCGACTTGCCGGCGCCGTTCGGCCCGAGGAACCCGGTGACGGACCCCGGAGCGACGGTGAACGAGACGTCGTCGACGGCGAGGGAGGCGCCGTGGCGCTTGGTGAGGTGGCTGGCTTCGATCATGGTCACGACGCTACGGAGAGCGGTGACCGCCCTCGTCGGAGCAGGGTGCCGGCGTGGTGGTACCGCGGTACCACGCGTCGCGGGGCGTCACGGGCCCGGCCCGCGCCTCCGGCCTGTGGCAGTGTCGACCGGGTGACCGACGAGACCGCCCCGACGCCCGAGACCGCCCCGACGACCGCACCCGCGCCCGACGCCTCAGCTGCGCGCACCGCGCCCGACGCGAAGAAGAAGCTGATCCTCAACCTCTTCGAGATGAACTGCGTCGGCCACATCACGCACGGCCTCTGGCGGCTCCCCGGCAACCACCGTCGCGAGTACACCGACATCCGCTACTGGACCGAGCTCGCGCGGCTGGCCGAGCAGGGCGGCTTCGACGCCGTGTTCCTCGCCGACGTGCTCGGCACCTACGACGTCTACCGCGACAGCCCGGCGCCGGCCCTGCTCGAGGGGATACAGGCGCCCGCGAACGACCCGATGCTCGTCGTGCCGGCGATGGCCGCGGTGACCGAGCACCTCGGCTTCGGCGTCACCGCGTCGACGAGCTACGAGCCTCCCTTCGCGTTCGCGCGACGCATGTCGACGCTCGACCACCTGACGGGGGGCCGCGTCGGCTGGAACGTCGTCACCTCGTACCTGCCCTCGGCCGCGCGCAACTTCGGGCTCGACGACCAGATCCCGAAGGAGGAGCGCTACGCCCGGGCGGCCGAGTACCTGGACGTGCTCTACAAGCTCTGGGAGGGCTCGTGGGAGGACGACGCCGTCGTCGCCGACCCGATCGCCGACGGACTCGCGCCCGGCTCAGGCGTGTACACCGACCCGTCGAAGGTGCACACGATCGACCACGACGGCCGCTTCTACAAGGTCGTCGGGCCGCACCTCAGCGAGCCGTCGCCGCAGCGCACCCCGGTGCTCTTCCTCGCGACTGCGTCGCCGACCGGCGTGGAGCAGGCCGCCCGCAACGCCGAGGTCGTCTTCACCGGCGGACGTGCGGTGGCCCGCGTGGCGGAGGCCACCAGGGCCGCAGCCGTCGAGGCGGGCCGGGCTGCCGACGACGTCCGCTTCATCGTGCAGGCCGGCGTGATCACGGCCGAGACCGAGGAGGCGGTGGCCGAGAAGCTGGCCCTCTACGAGTCGTTCGCCAGCGAGCAAGGCGCGCTCGTGCACCGCAGCGTCCCCTTCGACGCGCCGTCGCACGACCCCGCGACGACCGTCCGCGAGGCCCTCGTGGCCGAGGGGCGCCTCGAGCACCCGGGGGCCGCCTCCCTGCCTCTCGACATCACGGTCGGCGAGCTGATCGCGAGCGTGGACGAGGCCTGGGGCGGCGCGTTCTTCGTCGCCGGGACGCCGACGGTCGTCGCCGACGAGATCGAGCGGTGGCTCGACGAGGAGGGGATCGACGGCATCAACCTGCGGCAGTACCACTCGTACGACACGCTGCGCGACTTCGTCGAGCTGGTCGTGCCCGAGCTGCGCCGTCGCGGCCGTGTGCGCGAGGCGTACGTGCCGGGCGAGACGCTGCGCGAGCGGTACACGGGGGGCGGGCCGCGCCTCCCGGCGTCGCACCCGGCGGCGGCGTACCGGCGCTGAGGCGCTGACGCGCTGACGCGCGCCGGGGCGACACGACGCGGCTAGGCGGCGCGACGGACGCGGTAGCGCGCGGGCACCGACGGCACGCGCAGCCAGGTGGTGCGGCGGACGCCGTCCGACGAGGTCCACTCGACGAAGACGGTGCCGAGCTCGGCGAGGGCGCCGATCTCGGTCGGCGTCGCGACGCCCATCGCCGAGCGGCGACGGAGGGCGTCGGAGCGGCGGGCGACGCCGCCGGGCAGCTCGACGACGACGTCGCGGGGGGTCTGGCCGCCGACGCGGCGGAGCACGAGGCAGGCACCGAGCGGCAGGGCCGGGTCGCTGCCGTCGTTCGGGACGTCGAGCCAGGTGAGGAAGAACGACGGCGCACGGCGCAGTCGGACGACGCGCTCGGGGCGGACCCGGCGGTCGTGGCGGGGCTGCTGCGGAGCGGAGGCGCGGACGGCGTCGGTGCCGTGTGCGGTCGAGTCCATCGTGGTGTTCCCCTGGGTCGTGGTCGGTCGGCGGCGGTCTCCCGGGGCCTGTACCCAGCGAACCGCGTCCTGGCCCGGGGGACAACGGGGGACGCGGCCCCGGTCCGGGGGGTCGGCGGTCCCCAGTGAGGGGGACACGAGCACCGGCACGGGCTCGGCCCGCGCCGAGTGAGCGCTCACTAGACTGGACGCCGCCACCGAGTCGAAGGAGTCTCATGCACAACTGGGCCGAGAACGTCGAGTACACGACGACCGACCTCCGCACCCCCACCTCGGTCGACGAGCTGCGCGACGTGGTCGCGTCCAGCCGTCGCGTGAAGGCGATCGGCTCGCGGCACTCGTTCAACCGGGTGGCGGACACCGACGGGGTGCTGGTCTCGACCGAGGCGCTCGGGCTGCCGATCGAGCTCGACCAGGCCGCGGGCACCGTCCGCGTCGGGGCCGGCACCACGCACGCCGTCCTCGCCCGCGAGCTGCAGGCCCGCGGCCGTGCCCTGCCGAACCTCGCCTCGCTGCCGCACATCAGCGTGGCTGGCGCCGTGCAGACGGGCACCCACGGCTCCGGGGTGCGCAACCCCGCGCTCTCGGCGAGCGTCGCCGCGGTCGAGATCGTGCGGGCCGACGGCTCGCTCGACGTCGTCCGCCGGGGCGACGAGGCGTTCGGCGCCTCCGTCGTCGGCCTCGGCGCCCTCGGGATCGTCACGGCGCTCGTGCTCGACACCGTGCCGACCTTCGACGTCGTGCAGACCGTGCACCACGACCTCCCGTGGGAGGCGGCCCTCGAGGACTTCGGCGCCCTGATGGCGCACGCCTACAGCGTCAGCCTCTTCACGAGGTACACGGGCGACGTCGTCGGCCAGGTCTGGGCGAAGGCGCGGGTGGGCGACGCCCCGCTCGCGACGCCGCTCGACCTCGTCGCGCTCGGTGCCCGCCCCGCCTCCGAGGCCGTGCACATGCTGCCCGACACGGCGGCCGACGCCGTCACCCCGCAGCTCGGCGTCCCCGGCCCGTGGCTCGACCGGCTGCCGCACTTCCGCGCCGAGTTCACGCCGAGCGCGGGGGAGGAGATCCAGAGCGAGTACCTCGTCCCCGCCGAGCACGCCCCGGCCGCCGTCGAGGCTCTCCGAGCGATCGGCGAGAGCCTGGCCGACGTGATCTTCGTCAGCGAGATCCGCAGCGTCGCCGCCGACGACGCCTGGCTCAGCCCGAGCGGCGGCCGCGACAGCATCGCGTTCCACTTCACCTGGCGTCGCGACACGGAGGCGGTGCTCGCGGTGCTCCCGAGCGTCGAGGAGGCGCTGGCCCCGTTCGACGCCCGCCCCCACTGGGGCAAGGTGGCCGGCCTCGACCACGGGGTGCTGCGTCGTCGCTACCCTCGACTCGACGACTTCGCGGCCCACGCCGCCGCCGTCGACCCCGAGGGCCGGTTCCGAAACGCGCACCTCGACCACACCGTCTTCGGAGGAGCCGCCCGTGCCTGAGACCACCACCGCCGTCACCGACCCGGCGACGCCTGCCGCCGTCCCCGTCAGCGGCGTGCCCACCGTGCTCGAGCACGGCCCGTACCGGGCCGAGATCGCCGGGGTCGGTGCCACGCTGCGTACACTGACGCACGACGGTCGCGACCTCGTCGTCCCGTTCGGCCTCGACGAGGTGCGTCCGCTGTACCGCGGCGCGCTGCTCGCCCCGTGGCCCAACCGGGTCGTCGACGGCTCGTGGGACGACGACGGGGCCGAGCGCCAGCTGCCCCTCAACGAGGTCGAGCGGGGTCACGCGCTGCACGGTCTGGTGCAGTGGGCGGACTGGGCGTCCGACCCGGCCGACGAGGCCGACGCGCACCGCGCCTCCCTCGTGACCCGGCTCGCACCGAGCGACGGCTACCCCTACCGCCTCGAGCTCCGGGCCGTGTACGAACTCGGCGACGCCGGCCTCGTCACCACGGTCACGGCGACGAACGTCGGGCAGGGCACGGCTCCGTACGGCGTCGCGCCACACCCGTACCTCGTCGCCGGCGAGGGCCGGGTCGACGACTGGTCGCTGCTGCTCCCGGCGGCGAGCTACCTCGAGGTCACCGAGGAGCGCCTCGTCCCCACCGGCGTGCACGGCGTCACCGAGCGCGACGGCTTCGACTTCCGCGAGGCCCGCCCCGTCGGCGACCTGTTCGTCGACCACGCCTTCACCGAGATCGACGCGGACGCCGAGGGCCGCGCCACGGTCGAGGTCGTCGCCCGCGACGGCCGCGGCGTCGCGATGTCGTGGGCCGTCTCCGAGCTGCCCTGGGTCCAGGTGCACACGGGCGACCGCCCCGAGCCCGAGCTCGACCGCCTCGGCCTCGCCGTGGAGCCGATGACCTGCCCGCCGGACGCCTTCACGAGCGGCGTCGACCTCGTCCGGCTCGCGTCGGGGGAGTCGCACACCGTGTCGTGGACGATCGCCGCGATCGCCTGACCCGGCCAGGCCGGGGCGCCTACGCGCCGATCGGCTCCGCGTCGAGTCGCTCCGCCTGCCAGGTGACCGCCGAGACGGCGCCGAGCGACCAGCGGTCCAGCACTCCGTCGAGGGCGCGCCGGGTGCGGCGGGCGGCGAGCTCGTCCCGCACCACGACGTCGAAGCGCAGCATCTCGGGCAGCTCGGTGAGCAGCACGGTCCCGGCGTCGGCGAGCTGCACGAGGTACTGCCCTTCGTCGACGCGTGCCGTCGTGTGCTCAGCCAGGAGCCGCCGCGACAGCCAGAACAACCCGGCGCTGTCGTGCGCGGTGTGGACGGTGGCCGTGACGGTGATCATGCGCACATCGTGCCCCGCGTTCCGCTCAGGCCCGTGAACGGCGTGTATCCGGCGTGTGAACCCTGGCCCCCGAGCGCGCGACTTGACATCGGTCGCGGCCTGCCTCATAGTTGCCCCGGACCACAGATGTGAGCGCTCACATGAAACGGTCACATCCGCTATGCCGGGTCGGCACAGCAGCCGCACCGGTGACGCACGGCCCCGACATCGGAGCCGCCCAGCACCACCTGTCACACCCCCCCCCGCACCGTCCCGCGCACCAGCGACACACCACCTGACGAAGAGGTCACCTGTGAACCGCACCGCTCGCACCACCCCCGCCGCCTCGGCCCCGCCCCAGGCCGCAGCTGGCTCCTCGGCCGCTCGCGCCGCTTCGTCGGCAGCGCCGACCGCTCGCGTCGCCGCCGCCTCCTCGGCCCTCCGCGCCTCCGCCCCCGCCTAGGCCCCTCTGCTCCGGCGCGCCTCCCCGTGCGCCGGCCGGCTCGCCGTGACCCCGGTCGCGACCCGCCGCCCCCCGGCCCGGTCCCGCGACGTCCCGCCGCTCGCCCCCGCCGATCCCTGCACCACCCACGCAGCACACCATCCGTCATCGACGACGCCGTCGAGATGACACGGACACGAAGGAATCCCCGTGAACAACAAGAAGCTCATGGTCGGCATCGTCGCCGCCGGACTCGCCATCTCGCTCGCCGGCTGCGCCGGCGGCGGTCGTGGCGGCGACAGCGGCAGCGGCGACAGCGGCGGAGACAACTCGGGCGCCCTCATCGGCGTCGCGATGCCCACGAAGGTCTCCGAGCGCTGGATCAAGGACGGCGACGCCGTCAAGAGCGCCCTCGAGAAGAAGGGCTACAAGGTCGACCTCGAGTACGCCGACAACAAGATCCCGCAGCAGGTCCAGCAGGTCAGCAACATGATCACCAAGGGCGCGAAGGTCCTCATCGTCGCCTCGATCGACGGCGGCTCGCTCAGCGACCAGCTCGACTCGGCCGCCAAGGCCGGCATCGACGTCATCTCGTACGACCGCCTCCTGACGGGCAACGAGAACGTCGACTACTACGTCTCGTTCGACAACTACAAGGTCGGCGTCGACCAGGGCACCAGCCTCCTCACCGGTCTCGGCCTCGCCGACGCCGACGGCAAGAAGATCGACGGCGCCGAGCCGAAGAACATCGAGGTCTTCGCCGGCAGCCCCGACGACAACAACGCGACCTTCTTCTTCAACGGCGCGATGGACACCCTCAAGCCCTACATCGAGGACGGCTCGCTCACCATCGGCTCCGGCCAGGCCGAGTTCACGCAGGCCGCCACGCTGCAGTGGGACCCTGCCACCGCCAAGGCGCGCATGCAGAACCTGATCGCGTCGACCTACTCGGGCGGCACCAAGCTCGACGGCGTGCTCTCGCCCTACGACGGCATCTCGATCGGCATCATCTCCGCCCTCGAGGGCGCCGGCTACAGCTCGGACGCGCTGCCGATCGTGACCGGCCAGGACGCCGAGGCCGCCTCGGTCAAGTCGATCATCGCCGGTCAGCAGTACTCGACCATCTACAAGGACACCCGTCAGCTCGCTGACCAGTCCGTCGTGATGGCCGACGACATCCTCAACGGCAAGACGCCCGAGACGAACGACGACAAGACGTACGACAACGGCGAGAAGGTCGTCCCGACGTACCTCTTCCAGCCGACCATCGTCACGAAGGACAACTACAAAGAGGTCCTCGTCGACAGCGGCTACTACACCGAGGCCGACCTCAAGTAGGTCTCCCCTCCCCGGGGCGCAGGAGGTGCGGTGCACCCGCTCCGCACCTCCTGCGCCCCACAGCTCCGCCCCACCCCATGCACGAAAGAAGGAACACGTGGCGAACACGATCCTCGAGATGCGCGACATCACGAAGACGTTCCCCGGCGTCAAGGCCCTGCAGGACGTCACGCTGGAGGTCGAGCGCGGCCAGGTCCACGCGATCTGCGGCGAGAACGGCGCCGGCAAGTCGACGCTGATGAAGGTGCTGTCGGGGGTCTACCCGTCCGGCTCGTTCGACGGCCAGATCCTGCTCGACGGCCAGCCCGTCGACTTCAAGAACATCAACGACTCCGAGGCCGCGGGCGTCGTCATCATCCACCAGGAGCTGGCCCTCAGCCCCTTCCTGTCGATCGCCGAGAACATCTTCCTCGGCAACGAGCAGTCCAAGGGCGGCTTCATCGACTGGAACAAGACCAACCTCGACGCCGCCGGCCTGCTGGCCCGCGTCGGGCTGCGCGACAACCCGGTGACCAAGGTGACCGACATCGGCGTCGGCAAGCAGCAGCTCGTCGAGATCGCCAAGGCCCTCTCGAAGCGCGTGAAGCTGCTCATCCTCGACGAGCCGACCGCGGCGCTGAACGACGACGACTCCGCCCACCTGCTCGACCTCATCAAGAGCCTGCAGGGGCAGGGCATCACGTCGATCATCATCAGCCACAAGCTGAACGAGATCAAGGCGATCGCCGACAAGGTGACGATCATCCGCGACGGCAAGACGATCGAGACGCTCGACATGCACGCCGGCGAGGTCACCGAGGACAGGATCATCAAGGGCATGGTCGGCCGCGACCTCGAGAGCCGGTACCCGGCGCACGAGTCGAAGGTCGGCGAGGAGCTGCTCCGCATCGAGGACTGGACCGTCCACCACCCGCTCGACGCGACCCGCGAGATCATCCACCAGGCCAACCTGAACGTGAAGGCCGGCGAGATCGTCGGCATCGCGGGCCTGATGGGGGCCGGGCGCACCGAGCTCGCGATGAGCGTCTTCGGCAAGAGCTACGGCACGGGCATCTCGGGCACCGTCTACAAGCGCGGCGAGAAGATCGACACGGGCACGGTGAGCAAGGCCATCGACGCCGGCATCGCGTACGCGACCGAGGACCGCAAGAAGTACGGCCTGAACCTGATCGACGACATCACCCGCAACGTCTCGGGCTCGGCGCTCCGCAAGCTGGCCAAGGCCGGCTTCGTGAACAGCTCGGAAGAGAGCACGGTCGCCGAGCGGTACCGCAAGAGCATGAACATCAAGGCGCCCAACGTGGCCGCCCTGACGGGCAAGCTCTCGGGCGGCAACCAGCAGAAGGTCGTGCTCTCGAAGTGGATGTACACCGACCCTGACGTGCTCATCCTCGACGAGCCCACCCGCGGCATCGACGTCGGCGCGAAGTACGAGATCTACACGATCATCAACCAGCTCGCGGACGCCGGCAAGGGCGTGATCGTCATCTCGAGCGAGCTGCCGGAGCTGCTCGGCATCTGCGACCGCATCTACACCCTCTCGGAGGGGCGCATCACGGCCGACGTGCCGATCGCCGAGGCGACCCCCGAGTTCCTCCTGAAGTACATGACCCTCGAACGAGAGAGCCCCGTCAATGAGCGCGCCTAGCCCCACCCAGGCCACCGACCCGAAGCCCACGGGCGGGTCGCCCACCTCCCGTCAGCCGCAGAGCGGCTCCGGCGGCAACCCCCTCGTCGGTGCGGTCTCGTACCTCGGCGGGCAGCTGCGCCAGATCGGCCTCTTCATCGCGCTGATCGTGATCGTGCTGTTCTTCCAGATCACGACGAACGGCATCACGCTGGCGCCGATCAACGTGTCGAACCTGGTGGTGCAGAACAGCTACATCCTGATCCTCGCCATCGGCATGGTGATGGTCATCATCGCCGGCCACATCGACCTGTCGGTCGGCTCCATCGTCGCCTTCACGGGCGCCATGGCCGGCGTGATGATCACGCAGTGGGGCCTGCCCTGGCCCGTCGCGGTCGTCCTCTGCCTCGTGCTCGGCGGCCTGGTCGGCGCCTGGCAGGGCTTCTGGATCGCCTACTTCGGCATCCCGGCGTTCATCGTCACCTTGGCGGGCATGCTGGCCTTCCGCGGCGCGGCGCAGATCGCCCTGCAGAACCAGCAGATCTCGCCCTTCCCCCAGGGGTTCCGCGACATCGGCTCGGGCTTCCTGCCCGCATTCGGCTCGACCGGCTACGAGCCGCTGACCCTGGTGCTCGGTGCCATCGCCGCCCTCGCGCTGATCGGCACGGGCCTCCGCGGCCGTGCCACGCGTCGCAAGTACCAGCTCGAGGACGAGCCGTTCCTGTGGTTCATCACGAAGATGGTGTTCACGGTCGCCCTCGTCATGTACATCGGGTTCCTCCTCGCCAGCTACTCGGGCACCCCGATCGTCCTGGTCGTGCTCGCCGTGCTCGTCGTCGTGTACTCGACCGTCATGAAGAACTCGGTCTTCGGCCGCCACGTCTACGCCATCGGCGGCAACCTGCACGCCGCCGAGCTGTCGGGCATCAAGACCAAGCGCGTCACCTTCCTGCTCTTCGTGAACATGGGCGTCATCTCGGCCCTCGCCGGCCTGGTCTTCACCGGCCAGCTGAACCTCGCCAGCCCCAGCGCCGGCAACGGGTTCGAGCTCGACGCCATCGCGGCCGTCTTCATCGGCGGCGCGGCGGTCACGGGCGGCATCGGCACGGTCACCGGCGCCATCGTCGGAGGCCTGATCATCGGCATCCTGAACAACGGCATGTCGATCCTCGGCGTCGGCACCGAGTACCAGTCCCTCATCAAGGGGCTCGTGCTGCTCGCCGCGGTCGCGTTCGACGTCTTCAACAAGCGTCGCGCCGCCTCGAGCGGCAAGTAGCGGCGAGCAGCGAGCGAGCGAGCACCAGCTCAGCTCGGCTCGGCGAGACTCGTCGACCGGTCGGTCGGTCGACGGATCAGGAGGCGCGGCCCAGGGGGGACCGCGCCTCCGTCGTCCCCGGGGGGTGGCGACGCCGGTGCCTGAGTCCTCGACGAGGCCCGGTGACCTGGCCACCCGGCCATCCGGCCACCCGGCTGGGTCCGGCACCACCGGCCCGAGCAGAAACCGAACGACCTTTAGGATCAGACAGTGGCAACCCTCTTCGACGTCGCGGCCGAGGCCGGCGTCTCGCACCAGACGGTGTCGCGCGTCGTCAACGGCGACCCCACCGTGCGCCCGACGACCAAGGCCAAGGTCGACGCCGCCGTCGAGAAGCTGAACTACCGGCCGAGCCTCACCGCGCGGGCGCTCGCCAGCCGCAAGACCCGGTCGATCGGGCTGATCAGCACCGGGTTCCCCTTCTACGGGCCGTCGAGCACGATGCACGGCTTCAACGGCGCGGCTCGCCGAGCCGGCTACCAGGTGTCGATGGCCACCCTCGACGGCGACGACGCCCGGGCCGTCCAGCAGGCCGTCGACGCGTTCGTCGGCCAGGCGGTGGCCGCCATCGTGCTGATCGCGCCGGACGCCGAGGCTCTCGACGTGCTGCGCTCCTCCCGGGTGGCGGTTCCCCTGGTCACCGCCGACAGCGTCGCCGAGGACGGCCACCACGCCGTGTCGATCGACCAGGCCGCCGGCGCCGAGCTCGCCGTCGAGCACCTCGCCTCGCTCGGCCACCGTTCCGTCGCCCACGTGGCGGGGCCCGAGGCCTGGATGGACGGGCGCGACCGCGAGCGCGGCTGGCGCGACGCGTGCGATCGGCTCGGCCTCGACGCGGGGCCGCTGCTGCGGGGTGACTGGACGCCCGCCTCCGGGCACAGGCTGGGCCTCGAGCTCGCCGAGCGCGGAGACGTCACCGCGGTGTTCTGCGCCAACGACCAGATGGCCCTGGGCGCCATGCACGCGTTCTGCGACGCCGGCCTCGAGGTGCCCCGGGACGTGAGCATCGTCGGCTTCGACGACGTGCCGGAGGCGGCGCACTTCCTGCCCCCGCTCACGACCGTCAGGCAGGACTTCGAGGCGCTCGGCCGCCGCATCATGGACACGGTCGAGGCCGTGCTCGCGGGCGACGACGAGACCGTCGACGCCGTGCTGCCCGAGCTGGTCGTCCGGCGCTCGACGGCGTCGCCCCGGCGCTGACCCGTCGTCGAGCCCGCGCTGAGCCGTCCCCGGACCGGCGTCGAGCCGACACTGAGCCGGCCTCAACGGCTCCTCTCCGGGGCCCCCTCCGCGTTGCACGCACGACCCGCGGCGTGTGAGAATGTGAGCGCTCACTTTCGCGTGGGCCCCCCACCAGACCCGCCCCTCCGGGGCTCGCACCACCAGGACAAGGACGTTCCATGGCAGACACCACCGCCGCGCCCGACGCACACGTCGTCGGCGTCGACTTCGGCACGCTGAGCGGACGGGCGGTCGTCGTCCGCGTGTCCGACGGGGCCGAGCTCGGCACCGCCACCCACGACTACGCGCATGCCGTGGTCGACCGGACCCTGCCCGTCGGCGGGGCTCGACTGCCCGCCGACTGGGCACTGCAGGTGCCGAGCGACTACGTCGACGTGCTCAAGCAGGCCGTGCCCCGTGCCCTCGCCGAGTCCGGCATCGACCCGGCCTCCGTCATCGGCATCGGCACCGACTTCACCGCCTGCACGATGGTCCCCACGACGGCTGACGGCACGCCCCTCAACGAGCTCGAGCAGTTCGCCGACCGGCCGCACGCCTACGTCAAGCTGTGGCGTCACCACGCCGCCCAGGGCCAGGCCGACCGCATCAACGAGCTCGCCCGCGAACGCGGCGAGTCGTGGCTGCCGCGCTACGGCGGGCTCATCTCGAGCGAGTGGGAGTTCGCCAAGGGGCTCCAGCTGCTCGAGGAGGACCCCGAGGTCTACGCCGCGACCGAGCACTGGGTCGAGGCGGCCGACTGGATCATCTGGCAGCTCAGCGGCCGCTACGTCCGCAACGCCTGCACGGCCGGCTACAAGGGCATCCTGCAGGACGGCGAGTACCCGAGCGCCGAGTTCCTCGCCGCGCTCAACCCCGACTTCGCCGACTTCGCCGAGACGAAGGTCGTGCACGAGATCGGCGCCCTCGGCGACGCCGCCGGCACGCTGACCGCGGAGGCGGCCGGCTGGACCGGCCTGCCCGAGGGCATCGCCGTCGCGGTCGGCAACGTCGACGCCCACGTCACGGCCCCCGCCGCCAAGGCCACGCAGCCAGGCCAGATGGTCGCGATCATGGGCACGAGCACCTGCCACGTCATGAACGGCGCCGAGCTGGCCGAGGTCCCCGGCATGTGCGGAGTCGTCGACGGCGGCATCACCGAGGGCTTCTGGGGCTACGAGGCCGGCCAGTCGGGCGTCGGCGACATCTTCGCCTGGTACGTCCGCAACCAGGTGCCGCAGTCGTCGGTCGACGCGGCGGAGGCGGCCGGCACCAGCGTGCACCAGTACCTGACCGACCTCGCCTACGAGCAGCCCGTCGGCGCCCACGGCCTCGTCGCGCTCGACTGGCACAGCGGCAACCGCTCGGTGCTCGTCGACCACGAGCTGAGCGGCGTGATCGTCGGCCAGACGCTCGGCACCGCCCCCGAGGACGGCTACCGGGCGCTGCTCGAGGCCACGGCGTTCGGCACGCGACGCATCGTCGAGGCCTTCAACGACTCCGGCGTCCCCGTCACCGAGTTCATCGCCGCCGGCGGCCTGCTCAAGAACCGTCACCTCATGCAGACCTACAGCGACGTGCTCCGCATGCCGATCTCGACGATCCGCAGCGAGCAGGGCCCCGCGCTCGGCTCCGCGATCCACGCCGCCGTCGCCGCAGGTGCCTACCCGGACACCCGCGTGGCCAGCGACGCGATGGGCAGCCTGGACCGCGCCTCCTACACGCCCGACCCCGCCGCCGCCGACGCGTACGACGCGCTCTACGCCGAGTACCTGCTGCTGCACGACTGGTTCGGACGCGGCGGCAACGACGTGATGCACCGCCTCAAGGCGATCAGCAGGGAGGCGCGGGGCGGCTCGCACGCACCGGTCGCCGAGCCCGAGGCGCCCGCCGCCTCCGGCGGCTCGGCCGCCGCCGACACCGCCGCGGAGGTGACCCCGTGAGCTTCATCGACCGCGCGACCGAGACCGCCATCGACGAGACGCGTCGCGCCGTGTGCGACCTGCACGCCGAGCTGACCCGGTACGGCCTCGTGGTCTGGACGGGCGGCAACGTCTCGCAGCGCGTGCCCGGCACGAACCTGTTCGTGATCAAGCCGAGCGGCGTCGACTACGACGACCTGACGCCCGAGAACCAGATCCTCTGCCACCTCGACGGCACGGTCGTCGAGGGCAGCCCGGGCAGCGAGCGGAGCCCGTCGAGCGACACCGCGGCGCACGCCTACGTCTACCGCCACATGCCGAAGGTCGGGGGAGTCGTGCACACGCACTCCACGTACGCCACGGCCTGGGCCGCCCGCGGCGAGTCGATCCCGTGCGTGATCACCGCGATGGCCGACGAGTTCGGCGGCGAGATCCCGATCGGCCCGTTCGCGATCATCGGCGACGAGTCGATCGGCGAGGGCATCGTCGGCACGCTGGACGGCCACCGCAGCCGCGCCGTCCTGATGCAGAACCACGGCGTCTTCACCATCGGGAAGGACGCCCGCGACGCCGTCAAGGCCGCCGTCATGACGGAGGACGTCGCCCGCACGATCCACCTCAGCCGCCAGCTCGGCGAGCCGATCCCCATCCCGGCCGAGAGCATCGACGCTCTCTTCGACCGCTACCAGAACGTCTACGGCCAGAAGCCCTCAGGAGCACTCGCATGAGCATCGACACCACCAGCACCACGCCCTCCCACGTCGTCGACCCCGAGGCCTTCCTCGCCTCGAAGCAGGTCTGGTTCCTCACCGGCAGCCAGGGCCTCTACGGCGAGGAGACGCTGCGCCAGGTCGCCGAGCAATCGAGGGCCATCGCCGACGAGCTCGCCGAAGCCTCGGGCGTGCCCGTCGAGCTGGTCTGGAAGCCCGTCCTCACCGACGCCGAGACGATCAAGCGCACCATGCTCGAGGCGAACCTCGACGACTCCGTGATCGGCGTCACCGCCTGGATGCACACGTTCAGCCCCGCCAAGATGTGGATCGGCGGCATCGACGCCCTCCGCAAGCCCCTGCTGCACCTGCACACGCAGGCGAACGTCGAGCTGCCCTGGGCCGAGATCGACTTCGACTTCATGAACCTGAACCAGGCTGCGCACGGCGACCGCGAGTTCGGCTACGTCCAGACCCGCCTCGGCGCCCCGCGCAAGACGGTCGTCGGGCACGTCAGCGACCCCCGCGTGCAGCAGCAGGTCGGCACCTGGATGCGTGCCGCAGCCGGCGCCGCCGCCATGCGCTCGCTGAAGCTCGCCCGCTTCGGCGACAACATGCGCTTCGTCGCCGTCACCGAGGGCGACAAGACCGAGGCCGAGCTCGCGTTCGGCGTGCAGGTCAACACCTGGGGCGTCAACGAGCTGGCGGAGGCGGTGGCCGCGGCCCCCGAGTCCGCGGTCGACGACCTCGTCGCCCTGTACGAGCGCGAGTACGACGTCGTCCCCGAGCTGCGCGCCGGGGGCGAGCGCCACCAGTCGCTGCGCGACGGCGCGGCGATCGAGATCGGGCTGCGCTCGTTCCTCGAGGCCGGCGGCTTCGGGGCCTTCACGACCAACTTCGAGGACCTGGGGGCGCTGAAGCAGCTCCCCGGCCTCGCCGTGCAGCGCCTGATGGCCGAGGGCTACGGCTTCGGCGCCGAGGGCGACTGGAAGACCGCGGTGCTCGTGCGTGCTGCCGCCGTGATGGGCGCCGGCCTGCCGGGGGGCGCCTCCTTGATGGAGGACTACACCTACCACCTCGTGCCCGGCGCCGAGAAGATCCTCGGCGCGCACATGCTCGAGGTCAGCCCGTCGCTGAGCTCGGCCCGCGCGTCGCTCGAGGTGCACGAGCTCGGCATCGGCGGCAAGGACGACCCGGTCCGGCTGGTCTTCACGGCCGACCCCGGCGAGGCCGTCGTCGTCGCGATGAGCGACGTCCGCGACCGCTTCCGCCTCACGGTCAACGTCGTCGACGTGGTCGAGCCCGACGCCGACCTGCCGAACCTGCCCGTCGGCCGTGCCGTCTGGGAGCCCCGCCCGTCGTTCGCCGTCTCGGCCGAGGCCTGGCTCACGGCCGGCGCCGCCCACCACACCGTGATGTCGACGGCCGTCGGCCTCGAGGCCTTCGAGGACCTGGCGCGCATCCTCGAGACCGAGCTGCTGATCATCGACGAGCACACCACCATGCGCGAGTTCACGCGCGAGGTGCGCTGGAACGCGGCGTACCACCGCCTGGCGCGCGGCCTGTAGCCGCGGGCAGAGCCAGCCGAGGAGGCGGTCCGCGCGGTCCTGAGGGACGGCGCGGGCCGCCTCCTCGTTCGTCTGCGCAGCACGTGCGGGAACACCACCCGTGCCTCCGTGGTTGCAGCCTGCATGACCGTTCCCCTCTCGATCCTGGACCTCGCCCCCATCGCACCCGGAGAGACGGCGCGCGACAGCTTCGCGGCGTCGGTCGCCCTCGCGCAGCAGGCCGAGAAGAGCGGGTACCGACGCGTCTGGTACGCCGAGCACCACAACATGGCGACGATCGCGTCGAGCGCGACGTCGGTGCTGATCGCCCACGTGGCGAGCCAGACGTCGACGATCCGGCTCGGCTCGGGCGGCGTGATGTTGCCGAACCACTCGCCGCTGACCATCGCCGAGCAGTTCGGCACCCTCGAGACCCTGCACCCGGGGCGCATCGACCTCGGCCTCGGCCGCGCGCCCGGCAGCGACCAGGCGACGTTCCGCGCGCTGCGCCGCGACCCGGCGTCGTCCGAGCGGTTCCCGCAGGACGTCGTCGAGCTGCAGGCGTTCCTCGCCGGGCAGTCGCGCATCCCCGGCGTCAGCGCCACGCCCGGGGCCGGGACGAACGTGCCGCTGTACATCCTCGGCTCGTCGACCTTCGGGGCGCAGCTCGCCGCCGCGCTCGGCTTGCCGTTCGCGTTCGCGTCGCACTTCGCGCCGGACATGCTGCACGACGCCGTGGCGATCTACCGCCGCGAGTTCCAGCCGTCGACCCAGCTCGACGCCCCGTACGTGATCGCCGGCGTCAACGCCATCGCCTCCGACGACTCGGACGAGGCTCACCGGCAGCTCGCCGACGTGAAGCGCGCCCGCCTGCTCATGCTGCTCCGCCAGAGCGGGCAGATCACGGTCGACCGGACCTTCGGCGACGACGAGCTCGACCACCTGCTCCGCACGCCCGTCGGCGCGCACGTCGCCAGCATGACGACCTTCACGGGCGTCGGCACGGGCGAGGAGGTGGCGGACTACGTCGCCGAGTTCGCCCGCAGCGCCGACGCCGACGAGGTCATCGTCGCGCACTCGTCGCTCGCCACGTCGGCACGCCTGCGCTCGGTCGAGCTGCTGGCCGACGCGCACGCCCGCGTCGCCGCGTAGGCCGCGGCAGGCCGACGCGCCCGACAGCCCGACGCCGCCGGGTGTCGACGAGTCAGGAGACGACGTCGTTCGCGGTCCCGTCGGAGGGCGCCGAGCCGGGGCCGCGACGACGTGACCTGATCCGTCGACGGGACGGGTCGAGGCGGACCTCCGCAGGGACCGGGACGTGAAGGAGGCGCGGGCCCTGTCGGACCCGCGCCTCACGTCGACCTCCCGCCGGGGCTACAGCCCCGAGTGGTCGATCAGGGTGCGGCGTCGCCGACGTGCCACGAGCACCGTGCCGGCGCCCGCGAGCAGCAGGGCGAGCACGAGCGCGGGGAGCGCGTCCGAGCCGGTGAAGGCGAGCGGACCGGAGCCCGCCGCGGTGCCGGAGCCCGAGCCGCCCGCGCCTGACCCGGCGCCGCCCGCCCCGCCGGTGGCGGGAGCGGAGGGCGACGGCGAGGCGACCGGGTCGGCCACGACCGAGACCGCGGCGCTCCGCACGGTGCCCGTCTGCACGCCCGTGACCGTGACCGTCCGGTCGCCCAGCGTGGCCGGTGCCGTCACCGTGAACGTCGCGACGCCGTCGATGACGTCGACCGTGCCGAGGCTGGCTCCGTCGAACGTGCCCGACGCCTGGCGGTCGCCGTCGAGGCCGGAGACGACCACGTCGAAGGTCGCGCCCGGCGCGACCTGCGTCGGCGCGGCGATCGTCGCGTCGGCGCTCAGCGAGACCAGGTCGCGGTCGAGCTGCAGCGCGTTCGCGATGGTGAAGAAGTTGTCGGTCTGGTCGATCAGGCCGACGACGTTCGCGGCTCCCGGGCCGTAGCCGGCGACGCGCAGCTGCGTGCCGGTGTGCTGCTGCGACCCGCCCGCCGCGGCGGTGCCGTAGGCGATCTTCATCGTGCTGCCGTCGACGGTGGTCAGCGCGGTGCTGAGCGTGGCCGGGGGAGTCGAGTCGACGATCTGGCTGGTGTGGGCGTGGTCGGCCGTCACGATGACGAGCGTCTCGCCGTCGGCCTCGGCGAAGTCGAGGGCCGAGCGGACCGCCTCGTCGAGGTCGAGCACCTCGCCGATCTGGCCGCACGCGTCGGCGCTGTGGTCGCGCTTGTCGATGGAGGCGCCCTCGACCTGCAGGAAGAAGCCGTCGTCGCCGTCGAGCAGGTCGATCGACTTCTCGGTCAGCGAGGCGAGCGACAGGTCGGTGCTGAGGCGTGCCGGGTTCGGCTGGCAGGTCTGCGGTGCGAGGTCGGCGCCTCCCACGGTCGCGGTCGTCGAGGCGAAGCGCGTGGGGAAGTTGCCGTCCGCGAAGGTGCCGAGCACCGGTGCGGTCTGGTCGGCGGCCGTCAGGGCGTCGAGGCCGGCCTGGTCGGTGACGCGCTGGTAGCCGCGGTCGGTCGCCTGGGCGTCGAGGGTCTGGCCGGTCCACTGGCCGGCGCGCGCCGTCTGGCGGAACGACGCCGCGCCTCCTCCGAGGGTGAGGTCGGCACGGGTGCCGATGATCTGCTCGCTGATCGAGCCGAGGCCGCCCTGGTCGAGGGCGTCGGCACCGCACTGCGTGACCGAGTCGGGGCCGTAGCAGCTGCGTGCTGCGACATGGGCCGCCTGCACGGCCGGGGTCGCGTCCTGCAGCTCGGCGGTCGACACGTTGCCGGTCTTGAGGCCGTTGGCCTTGGCGATCTCGACGAGGGTGTCCTGCGGGGTGCCCGCGATGTCGACCGAGATCGCGTTGTCGTAGGTCTTCGTGCCGGTGGCCCAGGCCGAGCCGGTCGCGGCGGAATCGGGCACGTAGTCGGGCTTGCCGTCCTTGCCGAGCGAGTAGGTCGTGTACTGGCCGGTGAGGGGCAGGGCGTCGATGCCGGGCAGGGTCCCGCCGGCGCCGTAGGCGTAGTTGCGGGCCGACGTGATCTCGCTGTCGCCCATGCCGTCGCCGATCAGCAGGATGACGTTCTTCGCCGGTCCGGCCTTCACCGACTCGAGCAGGGCGGCGGTGCTGTCGTCGGCGCTGCGGGCGGCCCCGCCGTTGTCGGCGACGTCGGCCGGCGTCGCCGCGAGGGCGACGGCCGGGCTGAGGACGAGGGCGAAGGAGGCGAGGGTCGCCGCCGCCCCCGTGGCCAGTGCCGCGCGGCGGCGGCGGGTGTTCGTGGGGGTCACGTGTCTGCTCCAGTGATCGTGGTCGCGGGCGGGCGTGCACTCCCTGCACGTCCGAGCCCAGCAGAACCCGCGGTCGTGTCCGCCCGGTGAACGGACGCGGTGCGGCAGGTGAACACCCCCGGACGGGGCGCGTGAGGCGACTGCGGCTACGGCGTGACCACGCTGCGGCTACGGCGCGCCCGCGCTGCAGCTACGGCGCGACGTACAGCCAGAGCAGCACGACCGCGACCGGCTGCAGCACGATCCCGCCGACGAGCAGCGTCCGGCGGACGACGGGCCGCTCGGAGACGGCCGGCGCGCCGAGCAGCGGCGTCAGCGGCAGCAGCAGCCGGAACAGGCTCTGCTGCGGCAGGAACACCGCCACGAGGTAGAGCGCGAAGCTCGCCGTGAACGCGACGGTCTCTTGGCCGAGGCGCAGCGTCGACCGGCGGGTGAACCACACGGCGGCGAGCACGAGCAGCGCGACGACGAGGGCGATGCCCGCGATGCCGAGCCACCGCCCGGCGAGCAGGAACCACGGCGTCAGCGGCACGAAGGCAGGGCGGCCGACGTAGTCGACCCACCAGGCCATCTCGGTCTGCAGGTAGGCGTCGTGCTGACCGGTGGCGAGGTGCGCGACGACGGGCCAGGCGAGCCCGGCCGCGGCGACGGCCGCTCCTGCCGTCACGATCTGCACGAGGTCGCGCCGGGGCAGCACCTGCCACGGCCAGGGCCCCAGCCTCGCCCACAGCTTCGGCGACGCCGACGACGCCGACCCGGCAGCAGGCTCGTGACCCGACGACGGGCCCGCAGCCCGCTCCGTCCGCCACCGCACCACCAGGTGCACGGCGAGCGCCAGTGCCAGCGCCAGCGCTCCCGGGCGCGTGAACGCCGCGACCACGCCGCACGCGAGCACGAGCCCGTACCGCCGCTGCTGCATGGCGAGCACGCCGCCGAAGAGGAGGAACAGCATCAGCCCCTCCGCGTACCCGACGGAGAACAGGAACCCCATCGGCCCGAAGCACAGCAGCAGCACGGCCCAGATCGCGCCCCGGTGTCCGACGGCCGAGTCGACGAGCCGGTACAGCACGAGCGCGGCGCCCGCGCCGAAGGCGGTCGACAGCAGCAGGGCGGCACCGCTGAACGGCATGCCCGTCGCCACCATCAGCAGGTGGCAGAGCGTCGGGAACACCGGCAGGAACGCCCACTCGTTCGGCAGCACGTTCCCCGCCGCGTCGGTCGGCAGCACGGTCGGGTAGCCCTGCAGGGCGATCGTCCGGTAGCGGTCGGCGTCCCACGACGTGGTGAAGTCGAGCAGCGAGAGCTCGGCGCCCGGCGTGCGGAACTCGACGCCGGCGAGGCGCGCGGCCTCCCACACCACGGCGAGCAGCACCAGGGAGAAGACGCGCGACACCAGGTAGACGGTCAGCACCGTCGACCAGCGGGCGGGCAGCCACGACGCGAGGTCCGGCGACCGGCGCCGACGGACGTCGGGGCGCAGCGAGGAGGCGGTGGTCGCCCCGTCGCTCACGGAGCGTCCCCGAAGCTGGTCATCCGGAAGACGTTACCCCGCGACGGCCGGCGGGGCGGCCCCGGGGCACGCCGGGGTCGCCCAGGGGCCAGCCGGGCCTGCCGGGTCGCCATGGGACGCCCCGGCAGGGCACGATGGCCAGATGACCCTGCCCTCCCTCGCCGCGCTCGGCATCGACCCGGTCACCGCCGCGGTCTACGAGTTCGTGCTCACCTGCGGCGACACCGTCGACGTCGCCGCCATCGCCTCGGCCCGCGAGCTGGACGACGCCGTCGTCGTCACCGCCCTCGAGCAGCTGCGCAACATCGGCCTCGTGCACCGCACCGCCGAGGGCCACGGCCGACAGGCCCCCGGCTACGGGGCCGTCGACCCCCGCGTCGCGGTGTCCGCCCTCGTCGCCGCCCACGACGAGCAGCTCGCCGACGCCCGCACCGCGGTCTCGGGCCTCGGCGCCCTCTTCGACGACGGCCGCCGGGTGGCCGACCCGTCGGGCACGACGACGGTGCTGACCGGCCACGCAGCGGTGGGCGACTGGTACTCCCGGCTGCAGCACCGGGCGAGGGGCGAGTTCCTCGCGTTCGACCGGCCGCCGTACGTGGTCGCCACCAACGAGTCCGTCGAGCGCGGTGCGCTCAACCGCGGCGTGCACTGGCGCGCGATCTACACGGTCGCGAGCTTCACGGTCGACGGCAGCCTGCAGGGCGTCCACCGCCTCGGGGCGGACGGCGAGGAGGCGCGGGTCACCCACGACCTGCCGGTCAAGCTCGCGATCGCCGACCGCCAGGTCGCGCTCGTGTCGGTCGGACCGCTCGACGACCCGACGGCCGCCCCCGAGGCCCTCCTCACGGAGTCGCCCGCGCTGATCGCCGCCCTCTGCGACCTGTTCGAGTCGCGCTGGCGGACGGCCGTCCCCGTGCCCGCCCTGGCCGAGACGGTCGACGCCTCGGGCGAGGGGGCAGGCGCCGCCGTCGACTGGTCCGAGGTCGCGGCCCGGCTCGCCGCGGCCACGCAGGGCTCGGGCCCCGGCGTCCCCTCCGACGTAGTGGGAGCGGCGGGCGGGCGTGTCTCCGCCGACGGCCCGCCCGACCCCACGACCGGCCTCCGCGCGCCGACCGTCGACGAGCGCGACCTGCTCGCGTTCGTGGCCGCGGGCGCCACCGACGACGTCATCGCCCGCCAGCTCGGGATCTCGCCCCGCACCCTGCGCCGTCGCCTGCACGACCTGTTCGACGAGCTCGGCGCGAGCAACCGCTTCCACGCGGGGGTCGAGGCGGCGCGACGCGGCTGGGTCTGACACCCGCGCTGACCGGCCGACCCGCGCCTCCTCGGTCCGTACCCCGTCGAGGAGGCGCGGGTCGGCGGGCGGCCTCGTCCAGTGGGCATCGTGGGGGACCGGGCGTACCCCGTTCGGCTGCGTCCGTGTAAATTCCGTGGCCGATCGAGGACAGTGGCCGGGTTCGGCCATGGCCCCCGGTTGAGGGTCGTCGCATTCTCAGGTAATTCTTACGGATCGACCGTGCCCGACCGGGTGCGGCACCCGGAAGGCACCCTGTGATCACATCGTCCGGCCGACGACGGCCGAAGGCTCCACTCTCCGCACTGCTCATCTCGGGACTCGTCGCCGCCGGCGTCGTCGCGCTGCCGGCCACCTCGGCCCTGGCGGCCGACGGTCCCGCCGTGGTCGGCGACTCCCAGTTCGCGAGCGGGTCGTACATCGTCACCCTGCGCGAGCCCGCGGCCGCGACCTACGAGGGCGGCAAGGCCGGCTTCGCCGCCACGGCCGCCCCCGAGGGCGCGCGCCTCGACGCGCAGGCTGCACCGGTGCAGGAGTGGTCCGAGCACCTCGAGCAGACCCAGGCAGAGGTGGCCGACGCGGTCGGCGCCACCGTCGACGCGCACTTCTCGGTGACGACGAACGCTTTCGCCGCCGACCTCAGCGCCGACCAGGCGCGGGCCCTCGCCGCCGACCCGTCGGTCGCGGCCGTGTCGAAGAACGAGCTGCTGAAGCTCCAGGCGACGCCCTCGACCGAGTTCCTCGGGCTCGGCGACGCCGAGGGGAACGGCGGCGTGTGGGACGAGATCGGCGGCCGCGACGCCGCGGGCGACGGCGTCGTGGTCGGGATCATCGACTCGGGCATCGCCGCGGGCAACGCCTCGTTCGCGGGCGACTCGCTCGGCGAGCAGGACAGCGCCGAGCCGCACCTCGAGGGCGACTCGATCGTCTACGACAAGAGCGACGGCGGCACCTTCACCGGCGTGTGCCAGACGGGCGTCCAGTTCACCGCCTCCGACTGCAACACGAAGCTGGTCGGCGCGCGCTACTTCGTCGACGGCTTCGGCGTCGACAACATCGGCACGGAGGAGCAGGGCGAGTACCTCTCGCCCCGTGACGGCAACGGCCACGGCTCGCACACGGCCTCGACCGCGGCGGGCAACGCCGACGTCGAGGTGACCATCGGCGACCGCGACTTCGGCACCATCTCCGGGGTGGCACCGGCCGCGAAGATCGCGGCCTACAAGGTCTGCTGGGACGGCCCCGACCGGGTCGCCACCGACGACGACGGCTGCGCCACGCTCGACCTCGTCGCGGCGATCGAGGCCGCGGTGACCGACGGCGTCGACGTCATCAACTACTCCATCGGCGGAGGCGGCGCGACGAGCACCTTCTCGGCCACCGACCAGGCGTTCCTCGGCGCGGCCTCGGCGGGCGTCTTCGTCGCGGCCTCGGCCGGCAACGACGGCCCCACGCCGACGACCGCGGACAACGCGGCGCCCTGGATAACCACCGTCGCCGCGAGCACGGTCCCGAGCTACGCGGCCACGGCCCTGACCGGCGACGGCGCCTCGTACCTCGGCGGCTCGATCACGGTGCCGACCGGCACCGAGGGCGTCAGCGGCTCCCTCGTCGACGCGGCGACCCTCGCGGCCGACGGGGCGACGGCGGCCGACGCGGCCCTGTGCCGTCCCGACTCGCTCGACGCCGACGCGGCCGCCGCCTCCGGCGCGATCGTGCTCTGCGACCGCGGCGTCTATGACCGCACGGCCAAGAGCGCCGAGGTCGAGCGCATCGGCGGCGTCGGCATGCTGCTCGTGAACCCCGCGCCCAGCTCGGTCGACCTCGACGAGCACGTCGTCCCCACGGTCCACGTCGACGCGGCGTCCTACGACGCCCTGCACGCCTATGCGGCCACCGAGGGCGCGACGGTCACCCTCGTCGACGGCAACCCCGCCGGCCTGCCCGAGCCCGCCACGCCCCAGATCGCCGGCTTCTCGTCGCGTGGCCCGGTGACGGCCGACGGCGGCAACCTGCTGAAGCCCGACATCTCCGCGCCCGGCGTCGCGATCCTCGCCGACGGCGCCAACGCCGCCGGCGAGCCCGGCAGCTACGAGTTCCTCTCGGGCACGTCGATGTCGTCGCCGCACGTCGCGGGCCTCGCGGCGCTCTACCTGTCGCGCACCGTGCACCCCGACTGGACCCCGGCCGAGGTGAAGTCGGCGATGATGACCACCGCCTACGACCTCGTCGGAGCCGACGGCGCGCCGACCCAGGACGTCTTCGCGCAGGGCGCCGGCCACGTCGACCCCACGGCGTTCCTCGACCCGGGTCTGCTCTACCGCAGCGGGACGGCCGACTGGCAGGCGTACGTCGACTCGATCGACACCGTCGAGGGCACCGACTCGTCGCTGAACCTGCCGTCGATCAGCGTCGGCTCGCTCGCGGGCACGACGACGGTCACCCGGTCGGTCACCGCGACGGGCCCCGGCAGCTGGACGGCCGAGCCGGTCACCCTGGCCGGCGTCACGGCCGAGGTCTCGCCCTCGACGCTGACCTTCGCGGAGGCAGGCGAGACGCAGGACTACACGGTCGCCTTCACCCGCACCACGGCCGCGCTCGACGAGTTCGCCACCGGCTACCTGACGTGGACCGACGGCACCCGTGACGCGCGCAGCCCGCTCGCGGTGCGGCCCGTCCAGCTGGACGTCGCCGCGGAGTTCGCGGGCGAGGGCGTGACGGGCGAGGCGACGATCGACGTGACCGCCGGCGACGCCCTGTCGCTGCCGCTCGCCGCCGAGGGCCTCGCCCTCGGCCAGGTCGCGACGGGCTCCGGCACCGCCGGCGCCGACGCCGCCCAGGTGCCGCTCACGGTCGCCGAGGGCACGACGCACGCCCGCTTCGTGCTCGACTCGGCCGAGGACACCGCCGACCTCGACCTGCTGCTCTACACGGCCGACGCGTCGGGCCAGCCCGACGAGCTGGTCGGGGCCGCGGCCACCGGCTCGGCCGACGAGCAGCTCGACGTGGAGACGCCGGCGGCAGGCCAGTACGTGCTGCTCGTCGACTTCTACTCGGGCGCGGGCGACCTCGGCTGGACGCTGACGTCGTACCTGCTCGACCCGGCTGCGGCCCAGGGCGGCCTCGTCGTCGACCCAGCCGTGCTCGAGGCCGGGCTCGGCGAGACCACGACGGTCACCGCCTCCTGGTCCGAGCTCGCGTACGAGAGCAGCTACCTCGGCCGCGTCGTCTACGGCGACACGGGCACGGCGAGCTACCTCACCGTCACGACCGGCGAGGAGCCCGAGACGCCGGTCGACCCGGGCCCCGGCCCGGGGGAGCCCGGCGGTCCCGGCCACGGCGGCCCGGGGCACGGCGGCTTCGACCTGCCCGGCCTGATCGGCTGGATCTGGGGCGCCATCGGCGACCTGTTCCACCACTGGTTCCCGGGGCTGCCCTGGCGCTGAGCCGAGGCTGACGCCGTCGCGGGCTGTCGCGATCGCGGGCTGATCGCGCAGGAGGCGGTCCGCACCTTCCCCCCGGAGGGTGCGGACCGCCTCCTCGCCCGTCGGCCACGACGCGCCGGGTGGCCGCTGAGCGCGACCCTGCGACTGCCCGGAACACGAAGGGACTAGGTTCGTCACTCGTGACTGGACAGAGCGGCAACACCATGCGCGTGGTGAGCTACAACCTGCGCGAGCACACGGCCAAGGGCGAGATCCGGGCCCTCGCAGAGGACCACAGCGCCGACGTGCTGTGCCTGCAGGAGGCCGACACGAAGGACATCCCCGACGAGTTCGGCGAGTTCTCGCTCGCCGCGTCGACCCGGAACAACCGTCTCGGCCTCGCGGCGTACTACCGCCGCTCCCGCTTCGAGCTCCTGGGCACGAACGTCTACGCGCTGAAGAAGAGCATGCACGACCGCGTCATGTCGCCCGCGCACGAGCGCCTGCTGGCGATGCACCTGCACGACCGCATCTCGGGCGCGGACGTGCTGATCGGCTCGTTCCACGCCGCGCCGCTCACCGCCACGAACGGGCTGCGCAAGAAGCAGGTCGAGTCGGCTCACCAGCTGATGCGGGCGCTCGCGCCCGGCGTGCCGATGCTCATGGTCGGCGACTTCAACTACCCGTGGTTCCACGGCGGGCTCAAGAAGCGCATCGAGCGCGACGGCTTCGTCCTGACCCGCAGCAGCACGCCGACCTACCTCGGCTACAAGTACGTCAAGGGCCACTTCGACTTCGCGACGAGCTACGACCTCACCATCGAGGACGTCGTCACGCTGCCCGCCGGCATCAGCGACCACCGGCCGATCCTCGTGCGCGCCACCGGGCTCGCCACGGCGTAGCGGCGCTGCCGACGACGAGACCACGACGAGAGGCCCCGGTGCACGTGCACCGGGGCCTCTCGTCTGTCGTGCCGTCGCGCCGTCGACGCGCAGGGCGCGACGGGCGTCGAGGAGGCGGGTCGCGCCTCCTCGGGACCGCCTAGGCGGCGAGCGCGAGCGCGTGGGCGCTCACGGCGTAGGCCTGCACGATGGTGCGGCTGGGCTCGCGGCGCCAGCTGCGGCCGGGGATGACCCAGCCCTGGGCGCCCTCGACGGTGACGGTGGCGCCGACCCGGACGTCGTCGGTGACGACGTCGCTCCAGGCGCGGACGACGAACTCGGCGCCGGAGGCGTCGACGACGACGAACTCGGCGAGGCGGGCGGTGGACAGGACGGGCTCGGTGGTGACCGTGCCGCTCAGGGTGGTGATGTTCTCGTTCATGCGTGTTCTCTTCTTCGATGTGTGCTGTGTTGCTCAGCGTCGTGGCACGCAGCGCGGGGCATGCGTGGACCGCCGTTCTCGGCAGTGGGGCGGACGGGTGTCCTCAGGCTCGGGGAGCCTGGTCGGGCCTCGTCTCGGGCGACGACCGGTGAGTAGGCGAGCGGGTGAGGCTCGGACCGGGGTTCTCGAGATGCGCAGACAGGATCTGCAGGCTGTTCGACTCGGCCTGCGTGTGGACGACAGGGCCGTGAGTCGGGAACGATCTGAGAGGATCGTTGCCAAGCGACCCGCAACGGTAACACGGTCGGGCCGGATGCACCAGGGCTGATCCGTGACGTCGCTGAGAACGCCGCAGGAGGCGGTGGTTCGATGGGGGCATGACATCGATCCCCACCATCACCCTGAACAACGGCGTCGAGATCCCCCAGCTCGGCTTCGGCGTCTACCAGGTCGAGCCCGACCAGACGAAGGACGCGACGCTCACCGCCCTCGAGGTGGGCTACCGCCACATCGACACGGCGCAGATGTACGGCAACGAGGCAGGCGTCGGCGAGGCGCTGCGCGAGTCGGGCATCGACCGCTCCGAGATCTTCGTCACCTCCAAGCTGAACAACGGCTTCCACCGTCGCGACGACGCGCTCAAGGCGTTCGACGGCACGCTCGACGCTCTGAAGGCCGACTTCGTCGACCTGTTCCTCATCCACTGGCCGCTGCCGACCACGGACGTCGACTACCTCGAGACCTGGAAGGCGCTCGAGGAGATCTACGCCACGGGGCGTGCCAAGGCCATCGGCGTCTCGAACTTCCAGCAGGCCCACCTCCAGCGCCTGCTGGACGAGGCCGACGTCGTGCCCGCCGTCAACCAGATCGAGGTGCACCCCTACCTCGCCAACGACTCGCTGCGCCTCTTCGGCGTCGAGCACGGCATCCACACCGAGGCGTGGTCGCCCATCGCCCAGGGCAAGGTCCTCGAGGACCCGACCCTCGTCGAGATCGCGGAGCGCGTCGGCAAGTCGACCGCCCAGGTGACCCTGCGCTGGCACGTGCAGCGCGGCGACATCGTGTTCCCCAAGTCGGTCACGCGCTCGCGCGTCGAGGAGAACTTCGCGCTCTTCGACTTCGAGCTGTCCGACGTCGACGTCGCGGCCATCACGGACCTCGACAAGGGCGAGCGAACGGGCCCCGACCCCGACACGTTCGACTACATCCCCAGCTGAGCTGAGCTGAGATGAGTTGCGGTCTGGTCAGGTCCGGCGACTGATCTGACCCGTCCGGCCCGCGGGCCGGACCCGGCTGTGCCGACGGGCCGGTCTCCCCGCAGGGGGAGACCGGCCCGTCCTAGTAGGGTCGTCGTCTGCACGGGAGGCCTACCCGAGGCGTCCCCGCGCTACCAGGAGCGAGTGAACAGGGTGCGAACAGTCGTCGGCGTGCTGCGCCTCGTCGTCGCCGCCGTGGGCACGGCCGCCCTCGTGTCGTACTTCTTCTACACGCTCGGCTTCTCGACCTTCTCGACGGTCAACTACTTCGCGTACTTCACGCAGCAGAGCAACATGGCGAACGTGCTCGTCCTCGCCGTGTCGGGGGCGCTCTCGCTCCGGGGCCGACCCGAGGGCCGCGCCTTCGCCGCGGTGCACGCCCTGGTGACGACCTACGTCGTCGTGTCGGGCATCGTCTACGGCATCATCCTGATCGAGTCGCTGAGCAACGACTTCGCGATCGGCGTTCCCTGGTCGACCCAGGTGCTGCACTTCTGGATCCCGGGGTTCCTCGTCGTCGACTGGGTGCTCGCCCCCGGGCGCACCCGCGTCAGCTGGGCGATGCTGTCGGTCGTGCTCGTGTTCCCGGTCGTCTGGGGCATCGCGACGATCGTGCGCGGCGCGGACGTCGGCTGGTACCCGTACTTCTTCCTCGACCCCGCGCAGGTGCGCTGGCCGGACGAGTTCGTGATGTACAACGCGATCGCCCTGGCCGTCATCGCGGGGGTGATGTCGGCCCTGATCGCCCTCAGTCACCTCCGGCCCGGGCCGCGGCCGGGCGTGCTGCTGCGGCGCGGCCAGCGCGCCGAGGTCGTGGGGGCTGAGGGCGGCGGCGCCCAGGTCGGTGGCGCAGAGGTCGGCGGCGCGGAGGTGTGCGGCTCCGGCGGGGATCAGCCGGCCGGCGCCTCCGACGAGTCCGGGCCCGCGTCGGGGTCGGACGTGGACTCGGGTGCTGCTTCCGGCACGAGGTCGAAGTAGGGCGCGAGGCCGGCCAGCGCGTCGGCGACGGCCTCGTCGTCGCCGAGCTCGAGGCTCGCGACCGCGTCGTCCCCGCCCGCCAGCGCGACGAGCACCGGCTCGCCCGTCGAGGGCATCAGGTTGACGAAGACGCGGAAGCCCGACGAACCGTCGACCGTGGTCAGCACCGTCGCCTCCGTGCTCCAGGCGCGCTCGTCGAAGCGCAGCCAGAGCACCTCCTGCTGGGCCACGCCGAGCGTCTCGATCGCCGCCGTGTGCGTGGTCGGCAGCTCCGGGGCGAACTCGGTCGTCCCCTCCTTCAGGACGCCCAGCGGCAGGGTGACCACGACGCGGTCGACCGACAGGCTCTCGCCGGTGGCGAGGCGGAGGCCGACGCCGCGGTCGCCGTACTGGATCCGGGCCACCGTGCTTCCCCGCAGCACGTCGAGGCCGTCGAGCTGCGCCTCGACGAACGCGGACAGGTCGCCGGTGACGAACGGCTCGCCGAGCGGGAACAGGCTGCCGAGGTCGGCGGCGACGAGCTCGCCGACGTCGCCCGGGTCCTGTCGCTCGGCGAGGTCGTCCGGCCCGGCACCCCAGCGGACGGGCAGCGCCTCGTCGAGCACGAACTGGAGGCGGGCGGCGTCGGACACGCCCGTGGCGTCGGGCTCGAGCGACTGCTGCTCGGGCCCCGCGCCGGCGCCGGCGACGGCCTGCGCGACCGTCACGGAGGCCGCCTGGTCGTCGGCCCACCCGGCGGCCGACGCGAGGGAACGCTCGGGGACGCCGACGAGCGAGGTCGCCTGCCCGCCGGAGGACCGCACCTCGAGCACCCCGCCGAGGCGCACGGTGTCGACCCGGCCGAGGGCGAGCGCGGCGACGAGGGCGGCGGCCGCCTCGCCGTCGAGGGAGGCGGCGCCCAGCTGGACGGGGAACGGCCAGTCGCCCCCGGTGTACGAGGCGACCCGGCCGCCCACGCGGTCGCGGGCCTCGACGACGACGACGTCGTAGCCGCGCGCCGCGAGGCTCCTGGCTGCGGTGGCGCCGGACATCCCGGCGCCGACGACGGCGATGCGCTCGCCCTGCTCGGCGACCCCGGCGACGGCGTCCGCGACGTCGAAGCCGCTGGCGCGGGCCCCGCCCAGGGTGCCCGGCGCCGTGCTCGCGGTGGCCTCGCCGGCGAAGAAGACCCGGTCGTCGACCGGCTGGCGGAGCGCCGCGCGGTCGTCGTCGGACGACGACGTGGTCAGGTAGCTGCCCGAGCCCCGCGCGAACGGGTCGTCGGCCCAGCCGCTGCGGCGGAACGCGGACGGCGTCGGCCCGGCCGAGGGCGTCGCGGTCGGGGTCGGGGTGGGCGTCGGCGTGCTGCTCGGGGCCGTCGGCGCGGGGGAGGGGCCGTCGGTCGTGCAGGCCGCGAGCAGCAGCACGGCGGCCCCGGAGGCCGACCCCGTCAGGAACGCTCGACGACTGATGCCCATGGTGCGTCCATCATCGCAGGGCGGGGGCCCGCGCGGCGACGCGCACCGCGAGGTGCGCGGAGGGGCGCACCACCAGGTGCGCGGCGGGGCGGGCCGCGACGCGGTCGCGCCTCAGGCGTCGACGGCCTCGAGCCAGGTGCGCAGCAGGTCGGTGACCTGGTCGACGGGCATCAGCGACGACGCGTGGTCCTGCCCGACGAGCTCGAAGAACGCCGCGGTCGGCATGCGGCGGGCGGCGTCCTGCGACTCGCGGTGCCGTGCCTCGTCGCGGGTGCCCGCGATCAGCAGGGTGGGCACCGACACGTCGTCGAGCTGCTGTGCCGTGAGCCCGCCGCCCGTCTCGGCCGCCCGGAAGAACGCCGCGAGGGCCAGGGGATCGTCGTTCATGAAGGCCAGGCGGGTCGCCGGGTCGAGGCGGCGGCCCATGGTGTCCTCCCAGCGCCCGATGAAGGCGGGCATGCCCCCAGTCAGGAGCGCCTCCTCCCAGTCGTGCGCGAAGGTGGCGCCGATGTTGCCGTTCATCGGTGCCCAGCTGCCGCCGATCGTGGTCAGGGTGCGGAGCAGCTCGGGCTCGTGCGCGGCGATCGACAGGCCGACGCGGGCGCCGAACGAGTAGCCGACGAAGTGGACCGGCGCGAGGCCCGTCGTGGCGAGGACGGCGGCGACGTCGCCGCGGTGCAGGGCCATGTCGTACGAGGCGGCGTCGTGCGGCGCGCCGCTCCGGCCGTGGCCGCGCAGGTCGAGGGCGACGACGGTGAAGTCGCGCTCGAGGTCACGCAGGTAGCCGAGACCGCGCCACGCGCCGCGCGACAGGCCGGAGCCGTGGACGAGCAGCAGGGGCGGGCCCTCGCCCGCCACCTCGTACGCGATCTCGGTGCCGTCGACGGGGTTCTGGACGTGGTCGCGCATCGGACCAGTCTGGCAGCGCGGCGACCCGTCGACGATCCAGGCGTCCTCGTCGCCAGGTCGCTCGGCAACGGCGCGGCTCGTGCCCGCCGGCCCGCGCCTCCTGAGTCCTCGACGCGTCCCGCGCACCCCGCCGCCGCTGCGGTGATCCGCCGCCGCATCCGTCGAGGGCGGGTGTTCAGGCTCGAGGGCGGGTAGCCCGCAACCCGCCCTCGACCCGGAACGCCCGCCGCCGGCGCGGTCGGGTCGGCGGGGCGGCCGGGCGGCTGGGCGGGCGGCGTGGGCGGCGCGCGGGCACGATGGAGCGATGATCGACGGGTGGACTGCCGCACAGGTGAAGGCGGCCGAGCAGCCGCACCTCGACGCGGGCGAGCCGCTGATGCAGCGGGCGAGCGCAGGGCTCGCGCACGAGGTGGAGGGGCTGCTGCGGGCCCGGGACCGGTGGCCCGCGCCCGTCGTGCTGCTCGTCGGCAGCGGCAGCAACGGCGGCGACGCGCTCCTCGCGGGTGCCGCACTGGCCGACGCGGGATGCGCCGTCACGGTCGTCCCGACCGGCAGCCGGCTGCACGAGGAGGCGCTGGTCGCGGCCCGCGCCTCCGGTGCCGTCGTCGACGACGCGGCCCGGTGGTCGACCGTCGAGGAGGCGGGCGCCCGGCTCCGGGAGTCGGGCGCGGCCGTCCTCCTCGACGGCGTGCTCGGCACCGGCACGAGCACCGACCCGGCCCTGCGAGGCACGGCTCGTGACGTCGTCGCGGCGCTGCTGCCCTGGGTCACGACCGCGGACGGCCCGCCCGTCGTCGCGGTCGACGTGCCGAGCGGCATCGGCCCCGACGACGGTGCCGTGCCCGACCCGACCGTGCTGCCCGCGGCCCTGACCGTCACCTTCGGCGCCCACAAGGCCGGGCTCCTGATCGAGCCCGCCGCCGCGCTCGCCGGCGACGTGGTGCTCGTCGACATCGGCCTGCTGCCCGACCTCGCGGCGGTGCCGCCCGTGATCAGCGTGCCGGAGCCCGCCCCCTGACGGCGGTGTCCTGACGGCCCGTGTCCGAGGGCGCGGCCCGGCAGGTCAGGTCTCGCCCGCTACGACTTCCCGGTGCCGCCGCCCTTGCCCGGCGGCACGACCGACAGCGGGCTCGTGATCGACTCGAGCGACTTCCGCTCGGCCGACACCCCGAAGACGAACGCGACCACGCCTCCCACGAGCATGATGCCCGCGCCGAGGAAGTACCCCGCCGTCAGCGGCCCGCGGTCGGTGCCGTCGCCGATCAGCGAGCCGTAGAGCGTCGGGGCGACCGCGCCGGCGATCTGGCCGAGGGCGAAGAAGTAGCCGATCACCTGGCCGCGCAGCTCGAGCGGGAAGATCTCGCTAACCGTGAGGTAGGCCGAGGAGGCGCCCGCCGACGCGAAGAAGAACGACACGCACCAGAACACGGTCTGGGTCGTCGCGCTCAGGACGTCCATGTGGAACAGCACGGCCGACACGGCGAGGACGACCGCCGAGACCCCGTAGGTCAGGAAGATCATCTGGCGGCGGCCCCACGTGTCGAAGAGGTGGCCGAGCAGCAGTGGCCCGAGCAGGTTGCCGATGGCGAACGGGAAGAAGAAGTACTGCGTCGACGCCGGGTCGGTGCCGTAGAAGTTCTGCAGCACCAGCGCGTAGGTGAAGAAGATCGCGTTGTAGAGGAACGACTGCGTGATCATCATCGTCGCAGCGACGAGGGTGCGCTTCGGGTAGTCCTTGACCAGGGTGCGGAAGATGACGCTGAAGGGGATGCGGCCCTGGTCGGTCACCTCGAGCGCCTGGTCGTCGCTGACCGGCTCCAGGGTGCGGCCCTCCGCCTCGACGCGGTGCTCGATGTCGGTGACCGTCGCCTCCGCCTCCTCCTCGCGGCCGTGGGTCATCAGCCAGCGGGGGCTCTCGGGGATGTGCCGGCGCAGGTAGATGATGATCAGGCCGAGCACCGGGCCGATGAAGAAGCCGATCCGCCAGCCGACGTTCTCGGCGAAGTAGTCGGTGTTCAGCAGGAAGAGGTTGGCGGCCGAGCCGAGGGCGGCGCCGCCCCAGTAGGTGCCGTTGATCGCGATGTCGACGCGTCCGCGGTAGCGCGAGGGGATGATCTCGTCGATGGCCGAGTTGATCGCGGCGTACTCGCCGCCGATGCCCATCCCGGCGATGAACCGGAACACCGCCAGGAACGCGAAGTTCGGTGACAGCCCGGCCAGGCCGCTGGCGACGAGGTAGATGGCCAGCGTGAGGATGAAGAGCTTCTTGCGGCCGAGCGTGTCGCTCAGCCGGCCGAAGACCAGGGCGCCCGCCACCTGCCCGAGCAGGTAGATCGTGCCGAGGTAGCCGACCTGCGCGGCGGTCAGGCCGAGGTCGGCCTGGAACCCGGCGGAGGCGACGATCTGGATCTCGAGGCCGTCCAGCACCCACGAGAAGCCGAGCCCGACGACGATCGTCCAGTGGAACTTGGTCCACGGGAGGCGGTCCATGCGGGCCGGGACCAGGCTGCGGACGCTGCCGCCGCCTCCTCGGGCCGTGGTCGACGACGAGCTGCTCATGGTGGTCTCCCCTGTGCGCGATGTGCATCCGTGCAGAGGGTGCATGAACACCGGCGACGGTACTCCCGGCGCCGGACGCACGACCGCCCTCCCCGGTGGTCGGGGAGGGCGGTCGTGGGGGAGGTGCGGCTAGTGCGCCACGATCGGCTCGGCGCCCTCGGTCACCGGGGGACGACGGACGAAGAACGCCCCGACCACGGCGAAGAGCGAGATGATCGCGCCCACCAGGAACGCGGCACGGACGCCGGCGCTCGCGGCGGCGATGTCGCCGGCCCCGCCGCTCGCCGCGGACACGGTGGCCAGCGTCATGACGGTCACGAACACGGCGGTGCCGGCGGCGCCCGCGACCTGCTGCACCGTGCCGACGATCGCCGAGCCGTGCGAGTAGAGACGGCCGGGCAGCGAGCCGAGGCCCGACGTGAAGAGCGGCGTGAACATCAGCGCGAGGCCGACGCTGAGGGCGACGTGCGCGCCGAGCACCATCGGGATGGGCGTCGACTCGGACACCGTCGAGAGGAACCACAGCACCGCGCTGACGAGCATCGTGCCGGGCACGAGCAGCACGGTCGGGCCGTGCTTGTCGAAGATCCGGCCGACGATCGGCGAGAGCACGCCCTGCAGCAGGCCGCCGGGCAGCAGGAGCAGTCCGGTCGCCAGCGGGTCGAGGCCGTGGACGTTCTGCAGGTAGATCGGCAGCACGATCAAGGTGCCGAAGAGGGCGATCATGCCGACGCCGAGCACGAGGACCGACGTGGTGAAGGTGCGCGACAGGAAGGTGCGGAGGTCGAGCAGCGCCTTGTCGTCACGCTGGAGCGCGCGCTGGCGCAGGACGAACGCGAGCAGGGCGACGACCCCGACGCCGATCGGCAGCCACGCCGGAACGGCCGCCTCGGCGCCCTCACCGATCGAGCTGAGCCCGAACACGATGCCGCCGAACGCGAAGGCGGACAGGATCACCGAGAAGACGTCGAGCGGCACCGCGCGGGGGGTGGTGACGTTCTTGACGCGCGCGGCGCCGAGGGCGAGGGCGCCCAGCGCGATGGGCAGCACGAGGATGAACATGAAGCGCCACTCGAAGACGCTGAGGATGAGGCCCGAGATGGTCGGCCCGATGGCCGGGGCCACCGAGATGACGATCGAGATGTTGCCCATGGTGCGGCCGCGGGTCGCCGCGGGCACGAGCGTGAGCACGGTGGTCATCAGCAGCGGCATCATGATCGCCGTGCCGGACGCCTGCACGACACGGCCGAGCAGCAGCACGCCGAAGCCGGGCGCGATCGCCGAGATGGCGGTGCCGAGGCTGAACAGGCTCATCGCGGTGATGAAGACCGGGCGCGTGTTGAACCGCTGCAGCAGGAACCCGGTGATCGGGATGACGACCGCCATCGTCAGCATGAAGCCGGTCGTCAGCCACTGGCCGGCGGTCACGGTGATGTCGAGGTCACGGGTGAGGCTCGGCAGGGCCACGCCCATGATCGTCTCGTTGAGGATGACGACGAAGGCGCTGACGAGCAGCAGGCCGATGACGAGCTTGTTGCGAGCCGCGAGGCCTGCGTCGTCCCCGTCGGGGGTCGCGCCGACCGAGCCGGTGTCGGCGGCGGTGGACGCGGCGGTGTCGCTCGTCATGTGATCTCCCTGGGGGGCTGGCGGGTCGCGGGGGCGGTGTCTCGCCGTCGAGACACCGGTGCAGCGCGCGACAGGCGTCGTTCATTCCCGATCTGAGGTGAACGGCAGGGGCCGGACGGCAGAGCAGCCGGCCGAGCAGCCGGCCGAACTGACGACAGGCGGGCACGAGGCGAGGGGCCGACGCGACCGGGTGGTCGCGTCGGCCCCTGCCGTCGAGGAGGCGCGGCTGCGGACTAGACGTCGCGTCGCTTCACGAGGGCGAGCGCGATCGCGAACAGCACCACGACCCAGCCGACCAGCACGAGCAGCGCCTGCCACGGCTCGAGCACGAGCGAGCCGTCGAGGCCCGGCAGCGCGGTGAGCGACTGCCCGTCGACCGGGTAGTCGTAGACGCGCGTCGCGGCCTGCGGCGGGATGAACTCGTAGAGCGAGTAGATCCACGACTTCGCGATCAGCGCCTGGCCGATCGAGAAGATGATCGGCAGCACGAAGACGATGCCGATCGCCGAGGCGATCGCGCCGGCCCCGTTGCGGATGATCGCGCCGAGACCGAAGGCGATCATGGCGATGAAGCCGATGGTCGCGGCGCCGCCGAGCATCGACAGCCAGATGCGACCGTCGGCGAGGTCGGTGTCGACGCCCGAGCTCGAGAGCAGCGGCGTGGACACGAGCAGCGCGACGGCCAGCGCGAGGGCCGACACGACGAAGGTCGTGACGCCGATGAGCAGGACCTTGGCGACGAGCGCCGCCGTGCGGCGGGGGACGGCCGCGAAGGTGGAGCGGACCATGCCTGTGCCGTACTCGCCGGTGATGACGAGGGCGCCGAGCACCGCGGCGACGAGCTGTGCGAACGGCACGCCGATCGTGGCGACGCTGACGGCGAGCGACTGCTGCTGCTCGTCGGTGGCCGGTGCCCCCTCGAAGCCGGACGCGAAGGCGCCGAACAGCAGGGCGAAGCCGATCAGCAGCACCACGATCACCGCGAAGCACCAGGCGGTCGAGCGGAGGCTGCGGAGCTTGATCCACTCCGAGCGGAGCACGTGGGCGAACGAGACCCCCGAGCCCGCCGTGTGGGCGTGGGCCGTCGGGCGGGGCGTGGTGGTCGTGGTCATCGCGTCGCTCCCGACGTCGTGGCGGATGCGGCGTCGGCGGCCGCGGGGGCGCCTCCTGCGTGGGCTGTGCCTCCTGCGTGGTACTCGACCGAGTCCTGGGTGAGGGTCATGTAGGCCTCCTCCAGCGATCGGACCAGCGGGGTGAGCTCGTGCAGCACGATGCCCTGGGCGGCTGCTGCCTCGCCGACCTGAGCGGCGGTGACGCCCCGGAGGTCGAGCGCGCCGTCCTCGGTCGTCGTCACGACGACCTCGGTGCGGCTGCGGAGCAGGTCGGACAGCTGGGCGAGGTGCGGGCTGCGCACGCGCACGCCGTCGCCCGAGGCCTGGGCGATGACGCTGCTGACGGGGGCGTCGGCCAGGACACGGCCGCGGCCGAGGACGATGAGGTGGTCGGCGGTCTGCGCCATCTCGCTCATCAGGTGCGACGAGAGGAAGACGGTGCGGCCCTCGCTGGCGAGGTGGCGGGCGAGCGTCCGCACCCACACCACGCCCTCGGGGTCGAGGCCGTTGACGGGCTCGTCGAAGATCAGGGTCGCCGGGTCGCCGAGCAACGCGGCGGCGATGCCGAGGCGCTGGCCCATGCCGAGCGAGAAGCCGCCGACGCGCTTCTTCGCGACGGACTCGAGGCCGGTCAGGGCGATGACCTCGCGGACGCGGGCCTTGCCGATGCCGTGCGTGGCGGCCATCGCGAGGAGGTGGTCGTGGGCGCTGCGACCGCTGTGGACGGCCTTCGCGTCGAGCAGCACGCCGACCTCGCGGAGCGGCGCGCGGTGGTCGGCGTAGGGGCGGCCGTTGACCTTCACCGAGCCCGAGGTTGGCCGGTCGAGCCCGACGATCATGCGCATGGTGGTCGACTTGCCCGCGCCGTTGGGGCCGAGGAACCCCGTGACGACGCCGGGTCGCACGGTGAAGCTGACGTCGTCGAGCGCCACCTTCGAGCCGTATCTCTTCGTGAGTGATCGAGCTTCGATCATGGGGGTGCCTCTCGTCGTCGTGCGGGTGTCGTCGCCCCGGGCACGCATCGTCGCGTGCGGGGGCTGCCGACCTGCGTCGAGACTAGGAGAGGGTCACCGCCGCCGACATCCGCCGACCGGACGACACCCGGCGACCCCGGCCTGCGACCACCGGGGGAGGAGGCACCCCCGAGCGCGCTGTCGTTACACTCGCCCGGTGACGACAGCCACCCTCCTCGCCTCCCTGCCCCTCGCCTCCGGCGGCTTCCTGCTCTTCGACCCCGAGGCGCTGCTGCCGGCGCTCGGCCCCTGGGCGCTCGCGGGCATCTCGCTGATGGTGTTCATCGAGTCGGGCGTGCTGTTCCCGTTCCTGCCGGGCGACTCGTTGCTGTTCACGGCCGGGCTGCTGCACGAGGCCCTCGAGCTGCCGGTCTGGCTGATCGCCCTCTGCGCCTTCGCCGCCGCGTTCCTCGGCGACCAGGTGGGGTACTTCCTCGGCAACCGCTTCGGCCGGCGCTGGTTCACACCCGACGCGCGTGTGCTGAAGACGGCCCACCTCGCCAAGGCCGAGGCGTTCTTCGCCAAGTACGGCGGCCTCTCGCTCATCCTCGGCCGCTTCGTGCCCATCGTGCGCACCTACGTGCCGCTCGCCGCGGGCACGGCGGGCTACCGCTACCCGGCGTTCCTCGCCTTCAACGTCATCGGCGCGTTCCTCTGGGCCGTGGGCCTCACGGTGCTCGGCTCGCTCCTCGGCGGGGTGCCGATCATCGCCGACCACATCGACGTCTGGGCGATCGTGATCGTGCTCGTCTCGGTGCTGCCCATCCTCATCACGGTGCTCCGCAAGGCGATCTCGGCGCGGCGCGCGACGCCCACGCCCGGCGCCTGAGCCGAGCTCGCCGGTCGTGACGTCGCCAGCCGACGTGCCAGCCCCGGGTCCTGAGCCGCTCGGCGTGGACGACGCCGTCGCGAGCCTCGTCGGCCTCCGGGCCCGGACGGGCCGTCGCGTCGTGGTCGGACTCGCGGGCGAGCCGGGCAGCGGCAAGAGCACGACCGCGACGCTGCTCGTCGATGTGCTGGTCGCGGCGGGCACCCCGGCCGTCGTCGTCCCGATGGACGGCTTCCACCTCGCCGGCGCGACCCTCGCCCGCCTGGGCCGGCTCGATCGCAAGGGCGCGATCGACACGTTCGACGGCACGGGCTGGCTCGCCCTCCTCCGTCGCATCCGACGGGTCGAGCTCGGCGAGACGGTCTGGGCGCCCGACTACGTCAGGGGCCTCGAGGAGGCGGTGGCCGGTTCGATCGAGGTCGCCCCCGACGTCGAGGTCGTCGTCGTGGAGGGCAACTACCTGCTCGTCGACGACGAGCCGTGGCGGAGCGCCCGCGCCGAGCTCGACCTCGTCTGGTGGGTGGAAGTGCCGCAGCCCGAGAGGCTGCGGCGGCTCGTCGCGCGGCACGTGCGGCACGGCATGGCCGACGAGGCGGCGCTCGCCTGGGCGACCGGGCCCGACGAGCGCTCGGCCGCGCTCGTGCGGGCCACCCGCCCCCGTGCCGACGGCGTGCTCGCAGGCTGACCCCTGGCCCTGGCCCTGGTCGGTGTCCATGGCGTCGGTGGCCGTCCGTAGGGTGGTGAGCCATGCGCCTCTACCTCATCAGACACGGTCAGACCCCCGACAACATCCGCGGCGAGCTCGGCACGACCGTGCCCGGCCCGGGCCTCACCGACCTCGGCCTCGAGCAGGCCGCCGCGCTGCCCGAGGCGCTCGCAGCGGCGGGCATCGGCGCGATGTCGACCAGCACCATGCTGCGGACGCAGCTGACCGCCGCGCCGCTCGCCGCCTCCCTCGGCCTCGTGCCGACCGTCCGTGACGGCCTCCGCGAGGTCGAGGCGGGCGAGCTCGAGCTCCGCTCCGACCAGGAGGCCGTGTCGACCTACCTCGGCACCGTGCTGCGCTGGGTCGACGGCGACCTCGACGCCCGCGTCCCCGGCGCCGAGGACGGCCACGCGTTCTTCGCCCGCTTCGACGGCGCGGTCGACGAGGCCTGCGCCGCTGGCCACGACGTGGTCGGCGTCGTCAGCCACGGGGCCGCCATCCGCGGCTGGGCGGGGCGACGTGCCTCCAACGCCGACGCCGCGTTCGTGCGCGCCCACCAGCTCGCGAACACCGGCGTGGTCGTGCTCGAGGGGTCGCTCGACGAGGGGTGGGCGCTCGTCGAGTGGGCCGGCGAGCCCGTCGGCGGCGCCCTGCTCGACGACCCGGCCGCGAGCGACCCGACCGGTGAGGCCGTCTGACCTGCGATCCGCGCGACGGGTCGACCGGCTGACCGGCCACGCTCGCTGCGCCCGGATCGGGGGACAGATCACGGGGTCGATGTGACTCGTGTGACTCGAGTGAAGTCGTGTGGCCCCAGCTCTGGGGGTCGTCGGGTGACACCTGAACCTTCTACCTCGGGTTTACCCTCGCCCTCTTCCGCCGTAGGGTGGTCACGCATCCGACCTCGGTGACGAGCTGCCGACAGGCAGCTCGACGCAGGTCGCCCCCTCGAGTCAGGACACGACCACGTGAGTTCTCCGCTGCCTGCACCGCTCCTGCCGGCCCTGCGTTCGCGCAGCGCGTTCGCCGTCGTCTCGACGTTGCTCCTCGCGCTCGTCTTCGTGGTCGCCGGTGTCGTGGTCGGGGGCTCGCCCGCACGCGCGGCGACCTACCCGACCTGGGACGACGTCAAGGCTGCCCAGGCGAACGAGTCGTCCAAACAGGCACAGATCTCCGAGCTGCAGGGCCTGCTCGACCAGCTGCAGTCCGACGCGGTGAACGCGCAGGCCGAGGCCGAGCGCCTGGGCGCAGCGTTCCAGGCCGCTCAGGACCTCGCCGACCAGGGCGCCGCGAAGCTCGCCGAGCTGCAGGCGCAGGTCGACGAGAAGAACGCGATCGCGGACGAGAGCGAGAAGCGAGCCGGCCAGGTCTCGGCCCAGCTCGCCCGCACCGGCGGCGGCGACGTCTCGACGCAGCTGGTCGGCGACGGCGAGGCCGCCGACGACCTGCTCTACCGCCTCGGCGCCATGAGCAAGATCACCGAGCAGGCCGACGGCATCCGTGAGCAGGCCGTCTCCGACCGCAACGTGGCCCAGTCGCTCGGCGACCAGGCCGCGGTCGCGAAGCAGGCGCTGGTCGGCCTCCGTGACACGGCGCAGGTCTCGATGGACGAGGCGCAGGCCGCGGCCGACGCCGCCACGGCCGCGGTGACCGCTCAGCAGGAGAACGAGTCGCGCCTCCAGGCCCAGCTGACCGTGCTGCAGGACACGACCGCACAGACGCAGGAACAGTACGAGGCCGGTGTCGAGGCGGAGCGTCAGCGCGTCGCCGCCGAGCAGGCCGCCCGAGCCGCCGAGGCCGCCCGCCAGGCGGAGGAGCTGCGTCAGCAGCGTGCCGCCGCCGCGGCCGCGGCTGCTGCGGCGGCCGCCGCGCGTCCTGCCCCGAGCGCCGGCGCCCCTGCCCCTGCTCCGGCGGCGCCCCCGGTGTCGTCCGGCGGAGGCGGCGGGTCGGGATCCGGCTCCGGCTGGGTCCGCCCCAGCGGCGGCGGCATCTCGAGCGGCTACGGCTACCGCGTCAACCCCGTTTCGGGCCAGTGGAAGCTGCACGACGGCGTCGACCTCGCGCCCGGCTGCTCCACGCCGATCTACGCGGCGGCCTCCGGCACGGTCAACTACGCCGGTGCCTACGGCGGCTACGGCAACTACGTGCGGATCGCCCACAGCGGCGGCCTCAGCACGGCCTACGGCCACATCGTCAACGGCGGCATCAAGGTGCGCAACGGCCAGTCCGTCGTCGCCGGCCAGCTCATCGCCCTCGTCGGCTCCACCGGCAACTCGACCGGCTGCCACCTGCACTTCGAGACGCGCGTCAACGGCGCCTCGACCGACCCGGTGCCGTTCATGGCCGCCCGGGGCGTCAGCCTGCGGTAGCGGGCCCCGGCTCACAGGCCCAGGCTGACCAGCCCCGGCTCCGGCGCGACGTGCACAGCGTGCAGGGAGCGTCCGGGCAGGGATGGCAGGATGTCGCGGTGACGAACACCGCTCCTCCTGCCCAGGTCTCTCCTCGACACCCACCCCTCGAGCCATGCGTCCCCGCCGCCTCGTCCGGGGCGGCGCTGCACGTGCAGCACGTCGCGTGGGACGACCCCCGGGCCCTCGAGCTCCGGGCACGCATGGACGCCGAGATGAACGAGCGCTACTCCGACCCCGGCGTCGTGGAGGACCCGGCGGTCACGGCCGCTCGCGACGACGCCCTGCGCGTGCACCCCGAGCAGGTCCACGCGACCGTGCTCGTCACCGACGACGTCGGCCGTGCCGTGGCGCACGCCGTGCTGCGCGACCTCGACGGGGAGTGGGAGGTCAAGCGCGTCATCGTCGACTCGACCGAGCGCGGCCGTGGCCTCGGCCGGGTGCTGATGGCCGAGGTCGAGGCCGTCGCCCGGGCCGCCGGGGCGCCGCGGCTCATCCTGCAGACGGGCGACCGCCAGCCTGAGGCCGTCCGCCTCTACGAGCGTGTCGGCTACCGGCCGATCCCGACCTACGAGCCCTACGTCGAGGCGCTCCCGAACTCGATCTGCTTCGAGAAGGTGCTGGTCGCCCTCTAGGCTGGGCGCGATGATCACGCGACGAGACGCTGCCCTGCAGCTCGACATCCCGCTCGAGATGGCGGTGCGGCACGGCATCCCCGCGAGGCTGACGCTCGACGAGCTGCTCGCGCTCGAGAAGTCACCGCCCGCGTGGCTGCTGCAGTCCCGGGCCAACCGCACGGGCAAGCCCGTCTGGGTCGATCTCGCCTGCGTCGTGTGCGGCTACCACGAGGCCGCCCGGCCGAAGAAGTGGTGGCCCTCGTGGACGCACCTCAGCTGCGACGACCACGGTGTCGACGAGCTGCCCGAGCCCGAACAGGGCACGGCGCGCAGCGAGGTGACCGGCGTGGGCAGCCGCTTCGTCGCCATCGTCGACTGGCGGCCGTAGACCCCGTCCCCGTGCCCGGCAGGTCTGTCCCGAGCGTGTCTCGAGCCCCCCCGGCCGGTCAGCCGCCGTAGCCCACCGACGCCGGCGCGTCGAGTCCGGTCAGCAGGTGCACGAGCGCCTGCCGGGCGTCGTCGGCGAGCATCTGCCGCTGGATGTGCTGGTCGTGCCAGTGGACCAGGTCGGCCGGGACGACGTCGGCCGGCCCCTCGGCCGGACCGGTCTCGACTTCGCCTACCACGACGTAGCGGAACGCCCAGGGGCCGCCCTCGTCGGCGAGCGTGGTCCGGTGCCCGAGCAGGCGGTCCGTCGAGACGTCGACGAGGACCTCGTGGCCGGGGTCGCCGGGGTCGGGCAGGCGGACGTCGACCCGTCCGTGACCGGACTCCGTGTCGGGCCCGGCGACGCGGGTGCCGAGGACCGCCGTGCCGGTCGTGTGCCCGGTGGCGCCGTCCGGATCGTTGACGACGTCGTCGTCCGCCGGCGTCGAGGTGGATCGAGGAGGTGCGCTCCGGTCGAGCCCCGACACGACGTCGTCGACCACCCGGGTCACCGCGACCTCGATCGCATCGCTCTCGGTCGCGAGGCGTCGCGCCGCATCGCGGAGCCACCCCTCGAGGACGACCAGGTCGTCGGACGAGAAGGGCTCCGGCTCGAGCGAGTGCACCGAGAAGTCGGCAGCCTCGACGGACCACTCCCACGACAGCACGACGCGCACCATCGCGGTGCTGCGGGGGAGCAGCGCCAGCACGCCTCGTCGCAGGCCGGGCGACCAGTGGAGCTCGGGGTCGTCGAGCAGGGGGCGGACGAGGTCGGCCGACGCCCTCGCGTCGTCCGGCACGTCGAACTCCGCCACCACGTCGCGCCAAGGGGTCGCCCGCTCCGGAACGACGTCGTGCTCGCGCCGGACGGTCAGGACCGTCGCGGGATCGTCGGCGAGTGGTCGTGGGCCCCGGGCGTCGGGGGCGTCACGGGCGGCAGGGTCGGCAGGCACGAGGACGGATCCTGCCACGCCGACCTCCGGCCGAGCCGAGTCGACCGGTCCGGGCCCGGCCGAACCGGGCCGAGACCCGACCCGACCCGGCGTGCCCCGCTAGAACGTCAGTTGGTCGGGCGAGTCGAGCGGCACCCACCCCTCGGGGAGCCCCGAGGGCGGCCGGACCGTCGGGACGACCTGCAGGGAGTCGGCCTCGGCCAGCTGCGCGAGCTCGAGCCCGGTCAGCGCGGCGATGTCGCGCACCGGCACCTGGAAGGTGCGGTACGGCCCGAGCGGGGGCAGCTCGCCCTCGTCGCCGGCCCGTGCGGTCGCCCGCCCGAGGTCGGCGTCGTCCAGCTGGGGCGACTGGTCGAGCAGGTAGCCGGAGGTCCGCAGCGCGGAGCCGTCGCGTGTCGCCCAGGCCGCGATCTTCCAGAAGCGGAGCGGCAGCTGGACGCCCCGGTAGGTCGGGTCGTCGGGGTGCAGCACCGGACCGGTCAGCACGCTGAGGCGCTGCTGGTGCACGGCCGCGTACTCGAGGACCAGGTCTTCCAGGCCGAGCCAGAGCTCGGACGACTGGTTGAAGTCGCCCGCCTGCGGGGCCGCGTTCGTGTAGGTGAACGTGTCGAGGTTCGCGCGCGACGCGACCGCCGGCGTGCCCCAGACCGGGTCACGGCGTCGCACGAGGTGGCCGCGGTCGAGGTCGTTGCGGGCGTAGACCTCGGGCCCGCACTGCTCGTCAGCGGCGACGCGCTCGTCGAGGTGCCAGTCGTCGCCCCGTTCGAGGTCGACGAGCGAGGACCCGTCGACGTTCACCGCGGTCAGGGACGCGAGGCGCCGGCGCGGGTCGAGCAGCACGGTGAAGTGCGCGTAGGGCAGCTCGCGCACGGCACGCGGGCCGGGGCGGGGCAGCGGCACCTGCACGGCGAGGAACCCGGGGTCGTACCCGAGGGCGGCCGACGCCTCCGGCTGGTCGTCTGCGATCGTCATCCGCGCCTCCTGGTGCTCGGTCGGTGGTCTGGGTCCATCGTGCACCGCACCTCCGACACCGGTCCGTGCCCCCGAGCCGCCTCGGCTCAGGCGCGGGCGACGAGCGCCGTCTCGCAGAGCCGGCTCAGCTCGGCGGGGCCGCCGCGCCGCACGGCCGCCCGCTGCCGCTCGGCGCCCGTGCCGTCGGTCGTGACGCGGTCGAGCAGGGCACGTGTCCGCTCGTGGTCGCCCGACGCGTCGAGCGCGTCGCCGACGTGCACGAGGAGGCGGTGCAGCACCTCGCGGGATCCGCGAAGCTCCCCGGCGACGGGGTCGAGCAGCTCGCCGCCGAGCCCGTCGCGCGCGGCGTGCCAGAGGCCCGCGTCGAGCAGCTCGGGCTCGACCTCGAGCGGGGCGACGTCCGCCTCGGCCTCCTCGCGGGCCGTGTCGACGAGGGCGCGCACCAGGGTCGCGGCGAGCAGGGCCCCGCCCGTGTCGAGCTGGGCGTCGGCGACCCTGACCTCGACGGTGGGGTGGTCCTCGGCGAGCCGGGCGTTCCACCAGATCGTGCGCGTGTCGTAGGTGCCGCCGACGCCGACGAGCCGACGGATCCGCCGGTCGTAGTCGGCCGCGTCCTCGAAGGGAGGCGGGCAGCCGCCGGTCGACCAGCGCCGCATGTGCATCGCGCGCCAGCTCGCGAAGCCGGTGTCGGCGCCGTGCCAGTACGGCGAGTTGCCGGTGAGGGCGAGCAGCGTCGGCAGCCAGGTGCGCACCCGGTTCAGCACGGCCACGCCGACGTCCCGCGACGGCACGCCGACGTGGACGTGCGTCCCGTTGATGAGGTGGTCGGTGACGAGGCCGCGGAACTCCTCCTCGACACGGTGGTACCGCTCGGTGTCGGTCACCGCCGGCCAGCCGCTGCACATGAAGGGCGTGCCGACCGCGGCCGCGACGACGCCGCGCCTGCGGGCCTGGGCGGCGAGCCGCGTGCGGAAGGTCATGAGGTCCGCCTCGGCCTGGTCCATCTGCGTGAAGACGGGGCTCGACCGCTCGATCTGCGACGCCAGGAACTCGTGGCTGACGAACTTCGACTCGTGGGCCGAGCCGAGCAGCTCGGCGTGCACGGAGGCGGCGACGTCGGTCGGCGTCAGGGTCACGGGGTCGACCAGGATGAACTCCTCCTCGATGCCGAACGTCGTCATGCGGCCCCCTGTCGTCGGGGGGATGCTAGCGACCCGGCCGGGGAGCGCCCGCCGATCGGCCGAGAGGTGACCGTGACGACGGGGTACGCGCCTGGCGTGTGCGGGACGGGCGAGACACGCGGGCCGGGCGCCGAGCCGTCGCGGCCGGGCACGCGAAGGAGGCGCGGTGCAGGCGTGCCTGCACCGCGCCTCCTGGACGGGACCCGTCAGACGTCAGTCGGCGAGGATCGCGTAGAGCGCGCGCCGCGTCTCGTCGAGCTTGGCGGTGGCCGCCGCGCGCTGCGCGTCAGTCACGCCCGAGCGGAACTGCTGCACGACGCCGAAGAGCTTGCCGAGGCTCTCGCGGAACTCGTCCGAGGCCTCGTCCCCGGTCGTGGCGGCCCAGGCCGCCTCGACGGCGTCCGCGTGCTCGGCCACGTAGGTGCGGCCGGCCTCGGTGAGCGAGTACTCGCCCTTGGCGGCCTCGTCGCCCGCGACGATGAGCTCTTCGTCGACGAGCTGCTGCAGCGTGGGGTAGACCGAGCCAGGGCTCGGCTTCCAGACGCCGTCGGTGCGCTCGGCTATGGCCTTGATCAGGCCGTAGCCGTTCGACGGGGCGTCGGCGAGCAACGACAGGACCGCGAGGCGGACGTCGCCCTTGCGGGCTCGGCCGCGGCCGCCGCGGTGGCCGCCGGGGCCGAAGCCGGGGAACCCGGGGAAGCCGCCGAAGGGGCCGGGGCCCCCGGGGCCGAAGCCGGCGCCGCCGGGTCGGCCGCCGCGGGCGAAGGGGCGGCCGAAGCGGCCGCCGCCGGCGAAGCGGTCGTGCTGGTCGCGGTGGTCCGAGTGGTCAGGGTGGTCGGGATTCAGGTGGTGGTGTGCGTTGCCCATGGGGAACGTCCTCTCGATTTCAAGTCTGTGTCGCGGTGGTTGTCGCGATGTGTCAAAGATATGTCGCTGACTATCGCTTGTCAAGAGTCGGCGAAAAGAAGGAGGCGCACCCGGTGGGGGTGCGCCTCCTCGGCCCTGCTCTCGACCAGTCGGCCGGTCGGGCGGTTAGCTGGCCGGTGCGACGCCGAACGCCGTGGCGAGCTTCTCGATCTTCTGCGCGCGGCCGAGACGGGGCAGGTCGCTGCCGTCGCGGATGACGCGGCCGCGGCCCTCGAAGTCGGCCAGGAAGTCCTGGGCCCAGGCGACGTCGGACGGCGTGGGGCTGATGACCTCGTTGATGACGGGCAGCTGCTCGACGTCGAGGCAGAGCTTGCCCGTCAGGCCGAGGGCGACGGCGACGCCCGCCTGCTCACGGAGCACGGGGTGGCTGCTGCCGACGGTGGGGCCGTCGATCGGGCCGGGCAGGCCGCCGATGCGGCTCGCGACGACCAGGCGGGAGCGGGGGTAGGCCATGGCGAGGTCGTCGGCGCTGGTGCCCGTGTCGCGGCGGTAGTCGCCGCTGCCGAAGGCCAGGCGGAACGCGCCGCGCGCCTTGGCGATCGAGGGGCTCTCCTCGATGCCCAGCGCGGACTCGACCAGTGCGAGGACCCGCACCGCGCCTCCCAGCCGGTCGAACGTCTCGGTGACGTGCTCGGGCGCCTCGGTCTTGGCGAGCATGACGCCCTGGAGGCCCGGCAGGCCGAGGAGGGCGTCGACGTCGTCCGACCAGAAGTCGGTCGAGCGGTCGTTGATCCTGACCCAGGCGCTGCCGCCGGCCGTGAGCCAGGCGACCACGTCGTCGCGGGCGGCGGGCTTGCGGGCCGGGTCGACGGCGTCCTCGATGTCGAGCACGATCTGGTCGGCGCGGGAGCGCGCGGCCTGGTCGAAGCGCTCGGGGGCCGTGCCGGGCACGAGCAGCCACGAGCGGGCGATGTCGGCCGGCGGCTTCGAGCGGCCGGTCGCGGTCGAGCCGGTCGTGGTCGCGCCCGTGGCGGCGGAGCCGGACGGGGCGGCGTCGGGGGCGCCGGCGGTGGTGGCTGTGTCGGTCATGGGACGTCCTCGTCTGTCTCGTCGTCGCGTCTCGCCGGGTCCGCTCGTCGCGGGCGGCGTGCCCCACCACGCTACCGGCCCGTCCGGAGCACGCGGTCGACGGCGCGCAGCGACGCGCGGCCACGGGTCTCCGCTCGGCAGGCGAGGGGTCCAGCCCTGACGCGGCTGTCGGGCGTACCGTTCAGGAAGACCACAGGCGACACCCGGGGTCACGGAGCACCGGCGACGTGCCCCTGGGGCGTCGCGAGGCCACGATCACGAGGAGCTGCCATGACCGACGCGAACACCCCGAGAGACCGCGCCGACGAGGGCGACGCCCGCGACCGCGCCCCGCGCGAGCCCGCCCGCGACCCGCTCGACGACGCACCGCTGACCCGCGACGACCACGACTCGGACGCCGACACCGACGATCGCCGTGCCGCCGACGGCCCCGCCGTCGACTTCGGCGCCCCGGCCGCCGATCGACCCGCCGTCGACTTCGGCTCGCCCGCCGCGTCCGACGGACCCGCCGAGCCTGCCGTCGCACCCGAGGACCGTGTCGAGGACTCAGGTGCCGACGACCGCGACGACGCCGCCGGCCGTCGTGCCGACGACACGTCGACCACGTCTCCTGACTCGTCGACGGACCCGGCCGCGCCGCCTGCCGTCGCGTTCGGCGACGCCCCCGCTGGCCGGTCGAGCGACACGGACTCGGCCGACGTCGACCGTTCAGGCGACGACGACGACATCCGTGCCGGCGACGGCGCGTTCGCGGCACCGGCCGCGACGACGACGCCTGAGTCCTCGACCGGCGACGAGCACCTCTCGACCTCCGACGAGCGTGCGTCGTCCGACCACGCCGACACCGAGGTCCTCCACGACCGCGTCGAGCCCGCACCCCGCGACGACGCCGACACCACCACCGCCCGTGCGGACGACCCGGACGGTCGTGACGACGAGGCCCGCGTCGTCCCGCCCGTCGTCGCCCCGACGCCCCCCGCGTCGCGTGCCTGGTCCGCCTCGCCCCAGGACGACTCGGGCCGTCCCCTCCACGACGACGACGCCCTCCGCGCCGCCGAGGCCCACCGTGCGCCGGGCGAGGACGGCTCGCGCGTCGACGGCGACGCCGCGGACGACGGCGACCGACGCGACGACTCGCCGACCGTGGTCGCCCCCGTGGCGGCACCCGGCCGCGGCGACGGCGCCCCCACCTCCTCCTGGCGCACCGACGACGGCCGTGTGGCCGGTCGTCCGGGGGGCGCCGGTCCGGCCACCGGCTCGCAGGCGTACCCGTTGGTGGCCGAGACCGCGGACCCCGTGGCCCTGCGCCGCGAGCTGCTCACGGAGCAGAAGCAGGAGTTCTCCGGCATCCGCCCCGGCGCCGGCCTCCTCGGCTGGTTGGCCGCGACGGGCTTCGGGGTCTCCGTGTTCGTCGTCTTCGCCGCGATCGCGTCCGCCGTCGTCGCCGCGTCGTCCGGCTCCAGCTCGGGGGGCTTCCGCGGCTACCTGGGCGAGAACGCCGAGGTCCTCTCGATCACGACCGGGATCGTCGTCCTCGTGATCGTCTTCGCCGGGTACTTCGTCGGCGGGTTCACGGCCTCACGCGTCGCCCGGTTCTCCGGCTTCAAGCAGGGCCTGGCCACCTGGCTGTGGGGCCTCGTCATCACGATCGTCGTCGGGGTGGTCGGCGCCGTCGTCGGCGTCCAGGCCGGCGACCAGTCCGCGCCGAACCCGATGATCCCCTCCATGGACGACATGTCGTCGACCTCGGTCGAGTCGTTCGTGTTCCTGGGCCTCCTCGTGGTGCTGAGCTTCGTCGGGGCCGTCCTCGGCGGCCTCCTCGGACAGCGTTGGCACCGCAAGGTCGACCGCTTCGTGCCCGACCACCAGGTCTGATTCCCTCGGGTCCCGACGGCGGCAGGTCGCCGTCGGGCCCCGCCGTGAGCGGGTCCGGCAATCCGGCAGGGCCCCCGAGCCGAAGCACCGACGCACCGAACCACCGACGCACCGAACCACCGACGCACCGAACCACCGACACCGGCCCGCGACGCCGCGCAGCAGCGACGACACGGGCAGCGACACGCAAAGGACCCTCATGCACCTCCTCGACCGCTCCTCCCTCGTCCGCAGCACCCTCGCCGTCGTCGCCGCGGGCACCCTCGTGCTCGGCCTCGCGGCCTGCTCGTCCACCTCCGACTCGGAGAGCAACAACACCGCGCCGACGCACCCCGTCAACGCGACCGAGCCGGCCGAGGAGTCGACGGAGGAGCCCCTGGCGACGATCCCCGCGCTCACGGGCGGCGTGGACACCCAGGTCGCCGTCGACGCCTCCTTCGTCGACGCGCTCGGCACCCTCGGCCTCACCCCCGGGGTCGTCGGCGACGCGACGTTCACCGACGGCACGTTCTCGTTCCCCATCACGGGCGGCAACGTGACCTACTACGACCCCGAGGGCGACGTGCGTCCCTACGTGCAGGGCAACATCGACCACGACGACTCGGGCCTGTCGCTCACCGCCGCCGACGGCACGGTCGTCGAGCTGAGCGACTTCCGCATCGACCCGGGCGAGAGCAAGCTCTACGGCACCGTCACCGCGAACGGGACGATCGCGGCGCAGGACGCCTACCTCTTCACGCTCTGGGGCGGCACGCTCGAGCCCCTGAAGACCGAGGGGACGAACGCCGTCCTCGAGGGCACGACCGTGCACGTCAGCCCCGACGCCGCCGCCCTGCTGAACACCACGTTCGACACCGACGCGGTCCAGGACCAGATGCTCGTCGGCGTCGCGAAGATCACCGTCGCCACCCAGTAGTCGAGCAGGGACACCGGCGTCGTCACCTCGGCGTCGGGACGGGAGCCCCGTGCCGCGTCTGCGGGACGGGGCTCCTCGCGTTCCCCTGCCCCCGCCTCCTCCGCGCCCCCCTCGGCGGGAGACCGGACACGTGCCTTTCGCGGTGCAGCAAGTGAAAGTTCGGCAAGCCGAAATCTGTGTAGGGTCGAGGCATGGCGACGACACGACCCCCCGGCTCCGCGGCGCAGGAGGCGCCTGGCCGTCGACCGGCACTGCGCCCGCACCCGAGGCCGCGCGGCACCCTGCTCGGCCCGGCGTTCGTCGCCGCGATCGCCTACGTCGACCCGGGCAACGTCGCGGCGAACCTGACCGCCGGCGCCCAGTTCCAGTACCTGCTGCTGTGGGTGCTCGTCGCCGCGAACGCGATCGCGGTGCTCGTGCAGTACCTGTCGGCCAAGCTCGGCGTCGTCACGGGGCAGTCGCTGCCCGAGGTGATGGGCCGCCGGCTCCCTCGCCCGGCCCGGCTGGCGTACTGGGGCCAGGCCGAGGTCGTCGCGGCGGCCACCGACGTCGCCGAGATCATCGGCGGCGCGCTCGCCCTGCAGCTGCTCTTCGGCGTCCCGCTCGTCGTCGGCGGCCTCATCACGGGCGTCCTGTCGCTGGGGCTGCTGATGCTCACGCAGTACCGCGGGGGCCACGTCTTCCAGTCGGTCATCATCGGCATGCTGGCGATCCTCACCGTCGGCTTCTGCGCCGGCCTGTTCTTCTCGCCTCCGTCGGGCCCTGGCATGCTCGAGGGCCTGGTGCCGCGGTTCGAGGGCGCGCAGTCGGTGCTGCTCGCCGCCTCCATGCTGGGCGCGACCGTCATGCCGCACGCCGTCTACCTGCACTCCGCCCTCGTGCGCGACCACCACGGCGCCGTCGCCGAGGGCGACGACCGTCGTCGGGTGCTGCGGGCCACGCGGTGGGACGTCGTGCTGGCGCTCGTCGTCGCCGGCGGGGTCAACATCTCGATGCTCGTGCTGGCCGCCTCGACGCTGCCCGGCCGCACGGGCACCGACACCATCCCGGGTGCTCACGACGCCATCCGCGACGCCCTCGGGCCGGTCGTGGGCGTGCTCTTCGCCGTGGGGCTGCTCGCGTCGGGCCTCGCCTCGACCTCGATCGGCTCGATGGCCGGCGCCGAGATCATGCACGGGCTGCTGAAGGTGCGGGTGCCCCTGTTCGTGCGCCGCGTCGTCACGCTCGTGCCTGCCCTGGTGCTGCTCGCGACGGGCGTCAGCCCGACCTGGCTGCTGGTGCTGAGCCAGGTGGTGCTGAGCTTCGGGATCGCGTTCGCCCTCGTCCCGCTCGTCGTGGTGACGAGCGACGCCCGCCTGATGGGCACGGGGCGGAACGCGACCGGTACGCGCGTCACCGCATGGGCGGCGATCGCCGTCGTCATCGCGCTGAACGTCGCGCTGATCGTCCTGACGGTGACGGGCGGGGGCTAGGGGCCGCGAGCCTGGGAGCAGCGAGCCTAGGAGGCGGTGGTCCGGCCGTCCCGCTCGGTGCGTCCGGTGCGGCTGGCGTCGTCGTCGCCGTCGGCCCGCGCCTCCTCGTCCGACTGCGCCTCCTCCGACTGCTCGTCGGCGCGGCGTCGCTCGGCGCGGTCGTGGGCGGCGAGCATCGCCTCCGCGTGCTCGGACTTGGCCTCGCCGACGGCGGCGTCGTCGCCGCGGGCGATGGCGACGCCTTCGCGGACGGTGGCCAGCACCGCTTTGGCTGCCTCCTCCGGGGTGAAGTCGAACTCGCCCCGCTCGCTGCCGTCGCCGGCGTCCGCGTAGTGCTGCAGCTCGTCGCCCTCGCCGGGCCGCGGGGGCTGCTCGGCGTGCTCGACGCAGAGCCGCGCCACCTCCTCCGCGTGGGCGTGCATGACGGAGTGGGCCGCGCCGGGCATCTCCCAGAGCCGCGACGACGGCACGAGCCGTCCGATCTGCTCGACCCAGCTGCGCGGCGCGACCGCGTCGTGCTCGCCGCGGATGACGAGCGTGTGGGCGCGCACCTTCGGCAGCTGCTGCTCGATCGGGTAGGTCATCATCTTCGGCAGCACCTGCGAGAACCAGTGCACCCCGCAGACGAGGTAGGCCCGCAGGGCGAGCACCTTGACCCGGCCGGGCTCGTGCCAGGCGGCCTGCAGGAACCGCCGCGCGGCGACCGTCACGCGCCGCTCGGCGGGGTTCACGACGGGGCCGATCAAGACGAGCGTCGACAGCTCGGGGCGGCGGGCCGCGAGGTCGGTGACGATCTGGGTGCCCATGGAGTGCCCGACCACGATCGGGTCCTTGAGCCCGAGGTCGTCGATGGCGGCCCCGACGAGGTCGGCGAACTGGCGGATCGTGAGGGCCTTGCGCGGGTGCGTGACGCCCGCGAAGCCCGGCAGGTCGAGGGCGTGCACGGGGCCGAACGAGTTGAGGTTCGGGGCCAGCCGCTCGAAGTAGTCGGACGAGACCCCGATGCCGGGGACGAGCACGAACGGGCGCTCGCCGGTCGTGCCGATGGTGCTCACGCGCACCCAGAGGTCGCCGCGCTCGACCCGGCTGACGCGCACGCGGGTGCTGGACTCGTCGCGGCCTCGCCTGCGCGTGTGCCCGCGTGTGCCTGTGACGGCCATGCGCCTCCTCGTCGGTGTCCGTTCGCAGCGCTGCCGGGGCAGGAGGTGCGGGACGGTGGGCGACCAGTCTCGCACCCCGCGGGAGGCGTCGGTCTGGCAGGATCGGCACCACCGTCCCGCGCCCCCGAGGAGGCTCTCGTGCCCCGAGCAGACATCACCAGGAGCATCACCGTCGCCGCGCCTCCTGAGGTCGTGTTCGAGGCGGTCACGACGGGGTCGGCCGGCTGGTTGTGGCCCGTCGACGTCGAGCCCCGGGTCGGCGGGGCAGCGGGGCCGGGCGTCGTCACCGTGTGGGATCCGCCGAGCCGGTGGGCGAACCGGATGGAGCAGGGCGACTGGTGGAACGAGCTCGAGCACGTGATCGACGAGCTCGACGGGGCGACGCGGCTGCGGTACCGGCACAGCAGCGTCTTCGCGGACGACGGCCAGCTCGACGGCGCCGAGACGCACACCGACTTCTACCTGCACACCCTGGCCGAGTACGTCGCGTGGTTCCCGGGGCGGCCAGCGACGTGGATCTCGGCCGAGGCTCCGGCGACGTCGCGCGAGCCGGGGTCGTTCGACCGCGTCGTCGAGGCGCTCGGTCTGACCGCCGGCCACGAGGTCGGCGATGCGCTCGTGATCGACCTGCCGGGCGTCGGCGCGGTCATGTCGGGCATCGACTGGCGCTCAGGGTCGTTCCTCGGGCTGCGGACCGCGGACGCCCTGTACCGCGTCTTCGGACGGGAGCGCTGGGGCGGCGGGGTCGCCGTCACCGTGCACCACTTCGCGGATGACGTGGACGCCGCTGCCGTGGCCGCGGCCTGGGAGCAGCGGCTGCGCGAGGTCTTCGCCTGAGGCAGGCAGGCAGGCAGCGCCTCCGTGTCGGGAGGCGTCGGCTCAGCGGCGCAGGACGGGGTCGAGGGCGCGGAGGTTGCGGCGCAGCAGGAGGCGCAGCGCGAGCCCGGACGCCGGGCCCGCCAGGCGCATCCACCAGGCTCCAGGGCGCCAGACGACGCGGATGTCGAGGGTGACGCGGTCGTCGGGGTGGTGCGTGGCGAGGTAGCTCTCCCAGCCGCGCTGCGGGTGGCCGACCAGGGCCGCGTGCAGGAACCCCGTAGAGCGGGGGAGCGCTGGCGCGCCGCCGAGCCGCCCTGGTCCGGCTGCGTCGGCGGGACCGTCCACAGCCTCGCCGACGGGCTCGTCGTCGAGCACCCGGACGACCTTGCAGGCGACCCTCGGTCGCAGCGGCCCGAACGGGATCGCCCAGGAGCTGACCGCGCCGGCCAGCACCCGGTCGGGCACCTGCAGAGCGACGAAGCCGGAGCCGCGGTGCACCTGCCAGCCGAGGACGGCGTCCCCGGCGGTCCGCGCGTCGTCCGCCCCGTGGCCGACGAGTCGCGAGACAGCCGTCACGTGGAAGCCCTCCGGGACGGGGCCCGACAGCGTGGGCTCGCCCTCGAACGCCCACGCGTCGACGAACCCGGGCGGGACGCTCTGTGACGACATGGGTCGAGCCTGGCACGTCCGTCGGCGCCGCTCGGGCAGGATCGGCGGATGACGACGAGCGCGCCCGGGTTCCTGCTGCTGCACGGCTGGCAGAACAGGCGTCCCGCCGACCACTGGCAGCACCTCCTCGCCGACGAGCTGCGGGGGCGTGGCCTCGCCGTGCGCTACCCGCAGCTGCCCTCGCCGGACGAGCCCGACCTCGCAGAGTGGGAGGCGGCGGTCCGGTCGGAGCACGCTGCCCTCGGCCCCGGCCCGGTGACGGTCGTCTGCCACAGCCTCTCGACCCTGCTCTGGCTGCGGATCCAGGCCGGGGCCCGCCCGCTCGCGGCCGACCGGGTCGCGCTCGTGTCGCCTCCGTCGCCCGAGCTCATCGCCGGGCAGGACGCCGTGCACGCGTTCGTCGACGGCGGCGCGGCCCTCGGCACGGCTAGCGGTGAGGCCGGTGGTGAGGCCGCCGGCGCAGAGTCGCGGGACACGCTGCTGTTCGACGGCCGTCTCCTGGGGACGGGGGCCGTCGGCGACTCGGTCGTCGTGGCCGGCGACGACGACCCGTGGCTCCCGCTCGGCCTCGGCGACACGTGGCGCGGCCGCCTCGACGGCCGCCAGGTCGTGGTGCGCGGCGGCGGGCACCTCACCCCCGACTCCGGCTTCGGGGCGTGGCCGGCGATGACCGCCTGGGCCCTCGGTCAGCGAGGCGAGGTCGCGCTCGGCTGACGTGCGAGTCGGCTGGCGGCCGCCGGCTCGCAGCTGGCGGCCGCGTGGCTGCGCCGGCAAGGCGGGCGGGTTCGTCCTGCACGGGCGCACGTGACGGACCGCTGACGACGGACCCGCCCGCCCCGCGAGCACGAGCCCCTAGGAGGCGGGGGCCAGGAACGCGGCGGCGGCAGCCGACAGGGAGGCCGGGTCGTCGACGCCGCAGAGCTCGCGCGCCGAGTGCATGCCGAGCAGGGGGACGCCGACGTCGATCGTGCGGATGCCGAGGCGGGTCGCCGTGATCGGCCCGATGGTCGAGCCGCACGGCACGCTGTTGCTCGAGACGAACTCCTGGAACGGCACGCCGGCCTGCTCGCACGCCCGCACCCACTCGGCCGCGCCGAGACCGTCGGTGGCGTACCGCTGGTTCGCGTTGATCTTGAGCAGCGGCCCGCCGTTGACGACGGGCTGGTTCGCGGGGTCGTGCCGCTCGGGGTAGTTCGGGTGGACGGCGTGCCCGGCGTCGGCGCTGAGGCACCACGAGGCCGCGAGCGCGCGCCGGTGGTCGGTCGCGTCGGCGCCGAGGCCCGCCGAGACGCGGGCGAGGACGTCCTCGAGGAACGGCCCGGCGGCCCCGGAGGGAGTGGCCGAACCGACCTCTTCGTGGTCGAACGCAGCGAACACGGCGACGTGGTCGAGCTCGGCGTCGGCCGTCGCGAGGAGGGCCGCGAGCCCCGCGTGGGTCGACGAGAGGTTGTCCATCCGCCCGGCCGCGAAGAGCTCGCCCGAGAGGCCGAGCACGGCAGGGGCGGCGGTGTCGGCGACGACCACGTCGTAGCCGACCACGTCCGAGCCCGAGAGGCCGGCGAGGCCCGCGAGGTGGCCCAGCACGTCGGCCTGGTCGAGCGGGCCGGCGCCGACCACCGGGGCGAGGTGGCGCTGGGGGTCGAGCTTGAGCCCCTCGGCGTTGACGCCCCGGTCGAGGTGAACCGCGAGCTGCGGGATGCGGAGGAGGGGCCCGGTGCGCACGAGGGGGGTCTCGCCCGAGCGGGTCACGAGCCGCCCGGCGAACTCGAGGTCGCGGTCCAGCCAGGAGTTGAACAGCGGGCCGCCGTAGACCTCGACGCCCGCCTGCACCCAGCCCCGCGTGCCCGTCGTGGGCTTCGGCTTGAGCTTGAAGCCGGGGGAGTCGGTGTGCGCCCCCACGACCCGGAACGGAGTGGTCGACGAGGCGCCGCCCGGCTCGACCCACGCGATCACGGCGCCGTCACGGACGACGTAGCGCCGTCCGGGACCGGTCGGCCACACGGCCGTCTCGTCGAGGGCCGTGAAGCCGGCCGCCTCGAGCCGACGAGCGGCCTCGGCCGCGGCGTGGAAGGAAGAGGGGGACGCCTGGATGAAGGAAGCGAAGTCGTCGAGGTGCGCGCGCGAGGAAGTCATCCCCACCAGCTTGCACCATGCCGGCGACGGGTCGGCGTCAACAGCGGGGCGTCGGTGCCCGGTCTGCCGCGCGACGTCGTCAGCGCACGGTCGTCAGCGCCTGGCCGACTGCACCCGGTCGTCAGCGACCGCCGCTGCCGGTGACCTGGGCGCCGGGCTCGGCCTCGCTCTCGCCGCGGCCGTCCTCGTCGTCGGCGGTCAGCCCGTCCGTCCGGTTCCCGGAGACACCCGCGGGGTCCACGGCGACGTAGCCGTCCTCGCCCGACAGCGGGCCGCCGAGGCGCTCGGTGACGTCGCCCTCGGGAGTCGCGTCCCCGCTCCCGGCGGGGCGGCCCTGGGTGTCGGTGTCCCCGTCGGCTGGGTGCCCGGCGGAGGTCGTGGCGGCGTCGTCGTCGTGGGAGGCGAGCGCGGCCTCCTCGAGGCGCTCCTCGAGGGCGCTTCCCTCGGTGGCGTGGCTCTCGGTCGCGGCGTCGTGGGGCTCGTGGTCGTGGCTGGTGCTCATGGATCGTCCTCTCGTGGGCGGAACTCGTCCGACAGTAGGCGTGGTGCGGGAGGCAGGTCAGGGGACGGTCGGCAGGGCGTGCGACCACAGGTGGAAGAGGGCGTAGGCGCGCCACGGGGCCCAGGGCGCGGACGCGACCTCGGCCTGCTTCGTGGTCACGCCGCCGAGCGCCCGCCTGAGCACGAGGTCGCCCGCGGGGTACGCGTCCCGGTCGCCCAGGGCCCGGACCGACAGGTAGTCGACCGTCCACGGACCGATGCCGGGCAGGGCCAGCAGCGACGCACGGACGGCTGCGACGTCGCGGTCGGGCGCGATGACGAGACCGCCGGCCACGGCCTCGGCGACGGCGTGCAGCGTCCGGCCCCGGGCGCCGGTGACCCCGACGGCGGCCCGGAGCTCGTCGACCGGCAGGGCCGCGACGACGTCGGCGCGGGGGAACCTGCGGAGTCCCGTCCCGGCCACGTCGGTGCCGAGCGCGGCGACGAGCCGTCCCGCGAAGGTGCGGGCCGCGGCGAGCGAGACCTGCTGGCCCAGCACGGTGGTGACCGCCGCCTCCCACCCGTCGGGGCTGCCGGTGATGCGGATGCCGGGCCGAGCGCGGACGAGCGGGCCGAGCACGGGGTCGTCGCCGAGCGCGGCGAGCACGCCGGAGGAGTCGGCGTCGAGGTCGAGCCACCGACGGACGAGACGCTCGACCCGGTCGCGGTCGTCCGGCGAGGGGGCGAGCCCCGGGGAGGCGGTGGCCACGACGTCGACGCCGCTCGGCTCGAGGCGCAGGTCGAGCCGCAGCACGCGCGACGGCTCATCGGCCGCTGCCACGTCGACGAGGCGGGAGTGCGTGCCGGCCGTGACGTCGGTCAGCTCCGCCCCCGGCACGCTGTGCGCCGCGAGGAGGCCGATCGCGTGTGCGGCGTCGTACAGGCCGTCGGTCTCGAGGCGCAGCTCGAGCGGGGCGAGGACGAGGTCGGTCACCGTGCCGCCTCCCACACGCCCGACGACCCTCGTCGGTGGCTGTCGACCAGGTGGGTGTCGACGATCCCGGTGGCCTCCATCAGCGCGTGCATCGTCGTCGGGCCGACGAAGGCGAAGCCGACGGCCTTGAGCGACTTCGAGAGCGCGACCGACTCGGGGGAGGTCGTGGGGACGTCGGCGAGCTCGACGGGACGAGGGGTCTCGGCGGGCCGGTGAGACCACACGAGGTCGACGAGCCCGCCGCGCTCGCGGAGGGCCACCGTCGCGCGGGCGTTCGTGATCGTCGCGTCGATCTTGAGCCGGTTCCGCACGATGCCCGCGTCGGCGAGCAGGCGCTCGCGGTCGGCGTCGTCGAAGCCGGCCACCACGTCGGGGTCGAAGTCGCGGAACGCGGAGCGGAACGCCTCGCGCTTGCGGAGGATGGTGGCCCACGACAGGCCCGACTGGAAGGCCTCGAGGCTCAGCCGCTCGAAGAGCCCGCGCTCGTCGCGGACGGGCATGCCCCACTCGGTGTCGTAGTACTCGCGCATCAGCGGGTCGACCGCAGCCCAGGGTGGTCGGGCCAGGCCGTCGTCACCGATCACCACGCCGCTCACGAGCGCGCTCCGGCCGAGAGCTGCGACTCGAGCCCGAGCAGGACCGCCTTCGCGGCCTCGCCGCCGCGGTAACGACCCGGGGTGCCGTCGCTGCGGACCACGCGGTGGCAGGGCACCACGACCGGCAGGGGGTTCGTCGCGCAGGCCGTGCCGACGGCTCGGACGGCCCTCGGGCTGCCGCTCGCGGTGGCGACGCGGGCGTAGCTCGCCGTCTCGCCGTAGGGGATCTCGGGCAGGTGCTCGAGCACGGTCCGCTGGAAGCCCCGGGACAGCCTGCGGTCGAGCACGAGGTCGAAGTCCCGGCGCCGCCCGGCGAAGTACTGGTCGATCTCGACCGCCACCTCGTCGAGCTGCCGGCCGGACCGCAGCACCCGGGAGCCGACCTGCTCGGCGACGCGGTCGAGCACGGCGTCGTGGTCCTCGACCTCGAACGCCACGCGCACGAGACCGACGTCTGTGGAGCAGAGCAGCAGCAGCCCCACAGGGGAGGGGACGGTACGCCAGAAGACGTCGACGGTGCCGACGACCGCAGCCTGGTCCGCGAGTCGGCCGCGGAGGAGGTCGAGGTGTGCGTCGAGGCCGGGGCCAGGCTCGGTGTCGGTCGCCTCGACGAGGCGGTGCTGCACCGCAGCGTCGACGTCGGGTGCGGTGTCGTTCACGGGCGTGCTCCTTCTCGGGGTCTCGTACGTCGGGGCGCCTCGGGTCGGGGCGCCTCGGGTCGGATCGCCGTCGAGCCGGTCGAGCCGGTCGGGGCGGTCGGGCGGGTCGGGAGGGCGGGGGTGGAGCCTCTCTCGTCGCGCTCGCCCAGCACGTTGCGCAGGGCGGCGACGCCGTCGGCCGCCGAGCGTCGACACGCGGCGTGGCTGCGGCCGGTCAGCTCGGCGACCTCGAGGTGGCTCAGCCCGGCGAGGTGGTGCAGCACGACCGCGTCGCGTTGCCCCTCGGGCAGGGACCGGACCGCGCGGAGCAGGGCGTCGTCGCGGGCGAGGACCTCGTCGAAGGCCGCCGACGACGACTCGCCGTCTGGCCCGGGCTCCGGCAGGTGCTCGACGGGCTGGGGCCGACGGTCCCTGGCTCGGATGACGTCGAGGGCCTTGCGACGGGCGACGGTCACGAGCCACGCCTCGACGTTGACGTCGGACGGGAGGTCCGGCCAGGCGACCAGGGCGGCCAGGAACGTCTCCGACCAGGCGTCGTCGGCGTCGGTCGGCTCGAGCAGGGCACGACAGACCCGGAGGACGGTGGTGCCGTGCAGCTCGACGACGCGATCGAAGGGCGGCATCTCAGAAGAGCCGACCGGAGCCGGCCGACGCCGGTGCCTCGTGGTCGAGCAGGAACCGCTTGCGGACCAGCCCGCCGGCGTACCCGGTGAGCGAACCGGCGGAGCCGACGACTCGATGGCACGGCAGGAGGATGCTCAGCGGGTTGGCCCCGTTGGCGGTGCCGACGGCTCGGGCGAGCCTGACGTCGCCGAGGGCGGCCGCGAGCTGCCCGTAGGTGCGGGTCTCGCCCCAGGGGATGGTCGCGAGCTGCTGCCACACGCGCTGCCGGAAGTCCGTGCCGACCGGCGCGAGGGGCAGGTCGAAGGCACGACGCTCGCCGGCGAACCACGCGGCGAGCTGGCTCTCGACCTCGACGAAGTCGGACAGGCCGGTGCCGACCGACGATCGGGCGCCGAAGCTGGCAGGGTCGGGCAGACGACGGTGGTCGGAGAAGAACAACCCCGTGACGCCGTCCTGGCCGCCGACGAGCGTCAACTCGCCCACGGGGCTGTCGATCGTCGTGTGGACGACGGAGATCGTGCTCATCGGGGCTCCTGTCTCGGCTGATCGTACTCATCATGGAGACGCGCGCCGCGCTTCCTGTGTGAGGTGAGGCGCGGGAACCTGCGGAGGGTGCACGGATCAGAACATGAGCCGCGAGTCTCAGCAGACGCCCCGGCGCGGCCTGGTACTACTGAGGGCGCGCCCTTCGCGGGCGCCACCGGCCCGGTCCGGGGACTCCACGCTGTCGGGTGCGTGCGAGCACCCGGGCCGGGTCCTCCTCGTCCAGGGCCTCGTAGGTCGGCGACGCCTCAGCGCCGCGTCTCGAAGCCGCCCTCGCCGGTGGGGGCGAGCTCCTCCACCTCGACGCGCGACACGTCGGCGCCGGCGGGGCCCTCCTCGAGCCAGGCCAGCAGTCGGCCGACAGCCTCGGGCTCGCCCTCGACCTCCACCTCGACGGTGCCGTCGGAGCGGTTGCGCACGAAGCCGTCGACGCCGAGGCGGTCCGCCTCGCCCTCGGTCGAGAAGCGGTACCCGACGCCCTGCACGGTGCCGTGCACGAGGGCGCGTCGTCTGATCACGTCGTCCATCGGTCGACCGTACCCGCGCCTCCCCGTCCCCGGACGCGTCGAGGGCGGGCCTCCCGGGCCGAGGACGGGTCGAGACCGACCTGCCCGCGCGCTGGGAGACCCGCCCTCGAGGACCGTGCTCAGCGGTCGATGGTCGACATGTCCGAGTAGCGGTCGCCCTTCGGCGCGGCGACGTCGTCGAGCTGGTGCACCTGCTCCTCGGTGAGCTCGATCACGTCGGCGGCGACGTTCTCGTCGAGGTACGTGCGGCGCTTCGTGCCCGGGATCGGCACGATGCCCTCGCCCTTGGCGAGCAGCCAGGCGAGCGCGACCTGGCCGGGCTTCGCGCCGACCTGGCGGGCGACCTCGTCGACCTGCTCGACGATCCGCACGTTGGCCTTGAGGTTGTCGCCCTCGAACCGCGGGTTGAACCGGCGGAAGTCGTCGTCGGCGAGCTCGTCGACCGAGCGCAGGGTGCCCGTCAGGAACCCGCGGCCGAGCGGCGAGTACGGCACGAAGCCGATGCCGAGCTCGCGGACGGTCGGCAGCACCTCGGCCTCGGCCTCGCGGCTCCACAGCGACCACTCCGTCTGCAGCGCCGTGATCGGGTGGGTGGCGTGCGCGCGGCGGATCGTCTCGGGCGACGCCTCCGAGAGACCGAGGAACCGCACCTTGCCGGCCTCGACCAGCTCGCCCATGGCCCCGACGGTGTCCTCGATCGGCACCAGGGGGTCGACGCGGTGCTGGTAGTAGAGGTCGACGTGGTCGATCCCGAGTCGCTTCAGCGAGCCGTCGATCGAGGTGCGCACGTACTCCGGGCGACCGTCGATCGTGCGCTCGGCCCGCGCCTCCGGATCGGTGACGTTGCCGAACTTGGTCGCGACGACGGCGTCGTCGCGACGGCCCTTGAGCGCCCGGCCGAGCAGCTGCTCGTTGGTGTGCGGGCCGTACATGTCGGCCGTGTCGAGCAGGGTGACGCCGTGGCCGAGCGCGGCGTGGATCACGCGCACCGACTCGTCGTCGTCGGTCCCGCTGCCGGTGTAGAAGGCGGACATTCCCATGAGGCCGAGGCCGATGCGGCCCACGTCGAGTCCGCCGTCGACGCTGCCGAGTGTGGTGTTCTTCATGGCGTCAGGCAACACCCGTGCGCTGTGCGGCGACCGAAGGAGGCGCGGTGCCGGTCGGAGGGACCGCAGGAGGTGCGGTGCAGGTCGTCCCTGCACCGCACCTCCTCGTTCGCCTCGCGCCCCGAGGGGCCGGGGCCTACGCCGTCGTCAGCTCGACCTTGAGCCAGCCCGGCTCACGCCGGTCGAACGCTTCGTACGCGGCGATCGCGTCGCCGACGGGCTCGCGCTCGGTGATGAGCGCAGTCGGTTCGAACAGCCCGGCGGCGACGCGCTCGATCAGCGGGGGAGTCACCGAGTGGTGGTCGCAGTTGCCCATCCGGATCGTGAGGTTCTTGAGCATGGCCGCCCCGATCGGGTACGACTCGACGGTGGGCGAGTAGACGCCGATGATGCCGATCCGGCCGTACTTCGCGACGATCTCGACGGCCCAGCGCGCCGCCTGCGACGGCGCGCTGCCGGGCACCCACAGGTCGCCCTGCGGAGCGGCGCCGGGCGCGACCTGCGCGACCTCCTGCTCGAAGCTGCTCTTCTCCTCGTCGGAGGGAGCGGCAGGGCCCGAGACGGGGTGCTGCGCGTCGACCCCGACGGCGTCGATGACGGCGTCGACGCCGACGCCTCCCGTGAGGTCCTTCACGGCCTGGACCGGGTCCTCGCGGTTGAAGTCGACCACCTCGGCGTTCTGGGCCAGCGCCTGGGCCAGGCGGTCCTCGAGGCCGTCGATCGCGATTACGCGGGAGGCGCCCTGCTGGAACGCGGACGCGATCGCGAACTGCCCCACGATGCCCGCCCCGAGCACGGCGACGACGTCGCCGCGACGGACGCCGGCGAGCTCCGCCCCGAACCAGCCGGTGGGGTAGATGTCGCTGAGCAGGATCGCCTGCTCGTCGCTGACCGTGTCGGGCAGCGGGTGCAGCGTGTTGCGCGCCCACGGGACGCGCACGTACTCGGCCTGGAGGCCGTCGATCGGCCCGGTCGACGCCGGCCCGCCGAAGAAGGCGGTGCCCGCGTCCGGTCCGTTCGCGTTCGCGACGTCGCACTGCGCGGTGTGGCCCTCGCGGCAGTACCGGCAGGCGCCGCACGACACGGTGCTGTTGATCACGACGCGGTCGCCAGGGCTGAAGCCGCGCACCGCGTCGCCGACCTGCTCGACGACGCCGACGGCCTCGTGCCCGAGGACGGTGCCTTCCTCCATCGGCGCCATCGTGCCGCGCACGAAGTGCAGATCGGTGCCGCAGATCGCGCTGCGGGTGATGCGGACGATCGCGTCGTTCGCATCCTGGATGGTGGGCTTGTCGACCTCGTCGAGACGGATGTCCCCGATGCCGTGCCAGACGACTGCCTTCATGTGTGCCTCCTCGATCGGTGCGGCTGCGCCCACGGGAGTCCGCCGGGCACGGCGTGCACGGTAGGCCCGGGCGGCCGGCGGCACCCGCCGAGTCGCCTCCGCGTCCGGGGTACAGACGTGGCTCGTCGGGCGTGCGGGCCCAGGCCGAGACGCGACGACGCCCCCGACCCAGAGGAGGTCGAGGGCGTCTCGCGCTCGTTCCCGAGCCGGTCAGCGCAGGCGGGTCGTCGAGTCCCACAGGTCCTTGCACGGACCCGTCGCCGTCTCGGCCGCCTTGCCGGCGCCCTTGAGGACGCTGCCCCAGTTCTTCTTGATGACGCCTCCGGCCACGGTCAGCAGCGCGCCGCCCATGCCGTGGTTGCACTCCAGCATGAGCGTCCTCTCCTTCTGGGTCAGGTCGGGGGTGTTGACGAAGATGCGGTCGCCGGTGACCGGGTCGACGGCGCAGCCGACGGAGGGCGCGCAGTAGTCGGCGGGGGCGGCCGTGGCGGCCTGCGCCTGGGCTGCGGTGCCGGCGCCGGTGAACAGGGCGACGGCCAGGACGGTGGTGCCGATGGAGTGACGCTTCTTCACGGGGACCTCCTCAGGTCGAGGCGGCGCCGGGCGGCGTCGCCGATCGTGCGTCCTGGACGCTACCGATCCCGCGGCGGCCGGCGGAAGGCCCCTTGACATCCGACTCGTTCGGTGGGTGGTGGCACAGCGGCGTCCCGATCCCCACGGCGGCGCGGAAGTCCGGACGCGTCAGGGGCGTCCGGACCTGCGCGCAGACCGTTCTGTTCGGAGGTCATTCCCAGGTCCGAGCCGAGGAGGCGCGAGTCAGCCCCGCGAGGAGCGGGCCTCCGCCGCTGTGGCCAGCGCTGTGCGACGACGCCGCAACGCGGCCCCACCGGCCACGAGACCCAGCCCTGCGGCGAGCAGCCCGCCCGCGAGCAGGAGCGGCTGGTCGACGTCGCTGCCGGTGAAGGCGAGGGGCCCGCGACCGCCGGCCGTGCCGGTGCTCGTGCCGGCGCCGTTCCCGCCGGTGCCTGCGCCGCCTGCGGGGGGCGTGCTCGGCGTTCCCGCACCGGGGTCGGTGACCGGCGGCTCGACCGGGGGCACCTCGGCGGCGAGCAGGGCGAAGGTGCCTAGGGTGCGGTCGACGTACGCGACGAACTCGGTCGGGTCTCCTGCGCCCGTCACCGCGAGGCGGTACGTGGTCCCGGGCGTCAGGTCGGCGAACACGAAGCGGCCGGCTGCGTCGGTGGTGGCGGTCGCCACGGGCACGTCGCTGCCGACCGGGAGGACGCTCACCACGACGCCGGGGGCGAGTGCACCGGCCGAGTCGACGACCGTGCCGTCCACGGCGACGGCCGCGGCCGTGGGCACGACGAGGACGAAGGGCGCGGGCGTCTCGCCCAGCTCGGGCGCCGTGAACGGGATGGGGTGCTCGGCGTCGTCCCCGACGACGACCACGTAGTCGGCGCCGGGCGTGAGCCCGTCGGCCTCGAAGCTGCCGTCGGGACCGGTCACGACCGACACGTCGGGGCCAGTCGGCTGCGCGGTGCCCTCGTCGGGCACCGGGATGAAGTCGAGCGTCTCGTTCGCCGCGGGCGTGCCGTCGGCGTTCGCGACCGTGCCGGTGACGTCGACCGTCTCGGGGGCCAAGGGGACGACGTAGCCGGTGATGTCCTCCGGGGCCGTGAAGTCGGTGGCGCCTCCCGTCGCGACATCGATGAGCGCGTACCGCTTGGCGGGGTCGAGCCCGTCGAAGGCGAAGGTCCCGTCTGCGGCGCTGGTCGTCGAGGCGAGCGGCACGTCGTCGCCCTCGGCGACGATCTGCACCTCACGGCCGCCGACCGGCGCGCCCGCGCCGTCGACGACGGCACCGACGGCCGAGACGGTGGCCGGCGGCACGATGTCTGCGGGGAAGACGAAGTCGACGCCCGTGGCGTCGGCGGTCACGAGGGAGAACGCGGTCGGCTCGACCGTGTCCGTGCCGCGAGGCGTGATCGTGGCCGTGTAGCCGGCGGCGGCGACCAAGGCGGGCACCGACCAGCGGCCCTCGGCGTCCGTCTCCGTCGTCCCGACGACGTCGCCCGCGGCGTTCGTCACGGTCACCGTGGCGCCGGAGTACGGCGTCGCCGTCTCGCCCGTGTCCACGGTCGCCGTCCCCGCGGCGCTGAACGTCTTGGTTGCGAACCAGGTCTGGTACACGGGGAACCCGCTGCGCTGCTGGTACGTGATGGTCAGCGTCTCGAGCGGCACGCTCGGGCTGAACCAGCCGGCCGCGCCCTCGGTGTCGGCGGCGGAGGGGTTGCCGACCAGGGTCGCCGTGGCGGCGTCCCAGCGCGGCTGGTCGCCGGTGCCGGCGCTGTCGCACGACGGGGTGCCCGTGCCGGCGCAGTAGTTGTAGGTGCCCTGGAAGCCGAGCTGCGCCGCCGTCACGACCGCGCCTCCGACGCCCGTGGCGGTGATCGTCGCCTGGTCGGCGTCGATGTCGCCGAGCACGAACGACCAGCCGGACGACGGCGTGGCCGACTCGAACGAGTAGGTGGTCACGGCGGCGCCGGCCGCGGTCGGCGAGTCCTGTGAGGGCCGCTGGTTCAGGTACGGCAGCCCGCGGCTGGTGCCGTACTGGGCGCCGGGCGGAGTCGAGGCCGCCTGCCACGTGCTCGAGCCGCTCGGGACCGTCGCCTGCCGTGAGGTCGAGGTGAAGGTGGTGACGGGGAACCCGCCCGCCAGCGTCATCGTCCCGGTGTAGGCGCGTGCCGAGCCGGAGACCTGGAACTCGCCCCAGGACGAGCCCTGGGCGGCGGAGGCGCCGGTCGCGCCCCCGAGGGCGAGGGCCAGCGCGACGACGCCGGTGGTGGTCGCGGCGGCGAGGCCGCGGAGCGAGGCTCGACGCGGCAGCCGCGAGGGCCGGCCAGAACGGGCAGTGGAACGGTCGAGCATGCGGGCCTCCCAGACGGGGGCCGTGGTGCCCCCGGCTGAGGTTATTTCACGAAGGGCCCGCTTGTCACCCGCTGGCCGGATCGCGAGCACGAGAGGCCCCTGCGGTCAGGGGGATCACGTCGCCGTGACGTCCCCCGACCGGCGGTCTAGCGCTTCTTGACGTTCGAGACCGCGTCCTCGGAGTGCGACGCGGTGCCGCTCTTGGCCTTCTTGTCCGCGCGCTTCCCCTTGAGGCTGCGGACGGCGACCTTCGCGGTGGTCTTCTTCGCTGATTTCTCTGCCATGGTGGTGCCTCCGTCTCGGACCGAGCTGGTCCGGTGCGCGGAGCCTACGGGCACATCGTCCCCGCCCCGTCCTCGCCGGGCACTCTCACGGCTCGTACACTGCGGGCATGGTCCGCGCCTCCTCGATCGGCCGTCAGACTCGACCGGTCTCCACGGCGCACCTGCGCGAGGTCGCCGTCGCCCGGACCGCAGCCCAGCGCATCTCCGTCGCGGGCGAGCCGACGGTCGCGGCGACGACGCGGGCGATGCTCGGCAGCGGAGGCGGTGGTCGCGGCCCTCGCCGAGCACGGCGAGCTCTCGAGGCCCGACCTCCTCGGGGCCGTCGCCCGTCACGGCGTCGACACCGCCGGCGAGCGCGGCTCGCACCTGCTGCGCTGGCTGAGCGCCCGGTGCGTGATCGTGTTCGCGGCGCCCCGGGGCACGCAGCAGCGCTTCGCCCTGTTCGAGGAGTGGATCCCCGGCTCCCGCCGCATTGACGACCGGGAGGAGGCGCTCGCCGAGTACGTCCGCCGGTGGCTGGCACGGTGCGGTCCGGCGACGGTGCGCGACCTCGCGTGGTGGGGCGGGCTGACGCTGACCGAGGCGCGGCACGCGGTCTCCCTCGTCGACGACGTGGAAGCCACCGTGCTCGACGGCGAGACCTGGATCGAGCGGACGGAAGGGGAGGCGGTGTCGGGGCGTCCCGCACGAGGCGACCTGCGCCTCCTGCCGCCGTTCGACGAGCTGCTGCTCGGCTACGGGGCCCGGGAGGCGTCGCTCGACCCGGCCGACGCCTCCCGTCTCGTGCCGTCCTCGAACGGGCTGTTCCTGCCGGCCGTCACGGTCGACGGGCGGGTGGTCGGCACCTGGCGACGCACGGTCGCGATCGAGGTCGATCCCTGGGTAGCGTGGACCGAACGTCGACGCGCCCAGGTGCGACGCCGGGCCGAGCAGTACGCGCAGCACCTCGGCCTCGCGCTCGCCGAGGGCCCCGCGTCGGCGCCCACGTCGCCCTGACCCTGCGTCGTGCCGTCCTCAGCACAGGAACCTCGATGACCGACGACGTCGCGACCCCCACGCCCGGCACGCCCGGGCCTCCCACCCGCACCGAGCGGCTCGACGAGCTGCCGTTCACCCGCAAGCACGGGCGCCTGCTCGTCGGGTCGGGCCTCGGCTGGGCCCTCGACGCGCTCGACGTCGGGCTGCTGTCGTTCGTCATCGCCCAGCTCGCGGTCGTGTGGAGCAGCGACAAGGGGGCCCTCGCGTTCGTCGCCTCGGCCGGCTTCGCGGGCATGGCGATCGGCGCGGCCGTCGGCGGGTCGCTCTCCGACCGGCTCGGCCGCAAGACGGTCTTCGCCCTGACCTTGCTCGTCTACGGCCTCGCGACGGGCCTCAGCGCCCTCAGCTGGTCGGTCGGGGCGCTGCTCGTGCTCCGCTTCGTGGTCGGGCTCGGCCTCGGCGCCGAGCTGCCGGTGGCCTCGACCCTCGTGTCGGAGTTCTCGCCCCGCCGCATCCGCGGCCGTGTCGTCGTGCTGCTCGAGGCGTTCTGGGCCCTCGGCTCGATCGCCGCCGCGCTGGTCGGCTGGCTGGTGATCCCCCTGAGCGACGACGGCTGGCGCTGGGCGCTCCTGATCGGCGCGCTGCCGGCCCTCTACGCCGTGTTCGTGCGGCTGCGGATGCCCGAGTCGGTGCGGTTCCTCGAGGCGAGGGGGCGGCACGACGAGGCCGAGCGGACGGTGCGCGCGTTCGAGGAGGCGGCGGGCACGGCCCAGCCCGCGGCGGCACCGCGAGCGGCTGCCGACCCGAGGCCGGCCGACCCGAGCCGGGCTGAGACCCGCCCGGCCGCCGCGCCCCGCGCCTCCGCCGCCTCGTTGCTCCGTGACGGCCTCCGGCGTCGCACCGTCGCGATCTGGGTCGTCTGGTTCATGACCAACTTCTCGTACTACGGGGCCTTCGTCTGGCTGCCGACCCTGCTGGTCGAGGCGGGCTTCCCGCTCGTGAAGTCGTTCGAGTACACGCTGCTGATCACGCTCGCGCAGCTGCCCGGCTACGCCGCGTCGGCCTGGCTGATCGAGCGGTGGGGGCGTCGCGGCACGCTCGCCGTGTTCCTGCTCGGGTCGGCCCTCGCGGCGACCGCCTTCGGCTTCGGCGCGGTCAGTGGCAGCGCGACGCAGATCGTCGTGTCGGGCATGTTCCTGTCGTTCTTCAACCTCGGCGCGTGGGGCGCGCTGTACGCCGTCACCCCCGAGCTCTACCCGACCCGGCTGCGCGGCACGGGGGCGGGCTGGGCGGCCGGAGTGGGGCGGATCGCGTCGATCGCGGCCCCGCTGACGGTGCCGCCCCTCCTCGTGCTCGGCGGGACGCCGGTGCTCTTCGCGGTGTTCGGCGGCGTGTTCGTCGTCGCGGCCGTGGCGGCGCTGGCCCTGCCCGAGCTGCGCGGCACGAGGCTGGCCGAGTGAGCCGCTCGACCGCGGCACAGCGTCGCCGCAGCCGTCCTCGCGCCCGGACCCGGGGCGCAGATCGCCGTGCCCTCATCGGCCTCGCCGTGGTGCTGGTCGGGGCCGTCGTCGTCATCGCGTTCCCGCAGCTGCTCGACGGCGGGGCGACCGGCGGCTCGTCGGGCGGCTCGTCCGACGGGACCGTCCGGCCCCCCTCGGCCGACGCCTCCGTCCCGTCGAGCGTCCCTGCCTCGGCCGTGCCGGCGACCGTCGAGCGCGTCGTCGACGGCGACACGGTCGTGGTGGTCGCCGCCGACGGCGCTCGCGAGCGCCTCCGCCTGATCGGCGTCGACACCCCTGAGACCGTCAAGCCCGACGCCCCCGTCGACTGCTTCGGCCCCGAGGCGAGCGCGTTCACGACCGACGCCCTGCCCGTCGGGTCGACCGTCTGGCTCGAGGACGACGCCTCGCAGGGCGACGCCGACCGCTACGACCGGCTGCTCCGCTACGTCTGGACCGAGGGAGGCGGCCTGCTGAACCAGCAGCTGGTCGCGTCCGGCCTCGGCGAGGAGGACACCTACGACCAGCCGTACCGCTACCGGGACGCGTTCGTCGCGGCCGAGGCCGCCGCCCGCGACTCCGGCGCCGGCCTCTGGGGCGCCTGCCGCTGACCTGACCCGCCCGGCCGGACTCCGCCCCGGCGCCCCGGCGCCCCGGCGCCCTGGGCGCCGAGCCGTCACGACGTGCTCTCGCCGGCCGTCGGGGGAGCACTTCCCGCCGGCTCGTCCCGGCCGGGAGGTGCGAGAGGCCTCAGATCGACGTCTCGAGGGGCTCGGAGGTCGATCCGCGGGCTCTCGACGGACCTCGCCGGCTCGGCCACCAGAACGCCTCGCCCGTGAGGAACACCAGCGCCGGGACGAGCACGGTCCGGACGACGAGCGTGTCGAGAAGCACCCCGATGCAGACGATGACGCCGACCTGCGTCAGCGCGACGACCGGCAGCACCCCGAGCACCGCGAACACGGCGGCGAGCAGCACTCCGGCGCTCGTGATGACCCCTCCCGTCGACGACAGGGCGCGCACCATGCCCTCGCGCGTGCCGTGCCGCAGCCGCTCCTCCTTCGCCCGCGTCGTGAGGAAGATGTTGTAGTCGACCCCGAGCGCGACGAGGAAGAGGAACGCGTAGAGCGTGACGCTCGTGTCGAGGGCCGGGAACCCGAGGAGGTGCGTGAACAGCCACGTCGCGGCGCCGAGGCTCGCCGCGAAGGTGGCGAGCACCGACGCGATGAGCAGCACCGGCGCGACGAGCGAGCGCAGCAGCACGGCGAGGATCGCGAAGACGATCGCGAGGATGACCGGGGCGATCAGCCCGAGGTCGTGGGAGGCGGCGGTGCGCTCGTCGTACGCGGTCGCGTCGGTGCCGCCGACGAGGGCGTCGGCCACCGGGCCCCCGTCGTCGTGCAGGGCGTCGCGCAGGTCCTGCACGGTCGCGGACGCCTCGTCGCTCTCGGGCTCGGCGTCGAGCCGGACGTCGACGCGGGTCAGCCCGTCGGCCTGCTCGCCGGGCGTGGCGCTGGCGACGCCGTCGACGCCCTCGACGACCCGCACGACGTCGTCGGTCGCCGCGGTCGGGGCGAGCACGATCGTCTGGCTCGTGAGCCCCGCCGAGAACGAGTCGTCGACGATCCGCTGGGCCGTCACGGAGTCGGGGTCGCCGAGCAGCTGGTCGGTCTGCGAGAGGCCGACGGCGTAGCCGCCGAGGCCGAGGCAGAGCACGCCGAGGCCGGCGACCGCGGCGACGGCGACGCGGCCGGGCCGGCGCTGGACGCCGCGGCCGAGGCGTTCCCAGAAGCCCTGGCGGGGGCGGGCGTGGCCGGCGTTCGCCCCGTGCGTCGAGGCCGCCGCCGACCCGTCAGCCGAGGGCGAGGCGGAGGAGGCGCGGGGCACGAACGGCCAGAACAGCCCGCGTCCGCAGACCACGAGCGCCGCCGGCAGCACCACGAGGGCGAACGCGATCGCCACGACCACGCCGATCGCGCAGGCGGCCCCGAGTGCGCGGTTGCCCGAGAGCTCGGCGAGCATCAGGGTCGCGAGGCTGAGAGCGACGGTGCCGCCGCTCGCGGCGATCGCCGGGCCGGCGCTCCGCACGGCCGTCCGCATCGCCTCGTGCCGGTCGGGCCGGACGAGCAGCTCCTCCCGGTAGCGGGCCACCAGCAGCAGGGCGTAGTTCGTGCCGGCGCCGAAGACGAGCACCGAGAGGATGCCCGAGATCGACGCGTCGACGGTGACGCCGAGGGGCTCGGCGAGGGCGGCGACCACCCGGCCGGCGAGGAAGTCGGCGAACCCGACGACGACGAGGGGCACGATCCAGAGGACGGGGCTGCGGTAGGTCACGATCAGCAGCACGGCCACCACGAGCACGGTGACGAGCAGGAGGCGGAAGTCGGCCCCCGCGAAGGCGTTCGAGACGTCGTCCTGGAACCCCACCGGCCCGGTCAGGTACGCACGGAGCCCGTCGGGCAGCCCGGCGGAGGCGGCGTCGCGGAGGCTCGTCGCCGTGCCGCTCACGTCGGCCTCGACGTCGGCGGCCGAGAGCGGCACCGCGACGAGGGCGGCGGCGCCGTCGTCGCTCACCTGCGGGCGGACGGCCTGCGGCGTGGTCGACTGCTCCGCGAGAGCGGACGCGGCCGTGTCGACGGCCGCGAGGTCGGCGCTCGACAGCTCTGCGCCTCCTCTGCTCCAGACCAGGATCCCCACGGTGGCGTCGGCCGACGGGAACTCGTCGAGCAGCGCGGTGACCTGCGCGGCCTCGCTCGAGTCGGGCAGGCCGGACGGCGGGAACGCCTCGTCGTCGCCCGAGGGCAGCAGGGCGAGCAGCAGCGCGACGACGACGAGCGTGCCGCCGAGCACCGCCCAGGCGGTGCGGTGTCCGCTGACGAGTCGGGCGAGTACGAGCACGGGGCCCTCCGAGGATGATCGAGCAGGATGAGGTGATTCGCTGACAAAGAGTCTTAGCAAGTAAGACTATGGCACACCGGGCGCCGTGCGTCCGGGAGAATCAGACGAGGAGGCGCGATGACCGACACGACGACGACGCCCGGCCCGCGAGGCGGCGGCACCGCAGCCGACGGCGAGCACGGCGGTGCGCACACGGGCGCGCACGACGACCCCGTCCGCCGCGACGTCGTCGCCTCGATGCAGCGCCTGACGACCGAGTCGCAGCGCGTCGCCCAGGCGTTCGCCGGCCAGCAGGGACTCGGCCACATCGACCTCGAGGCGCTGCTGCACGTGATGCAGGCCGAGCAGCGCGGCGACCCCGTGACGTCGGGGCGGCTCGGCGACCTGCTCGGGGTCACCTCGGGCGCCGCGACCGGGGTCATCGACCGTCTCGAGCGCGCCGGCCACGTGCACCGCAGCCGCGACGACGCCGACCGGCGCCGCGTGCTCGTGCACTACTCGGAGGCCGCCCGCGCGGTCGCCGGCCAGTTCTTCGGACCGCTCGGCCGGCTCAGCGCGACGGTGATGGACCAGTTCGACGCCGCCGAGCTGCGCACCGTCCAGCGGTTCCTCGCCGACATGTCCGTCGCGATGGCCGAGCACGCCCGCAGCACCGGCGACCGCACGGCGGCCGCCTCCGCCGCGGGCGCCTCCGCGCCGACACCCGACTCCCCGACAGCACCAGGAGCAGCACGATGACCGACTACGTCTCCGGCCTCGACCTCTTCTCGATCGGCATCGGCCCGTCGAGCTCGCACACCGTGGGCCCGATGCGCGCCGCCCGCCTGTTCCTCGAGACGGTCCGCGACGCAGGCCGCCTGGGCGACGTCGCCCGGGTCGAGGTCGTGCTCTACGGCTCCCTCGCCGCCACCGGCCTCGGGCACGGCACCCCGTCGGCAGTGCTCGCGGGCCTCGCGGGCCTCGCGCCCGAGACGGGCGACCCGGCGACGATCTCGCGCATGCAGGAGGCGGTGGAGGCGGGCGGCGGCATCCGCCTGCTGGGCACGCACCAGATCGCCTTCGCCCGGGGCGACCTGCGGATGGCGCCGCTGACGCGCATCCCGCGGCACCCGAACGCGATGGGCCTCGAGGCGCTCGACGCCGGCGGGCAGAGCATCGCGCGCGACACGTTCTTCTCGATCGGCGGCGGCTTCGTCGTGCGCGACGGCGACGACGAGCACGCCGTGCCCGCCCGCGAGGCGCCGCTCGCCTTCCGCGACGCCGACGACCTGCTCCGGCTCTGCGACGCCGAGGGCATCGGCATCGCCGAGCTGGCCTGGCGCAACGAGGTCGCCCTGCACGGTGAAGAGACGGCGCAGGACGGCCTCGACGCCCGCTGGGCCGCGATGGAGGCGTGCATCGACACCGGCCTCGCCGCCTCCGGCGTCCTGCCCGGCTGGATGAAGGTGCCTCGCCGCGCCCGCCAGGTCGCCGAGCGGCTGCGCCTGCAGGAGGAGCGGGCCGAGCGGTACGCCCTCTCCGGCACCGCGATCGAGCAGGGCCAGGCCTCGTCGCTGCTCACCTCCGACCTGCCCGCCCAGTGGCTGCAGGCCTACGCGATGGCCGTCAACGAGGAGAACGCGGGCGGCGGACGCGTCGTCACCGCGCCGACGAACGGCGCCGCGGGCATCGTGCCGGCCGTGGGCTACTACGCGATGCGGTTCCACGGGGCGAGCCGCGCCTCCTTGGCTCGCGACTACCTGCTGACCGCCGCCGCGATCGGCTCCCTCTACAAGCGCAACGCCTCGATCTCGGGCGCCGAGGCCGGCTGCCAGGGCGAGGTCGGCTCGGCCTCGTCGATGGCCGCGGGGGCGCTCACCGGCCTGCTGGGCGGCACGCCGCGCCAGGTCGAGAACGCCGCCGAGATCGCGATGGAGCACCACCTCGGCCTCACGTGCGACCCGGTCGGCGGCTTCGTCCAGGTGCCCTGCATCGAGCGGAACGCCATCGCCGCCGGCACCGCCGTGGCCGCCGCGCGCATGGCCCTGCTGGGCGACGGCAGCCACGTCGTCAGCCTCGACACCGTGATCGAGACGATGCGCCAGACCGGGCGCGACATGGCCGACAGCTACAAGGAGACGAGCCGGGCGGGCCTCGCGGTCAACGTCGTCGAGTGCTGACGGAGGCGCGGGGCCGGCTCGAGACCGGGGCCGCCGAGGAGGCGCGGGCGCTGTCGGACCCCGCCGCTACCGTGGTCGCATGACCCCGCCGCGCCGCCCCTCGTCCCGTTCCGTCGCCAGCGTGAGCGGCGGCACCGACGCCCCGCGGCTCGACCCGCTCGACCCGCAGGGCCTCGTCGACATGGGCGCCGACCTGCTGGGGTCGCGCGACCACCGCGAGCTCGAGCGCTTCGTCGACGCCGACCTGGCCGGCCGCGATCTCGAGGGCTCGTCGTTCTCCGAGTGCGTGTTCGAGTCACCTCGGCTCGACGGCGCCCGGCTGCGCGGCACCCGCATCGTCGAGTCGGTCGTCTCCGACTCCTTCGCCCCCGAGCTCTCGTCGGCCCGGGCGACCTGGCGCGATGTCCGCGTCGAGCGGCCGCGCTGGGGCTCGGCCGAGCTGTTCGACGCCTCGTGGCAGTCGGTGCGGATCGTCGGCGGCAAGATCGACTACCTCAACCTCCGGGGCGCCCGGCTGACCGACGTCGTGCTCGAGGGCTGCGTCGTCGGCGAGCTCGACCTGCAGGGGGCCGAGGCCCTGCGCGTGGCGTTCGTCGACTGCCGTGTCGGCACGCTCGACCTGACCGGCGCCTCCCTCGCCCACACCGACCTGCGCACCACCGACCTCGACCGGGTCGACGGGCTCGACGGCCTCCGCGGCGCGACGATCGACCACCTCCAGCTCGCGTCGATGGCGGGCGTGTTCGCCGCGCACCTCGGCGTCGTCGTCGACTGAGCGGACATCTCGCCGGGCGGGCGCCTGCACCCCCGAACGTGCACCGCACCCCTGAATCAAGGGGTGCATTGCACGTTCGGGGGTGTGGCGCATGAGGCACGCGTCCGTGGACGAGCGTCCGGCGTCCTCGTCGGACGCGGTGCTAGGGTCGCCGTGAGCAACGCGCTCCGGGGTCAGTGCAAATCTGAACCGGCGGTCACAGCCCGCGACCCGGCACGACGCCCTTCGGGGAGTCGTCCGGTTGAACCGGTGGAACTCCGGTGCCGACGGTCACAGTCCGGATGAGAGGAAGCGCGGGCCGGGCGTCGTCTCGTGAGAGCGCGCCCAGCTGAGCGATCCTGCGTCGTCCCCCGGAGCCGCCCCTTCCGGACGGAGACCGACATGACCTCGCTGCACCGCACCTCCTCGTGCGCCCCTGACTCCACGCCACGGGCTGCCGCCTCCGTGACGGCCTCCGTGGCCGCTGCCTCGACCATGACGGCGGGCCGCTGATGTTCACCGGGCTCGTGGAGGAGGTCGGCGAGGTCGTCCGGATCGACGACGTCGGCGACAGCGTCCGGCTCACCGTCCGCGGACCGCTCGTCGTCGACGACGCGGGGCACGGCGACTCGATCTCGGTCAGCGGCGTGTGCCTCACCGTCGTCGACCGCAGCGAGGGCGCGTTCACCGCCGACGTGATGAAGCAGACGCTGAGGGTCAGCACCCTCGCCGGGCTCGGCGCCGGGTCGCCGGTCAACCTCGAGCGCGCCGCGCGGGTCGGAGACCGCCTCGGCGGGCACATCGTCCAGGGCCACGTCGACGGCACGGCGTCCGTCGTCGAGATCGAGCCGGGCGAGGCCTGGCGCCGTGTCCGGCTGACGCTCGACGACGAGTTGTCGCCGCTGCTGGTCGACAAGGGCTCGGTCACCCTCGACGGGGTCAGCCTCACGGTGAGCGCGATCAGCGAGCCGCACGAGCAGCCCGGCTGGTTCGAGGTCAGCCTCATCCCCGAGACGCTCGCCGCAACGACCCTCGGCGGCGCGGTCGCCGGCAGCCGGGTCAACGTCGAGACCGACGTGGTCGCGCGGCACGTGCGCCGCATGCTCGCCCTCAGGGCGGGGGCGACGTCGTGACCGGCGCGGCAGGCGTGGCCGGCGCGGCAGGAGCAGGCGACGCGGCAGGAGCCGGCGACGCGGCCGGCGTGCCTCCCGTCACCGACCCGGGTGCCGCGGCCGACACGGCCGAGGCGACGGGTGCCTCCTCGATCGAGGCCGCGCTCGACCACCTGCGCCAGGGGCGTCCCGTCATCGTGGCCGACGACGCGTCGCGCGAGGACGAGGGCGACGTGGTGCTCTCGGCCGAGCTGGCCACGCCCGAGTGGCTCGCCTGGACCGTCCGGGTCTCGTCCGGCTTCGTCTGCGCGCCGATGGCGGCGGAGATCGCCGACGCGCTCGACCTGCCGCCGATGGTCGCCCACAACGAAGACGCGCGGGGCACCGCCTACACGGTCAGCGTCGATGCGTCGGCGGGCGTGACGACGGGCATCAGTGCCTCCGACCGGGCGACGACGCTGCGGGTCCTCGCCGACCCCGCGTCCGTCCGCGACGACCTGCGTCGCCCGGGGCACGTGCTGCCCCTGCGCGCCCGCCCCGGCGGCGTCCGCGAGCGGAACGGGCACACGGAGGCGGCGGTCGACCTGATGCGTGCGGCCGGCCTCCGTCCCGTCGCCGCCATCAGCGAGATCGTCGCCGACGACGGCGAGATGATGCGCTGGCCCGGGCTCGTCGCCCTCGGCGCCCGCGACGGCGTGCCCGTCGTGTCGATCGCTCAGCTCGTGGTCTGGCTCGACGAGCGCGACCGCCAGGGCTGAGCCCGACGGCCTGACGGCCTGACGGCAGTCACAGTCACAGTCGCTGCCGACCCGTCACTGCCGGTCCGTCGTCCACCTACCCCACCCGTACCACACCACCCGAGGAGACACACATGAGCGTCGAGGGCGCCCCCACCGAGATCGACGTCGACGGGACCGGCGTGCGCGTCGCGATCGTCGCCGGGACCTGGCACGAGACCATCACCGACGGCCTGCTCGCCGGGGCGCTGGCCACCGTCGAGCGCCTCGGCGCGACCGCCGAGGTGCTGCGCGTGCCCGGTAGCTTCGAGCTGCCCGTGGTCGCGAAGGCCGCCCTCGAGGCGGGCGCCGACGCGGCCGTGGCGCTCGGCGTGATCATCCGGGGCGGCACGCCGCACTTCGAGTACGTCTCGGACGCGGCCACGTCGGGCCTGCTGCGCGTCTCGCTCGACACAGGCAAGCCCGTCGGGTTCGGCGTGCTCACCCTCGACGACGAGCAGCAGGGGCTCGACCGGGCCGGTCTGCCCGGCTCGAAGGAGGACAAGGGCGCCGAGGCCGCCCACGCCGCCGTCGCGACGGCCGTCCAGCTCCGTGCGATCGCCGCGGGCGGCTCGGCCCGAGCCGGCTCCGCCGCCTGACGGTCGGCCCTGGTCCTGGTCCTGGTCCTGGCCCTCTCGCCCCGGCCGCCGGCCCCCGGCCCGCGGCCCGCGCCTCCGGCCCGCGCCTCCGGCCCGCGCCCCCGGCCCCCGGCGGGCGTCAGAGCGCGAACGGGACGTCTCGACGTGGGGCCCACGGCTGAGACGTCCCTTTCCCGGCAGGTCGTGTCCTCCGCGGCTGCCGCGGGAGGCTCGGCAGGTCGCGCCTAGAGCACCTCGTCGAAGAAGGCGCGCATCTGGGCCCACGAGCGCCGGTCGGCGACGGCCTGGTACTGGGCGCCGTGCTCGGGGGAGTCGGTGCCGGGCACCGCGAAGGCGTGCATCGCGTCGCTGTAGCTGACGACCTGCCAGTCCGTGGCGCCGGCGGCGCGGAGCTCGTCCTCGAAGGCGACGACGGCGTCGTCGGGGACGACCGGGTCGGCCGTGCCCGTCATCACGAGCAGCGGCGCCGTCACGGCGCCCTCCTCGGCGGGCAGCTGCGTGCCGAGACCGCCGTGGAACGACGCGACCGCTGCCACGTCGGCGCCCGAGCGGGCGAGCTCGAGGGCGCCCGAGCCGCCGAAGCAGTAGCCCATCACGGCGATGCGCGCGGGGTCGACGCCGGGCTCGGCCCGCAGCCGCTCCAGGTTGGCGGCGAGGCGTGCGCGGAACGCGGGGACGTCGCCGTACCAGGCACCGGCCTGGGCGCCCGCCTCCTCGGGCCCCGGGCGGACCCCCTGGCCGTAGACGTCCCCGGCGAGGGCGACGTAGCCGAGGCGGGCGAGCATCACCGCTCGCACCTTGACGTGGTCGACGACGCCGAACCAGTCGTGCAGCACGAGCACCGCGGGACGCAGCTCGTCGGGTTCGGCCGAGGCGGCGGTGTCCGGGGTCGCGAGCCAGCCCTCGAGGGGCGTCCCGTCGTCGTCCCAGACGACGTCGCCGCCCTGGACGGTGCCGGTGTCGGGCACCGTGTCGAGCACGGTGCGGAGTTCGGGGGAGAGGTCGGGCAGCAGCTCTGTCGTGGTCACGAGCGCGACGCTACTCCCGGCCCGTGAGGCGAGGACGTGCGCAGGCGAGGAGGCGACGACACGACGACCCGAGGAGGCGCGGGTCAGCCGACCAGGCGCCTCACGGCCTCCTCCACGACGTCGCAGCGCCGCTCGTGCGGGCCGCCGTGCAGGTTCGTCGCGGACGGCGTGACGAACCAGCCGAGGACGACCCCGAACACCATGGTCAACAGCTCGTCGGCGTTCCAGCCGGGCGCGATGTGGCCGGTCTCCTGCGCCTCCTGCACCGCGGCGCGACGCGCCTCGAGCTGGGCGTGGTCGACCACCCCGGGGCTCGGCAGCGAGGCGCCCTCGATCTGGCCCCAGAGCAGCATGCGCGCGTCGTCGGGGTGCAGGGCCAGGTGGTCGTAGAGGCGCCGGGCCCAGCCGGGAAGGTCGTGGGCGTCGAACGGGATGGCCTGCACCCACCGGTCGATGCTCTCGCCGAGGACGGCGTCGAAGAGGTCGCGCTTCGTCGAGAAGTGGGCGTAGAGCCGTTCCTTGCTCGCCTCGGCCTCGCGCGCGATCGCGTCGATCCGGGCACCGGCCAGGCCGGTGGCGGCGAACTCGCCCCTCGCGGCGGCGAGGATGCGCTCACGGGGCGGGGTCGCACGGCGTTCCATGGCCCGAGTGTAGGGCCGGGCGCGACCGGACGCGACGGTCCGGTCGCCGATCGGCCAGGGCGGCCGCCGCGGCCCAGTGGTCTAGTCGTGCGTCGCGGACGACACGGCCTCGGGCGGCGTCGCCGCCCGCGACATCGGCACGTGCGGGATGCCGTCCTCGAGGAACCCGGGGCCGTCGACGACGAACCCGAAGCGCGCGTACCAGCCCTCGAGGTGCGCCTGCGCGTCGAGCCGCACGAGCCGCCCCTCGGCGCGGTCGAGCGCGAGGCGCATCAGGTCGGCGGCGAGGCCGCGTCCCCGTGCGGCGGGCGTAGTGGCGACCCGCCCGATCCGCAGGGCGTCGGCAGCGGCAGCGGCGCCGGTGTCGTCGGCGTGGTCCACGAGCAGCCGCACGGTGGCGAGCACCTGCTCGTCCTCCTCGGCCCAGAGCATCACCGCGTCGGGCTCGACGTCGCGGCCGTCGAGCTCGGGGTAGGCGCACTCCTGCTCGACGACGAAGACGTCGACGCGCAGCCGCAGCAGGTCGTAGAGGCGAAGGGGGTCGATCAGGGCGACGGAGGAGATGCGGAACTGGACGGTCACCTCACCAGGCTAGGGCCCGAGGCACGCGGTCGCGGCACCGGCGGGTGCATGCAGCGCTCCGTCAGCGCGCCGGGACGGCCCGCACGCCGATCGTCTGGACGCGGGGCGTGCTCTCCGGCGTCAGCCGGATCTCGATCCGCAGCGATCCCCGCCGGGCAGGCAGCTGCCAGACCCGGTGCGAGGGCACGGCCGAGGAGGCGGCTGGCACGTCGGGCTCGTCGCGCACGATCGAGGAGGCGCCGGTCGAGGTCGCCTGCGCGTCCACGAGACCGCCGAGCGAGCCCACCGCCTCGGCCCAGAGCCGACGTCGCCGCTCGAGCGGCACGTCCAGCTCGACGTTCTCGCTGAGCAGGCCCGCGGGCACCTCGCCGCCGCGCACGACGGCCTCGACTGCGGCCGCCGCCGCGAGCGTCTCGGGCCAGGGCTCCACGACGACCCGCGCCTCCTCGGTGTCGGCCATCATGCCGTCGAGCGCGAGCCCCACGGGCACGGACACCTGGGCGTACGTCGCGTTCTCGAACCCGACGACGCCGAGCCCGGTGGCGGTCTGCCAGCGCATGTGGGCCGAGAACCCCGGGTAGCCGCCGCTGTGCGAGACGACCGTGCCGAGGTCGGGGTAGTGCTCGACGACGAGGCCGAAGCCGTAGCCGGCGGGATGCGCCCCGAGGCCGGGCACGAAGCGCTGCAGCTGCTGCATCTCGCGCCGGGAGGCGCGGCTCAGGACGCCGTCGACGTCGCCGCGGCCCTCGTCGTCGAACGCCGATGCGAGCCAGCGGGCCCAGCGGGCGAGGTCGGTGGTGGTGCCGAACAGGCCGCCGATCGGAGAGAAGGCACCGGGGCCGGAGAAGGGGAGGGGCTCCCAGCCGTCGTCGCCGCGGCGGTGGCCCACGGCGAGGCCGCCCGAGGCGTCGACGTCGCTCGTGAAGCCCGTCGACCTGAGGCCGAGCGGCTCGAGGACCGTCTGCTCGACGACCTCGCGGTACGGGCGACCCGTGACCGAGGACACGACGCGGCCGAGCAGGGCCCAGCCGAGGTTGGAGTAGGCGAAGGCCGTGCCCGGCACGCTGTCGAAGCGGAGGCCGCCGCGCAGCAGGTCGTCGAGCTCGTCGTCGGTGATCGACTCCTGTCGGTCGCCCCACGGGTCGTCGGTGGGCAGGCCGCCCGACATGGTCATCAGCATGCGCACCGTCGGCACGGGGGAGTCGGCGGTCGGCAGCGCGACGTCGGCGAAGGCGGGCACGAAGTCCGTGACCGGTGCGTCGAGCACGAGCCGCCCCTCGTCGCGGAGCGCCAGCAGTGCGACGGCGGTGAAGCTCTTCGTGCACGAGGCGATGCGGTACGCCGTGTGGGGCCCGGGCACGGCACCGCCCGGGGAGCCGTCGAGCGTGCCGCGGCTGCCGTGGTGCGTGACGCCGTCGTGGTCGAAGGTCGCGAAGACCGAGCTCGGCGCCTTCTCGTCGGACTGGCGGGCGTCGAACACGGCGTCCACGCCGGAGGTGCGGGGCGAGCTGGTCATCGTGTCTCTCGTCGGGAGGCGGGGCGCGTCAGGCAGGAAGCGTCAGGCAGCGGGCGGCGGGGTGCGCCGCATCTTCTCGTAGGCGTCGAGCGCCTCGCGTCGGGACTGCTTCAGGTCGACCATCGGCTCGGGGTAGGCGTCGTCGTCGACCTCGGGCACCCACTCGCGCACGTAGCCGCGGTGCCCGTCGAACTTGCTGGCCTGCAGCTCGGGGTTGAAGACCCGGAAGTACGGTGCCGCGTCGGCGCCCGAGCCGGCCGTCCACTGCCAGTTGGCGGGGTTGTTCGCCTCGTCGGCGTCGACGAGGGTGTCCCAGAACCACGCCTCGCCCACGCGCCAGTCGACGAGCAGGTTCTTGACCAGGAAGCTCGCGGTCACCATGCGCACGCGGTTGTGCATCCAGCCCGTCGTCCAGAGCTGGCGCATGCCTGCGTCGACGAGCGGGACGCCGGTCGTGCCCCGCCGCCACCGGTCGAGGTCGGCCTCGGGGAGGTCCTCCCACGGGAACGCGTCGAACTCGGGCCGGTAGTTCTTCGTCGCGAGGTGCGGGTTCGCGAACAGCACGGTGTGGTTGAACTCGCGCCAGACCAGCTCGCGGAGGAACCCCTGCGCCTGTTCGCGGGAGGCGGCGGGCAGGTCGGCCTGCATGCGGTGCCAGACCTGGAACGGGCTGACCTCGCCCCAGCGGAGGCGGGGCGAGAGACGGCTGGTCGCCTCCTGCGAGGGGAAGTCCCGCTGCTCGTAGTCGGCGAGGTGCCCGGTCGCGAACTCCTCGAGGACGTCGAGGGCGGCGGACTCGCCCGGCGTCCACGTCTCGCGGAGGCCCGCGGCCCAGTCGGGCTGCGTGGGCAGCAGCTGCCAGGAGTCGAGGTCGTCGCTGGCGGGGAGCGCGTCGGGCGCCGTGAGCCGCTCGGGCGCGGCGAGCGGCTCCCGCGGCTCGGGCCGGCTGAGGCACGCGCGCCAGAACGGGGTGAAGACCTTGAACGGCTCGCCTGAGCCGGTCTGCACCGTCCACGGCTCGAACATCAACGAGCCCTGGAAGCTGTGGGCGTCGACGCCGTCGTCGTGCAGCGCTGACTTGAGGGCCGCGTCGACCTCGCGGGCGGCGAGGCCGTAGCGGCGGTTCCAGGACACGGCGCCGGCGCCGGTCTCGGCGACGAGCGCGGGCACCTCCGTGGCCGCCGCGCCCCGGCGCAGCGTCAGCGAGGCGCCGAGCTCGCGGAGGTCGTGGTCGAGCGAGGCGAGGCTGTGGTGCAGCCACCAGCGAGCGGCGCCGCCGAGCGCCCTGATGCCCGGCGACTGCTCGTCGAGCAGGTAGAGCACGACCACGGGGCCGCCGCGAGTGACCGCCGCGTCGAGCGCGGGGTTGTCCGCGATCCTGAGGTCGTCGCGCAGCCAGACGATCGTCGGGCTGGTGGTCGAGGAGGCGGTGCTCACGCGGTGCCGTCCGTCCCGGGCGCCGACACGGCGCCCTCGTCGGTTTCCGGGTCGCCGCCGGACGACCCGGCGCGCAGTCGGGTGCAGAGGTCGGTGAGGGCCACGAGCTCGTCGTGGTCGAGGCTGCCGCCGACCCGCTCGGCGATCGCGGCGGCGTGGCTGACCGCGGTGCGACGGTAGAGCGCCGACCCCTCGTCGGTCATCGACACGATGATGCCGCGGCCGTCGCCCGGGTCGCTGTGCTTCGCGACGATCCCGCGCGAGGCGAGACGGTCGACGAGCCGGCTGATGCTCGGCTGCGTGAGCAGGAGGTGACGCGTGAGGTCACGGATGCGCGCGCTGCGGCCCGGCTGGTTCGACAGGTTGAACAGCACGTCGTACTCGTTGAACGAGATCTCGTCGGTGGGGAAGCGCGCGTTCAGCTCGCGCATCACCGTGACCTGTGCCCGGAAGAGCGACTCCCAGGCCCCGACGGCCACCGCTGTGTCGCTCATGCTGCTCCTCGTGCTCGCGGTCCTCTCGAGAGTCTAGGGAAGACGGCCGACACGGGGCCGACGAGGGGCCGGTGGCCGCGCACGCGTCCGGGAACGACAGAAGGCCGGTCGCTGAGCGACCGGCCTTCATTCCCTTGCACCAGAGTTGTCCTGCAATCACATCCTGCCTCGGCCGCCACAGCAAACGACCTCGACCCGCTCACGATATAACGGCCAGGTAACGGTCGTCTAGTTATCGAAACGTTATTTTCCTGGGAACTCTCCGCGAGCGCCCACCACACGGTCGTCCCCCCGCCGCGTACCCCGATCGGACGACCGTGCTGGGGTCCTAGAAGAGGTCGGGCGAGGGGGTCGACGCGCGGCGGATCGAGACGTCGGCGTGCCGGTCGAAGCGGTAGCCAGCGCCGCGCACGGTGCGGACGACGTCCTCGAACGCGCCGAGCTTCGCGCGGAGGCGACGCACGTGGACGTCGATCGTGCGCTCGTTCGGCACCTCGTCGTCGCCGTCGGCCCAGAGCCCCCCGATCAGTTCGGAGCGCTCGATCGTACGGCCCTCGCGGAGCACGAGGTACTGCAGCAGCTCGAACTCCTTGTAGGTGAGGTTCGCGGCCTCGCCGTCGAGCAGCACGCGCTTGCGCGAGATGTCGACGACCACGCCGCCGCGGGCGCCGGGCTCCTCGGCCACCTCGGCGGCCTGGCGACGGGCGGCGACGGCCGACGGGTCCTGCAGGGCGAGGCGGACGACGTCGACGTCCCGGCCGCCGGCGCCGGTGGGGGCGATCGCGACCGCGGCGTGCGTCTCGGCGGCCGGGGCGATCTGGGCGACGAGCGCCTTGATCTGCGCCACGATGTCGCCGAGCTCGGTGCCGGTCTGGGCGGCGGTGACCTCGTCGATGCCGACGTAGAGGGCGAAGCCGCGGGCCTCGGTGCCCTCCGGCAGGGCGCGGGGTCGGGGAGCAGCCGGCTCCGCGGGTGAGGCCTCAGTGGCGGCGGCGGCGGCAGCTGCGGTCCGGTTCAGCGGAGCAGCGGTCGAGGAGGTGCGGGCCGGCGAGACGGTGCGGGCTGCGGTGACGGGGCGGTCGAGGATGAGGGACATGACAGGCGGGGTCCTTGCGGGAGGGCGGCAGGACGACTCCGTGCCGGGCGGCGGCCAGGGGCAGGAGCGTCGTGCTCGATGTGTGTCGGTGCTCGATCCCGCCGGCGATGGTGCCGTGCGTCACGAGCAGTCGGTGCGGTGCACCGTCCAGACGCGCGTCGGGTGACGACGCGGATCGTCCGGGAGTCGATGACTCGACGTCCGGGTGGGGACGTGAGCTCAGCTGGCGGTGTCAGCAGCTGCGACTCGGCGAGGTGTGTGGCCGGGTCAGGCACACATTCGACACATGACCGCGTGCATCGGCATCATGATGCCGGCGCTCCCGAAGGCCTCGAGGGAGGTCGGAGCGAACACGTGGGAAGTCATGGAGCGATTCTCGGCCAGGGGCCGGACGCGTGTCAAGGCGACACGACGGAGCGCCCGATCCGTGCGCACGCCGCGAGGGCGTGGCCGGATCGGGCGCTCGGGTCGTGCAGGAGCTGGGTCGCTCAGGCGAGGCCGTAGAGGCGGTCGCCCGCGTCGCCCAGCCCGGGCACGATGTAGCCGTTCTCGTCGAGCTTCTCGTCGACGGCGCCGAGGACGACGTGCACGTCGCGTCCCTCCATCGCGGCCTCGACGGCCGCGAGGCCCTCGGGGGCGGCGAGGATGCAGACGGCGGTGACGTCGACCGCGCCGCGGTCGAGCAGGTAGTCGATGGCGGCGATGAGCGAGCCGCCCGTCGCGAGCATCGGGTCGAGCACGAAGCACTGGCGGTTCGAGAGGTCGTCGGGCAGGCGCTCGGCGTAGGTCGTCGGCTGCAGCGTCTCCTCGTCGCGGACCATGCCGAGGAACCCGACCTCGGCGGTCGGGACGAGCTTCGTCATGCCCTCGAGCATGCCGAGGCCGGCGCGCAGGATCGGCACGACCAGCGGGCGCGGCTGGCTGATCTCGAGGCCGGTGGCCGGGCCGACCGGCGTCTCGATCTCGACGGGGGAGGTCCGCACGTCGCGCGTCGCCTCGTAGGCGAGCAGCGTGACGAGCTCCTCCGTCAGGGCCCGGAAGGTCGGCGACGGCGTGTTCTTGTCGCGGAGCACGGTCAGCTTGTGGGTGATGAGGGGGTGGTCCGCTACGTGCACTCGCATAGGCTCCACGGTAGCGGAGTCGACCGGCCCGCGAGTCCCGTCCCTGGAGCGTCGCCGTGCCCCTCGTCCCGTCGCAGCTCGAGGCGTGGATGGGCGACGCGCTCGCCCAGGCCGAGGGCTGCCGGGCGTCCGACGACGTGCCCGTGGGCGCGGTCGTGCTGGACGCCTCCGGCGAGGTGATCGGCACGGGCCGCAACGAGCGGGAGCTGCTGCAGGACCCGACGGCGCACGCCGAGGTCCTCGCCCTGCGGGCCGCGGCCCGGCACACGGGCGACTGGCACCTGACCGGCACGACGCTCGTCGTCACGCTCGAGCCGTGCCCTATGTGCGCCGGTGCGATCCTCGCGGCGCGTGTGCCGCGGGTGGTCTACGGCGCGTGGGACGAGAAGGCAGGAGGCGCGGGCAGCGTCTACGACATCCTCCGCGACCGCAGGCTGCCGCACCGCGCCGAGGTGTTCGCCGGCGTGCGCGAGGCCGAGTGCCGGGCCCAGCTCGACGCGTTCTTCGCCGAGCGCCGCTAGTCCGCGGTGCCGACCCGCCCACGCCCACGCCCCCGCCGGTGCAGGTGCAGTCGCGGGTGCGGCCGCTAGTCGGCGGCCTTGATCACGATCGCGTCGGTGGGCGGGTCGACCCGGTCCGGCTCGTGCCAGACGTCGGGCTCGACGTAGATGACCCGCGCGATCGGCACGGCCTCGCGCACGCGTGCCTCGATCGCGTCGATGGTCGACGACACGTCGCGCAGCGCCGTGCGGCCGTCCATGGCGACCTTGACGGCGACGAGCAGCTCGTCGGGGCCGAGGTAGAGGGTCTTCATGTGCACGATCTGCTCGACCTCGGGGCCGGCGGTGATCGCGGTGCGGATGGCCTCGACGTCGCCGGCGGAGGCGCCCTCGCCCACCAGCAGGCTCTTCGTCTCGATGCCCAGCACGACCGCGACGGCGACGAGCAGCAGGCCGATCGCGAGCGTCCCGATCGCGTCGAAGACGCCGTTCCCGGTGATCCAGGTGAGGACGACGCCGATCATGGCGAAGCTGAGGCCGAGCAGCGCGGCGGCGTCCTCGAGCAGCACCACCGGCAGCTCGGGCGCCTTGGCCCGGCGGATGAAGGCGGGCCAGCTCTGTGCGCCCTTGGCGGGGCGCGCCTCCTTGATCGCGGTGCGCAGCGAGAAGCTCTCGAGGCCCAGCGAGATCGCGAGCACGAGGACGGGCAGCCAGGGCACGTCGAGGGGGTGCGGCTCGCGGAGCTTCTCGACGCCCTCGTAGAGCGAGAAGACGCCGCCGACGCTGAACAGGATGATCGAGACGACGAAGGCGTAGACGTAGCGCTCGCGGCCGTAGCCGAAGGGGTGCTCGGCATCGGCGGCCTTGCGGGCCTGCTTGCCGCCGAGCAGCAGCAGCAGCTGGTTCCCCGAGTCGGCCAGGGAGTGCACGCCCTCGGCGAGCATGGACGACGACCCCGAGAAGAACCAGGCGACGAACTTCGTCACCGCGATCCCGAGGTTGGCGCCGAGCGCCGCGAAGATCGCCTTGTTGCCGCCGGACGTGCTCATGTGGAGGTCCCCTCGTGTCTGCGTCGATCTTAGGATGGCCCGATGGTCACGACTCTCCCCGCCACCGCAGTTCTCGGAGCCGGCTCGATGGGCGGTGCCGTGCTCGCGGGCCTGCTCGGCCCGGACGTCGTCGTCGAGGGAGGCATCCGCGTCACGAACCGCACCGAGGCCAAGGCGGGTCCGCTCCGGCAGCAGGGCGTCACCTCCCTGGCCACCGAGACCGACCCCGGCGCCAACACGGCTGCGGTCGAGGGCGCCCGCCTGGTGCTGATCGGCGTGAAGCCGCACATGGTCGTCGACCTGCTGACCGAGATCGCCCCGGCCCTCGAGCCCGACGCCGTCGTCGTGAGCCTCGCGGCGGGCGTCACCACGGCCACGATGGAGGCGGCGCTGCCCGCGTCCGTCGCCGTCGTCCGCTCCATGCCCAACACCCCGTCGCACGTCGGCCTCGGCGTCACGGGCCTGAGCGCCGGCTCGCGCTCGTCCGACGACGACCTCGCGCTCGCGAGGCGGCTCTTCGAGGTGGTCGGCGACGTCGTCGTCGTGCCCGAGTCGCAGATCGACGCCCTGAGCACGATCTCGGGCTCCGGTCCCGCCTACGTCTACCTGCTGGTCGAGGCCCTGCAGGAGGCGGCGGTCGGCCTGGGCTTCACGCCCGCCCAGGCCGCGACGATGGTCCAGGGCACCTTCCGGGGAGCGAGCGAGCTGCTCGCCGCGAGCGACCTGACACCCGCCGAGGAGGCACCCGCAGAGCTCCGCAGGCGAGTCACCAGCCCCGGCGGCACCACCGAGCGCGCCGTCGCCGTGCTCGAGCAGGGCGGACTCGCCGACCTCTTCGGCCGAGCCGCGCAGGCCGCGCTCGCCCGCAACCGCGAGATCGCCGAGGGCCGCTGAGGCCGCCCGACCGCGTCGCCCCCCCTGAGGGCGTCAGCCCTCGAGCGCCGCGAACTTCTCGATGGTGCGGCTGTCGCCCGACACGATGATGAGGTCGTGGTTGCTGATGACCGTCTCGGGCGTCGCCTCCTTGAAGGCGCCTCCCGGGCTCTTCACCCCGACGACCGTGACGCCGTACTTCGTGCGGATGTTCGAGGCGGCCAGGGAGGCGCCCCGCACCGGCTTCGGCGGGTACATCTTGACGATCGCGAAGGCGTCGTCGAACTCGATGTAGTCGAGCATGCGTCCCGAGACGAGGTGCGCGACGCGCTCGCCGGCCTCGCGCTCCGGGTAGATGACGTGGTTCGCGCCGATCCGGGCGAGGATCTTGCCGTGCGACTGGCTGATCGCCTTCGCCCAGATCTGAGGCACCTTGAGGTCGACGAGGTTGGCCGTGATGAGCACGCTGGCCTCGATGGACGAGCCCACCGCGACGACCGCGATGGAGAAGTCCTGCGCGCCGATCTGCTTGAGCGCGTCGATGCTGCGGGCGTCGGCCTGGACGGCGTGCGTGACCCGGTCGGCCCACTTCTGCACGAGCCCGGCGTCGGTGTCGACGGCGAGAACGTCGCGGTCCTGCCGCTCGAGCTGGCCTGCGGTCGCGGCGCCGAAGCGGCCGAGGCCGATGACGAGCACCGGCGCGTCGTGCTTGATCCTGTCAACCAACGATCGGTCGCTCCTCGGCTCTCGTGAACAGCTGGCGTCGCTGGCTGGCGGCCAGGGCGACGGAGAGCGTCACTGTACCAACGCGCCCCATCCACATGGTGACCGCGAGGATGTACTTCGCGGAGTCGGGCAGCCGGTCCGTGAGCCCCGTGCTGAGGCCGGAGGTCGCGAAGGCGGAGATGCACTCGAAGAGCACGTGGTCGAGCGGCTCCTTCGTGATGTGCATGATGAGGATGCTCGAGACGGCCACGATCGTCGCGCCCCAGAGCACGACGCTGACCGCGAGGCGCAGCACGTCGCTGGGGATGCGACGGCCGAACGCCTCCATCGAGCGCTGGCCGCGGGCCTCGGCGAAGGCGGCGAGGAACAGCACGGCCAGGGTCGTGACCTTGATGCCGCCGGCCGTCGACGCCGAGCCTCCGCCGATGAACATGAGCATGTCCGTCACGAGCAGCGACGAGCCGTTGAGGTCCGAGATCTGGATCGTCGAGAAGCCGCCCGACCTCGTCATCATGCTGAGGAACAGGGACTGGAACACGGTCGGACCGGCCTCGATGCCGCCGAACGTCTTCGGGTTGTCGAACTCGAGCACGATGTAGAGCACCATGCCGAAGACGATCAGGACGGCCGTCGTCAGCAGGGTCAGCTTGACGTGCACCGACCAGCGGCGGGGGTTCCGCGGGTTGCGGGCCAGGGCGTAGATCACGGGGAACCCGATGCTGCCGAGGAACACCCCGACCATGATCAGGCTGAGGAACCAGTAGTCGTTCTCGAAGGCGGCCAGGCCCTCGGCGTTGGGCGTGAAGCCGGTGTTCGTGAAGGCCATCGCCGAGTAGTAGAAGCTGTCGAGCACGGCGTCGCCGAGGGCGATCCCGTCGATGACCATCCGGGGGATCATCAGCAGCGCGATCACGAGCTGGATCACGAACGAGCTGAGGGCGACGGTCGTCAGCAGGCCGCCGATCTCGCCGAGGCGGACCGCCTGGCCCTCCGGCACCGGGCCCGCGTGGGCGCGGAGCGGGTTGCTGTCCCCGGCGGCCATCAGCCGCGCCCGGAGGCCGAGCTTCCGCGAGACGACGAGGCCCATGATCGAGGCGAGGGTCAGCACCCCGATGGCGCCGATCTGCACGCCGACGAAGATCACGACGTGGCCGAAGAGCGACCAGTGGGTCGCCATGTCGACGGTGGCCAGGCCCGTCACGCAGATCACGGACACCGCGGTGAAGAGCGAGTCGGCCAGCGGGGTCACCGTGCGGTCCGCGGACGAGACGGGCAGCGAGAAGACGACCGTGAAGACGAGGATCAGCCCGGTGAAGATGAGGATCGCGAAGCGCGCGGGCGACTTGCGGCCGATGTCGTCGACCCAGTCGGACAGGCGGTGGAACACGCCCCGGGGGCCGGGGGAGGGTCCGCGCCGCGGCGCGACGGAGGCGCGCGTCACAGCCGTCATGGTACATCCGGCCCGTCGTCGTTACTGTGGCTGCATGCCCGACATCTTCGCCGTGATCGCCGACGGCACGCGCCGGGACATCCTCACGGTCCTGCTCGACGCCCACGTCTCCGCCGACTCGCGCACCGGCGACGTCAGCGTCGGCGAGATGGTGACGGCGCTCGGGCTGAGCCAGCCGACCGTCTCCAAGCACCTCCGGGTCCTCCGCGACGCGGGGCTCGTGCACGTGCGCGAGGACGGGCAGCACCGCTACTACGGCATCGAGACCGGGCCGCTCGAGGCGGTCGACGACTGGCTCGTGCCGTTCCTCGGGGCGGACCTCGCCGGTGGCCTCGACGCCGCGTCGGGGGCCTTCGCCGCCTGGGCCGGCGCGAGCGTGCCGGCACCGATCCGGCGGGCCGCCGAGTCGCTGCCGGACGCGACCGACGTCGCGAGCGGGCTGGGACGGGCCGTGGCCGATGCGCAGCACCGCGCCTCCTCGGCGCTGCACGACGCCCAGAGCGCCCTGGACGAGCGCGTGATCGACCCGGTCCGCAAGCGCCTCGGGCGCTGAGCCCCGCGCCCCGACCCGTCCCGGCGGGAGGCCTGCCGCCGCGTCGTCCCCCGGCGGTGCCCGCGACCGTTGCACCCGCGGCACACGCGCCCCTAGAGTGACCACGAGTCACAGGAACACCTCCTGTCGCTCCTGCACCGGCGTCGTCGTCGGGCTCTGCCGACCACCAGCCCCAGGAGGCGACGTGACCCACGATCTCTCGGACGTGAGGTTCCTCACCGTCGCCGAGGTGGCCGGCATGATGCGCGTCTCGAAGATGACCGTCTACCGGATGGTGCACTCGGGCGAGCTCCCCGCGATCCGCTTCGGCCGGTCGTTCCGCGTGCCCGAGTCGGCCGTCGCGGCGGTCCTGCAGAACGGCGTCGCCGACGTCGGCTGACGCGCTTTCGACAATCACGGGTCGCCCTAGTACACTGACCCGAGGCATTTTTCCGCGGTTCTGTTTCGGACCCGGTCGTCCGATCCATGAATCAGTGAGGTCCTCTATGGGTTCTGTCATCAAGAAGCGTCGCAAGCGCATGGCGAAGAAGAAGCACCGCAAGCTGCTTCGCAAGACTCGTCACCAGCGTCGCAACAAGAAGTAGACGATGCGCGAAGTGTGCCCTCGACCGTTCGGTCGGGGGCCACTTCTCGTTGAGGGCAGGTCGTCGAGGCCAGCCGCTAGGGTCGAGGGCGTGCCCGTTCCCCGCATCTCCCTGCTGACGAAGCCCGGCTGCCACCTCTGCGACGAGGCGCGCGCCGCCCTCGACGCCGTGCTGGCCGAGCCCGAGTTCGCGGCGGCCGAGCTCGGCTACGCCGAGACCGACATCCTCGGCGACGAGGCCCTGCGCGCCGAGTACGCAGAAGAGATCCCGGTCGTCCTGCTCGACGACCGCGTGCACACCATCTGGCGCGTCGAGCCCGAGCGCCTCCGAACCGCCCTCCGGAAGGCCCTCGCATGACCGTCAAGCACGTCGTCATCTGGAACCTCGTCGCCACCGACGACGCGTCGCGCGAGCACGCCGCCGCGCGCATCGACGAGCTGCTCACCGGCCTGGTCGGCACGGTCGAGTCGATCCGCTCGCTCGAGGTCGTCCGCAACGTCGCCTACCCCGACACGAACGGCGACGTCGCGGTCGTCGCCGAGTTCGACGACGCAGCGGGTCTGGACGCGTACGTCGTCCACCCGGCACACCAGGAGGCGGCGGCCGAGATCCGCACGCTCGTCACCGGACGCGGCGCCATCGACTACGAGGCCTGACCAGGCAGGACGAAGGAGGCGCGGTGCAGGTCATCCCTGCACCGCGCCTCCTTCGACGTCGGGCCCTCGGGCCCTCGTTCCCTACGGCGTGAGGCGGGTCGGTCCGCGGAACAGGAACGTCACCTCGCGGAGGTTCGGCTGGTGCAGCATGAGCATCAGCACGCGGGCCAGGCCCATGCCGAAGCCGCCGTGCGAGGGGGCCCCGTAGCGGAAGAAGTCGAGGTAGCCGCCGAGCTCCTCGGGCTTCATGCCCTTCTCGCGGATCTGGGCCTCGAGCACGTCGACGCGGTGCTCGCGCTGGGCGCCCGTGGTGATCTCGGTGCCGTTGTAGATGAGGTCGTAGCTCTTCGTGAGCTGGGGGTCGTCCTCGTGGCGCATGTGGTAGAACGGCCGGATCGACGCGTCGTAGTCCGTGAGGAACACGAAGTCGTGGTCGAACGTCTCCTTGACGTAGGCCGCGATCTGGCGCTCGCCCTCGGGGTCCATGTCGGCGTCCGCGCGGGGCACGACGTAGCCGCGGTCGGCGACGATCTGCTTCGCCTCGGCGAGGGGGATGCGGGGGAACGGGGTCGTCGGCACCGCCAGGTCGACGTCGAACAGCTCCTTGATCGCCGCACCGTGCTTCTCGACGACGGCGGTGAACGCGGCGACGAGCAGCTCCTCCTGCATCTGCATGACGTCTTCGTGGCTGTCCACGTAGCTGATCTCGGCGTCGACGCTCGTGTACTCCGTCGCGTGGCGCGAGGTGAACGAGGGGTCGGCACGGAAGACCGGGGCGATCTCGAAGATCTTGCCGAAGCCGGCCGACTGGGCCATCTGCTTGAAGAACTGCGGGCTCTGCGCGAGGAACGCGCTGCCCTCGAAGTACTCGACCTTGAACAGCTCGGCGTTCGACTCGCTCGCCGACGCCATGATCTTGGGGGTGTGCACCTCGACGTAGCCGCGCTCGACCCAGTAGGTGCGCATCGCGTGCTCGAAGGTGGTCTGGACACGGAAGATCAGGGCGTTGCGAGGGACGCGCAGGTCGAGGAACCGCCAGTCCATCCGCTTGTCGATCCCGCTGTCGGCGGCGATCGGCGTCTCGGGGTCGGCGAGGCTGTCGACGACGAGGCCGTCGATCTTCACCTCGATGCCGCCGAGCTTGACGCGCTCGTCGTGCTTGAGCTGGCCCGTGACCGTCACGAAGCTGCCCTGCGAGAGGCCCGAGATCGCGTCGGCGATCTCGTCGGTCTCGCCTGCCTCGGCGAGCACGTCGGCGGCCGTGCGGGGACGGACGAGCTGGACGGCGCCGGACTCGTCGCGGAGGACGACGAACTGCACCTTCTTCTGGTCACGGACCGTGTCGACCCAACCGGACACCGTCACGGGGCCGTCGGGGAGGGGCGAGAGGTCGCTGATGAGGGTGCGTTCGATCACGGGGCCAGAGTTTACCGCGACGTCGAGCTTTCGGCCTCCCGTGAGGGAGGTGGGAGTGCAGGCCCGATCTAGACTGGTGGCCATGCCCGCCCAGCAGATCCACCTCGTGCGCCACGGCGAGGTGCACAATCCCGACCACGTGCTCTACGGCCGACTCCAGGGCTTCGGGCTCAGCGAGCTCGGCCACCGGATGGCCGCCTCCTCGGCCGCGATGCTGCAGGCGCAGGGCGCCCCCGTCGCCGCCGTCGTCGCGAGCCCGCTGCAGCGCACCCGCGAGAGCGCCGCGCCCTGGGCTGCCGCGTTCGACCTCGACGTGCAGGTCGACGAGCGCCTGATCGAGCCGACGAACAAGTACGAGGGCCGCCGTTCCGACTTCACCGTCGCGAAGCAGCTCGCCGTGCCAGCCGAGTGGCCGTGGATCGTCAACCCGCTCAAGCCCAGCTGGGGCGAGGCCTACGTCAGCATCGCGGCGCGCATGCTCGCGGCCGTCGACGAGGCCTGGTCGAGCGTCGACTCGGGCGACGTCGTGCTGGTCAGCCACCAGCTGCCGATCTGGATGGTGCACCGCAGCGTGACGGGCGCCCGCCTCTTCCACGACCCTCGTCGTCGTCGCTGCTCCCTCTCGAGCATCACGACGCTCGAGCGGCACGGCGGGCGGTTCGTCGAGGTCGGCTACCAGGACCCCGCGGCGGACCTGCTCGAGCGTGCCGTCGACCTCGGGGCCGTCTGATGCGCCGCCCCTCCTTCGCCGTGGGCGTCGTCGCGGCGGCCTCGGCCCTCGCCCTCGTGCTCACCGGCTGCACCTCGCAGTCGGACCCCCTGGCCGAGCAGTACCGTGCGGGCGGCACCGAGAACTACATCAGCGGCGCCGGCACGGTCACCGAGGTGCCCGAGGCCGACCGTGACGACCCGGTCGAGTTCACCGGCACGACCGACGAGGGCGACGACTTCTCGCGGGCCGACCACGACGGCGAGGTCGTCGTCCTCAATTTCTGGTACGCCAGCTGCCCGCCCTGCCGCAAGGAGGCGCCCGACCTGCAGCAGCTCAGCACCGACTTCGCCGACGACGGGGTCCAGTTCGTCGGCGTCAACGTGCGCGACCAGGCCGACACCGCCCGCGCCTTCGCCGAGAAGTTCGACATCACCTACCCGTCGATCGTCGACACGAACGACGGCGCGGTCCAGCTCGCCCTCGCCGGGACCATCGCGCCCAACGCGGTGCCGACGACGATCGTCCTCGACAAGCAGGGCCGCATCGCGGCGCGCGTGCTCGGCGGCCTCGACGGCCCCAGCACGCTGAAGACCCTGATCAGCGACGCCGTCGCCGAGCAGGCCTAGAGGTGTACCAGGGCAACCCCTTCTTCGAGGCGGTCGCGGGCGGCCAGCTCGCGGTCGCCCTGCCGGTGGCGTTGCTCGCGGGCCTGATCTCGTTCCTCTCGCCCTGCGTCCTGCCGCTCGTGCCGGGCTACCTCGGCTACGTCGGGGGCCTCGCCGGAGGCGGTCGTCGCGCCGCCGGGACGCCCACGACCACCGCCTCCTCGACCGCCTCCCGCGACCGTCGACGGATGGTGATCGGCGTCCTCCTCTTCATCGGCGGCTTCTCGCTCGTCTTCGTCGGCGGCAGCCTCGCGTTCTCGGCCGCGGGCTTCTGGCTGATCCAGTGGCGCGACCTGATCGTCCGCCTGATGGGCCTCGTCGTGATCGCGCTCGGCCTCGTCTTCGTCGGCCAGTTCACGTTCCTGCAGCGCACGATCAAGCCCGGGTTCGCCCCGGCGACCGGCTTGGCCGGCGCCCCCTTGCTCGGCATCGTGTTCGGCATCGGGTGGACGCCGTGCATCGGCCCCACCCTCACCGCGATCTACGCCCTGTCGTTCACGAGCGGCTCGGCCACGTCGAGCGTGCTGCTCGGGCTCGCCTACTGCGTCGGCCTGGGCGTTCCCTTCCTGCTCGTCGCCCTCGGCTTCGGCTGGGCGACGCGCTCCGTCTCGTTCGTCAAGCGCCACATGCGCGCCGTCAACATCGTCGGAGGCTCGATCCTGATCGCCATCGGTCTGCTCATGGTCACCGGGCTCTGGTCCTCCCTCATGTCGCACCTCGGGGCGGTGATCGCGAGCTATGGCACGATCGTCTGACCCCGAGCGCCGCACGTCGGTCGACCAGGGGGACGGGCCCGACCAGGCCGACGTGACCGACGTCTCGTCCGACCCGCTCCGCCCGAGCGACCACTACGACTCCGCTCCCGCCCGCACGCCGGGCGACCAGGGCGCGGGCTCCGCCGACATCGTCCAGCCGCGCCTGGGGCTCGTCGGCTACCTGCGCTTCTTCTGGCGGCAGCTGACGAGCATGAAGACGGCGCTGTTCCTCCTCATGCTGCTCGCCGTCGCGGCGATCCCCGGCTCGCTCGTGCCGCAGCGCACCTCCGACCCCAACGGCGTCGTCCAGTACCGCGCTGAGCACCCCGACCTGTTCCCGGTGCTCGACAAGCTCGGCGTCTTCGACACCTACTCGTCGCCGTGGTTCTCCGCCGTCTACCTGCTGCTCTTCATCTCGCTGATCGGCTGCATCGTGCCGCGCACGAAGCACCACTTCGAGGCCCTGCGCTCGAAGCCGCCGAAGACGCCCGCGAGGCTCTCGCGGCTGGCTGGCTACCGCTCCGTGACGCTGCAGACCGCAGGAGGCGCGGCGGACGCGGCGCTCGCCCCCGCCTCCGTCGTCGAGCAGGCCCGCGCGCAGCTGAGGCGCGCGGGGTACCGCGCGCAGGTCTTCGGCGACTCGGTCAGCGCCGAGCGCGGCTACCTGCGCGAGACCGGCAACCTCGTCTTCCACACGGCGCTCGTCGGCGTGCTGCTCACGGTCGGGATCGGCGGCGGCTTCGGCTACACCGGTCAGCGCGTGGTCGTCGAGGGCCAGACCTTCACGAACGCCCTCGTCTCGTACGACTCGTTCAACCCCGGCCGCTGGTTCAGCGACTCCCAGCTCTCGCCGTACAACATCACGCTCGACAAGTTCACGACGACCTACGAGGAGTCGAACGCGGACGCTCTCGGACAGCCGCTCGACTACACGGCCGACGTGACCACGACGACCCAGTCGGGCGAGACGAGCGAGCACGAGATCAAGGTCAACAGCCCGCTCTCGATCGGCGGCTCGAACGTCTACCTGCTCGGCAACGGCTACGCGGTCGACGTCACGGTGAAGGCGCCGGACGGCTCGGTCGCCTTCCGCGACACCATCCCGTTCCTCCCGCAGGACGCGAACCTCACCTCGCAGGGCGTCGTCAAGGTGCCGGACGGATTGTCGGACCAGATCGGCATGATCGGCTTCTTCTACCCTTCGGCCGTCGAGACCGGCGACGGGTCGGGCATCCTCGCCTCGAGCTACCCCGACCTGCTGAACCCGGTGCTGAGCCTCAACGTCTACCAGGGCGACCTCGGCCTCGACGCGGGCGTGCCGCAGTCGGTCTACTCCCTCGACACCGACGGCATGACCGAGATCGCGGGCGCCGCCGCCGACCAGTCGGCGCTGCAGCTCTCGCCCGGCACCACGGCCGACCTGCCCGACGGCCTCGGAACGGTGACCCTCTCCGACGTCAAGCGCTTCGCCTCGCTCGACGTGCACCACGACCCGTCGCAGCTCTGGGTGCTGCTCTTCGCCGGGCTCGTCTTCGCCGGCCTGCTCACGGCGCTGTTCGTGCCGCGCCGCCGTGTCTGGGTCAAGGCCACCACGACCGACGGGGGAGTCCTGCTCGAGTACGCCGGCCTCGCCCGCGGCGAGGACCCGACGCTCGCCCGCGCCGTCCGGGACATCGCTCGGACGCACCTCGCCGGTCTCGGCGTGCCCGCCGACGCGGCGCGTGCCGCGACGAGCGACGACGACCGCAGCGACGACCAGAGCGACGACCCGAGCGCGGCCGCTGCGTCTCCGTCCGGCTCGACCTCGAACGACCCTGCCCGCTCGACCGAGGCGCCCAGCCGCGCCGGACGTAGGATGCGACCGTGACCGAAGACCTCGCCAACTTCTCGCTCGTCGCCGTGTACTCGGCGATGGCGATCTACACGATCTCGTTCGTGGCCTTCGCCCTCGACCTCGCCAAGCGCTCGGGCGAAGACCAGCAGGCGCCCGCCTCGAGCGCCGCCGCGACCGCGGGGCCCGGCGCGGGCTCGGCCCGCGGGGCAGGTCGCGGCTCGGCCCGCGCCGCCGTGTCGGGCGGCAGCACGATCGTGCTCGACCGCGAGGCCGCGACCGCCGTGTCGACGGGCGACGGCCGGGGCGACGGCCCTGGCGGCCCCGACGGCACCTCCGGTCCCGGCTCGACCCGACGCCGTCGCGGCTCCAGCTTCGAGCGCGTCGCCACGGCGATGATGGTGCTCGGGCTGCTCGTGCACGTCTCGAGCGTCGTGACCCGAGGCCTCGCCGCGGACCGCGTGCCGTGGGCCAACATGTTCGAGTTCTCGCTCACGGGCACGGCGATCATCGTCGCGGTCTACCTGGTCGCCGGTCGCTTCGTCGACCTGTCGTTCCTCGGTGCCTACGTGATGGGCCTGAACCTGGTGCTGCTCGCGATCGGCAGCGTCAACTACTACGTCGAGGTCGTCCCGCTCCAGCCGGCGCTCCAGTCGGCCTGGCTCGTGATCCACGTGCTCGTGGCGATCCTCGGCACCGGCTTCTTCGCGATCGCGGCCGGCCTCTCGATCGCCCAGCTGATCCAGACGAAGCGCGAGCAGGCGCGGCTCTCCGGCCTCCGCTTCATGGACACCCTGCCCGCCGCGGACCGCCTCGAGGACCTCGCCTACCGCGTCGCCCTCGTCGGCTTCGTGCTGTGGACCTTCACGCTCATCGCAGGCGCCGTCTGGGCCGAGCGCGCCTGGGGCCGCTACTGGGGCTGGGACACCAAGGAGGTCTGGACGTTCATCATCTGGGTCCTCTACGCCGGCTACATCCACGCCCGTGCGACCCGCGGCTGGCGCGGCGCCCGGTCGTCGTGGCTGTCGATCATCGGCTTCGCCGCGGTGCTGTTCAACTTCGGCGTCGTCAACGTCTTCTTCAAGGGCCTGCACGCCTACTCGGGCCTCTGACCTGCCTCCTCATTCAGGAAGATCTGTCCTGATCCCCGCACCGGGGTGACCATTCGTCCTGATCCGTGCACGAATCAGGAAGTCTGCGGCCGCAGCTCCTGAGTTGTGGTTCGGGAGCGGCAGGCGCTCCGCTCGGGCCTCAGCGCGCGAGCAGCCCGTAGGAGGCGCGCACCCGTCCCAGCCACCACTCCCGTCGGGCGTCGGGCGCGGCGTGCTCCCGCAGCAGGTCCACGTCGACGTCGATCCGCCGTACGTCGACGGAGCCGTCCACGGGCACGAGCGGCTCGCCCGTGACGTCGGCGGCCAGCAGGGCCGCGGTGCCGAGGCCGCAGTCGTAGGGCAGGTCGGGCAGCGCGGCGGCCAGGTACGCCCCCATGCTCAGGCCGACCGAGGTGTCGAGGGCGCTCGAGACGACCACGGGCAGCCCGGCCTCCGACACGATCCGGAGGGCCGCGCGGATCCCGCCGAGCGGCTGTGCCTTGACGACGAGGAGGTCGGCCGCACCGGCGCGGGCGACGGCCAGCGGGTCGGCGGCCTTTCGGACGCTCTCGTCCGCGGCGACGGGCACCCCGAGGTCGGCCGTGCGGCGTCGCAGCTCCGCGAGCTCGGGCACCGAGGCGCAGGGCTGCTCCGCGTACTCGAGACCGAGCGGGGCCAGGGCTCGCAGCGCCTCCTCGGCCTGATCGACGGTCCAGCCGCCGTTGGCGTCGACGCGCACGCGACCCTCGGGCCCGACGTGCTCGCGCGCCGCCGCGACCCGGGCGACGTCGTCGGCCAGGGCCTGGCCGCGCTCGGCGACCTTGACCTTGACGGTGCGGCAGCCGGGGAACCGGGCCAGCACGCCCGCGACCTCGTCGGGCCCGACCGCGGGCAGCGTTGCGTTGACGGCCACGCGGGAGGTGCGGGGCGAGGGGGCAGGACCCCAGCCGAACTCGACGGCCGCCGCCAGCCAGGCCGCCGCCTCCTCGGGCCCGTACTCGACGAAGGGGCTGAACTCGGTCCAGCCGCGGGGCCCCTGGACGAGGAGCGCCTCGCGCACCTCGATGCCGCGGAACCTCGTTCGGAGCGGCAGCTGCACCACGTGCGCACCGGACAGCAGGTCGTCGAGCGGCGGCAGCTCGGTGCGGGGGAGGAGGGCTGCGGTCGGCGGGGCTGGCTCGGCGGGCGTCGTCACCTCGCCAGTCTCGCACCGCGCCCGCTAGGGTCGATCACCATGGCCGCGCCCGATCTGACCCCGTCCGACGACGCCGTGTCGCCCGCCGCCGGGCGCGCCGAGCGTATCGAGCGCGCCGAGCGTGCCGACGCTGCCTGGCCTGCCGCCGAGCGGGCCGAGCGCACCGAGCCCGACTCCGAGGGGCTGGCGATCTTCGACGACCAGACGCACGACGACGACTCCGCCGCCCCGGCCCGCAGCTCGCGGCTGGGCGTCGTCCTGCTCGTGCTCGCCGTGGTCCTGCTCGCCCTCGACGGGCTCGCGATCGCCCTGCTCGCGGGCGACGCCGTGACAGCTGCGGCGTCGATCGCCCTCGTCACGATGCTCGCCTCGATCGGGGTGGGCGTCGTCGCGCTCGTCGCGGTCGCCACGCGGCGGGGTCGCTGGCCGGCGGTCGCCGCGGTGCTGCTCAGCGTCCTCGCGAACCCGTTCGTGTTCGTCTGGCTGCTGGGCGCCCTCGTCCCCTCGCTCTGACGCGCCGCCTCCTCGGCCCGCCGGCCCGCCGGCCCGCCAGCCCGTCTGCCGCGGCCGAGCTACACCCCGGATGCCGCAATACACCCCGGGAAAAGAGGGTGTGGCGCCGATTCCGAGGTGTAGCTCGAGCCCAGCCTTGCCCGGCCCGGCCGAACGCGGCCAGGCCCGGCCCGGCCGAGCGCGGCCCGGTCGTAGGCTGGTGGGCATGTCCGCAGCCGTCTCCGACCTGTTCGATCCCGCTGAGTGGCGAGAGGTGCCGGGCTTCGACGGCCTGACCGACGTCTCGTACCACCTCGACGTCGAGGGCCGGGTGGCCCGCGTCGCGATCGACCGGCCCGAGGTCCGCAACGCGTTCCGGCCGCGCACCGTCGACGAGCTGTACCGCGTGCTCGACCACGCGCGGCAGCAGAGCCGCGTGGGCGTCGTCCTGCTCACCGGCAACGGCCCCAGCCCCAAGGACGGCGGCTGGGCCTTCTGCAGCGGCGGCGACCAGCGCATCCGCGGCCGTGACGGCTACAAGGCCGAGGGCGCCGAGGCGAACGTGGCCGACCCTGCCTCGGCGGGTCGCCTCCACATCCTCGAGGTGCAGCGGCTGATCCGGTTCATGCCCAAGGTCGTCATCGCGGTCGTGCCGGGCTGGGCGGCGGGCGGCGGCCATTCGCTGCACGTCGTCTGCGACCTCACGATCGCCAGCCGTGAGCACGGCAAGTTCAAGCAGACGGACGCCGACGTGGGCTCGTTCGACGCCGGCTACGGCAGCGCCTACTTCGCGAAGCAGATCGGCCAGAAGCTCGCCCGCGAGGTGTTCTTCCTCGCCGAGGAGTACAGCGCCGACCGCGCCCACGAGATGGGCGCCGTCAACCGCGTCGTCGCGCACGCCGACCTCGAGCAGGAGGCGCTGGCCATGGCCCGCGTCGTCCTCACCAAGTCGCCCACCGCGATCCGCATGCTCAAGTTCGCGTTCAACGCCACCGACGACGGCATCGTGGGCCAGCAGGTCTTCGCGGGCGAGGCGACCCGCCTCGCCTACGGCACCGACGAGGCCGTCGAGGGGCGCGACTCGTTCCTCGAGAAGCGCGAGCCCGACTGGTCGCCGTTCCCGTGGCAGTACTGACGCCGACGCCGACGCCGACGGCGCAGGCGGCAGGAGACGACACGAGGAGGCGCGGCGCGTGACCCGCCCCCTCCTCCCCGTCGACGCGCGTCGCCCGCTCGACGTGCTCGAGGCGCTCCGCGAGGCCCTCGCAGGCGGTCCGGCCGTCGCCCCGCGGACCGACGACCACGTCCCCGCCGACCTTCCCGCCACCGTGCCGCAGCCCGTGGCGCTCGTCGTCGAGACGAGCGGGTCGAGCGGCGTGCCCAAGCGCGTGATGCTGCCCGCCGACGCCGTGCTCGCCGGCGCGGCCGCCGCCGACGGCGCGCTGAGCGGCCCCGGGCAGTGGGTGCTGGCGCTGCCGGCGCACTACGTCGCGGGCACCAACGTCCTCGTCCGGAGCATCGCCGCCGGCACCGAGCCCGAGGTCCTCGCGCCGGGGCACTTCGACCCGGTCGCGTTCGCCGAGGCAGCGAGTCGCCTCGAGCACCCCGTGCGCTACGCGTCGCTGGTGCCTGCCCAGCTCGCCGCGGTGCTCGACGCCGCCGAGCACGACGCCGACGTGGCCGACGCGGCGCGGAGCTTCGCCGCGGTGCTGGTGGGCGGGCAGGCGACGCCCGCGTCCCTCGTCGACCGGGCCCGCGCCTCAGGCGTGGCGGTCGTCCGCACCTACGGCTCGAGCGAGACGAGCGGGGGCTGCGTCTACGACGGGGTGCCCGTCGGCCGCACCCGGGTGGCCGTCGTCGACGGGCAGGTGGAGCTCGCCGGTCCGTCGCTCGCCCTCGGCTACCTGGGCGACGACGACCGCACCGAGGCGGCCTTCGTCGTCCGCGACGGAGAGCGCTGGTACCGCACCGGCGACGCCGGCAGCGTGTCCGACGACGGCGTGCTCACCGTGAGCGGGCGTCTCGACGACGTCGTGGTCTCGGGCGGCGAGAAGGTGTCGCTCGGGCTGGTCGAGCGGCTCATCCGCGAGCAGCCCGGTCTCGCCGGCGCCGTGGTCGTGCGGGCGCCGCATGAGCGGTGGGGCGAGGTGCCGGTCGTGGTCGTGGGTGAGGGGGGAAGCCCTGCGCCGCACCTGCTGCACGCGACGCCCCGCCTCCCGGAGCTGCCCGAGCTGCGTGCGGTCGTCAGCGCAGCCCTCGGCCGCGCCGCGGCGCCCGACCGGCTCGTCCTGCTCCCCGAGCTGCCCCTCCTCGCGAGCGGCAAGCCCGACCGCCGCGCCCTGGAGGCCCTCGTCGCAGGCGAGGACCCCGCCCGGAACTAGGATCGGTCCCGTGGCACGAGCGACGACATCCCAGAAGAAGAAGCGCGGCGGCCGACCGGGAGGCCGGCCGGGCGCCCAGCGCGCCCGCCGCGTCACGCCCGGCGACTGGATCGGCGGCGCCCGCCTCCGCACCCTGCCGCTCGGCGTCGCGCCCGTCGCACTCGGCACGGGAGTCGCGCGGGCGAACGGCAGCTGGGACCTCCCGCTGGCCCTGCTCTGCCTCGCGATCGCCGTGTTCCTCCAGATCGGCGTCAACTACGCGAACGACTACTCGGACGGCATCCGCGGCACCGACGCGCACCGGGTCGGCCCGGCACGTCTGACGGGTTCGGGCAGCGTCCGGCCCAGGACCGTCCTGCGCGTCGCCCTCGTCTTCTTCGGCCTCGCCGCGCTCGCCGGCCTCGTCGTCGTCGTGACGACCGGTTACTGGTGGATGCTCGCGGTCGGGGCCGCCGCCGTCGTCGCCGCCTGGTACTACACGGGCGGCAAGCGCCCCTACGGCTACAACGCCCTCGGCGAGGTCTTCGTCTTCGTGTTCTTCGGGCTGGTCGCCACCGTCGGCACCGCCTTCGTGCAGGTGCACAGGTTCCCCGCCGACGCGTGGGTCGCCGGCATCGCCGCCGGGCTGTTCGCCTGCGCCGTGCTGATGGTGAACAACATCCGCGACATCCCGCAGGACGCGGCGGCGGGCAAGCGCACCCTCGCGGTCGTCGTCGGCGACACCGTGGCACGGGCGCTCTACGCCCTGTTCCTGCTGCTGCCGTTCCTGCTGCTCGTCTACTTCGGCTTCCTGTACTTCAACGCGCCGTACGTCTACTTCGTGCTCATCACGGCGGTGCCGGCAGCGGTCATCGGCGTGACCGGCAAGACGCCGCGCGAGCTGATCCTCGCCCTGCAGCTGTCGTCGTTGACGGCGCTGCTGTTCGGCCTCGGCCTCGGGGCCGCGCTCTTCTTCTAGATCAGGAGGCGCGTCCCGCGTTGCGCTCGTCGCGTGCGGCCTCATCGTCGCGGGCGTCGCGCTCGGCCAGCTCGGCGTCCTCGGCGAGGCTGTCGCCGTCGAGCGGCTCCGGCTTCGAGCGGCGCTCCGCGAGCTCCAACGCGACCTGGCGACGCAGCGGCGCGAAGAACAGGTACGAGACGCAGAACGCCACGACTGCAGCGATGAGCGTCGCGAGGTACGGGTTCGGCAGCAGGAGCACGAGCACGACCAGCGCGACGAGGAACACGCCGAGGCGGACGATCGTGTACTTGACCCAGGGTTTCACGCGGCGAGTCTACGCGCGCCACCTGCGCCTCCTCGTCCCTGAGCGCACCTCCCTGCCCACCATCAGGCGACGCCCTGCCGGCCCGCCTATGCTCGGTCCATGGTGAAGTTCTTGGTCGTGGCGATCGTCGCAGCGTCAGCGTTCATCATCTATGCCCTGATCGACTGCCTCTTCGCCGAGTCGTCGAGGTTCCGGGCCCTCAACAAGCCTCTCTGGGCTCTCGTGATCGTGGTGCTGCCGGTCATCGGCGCCGTCCTCTGGTTCTTGATCGGCCGTGCGCGCAAGTCCGGCCAGTCCGAGACGCGACGCTTCGTCGCCCCCGACGACGACCCCGAGTTCTCGGGTCGTTCGAGCTCGACGGTCAGCGACCTCGACCGCGAGACGACCGACGAGCGCATCCGCCGCCTCGAAGAAGAACTGGCCGAGCTCGACGGTGACGACAAGAACGACAAGAACAACGCCTGAGGCCGACTCCGTGACACGTCTCGAGGACGACCGGCCCGACGTCGCTGAGTCGGAACTGCCGGGGAGCACCGGTCAGACAGGTGCGGACCAGGTCGGTGCCGGCCGAGCTGACGCCTCGCCGTCGACCTCGGGCAGCGTCGCCACCGACTACGCCGTGGCCCTGCTCGCCGGCCTCGTCGACGCCGGGGTCCGCGAGCTGGTCCTCAGCCCCGGTTCCCGATCGCAGGCGATCGCCCTCGCCGCCGCCGAGTTCGAACGTGCTGGCCGACTGCGACTGCGGGTGCGGATCGACGAGCGCTCGGCGGGCTTCCTCGCGCTCGGCCTCGCCGTCGAGTCCGGCGTCCCGGCCGTCGTGGTGACCACCTCCGGCACGGCGGTCGCCAACCTGCACCCGGCGGTGCTCGAGGCCCACCACTCCGGGGTCCCGATGATCGTGTTGACGGCCGACCGTCCCGTCGAGCTCCGGGGCATCGGCACCAACCAGACCACGCAGCAGCCCGGCATGTTCGGCGTCGCCACCCGCGCCGGACACGACCTCGAGGCTCCCCGGTCGGGCCCGGTCGACCCGGCGGCCGTGCGCTCGGTCGCGCGTGCCGCCGTCGCGACGGCCCTCGGCGCCCCCGACGCCGACCGGGCCGTGGGAGCCCCGGCCGTCCCGGGTCCCGTGCACCTCGACGTCGCGTTCCGAGAGCCGCTGTCGGCGGCGCTCGACTCCCTCCCCGCGGCCCGTCCCGAGCCGGTCGACGCCGCCTCCTGGTCCGACGCCGCCCGTGTCGCCGCCGTGCGCGTCGACGTCGACGTCGAGCCGGGCACGGTGGTCGTCGCCGGCGACGGGGCCGGTCCCGAGGCGGAGTCGCTCGCCCGTGCCCTCGGCGCACCGCTCGTGGCCGAGGTCTCGAGCGGAGCCCACTTCGGCCCGAACCTCGCCCTCGGCTTCCGCACGCTGCTCGGCGACGCCGAGCTCGGCGGCGCCGTGCGTCGGGTCGTCGTGCTCGGACACCCGACCCTGACCCGCCAGGTCCCTGCCCTCCTCACGCGCGCGGGCGTCGAGGTCGTCGTCGTGCGCGGGGCGACCGCCGACGCGTACGACCCGGGCCGATCGGCCACGGTCGTCGACGCCGTCGACGTGGTCGAGACCGCAGGAGGCGCGCCCGACGACCGTGCCCACCGCGCCTGGGTGGGTCGCTGGGTGCACTCCGGTCGCCGCGTCGTCGGCGACGACGAGGCCGCGCCCGACCTCGAGGCCGCGACGAGCGACGACGGCTCGGCACGGGCCGAGTTCCTCCGGGGTGAGGTCGCCCTGCTGCGGCGTCCCGTGACCCGGCGCGCCCTGGCCCAGACCCTCTGGCGCGTGACGTGGCCGCACGACCGGCTCGTCCTCGGCGCCTCCCGCCTCATCCGCGAGGTCGACGAGGTCGTGCCCGGCAAGAAGATCCGCGTCCACGCCAACCGCGGTCTCGCCGGCATCGACGGCACGGTGGCGACGGCCACCGGCATCGCCCTCGCCAGCCAGGCCGACGACCGGGCACGCGGCGTCACCCGCGTGCTGCTGGGCGACCTGACCCTGCTGCACGACGTCGGCTCGCTCCTGTTCGGCGACGGCGAGGTGCGGCCCCGGCTGCAGGTCGTGGTCGGCAACGACGGAGGCGGGACGATCTTCGACGGCCTCGAGGTCGCGGCCACGGCCCCGGCCGACGCGATGCGCCGCGTGCAGTTCACGCCGCACTCCGTCCGGCTCGCGGGGCTGGCCGCCGCGTACGGCTGGCACCACGTGCTCGCCTCGACCCGGGCCGAGCTCGACCAGGCGCTCGCGAGGGCCTGGGACGGCCCCGTGCTGATCGAGGTGCCGCTCGCACGCTGACCGAGCGGCGATCAGGACCCGGCCGTAGGCTCGGGCCCATGGCCAAGACCTGGACGACCCAGCCCACCGAGATCCTCCGTGCCGGCCCCGAGCTGAGACTCGCCGAGATCGATCCTGCCTCGACCCCCGGCTTCTCCGGCGACAAGCGCTACGCCGCCCAGGTGCTCGAGTCGGGCCGCGACACGCTCGGCGAGCTGCAGGAGAAGCTCTTCGCCGGCAGCCGCACCGGGGGGTCGCAGGGGAACGTCCTGCTCGTGCTCCAGGGCACGGACACCGCGGGCAAGGGCGGGATCGTGCGCCACGTCGTCGGCGCCGTCGACCCGCAGGGCGTCGCGCACCACGCCTTCAAGGCCCCCACCGAGGAGGAGCTGGCCCACGACTTCCTCTGGCGCGTGCGTCGCGAGCTGCCCGGGCCCGGCATGATCGGGGTCTTCGACCGGTCGCACTACGAGGACGTCCTGATCGGCAAGGTCCGACGGCTGGCCCCGCCGGAGGAGATCGAGCGCCGCTACGACGAGATCGTCGAGTTCGAGCGCGAGCTCGTCGACGCCGGCACGACGATCGTGAAGGTGATGTTGCACCTGTCGCGCGACGAGCAGAAGGAGCGTCTCACCGAGCGGCTCGACCGCCCGGACAAGCACTGGAAGTTCAACCCCGGGGACATCGAGGAGCGCCTGGTGTGGGACGACTACCAGGACGCGTACGAGACCGCCCTGCGTCGGACGTCGACGGACGCGGCGCCGTGGTTCGTCGTGCCCGCGGACCGCAAGTGGTACGCCCGCGTGGCCGTGCAGCGCCTCCTCGTCGACGCCCTCGAGGCCCGGGGGCTTTGCTGGCCGCCCGCCGGCTTCGACGTCGAGCTCGAGCGGACCCGGCTCGCCTCGACCTAGTCCCGGCTCCGCAGGGAGTCGCCCGCGCCCCTCGGCAGCCGCAGCCCCTCCGGCAGGCTCAGCAGGGCCAGCGCGGCGAGCACGACGAGCGCGACCTGGTAGCCGGTGGCGGCGCCTCCGACGCCCTCGGCCGTGGCGACCGTGTCGGCCACCCGGACCGTGAGGGCGGTCAGCGCGACTCCGAGCCCGACGGCGAGCTGTCCCGTGATCGACGCGATGGCGTTCGCCGGGGCGATCTGGGCGGCGGGCACGTCGGCGAACTGGAGGGTGTTGTAGGCCGTGAACCCCACCGAGCGGAAGACGCCGCTGACGAGCAGGATCGCCGCGACGAGCACGGGCGACGTGTCCGGCCCGACGAGCGCCGCGGCGACGAAGGTCGCGGCCAGGCCCACGGTGGCGACGACGATGATCGGCACGATCCGGAACCGGTGCATCAGGGGAGTGGTGAAGGGCTTGACGCCGAGGTTGCCGACGAAGACCCACATCAGCATCAGGCCGGCCTCGACGGGCGACCAGCCGAAGCCGTCCTGCAGCAGCAGCGGGACGACGAAGGGCACCCCGTTGACGACGGCCCGGTAGAGCGAGCCGCTGAGGTTCGTGACCCGGAACGTCGCGACGCGGAACGGCTCGAGATCGAGGAGGGGGTGCCTGGCTCGACGGAACCACCGGCCGGCCGCGAGCCCGAGGCCCACCGCCAGGACAGCGAGCACGACGCCCGCCAGCACGGTCGCCTGGTCGCCGAGCAGCTCGAACGCGACCACCAGGGCCACGATCGCGCCGACGACGAGCAGCAGCCCCGGCCAGTCGAGCGGGTGCCGGTCGCCGACCTCGGGCGACGGCACGACCCGCCAGGCCGCGACGAGCAACAGGGCGCCGATCGGCACGTTGACGAGGAACACCCACTCCCAGCCGAGGTGCTCGGTGAGGAGGCCGCCGATCAGGGGCGCCACGACGGGCGCCGCGAGGGCCGGCCAGGTCAGGTAGGCGATCGCCTTGATCAGCTCGGACTTCTCGGTGCTGCGCAGCACGATGAGACGCCCGATCGGCACCATCATCGCGCCCGCTGCGCCCTGCACGACCCGAGCCGTCGTCAGCGCGACGAGGTCGGGGCTGAGGGCGCACGCGAGCGACGCCAGCGTGAACAGCACCACGGCGGCGAGGAAGACCCGCCGAGCGCCCCACCTCTCAGCGAGCCAGGCGCCCAGCGGGATGAACGCGGCCACGGCGACCAGGTAGCCGGTGACCGCGATCCCCAGCTGAGCGGGCTGCACCCCGAAGTCGCGAGCCACGGAGGCGGTGGCCGTCGACAGGATCGTGGCGTCGAGGTTCTCCATGAAGAAGGCCGCCGCGACCACCAGCGCCACCGGTCGCGACCAGCGCGGCGCGGCCGCCGCCTCCTCGGCTCCGGGCCCCGGCGCGGGGGTCGACGTCACAGCGAGAACGCCCCGACGACGGGCTGGAACTTCATCGTCGTCTCGGCGACCTCGCGCTCGGAGACGGACTCGGCGACGACGCCGGCACCGGCGAACGCCCGGACGGTGCCGTCGGGGTGCACCTGCGCGCAGCGGAGCGCGATCGCCCACTCGCCGTCGCCGTCGGCGCCCACCCAGCCGACGGGCCCGGCGTAGCGGCCGCGGTCGAACGGCTCGAGGCGGCGGATCAGGTCCAGCGCCCGCGGCGTCGGGGTGCCCGCGACGGCGGCGGTCGGGTGCAGCGCGGCGATCAGGTCGAGCGACGACGACCCGTCGGTGAGCCGCCCGCGCACGTCGCTGGCGAGGTGCCACAGGTTCGGGAGCTTCAGCGTGAACGGCTGCTCGCCGGTCACGACGTCGTCCGCGTGCGGGCCGAGCGAGAGGAGCAGGCTGCGCAGGGCGAACGCGTGCTCGTCGAGGTCCTTGGTCGAGGTGGCGAGGGCGTGGGCGGCCTGCTCGTCGGTGACGGCGTCGACGCCTCGCGCGCTGCTGCCCGCGAGGACGCGCGCGCTGACCTCGCCGCGCTCGGTGCGGACGAGGGTCTCGGGACTGGCCCCGATCAGGCCGTCCACGGCGAACGCGTAGCAGTCGGGATAGGCCGTGAGCAGGGTGGCGGCGACGAGCCGCAGGTCGGCCTCGGCGGGCAGCCTGCCCACGAGGTCGCGCGCGAGCACGACCTTGCTCACCTCGCCGTGCCGGATCGCCTGCACGGCCTGCGCGACGGCCGCGCCGTAGCCGGGCCCGGACAGCTCGCCGTCGACCAGCCGGAGCTTCGCGGCCGCGCCCACGGGCGACGCCGGGGGCAGCTCGGCCCCGTCGAGCCTCGTGATCCAGGCGACCCCGTCACGTCGCCCGAGCACGATGCGCGGCACGATCAGGACGCTCGTGTCGGCCGACTCGTCGTCGAACGCGAACGAGCCGAACGCCATCAGGCCCGTCCCCGGCACGCCGACCTCGTCGACGACGGAGGCGCGGCTCGCGACCGCGCGCCAGGCGTCGGCGGCGTCGCGCATCCGGTCGGGCCCGGTGAACTCGAGCCGCAGCGCCTCGCCGATGCCGGCCATGCCCGCGCCGCCGCGGACGAAGACGAGCGGGCTGCGCGGGTCGACGACGTCGAGGAGGGGGCTGATGTGGTCGATCTGCGTGGTGCGGACGGACAAGGAGGGGACGTGCAGCGACGAAGGGACCACGTCTCGACCCTACTCGGGCCACGCACGGGGCATGCCGGTAGGATCGACCATCGTGACCAAGGCCGATATGAACAAGCAACCCGACGAGGTCGCGTCCATGTTCGACGGCGTCGCCCGCCACTACGACCGCACGAACGACGTGCTCTCCGCGGGCAACGCCGTCCTGTGGCGCGTCGCGACCGTCAAGGCGATCGGCGCGGGCCCGGCAGACCGGGTCCTCGACATCGCCGCGGGCACCGGCACCAGCTCGGCGGCCATCGCCGCGCGGGGCGCCGAGGTCGTCGCGCTCGACTTCTCGCACGGCATGGTCGAGGTCGGCCGCGAGCGCCACCCCGAGATCGAGTTCGTCGAGGGCGACGCCGAGCAGCTCCCGTTCGACGACGCGACGTTCGACGCCGTCACCATCTCGTTCGGCCTGCGCAACGTCAACCGGCCGAAGCAGGCGCTCGCCGAGATGTACCGGGTGCTCAAGCCCGGCGGCCGTCTCGTCGTCTGCGAGTTCTCGACGCCGCCGTTCGGCCCCCTCCGCGCCGCCTACGGCACCTATCTTCGGCACGTCATGCCGGTCGTGGCCCGGGCCGTGAGCAGCAACACGCCCGCCTACTCGTACCTCGCCGACTCGATCGACGCGTGGCCCGAGCAGCAGGTGCTGAGCCAGTGGCTGCGCGGCGCGGGGTTCACCCGGGTGGCGCACCGCAACCTGACGCTGGGCATCGTCGCCCTGCACCGGGGCCGCAAGCCGGCCGACCCGTCGACCCGCGCCTCCGCGGCGAAGAAGAAGTAGCCGCCGCCCCCGGGCGGTCGACCAGACCAGACGAAGGTGACCCCTGTGAACCCGAGTGTGCCGCTCACCCGCCGCAGCAGCTCCCTGAGCTCGTCGCTCGGCCTGGGCGAGAAGCTCTTCGCCTCGCCCGCCGACCGGCGCTTCGTGCAGTCGGTCGACGACGGCCTCGAGCTCGTCGAGCAGGGCCTGCTCCGCGAGATCGCGTTCGCCGACGAGATCGCCGACGCGACGACGCGCTACCTGCTCGCCGCCGGCGGCAAGCGCGTGCGCCCGACCCTGACCCTCCTCATCGCGCAGCTCGGCGACGGCGCCACCCCGGGCATCGTCGCGTCCGCGCAGGCGACCGAGATCACGCACCTCGCGTCGCTGTACCACGACGACGTCATGGACGAGGCGCAGATGCGTCGAGGGGTGCCCAGCGCCCAGACCGTGTGGGGCAACAACGTCGCGATCCTCGCCGGCGACCTCCTCTTCGCCCGGGCGAGCACCATCGTGTCCGGCCTCGGACAGGAGGCGATCCTGCTGCAGGCCGAGACCTTCGAGCGGCTCTGCCTCGGCCAGCTGCACGAGACCGTCGGGCCGCGCGAGGGCGACGACCCCATCGCGCACTACATCGACGTGCTCGGCGACAAGACGGGCTCGCTCATCTCGACCGCGGCCCGTGCCGGCGTCATGTTCTCGGGGGCGCCCCGCGAGTACCTCGCCCCCGTCGCCGAGTTCGGCGAGAAGATCGGCATCGCGTTCCAGCTGATCGACGACGTGATCGACCTCTCCGACCAGGCCGAGGAGACGGGCAAGCGCGCCGGCACCGACCTGCGCGCAGGCGTCGTCACCCTCCCGCTGCTCTACCTCCGTCAGGAGGCGCAGACCGACATGGAGACGGCGGCCCTGCTGGGCGTCATCGACCAGGTCGTCGACGCCACCCGTGCGGCGGAAGACGGCGCAGACCCGGTCGACGAGGCCGAGTTCGCCGAGATCGTCCGTCGGCTCCGCGAGCACGAGGTCACCGACCGCACGCGCCGCGAGGCGCACCGGTGGGCGTCGGAGGCGCTGGCCGCCCTCGAGGCACTGCCGGCGGGCCCCGTCAAGAAGGCCCTCACCCGGTTCGCCGACCGCGTCGTCGAGCGGTCCGCCTGACCGGCGACGCACCTCCTCGGAACCGACTGCACCGCTGCACCGCACCTGATCACCACAGACACCGCACCGTCCGCACGGCCGGCACCGCCGAGCCGTACACCAGCAGAGAGAGACAACTCGTGACCACCCTTCGACTGGCCATCGTCGGAGCCGGCCCCGCCGGCATCTACGCCGCCGACATCCTGCTCAAGGCCGAGAAGGCCTTCGACGTGTCGATCGACCTGTTCGAGCAGCTGCCTGCCCCCTACGGCCTGGTCCGCTACGGCGTCGCCCCCGACCACCCGCGCATCAAGGGCATCGTCAACGCCCTGCGCGACGTGCTCGACAGCGGCGACATCCGGGTCTTCGGCAACGTCCGCTACGGCGAGGACATCACCCTCGACGACCTCAAGCAGCACTACAACGCGGTCATCTTCTCGACCGGCGCCATCAAGGACGCCGACCTCGACGTCCCCGGCATCGAGCTCGAGGGCAGCTACGGCGCCGCCGACTTCGTCAGCTGGTTCGACGGCCACCCCGACTTCCCGCGGACCTGGCCGCTCGACGCGCAGTCCGTGGCCGTGGTCGGCGTCGGCAACGTCGCCCTCGACGTCTCGCGCATCCTCGCGAAGCACGCCGACGACCTGCTGCCGACCGAGATCCCGGACAACGTCTACGCCGGGCTCAAGCAGTCGTCGATCACCGACGTGCACGTCTTCGGCCGTCGCGGACCTGCCCAGGTCAAGTTCACGCCGCTCGAGCTGCGCGAGCTCGGCGAGGTGCGCGACGTCGACATGGTCGTCCACGACGAGGACTTCGACCACGACGAGGCCTCGAAGACCGCGATCGCGACGAACAAGCAGGTCTTCGTGATCGACAAGGTGCTGAACCAGTGGCGTCAGCGCGAGGTCGGCACGGCGTCGCGTCGGCTGCACCTTCACTTCTACGCGAAGCCGCTCGAGGTCGTCGGCGACGACGACGGCCGTGTCGCGGCGTTCCGGTACGAGCGCACCCGGCCCGACGGCCAGGGCGGCGTCGAGGGCACCGGCGAGGTCCGCGAGGTCCCGGTGCAGGCGATCTACCGCGCCGTCGGCTACTTCGGCTCGCCCCTCGACGGCATCCCCTTCGACGAGCGTCGCGGCGTGATCCCGAACCACGAGGGCCAGGTCATGGACGACGACAACCAGATCATGCCCGGCGTCTACGCCACCGGCTGGATCAAGCGAGGGCCCGTCGGCCTGATCGGCCACACGAAGTCCGACGCCATGGAGACCGTCAAGCACGTCATCAACGACCAGGCGAGCTGGTGGCAGCCCGCCGACACGTCCGAGGAGGCGATCCCCGCCCTGCTCGAGCAGCGCGGCGTCGAGTACACCGACCTCGAGGGCTGGCACCGCCTCGACGAGCACGAGCAGTCGCTCGGCGCCCAGCACGAGCACGAGCGCGTGCGCGTCAAGGTCGTGCCCCGCGACGAGATGGTCCGTGTGTCGCGGTCCGGCTCCGGCTCCGGCTCCGGCTCCGGTGCAGGCCCGGACACGGGCTCCGACTCCGACGCGGCGGTCGTCTCCGTCTGACCTGCCGTCGCCTCCTCTCGGAGGCGACCCGCGCCTCCTGCGCCCTGCCCTCGGGCGGACCGCAGGAGGCGCGTCGTCGTCTCCGGGGCGCGCTCCCGGCGCTGGCGTCACCGGCCCCGGCGCTCGTGGCTAAGCTGGTCGACATGGCAGACAGCTCTTTCGACGTGGTCAGCAAGGTCGACAAGATGGAGGCGGACAACGCCCTCCACCAGGCGCAGAAGGAGATCGAGCAGCGCTACGACTTCAAGGGCGTGGGCGCGTCGGTCGACTGGAGCGGCGAGAAGCTGCTCCTCAAGGCGTCGACGGAGGAGCGGGTCAAGGCCGTCCTCGACGTCCTGGAGTCGAAGTTCATCAAGCGCAGCATCAGCCTCAAGCACCTCGACGCGGGAGAGCCCTTCGCCAGCGGCAAGGAGTACCGCATCGAGGCCGCCCTCAAGGAGGGCATCGAGCAGGACGCGGCGAAGAAGATCGGCAAGATCATCCGCGACGAGGGCCCCAAGAGCGTCAAGAGCCAGATCCAGGGCGACGAGCTGCGCGTGCAGTCGAAGAGCCGTGACGACCTGCAGGCCACCATGGCCCTGCTCAAGAAGGCCGACCTCGACGTCGACCTCCAGTTCGTCAACTTCCGCTGACAGCCGGCCCGGCCCGGCCCGGCCCGCACGCACCCGCCGCCTCTGCCCGGCCCGGCCCGCACGCACCGGCCGCCTCTGCCCGCGCCGGCCGCCTCTGCCCGTGGGCCGCTGCCGCCTGGTGTGGCACCGTCGGCCCGAAATTTGAGAGGTATCCGAGCGCGAGTCGCTGTTGGTGCCGTTCATCTCAGTGCGCGGAGGCGAGGAATGTCTCCCTTTGAGATGCCCAGCGTCCACATTCCCGCTTCGACCGTGGCGAGGACACCTGGCCAGGCGAACATGACGTCCGGGTAAGGGCACTCGAGCACCGTGTAGCCGAGGACGACCATCTCGGAGATGCGTCGTCGGTCGGAGTTGTACGACGCGGCCGAGGAGTGGTGGTCGACGCTGACGCACTCGACGATGAGCCGGTCGCCGATGAGCAGATCCGGCCGGATCGACTCGGTGAGTTCCGGTTGCACGAGTGTCTTGATCCCCGCGTCCGCGAGTCGAACGCGCGCGATCGACTCCGTCCCCGACTCCGCCCGGGGGTCTGCGAGATCGACCGCGGCGCGCAGGCGAGCAGGCAGCCGTCGGCGGACCAGCTCGACGTCGACGGGATCGACGACGTGTCCCGCTCGTTGGACCGAGTCGAGCACGGCCACCGCCTCCCACACGGGGAGGTGCAGCAGGGACTGGGCCACTGCAGGGACGGGCGAGACGACCAGCCTGTCGGCCAGCGGGTCGAGGTGGTGCGCGTCGCGGAGGACGACGACCGACTCGTCTCGTCGGGTGAGGCGGCGGCCCGCGTCGTCGGGGTGACGGAGTCGGTGGTCGTTCGAGCGGACGCTGACGAACAACGGCGCACCGTGCGGTTGCCATCCGCCGATGAGCGCCGTCGAAGACGGGCCGGCCAGCGCGCCGCCTACGCGGGCGGACCGGATGATCTCCGGCGCGAGATCCGGCGCCGCGTAGAGGCCGTGGCGGACGCGGAGCAGGTGACCAGCGCGCCACGCTCGGTCCAGCATCTCCTGCGAGGCGCCGTCCTCCAGGAGCTGACGGCGTGAAGCGAGGCCACCGTGACGAGCCAGCGGCTCGGAGAGAAGAGCGTCCATCAGCTGAGGGTGCTGAATCGGCTGCGGTCTCTCCCGCCGCGCAGAGCGTGCTGTGGACAAGACGAGGTGTCCAGGGGCCGGGGGAGGGCTCGACCGTGTCGATCAAGTCGAACATGCAAACGGAGACAGATTTGCGCTCTGGCGACGGCAGCGCGTGATGATCGGCGGCAGGAGGGCGCGGATCGCTCTCAAATTACGGAAGAAGAGGCGGAAGGGCGGAAGGGAGGGAGGGGGTGGGGCGGGGTGGTCAGCGGGAGGCCCCGGAGGCTGTATATTTGTCTGGCGCCTCCGGTCGGTGATTACATGGGCCGGGCGTGCATGGCAAGTTACCCAAGCGGCCAAAGGGATCTGACTGTAAATCAGCTGGCGTAGCCTTCGGGGGTTCGAATCCCTCACTTGCCACAGTTCCATCGCTCCTCTCGGAGCGGGCGACACCACGACGGACTCGAGAGATCGGGTCCGTTCGTCGTTTCCGCGGTCGATCGAGCACGACCGCCAGGAGACCTCATGGACGACACCAGCACCGGCCCCAGCACCAGTACCGGCCCCAGCACCAGCCCCAGTGCCGACAGCAGCCCCCGGGGCATCGCCGCGCTCCTCGCCGTCGCCGTCGACGTCACCACGGCCGCAGCCCGGCTGGCGGCCGCGCGGCGCGCCGAGGGGGTCGAGGTCGCCGAGACGAAGAGCAGCCTCGTGGACGTGGTCACGCACGCCGACCGCGAGGTGGAGTCGTTCCTCCGTGCCCGTCTCGCCGAGCTGCGTCCCGGCGACGGCTTCCTCGGCGAGGAGGGCGACCCCGACGACTCCTCCACGGGCCTCACGTGGGTCGTCGACCCGATCGACGGCACCGTCAACTTCCTCTACGGGATCCCGCAGTGGGCGGTGAGCGTCGCCGTCGTCGAGGGCGGCCCCGATCCGCTCACCTGGTCGGCCCTCGCCGCCTGCGTCGTGAACCCGCTCTCGGGCGAGGTGTTCACGGCGAGCCGAGGAGGCGGCGCCTGGCTGGGCGAGGACCGTCTCGTCCCGTCCGCCCCCGCCTCGCTCGCGGAGTCGCTCTTCGCGACGGGGTTCTCGTACGAGGCCGGCCGGCGGGTCGAGCAGGCCGCCGTGGTCGGCCGCCTGATCGGGCAGGTGCGCGATCTTCGTCGCCTGGGAGCCGCCTCCCTCGACCTCTGCGCCGTCGCGGCCGGTCGTCTCGACGTGTACGCCGAACGTGGCCTCAAGCCGTGGGACCACGCCGCCGGCGTGCTCGTCGCGCAGGAGGCGGGCGCGGTGGTGCGCGGCGAGAACGGCCAGGCGCCGAGCGGCAGGCTCGTGGTCGCGTCGGCACCGAGCGTCGCCCGGGCGGCCGATGCTCTCCTCGAGGATGCAGGGTTCTGACCTGCGTCTCGCGAAAAGGTCTCTGATCAGGCCTTCCTGCGAGAAGTCCGGCGTCTGCACCACCGTGACACCCGAAGGCGGGTAGCCATCTGGTGAACGAGCGGCTACCCTTGACGAGTTCGTTACTTCTCCGTGACCTTCGTCCGGAGTCGTCTCGTCCTCGACCTCGAGAGCCGATGAGCCCTCTCCCGCCCGAACCCCGAGGATCCATCACCCGTGTCGAAGTCCCACCCCATCGCCGAGCCCGAAGGCGACCAGCAGTCGCGTCGTGCACCCGTCGATCAGCGGGATGACGCGACCGGAGCCCCGGTGCAGCAGGTCTTCACGACCCGCCGCGAGGCCCGTGAGGCCGAGCGTCGCGCCGCAGCTTCCGTGTCCGTCCCCGTCGCGTCCCCTGCTCCCGACGTGTCCGGTCCCGTCGCTCCCGTGCCTGCTCCCGCCGTGACCGCTCCTGTCGCGTCGACCGCCGCCGAGACCGCCCCGGCCCACGCCACGAGGGCCGAGCGCCGCGCCGCCGAGGCCGAGGCTGCTCGCCGTCGAGGCCGTCGCCCGGCCGTCGCCGAGGCTGTGTCCGCCCCTGAGACGAACCGCGCGACCGCGCGTGCCGCGCAGCGCCCCGTGGCCCCGCGAGCTGCCGCCGCCCCGCGAGCCGCTGCCGCCACGACGGCTCGGGCTGCGGCCCCCCGTCAGCGCAGCGCGTTCCGCAGCGCGGGCAAGCGCGTCACGGTCGTCGGCGCCATGGTCTTCGCCGGCGCGATGCTCGTCTCCACCTCCGTCCCCGCAAACGCCTTCTTCGTCGACACCGCCGAGCGGACCGTGGCCAAGAAGGCCACCGCGAGCCAGACCTTCGTGGCCGGCGCCGCCGCCGACGACGCCGCGTCCCGCGACGGCTACTCCGTCACCGAGATGAAGGTCGCGCCCGTCAGCGAGTACGCCTCGACGAGCTCGAGCACCTTCTCCAACGACGTGGCCGGCACCGTCCAGTGGCCCTTCGCCACAGGGGTGCCGATCAGCAGCGGCTTCGGCGCTCGTCACGTCTCGAACTGCGGTTTCTGCAGCACCTTCCACAACGGCCTGGACTTCGTGCCGGGTGCGGGCTCGCCCATCCAGGCGATCGCCGACGGCACCGTCAGCGCGGTCACCGGTCCGGGCGGCGCCTTCGGCAACCACGTCGAGATCGAGCACGTCATCGACGGCCAGAAGGTCACGTCCACGTACTCGCACATGCAGACCGGCTCCGTCCAGGTCTCCGTCGGCGAGAAGGTCACCGTGGGGCAGCTCGTCGGCAAGGTCGGCAGCACCGGCAACAGCACCGGCGCCCACCTGCACTTCGAGATCCACCTCGGCGGCGTGCCCGTCGACCCGTACCCCTGGCTCACCGCCAACACGAACTGACCCGTCGGAGGTGCCCACGGGCCCGAGCGGGTCGGTGACCGGCCCGGTGCGGCCAGTGACCAGCCCGCGCACGAGCTGCGGGGCTCGCCCCCGACACGACGAAGCCCCCGACCTCGGTCGGGGGCTTCGTCGTGCGGGACGGCAGGGGCGCGGCGCTCAGCCCACGTCGTCGACCGAGGCGAGCCACACGGCGGCGTTGGGCGGCAGCGCCGGCCCGTCGAGCGCCATCGTCGACAGCAGCACGTCGCCGACCGGCAGCTCCACCGCCACTTCGCCCGTGTTGGCCACCACAGTGACGCCGCCGCTGCGGAAGGCCACGACGCTCGCGTCGTAGCCCTCGACCCAGGTGAGGTGGGCGGCTCCGAGCTCGTGCTCCGCGCGCAGGGCGAGGGCCGAGCGGTAGAGCTCCAGCGTCGACCCGGCGACGCCCTGCTGCTCGTCACGGGCGTAGGTCGACCAGTCCTCGGGCTGCGGAAGCCAGGAGGCGCCGGTCGCGCTGAAGCCGAAGGCCGGCGCACCCGACTCCCACGGGATGGGCACGCGGCAGCCGTCGCGCCCGTAGCGCTCGCCCTCGGTGCGGAACCACGTCGGGTCCTGGCGGCTCTCGTCGGGCAGGTCGACCGCCTCCGGCAGTCCGAGCTCCTCGCCCTGGTAGAGGTAGGCGCTGCCGGGCAGCGCGAGCATGACGGCGGAGGCCGCCCGGGCACGGGCCAGGCCGAGCTCGGCGATCGGCAGGCCGGCGCTCTTCGGGCCGATGCCGTGGCCCTGCGGGTTCTCGGCCGTGAGGGCCAGGCGGCTGGCGTGGCGCACGACGTCGTGGTTGCTCAGGACCCAGGTGCTCGGGGCGCCGACGCTCGAGAACGTCTCGATCGACTGGTCGACGACCCGGCGGATCGCCGTGGCGGACCAGCCCGTCTCGAGGTAGGCGAAGTTGAAGGCCTGCTGCATCTCGTCGGGACGCACCCACTTCGCGAGCTTCGACAGGGGCTCGACCCACGCCTCCGCGACCATGACCCGGTCGCCGGGGTACTCGGCCAGCACCTGGTGCCACTCGCGGTAGATCTCGTGCACGCCGTCCTGCGCCCAGTAGGGCGGGGTGGCGTCGGCGGTCTCGCCGCCGCCCATGCTGCCGGCGTCGGCGGGCGGCGTGTAGTCCGGCAGGCCGTCGGCCTTGATCATGCCGTGGGCGACGTCGACGCGGAACCCGTCGACGCCCCGGTCGAGCCAGAACCGCAGCACGTCGACGAAGTCGGAGCGCACGAGCGGGTTCGTCCAGTCGAGGTCGGGCTGGGAGGTGTCGAAGAGGTGCAGGTACCACTGCCCCGGTCGGCCGTCGGGCTCGACGAGGCGCGTCCAGGCCGGTCCGCCGAAGACGGACTGCCAGTTGTTCGGCGGCAGGTCGCCGTCGGGCCCCGTGCCGTCGCGGAACATGTAGCGCGCACGCTCGGCCGAGCCGGGGGCCGCGGCCACGGCGGCGCGGAACCACGCGTGCTCGGAGGACGTGTGGTTGGGCACGAGGTCGACGATCAGCCGGAGGCCGAGCTCGGTCGCCCGGGCGCGCAGGGCGTCGAAGTCGTCGAGCGTGCCGAAGAGCGGGTCGACGTCGACGTAGTCGGCGACGTCGTAGCCCGCGTCGTGCTGGGGCGACGTGTAGAACGGCGAGAGCCAGACCGCGTCGACGCCGAGGTCGGCGAGGGCGTCGAGCCGCGAGGTGATGCCCGGCAGGTCGCCGACGCCGTCGCCGTCCGCGTCGGCGAACGAGCGCGGGTACACCTGGTAGATGACGGCCGTGCGCCACCACTCGCCGCCGCGCTCGGCGCCGGACGACGGGGTCGACTCGATGTCGGGGGCGGTCGTGGTGTCGGTCTCGGCGGGGGAGTCGAGCGTGTCGCCCGTGGTCTCGTGTGAGGACATCCCGCCACGATACGGCAGCGGCAGGGCGGCTCCGCCCGGTAGCGTGGGGCTCCCACGACACGGATGGGCGGACCTCTGGACTCCTTCATCGACCTCGCGAACGGCGACTGGTCCGACGACCCCCGCCCGTTCCCCCTGGCCCTCGGCACGAACGTCTTCGGCTGGACGGTCGGTGCCCCGACGGCGCTCGAGCTGCTCGACCTGTTCGTCGGCGACGGGGGCCGCGTCGTCGACACGGCCGACGTGTACTCGGCATGGCTGCCCGGCAACTCGGGCGGCGAGTCCGAGGCGATCATCGGCCGCTGGCTGGCCCGCCCGGGCAACCGCGACCGCGTGCTCGTGAGCACGAAGTGCGGCCAGCACCCCGCCGCGCCCGGCCTGTCGCGGGCGAGCATCCGCAGCGCCGTCGAGGCCTCGCTGACCCGACTCCGGACCGACCGCATCGACCTGTACTCGGCGCACTTCGACGACGACGAGACGCCGCTCCGCGAGACGGTGACCGCGCTGAGCGAGCTCGTCGACGAGGGGAAGATCCGCTTCGCCGGGGCCTCCAACTACTCCGCCGGGCGGCTGCGCCAGGCCCTGGCCATCGCCGACAGCGACGGCCTGCACCCGTTCGTCGCCGTGCAGCACCCCTACAACTTGGTGAGGAGGGGCGAGTACGAGACCGAGACCGCCCCGGTCGTCGACCACTTCGGCCTCGCCGTCCTCCCGCACTCGTCGCTCGCCAGCGGCCTCCTGACCGGCAAGTACCGGGGCGGCGACGCTCCCCGGTCGTCGCCGCGCGAGGGCCGTGCGGCGAGCTACGCGACCCCGCAGGCCCTCGGGGTCGTCGAGGTCGTGGCCGAGGTCGCGGAACGGCACGGGGTCGCGCCTGCCGCCGTCGCCGTCGCCTGGCTCGCGTCGAGGCCCGGCGTCGTGGGCGCACTGGCCAGCGCCCGCACCGTCGAGCAGCTGGACGACCTGTTGGGCTCGGCGTCGGTCGAGCTCGACGACCGCGACCTGGCGGCCCTCGACGCGGCGTCCGCACCGCCGGCCTCGTAGGAGGAAGAGGCGCCTCGCTGGCGGCGTCGATTCCCGGCAGGCGCCCCGTCAGCGCCCGAGGACGACGATCGTGCGGACGCTCGGGTCCCACCGCCGACCCTCGACGAGGCTCGGGGTCGTGGCGGGCGCCGGGGCGCCGGCGCCCTCAGGGGCCTCGCGCGCCTCCTCGTCCTCGAACGCCTCGACCGCGGCGAGGGCCCGGCCGACCGCCTCGGCGTCGAGCCGGCTCGCCAGCGTGACGTGCGGCACCCAGAGACCGGGGGAGGAGTGGGTCACGTCGTCCTCGCCGCCCACGATCGCGTGCACCTCGGCCTGGAGCTCGAGCAGGGCACGCGTCGCGACGATGGAGCGCACGAGCACGTGCCCCCGGCCGTGCCCGAAGACCAGGGGCGCGCCGAGCACGACCGGCAGCGGGAGCAGGCGGTCGAGCAGCTCGGTCAGCGCCGGGTCGGCCGCGCCGTCGATGCCCCGCCGCGCCAGCAACGTCACGTGCGGGGAGTTGGAGCTGCTCGCGTGGTCGGCCTGCGAGGGCAGACCGGCGTCGGAGAGCGCAGCCCACTGGGCACGGATCCGGGCGTCGGCGGGCCCGTCGAGCAGGAGTTCGATGCTGTGCACCCGTCGATGATGGCCTCGAGGAGGAGGCGCGCGCCCGGTGTCCTCAGAGGGCTCGCGGCTCTGCTACCCTTGTCTGGTGCCGATCGGCAGTCGCCCTCCTGGGCGACTGAGCGAGGTCACGCCCCGATAGCTCAGTGGTAGAGCACTTCCATGGTAAGGAAGGGGTCGTCAGTTCAAACCTGACTCGGGGCTCCGGCTGGTCACGGTCACACCGTGCAGACAGCTTGCGGCGGGGTAGCTCAGTTGGTTAGAGCACACGGCTCATAATCGTGGTGTCGCGGGTTCGAGTCCCGCCCTCGCTACCGCAAGGCCCTGAACGTGCATCCGCACGAGCGGGGCCTTTCTCCTTCTTCGGGCTGTTCGTGTTCGGGCTGTGCCTCCTGAGGTTGTGCATCCTCGGGCTGTCCCCCTCCGGCCTCCGTTCCTGATCACCGTGCGCCGCCGGTCGCCTACGCTCGAGGGATGTCCCCGAGCATCCACAGCATCGGCACGGCCGTTCCCTCGACGATCATCGGGCAGGACCACATCCGTGACGTGTTCCGCAGCCAGCCGGGGCTCGGCCGCCTCGCACCGCGGCTGATCGGGGCCGTCTTCGACGGTGCCCAGATCGACACCCGCCACACGGTGATCGACGAGCTCGGCGCCGAGCAGCCCGGCCAGCCCGAGCAGCCCGGCCAGCCCGACGCCGCCCCTGTCTTCTTCGACCGTGCCGAGGGCCGCATCCTGCGCCCCGGCACCGGAGCCCGCAACGACGTCTACGTCGAGCGGAGCCCCGACCTCTTCGTCCGGGCAGCCGAGGAGGCGCTGGCCGGCGTCCCGGGGATGACGGCCGCCGACGTCACCCACGTCGTCACCGTCTCGTGCACCGGCTTCTTCGCGCCGGGCCCCGACTACCTCCTGGTGCGCCGGCTCGGCCTCGCGCCCTCGACCCGTCGGCTGCACATCGGGTTCATGGGCTGCTACGGCGCCTTCCCCGCTCTGCGGGCGGCCCGCGACACGTGCCTCGCGGAGCCGGACGCCGTCGTGCTCGTGGTGTGCGTCGAGCTCTGCACCCTGCACCTGCGCAGCTCGGACGACACCGACGCGATCGTCGCCTCCTCGGTCTTCGCGGACGGCGCCGCGGCGGCCGTCGTGTCGTCCCGGCCTGCGGCGGCCGGTGCGCCGGTGCTCGACCTCGACGTGCTCGAGACCGTGCTCACGCCCGTCGGCGAGGACGACATGGCGTGGAGCATCGGCGACCAGGGCTTCGACATGGTGCTGAGCAGCTACGTGCCGCACATCGTCGAGGAGCACGTCGACTCCGCGCTCGCCCCGCTGCTCGAGGCCGGCGGCGTGGCCGTCGACGAGATCGACGGCTGGGCCGTGCACCCCGGCGGCCGCAGCATCCTCGACCGCGTCGAGTCGCAGGTCGGCCTCAGCGAGGCGCAGATGGCGCCGTCGCGCCGGGTGCTGCGCGACTACGGCAACATGTCGAGCGCGACGGTCCTGTTCATCCTCCGTGAGCACCTCGAGGGCCGTGGAGGCGCGGACGACTCACCGGCACCTCCCGCCGTCCGCAGGGTGTGCGCCATGGCCTTCGGGCCCGGCCTCACCGTCGAGAGCGCCTTGCTCACCCGCCGGGTCGGCGGCTGACCGTGGTCGTCTCCGAGACGAGGAGGTCGCGGGATCCCCGCGGCCCCCTCGTCGACGTGGGGCAGCGCGACACCGGGCTCCGTGAGCTGATGGACGACCCTGCCTGCGACCTGGGCCAGCTGATGCGGACCTACGCCGTCTTCCCGCTCGTCAACGGGCTGGTGGCCGGCTGGCGACGCGCGTACCGGGAGCGGATCCGGCCGCTCCTGTCGGCCGACCGGGCGACCACCCTGCTCGACCTCGGATCGGGCGGTGGCGACCTCGCGCGCTCGCTCGCCCAGTGGGCCCGCCGCGACGGGCTGCGCCTGGCGGTGACGGCCGTCGATCCCGACCGGCGTGCCCACGACTTCGCGAGCGCCCGTCCGGCCGACGGCGTCGTCCACCGGTGCGCGTCGAGCAGCGACCTCGTCGACGCCGGCGAGCAGTTCGACGTCGTGGTCTCCAACCACGTGCTGCACCACCTCGACGACTCGTCCCGGGCCGCCGTCCTGGCCGACAGCCGGGCACTCGCACGCCGGCTCGTGCTGCACAGCGACATCCGGCGGTCGCGCGCTGCCTACGCCGGGTACTGGGTGGGGACCCTGCCTCTCGCTCGCACCTCCTTCGTCCGGGTGGACGGGCTGCGCTCGATCCGCCGCAGCTGGACCGAAATTGAGCTGGCCCGCGAACTGCCTGCCGGCTGGAGGGCCGTCCGCCGACCGCCCTTCCGCGTCTGGGCCGTGCTCGACCTCGCCGCCGCCGACGCCGCTCCGGGCTCAGGCGAGGCGCGACGCGCAGACGACGTCGAGCCCGGGCCGCGCTCGTGATCACGCACGACGTCGTCGTCGTCGGCGGGGGACCGGTCGGCGTGCTGGCCGCGGCCCTGCTGTCGGTGCGCGGCCTCGACGTCGCGGTCTGGGAGCGCCGTGCCGAGGCGCCGACGCTCTCGCGTGCCATCGGGGTCCACCCGCCGTCCCTCGACGTGCTCGACCGGGTGGGCGCGGCCGAGCCGCTCGTCGCCGACGCGGTGCCCGTGCGTCGCGGGGTCGCCCGCAGCGGCGGGCGCACCCTCGGCACGGTCAGCTTCGACCGGGCGCACCCCCGGTGGCCGTTCGTCGCCGCCCTGCCGCAGCACCGCACGGAGCAGCTGCTGCGCGACAGGCTGGCGTCGCTCGCGCCCGGCTCGCTCCGGCGCGGTCTCTCGCTCGACGGGCTCGAACAGGAGCCGGACCGGGTGCTGCTCCGCGGCACGGCCGACGACGGACCGGTGGAGGCGGCCGCCCGCTTCGTCCTCGCGGCCGACGGTGCCCGCAGCCCGTTGCGAGACGCCCTCGGCATCGACGCGCCCCTGCGCCGCTACCCCGACCGCTACGTGATGTGCGACGTGGCCGACAGCACCGGTCTCGGCGCCGACGCGGTCGTGCACCTCGAGCGTCGGGGCGTCGTCGAGTCGTTCCCGTTGCCGGGCGGGGTGCGGCGCTTCGTGGTGCTGCTCGATCCTCACGCCGCCGACACCGGGACCGCGGCCGAGGCAGGCGCCGCGCCCGACGCCGAGCTGGTCGCGGGCCTCGTCGCCGAGCGCACCGGCCTCGACATCGACCCCGGCACGGCGACCATGACGAGCGCCTTCGGGGTGCAGCGCCGGCTGGCGCGGCGCACCGTCGCCGGGCGGGTCGTCCTGATCGGCGACGCCGCCCACGAGATCAGCCCGATCGGCGGCCAGGGGATGAACCTCGGCTGGCTCGACGCGGACGCCGTCGCCCCCGTCCTCGCGCGGGCCCTGCGCTCGGCGGGCGGGCGCCGCCTCGACCCGGCCCTGTTCCGGGCGTACGAGGAGGCGCGTCGCCGGTCGGTCGCCCGCTCGGCCCGGCAGGCGGAGGTCAACATGGCCCTCGGCCGTCCCGTCGGGCCCGTGGTCGGCGCGCTCCGGCAGGTCGGCCTGTCGGCGGCGCTGCACCTTCCGACCCGACGGCTCCTCGGGTCGCTGTACTCGATGCGCTTCGTCTGACCCGGAGCTGCGCGCCGGGGCGGAGGGGACGTCTCGTGCCGGTCAGGCGACGAGGGCCGTGCCCGCCAGCGCGAGGGAGGCGACCAGCACGAGAGCCGCCGCGATGACCAGCCTGAACAGCCCCCGAGTCGCGCCGCCCCGACGGACGAGCCTCGCCCCGACCACGGACAGCACGAACGCGGCGACGGACCCGACGAGGCCCGCGCCGGTGCGGACCGGCGTCAGGGAGCCGTCGAGGAGGAGCCCCCCAGCCGTCACGACCGCCGCCGTCCCCAGGGCGGCGAACGCCACGAGCCCCGCCCGCAGGCGTCCGAGCCGGTGGGGCAGCCCGACGACGCCGGTCCGGGCGTCGTCGTCGAGGTCGGGCAGCACGTTGGTGAAGTGGATCGCGACGCCGAAGGCAGCGCCCACGACCAGGGCCCAGGCCGCCGGTGCGGCCGGAGGCGCAGCAGCGAGGGTGACCACGGCGGGCAGGGCCCCGAAGCCGACGACGAAGGGAACGGCCGACCACGCCGTGCGCTTGAGCCCCAGGTTGTAGGCCCAGCCGGAGGCGAGGAAGACGAGGTGGGCGACGCCGGCGGCCCAGCCGAGGACGAACGTGAGGCCGACGGCGAGGACGGTCACGACGGTGACGGCGGCCACCGCGGTGCTCGTCGAGACGAGTCCGAGCGCCAGGGGCTTGTCGCGCCGACCGACCTGGCGGTCGCGCGCGGCGTCGACGAGGTCGTTCGAGAGCCCGATCGAGAGCTGGCCAGCCAGTACGGCGGCACCGAGCAGCAGGGTGCGGCCGACGCCGAGGCCGACCGCCGCCGCGAGGACGACCGAGAGCACGGTCACGGCCACGGTCGGACCGGGGTGTGTGGAACGCGCGAGGGCGACGACGCTCGAGCCGTTCGATCCCGTCACGGTCGCGGCCTGGCCCGACGAGGACGCGCCCGAGCGCTGGTCCGAGGCGAAGCCCTGGAGCAGATGCGGGCTGAGTCGACGCGGGACCATCCACGGAGGTGAGATCGAGTGAGCACGCCCGGGCCGGGGGAGACCCGGACGTGCTCGTCAGCCGCTCGCAACCTTCGGTGGGACACGTGGATCAGGACCTGTCCCTGGCTGTCGATCGAGGGCTCGCGTCGAGTTACCATCCCAGACGTGGGGGAAGTGTACGACGCGAGCCCTCGCAGCGGTAGAGCCATCGAGCAGACTCGGCTACTGGCCGCGACCGGTCTTCTCCTGCAGGCGGTCGATGTGCTCGCTCGCCTTGGCCTTGCTGAGGTCGGCGGGCAGCTCTTCGCCTGCCTCGCGGGCGAGCGTGTCGAGGTAGCTCTTCTGCGGGCCGGTCATCGGCTCGTCGCCGGTCACCCAGTCCTCAGGGTCCTTCGAGGCGGTGGTGGAGGGGTCGGGACGTTCGCCGCCCAGGGTCTCGCCGCTGCCTTCGTCGGCGCTGCCCGCGTCGGCGCCGGAGGCAGGTGCCCCGCCGCCCTCGGGTGCTGCGGGGTCGACGGGCGTGATGTCAGGGTCGATGTTCGAGTCGCTCATGGGGAGAACGTACGCCGCGCCCCCGACATCGGCCCCGGTTAGACTCGACGCCGTGCCTGTGAACCCCGATCTGCAAGGGCGGGTCCTCCCGCCGGCCCCCGCCTACCTCGTCGGCCGGGAGAAGGTGCGCGAGTTCGCCCGTGCCACCGGCTCGACCAGCGCCCTGTCGCTCGACCCCGAGGCCGCGCGCGCCGCCGGCCACGCCGACGTCGTCGCCCCGCCGACCTTCCCCGTCGTGGTGCAGGAGGCGACCCTCGCGCAGCTCCTCGCCGAGACCGACGCGGGCATCGACTTCTCCCGGGTGGTGCACGGCGAGCAGCGCTTCCGCTACAGCCGCCCCGTGGTGGCGGGAGACGAGCTCACGGCCACGCTCACGGTGACCAGCGTCAAGTCCCTCGGCGGCAACTCCATGGTGACCGCCTCCTCCGACATGGTCGACCAGGCCGGGGCGCACGTCGTCACCGCCGTGTCCACCCTCGTCGTGCGGGGGGACGACGCGTGAGCGCCCTCGAGGTCGGCCAGGTCGTGGCCCACAAGACCTACCCGCTGACGCGCGACTCGCTCGTCCGCTACGCCGGCGCGTCCGGCGACTTCAACCCGATCCACTACCGCGACGACGTCGCCGAGTCCGTCGGCCTGCCGGGCGTGCTCGCCCACGGCATGCTGACCATGGGCACGGCGGTGCAGCCCGTCGTCGAGTGGCTCGACGGGTCGGGCGACGACGCCGGCGTGATCGGCTGGGTCTCCGACTACCAGGTCCGCTTCACGCGTCCGGTGGTCGTGCACCCGGCCGACGGCGCCGAGCTGTCCATCACCGCGAAGGTCGCGGCGCTCGACGACGAGGCCGGCACGGCGCGGGTCGACCTCACCGTGACGGTCGACGAGAAGACCGTGCTGGGCAAGGCCCAGGTCGTGGTGACCCTGGCGTGACCTCCTTCTCCGAGCTGACGACGATGCGGGTCGGAGGCGAGCCCGCGCGGTTCGTCACGGCCGACGCCACGGACGAGCTGATCGACGCCGTCCGCGCGGTCTGGGCCGACGACGAGCCCTGGTTCGTCCTCGGCGGCGGCTCGAACACGGTCGCCTCCGACGAGTCGTTCGACGGCACCGTCGTCCACGTCCGCACGCGCGGCGTCGAGCGGCTCGACGACGTCGACGGCCGGGTCCGCCTGCGGGTCGCCGCGGGCGAGCCCTGGGACGACCTCGTGGCACGCACGGTCGACGAGGGCTGGTCCGGCCTCGAGGCGCTGAGCGGCATCCCCGGCTCGACGGGCGCCTCCCCGATCCAGAACATCGGCGCGTACGGACAAGAGGTGTCCTCGACGGTCGTCTCGGTCGACTTCCTCGACGCCGACACCGGGGAGTTCGTCCGCGTGCCCGCCGCCAACCTCGGCCTCGGCTACCGCACGAGCGTGTTCAAGCAGGGCCGGGCGGGCGTGGTGACCGCGGTCGAGTTCGCGCTCCGCGACGCAGGAGGCGCGAGCGAGCAGGTCTCGTACCCGCAGCTCGCCGGGGCCCTCGGCGTCGACCTCGGGGCCCGGGTCTCGGTCGCCGACGTGCGGTCGAGCGTGCTGGCCCTCCGCGCCTCCAAGGGCATGGTGCTCGACGCCGACGACCGCGACACGTGGTCGAGCGGCTCGTTCTTCACGAATCCCGTGGTGTCCCGTCAGGGGGCCTCGGAGCTGCCCTCGGACGCCCCGCGCTGGCCCATCGACCCGGAGCCCGAAGATCAGGTGGTGCCGCTCGGCGAGGCTCCGGCACCGCCGCCTCCGCCGACGAGCGGAGCCGTCAAGCTCAGCGCTGCCTGGCTGATCGAGCACGCGGGCGTCGCGCGCGGCTTCCGTCTGCCGGGCTCGGGGGCCGCGATCTCGACGAAGCACACGCTGGCCCTCACCAACCGGGGCAGCGCCTCAGCCGACGACGTGGTCGAGCTCGCCCGCTTCGTGCAGCAGCGGGTGCTGGCCGAGTTCGGCGTCCTGCTCCGCCCCGAGCCGGTGCTGCTCGGCCTCGACCTCTGACCTGACGTCAGGCGCGTGTCGAGGGCAGCCAGCCCCGCTCCATCGCGAGGGTGACCGCGCGCGTGCGGTCGCCCACGCCGAGCTTCTCGAAGACGTGCTGTAGGTGGGTCTTCACCGTGGCCTCGCCGACGAAGAGGCGCAGTCCGATCTCGCGGTTCGAGCAGCCCTCGGCGACCAGCACGAGCACCTGGGTCTCGCGGGGGCTCAGCGGCGTCGGCGTCGAGCCCGAGGAGCCGTCCGCGGCAGCAGCAGCTCCGCCTGCGCCCTCTGATCCCGAGGCGTCCGCCTGCGACGCCGTCCGGCGAGCACGCCCCACGAGCAGCGCGGCCATCGACGGCGCGAGCGCGACCTGCCCGGCGACGACCGAGCGGAGCCCCGCGAGCAGCTCCTCCTCGGGCGCCGCCTTGAGGAGGTACCCGCTGGCCCCCGCCTCGACGGCGCCGAGGATGGCGTCGTCCGACTCGTAGGTGGTCAGCACGACGACGCGGGCGGTCGGCACGTCCCGCAGCACCGCCTCCGTCGCGGCGACGCCGTCGAGCCTCGGCATGCGCAGGTCCATGAGCACGAGGTCCGGTCGCAGCTCGGTCGCGAGCTCCACCGCCTCGACGCCGTCGGAGGCCTGGCCGACCACCTCGAAGTCGGGCGTCGCCGTGAGCATCGCGGTCAGCCCCTGCCGCATGATCGGGTGGTCGTCGACGACCAGGGTGCGCACGCTCACGACTGCTCGCCGCCGGGCAGGTGCGCCGTCACGGTCGTGCCGCCGGGCGCGCCCGCGTCGCAGGTGCAGCTCACGATCTCGAGCCGGCCGCCGGCCAGCCGCAGCCGCTCGTCGAGGCCGTCGAGCCCGAAGCCGTCGCGGGACGCAGCAGGATCGAAACCGCGGCCCTCGTCTCGCACCGAGAGGACGACGTCCTCGGCGATACCGGCCCCGCGGGCGAGCGCGACGTGCGCCGAGCGCGACCCGCTGTGCTTGCGGACGTTGGCCAGCGCCTCCTGCGCCGCCCGGATCACCACGACCTGGTGGTCGCGCGGCAGGACGAGCCCCGGCTCGACGTCGACGCTCACGGCCACGCCGCTCTCGCGCGAGAACCGCCCGGCGAGTCGGCGCAGGGCGTCGGCGAGGTCGCCGCTGTCGAGCCCCGAGGAGGCGGTGGCCGCGACGAGCGTGCGGGCGTCGGTCAGTGCGTCCCTGGCCGACGACTCGATGAGCTCGAGCTGGGCGAGGCCGGCGGCGGCGTCCCCGGCGGCGACCGACGACCGGGCCTGCTGGCTGAGCATCACGAGCCCGGTGAGGCTCTGCGCGACCGTGTCGTGGATCTCGCGGGCGAGGCGCTCCCGCTCGGCCACGGTTCCGGCCTCGCGGTGTCGGACGGCCAGCTCGTCCTGGGCGGCGCGCAGCTCGTCGAGCAGCCGACCGCGCTCGACGCCGGTGTGGGCGATCGACGTGATCCAGAAGCCGAGGGCGATGCTGAAGAGCAACGAGAGCCCCTCGCTCGTGGCGGCGGTCGCGAGCGTGTCCGCCGACCAGCCGAGGCTGACGACGAAGCCGGCCGAGATCGCGAGGCACAGGGCGACATTGGCGACGATCGCCGAGCGGGGCGTCGGCAGCACGGTCCAGAGCAGGGGCATCAGGAACGCCTGCACCACCGCGAGCTGCGGGGCGCCCGCGACGGCGAGCCCGCCGACGACCACCACCGCCGCGACCACCACGACCTCTGCCGCGCCCATCTGGTCGTCGTCCCTCCGCACCACGGGCCGCGCGAGCAGCAGCCAGGTCAGGACGAACAGCCCGGACGCGGCCAGGGCGAGTGGGCGGCTGCCGACGGCGCTGCCGCCGTCGCCGCCGGACTCGCCCGCGAGGGCGAGCACGACGAGCACCACGGCGGTCGCCCCGGCCCCGACGTCCCACCAGCGCATCGCGCCGCGGCTCGTGCCGCGGCTCACGCCAGGCCCCGCGCCGCGGTCGGCGGTGCGGGCGCCCTCGGCTGCCGTGGCGGTCATGTCCGTCACCGTACCGTCCCGCGCGCTCGCGGTCAGGCGTCCCTCCTGCCCCAGCGGAACGTCAGCCGGGCAGCGACCGCACCGGCCACGAGCCAGACGGCCAGCCAGAGGGCCACGCCCGCCAGGTCCCAGGTGCCGCCGACCTCGGCCGCCGCCGACGACTCGGGCAGGAACACGCTCCGCATGCCCTGGGCGAGCCACTTCAGCGGGAACGCCGAGGCGACCTGCTGCAGCCACGTCGGCAGCTGCGCGAACGGCAGGTAGACACCGGACACGAACTGCAGCACGAGCGTGATCGGCACGATGACGGCGGAGGCGCTGCGCCCGGTGCGAGGGACCCGGGACAGGCCGATCCCGATCAGCGCCGAGCCGGCGAGGCCGAGCAGCCACACCCAGCCGAACGTCGCCCACGACGACGCCTCGGTCGGCAGCGGCACCCCGAACAGCACCCGGGCCACGGCGAGGAGGAGCGCCACCTGCAGCAGGTTCGTCACGACCACCTGCCCCAGCTTCCCGACGAACCACGAGGCGACGGGCAACGGCGTGCCCGCGAGCCGCTTGAGGGTGCCGTCCGAGCGCTCGACGGCGATGTCGATCCCGAGGGCCTGGACGCCCGAGAGCAGGATGCCGGCGGCCATCATCCCCGGCAGGTAGTACGCGGCGGCGTCGACGACCGAGCCGTCGGGCCTCACCCCGAACGAGCCGGACGCGCTGAAGGCCGTCGAGAAGATCGCCAGCATCACGACTGGGAAGAGGAACGTGAAGAACACCGTGTCGCCGGCGCGGAAGTAGGTCCGCACCTCGTGGCGCACCTGGACGCCGGCGAGGGCGAGCACGCGGCGGAGGCCGGCCGTCGAGGAGGCGCCGGTCCGGTCCGAGGGACCACGGGACGAGCGCGTCGCGGTCGCGGTCCGCGGAGCCCCGGTCACGACGCCGCCGCCTCGGCGACGAGCTCGAGGTAGACGTCCTCGAGCGACGGGCGCACGACCTCGAGGTCGCGCAGCTCTGCTCCCGCGCCGTGCAGGCGCGCGACGAGGCCGCCGGGGTCGGCGGTCCGCTCTTCGTGACTGCCCGCGGCGTCCGACCACCGCACCAGCGGGGTCCGGGCCGCGACGCTGCCGATCTCGTCGGGGCGTCCCTCGGCGACGACCCGCCCCTCCGTGATGACCGCGACCCGGTCGCTCAGCTGGGCGGCCTCGTCGAGGTAGTGGGTGGTGAGCAGGATGCTCGTGCCGTCGTCGGACAGCGACCGGATCAGCCCCCAGAACTGCCGCCGCGCCTCCGGGTCGAAGCCCGTCGTCGGCTCGTCGAGGAACAGCAGCTCGGGGTCGCCGACGATGCCGAGAGCGACGTCGACGCGGCGCCGTTGGCCGCCCGAGAGCGCCCGGACGCGGCTGCCCGCCTGCGCCTCGAGCCCGACGGCGGCGACGACCTCGTCCACGTCGCGCGACCGCGGGTAGAGAGCGGCCATGTGGGCGACTTGCTCGCGCACGGTCGAGGTGCCCTGCTCGGCCGAGGTCTGCAGCACGATGCCGATGCGCGCCTTCCAGTCGAGCCCGCCGTGTCGCGGGTCGGTGCCGAGCACGAGGGCCTCGCCGCCGGTGCGGTCGCGGTGCCCCTCGAGGATCTCGATCGTCGTCGACTTGCCGGCGCCGTTCGGGCCGAGCAGGCCGAGCGTCTCGCCGGCCCGGAGGTCGAACGAGACGCCGTGCAGGGCGGTGGCGTGCCCGTAGGTCTTGGTGAGGTCGCGCACTCGCACGACGGGCTGTGGGGTCATGCTCCGAGCCTCGGGGAGGAGGCGCGGGCGCGGCACCCCGGACCGGGCTACCCGCATCCCCCGACCGGTGGATGCAGCCGGGGGACCGCCTCGCCGGAAGGCGCTGGAGGCCGCGACGGCGAGCCGGTCCGGCCGACCCGGCCCGCGCCTCCTACGAGAAGAGGCGCTGGAGGCGCTGCACGCCCTCGAGCAGCTGGTCGTCGCCGAGGGCGTACGACAGGCGCAGGTAGCCGCTCGGCCCGAAGGCCTCGCCGGGCACCGTCGCGACGTCGGCCTGGTCGAGGACCACGTCGGCGAGCTCGAGGGAGGTGGTGGGCGTGACGCCGCCCCACTCGCGGCCCAGCAGGCCGCTGACGTCGGGGTAGACGTAGAACGCGCCCTCGGGGGTCGGGGCGACGACGCCGTCGATGGCGTTCAGCTCGTCGACGATGCGGCGACGACGGACGTCGAAGGCCCGTCGCATCGACTCGACCTCGTCCTGCGGGCCGGTGAGGGCCGCGAGAGCGGCGCGTTGCGAGACGTTCGACACGTTCGACGTGAGGTGCGACTGCAGGTTGGAGGCGCCGGCGATCACGTCGGCCGGGCCCACCATCCAGCCCACGCGCCAGCCGGTCATCGCGTAGGTCTTGGCGACGCCGTTGACGAGGATCGTCTGCTCGGCGAGCTCGGGCACGGCCTCGGTGATCGAGACGGCGCGCACGCCGTCGTAGACGAGGCTCTGGTAGATCTCGTCGCTGATCACCCAGGTGCCGGTCTCGAGCGCCCAGCGGCCGATGGCCTCGACCTCGGCGGGGGAGTAGACGGCGCCCGTCGGGTTGGAGGGCGAGCAGAACAGCAGCACCTTCGTGCGGGGGGTGCGAGCGGCCTCGAGCTGCTCGACGGTGACCTTGTAGCCCTGGTCGGCGCCGGCGAAGACCTCGACCGAGACGCCGCCGGCGAGCGAGATCGCCTCGGGGTAGGTGGTCCAGTACGGCGCCGGCAGCAGGACCTCGTCGCCCTCGTCGATCAGCGCCTGGAACGCCTGGTAGACCGCCTGCTTGCCGCCGTTGGTCACGACCACCTGCGTCGACCGCACCGTGGTGCCGCTGTCGCGCAGGGTCTTCTCGGCGATCGCCTCGCGCAGCTCGGGCAGGCCCGCGCCGGCCGAGTAGCGGTGGTTACGCGGGTCGCGGGCCGCCGCGACAGCCGCCTCGACGATGTGGTCGGGCGTGGGGAAGTCGGGCTCGCCCGGGCCGTAGCTGATGATCGGCCGGCCCTCGGCCAGGAGCGACTTGGCCTTGGCGTCCACCTTGAGGGTGGCCGACTCGGCGATGGAGGCGATGCGGGACGAGAGGCGGCGTGTCGGCTGGGTCACGACGGCCACCCTATCCGGCGGTCCGCGGCCCCGACAGGGCGCTCCGGCGCGCCCCGGCTTTGCAACACCGCAGGCCCTCGCCTACACTTGACGAGGCGGTCGGACACCGCGGAGTCGGCGCGCGCCTCAGGGCGAGCACGAGTCGCAGTCCGGCCCGGGGGCTCCGGCCCCATAGGGCGGTGGCTCAATTGGTAGAGCAGCGGTCTCCAAAACCGCAGGTTGCAGGTTCGAGTCCTGTCCGCCCTGCAGCCCGGCCGGGTCGCCCCGACTGGTCCACCAGAGACCAGCGGTGCGGCCCGGATCACGGACCAGGCCCTCGGGTCGACCCTCGGAAGGTAGTACGACAGTGGCGAGAAAAGACCTCGACGTCCCCAGTGAGGACGTCGTCGACAAGGCGAAGTCGGACAGCGCAGCGCGTCGCAGCCCCTTCGCCCGCATCGCCTTGTTCATCCGCCAGGTGATCGCCGAGCTCAAGAAGGTCGTCACCCCGACCCGCAAAGAGCTGCTGAGCTACACCGGCGTCGTGCTGGTCTTCGTCGTCATCATGATGGCGCTGGTCACCGGCCTCGACTCCCTCTTCGGCCTCGTCGTCGGCTACGTCTTCGGCAACGGCCCCACCGGCAGCTGACGCTGCCCGCCGGCTGACGGGCCACCTGGTCCGCGCCGTGCCCCTCGACCCCGTGGGATCGGCGAGGGCGACCCGGTCCGCCGGCTCCCTCTCCACACGGCCCCACTCTTCAAACGGAAGTTGAAATCCAGTGCCTGACAACGAGCGCGACGACATCGATCTCGCCCCCGCCGCCGAGCAGTCCTCCGAGGTCGCCGAGACGCAGGAGGGCGACGTCGCCGACGTCGACTCTGACGGCGACCAGGGCTCGGCCGAGGAGTCCGCGATCACCGTCGTCGACGAGGGCGACGAGGGCACCACCGACACGGACGACCTCGACGGCCTGCTCGACACGCTCGCCGAGGCCAGCGACCCCGAGGCCGACGCCGTCGTCGACGACGCGCTCGACATCGACGACGCCGCCGAGGCAGAGGCCGCCGTCGAGGCGACCGACGACGAGGCCGACACCGAGGCCGAAGAGCTCGCGAACGAGGGCGACGCCGTCGGCGCGAACGCCGTCATCGCCGAGGCCGAGCAGTCCGTGCAGGACGCCGACGCGCAGGTCGCCCAGAACGACGTCGACCTCGACGTCGTCAGCGAGCAGGCCGACGCGGTCGCGACCGACGCCGAGGACGAGGCCGAGGCCGAGGTCGACCCCTACGAGGCCTTCCGCTACGACCTCCGCGGCAAGCCCGGCAAGTGGTACGTCATCCACAGCTACGCGGGCTTCGAGCGACGCGTCAAGCAGAACATCGAGAACCGCATGGTCTCCCTGACCATGGAGGACTACATCTACCAGGTCGAGGTCCCCATGGAGGACGTCGTCGAGATCAAGAACGGGCAGCGCAAGCTGGTCACCCGCGTGCGGATCCCCGGCTACGTGCTCGTCCGCATGGACCTCAACGAAGACTCCTGGTCGGTCGTCCGCCACACCCCCGGCGTCACCGGCTTCGTGGGCAACGCCCACAACCCGACTCCCCTCCGCTTCGAGGAGGCCTTCCAGATGCTGAAGAGCCTCGTCCAGGTGCAGGAGGCGGCACCCGCCGCCAAGGGCTCGGCCAAGGGCGGCAAGCAGGCCCAGCGGGTCATCCCCGCCGAGGTCGACTTCGAGATCGGCGAGACGATCACCATCAAGGAGGGCTCGTTCGCCGGTCTTCCCGGTACGATCAACGAGATCAAGCCCGAGAGCGGCAAGCTCACGGTGCTGGTCTCCCTGTTCGAGCGCGAGACTCCCGTCGAGCTCAGCTTCGACCAGGTCACCAAGCTCTAGTCCTCAGGACGACAGCCCCACAGCTCCCCTAGATCACCGGAGTCCGCACCGCGGACCACCGGGAGAGCGGACCGCGACCGCGGCCAGCTCGAACCCCACGAGAAGGAAAAGAACATGGCACCGAAAAAGAAGGTCACGGGTCTGATCAAGCTTCAGATCAACGCCGGCGCCGCGAACCCGGCCCCGCCCATCGGCCCGGCCCTGGGTCAGCACGGCGTGAACATCATGGAGTTCTGCAAGGCGTACAACGCCGCGACCGAGTCGCAGCGCGGCAACGTCGTCCCCGTCGAGATCACCGTCTACGAGGACCGCTCGTTCACGTTCGTGCTCAAGACCCCGCCCGCCGCGGAGCTCATCAAGAAGGCCGCCGGCGTCGCCAAGGGCTCGTCGACCCCGCACACCGACAAGGTCGGCAAGCTCACGATGGACCAGGTCCGTGAGATCGCCACCACCAAGCAGGCCGACCTCAACGCCAACGACATCGACGCCGCGGCGAAGATCATCGCCGGCACCGCCCGTTCCATGGGCATCACGGTCGACGCCTAGCCACACCCCCTCGTGCAGGCGACCCGCCTGCACGCACCAGACACCAGTGGGAGAGCCGGCCAGGCTCGCTACCACGTCCCCAGTACGAAGAGGTCCAACATGGCTCAGAAGTCCAAGGCGTACCGCGCCGCCGCCGAGAAGATCGAAGCCGGCAAGTTCTACAGCACCAGCGAGGCCGTCGCCGTCGCTCGTGAGACCGGCTCCAAGAAGTTCGACTCCACCGTCGAGGTCGCGCTGAAGCTCGGCGTCGACCCCCGCAAGGCGGACCAGATGGTGCGCGGCACCGTCATCCTCCCGCACGGCACGGGCAAGACCGCCCGCGTCATCGTCTTCGCCACGGGCGCTGCGGCCGAGGCCGCCATCGCCGCCGGTGCCGACGAGGTCGGCGGCGACGAGCTCATCGAGAAGGTCGCGGGCGGCTACACGTCGTTCGACTCGGCCGTCTCGACGCCCGAGCTCATGGGCAAGGTCGGCCGCCTCGGAAAGGTCCTCGGACCCCGCGGCCTCATGCCCAACCCCAAGACGGGCACCGTGACCCCCAACGTCGCGCAGGCCGTCAACGACATCAAGGGCGGAAAGATCGAGTTCCGTGTCGACAAGCACGCCAACGTGCACTTCGTCATCGGCAAGGCCGGCTTCTCGGAAGAGCAGCTGAACACCAACCTCGATGCCGCCCTCGACGAGGTCGTCCGTCTGAAGCCGTCCTCCTCCAAGGGCCGCTACATCACCAAGGGCACGCTGTCTACGACCTTCGGTCCCGGCATCCCCCTCGACATCAACGTCTTCTAGGCCGCAGCTGCTCAGGCAGCGCACCTCGATCACCTGATCGTCACGACAGGCCGTCCCGCTCTCGAGCGGGGCGGCCTTCGTCGTCCCCGGCACACGGGCGCGGCGAGCACGAGGAGGTGCGGGTGCGGCACCATGGAGGCGTGACCGTCACCGCCCGCCCCGCCACCGCCTCCGACGCCCCTGCCCTCGCCTCCGTGGCGGCCCTCACGTTCCCCCTGGCCTGCCCGCCCGGCACCGCCCTGGCCGACATGGCTCGCTTCGTCACCACGGTGCTGAGCGAGCAGCGCTTCGACGAGTACCTCGCCGACCCGACTCGGCACGTGCTCGCCCTGCAGGACGACGCGGCCGCCCCGGGCACCCCGCTGCTCGGGGCCCCGCTCCTCGGGTACGCGATGCTCGTCACGGGCGACCCCGCCGACGCCGACGTGGCCGCCGTGGTCGAGGCGCGACCTGCCGTCGAGCTGAGCAAGCTCTACGTGGCGCCCGACGCCCACGGGCAGGGCGCGGCGCGGGTGCTCATGGAGGCGGCGCTGGCGACGGCCACGGCGACCGGCGCCTCCTCGATCTGGCTGGGCGTCAACCAGCAGAACGCCCGCGCCCAGGCCTTCTACGCCAAGCACGGGTTCGAGCGGGCCGGCACGAAGCAGTTCACGGTGGGCACGGAGACGCACGACGACTTCGTCCTCGTGCGCGCGCTCTAGGCCGCGACCCGGACCCGACGCCAGCGCGGCGACGTCACTCGTCGGCGACCCTCAGGACGAGCTTGCCCCGCGTGTGGCTCTGCTCGAGCCTGCTGTGCGCGTCGGCGGCGTCGGCGAGGTCGTAGATGTCGTCGACGTGCACGCGGAGGTCGCCGGAGTCGATCAGGCGCGAGAGGACCGCGAGGGTCGACGCGTCGGGGCAGACGGCGAACCCGGTCGAGCGGATGCCCCTCGCCTCGGCCTTCTCGGTGAAAGCGCGCCACGAGCGGAGCGGGGCGTGGACCGCGAGGCCGCCCGGGCGCAGCACGGCCAGCGACTGCTCGGCGACGTCGTCGTCGTCGACCAGCCCGATGACGACGTCGACGTCGCGAACGCTCCGGGCCAGCTCGGCCGAGCCGTAGTCGACGACCTCGTCCGCGCCGAGGTCGCGGAGCCAGCCGCTGTTGCGTTGCGACCCGGTGGCGACGACGTGCGCGCCGAAGTACGACGCGAGCTGCACGGCGAAGTGCCCGACGCCTCCTGCACCGGCCTGGACGAGCACACGCTGGCCCTCGTGCGCCTTGGCGACCTCGACGACCATGCCCCAGGCAGTGAGCGCGGCGAGCGGGACGCCCGCGGCCTCGACGTGCGAGAGCGTCGCGGGCTTCCGGGCGAGGGAGGTGGCGGGCACGCTGATGTACTCGGCGTACGTCCCGCTCGTGTGCGGGAACGCGGCCATGCCGAAGACCTCGTCGCCGGGGCGGAGCGGGTGTGCGGCGTAGGGGGCCTCGACGACGACGCCGCTGAAGTCGTGGCCGAGCACCGCGGGCCAGGCACGGACGCCTCCGCTGTCGGCGCGGCCGGCGCGGGCCTCGGCGTCGACCCGGTTCACGCCCGCGGCGTGCACCTTGACCAGCACGTCGGAGCCGACGCGGCACGGCCACGGCACGTCCGCGGCGATCAGCTCCTCGGGTCCGCCGGTCTTCTCGATCACCATGGCACGCATCGTCGTGTGCGTCATCGGGCTCCCCTGTCCGTCCGCGGCACCCGACAGGGGCGCCCGTCACCCCAGTGTCGACAGCAGATGAGTCGGTCGTGTTTCGCGGGTGTCACCGTCTGGCGAAACCTCGCTACGGTGACGGGATGAGACCGTCGACGACCACCGTGCCCGCCGTCGTGCCCGCCGCGCTCCGCCTTCTCGCGGCCCTGGCCGTCGTCGCGGCGGTCGTCGGTCAGTGGGTGCGCAGCGTCGAGAGCCCCGTGTACCAGTTCGCCAACTTCTTCGGCTACTTCACGATCCAGTCGAACCTGATCGCGGCCGTGGCGTTCGTCGTCGGGGCGGTGTTCCTGCTGCGCCGCCGGGCCGTGCCGGAGTGGAGCGTCGTGCTGCGCGGCGCCGCCGCGACCTACATGGTCACGACCGGCATCGTCTACAACGTGCTGCTGACGAACGTCGCCCTCGACAACTCGTTCAACGTGCAGTGGTCGAACGACGTCCTGCACAAGTGGATCCCGTTGTTCGCGCTGCTCGACTGGGTGCTGGTGGGCGACCGGGGGCGCATCGCCTGGCGGCGGCTCGGGGTGTTCCTGGTCTACCCGCTGGTCTGGCTCGTCGTGGTGCTGCTGCGCGGGCAGTCGTTCGTGCCGTACCCGTTCCTCGACGTGGAGCGCCTCGGCGCGGGCGGGGTCGCGGTCTGGTGCCTGGTCATCGCCGTGGTCATCGCCGGGCTGAGCGCGGTCGTGATCGGGCTGAGCCGGGTGCGGGTCCTCGGGGTCGACCACGAGGCAGCGCGCCGCGGGGCTCAGCGCAGCGGATCGTAGGGCGGCGGTTCGTAGGCCCGGACGCCGGGGGCGAACGGGTCGACGGGAGCCTGGCGGGCCAGCGTGTCGAGCACGGTGTCGGCGAGGCCCACGAGGCGGTGGATCTCGTCGTCGTCGCGGTCGACCCACCGGCACTGCGGCACGGAGTCGACGGGGACGAAGTCGAGGTGCTGCTCCCACACGACCAGGGTGCGCTCGGCCCCGAGCACGTACTGCTGCCAGAACACCTGCCGCAGGTACGACCGCGGGATGCTCGTCCAGGCCTTCTTCGTGGTCTTGATCTCGCAGAGCTCGACGGTGCCGTCGTCGCGCACGGCCACGCCGTCGGGCGTGGCGAGGTGGCGCTGCTGCTCGTGGGCGTGGAACAGCTTCGAGCTCGGCGCGATGCGGTGCTCGGACAGCACCCAGCGGGCGATCTCGGGCTCGCGGGCGCGCCCGTGGTCGGTGTAGGCGTTGCCGCCGAAGCCGTTGCCGTACAGCTTGTCGAGCACGACGGCCTGCACGGCCCGCGGGCTCGAGAGGCGCGCCACGTCGGTGGCGGTGATGCCCCGGCTGCGGGCCCGCAGCCACGCGATGCGGTCGGTCGAGTCGGCGAGCACCCGGAGCTCGTGCGCCGGACGGCGCGGAGCCGGGGGAGGCGCGGCGAGGGTCTGGTCGTCGTCCCAGAGCGAGAGCATGGGCTGGACGACGGACATGCCTCCATTGTCGCTCGTGACCGGGGCAGGTCGCGACAGGGCGCCTCCTCGTGTCGGCCGCAGCGGAGGCGAGACGGAGGCGAGAGGGAGCCGCGGTCGGCGGCGGCCGGGCGTCAGACGGCGGCGGCGAGCTCGTCGATGGCCGCGGGGGAGAGGGCGTGGTGGATCGCGAGCATGCTCGCGCCGATCACGGCCGCCTTCTCGCCCGACCGCGACTGGACGATGCTGAGGTGCTCGGTGGCGAGCGGCATCGAGCGGGAGTAGACGACCTCCCGCACCCCGGCGATGAGGTGCTCGCCGGCCTGGGCCATCGAGCCGCCGATCGCGATCGTCGACGGGTTGATCATGTTCACGCAGGCCGTGAGCACCTCGCCGATGTCGCGTCCGGCCTGGCGGACGGCCTGGATGGCGTCGATGTCGCCGGCGCGCACCAGGTCGATCACCTCGGCGCCGCCGGCGACGTCGTGGCCCTCGCGGCGCAGGGCGGCCGCGATCGCCGGGCCGGAGGCGACGGCCTCGAGGCAGCCGACGTTGCCGCAGTGGCAGGCGATGCCGGCGCCGCGCGGCACCTGCACGTGGCCGATGTCGCCCGCGATGCCCTGGGCGCCGCGCTGCAGCCGGCCGCCCGAGATGATGCCGGAGCCGATGCCGGTGGCCACCTTGACGAACAGGAAGTGGTCGACGCCCGGCCAGGCGAAGCTCCGCTCGCCGAGGGCCATGATGTTGACGTCGTTGTCGACGAGGACCGGCACGTCGAGGTGCCCGCGCACCCAGCTGGGCACGTCGAAGCCGTCCCAGCCGGGCATGATCGGCGGGTTCACGGGCCGACCGGTGCTGAACTGCACGGGGCCGGGGAGCCCGATGCCGACCCCGATCAGGTCGCGGCGGGTACGCCCCAGCTCGGCGAGCAGGGCGTCGGCCTCGGCGACCATCGTCGCGAGCACGCGCTCGGGACCGTCGGCGATGTCGAGCAGCGAGCGTCGCCCGATGAGGGTCTCGCCGACGAGGTCGGTGAGCACGAGGTTGAGGTGGCCGGCGCCGAAGTCGGCCCCGAGCACGACCCGGGCCGACGGCACGAGGGCGACGCGGGAGGGCGGGCGACCGCCCGTCGAGACGGCGTCGGCGAAGGGCCCGACGAGCCCGAGCTCGACGAGGGCGTCGAGCCGCAGCCCGACGGTCGACCGGGCGAGGCCGGTCATCGCGGCGAGCTCGGCACGGGTGCGCGGGCGACCGTCGCGGAGCAGCTGGAAGAGCTCGCTGGCACCGGTGCTGCCGAGCGCGGACGACCGCGTCGTGTCGGACATGCTGAGCAGTAAAGCACAGGGCGAGGCGACTGCCGAGACAAGGGCGCCGATCGATGACGACTTTTGCTTGCGCTCCGACAGAAGTGGTCCTATGGTCGGTCTCGATCAGCGGTGATCGACTCCCCACGAGGGGCAGCGGCGCCGTACTCGCCCCACTCGAAGAGGAGTCCCCCTGGTGACATCACCGATCTCGGTCCAGCTCTACACGGTCAGGGACGCCATCGCGGCCGACCTGCCCGGCACCCTCCAGCGCCTCGCCGACATCGGCTACACGCAGGTCGAGCCGTGGGGCTTCGTCGAGCGCGTCGAGGAGTACGCCGAGGCGCTGCCCGCCGCCGGCCTCACCGCGCCGAGCGCCCACTCCAAGCTCGTCGGCCAGGACCTCGAGCCGATCTTCGCCGCGGCCGTCCGGCTCGGCGTCGGCACCGTCATCGACCCGCACATCGACGAGACGCGCTGGGTCACCCGCGAGGACGTCGAGGCGATCGCCGCCGAGTTCGTCGCGATCTCCGACGCCGCAGCGGCCCACGGCCTCTCGGTCGGCTACCACAACCACGAGTTCGAGCTCGAGTCCGTCATCGACGGCACGCCCGCCCTCGAGATCTTCGCCGCGGCCCTGCCGGCCGGCGTCGTGCTCGAGGTGGACACCTACTGGGTCGAGGTCGGCGGCGTCGACGCGGCCGAGCTGCTGGCCCGTCTCGGCGACCAGGTGCAGTTCCTGCACGTCAAGGACGGCCCGAAGAGCAAGGACGACTCCGAGCAGGTCGCCGTCGGCAAGGGCGTCATGCCCGTCCGCGACATCCTCCGGGCCGCCCCGCAGGCCCTCGCCGTCGTCGAGCTCGACGACACCCGCGGCGACGTGTTCACCGCCCTGACCGACAGCTACGAGTTCCTGCAGGGAGTCCGCGCATGACCGACACCGCCACGACCGCCGACACCGTCGCCGCCCGCGACGCCCGCACCGGCCCCGTCGGGGTCGGCGTGATCGGCGCCGGAGTGATCAGCGACCAGTACCTCGGCAACCTGACGAAGTTCCCCGACCTCGAGGTGCTCTTCGTCGCCGACATCGACGAGCCCCGCGCCGCGGCCCAGGCCGAGAAGTGGGGCGTGCCCGGGAGCGGCTCGGTCGACGAGCTGCTCGCCCACGACGGCGTCGAGATCGTCGTCAACCTCACGATCCCCGCCGCCCACGTCGAGGTCGCGCTCAAGGCCGTCGCGGCCGGCAAGCACGTCTGGGGCGAGAAGCCCTACGCCCTCGACCGCGAGAGCGGCGCCCGTCTGCTGCAGGCCGCGAAGGAGGCGGGGGTGCGGGTCGCCGTCGCTCCCGACACGTTCCTCGGGTCGGGCATCCAGACCGGGCTCCGCGTCGTCCGCCGCGGCGACATCGGCACGCCCCTCACCGGCCTGACGCTGTTCCAGGTGCCCGGCCCCGAGTCGTGGCACCCGAGCCCCGAGTTCCTGTTCGCCTACGGTGCGGGCCCCATGTTCGACGTCGGCCCGTACTACCTCACGACCCTCGTGCAGGTCTTCGGCCCGGTCGCGAAGGTCACCGCCACCTCTTCGAAGGCCCGCGAGACGCGCGTCATCGGCTCCGGCCCCAAGGCGGGCACCGAGTTCCCCGTCGAGGTGCCCACGCACATCAGCGCCCTGCTGCAGTTCGAGAACGGCGCGAGCGCGCAGGCCGTCTTCAGCTTCGACTCGAAGCTGGCCCGAGCCGGGTTCGTCGAGATCGCGGGCACCGAGGGCACGGCCGTGTTCCCCGACCCGAACGAGTTCGAGGGCGACACCGTCGTGCACACCGGCGGCGAGGAGCCGACCGTCGTGCCCGCGTCCGGCTCGACGTTCACCCGCGGCACCGGCGTGGCCGAGCTCGCCCAGGCGATCCGCGAGGGCCGTCGCGAGCGCGTCCCCGGCGAGCTGGCGTTCCACGTGCTCGACGTCATGGTCTCGCTGGCCGAGTCGGCCGAGCGCGGCGAGGGCGTCGTCGTCGAGTCGTCGCTCGAGCCCACGCCCGAGCTGCCCGAGGACTGGGACCCGTCGGTCCCGACGCTCGGCTGAGCCGTCGGCGGGCCGGCCTCGACGACGAGGCCGGCCCGCCACCGGGACACCGTCCCCCCTCCACTTCCCCTCCCACAGCACCACAGCACCACAGCGTCGAAGCACCACCGCACCACAGCCACACAGCACTTCCCCCGCTCGATGAAGAGACCTCTCGAAGATGAGAAACCAGGAGAAGACATGAACACGAAGAAGTTCCGCTGGGTCGCCGCCCTCGCCGTCGGCGTCGTCGCGGCAGGCTCGATGACCGCCTGCTCCGCCTCCGGCGGCAGCGGCGACAGCGACACGATCACCTACTGGGCCAGCAACCAGGCCCCGACGGTCGAGCGCGACGCCGAGATCCTGCAGGAGTCGATCGACCGGTACACCGAGGAGACCGGGGTGGAAGTCGACCTCGAGGTCATCCCGTGGTCCGACCTCTACAACCGCATCCTCACCGCCGTCTCGAGCGGCGAGGGCCCCGACGTGCTCAACATCGGCAACACCTGGGCGGTGTCGCTGCAGTCGAGCGGCGCGTTCGTGCCCTGGGAGGGCGAGGCCCTCGACGAGATCGGCGGCCAGGACCGCTTCGTCCAGTCGAGCTTCGCCACCGGCGGCGCCGAGGGCCAGGCCCCGACCTCCGTGCCGATCTACGGCCTGTCGTACTCGCTGTACTACAACACGGCCATGTTCGAGGCGGCCGGCATCACCACGCCGCCCGCCACGTGGGACGAGTTCGTCGAGGACGCCAAGAAGCTGACGATCGACACCGACGGGGACGGCCAGATCGACCAGTGGGGCGTCACGATGGCCGGCTCGAGCATCACGAACAACGCCCATCAGGCGTTCGTCCGCGGCCTGCAGAACGGCGGCTCGCTCTACGACGACGACGGCAACCCCGACTTCGGCAACGACGGCGTCGTGACCGGCGTCAAGGAGTGGGTCGACCTGATGGCCGTCGACAAGGTCGTCTCGCCGTCCGACGCCGAGAGCGTCAACGGCTCCGACATGGCCGCCACCTTCGCCGACGGCCAGGCCGCGATGTTCTTCGACCAGGCCCCCGGCGACAACCTGAAGTCGCGTGACTTCACCGACTACGCCGCGGCCCCCGTGCCGATGGAGACCGCCGACGCCACCGGCCTCGAGGGCACCCAGAGCCACGTCGCCGGCATCAACGTCAGCGTCTTCGAGAACTCGGGCAACAAGGAGGCGGCGATCGACTTCGTCAAGCACCTCACGAGCGACGACGAGCAGAAGTACCTCAACGAGTCGTTCGGCTCGCTGCCCGTGGTCACCACCGCGTACGACGACCCGGCGTTCCAGACGGACGTCATCAAGCTGAAGCAGACGATCCTCGCGGACCACGCCCAGCCCATGCCCCTCTACCCCTCCGAGGGACAGATGGAGACCCTGGTCGGCACCGCGATCAAGGACCTCCTCGCCACCGCGGCCCAGGGCGGCTCCGTCAGCGAGGCCGACGTCAAGTCGGCCCTCGAGGACGCGAACAGCCAGATGACCACGGGTCAGTAGCCCCGTCCCACCGTGCGGGGACCCGTCCGGTCGGCAGCGCCACCGCTGCCGGCCGGGCGGGCCCCCCTGCCCCGCCCGAGAGGACCGTCATGACCGTCAACGTTCTGCCCCCCGCCACCGCCGAGGAAGAGTCGGCCCCCGATCCGCACCAGCTGGCTCCGATCGAGCCCGCGAAGCGCAAGAAGCACCGCTCGCCGCTCGCCTACTTCCTGGTCGCCCCCGCGGCCCTGGCCGAGCTCCTCGTCCACATCGTCCCCATGGTGCTGGGCATCTGGATCGCGTTCATCACGCTGAACCAGCTCAGCATCGCCAACTGGGTCAACGCGCCCTTCGTCGGCCTGCAGAACTTCGTCACGGCCCTCGACCCCAGCTCGCCGATCGCCGGCCAGCTCTACGGGGCCCTCGGCCGCACCCTGCTCTTCACCGTGATCGTCGTCGCGATCGCGTGGAGCATGGGCATGCTCGGCGCCGTGCTGCTGACCAGCTCGTTCAAGGGACGGGGCCTGCTCCGCACCCTGTTCCTCGTGCCCTACGCGCTGCCCTCGTACGTCGGCACCATCGCCTGGGCCTTCATGTTCAACCAGCGCGACGGGGCCATCAACCGGTTCCTGGTCGACGACCTCGGGATCCTGCAGGACCGGCCCTTCTGGCTCCTCGGCGGGAACTCGTTCTGGGCGATCGTCATCGTGACCGCGTGGCAGTTCTGGCCCTTCGCGTTCCTGATGCTGCTCGCGGCGCTGCAGAACATCCCCGGCGACGTCTACGAGGCCGCCAGCCTCGACGGCGCCAGCCTGTGGAAGCAGTTCACGAACATCACGCTGCCGATGGTCAAGCCGGCCAACGCCGTGCTGCTGCTCATCATGAGCCTCTGGATCTTCAACCAGTTCAACGTGCCCTACGTGCTCTTCGGCCCGGCCTCGCCCGAGCAGGCGACGCTCATCTCGCCGCTGATCTACCAGCAGAGCTTCAACAACTGGAACTTCGGCCTCGGTGGTGCCATGAGCGTCATGCTCCTGGTCGTGCTGCTGATCGCGTCGGCGTTCTACATCCGGATGGTCCTCCCGAAGGGGCAGAACGACAATGATTGAGACCCGCGGCTTCAAGATCTTCCGTTTCTTCGGGCTGGCGTTCCTGTCGCTGGTCGTGATCATCCCGCTCTACGTGGTGCTCACGACCTCGATCAAGCCGCTGGCCGACGTCCAGGGCCTCTTCACCTGGATCCCCTCGCGCGTCACCCTCGAGCCGTACGTGCAGATCTGGCAGACGGTGCCCCTGGCGTCGTACTTCAAGAACAGCCTGATCGTGACCATCTCGGCGACGATCCTGTCGGTGGCGATGGCCGTGCTGGCCGCCTACGCGCTGGCTCGCCTGCGCTTCCGCGGCCAGCGCAGCTTCAGCCTCGTGGTGCTGTCGACGCAGATGTTCCCCGGCATCCTGTTCCTCCTGCCCCTGTTCCTGATCTTCGTGCAGATCCAGCGCACGGTCGGCGTGCAGCTGACGGGCAGCTACCTCGGCCTGATCATCACCTACATGACGTTCAGCCTGCCGTTCTCTATCTGGATGCTGACGGGCTACTTCGCCTCCATCCCGAAGGAGCTCGAGGAGGCCTCGATGATCGACGGCACGGGTCGCCTCGGCGCCCTGTTCCGCGTCATCATCCCCGTCGCGAAGCCCGGCATCATCGCCGTCGCGGTCTACGCCTTCATCACGGCCTGGGGCGAGGTGCTCTTCGCCTCGGTGCTCACGAGCAAGGACACCCGCACCCTGTCGATCGGCCTGCGGGCGTACGCCTCGCAGCAGGACGTCTACTGGAACCAGCTGATGGCGGCCTCGGTCGTCGTCTCGCTGCCCGTGCTGATCGGCTTCATGCTCGTGCAGAAGCACCTCATCACCGGTCTGTCCTCCGGTGCCGTCAAGTGACGCCGACCGGCCGGGCCTGACGGGGGCGGAGCGGTGACCGACGTGGGGGAGGCGGCGCCTCCACTCGCGGACGTCGCCCCGACCCGGCGGGCCGCGGCCTCGGTCGCGCCCCTCCGGGTCGGGGTCGTGGGCGGCGGGTTCATGGGGCGGGTGCACACGGCCGCCGCCAGGGCGGCCGGCGCGCAGGTGGTCGCGGTCGCGTCCTCGAGCCCGGCCAGCGCCTCCTTCGCGGCCGCCGCCCTGGGCGTCCCGACCGCCCACGACAGCGTGCAGGACCTCCTCGACGACCCCGGCGTCGACGTCGTCCACCTCTGCACGCCGAACGCCCTGCACGCAGGGCTCGCCCTCGCCGCGCTCTCGGCCGGCAAGCACGTGGTCTGCGAGAAGCCCCTCGCGACCTCGACGGCGGAGGCCGACGAGCTCGTGCGGGCGGCCCGGGCGGCCGGCAGGACCGCCGCGGTCCCGTTCGTCTACCGGTACCACCCGATGGTGCGGGAGGCACGGGCCAGGGTGGCCTCCGGCGTCACGGGACGCGTGCTCAGCGTCCGCGGGAGCTACCTGCAGGACTGGCTGCTCGACCGCGACGACGTCGACTGGCGGGTCGAGTCGGCCTCGGGCGGCCCCTCGCGCGCCTTCGCCGACATCGGCAGCCACCTCGTCGACCTGGTCGAGTTCGTCCTCGGCGACCGCGTCGCAGCCCTCTCGGCCGTCCTCGACCGGGCCCACGCCGAGCGCGGCGGCCGCCCGGTCGACACCGAGGACGAGGCAGCGCTCGTCTTCGAGACGGCCGCCGGGGTCATCGGCACCCTCTTCGTGTCACAGGTGGCGCCGGGGCGGAAGAACCGCCTCCTCGTCGACGTCGCCGGCACGGCGGAGAGCCTGGAGTTCTCGCAGGAGGAGCCCGACCGGCTCTGGATCGGGCGTCGCGCCGCGTCCGAGGTCGTGTCGCGCGACGCGGCCCGGCTCGTGCCGGACGCGGCCCGCCTCTCGACGCTCCCGGCCGGGCACCCGATGGGCTACCACGACGCCTTCGCCGCGTTCGTCCGCGACGTGCACGACGCCGTGCGCGGCGGGCGGCCGGAGGGACTGCCGACCTTCGAGGACGGCCGCCGCGCCGTCGTCGTCACCGAGAGCGTCCTGCTCGCCGCCGCCGAGCGGCGCTGGGTGGACGTCCCCTCGTGAACCATCGCCCCGTGGACCAGGATGGAGCTGCGCCGGGCGCCGACGCACCGACGACGAGAGAGGCCGACATGGGCGAGAGCTCGCACCCCGTCACGCTGTTCACCGGCCAGTGGGCCGACCTGCCGCTCGAGGAGGTGGCGGCCCTCGCCGCGGGCTGGGGCTACGACGGCCTCGAGATCGCCGCGTCGGGCGACCACCTCGACCTCGAGCGCGCCGACGAGGACGACGCCTACCTCCGCGGCCGGCTCGACGTGCTCGAGCGGCACGGCCTCGGCGTCTGGGCCATCTCGAACCACCTCACGGGGCAGGCCGTCTGCGACGACCCGATCGACTTCCGGCACCAGGCGATCGTGCGGCCGAGCACGTGGGGCGACGGCGAGCCCGAGGGCGTCCGCCAGCGCGCGGCCGAGGACATGAAGCGGGCGGCCAGGGTCGCCCGGCGGATGGGTGTCGACACGGTCGTCGGGTTCACCGGCTCGTCGATCTGGCAGTACGTCGCGATGTTCCCGCCCGTGCCCGAGAGCGTCATCGACGCCGGCTACGAGGACTTCGCCGCCCGCTGGAACCCCATCCTCGACGTCTTCGACGGCGAGGGCGTGCGGTTCGCCCACGAGGTGCACCCGTCCGAGATCGCCTACGACCACTGGACGAGCGTCCGCGCCCTCGACGCGATCGAGCACCGCGATGCCTTCGGCTTCAACTGGGACCCGTCGCACATGCTCTGGCAGGGCGTCGACACGATCGGGTTCATCGTCGACTTCGCCGACCGGATCTACCACGTCGACTGCAAGGACACGCGCGTCCGGCCGAGCAGCGGCCGCGCCGGGGTGCTCGGCTCGCACCTGCCCTGGGGCGACCCTCGTCGCGGCTGGGACTTCGTCTCGACCGGGCACGGCGACGTCGACTGGGAGTCGGCCTTCCGCACCCTCGACGCCGTCGGCTACGCCGGGCCGATCTCGATCGAGTGGGAGGACGCCGGCATGGACCGGCTGCACGGGGCGCCCGAGGCGCTGGCCCACGTGCGCTCGCTGCTCTGGCCGCGGCCCACCGCCTCCTTCGACGCGGCCTTCTCGAACCAGTAGCCGCTCCGCCCACGAACAGGGAGAACCCCGTGCCCCGCACCCTCCAGCCCGGACAGTCGAGCCGCGTGCTCGTCGTCGACCCCGCGACCGGCGAGGTCGAGGTCGCCCTCGAGAGCTCGAGCGTCCTCGTCGAGGCGCCCAACTGGAGCCCCGACGGCCGCTGGCTCGTCGTCAACGCCGACGGGCTGCTCTGGCGGCTGCCCGCTGAGGCGCGCGGCGCCGACGAGACGGCCCTGGTGCCCGTGCCCATGGGCGACGTGCCCGAGATCAACAACGACCACGTGATCGCGCCCGACCAGGGCAGCGTGTTCGTCAGCTCGCGCGACGGCCACCTGTACGAGGTCCCGTGGGACGGCGTCGCGCCCGGCGGCGAGGCACGCCGCGTCACGCGCGAGCACCCTGCCGGCCGCAACCACAAGAACTACCTGCACGGCGTCTCGCCGGACGGCGCGACGCTCAGCGTGATCGTCGGCGCCCTGCCCGAGGCCGCGGCCGACCCGGACGACGAGGAGGCGCGGGCCGGGTGGCAGACCAACGTCGTGCTGGTCTCGGTGGCCGACGGCGCCCCGACCTCCGTCACCGCGGACGGCCACCCCGACGACGGTGCGGAGTTCTCGCCGGACGGTCGGCACGTCTGGTTCAACTCGGAGCGGGCGTCGGGCGGCGTGGCGGGCCACGCGCAGCTGTTCCGCGCCCGGCCCGACGGCGGCGAGCTCGTGCAGGTCACCGACGACGAGCTCGTGAACTGGTTCCCGCACGTCTCGCCCGACGGGTCGACCCTGCTCTGGCTCGGCTACCCGACGGGCACCCTCGGCCACCCCGAGGACCGCGACGTCGTGCTCCGCACCCTGCCGCTCGGCACGGACGGGCTGCCGACGCCGGGGGAGCAGCCGCACGACGTGCTGCGGCTGCTCGGAGGCCAGGGCACGGTCAACGTGCCGTGCTGGGCACCCGACTCGGCTCGCTTCGCCTGCGTGGACTACCCGCGCGGCTGAGCACCCACGACGTCAGACGCTGAGGGCGGGACCCGGCGCCGAGCCGGGGCCCGCCCTCGGGCTCGGACGTCAGGCCGTCGGCAGCAGCTCGGCGACCTTGCCGCCGGCGATGCGCAGGCGCCGCTCGGCCCGCCGGGCCACGGCCGAGTCGTGCGTCACGATGACGAGGGTCAGCCCGCGGTCGCGCCAGACGCCCTCGAGCAGGTCCATGATCTCGTCCCGGGTGACCTCGTCGAGCGACCCCGTCGGCTCGTCCGCCAGCAGCACGGTCGGCTCCTTGACCAGGGCGCGCGCGATGGCGACCCTCTGCTGCTGGCCGCCGCTGAGCTCGCCCGGCAGGTGGTCGGCCCGCTCCGCGAGCCCGACCGAGGCCAGCGCCTCCTTCGCCCTCGTCCGTCGCTCGGGGCGAGGCACCGAGTCGTCCGCGAACGCCGTCTCGACGTTCTCCGCGGCCGTCAGCGTCGGGATCAGGTTGAAGCCCTGGAACACGAAGCCGACGTCGCGGGCCCGCACCGCCGCCAGCGAGCGGTCGCCCGCCGCCGAGAGGTCGGAGTCGCCGAGCCTCACCGTGCCGCTCGTCGGCCGGTCGAGCGCGCCGAGCATCTGCAGCAGGGTCGACTTGCCGCCTCCGGTCGGGCCCTGGATCGCGACCATCTGGCCCGCGGGGATCTCGAGGTCGACCCCGTCGAGGGCCGTGACGCTCTTCTTCCCCTGCGAGTAGGTCTTGGTGACGGCGGTGAGCGTGTACATGGGCGTGGTGCCTCCGGAGGCGGTGGTCGGGTCGGTGAGTCCGGCGGGTGCCGGCAGGGCGGTGGCGCGGACGTCGGTGCCGGTCGGCTCCGGGGCCGCCCCGGTCACGCGACGCTCCTCAGCGCCTCGGCCGGGCGCAGCCGCGACGCGCGCCACCCGCCCACGGCGCCGGCGAGCAGCCCGCCGACGACGGCCAGGCCGACCGCGAGCAGCACGACCGAGATCGTGACCGGGGCGTGCAGGACGACGTCCGTCGTCGCCGTGGCCAGCTGCTGGCCGAAGCCGCCGCCGCCTGCTGCGGCCGCGCCTCCTGCGTCGGCTGCCGCTCCGGGCCCGCCGGCAGCCCCGCCGGGACCTGCCGCGGTGGTCGTGGCCGCAGCCGACAGGGTCGGGGCGACGAGGTTCACCACGAGCAGCCCGACGAGACCCGCCGCGACGCCGACGACGCCGCCGACGAGGCCCTGCACGAGCGACTCGCCCGCGACCTGGCGGGTGATGCGCGCGTTGCTCCAGCCGATCGCCTTGAGGGTGCCGAACTCGCGGGTGCGCCGGCTGACGCCCGCGACGGTGAAGAGGATCGCGATGAGGAACGCCGCGGCCAGCACGATGACCGAGAGCCAGGTGCCGAGCTTGCCGATCAGGTCGGAGGCGGTCGTCAGCGAGCCGGAGACGCTCGACGCGAGGTCCGACTGCGTGCTCACGGTCGCGTCGGGCAGGGCGGCCTGCAGGTCGGTCTTCAGCGCGTCGACGCCGCTGGCGCTCGCCGCGGTCACGTACACGTCGCTGATCTGGTCGGTCAGCCCGCTGAGCGCCTGCGCGGTGTCGAGGGGGACGTAGGCGTCGGAGGCGGTGGCCGCGTCGGACGACGTGGACGCGACGATCCCGACCACGGTGAAGTCGGTGCCGCCGATCGCCAGGGTGTCGCCGACCGCGAGCTCCGCGCTCGTGGCGTACGTCTGGTCGAGCACGACGACGTCGGCGCCCGCGTCGTCGGCGGCGAGGGTCCGGCCGTCGACCAGCGACGCGCTGGTCAGGGGGCCGACCGCGGCCGCGCTCGGGTCGAGGCCCGTGACCGAGAACTGGTCGACGTCGAAGGCGCTGCCGCCGGCGCCGTCCGCCCCGCCCGTGGGAGGTGCGGGCTGGCTGCCCGAGTCGGTCCCGTCCGTGCCGTCGGTGCCGGTGCCGGTGCCGGTGCCGGTACCGTCTCCGGTCGTGCCGTCGGTGCCGGCGCCTCCTGCGCCCTGGGAGAAGTCGGGCAGCGTGCCCGAGAAGCTGGAGTTCTCGAGGCTCAACGTGGCCGTCGCGGCGGACACGCCGTCGACGCCCTCGACGGTCGCCAGGGCCGACGAGGCGAAGGTCGCCGTGCCGCGGGCGGCCGAGAGGGTGCTCTGCGCGACCTCGGTGCTGCCGTCGTCGGTGGTCGTGCCGTCGCCCGAGCCGAATGCGAACTGCTGGCCGGGACCGCCGCCGTCGGCGCCCGGCTCGGCGGTCTGCGTGATCGTGACGTCGGTGCCGACGCCGTAGACGGCCTCGAGCACGGACGACTGGGCGTTCTTCACGCCGGCCGCCACGCCGCTGACGACGATGACGAGCGCGATGGCGAGCGCCATGCCGGCCGCGATGATCACGGTCTGCTTGCGTCTGTTGCTCAGCTCTCTGAGCAGGTAGGTCAGGAACATCGGGGTCTCCTCGGTGCAGGGGGGGATCCGCGGGGGATCAGGTCGGAGGCGACGCTAGGGAGGCGGTCTCGCAGCACCCGATGGGCCGTCCATGAGCTTCCTATGAGGGACGCGCAGGCAACGCATCGGAGCAGCACAGTCCGTTCATAGGAACCGGCTCGAAGCTGAGTGCGTGACCACGACGACCCCCACCCCCGCGCAGGCCCCCCGACTCACCCGGGCCGACGGCTCGCCCCTCCGAGTCCTCGTCGTCGACGACGAGAACAGCCTCACCGACCTCCTCTCGATGGCCCTCCGCTACGAGGGGTGGGACGTCAAGGCCGCCGCCGACGGGCAGGGCGCCCTCGCGCTGGCCCGCGAGTTCCAGCCCGACGCGATCGTGCTCGACTGGATGCTGCCCGACATCGACGGCATCCAGGTGCTCGGCCGCCTGCGTGCCGGGGGCGACGACACCCCGATCCTGTTCCTCACCGCGAAGGACTCCGTCGAGGACCGCGTCTCCGGGCTGACGGCGGGCGGCGACGACTACGTCACCAAGCCGTTCTCCCTCGAGGAGGTGGTGGCCAGGCTCCGCGGCCTCATCCGTCGGTCCGCGTCGGCCGTGAGCGAGGCCGGCGACAGCCGCATCGTCGTCGGCGACCTGGTGCTCGACGAGGAGAGCTACGAGGTGCACCGCGGCGACCGCGAGGTCGAGCTGACCGCCACCGAGTTCGAGCTGCTGCGCTTCCTGATGCGGAACCCGCGCAGGGTGCTCAGCAAGGCGCAGATCCTCGACCGCGTCTGGAGCTACGACTTCGGCGGCAAGTCGAGCGTCGTCGAGATCTACATCTCGTACCTCCGCAAGAAGATCGACGCGGGCGAAGAGGCGATGATCCACACCGTGCGCGGCGTGGGCTACGTCATCAAGCCCACGTCGTGAGCGCGGCCGCACCCGGAGGGTCCCGTCTCGGCGGGCTCCTCGGGCGCGTGCCCCGCGCCTCCGCCCCCCTCACGCTCCGCAACCGCCTGATCCTCAGCATCGTCGCGATCGTGGTGCTCCTGACCGTGGTCATCGGCAGCGTGAGCGTGGTCGCGCTCCGCGGCTCGCTGATGCGCCAGCTCGACGACGACCTCACGAGCGCCACCGGCCGTGCCGTGGCCGCCGCCTCCGTCGGGGGATCGTCCGGCCGCCCGAGCCTGAGCCCGGACAGCGACGCGCTCGGGGCACCGCGCCAGGCGCCGGGCACCTTCACCGCCGTGCTCGTCGGCGACGTCGTGCAGCAGGCCTTCACCGTCACCGAGGCGGGCGAGCTCGAGGATCCCCTCACCGACGAGATCACCTCTGCGCTCGCGACCGTGCCCGACGCGGGCGGCCCGGTCACCGTGTCGCTCGGCTCGGACCTCGGCGGCTACCGGGTCGAGGCGGTCCCCGTGACCCTCACGTCGCGGGGCGGCGGCACCGTGTCGTCGGGCTACCTCGTCGTGGGCCTGCCCACCGACAGCGTGACCCAGACCGTCGCCGGGATGATCGCCTCCATCGCCTTCGTCACCCTGCTCGGCCTCGTCGTCGCGATCCTCATCGCGTACGCCGTCGTGCGGCGGGCGCTCCGCCCCCTCGAGCGGCTCTCGGACACCGCGCTGCGCGTGGCCGAGCTGCCCCTCGACCGCGGCGAGGTGGCCCTCGCCGAGCGGGTGGACGAACAGGACACCGACACGCGCACCGAGGTCGGCCGGGTGGGAGCCTCGCTCAACCACATGCTCGGCCACGTCGCGGCGGCGCTGGAGGCGCGGCAGCAGAGCGAGAACAAGGTGCGGCAGTTCGTCGCCGACGCCTCGCACGAGCTGCGCACCCCCCTGGCGTCGGTGCGCGGTTACGCCGAGCTGACCCGGCGGATGGGCGCGGGCCTGCCCGACGACGTCGTGTACGCGATGGGCCGCATCGAGTCGGAGTCGCTGCGCATGACCTCGCTCGTCGAGGACCTGCTGCTCCTCGCCCGCCTCGACGAGGGCCGCGACATCGTCGTGGCCGACGTCGACCTCACCCGCGTGGTGCTCGACGCCGTCAACGACGCAGGGGTGGCCGACCCGGCCCACGACGTCGACGTCGTGCTGCCCGACGAGCCGGTCGTCGTGCCCGGGGACGCGATGCGCCTGCACCAGATCGTCGCGAACCTGCTCACCAACTCGCGGACCCACACGCCGGAGGGCACGCCCGTGCACGTCGCCCTGGGCGTCGACGAGTCGGCGCGCCGTGCCGTCGTCACGGTGTCCGACGAGGGCCCGGGCATCGACCCTGCGGTGCTGCCCGTGCTGTTCGAGCGCTTCGCCCGGGCCGACAGCTCGCGCTCGCGCAAGGCCGGCTCGACCGGCCTCGGGCTCGCCATCGTCGAGGCCGTCGCGCACGCCCACGGCGGCGACGTCTCGGTCGCCAGCAGTGCCGACGGCGCCGTCCTCACGGTGCGGCTGCCGCTCGCCGCGCCGCCCGCCTCGGCCGTCTGACGCTCGCCGTCTCGGGTCGGGACCGGCCGCGGCCACGACCCGACCGCAGGAGGCGCGACTTGCGTGGACGCGCCTCCTGCGTCTACTGTGTACCCAGCCCAAGACCGCCGGTTGTCCCTGTCTGCTCGCAGACGGAGACCGAAGGTTCTCGAGAGAGAGCGACCAGCGCAGGTGTGTGAAGTCGTTCCTCGCTTCTGCGAGATCCAGCTCCGTGCGCCAGCGCCGGAGCTTTTTCCATGCCCCGTCCTCGGACGAGACGTGAGCGAGTGCCCGGGGGCTGCCGGCACACCCACGTTTTAGGAGAGCCATGGCGAACAAGGAAGCATCGGTCGCCGAGCTCACGGAGAACTTCCGTAGCTCGACCGCCGTTCTGCTCACCGAGTACCGCGGTCTCACTGTGGCAGAGCTCAAGGAGCTCCGCACCGCCATCAGTGCAGACGCGACGTACGCCGTGGTGAAGAACACGCTCAGCAAGATCGCGGCGAACAACGCCGGCATCAGCTCGTTCGACGACGAGCTCGTCGGCCCGTCTGCGATCGCCTTCGTGCACGGAGACCCTGTCGCCGTCGCCAAGAGCATGCGTGACTTCGCCAAGGCACACCCCGCGCTGATCGTGAAGGGCGGTTACTTCGACGGTAACGCCCTGACCGCAGCCGAGGTCACCAAGCTCGCCGACCTCGAGTCGCGGGAGGTGCTGCTGGGCAAGCTGGCCGGCGCCTTCAAGGCCTCGCTGTTCGGCGCTGCTTACCTGTTCAACGCTCCGCTGTCGCAGGCCGTCCGCACGGTCGAGGCGCTGCGCGCGAAGCAGGAAGCCGACAGCTAACAGCTGTCGCAGCAACCACCACCACTTACAGAACACAACAAGGAGAACACCATGGCGAAGCTCACGCAGGACGAACTGATCGAGGCCTTCAAGGAGCTCACGCTCATCGAGCTCAGCGACTTCGTGAAGAAGTTCGAAGAGGTCTTCGAGGTCACCGCTGCTGCCCCCGTGGCCGCTGCCGGTGCCGCCGGCCCCGCCGCCCCCGCCGAGGAGGTCGAGGAGAAGGACAGCTTCGACGTCGTCCTCGAGGCTGCCGGCGACAAGAAGATCCAGGTCATCAAGGAGGTCCGCGCGCTCACGAGCCTCGGCCTCGGCGAGGCGAAGGCCGTCGTCGACGGTGCCCCCAACACCGTCATCGAGGGTGCGAACAAGGAGACGGCCGAGAAGGCCAAGGCTCAGCTCGAGGCTGCCGGCGCCACCGTCACCCTCAAGTAGTCAGGGGGGCCGCACGGCCCCTCGCGACCTCGGTCGCACAGCACTGCCTGCTCTCACGAGCACAGGAGGCGCCGCTCCCCACGGGGAGCGGCGCCTTCGTCGTTCCCGGGTGCGGTCCACGGCAGCGGGTTCGGCGGGTCCCCGTCACCCACGGCGGGTCAGCGCGGACCCGCAGTGGGCGACGCGGACCCGCCGGATGCCGCTCCGACCCGCCGCGCGCAGCCTCAGCCGCGGGCGACGACCGAGTGGCGGCGGCCGTAGAGCGCGTACACCGCGACCCCGACGCCCATCCACACGGCGAACGCGGCCCAGGTGATGCCGCCGAGCGTCACCATGAGCAGCACGCACGTCGCGAAGCCGAGCAGCGGGACGACCGGGTACAGCGGCACGCGGAACGTGCGCTCGAGCTCGGGCCGGTTGCGGCGCAGCCAGATGACCGACAGGTTGACGAGCGCGAACGCGAAGAGCGTGCCGATGCTCGTCGCGTCGGCGAGGGCCCCGAGGGGGATGAACGCCGCGGTGACCGCGACCGCGCCGCCGACGATCAGGGTGCCGGCGACGGGCGTGCGCGTCCGCGGCGAGATCCGGCCGAGGACGGACGGCACGAGCCCGTCCCGGGCCATCGACAGGAAGATGCGCGTCTGCCCGTAGAGCACGGTCAGGACGACGGAGGCGATGGCCGCGACCGCGGTCACCGCGAAGAGGAAGGCCACCCAGGGCTGGCCCGTGATGTCGGCGACGATCGTCACGAGGGTCGCCTCGCCGTCGGTGAAGTCCTGCCAGGGGCGGGCGCCGACCGCGGCCACGGCGACGAGGATGTACAGCACCGTGATGACGACGATGGAGGCGACGATCGCCCGCGGCAGGTCCCGCTTCGCGTCCCGCGCCTCCTCGCCGGCCGTGGACGCCGCGTCGAAGCCGATGTACGAGAAGAACAGGCGGGAGGCGGCGGCCGAGACCCCGGCCGCCCCCATCGGCGCGAGGGGCTCGAAGTTGCCTGCGCTGAAGGCCGTGAACGCGACGGCGACGAAGAAGACGAGCAGGCCGACCTTGGCCACGACCAGGACGGTGTTGACCCAGGCGCTCTCGCGGGCCCCGGGCACGAGCACGAGGGTGGCCAGCAGGACGAGCGCGGCGGCGGGGAGGTTCAGCAGGCCTCCCTCGGCGGGCGGGCCCGCGACGACGTCGGGCAGCGAGAGGCCGAAGACGCGCAGGGCCTCGTCGACGTACTGGCCGGCGCCCACCGCGACGGCCGCGACCGACACGGCGTACTCGAGCACGAGGCACCAGCCGCAGACCCAGGCGACGCCCTCGCCGAGGGTCGCGTAGGCGTAGCTGTAGCTCGAGCCGGAGACGGGCACGCTGCCCGCCATCTCGGCGTACGACAGTGCCGAGAGCAGGGCGGCGACGCCGGCGAGGACGAACGCGAGGAACACCGCGGGCCCGGCGAGGGGCACGGCGGTGCCCAGCACCACCAGGATGCCCGTGCCGAGCGTGGCCCCGATGCTGATGGCGGTCAGGTGCCAGACGCCGAGGGTGCGCCGGAGGCCTCGGGCGTCGGACGCCTCGGCCTCGCGCGCGAACGCCTCGAGGGGCTTGCGACGCAGCAGCTGCTCGCCGAGCCGCGGGCGAGCAGGAGCAAGGGCAGGGGCAGAGGCAGAGGCAGAGGAGGCGGGGGTCAGGTCGTCGGGCACCGCGAGAGGCTACCGCCTCGGGTCAGTCCTCGTCGACGTGCAGCCCCAGCTGTCGCACCCGGGCGATGGCCTCGCGGCGCGACGTCGCCTGCAGCTTGCGGTAGATGCTCCGGACGTGGCTCTTGACCGTGTTCACCGAGATGAACAGCTGGCTGCCGATCTGGCCGAGGGTCTGGCCGGTGGCCAGGTGGCGCACGATGACGAGCTCGCGGTCGCTCAGCGGCTCGGCGAGGGGCGCCACGTCGGGGCCCTCGGCCGAGTGCAGGCGGGCGAGCACCCCGAGGGTGGCCTGCGGCTGGTCGCGCTGCACGGCGCGGGCGACGAGGTGGTCGAGGAGGGGCTCCGGCAGGGTGCCGAAGATCCAGCCTGCGCCCGAGTGGCCGGCCTCGAGCAGGGCACGGTCGAAGGCGATGTCGGCCTGGGCGGTGTCGCCCTGGGCCAGGTGGGCGGCCGCGGCGACGGCGTGCACGTGCCCGATGGTCCGCTCCGAGTGCAGGTCGCCGAGCACGAGGCACGCCTCGAGGTCGTCGAGCGCCGCCTGCGGCTCGCCGGTCGAGAGGTGGATCAGGGCGAGCACGCGCGCGGGGCACTCGATGTGGCGGTCGCCGGGCGAGAGGGGCTGGGCCAGGCGTCGCGCCTCCTGCGCCTGTCCGAGCTGGAGCATCGTCTCGGCGCGGAGGGCCGTGGCCGACCGGCCGAGCACGACGGCGCCCGTGAACCCCTGCACGAGGCGCGAGATGCGGCCGAGGTGGTCGAGCACCTCGATCGACCGGCCCTGGGCGAGCAGCACGCTGGCCTCGGCGAACCAGCCGAGCGCCTCCCAGTCGCTGCCGCGCGCCGCCAGGTGCACGCGCGCGACGAGGTCGTCGTGTCCGCCGGGGGACTCGTCGCGCTCGAGGGCGAGGTGCAGCCGCGCGATCTGGGCGAGGGCGCCGAACGAGCTGGCGAGCAGGTCGGTGCCGTCGGCGAGCTCGGCGGCGTTCTCGAGGTGCTCGTCGGCGAGCGCGAACTCGCCGAGCAGCACGGCGACGTAGGCGAGGGCGGACAGGCACTCGACGCGCTCGGCGATGCTGAGGTGCTCCTCGCCGAGGCCCGAGGCGAGCCCCAGCGCGAACTGGGCCTGGTCGTACTCGCCGTAGTGCAGCCGGATGAGGCCGAGCTGCAGCGAGAAGGAGGCGCTGAGGCTGATGCGCGCCGTGATCGACTCGGAGAGGTCGCTCTCGATCATCGTGCGCGCGACCTCGAGGTGCTCGTGGGCGACGACGAGGTTGCCGAGGGTCCGCAGTGCAGCGCCGAGGTGCACGTGGTAACCGGCCCGCACCTCGAGGGGCAGCCCGGGGTCGGCGTCGATGGCCTTGGCCACGCCGCGGAACCACGGGAGCGCCGCGCTTCGCGAGCGGGAGCCGACCGAGCGGTAGCTGGCGGCGAGGGCGAGCAGGATGAGCGGCCTGCCGCTCCACTCGGCCTCGGGAGCCGACCGGACGGCCTCGCGCAGGCGGGCTCCCTGCAGGGGGGCTATCTGCGTCCAGGCCTGCTCGATGGCGTCGAGTGAGGCCCGCGCGTCGGCGGGCTGGAGCTCGACCCCGGTCGGGTCGGGTGATGCATCGTCAAGGGTGCGCACGGGTCCTACCTCTGCCGCATCGGGTAGTTCCCCGTCGGGTAGGGGAATGCGGCGTCAGGGCGTGGTCAGGAACCCTGAGCTCCTAGCATAAATGAGCGATGTTCCCGTCCGCGCGCATCGCGGCCAGATTGCCCCAGGAGTGGGGGGACGCGCCGCGGGCGTAGCCTCGCTCCATGAGCAGGATGGACTCCGTCGCCGCGGGCGGCGGCATGCGCGGTGCCGGCGGCACGGGCGGCGGCGGAGGCGGTGGCGCAGCCGGCGGGGCGGGCGGCGGCCGGCCGGGCGGAGGCGGTGGCGGCGGCGGCCGTGGCGGCCGCGTCTCGAGCGGCGACGCGGCGGCCCAGAAGGCGGCCAACGCCGCCGCGCCCAAGATCCCCGACCTGTTCCGACGGATCCGCGGCCTCTTCTCTCCCCACCGGAGGGCCCTCGTCGTCACCGTCGTGCTGGTGCTCGTCGGCGCGGCGATCAGCGTCGCGCCTCCGCTGCTGACGAAGCAGGCCTTCGACCGCGGGCTCTTCCCCGCGGGCGGCCCCGACGTCCCGGTGCTGATGGAGCTCGTCGGCCTGATGATCGGGCTGTGGGTGCTGTCGGCCGGCATCGGCGTCTGGCAGACCTGGCTCACCGCCACGGTCGGGAACAGCGTGATGGGCGCCCTCCGCATCCGGCTGTTCGGGCACCTCCAGCGCATGGAGCTCGCGTTCTTCACCCGGACGAAGACGGGCGTCATCCAGTCCCGCCTGCAGAACGACGTCGGCGGCGTCGCGAACGTGCTGAGCAACACGATCTCGAGTGTGCTCGGCAACACCGTCACGGTGATCGCCGCGTTCATCTCGATGCTCGTGCTCAGCTGGCAGATGACCGTCGTCACCGTCATCCTGCTGCCGCTGCTCGTCGTGGCGCAGCGCCGCGTCGGCCAGGTGCGCGCACGCATCGCGACCAAGACGCAGGAGTCGCTGTCGGACATGACGGCGATCACGCAGGAGGCGCTGAGCGTCAGCGGCATCCTGCTCGCGAAGAGCTTCAACCAGCAGCGCAGCGAGGTCGAGCGCTACTCGGCCGAGAACCGGACGCAGATCGGCCTGCAGGTGCGCCAGCAGATGAGCGGCCAGTGGTTCTTCGCCGTCGTCCAGATCTTCCTGTCCGTGATCCCGGCGCTGATCTACCTGGTGGCCGCGTGGCTGATCCTCCGCGACGTCCCCGTCACCGCCGGCACGATCGTCGCCTTCACCACGGTGCAGGCGCGGCTGACCTTCCCGCTGATGGGGCTCCTCCGGGTGGCGCTCGACCTGCAGACCTCGGGCGCGCTGTTCGCCCGCATCTTCGAGTACCTCGACCTGCGGCCCGCCATCACCGACGGCGGGGCCTCGGCGACGGTCGACGAGGCGCAGCTCGGCCGCGTCGAGTTCGACGACGTCGAGTTCGCGTACCCCGACGCCGAGCCGGGGCAGCGGACCCTCCGCGGCGTCTCGTTCGACATCGAGCCGGGCCAGTTCGCGGCGTTCGTCGGCCCGAGCGGCGCCGGCAAGACCACGGTGTCGTACCTGATCCCGCGGTTCTACGAGGCGACGGGCGGCAGCGTGCGCTTCGCCGGCACCGACGTCCGCGACCTGCGGCAGGAGTCGCTGGTCGAGAACATCGGCATCGTCAGCCAGGAGACCTACCTCTTCCACGCGACGATCGGCGACAACCTGCGCTACGCACGTCCGGACGCCACCGACGAGCAGCTCATCGACGCCGCCCGGCAGGCGAACATCCACGCGACGATCGCGTCGTTCCCCGACGGCTACGACACCGTGGTGGGCGAGCGCGGCTACCGCCTCTCCGGCGGCGAGAAGCAGCGCATCGCGATCGCCCGCGTGCTGCTCAAGGACCCGGCCGTGCTGGTGCTCGACGAGGCGACGAGCGCGCTCGACACCGTGTCAGAGCGGGTCGTGCAGGAGGCGCTGGACACGGCCACGAGAGGGCGCACGACGATCGCGATCGCCCACCGCCTCTCGACCGTCCGCCACGCGGACGTCGTCTTCGTCGTCGACGGCGGCCGGATCGTCGAGCGCGGCACCCACGACGAGCTCGTCGCGCTCGGCGGCGTGTACGCCGACCTGTACGGGCAGCAGGTGGCGTCGACGACGTGACCGGCGCCTCCTCGACGGGTGTCGGAGAACGCGGACGGGGTACACGCCACGTCGACAGTGTGCAACAGCTCTGGCGCTGAGGCTCCGATCAGTGGTACTTCTGGGGGACGGATCAGATGAGGCTGCGTCATGTCGAGCGAGGCTCGGCCGACGCACCTGGGGAAGAGGCCACGCGTGTCCAGCTCCACCACCTCCACCACCACCAGCATCGACGAGGCGACCACGACGCCGACCCGGCGGCGCTCGCCGCTGCGGGCCCTGTTCGGGCGCGGCTCGCTCGACATCCAGTCGACCCTGCTCGTCATGCTGCTCGCCGTCAGCTTCCTGGCGGCGATCGTCATCGGCAGCGTCGGCTACGTCAACGGGCGGGACTCGCTCCGTGCGGCGGCGTTCGAGCAGGTCACGAGCATCCGCGAGTCGCGGGCCCGCGACGTCGAGCGCACCCTCGCGGGCGTCCAGCAGGCCGTCGTGCTCGACAGCCGCAACGACAGCGCGCGACAGGCGTCGCTCGACTTCAACGCCGGCTTCGCCGCGCTCGACGAGCAGCCCGTCGACCCCGCGCGCCAGCAGGCGGTCACCGCGTACTACGAGGACACGTTCGTGCCCCGGCTCGACGAGGCGACCGGCTCGACGACCGACCCGTCGCTGATCGAGCCGACCTCGCCGGCCCAGGCGTACCTGCAGTCGCTCTACACGGTGCCCTTCGACGACGACTTCGACGCCTCGCTCGCGCTCGACGTCGCCGACGACGGCAGCGCGTGGTCTCAGGCCCGGGCCGACCACCACGACTACTTCCGCGAGATGGTCGACCAGCTCGGCTACGAGGACGTCCTGCTGCTCGACCTCGACGGCGACGTCGTCTACTCGGCCTTCTCCGGCGTCGACCTCGGCACGAACGTCGAGGACGGCCCGTACTCGCGGACGGCGCTCGCCGACGTCTGGGCGGCGGCGCTGGAGTCGAACACGGTCGACTCGTCGTTCACGACCGACTTCCAGCCGTACGCCCCGTCGCTCGGCGTCCCGACAGCGTGGATCGCCTCGCCGGTGGGCTCGGGCGCGGACGTCACCGGCGTGCTCGCCGTGCAGGTGCCGACCGACACGATCGACTCGGTCATGACGGGCGACCAGGGCTGGGCAGACCAGGGCCTCGGCCGGACGGGCGAGGCCTACCTCGCCGGGCCGGACCAGACGATGCGCTCGACCTCGCGCGAGCTGATCGAGCACCCCGACACGTTCGTCGACGACGTCGTCGACCACGGCACCCCGACCGGCGTCGCCGAGCGCCAGGTGGCGACCGGCAGCTCGGTGCTGCTGCAGCCGGTCGCGACCACCGCCGTGGACGCGGCCCTGCAGGGGCGCACCGCCACGACGGTCAACACGGACTACCTCGGCCACGAGGTCCTGGCGGCCTACGCGCCGATCGACGTCGACGGCCTGAACTGGGTGATCGTCGCGAAGGTCGACACGTCCGAGGCGTTCGCGCCCGTCGACGTCTTCACCCGGAACCTGCTGCTCTCGACGGCGGCGATCATCGTCGTGGTGTCGCTGCTCTCGCTGCTGCTGGCGCAGGTGTTCGTCCGGCCGGTGCGGCGCCTCCAGCACGCCGTCAACCGCGTCAGCGGGGGCGAGATCGGCGTCGAGGTGCCCGTCAAGGGCCACGACGAGTTCAGCGAGCTGGGCGGCGCCTTCAACGACATGAGCCGCAGCCTCCGGGTCAAGCAGGACCTGATCGACGAGCAGCGGCGCGAGAACGACCGCCTGCTGCTGACCCTCATGCCGGAGGCGATGGCCAAGCGCTACAAGGAGGGCGAGGAGACGATCGCCGAGGACCACACCGACGTCGCGGTCGTCTACGCCGACGTCGCCGGGTTCGACGACTTCAGTCGGGGGATGCGCTCGGGCGAGCGGCTCGCCCTGCTCAACGGGCTGTGGCGGTCGTTCGACGAGGCGGCGGAGCGGCTCGGCGTCGAGAAGGTGCGGAGCAGCCAGCAGGGCTACCTCGCCAGCTGCGGGCTCACTGTGCCCCGCATCGACAACGCCCGCCGGGTGGTCGACTTCACCCTCGAGCTGCAGGGCATCATCGAGCGCTTCAACGCGACCAACTCGTCCCGCGTCGCGCTGCGTGCGGGCATCGACACCGGCCAGGTGACCAGCGGCCTCGTCGGCCGGACGAGCATGGTCTACGACATGTGGGGCGACGCCGTCACGCTGGCCCACCGGGTGCAGGACGTCTCGTCGCAGGCGGGCATCTACGCGACCGAGCGGGTCGTGCAGAAGATCGGCGACGGGGTGCCGGCGGTCGACTCGGGCACGGTCACGACCCAGTCGGGCGAGCAGCGCGTCTTCCGCCTCGAGCGGTCGGCCGCCTGATGACCTCGCTCTGGCAGCAGCCGTGGTTCTGGCCGGTGCTCGCCGTGGTGGTCGGGCTGCCGGTGCTGCTCATCGTGCTCACCGAGATCGCGAGCACCCTGCAGCGTCGCGGCAACCCCGGCGCACGGGTCGTGCGGCTGCTCCGCACCTACGTGGTGCCCACCGCCGCCGTGTCGATCCTGGTGGCCCAGGTGACGATCGCCGTCGACTCGGAGGACTTCACCTGGACGCGCGTCGCCGCGACCGTCTTCGGGTTCCTCGTGATCGTCGCCGTGCTGAACGCCGTCAACCTCGCCCTGTTCACGAACGCCGAGAAGGGCAGCTGGCGCGACCGCCTCCCCTCGATCTTCGTCGACATCGGCCGCATCGTGCTCATCGCCATCGGGCTCGCCGTGCTGTTCAGCACGGTCTGGGGCACGGACGTCGCGGGGCTGTTCACGGCGCTCGGCGTCACCTCGATCGTCCTCGGCCTCGCGCTGCAGGGCGCGATCGGCAGCGTCGTCTCCGGGCTGCTGCTGCTGTTCGAGCAGCCGTTCCGCCTCGGCGACTGGCTCGACGCCGGCGGCGTGCGCGGCCGTGTGGTGCAGGTCAACTGGCGCGCGGTGCACATCGACACGGGCAACGGCATCCAGATCACCCCGAACGCGTCGCTCGCCGGCTCGTCGTTCACCAACCTCAGCCGCGGTGACGGCAGCTACACCGTGACCGCCCCCGTGGCCTTCACCACCGACGACCCGCCCGCCGAGGTCGTCGCGCTGCTGCAGAGGGTCGCGGGCGGCCTGCCCGAGCTGTGGCCCGGCACGACGCCGGTCGCCGTCCCGCTCGGCGGCGCGGCCTACGAGGTCTCGTACGAGGTGCGCGGGCCCGCCCACGAGGGCTCGTCGCTCGCGACGCTGCGCAGCTGGCTCTGGTATGCCTCGCGCCGTGCGGGGCTCGGGCTCGACGGCGACACCACCGACGCGTTCGTGACGCCCGAGCGGATCGAGCAGGCCGTCGCGGCCGTCGCCCCGACCCTGCAGGTGACGGCGGACGACGTGCCTGCCCTCGTGCCGTCGGTGCGCCTCGAGCGGTACGCCGCCGGCGAGGTCGTGCTGCCGCTCGGCGTCGTGCCGGAGGCCCTGCGCTTCGTGCTCAGCGGCGCGGTGGCCCTCGGGGTCCCGACGCCGGGCGACGCGGTCCTGCCCGTGTCGCGCGTCGAGCGGGGCGACTTCGTGGGGCAGACGGTGCTCACGCGCCAGCCGACCACGACCCGGGCCGTCGCGGTCTCCGAGGTCGCGGTGCTCGTCGTCCCGGGCGACACGCTCGACGCGCTCGTGCGGGTGAGGCCTCGCCTCGCGCGGGAGCTGGGCGAGGTCATCGACCGGCGCAGCGCCGCGGCGCGCGAGGTCGTGGAGGCGTCGGGCGAGGGCGGGGGGACCCAGGGGCAGCTGGCGTCCTGACGGGCCGGCGCCGCGCCTCCTCGGCTCGGGCGGTCGGCTCGTGCAGCCGGCCGGTGCAGGCGGCTCGGACCGTCGGCCGGGCGGCCGCACTCGGCCGAGAAGGGCGAGCGTCGCTCAGTCGCGGAGGGCGAGCATCGCCCGCATCGCGTCGACGTCGCTCTGCTGCGTCATGATCATGCCGCTCGCGAAAGCGTCGACCTGGGGGTCGTCGCTGCGGGCGAGGACGGCCTGGGCCATCTCGATGCCGCCCAGGTGGTGGTCGATCATCAGGGTGAGGAACAGCCGCTCGGCCTCGACGCCGTCGGCGGCCCGCAGCTCGGCCATCTGCTCGGGCGTCGCCAGGCCGGGCATCGGCTCGCCGGGGACGTGGCTCGGCGCGGGGGAGCCGGACGCGGCGCCGCCGTGCTCGTGCCCGGAGAGCTGCCCGTCGAGCGTCGGCTGCGTCATCCAGGTCATCACCGGCTGGGAGGGAGCCTGCGGCACGCCCCACACCTCGAGCCAGGCGTACATCTGGCCGGCCTGCTGCGACTGGGTCGCGGCGATGTCGTAGGCGATGGTGCGCACGTCGTCCGAGGTCGAACGGTCGCGGATGGCGAACGACATCTCGACGGCCTGCTCGTGGTGCACCTGCATGTCGCGGGCGAACCCGGCCTCGACGCTGTTCGTGCCGGGCACGACGGGGGCCGACGAGGTGAGGCGCCCCACGGCGACGCCCGTCCCGAGCGCGAGCAGCAGCGCGACCGCGGCGGCGATCACGAGCCGCAGGCGACGACCCGAGGAGGCGCCGGCAGCGCCCGCCTCGGTCGTCACGTCGTCGAGGTCGTCGCCCGGCTCGTCGCGGTCGTGGGCCCTGCGGAGGTCGTCGGTCACGACACCTTGCCGGGGCCGTCGACGCCGCCCGTGCAGGGCGCGCCGGGCTCGGGGGCGTCCGCCGACTTCCAGTACTTGGTGACGAAGTCGGAGACGGCGTCGGCCTCGGGGTCGTCGAAGGCGAGCTGGGCGCCCCAGGCGCTGACGGCCATGGGGCTGTCCATGCCCTCGTAGGGCGAGACGACCGAGTAGGTGGAGGGCGCGAGGTCGGTGATCTGCTCGATCTGCTCGTCGGTGACCTGGGCCGGGTCGTAGGTGAACCAGATCGCGCCGTGCTCGAGGTCGTGCACGGCGTTCTCGTTCGGCACCTGCTCGGTGTAGACGCCGCAGTTCATCCAGACCGCGGCGTGGTCGCCGCCGGCCGGGGGAGTCATCTCGTAGTCGACGGCCCCCGTGACGTGGTTCGCGGTCAGGTCGTCCCAGGTCTGCACGCCGGCGACGTCGATCTCGCTGCGGTCGGCCCGGGGCGTGCCGCTCGTCACGACGACGGTGACGATCAGGGCGACCGCGGCGGCGCCCGCGACGGAGGCGGTCACGATGCCGATTGTCCGGTTGCGCTTCGACCTGGCCTGCTCGCGCTTGAGCGCGGCGACCTTCTCCTGCCGGCGCGCGTCCCGCTGCTGCTTCACGCTCATCGAGCTCGGGTCGGGCGTCGCGCCCGGGTTCTTCTTGTCGCTGCTGGCCACGGATGGGGTCCTCTGGTGTCGGGGATCTCGGGGTCTGTCGGTGCCCGCCCAGTCTGCCCCGGCGGGTCGTCCCCGGCGACAGCGCGCGCCGTGCGGCGGCAGGACGTCGGGGATGTGTCACCGATTTGTCCCACACCTGTCTGGGAAGACCGTCACAGCCGACCCGACTCGCCCCGTCATCTGCCGGGGGCCGCCGGTAGAGTCGTGGGGCCGGGGCGACACGTCCCTGCCCCACCCGCCACCGCCTCCTGGTGCCGCACGACGGCTCACGAGGTGCGGAGCAACCGCGAGGGAGCGATCCCGACCGTGAAGGAGCACCCGTGAAGTACGCCGAGACCGTCCTCGACCTGGTGGGCGACACCCCCCTGGTGAAGCTCAACAAGGTCACCGAGGGCATCACGGCCACGGTGCTCGTCAAGGTCGAGTACCTCAACCCCGGCGGCTCGTCGAAGGACCGGATCGCGACCCGCATCATCGACGCGGCAGAGCGTGACGGCCTCCTCCTGCCCGGCGGCACCATCGTCGAGCCGACGAGCGGCAACACCGGCGTGGGCCTCGCGCTCGTCGCCCAGCAGCGCGGCTACCGCTGCGTCTTCGTGCTGCCCGACAAGGTCGGCGACGACAAGCGGAACGTGCTCAAGGCCTACGGCGCCGAGATCGTCGTCACCCCGACCGCCGTCGAGCCGTCCAGCCCCGAGTCGTACTACAGCGTGAGCGACCGGCTCGTCCGCGAGATCCCCGGGGCCTTCAAGCCGAACCAGTACGCGAACCCCGCCGGCCCGCAGAGCCACTACGAGACGACCGGTCCGGAGATCTGGCGCGACACCGAGGGCCAGGTGACCCACTTCGTGGCCGGCGTCGGCACCGGCGGCACGATCAGCGGGACGGGCCGCTACCTGAAGGAGGTGTCCGGAGGATCGGTCCAGATCATCGGCGCCGACCCCGAGGGCAGCGTCTACAGCGGCGGCACCGGCCGCCCCTACCTCGTCGAGGGCGTCGGCGAGGACTTCTGGCCCTCCGCCTACGACCCCACCGTCGTCGACCGCATCATCGCGGCGTCCGACGCCCGGTCGTTCGAGCTGACCCGCCGTCTCGCCCGCGAGGAGGGCCTGCTGGTCGGCGGGTCGTCCGGCCTCGCCGTCGCCGCCGCGCTCGACGTGGCCCGCGACCTCGGTCCGGACGACGTCGTCGTGGTGCTGCTGCCCGACGGCGGACGCGGCTACCTCGGCAAGATCTTCAACGACGCCTGGATGCGCTCGTACGGCTTCTCCGACAGCGTCGACGGGCGCACGGTGCGCGACCTGCTCGCCTCCAAGACCGGCTCGCTGCCCGCCCTGGTGCACGCCCACCCGTCCGACACCCTGCACGACGTGATCGGCATCATGACGACCTACGGCGTCTCGCAGATGCCGGTGCTCTCGGCCGAGCCTCCCGTCGTGATCGGCGAGGTCGTCGGCGCGGTCGAGGAGAAGACGCTGCTCGAGGCGGTCTTCGCCGGGGGAGCGAGCATGGGCGACGCCCTGTCGACCGTGGTCGGCGCCCCGCTGCCCCTGATCGGCGTCAACGAGTCGGTCGAGAGCGCGCGCGCCGCGCTCGAGACCACCGACGCGCTGCTCGTCACCGACGACGGCAAGCCCGCCGGGGTCGTCACGCGGCACGACGTCCTGGCCTTCCTCTCTTCCTGACGGCCCTCCGGCCGCGCCTGGCTCCTCTCGCAGGGATCCTCGGGCCGGACTCCTCCCGCCAGATCCCCCAGACACTGAAGGGCACCTCCATGAGCACCTCCGACCACGGCTTCTCGACCAGGGCCATCCACGCCGGCCAGGAGCCCGACTCGCGCACGGGCGCCGTCGTGCCGCCGATCTACCAGTCGTCCACCTTCGTGCAGGACGGCATCGGCGGCTTCCGCGACGGCTACGAGTACGCGCGGTCGGCGAACCCCACCCGGGACTCGCTGCAGGAGCTGCTGGCCTCGCTCGAGGGCGGCTCCGCGGCCTTCAGCTTCGCCTCCGGCCTCGCGGCCGAGGACGCGCTGCTGCGGTCCGTCCTCCGCCCCGGTTCCCGCGTCGTGATGGGCAACGACGTCTACGGCGGCACGCACCGGCTGGTGAACCGGGTCTGGACGCCGTGGGGCGTCACCCTCGAGACCGTCGAGATGACCGACCTCGACGCCGTCCGCGCGGCGGTGCGTCCCGGCGAGACCGACGTGCTCTGGGTCGAGACCCCGAGCAACCCGCTGATGAAGGTCAGCGACGTCACGGCGCTCGCCGAGATCGGGCACGCCGCGGGCGCACTCGTCGTCGTCGACAACACCTTCGCGTCGCCGGCCCTGCAGCAGCCGCTCGGCCTCGGCGCCGACGTCGTCGTGCACTCGACGACCAAGTACATCGGCGGGCACTCCGACGTCGTCGGCGGCGCCGTCGTCGTGCGCGACGACGAGCTCGCCGAGAAGATCGGCTTCGTGCAGTTCGGCGCCGGCGCCGTCTCGGCCCCGATGGAGGCGTGGCTCACGATGCGCGGCATCAAGACGCTCGCGGTGCGCGTCGAGCGGCACTCGTCGAACGCCCTCGTGATCGCGCGGGAGCTCGAGGGGCACCCCGCGATCGAGCGCGTCTTCTACCCGGGCCTCGAGTCGCACCCGGGGCACGAGCTGGCCGCCCGCCAGATGAGCGCGTTCGGCGGGATGCTCTCCGTCTCGCTGACGGCGGGGGCCGCCGTGGCCCGCCGCTTCGCCGAGTCGACCGAGCTCTTCCAGCTGGCGGAGTCGCTCGGCGGCGTCGAGTCGCTGATCGGCTACCCGACCGAGATGACGCACGCGTCCGTCCGCGGCACCGAGCTCGAGGTGCCCGACACCGTCGTCCGCCTGTCGGTCGGCATCGAGGACGTCGCCGACCTGCTCGCCGACGTGCGCCAGGCGCTCGACCGCGCGCAGGCCTGATCCCCGGGGGTGCCTCCTGGTGGGGTACCTCCGGGAAGACCGGGCGTCGGAGGCGGCACCTAGGGTGAGAGCATGACGACCGCCCCCGAGAGCACCCTGCCCGCGGGCGGCGTGCTCTCGCCGGCGTACCGGCTGGCCACGCTCGGCATGGTGGCGCTGATCGGCATCGCGGCGTTCGAGTCGCTGGCGATCACGACGGTGATGCCGATCATCGCGCGCGACCTCGACGGCGAGGCGCTCTACTCGGTCGCCTTCGCCGCCCCGCTCGCATCGGGGGTCGTCGGCATGGTGGTGGCCGGCAACTGGGCCGACCGCAGCGGTCCCCGGGTCGTGGTCACCGCCTCCATGGTCCTCTTCGCGATCGGCCTCGCGATCGTCGGCACAGCGCCCGACATGGTCGTGCTGCTGCTCGGCCGTCTCGTGCAGGGGCTCGGCAGCGGCGCCGTCATCGTCGGCCTCTACGTCATGGTGTCGAAGCTCTACCCGCCGGCGCTGCACCCGTCGGTCTTCGCCGGGTTCGCGGCGGCCTGGGTGGTGCCCGGCCTCGTCGGCCCCGTGGTCGCCGGCACGGTCGCCGAGGTGGCCAGCTGGCACTGGGTGTTCCTCGGCGCGGTCGTCATCGCCCTGCCCGCCTTCGCGATGATCCTCCCGAGCCTCCGGCGCGTCCCGCCGACGCTGCCGGGCGTCGACGGCGACCGCGTGCCGTGGAGCATCGGGCGCATCGCGTGGTCGGTCGCCGCAGCCCTCGCCGTCATGGCCCTGAACCTCCTCTCCGAGCTGCCGCTCGCGGCCGCTGCGGCCGTGCTCGCCGCCTCCGTCGTGGTGCTCGTCGTGGCGCTCAGGCCCCTGCTGCCCCGTGGCGCCCTCGTCGCGGCCGCGGGCGTGCCGGCCCTCGTGCTGCTGCGCGGTCTCGTGGGCGCGGCCTTCCTCGGCAGCGACGTCTACCTGCCGTACATGCTGTCGGCGCAGTACGGCTTCGCGCCTGCCGCTTCCGGCATCACCCTGACGCTGGGCGCCGTCGCCTGGGCCGCCGCGAGCTGGGCGCAGGGGCGGCTCGGCGACCGGGTCGCCCAGCGGACCGGCATCCGCATCGGCATCGTGCTGGTGCTCGTGGGCGTCCTCTCCGCCGGTGCGTCGGCCCTGGGGCACCTGCACCCGGCCGTCGTCATCACCGGCTGGGCCCTCGCCGGCGCGGGGATGGGCTTCATGTACCCGCGCTTCTCCGTCCTCGTGCTGCGCTGGTCGCGCGACGACGAGAAGGGCTTCAACAGCTCGGCCCTGACGATCGCCGACTCGTCGGGCTCGGCGATCGCGCTCGCCGTGACCGGGGCCGCGTTCCTCCAGCTCGGCGGTGCCGACGAGCCCGCCGCCTTCGTCGCGTGCTTCGCCGTCGCCGCGGTCGTGGCGCTCACCGCGCTGCTGGTGAGCGGTCGCGGGGCGCCGCGCGGTCGTTGAGCGCGGCTCCTCGCCCCTCGGTCGAGGGGTGCCCGTCGAAGTCTGCATAATGGTCTGCAGCGCGCGATGTGTACGGTCACATCGCCGATCAGCGATGGAGCGACGTGAAGCACGAGGTCGAGAAGGTGCGCGCGCCGAACATCCGCGACGTCGCGGCCCTCGCGGGCGTCTCGTACCAGACGGTGTCGCGGGTCCTCAACGACAGCCCGAGCATCCGCCCCGCGACGCGGCAGCGCGTGCTCGACGTCATCGACCAGATCGGCTACCGCCCGAACCAGGCCGCCCGGGCGCTGTCGACGAGCCGGTCGAAGGCGATCGGCGTCCTCACCCTGCAGAACGTCCACTTCGGGCCGCAGACCATGGTCAACGCCATCGAGGTCGAGGCGAGGGCGGCCGGGTACCGGCTCAGCATCGCCAGCACGTCGCGCGCCGACGACGACGTGCGGGCGAGCGTCGACCTGCTGAGCAACCAGGCGGTGGAGGCGATCATCGTCATCGCGCCCCAGCGCAAGTTCTTCGCCGTGCTCGACGAGCTCGAGCTGAGGGTGCCGATCGTCGCGCTCGACTCGTCGCCGCGCACCAACGCGCACAGCCTCGCCGTCGACCAGCACGCCGGTGCCCGCCTGGCGACGCGGCACCTGATCGACCTCGGCCACAAGCACATCGTCCACGTCGCAGGCCCGCAGGACTGGATCGAGGCCGACGAGCGGATGCAGGGCTTCCTCTACGAGATGGCCGAGGCCGACCTCTCGGTCGAGCCGCCGATCCTCGGCGACCTGACGGCCGACTTCGGCTACCTCGCCGGCCGCGAGCTGCTGAGGCGACGAGACTTCACCGCCGTCTTCTCGGCGAACGACCTCATGGCGGTCGGGCTGCTGCACGCGTTCCGCGAGGCCGGTGTCGACGTGCCGCGCGAGGTCAGCGTCGTCGGGTTCGACGACTCGCCGACCGCACCCCACCTCTGGCCCCCGCTCACGACCGTGCGCCAGGACTTCGCGCTGATCGGTCGGCGCGCCGTCGAGCTCGTCGTCGCCGAGCTCGACGGCAAGCCCGTCGAGGGGCGCACCCTGATCGCGCCCGAGCTCGTGATCCGGGGCTCGACCGATCGTCCGTGGTTCCTCTAGGGGGTGGCCCCGTGCTCGTGCCGGGCGGCGGCCGGGCATCCTCCCGAGGGCCCGGCGACACGCGGTGGACGGAGGCATTTGACAGGGACCCCCGCCGGGATTAGCTTTGCTCCAGTCGCGGTGTGAACGGTCACATCCCGAGTCTCACAGGCCTTCCCGAAGGGCCTGGACCGGGGCGACGAGAGAAGACGATGGTTCCCGCCGGCCCTGGCCGACGGTGACGACGACGAAGTCGATACATGGAGGTCAGCGTGCGCGCAGCACAGATCACGATGAGCGGGAGCCGCGGGGGTGCCGGCCGTGGCCGTTGACTCTCCCGTCATCCTCGAGATGCGCTCCATCACGAAGGAGTTCCCGGGCGTCAAGGCGCTCGACGACGTGTCGATGCAGGTGCGCGCCGGCGAGGTCCACGCGATCTGCGGCGAGAACGGCGCCGGCAAGTCGACGCTGATGAAGGTCCTCTCGGGGGTCTACCCCTTCGGCACCTACGCCGGCGACATCGTCTACCAGGGCGACGTGATGAAGTTCCGCGACATCAAGTCCAGCGAGTCGTCCGGCATCGTGATCATCCACCAGGAGCTCGCGCTGATCCCCGAGCTGTCGATCACCGAGAACATCTTCCTCGGCAACGAGCCGACCCGCTTCGGCGCCATCGACTGGCCTGCCGCGAAGACCCGCGCCGTCGACCTGCTCGCGCGCGTCGGCCTGAAGGACGACCCCGACACGGCGATCAAGAACCTCGGCGTCGGCAAGCAGCAGCTCGTCGAGATCGCCAAGGCGCTGAACAAGAACGTCAAGCTGCTCATCCTCGACGAGCCCACCGCGGCCCTCAACGAGGCCGACTCGCAGCACCTGCTCGACCTCATCCGCGGCCTCAAGGGCCGCGGCATCGCGTCGATCATGATCAGCCACAAGCTCAACGAGATCGAGGCCATCGCCGACTCGATCACGATCATCCGCGACGGCAAGACGATCGAGACCCTCGACGTCCAGGCCGACGGCGTCAACGAGGACCGCATCATCCGCGGCATGGTCGGGCGCAACCTCGCGAGCCGCTTCCCGGACCGCACCCCCTCGATCGGCGAGGTGTTCTTCGAGGTCAAGGACTGGTGGGTCCGTCACCCGCAGACCGCCGAGCGCTTCGTCTGCAAGGGCTCGTCGATCACCGTCCGCAAGGGCGAGATCGTCGGCCTCGCCGGGCTCATGGGCGCCGGCCGCACCGAGCTGGCCATGAGCATCTTCGGCCGATCGTACGGACAGTTCGTCTCCGGCGAGATCGTCAAGGACGGCGAGCGCATCGAGATCAAGAACGTCCGCGACGCGATCGACCACGGGCTCGCCTACGTCTCCGAGGACAGGAAGGTGCTCGGCCTCAACCTGCTCGACGACATCAAGCGCTCGACCGTGGCGGCCAAGCTCAGCAAGATCTCGCGCGCCTCCGTCGTGAACACCTACGAGGAGCACTCGATCGCCGAGGAGTACCGCAAGAGCCTCCGCGTCAAGACGCCCACCGTCGACGAGGGGGTCGCGAAGCTCTCCGGCGGCAACCAGCAGAAGGTCGTGCTGGCGAAGTGGATGTTCACCGACCCCGACCTGCTCATCCTGGACGAGCCGACCCGCGGCATCGACGTGGGCGCGAAGTTCGAGATCTACAACATCATCAACCAGCTCGCAGCCCAGGGGAAAGGCGTGATCGTCATCTCGTCCGAGCTCCCCGAGCTGCTGGGGCTCTCCGACCGGATCTACACGATCTTCGAGGGCACCGTCACCAACGAGATCGACGCGGCGGACGCCGACGCCGAGACGCTCATGCGCACCATGACGTCGAAGAAGAAGGAGCAGGCCGCATGAGCGGAATCAAGGACCTGAAGAAGGTCTTCGGCGGCAACACGTCGAACGCCCGTCAGTTCGGCATGATCGCGACCCTCGTGGTGGCCATCGTCATCTTCCAGTTCCTGACGGGCGGGCTCACCCTCGAGCCGACGAACCTCATCGCCCTGGTCAGCCAGTACTCGTACATCCTGATCCTCGCCATCGGCATGGTGATGGTCATCGTCGCCGGCCACATCGACCTCTCGGTCGGCTCGGTCGCGGCGTTCGTCGGCATCATGGTGGCGACGTCCATGACCACCTGGAACTTCCCGTGGCCCGTCGCCATCGTCTTCGGCCTCGTCGTCGGCGCGGCGATCGGTGCCTGGCAGGGCTTCTGGGTCGCCTACGTCGGCGTCCCCGCCTTCATCGTCACGCTGGCGGGCATGCTGCTCTTCCGCGGCGCCAACCAGTTCGTCGGCAACGCGACCACGCTGCCCGTTCCCGAGGCCTACACGGTCATCGGCGCCGGCTACCTGCCCGAGTTCGGGCCGAACACCGGCTACAACAACGCGACCCTGCTGCTCGGCCTGGTCCTCGCCGCCGTCGTCGTCTGGCGCGAGTTCCGCCTCCGTCGGGTGCAGCGCACCATGGGCAGCGAGATGGCCCCGCTGTGGGTCAGCTTCGTCAAGCTCGCCGTGCTCGTCGCGATCATCCTGTACGCCGCCACGCTCTTCGGCGGCGGCCGGGTCGGCACCTCGTTCCCCGTGTCGGGCATCATCCTCGGCGTGCTCGTGCTGGTCTACGGGTTCATCACGCAGAACACGATCTTCGGCCGGCACATCTACGCGGTCGGTGGCAACTCGCACGCCGCCGAGCTCTCGGGCGTCAACGCGAAGCGCATCAACTTCTTCGTGATGATGAACATGTCCGTGCTCGCCGCCCTCGCCGGCATGATCTACGTCGCCCGGGCCGGGGCCTCCGGTCCCCAGGACGGCCTGAACTGGGAGCTCGACGCCATCGCGTCGGTCTTCATCGGCGGCGCGGCCGTCGCCGGCGGCATCGGCACCGTGACCGGCTCGATCGTCGGTGGTTTCGTCATCGCCGTGCTGAACAACGGCCTGCAGCTCATGGGCGTCGGCTCGGACAAGGTGCAGATGATCAAGGGCCTCGTGCTGCTGATCGCCGTGGCCGTCGACGTCTACAACAAGAGCCAGGGCCGACCGTCCATCACGGGCTTCCTGACACGCGGCCTCCGTCGCGACAAGGACGGCATCGCCGCACCTGCCGCGTCGATCGAGACCTCGACCGCCGGCCGCCAGTCCGGCGTCGGCTCGACGACCGATGCCCCCGCCGGCGCGGTCCAGCCGAACGGCGACCTGACCGACGTGCAGCGACCCAAGTCGACCACGCCCAACTAGACCCGCACCGCCGCGTGCCCGTCCACCGACGGCCGGGCTCGCATTCCCCGGGAGCACCAGTTCCCACACCTGCAACCCCCCTACAAGAAAGTAGACACAGCATGCGCAAAATCGCGCTGGCGACCATGGCGGTCGCCGCAGCAACGACGCTGATCCTGAGCGGCTGCTCGAACTCGGCTCGCACCGACGCCGGCTCGGGCGACGCGGCCTCCGGCTTCGAGCAGGGCTCGACCATCGGCGTGGCCCTGCCCGCGAAGACCAGCGAGAACTGGGTCCTCGCCGGCGACCTGTTCACCGACGGCCTCACCGAGGCGGGCTTCAAGCCCGACGTGCAGTACGCGGCCGCCTCCGGCACCGTCGCGAACCAGCAGGAAGAGATCCAGTCGATGGTGACCAAGGGCGCGAAGGTGATCATCATCGGCGCGGCCGACGGTGCTCAGCTCGGCACCCAGGTCAAGGCCGCGCACGACGCCGGCGCCGTCGTCATCGCCTACGACCGCCTCATCCTCAACACCGAGGACGTCGACTACTACGTCGCCTACGACAACTTCAAGGTCGGCGAGCTCCAGGGCCAGGCCCTGCTCGACGGCATGAAGGCCAAGAAGGCCGAGGGCCCGTACAACATCGAGCTCTTCTCCGGCTCGTCCGACGACGCCAACTCGGCAGTCTTCTTCGACGGCGCGATGAGCGTCCTGCAGCCGGCCATCGACGACGGCTCCGTCGTCGTCGCCTCCGGCCAGACCGACATCAAGCAGACCGCGACCGACGGCTGGAAGGCCGAGAACGCCCAGCGCCGCATGGACTCGCTGCTCACCAGCACCTACAGCTCGTCCGAGCTCGACGGCGTCCTGAGCCCCAACGACACGCTGGCCCGCGCCATCATCACGTCGGTGCAGTCCGCCGGCAAGGACGTCCCGGTCGTCACCGGTCAGGACTCCGAGGTCGAGTCGGTCAAGTCGATCATGGAGGGCGTGCAGTACTCCACGATCAACAAGGACACCCGCAACCTGGTCGCGCAGGCCATCGACATGGTGACCTCGCTGTCCGAGGGCGACAAGGCCGAGACGAACGACGACGAGTCGTACGACAACGGCTCGAAGATCGTGCCCGCGTTCCTGCTGCCCCCGCAGATCGTCACCAAGGAGAACGCCGCTGAGGCGTACGCCAACGACCCCACCCTGGGTCCGCTGACGAAGTAGCACCACCCCGCACCACCCGCACCACCACGAGAGCCGATCGCCCTGCACCGGGGCGGTCGGCTCTCGCCGTTCCCGACCACTACGGTGGTGCCGTGACGGCAGGGGACGAGGAGGCGACGGTCGCGAGCCCGCACCCGGTCACGATCGAGCTGTTGCTCGCGTCGCCCCGCTCCCGCTACGTCGGCCGCCCCGCCGACGGGCCCGAGCCGCCTCCGGCCGGGCCCGAGGTTCACGACAGCATCGAGCTCCGCGCCGGCCTCGGGATCGTCGGCGACCGCTACTTCGCGAAGCCCGCGCACCGGGGCGCGTCGGTGACGCTGTTCGCGGCCGAGTCCCTCGAGACGGTCGCGCGCCTCCTCGGCCTCGACGAGCCGCTCGACGTGGTCGCGACCCGGCGCAACGTCGTCACGCGCGGCCTCGACGTCGACGCCCTGCGCGGACGCACCATCAGCCTCGACACGGGCGACGGCCCGGTCCTGCTGCGCGTGAACAGGCCGGCGAACCCGTGCGCCTGGATGGACCACGTGCTCGCTCCCGGGGCGTTCCGGGTCATGCGGGGGCTGGGCGGGATGCGCTGCGAGCCGCTGACAGACGGCGTCTTGCGGCTCGGCCCCGCGAGGGTCGAGCTCGACCCGGCCGACCCGGCCGACGCGCACCCGGCCTAGGGGCGCGAGGAGGTGGCGGTCACTGCCACCAGGACGGCGTCATGGCGGCCATGGTGTCGAGCAGCGCCTTGCGGCTGGTGCGCTTGCCCCGCAGCCAGGCCTCGATGGCCCCGACGAGGGCGTGGGCGAACCAGCCGGCGGCGATGTGGACCGACAGCCCCTCGGGCAGCGAGCCCTCGGGCAGCCGCTCGATGTGCTGCAGGGACGAGGTCTCGAAGTGGCCGGCGAGCGCCTGGTGGATCGACGCGTCCAGCGCGTCCGGCAGCGCGAGCCGGTACATGTCGCGGTAGCGGACGACGTGGTCGACGACGCGCTCGATGGCCCGGCTGGTGAACTCCGCGCCGTCGGCACCGGTCGAGGCCGCGCGGGCGGCCTGGTCGTCGAGGCGGATCTGGTCGAGCTCCGGCGTGATCACGTCGGTCAGAAGGCCGCCCGGCGACGTCGCGTGGCTGTAGAACGTCGCACGGTTGATCCCCGCGGCGCGCGTGACGTCGGCCACCGTGATGGTCGACACGGGCTGCTTCGACGCGAGCTCGACGATGGCGCCGTGCAGCGCCTTGGTCGTCTGGACGATGCGGGCGTCGACCATGGAGGCCTCCTGGATGTCGTGCCGTGGCCGCGGCGGGGGCCCCGGCTGAGCCGATCCTAGTGGTGCTCGACAGCCGTCGGCCTCGGCGACGCTGTGTCGCGAAGTCGGACTCCGTCGTGCGGCGGAGGCCGAGACTGAGGCCGAGACTGAGGCACTGTCGGCGGGGCCGAGGCGGGGCTACGATCGATGTCGACCACGCCCGTCGTCCGTGCGCAGCGTCACCCCTCCCACCCACCACCACGTCCAGGTCGCACGGTGTCGGATCGAACCGATTCGAGTGCGCCTGGCCGGCCCTGTCGTGAGGACACCCCCGTGAGCATCGTCGTCCACCCCGGTGACGCCCTGACCCGCCGCCAGAGGCTCGTCTACGTGATCGTCCTGGGCGCGCTGACCGCGCTCGGCCCGCTCACGATCGACCTCTACCTGCCGGCGTTCCCCTCGCTCGAGGACGACCTGCGCGTCACCGCGGGCCTCGTGCAGCTCACCCTCACGGCGACGACGATCGGCTTCGGTGTCGGGCAGCTGCTCGTCGGGCCCTGGAGCGACAAGGTCGGCCGCCGACTGCCCCTCATCGTGGCCACCGCCGTCCACATCGGCGCCAGCATCGGTGCCGCCGCCGCGCCCGACATCACGTGGCTCGCGGTCTTCCGCGTCCTGCAGGGCATGGGCGCCGCCGCCGGCGGCGTCGTCGCCATGGCCACCGTGCGCGACCTGTTCGGCGGCCTGCCGCTGGTGCGCATGCTGTCCCGCCTCGCGCTCGTCACCGGCCTCGCGCCCGTGCTCGCCCCGGTCGTCGGCTCGCAGCTGCTCCGGTTCACCGACTGGCGCGGCATCTTCTGGTTCCTCGTCGCCTACGGCGTGCTCATCCTGCTCGCGGCGATCTTCCTGATCGTCGAGACCCTGCCCGAGTCGGACCGACACGGCGCCGGCCACACGACCCTCCGGCAGCGCTACAAGGCGCTCTTCAGCGACCGCGTCTTCGTCGGCGTCGCGCTGATCGGCGCCATGGTCTTCTCCGGCCTCTTCACGTACCTGTCGGCCTCGTCCTTCCTCTTCCAGGACGTCTACGGCCTCGACGCCCAGCAGTACGGCTACCTCTTCGCGGTCAACTCGCTCGGCATCGTCGTCGGCGTCCAGGTCAGCTCGCGACTCGCCCGTCGGGTGCCCCCGGCCTACATCCTCGCGGGGTCGACGACCGTGCTGATCGTCAGCGCCGGCCTGATCGTGCTGCTCGACTCGCTGCACGTGGGGCTGCTCGGCATCCTCGTGCCGCTGTGGTTCTTCATCGCGGCGTGCGGCTTCACGTTCCCGCAGGTGCAGGTGCTCGGCCTCGCGAACCACGGCGCGGAGGCCGGCACGGCGGCGTCCCTGCTCGGGGCCCTCAACTTCGGCCTCGCCGGAATCATCTCGCCGGTCGTCGGGTTCCTGGGGATCGACACCGCCGTGCCGATGGGCAGCGTGATGATGGTCACCTCGGCGGTGGCGATCCTCAGCCTGTGGCTGCTGGTCCGGCCGCGCAGCGTCCCGGCGCTCGCCCACTAGGGCGGGCCGCGGAGGCGCGGAGCAGCCCCCAGGAGGCGCCGGCCGGCCCGGGCGGGCCGCGCCGCACCTCCGTCGGTACTGTCGGCGGATGGACACCTCCCCCCTCGCCCCGAAGTCGGCCACCCCGCGGGAGGCGACCGTCGCGCGTCGCGTGCAGCGCCGGTGGTGGGTCTTCAGCGCGCTCGGCGCGATCGGGGTCGTGCTGCTGATCGGCGTGGTCGTGACGGCGAGGGCGGGGCGGCTCGGCATCGACGAACGGGTCATGAACGAGCTCGTCGAGCACCGCAGCGACTTCTGGATCGCCCCGGCCCTCCTCTTCGACACGGTCGGGGCAGGGCTGATCGGCGTCTTCGTCGTGCCGATCGGCGTCGCCGTGGTCTTCCTGTTGCGGCGGCGCCCGTGGGCGGCTCTCTACTGGATCTGCGCGTGCGCCCTGAGCGCCGGCGTCGTCCAGGTGATCAAGCACACCTTCGGGCGGGCGCGGCCGACCGAGATCCTCGTGGTGAGCGACTACGGCTCGTTCCCGTCGGGCCACACCGCCAACGCGGCGACCCTCGCCGTCGTGCTCGGGGTCGTGCTCCGCCGCGTCTGGGTCTGGGCGGCCGGCGTCGTCTGGACCGTGCTGATGCTGCTCAGCCGCACCTACCTCGGGGCGCACTGGCTGACCGACACGATCGGCGGGCTGCTGATCGGCGCCGGCGTCGCGGTCGTCCTCTGGGCCCCGGTCGCCCACCGGCTGCTCGACGAGCAGGAGCGGGTCCGGGGCCGCGGCTGGGCGTGGCAGACGCGCGTCGGCACGGGTGCCTAGGCTGACCCCATGACCGACCCCCTCGACCAGGCCAGGGCGGAGGCCGCGGCGGCGGTCGCCGCCGCCGAGCAGGCGAAGCGCGACGCGGAGTCGGCGTTGGCGCGGGCCGAGCAGCTCGCGGCCGAGGCCGAGGCGGCGGCGCAGGAGGCGGGCGACGCCGAGCGGGACGCACGGGCGGCAGCGGGAGCGGCGGCAGCGCAGGACGCAGGCGCGTCCGACCCGGTCGCCGCCGCCGGTCCTGCCGAGGCGACGACCGCCTCCTCGGGTCCGCTCTCGTCCGGTGCCGTCGACGCGGTGCGCGCCGGCTACGCCCCCGAGGGCCCGGCCCTCGAGATCGGCTCGCTCGTCAACGGCGACGCGCTCGCCGACGTCCCCGTGCGGATCCCGCTCGGGATGCTGAACCGGCACGGCCTGATCGCGGGCGCGACGGGCACGGGCAAGACGAAGACGCTGCAGGTGCTCGCCGAGCAGCTGTCCGCGGCGGGCGTGCCCGTCTTCGCGGCCGACGTGAAGGGCGACCTCTCCGGCCTCGCCGCCCCGGGCGAGTCGAGCGAGAAGCTGCTCGCGCGCACCCGCGGCATCGGCCAGGACTGGACGCCCCTGGCGGCGCCGGCCGAGTTCTTCTCGCTCGGCGACGGCGGCCCTGGCGTCCCGGTGCGGGCGACGGTGAGCGGCTTCGGGCCGATCCTGCTCAGCAAGGTGCTCGGCCTGAACGACACGCAGGAGTCGAGCCTCGGCCTCGTCTTCCACTACGCCGAGCAGGCGGGGCTGCCGCTGCTCGACCTCGCCGACCTCCGCAGCGTGCTCACCTACCTGACGAGCGACGACGGCAAGGCCGAGCTCGCCGAGCTCGGCGGGCTCAGCAAGGCGACCGTCGGGGTGGTGCTGCGCGAGCTGATCACCTTCGCCGACCAGGGCGCCGACGCGTTCTTCGGCGAGCCCGAGATCGACACGGCCGTGTTCCTCCGCACCGCGGCCGACGGTCGCGGCATCGTCAGCCTGCTCGAGCTGCCCGGCGTCCACGACCGGCCGGCGTTGTTCTCGACGTTCCTGATGTGGCTCTTGGCCGACCTGTACAACGACCTCCCCGAGGTGGGCGACCTCGACCGACCTAAGCTCGTGTTCTTCTTCGACGAGGCCCACCTGCTCTTCGCGGGCGCCTCGGACGCGTTCCTCGACCAGGTGACGCGCACCGTGCGGCTGATCCGGTCGAAGGGCGTCGGCATCGTCTTCGTCACGCAGACCCCGAAGGACGTGCCCGGCGACGTGCTCGCCCAGCTCGGCTCACGGATCCAGCACCAGCTGCGGGCCTTCACGCCCGACGACGCCAAGGCGCTGCGGGCGACCGTCTCGACCTACCCCACGAGCGACTACGACCTCGGGGCCGTGCTGACCAGCCTGGGCACGGGGGAGGCGGTCGTCACCGTGATGAACGAGAAGGGCGCGCCCAGCCCGGTCGCGTGGACGCGGGTCCGGGCGCCCCAGGGCTCGATGTCGCCCCTGCCCGCCGACGAGATGGCCGCCCAGGTGGCTGCCTCGCCGCTCTGGCCGGTCTACGGCACTCCGGTCGACCGCGACTCCGCGCGCGAGATGCTGGCCCGCAAGCTCGAGGCCGCCGCGCTGCGCCGTCGCGAGCTCGACGAGGCGACCGCGCGCGACGAGGCCCTCGTGCTCGAGGCGAAGGAGGCGGCGGCCCGGGAGAAGCACGACGCCGCGGCCCTGAAGGCGGCCGAGAAGGAGCGGAAGGCCGCCCAGGCCGAGTACGAGCGACAGCAGCGAGAGTTCGAGAAGGCCGAGCGGGCCGCCGCGTCGACGAGGGCGCGTCGGGCGGGCGGCTCGACCCGCTCCTCCTCTGGTTCGTCGTCGGGGCGCGGGCGTGCGGGCGGCAGCGGTGCGGGCGGCGTGCTCGGCGACGTGCTCGGCTCGAGCGCCGGCAAGACGATCGTGCGCGAGGTCGTCAAGGGGATCTTCGGGACGCTGCGCCGGCGCTGAGCCCGGCGGGGCCCGGGGCCCACGGTCTCGGGCTCGCCCGGGGTGCTCCGCGCGACTCGGGAGGGCTCAGCCCGTGAAGGCCTGCCAGACGAGGGCCAGCAGGCCCGTCGTGACGGCGAAGGCCAGCACGACCAGCGTGGTGCTGAGCCACCGTCGGCCCTCGTACCACGACCGGCTCTCGGGCCAGGTGCGGTAGAACTCAGGCCCCGACATCGGCCGCGAGACGGTCGTCACGGCACTGCCGAGCGCATCGGTGACGGCGGTGATCGCCTCGTCGGGCCAGTAGCCGCCCCGCATGCGGAAGAGCACCTCGCCGTCGTGGCCGAGGGCGATGAGCTGCGGCACGGTCTCGGTCGAGGCGCCGCGGTAGGTGCGCGCGACGAGGACGGTCGCGACGGCGTCTCGGGGGAGCCGTACGCTGCCCGGGAGCCAGCCGCGCTTGAAGAACTCGGTCGAGCTGACGCCGGCGTAGGAGACCCGGAAGCGCCAGTACATGAGGAGCCCCACGACGACGGCGACATCGGCGACCCACAGCACGGCCGGCCAGCGACCGGTCGGCCAGGTCAGCCACAGCAGGGCCGCGAGCACGGGCACGAGGCTGAAGACGGCGGTGAGCACGGCGGTCCGGGCGATCGTGCGCCGAGGCACGGCGATCACCTCGAAGTCGTCGCGCGCGACGCCAGTCACCATGTCAGCCCCCTCGGCCCTCGGCTGCCTCCCCCCTCAGAGAGGACGGCCGTCTCCCGACGGCCTGCCGTGGCACCGATCATAAGGGAGGCGTCCCCCGGGCCGGACCGCTCTGTCCGGTCCGCGAAAGCCCGGCGCGGCGTCCTCCCGGCGTCGGTGGCCGGTGTGTGCCCGACAGCCGCGTCAGCGGTCGCGGAGCTTCTCGAGGTCGCGCCGTTCGCGCTTCGTCGGCCGACCGGCCCCCCTGTCCCGGACCGCCACCACGGCAGTCTCCTCGCGCGGGGGAGGAGGCGGTGTCAGGTCGGTCATCGCCTCGGCGGCGACGGAGGCGCCGACCCGCTTCACGAGGCACGTGCGGACCACGAGGATCCGGTCGAACCCGGCCACGCGGACCCGGACCTCGTCGCCGGGCCGGACCGACTGCGACGCCTTGACCCGCTCGCCGTTCACCCGGACGTGCCCGGCGCGGCAGCCCGTCGTCGCCGCCGAGCGCGTCTTGTAGACACGGACCGCCCACAGCCAGCTGTCGACGCGGGCGGAGGCGGGGGAGTCCATCCGACGATGCTACGTCGGGCCGGCCGCGCGCCGCGTGCCCGCCGCCCGCCGCAGGTGCGTCCGCAGCACCTCGCGCCGTCCGCTACCATGGACGAGGTCGTGCGCCAGTGATGCTGTCGCTCGCCCTGGAGGATTCGCCTAGTGGCCTATGGCGCACGCTTGGAAAGCGTGTTGGGTGCAAGCCCTCAGGGGTTCGAATCCCCTATCCTCCGCGTCGCGATGGCCCTCCCCTTCGGGAGGGCCATCGCTCGTCCTTCTCTGGTTCGCCCTGCGGGCGACACGAGAAAGGCCCTCCCCTTCGGGAGGGCCTTTCTCGTTCTCCTTGCGGGCGACACCGGGCGGCGGGCCTAGGAGGCGGCGGTGCCGTCGAGCATCAGCGTCATGTACCGAAGGTCGAGCCAGCGGCCGAACTTGACGCCGACCTCGCGCAGCAGCCCCGCGTCCTCGAAGCCGAGCGACCGGTGCAGGCGCACCGAGCCCTCGTTGCCGGCCTCGACGAGGGCGACCATGACGTGGTGGCCGGCCTCCGCGGCCCCGGCGACCAGCGCCTCCAGCAGGCTGCGGCCGATGCCGGCCCCCTGGTGCCCCTCGCGCACGTAGACGCTGTTCTCGACCGTGTGGCGGTAGCCGTCCTTGGCGTGGAACGGGCCGAAGCTCGCGTACCCGACGACGAGGTCGCCCTCGACGGCGACGACGGCGGCCGTGCCCGGGCGGCTGTGGGCGGCGAGCCAGTCGCGGCGCCCCTGCAGGTCGGGCTCCACGTCGGTCCAGATGGCGGTCGAGCGGGCGACGGCGTCGGCGTGGATCTCGAGGACCCCCGGCAGGTCGGATTCGGCGGCAGCGCGGATGATCACGGCACGATCATAGGAGGGGCCGACCCCGGCGAGGACACCGACGTGCGAGCCGCCCGACCCTGGGAACCGTCGGAGGCGCCGGTCAGACCCGAGGGCGCCCGCGTAGGTTCTGGTCATGACTGACGACACCTACACCGCGTCCTTCCTCGGCGACGACGGCCAGGAGGCCCGCACCGAGCAGCTCGAGTCGATCGGCGGCCAGGCGCAGAAGAGCCTCGTCCGGCCCGCGGCCGACGGCGGCGACGACGTCAACTGGGAGCTCGACCCCGACGCCTCGACCGAGGGCAACGCGGTGTACCGCTCCCTCGGAGTCGCGCAGCACGACTACTCCTGAGCCGTCGAGCCGCGGTGACCGGATGACCGGGACCCACCGAGAGCTGTCGCGGGGGTAACATATCGCCACGGCGCACCCGCGCCCCTCGGCCAGACCGCGCACGACGGCGTGCGCACAGGAGGCGCTCGTGACCACACGACGTGACGGATCCCGCTCGGTGCTGCGCAAGAAGCCCGTGCAGCAGATCGAGGACGAGACCGGGGGCACCGGCCTCTTCAAGAGCCTCGGCCTGTGGCAGCTGACGGCCATCGGCGTCGGCGGCATCATCGGCGTCGGCATCTTCTCGCTGGCGGGGCTCGTCGCCCACGGCGACGACGCGAACCCGGGCGTCGGGCCGGCCGTCCTGTTCTCCTTCTTGATCGCCGGTCTCGCGAGTGCCGCGGCGGCGCTCTCGTACGCCGAGTTCGCGGGCATGATCCCGCGGGCCGGCTCCGCCTACACCTACGGCTACGTCGCCCTCGGCGAGATCATCGGCTGGTTCATCGGCTGGGACCTGCTGCTCGAGTACGTGGCCATCGTGGCCGTCGTCGCGATCGGCATCTCGGGCTACTTCGACGCGTTCCTCTCGGGGCTCGGGCTGCACCTCCCCGACGCGATCGCCTCGACGCCCGACGCGGGGCAGGGCGGCGTGGTCAACCTGCCCGCGATCGTCGTCTGCCTGGTCGTGACCTTCATCCTGAGCCGGGGATCGAAGGCGTTCGGCCGCTTCGAGATCGTCGCCGTCGGCATCAAGGTGCTGCTGGTGCTGTTCATCATCGGCATCGGCCTGTTCCACCTGAGCGCCGAGAACTTCTCGCCCTTCGTGCCCAACGGCTTCGGGCCGGTCTTCACCGGGGCCGCCACCGTCTTCTTCGCCGTCTTCGGCTACGACGCGATGAGCACCGCGGCGGAGGAGAGCGTCGACGGCAAGAAGCACATGCCGAAGGCGATCATCCTGTCGTTGATCATCGCGATGATCCTCTACGTCGCCGCCACCCTGGTGCTCACCGGCATGCAGGACTACCGCGAGATCGACCCGGCCGCCGGCTTCGCCTCGGCGTTCAGCAGCGTCGGCCTGCCGGTGGTGGCCACGATCATCTCGGTGTTCGCCGTCATCTCGATCCTCACCGTCATGCTGACGTTCCTGCTCGGCGTCACGCGGGTCTGGTTCTCGATGAGCCGCGACGGCCTGCTGCCCGGCTGGTTCGCGCGGACCGATCGCAAGGGCGTCCCGCAGCGCGTCACGTGGATCGCGGGCATCGCCTCCGCGCTGCTCGCCGGGGTGTTCCCCATCCGCGCCGTCGCCGACCTGACGAACATCGGCATCCTCGCCGCGTTCGTGGTGGTCTGCGTCGCGGTCATCGTGTTCCGCTACCGCAAGCCCGACGAGCCGCGCACGTTCCGCCTCCCGTTCATGCCCTTCGTCCCGGCCTTCGGGGTGCTGGCGAGCGGGTTCCTCATCTCGCAGTTGCACTGGGAGACCTGGCTGCGCTTCGGCATCTGGCTGGTCGTCGGCCTCGTGCTCTACTTCGGCTACGGCCGCAGGCACTCGCTGCTGAACCCGGACAGCCCGCGCCTGCCGCGCTGAGCTCCCCGGCGCCTCCGAGCCCGCCGGACGTAGGCTGGGCGACGTGTCCACCCGCATCTACATCACGTCCGCAGAAGGCCACACCGGCAAGTCGACGATCGCCCTCGGCGTCCTCGACACGCTGAGCCACGAGGTCGGCCGGGTGGGGGTGTTCCGTCCCGTGGCGCGGTCGACGCGCGAGCGCGACTACGTCCTCGAGCTGCTGCTCGCCCACGACAGCGTCGACCTCGACTACGAGGAGTGCGTCGGCGTCACCTACGACGACGTGCACCGCGATCCCGACGCGGCGCTGGCCGCCATCGTCAGCCGGTTCTCCGCCGTCGAGCGGCAGTGCGACGCCGTCGTGGTGATCGGCTCCGACTACACCGACGTCGGCAGCCCCACTGAGCTGTCGTTCAACGCCCGGGTGGCCGCCAACCTCGGCGCCCCCGTGCTGCTCGTGCTCGGCGGCCGCAGCGCCGCCGACGGCACGACTCCCCGCACCGGCGCGGACATGCGCCAGGTGGCCGAGGTCACGACGGCCGAGCTCCGCAACGAGCACGCCGGCCTGCTCGCCGTCGTCGCGAACCGGGTCGACCCCGAGCACCTCGACGACGTCGTCGAGGGCGTGGGCCAGGCGCTCGCCGGGAGCCCCTCGGGCACCGTGCCCGTCTGGGCGCTGCCGGAGGACCGCCTCCTCGTCGCGCCCACCGTCCGCGCCGTGCTCGAGGCGACCGGCTCGACGTTCCTGCGTGGCGACGAGGCCCTGCTCGACCGTGAGGTCGAGGGGGTCGTCGTCGCCGCCATGTCGATGGAGAACGTCCTGCCGCGGCTGATCGAGGGGGCCGTGGTGGTCGTGCCCGGCGACCGGTCCGACGTGCTCGTCGCGACGGTGCTCGCCCACGCGTCCGAGACGTTCCCGTCGCTCGCCGCGGTCGTGCTCAACGGCGGCTTCGCGCTCGCCCCCCAGGTCGACCGGCTAATCGAGGGCCTCGGCAGCACGCTGCCGATCGCCCGCAGCGAGCTCGGCACCTACGACGCCGCGCTGGCCATCACCCAGACCCGGGGTCGCCTCGCCGCCGACTCGCCCCGCAAGTACGACCTCGCGCTGTCGCTCTTCGAGACGCACGTCGACGGCGCCGAGCTGCTGCGCCTGCTCGAGGTGAGCCCCTCCGGCGTCGTCACGCCGCTGATGTTCGAGCACCAGCTGCTCGAGCGCGCCCGCAGCGTCAAGAAGCACATCGTGCTGCCCGAGGGCGACGACGACCGCATCCTGCGCGCCGCGTCGACGCTGCTGCAGCGCGGCGTGGCCGACCTGACGCTGCTGGGCGACGAGGGCGTCATCCGCGCACGCGGCGCCGAGCTCGGCCTCGACCTGGCCGACGCCCGCGTGCTCGACCCCTTCGACGCCAGCCTGCAGGTGCAGTTCGCCGCCGAGTACGCGAAGCTGCGGGCGCACAAGGGCATCTCCGCGAGCATGGCGATGGACACGGTCACCGACGTCTCGTACTTCGGCACGATGATGGTCAAGCTCGGCCTCGCCGACGGCATGGTCTCCGGGGCGGCGCACACGACGGCCCACACCATCCGTCCCGCGTTCGAGGTGATCAAGACGGTGCCGGGCGTCGGCGTCGTCTCGAGCGTGTTCCTCATGGCGCTCGCCGACCGGGTGCTGGTCTACGGCGACTGCGCCGTCATCCCCGACCCGACCGCCGAGCAGCTCGCCGACATCGCGATCTCGTCGGCCGAGACCGCGGTGCAGTTCGGCATCGAGCCCCGCGTGGCCATGCTCAGCTACAGCACCGGCGACAGCGGCTCGGGCGCCGACGTCGAGAAGGTCCGCGCCGCGACGGCGCTGGTGCGCGAGCGCCGCCCCGACCTGCTCGTCGAGGGACCGATCCAGTACGACGCCGCGGCCGACCCGGTCGTGGCCGCCGCCAAGATGCCCGACTCCGAGGTCGCGGGCCGCGCGACCGTGTTCATCTTCCCCGACCTGAACACCGGCAACAACACGTACAAGGCCGTGCAGCGGAGTGCGGGGGCGGTCGCGATCGGGCCCATCCTGCAGGGCCTCCGCAAGCCGATCAACGACCTCTCCCGCGGCGCGCTCGTCGGCGACATCGTCAACACGGTGGCCATCACCGCCATCCAGGCCGGCACCGAGGCGGCCGCCGCCGAGACCACCACCACCACCGAAGGGAACACCCCGTGAGCGCAGTGCTCGTCGTCAACTCCGGCTCGTCGTCGTTCAAGTACCAGCTGATCGAGCTGGACGACGAGACGACGCTCGCGTCGGGTCTGGTCGAGCGCATCGGGGAGGCGGTGGGCCAGACCCGGCACCGCAACCACCTGACGGGTGCCGAGAGCAGCAACGACTCGCAGCCGATCGCCGACCACGCGGCCGGGTTCGAGGCGATGATGGCCGCCTTCGCCGCACAAGGCCCCTCCTTCGACGAGCACCCGCCCACGGCCGTCGGCCACCGTGTCGTGCACGGGGGAGTGGACTTCGACCGGGCCACGCTCGTCACCGACGAGGTGGAGAAGACGATCGACCGCCTCTCCGCGTTGGCGCCGCTGCACAACCCCGCGAACCTGCAGGGCATCAGGGCCGCGAAGGAGGCGTTCGCCGACGTGCCCCACGTGGCGGTGTTCGACACGGCGTTCCACCAGACGCTGGCGCCCGCTGCGTACACCTACGCGATCGACGCGGAGCTGGCCGAGAAGCACCACGTGCGCCGGTTCGGGTTCCACGGCACCTCGCACAAGTACGTGTCCGAGAAGACCGCCGAGTTCCTCGGCCGTCCGCTGGCCGAGCTCAAGATCATCGTCCTGCACCTCGGCAACGGCGCCTCCGCCGCAGCGATCGACGGCGGCCGCTCGATCGAGACGAGCATGGGCATGACGCCCCTCGAGGGGCTCGTGATGGGCACGCGGTCCGGCGACATCGACCCGGCAGCCGTCTTCCACCTGCACCGCGAGGCGGGCCTCGACTTCGATGAGCTCGAGACGCTGCTCAACAAGGGCAGCGGCCTGCTCGGCCTGACGGGCAGCGGCGACATGCGCGACGTGCAGGACAGCGCCTCGCGCGGCGACGTCGTGTCCGAGTCGGCGCTGGCCGTCTACCGCCACCGCATCCGCCACTACGTCGGCGCCTACGTCGCGCAGCTCGGCGGACTCGACGCGGTCGTCTTCACCGCGGGCGTCGGCGAGAACAACGCCCTGCTGCGCCGCCGCACGCTGGCCGGGCTCGACTTCTTCGGCATCCGGATCGACGACGACCGGAACGAGCTGGCCTCGCGCGACGCTCGCCGGATCTCGCCCGAGGGAGCGTCCGTCGACGTCCTCGTCGTCCCCACGAACGAGGAGCTCGAGATCGCCCGGCAGGCCGCCGCGCTCCGCTAGGACGTGCCAGGCCGGCCGCGTGCCGGACGACAAAGGCCCCGGAGGCGCACGTCGCGCCTCCTGGGCCTCTCTCGTCGACGGCAGGGGCAGCCCCCTGCGTCGACCTCAGTACTTGATCGTGGCGAGCGCGTCCGAGACGGGAGTCTCGCCCGAGACGAGCTCGAACTGGGTCTTCACCGCGGTGCCCTCGATGATCGCGGTGGCGATCACCTCCGCCACGTCGGCGCGGGAGACCGTGCCCCGCTCGACGGTCTGGCCCACCGTGACCTGGCCGGTGCCGGGGTCGTCGGTGAGGCCGCCGGGGCGCACCACGGTCCAGTCCAGGCCGTCGCGGGCGCGCAGGTCGGCGTCGGCCTCGCTCTTCGCGCGCATGTACACCTGGTAGACGGCGTCGTCGTCCTCGGCGGGCAGCTGGGCCTTCTCGGCGTCGAAGTCGTCCGTGCCGATGGCCGAGACCATCACGTAGCGGCCGACGCCCGCCTTCTCCGCCGCGTCGGCGAGCAGGACGGCTCCGTCGCGGTCGATCGTGAGCTTGCGCTCCGCGCCGCTGCCGCCCCCGCCGCCGGCCGCGAAGACCACGGCGTCGGCACCGTCGAGGTGGCCCGCGAGGGTCTCGACGTCGGCCTGCTCCAGGTCGAGGACGAGCGCGCGAGCACCCGCCGCCTCGAGGTCGGACGTGTGGTCGGGGTTGCGGACGATGCCCACCGGGTCGTGCCCGGCGTCGGCGAGTCGGCGTTCGAGGAGCTGGGCGATCTTGCCGTGTCCTCCGGCGATGACGATTCTCATGCACCCAGGGAACACCCCGTGTCGCGCAGACCACCCAGGAGCCGCTAAACTTCTGGAGGCTCCTCACGTGGCGCCATCCAGGCCAACTCCCCCAGGGCGGAAACGCAGCAAGGGCAACCGGGCTCTGGCGGGTGCGTGAGGGGTCTCTACTTTTTAACGCGCCGCCGCCCCTGCGGCGCTTCGGCGCGGCGTCCTGCCTGGTGCAGACGGGACCAGCCGGTCAGGTCGCTGTGCTGCAGGTGACTCCCAGCAGGCCGAAATTGACCGTTCGAGTCCCCGAGACGGGCGACGACCACGGCGCGGTACCGGCCGTGCCCTGCACGCGGTAGGTCGCGGCGCTGACGCCGAGGATCTCCGCTGGCACCTGGTAGCTCTTCACCGTCACGGTGGCGACCGGCAGCGTCACGCCGTTCCGGTACACGTTCCACGACGGCGGCTCGACTCCGCCCGCGGGGAGCGGCGTCGGGACGTCCCACGACAGCACAGGGGCCCCGAGGAGACCGCCGCCGGTGCACCCGATCGTCGAGGCGCCCACGAGGGTCCCCGTGGTCGCCGTCCCGGTCGCGCGGGTCGTGTCGGCGAAGGCGGCGAGGGTGGACTCGGGGGGCACCGCAGCCAGGCTGGCCGCGAGGGCGAGCGCGACGACGGTCGACACGGCGGCGGTGCCGGCAGTGCCGGAGGTGCGGTGCCGGCCGGCCGCGTGGCGCGGCCCGTCATCGTGGCGGGCACGCACCTCCTCGGCTCGGCCTCCGTCGGCAGGTGCCGGCTCGTGGGCGGTCGCGGCGAGGTCCTCGGCGCGCGGGCGGCGGAAGCCGATCATGGCGAGCATGCCGAAGAGCGTGCCGATCACGAACACCCAGCCGGGGGCGAGCGCCTGGTCGACCCACTCGCCGAGGCGGGGCGTCGACCAGAAGACACGGTCGGCCTCCGCGACGACGATCGGGTCCGGGTCGGTCACCGGGTTCGCGTCGCCCTTGAGGACGAGGGACCGGGAGGCGCCGCCCGCGTCGTCCGTCTCGACCACGCGGTGGGTGACGCGGACGCCGTCCGCGCGGGGGACGCTCACGACGTCGCCGACGGCCACGTCGGCCGCCGGCACCGTCCGCGCCAGCGCGAGCGCGCCCGTGGGGATGTCGGGGGACATCGAGCCGGACCGGAAGATGAGGGGGGTGACGCCCGCGAAGACGGCGAGGGCAGCAGCCGTCAGGCAGACCACGCCGGTAAGGGCGCCGGCCCAGAGGACGACCTCGCGCGCGAAGAAGCGCGCCCGGGCGTTGCGGCGGGCGTGGTCGACCGGTGGCCGGTCGTGCCGCGCGCGTCCGGGGGAGGACGCCATGCGTGGCTCCCCTCGTCGCGCGTCGGGCAGGTGGATCGTGAGGGGAACGGCGGAGTCGGGCACCCGACGCCGGACTCCGCCGTTCCCGTGTCCGGGCCGCGTCCGCCACGGGTGGCGGGGGCCTCGGGACGCCCGCCCTGGGAGGCGGGGGCTGGGAGGAGCTGCGGGGCAGCTACTGCTGGGTGGCGGTCACCGTCATGGTCGCCGTCACGGTCTTGCCCTGCACCGTGTTGGTCGCGTCGGCAGGGACCTCGGCGCGGACGCAGAGGTACTCGACCTGGGTGGCCGCCAGGGGCCGGGCGGCAGCCGTGGCCGGGCCTGCGCTGAGCTTCGTCGTGCTGGGCGTGACCACCGTGGCGGGGGTCGTGCCGAACGTGGCGGAGCTGCAGGTCGGGGGCGTGCCGACGTTGTAGGTGCCCGTGCCGAGGCTCGCGACGCCGAAGTTCAGCACAGGGCCGAGGACAGCCGCGTCGGCGCCGCCGGCGACCGTCGTGTACGTGTAGTTGAAGGGCAGGCTGCCGCCGTTGCGCACCGTGAGGAGCGCGTACGTCGAGTCGCCGGGCTTCGCCGCGGTCATCGTCAGGCCGGTGAGGGCCGTCGTGACGTCCTGGTCGTTCAGCTTGAGGTCGAGCGTGCCCGTGCTGAAGCTGCCGGTCGCGGTCACGGTGTCGGTGAACGCCGCGAGAGTCGCGACGGTGCCGAGCCCGAGCACGGTGCCGAGCGCGAGGACCGCCCTGACCTTGCCCGAGACGGAGAGGCGGTGGGCGCGTGAGGACGCCGTGGCTGCAGACATGCGGGTGTCTCCTGATCCTGATCCTGACCGGTCTGCCGCGAGGGTGGGTCGCGGCCGGTGCGTCACCGCTGGTGAGACGGTTCGGCACGAGCTGGTGAGGCTCGTCCGGTGGGTCGAAGATACCAAGGAGGCGCGGGTTGCGCCAGAGGTCGCACCCACCCCCGATGAGGGGTCGCGTCGCCCCCTGCCCGGCGCGGACGTCGGTGGCCCCGACTACTCTTGTCCCGTGGTCACAGCCCTGTATCGCCGTTACCGGCCAGAGAACTTCGCCGAGCTGATCGGACAGTCGCAGGTGACCGATCCGCTCCGCACGGCGCTGCGCGCCGACCGCGTCAACCACGCCTATCTGTTCAGCGGCCCCCGGGGCTGCGGCAAGACGACGTCGGCCCGCATCCTGGCGCGCTGCCTCAACTGCGCCCAGGGCCCCACCGACACGCCGTGCGGCGTCTGCGACTCGTGCGTCGAGCTCGCGCGCGACGGGGGCGGCTCGCTCGACGTCATCGAGATCGACGCCGCCAGCCACAACGGCGTCGACGACGCGCGCGACATCCGCGACCGCGCCGTGTTCGCCCCAGCGCGCGACCGGTTCAAGATCTTCATCCTCGACGAGGCCCACATGGTCACGCCGCAGGGCTTCAACGCGCTGCTGAAGGTCGTCGAAGAGCCGCCGGAGCACGTCAAGTTCATCTTCGCGACGACCGAGCCCGACAAGGTGATCGGCACGATCCGGTCGCGTACCCACCACTACCCGTTCCGGCTGGTCCCGCCCGCGCAGATGCTCGAGTACGTGCAGCAGCTCGCCGAGAGCGAGGGCGTCGCAGCCGCCCCCGGCGTCCTGCCCCTCGTGGTCCGGGCCGGCGGCGGGTCGGTGCGCGACACCCTGTCGCTGCTCGACCAGCTCATGGCCGGCAGCGAGAGCGGCGGCATCGAGTACGAGCGCGCCGTCGCCCTGCTCGGCTACACGCACGCAGCCCTCCTCGACGACGTCGTGGTCGCCCTCGGTCAGCGCGACGGCGCGGCCGCCTTCGCGGCCGTCGACCGGGTCGTCCAGACGGGCCAGGACCCGAGGCGCTTCGTCGAGGACCTGCTCGAACGGCTCCGGGACCTCATCGTGGTCGGCGCGACCGTCGAGGGCGCCTCCGCCGTCCTGCGCGGCGTCACGCCGGAAGAGCTCGACCGGCTCGTGCAGCAGTCGCACGCGTTCGGAGCCGCCGAGCTCTCGCGCTCGGCCGACGTCGTCAACCGGGCCCTCACCGACATGACGGGCGCCACGTCGCCGCGCCTCCACCTCGAGCTGATGATCGCCCGGGTGCTCGTGCCCGAGGCCGACGAGACGACGCGGGGCGCGCTGGCCCGCGTCGAGCGGCTCGAGCGCCGCGTCGGCGTCGACGGCGCCGCAGGCGACGCCGCCCACCCTGCACGTCCCGTGCAGGCGGCCGTGGCCGCGTCGGCTGTCCCGGCCCGAGGAGCAGGTGCCGCCGGTCAGCAGGCCGGCGGCCCGTCGTCCGTCTCGCAGACGGCGGCCGCCGGCCCGGCGGCGACGTCGTCGGACCCCGCCGCGGCCTCGGCGGCCTGGGGCGCCGTCGCCCCCGACATGCCGAGCACGCCCGCGGCTCCTGGCCCTGACGTGTCCCCGGCCGCCTCCGACGGTCCCGCCGCTTCCGATGGTCCGGCTGCCGCCGAGTCGGCCGCGACCGAGCCGGCGACGCCCACGGCTGCGCACTCGGCCGCCTGGACGCAGACGCCTGCGGTCGAGGGGGCCGTCCCGCCCGGTGCCGGTGCGGGTCCCGACGGCTCCGCCTCTCCTGTCGGCCCGGTGTCGCTGCAGCAGATGCGTGACGCCTGGCCCGAGATCGTCGAGGCCGTCGAGAAGGCGCGTCGCACCGCGTGGATGGTCGTCGTCACCGCGAGCGTGCAGGGCTATGCCGACGAGGTGCTGACCCTGGCGTTCCCCAGCTCGCACGACGTCGACGAGTTCAAGAAGCCCCAGGGCTCCGGCGAGGGCGTCAGCGAGTACCTCCGCCGCGCGATCCAGCAGGTGCTCGGCGTCCGGGTCAAGTACATCGCCCGAGTGGAGGGCCCGGCCGACGGCCCGACCCCGGCGGCCGCCGCCGCCGTGGCTCCGACCGAGCCGGCCACGGCGCGCGACGAGCCGGCGCCGGTCGTCCCGGACGAGAGGGCGGCCTCGTCTTCTCCTGCTCCCGAGTCGCAGGCAGCGTCGGCACCCGCCTCGGCTCCGGCACCTGCCTCGGCCTCCACCGCGGCTGCCTCGGCCCCCCGGGAGTCGCGCCCGGCATCGCGGCCTGCGCAGCCCGAGGCGCGGCCGACGTCCGGCCCCGTCACCGGCTGGGACGTCGCGACGATCCCGCAGACGCCCCCGCCCGAGCCCGACGAACCCGAGTTCATCACGGAGGAGCCGCCCGGCGGTGCCCCCACGGTCGACGCGACGCCACCGCCCTCCGACGCGGCCCCGGCCGCACCGGCGACGCCGTCGACCGCTGCCGCAGCACCTGCCTCGGCACCCTCACCGGCGCAGGGCCCGAGTGCGAGCCAGCGCCGCGCCGCCGCGGGCGACCCCCGGCGGGGCATCCCGGCCGGGTCGCGCTACGGCGAGGCCGTCGTCCGCGAGATCCTCGGCGCCCAGTTCATCGAAGAAGAGACGATCGCTCCCCGCGTCACGCCTCAGAGAAGCGAGTAGTCCGTGTACGAGGGCATCGTCCAAGAGCTGATCGACGAGTTCGGCCGCCTCCCGGGCATCGGGCCGAAGTCGGCGCAGCGGATCGCGTTCCACATCCTGCAGACCGAGACGTACGACACGACGCGGCTGTCGGAGCTGCTGGTGGACGTCCGCACCAGGGTGCGGTTCTGCGAGGTCTGCGGCAACGTCACCGAGCAGGAGCGCTGCTCCATCTGCCGCGACCCGCGGCGCTCGCCGGCCACCATCTGCGTGGTCGAGGAGGCGAAGGACGTCCAGGCGATCGAACGGACCCGCGAGTTCCGCGGGCTCTACCACGTGCTCGGCGGGGCCATCAGCCCCATCGACGGCGTGGGGCCGGACGACCTGCGCATCCGGCAGCTCGTCCAGCGCCTCGCCGACGACACGGTGCAGGAGGTCATCATCGCGACCGACCCCAACCTCGAGGGCGAGGCCACGGCGACCTACCTGTCCCGGATGCTCGCGCCGTTCGGGCTGCGCGTCACGCGTCTCGCCTCCGGGCTGCCGGTCGGCGGCGACCTCGAGTACGCCGACGAGGTCACCCTCGGGCGCGCGTTCGAGGGGCGGCGGCTCGTCTCCGAGTAGACCAGTGACTCAGGGTCGAGCGGCTCAGGGTCGAGCGGCTCAGGGCCGGACCGCTCCAGGGCGGGCGGCTCAGAGCCGCGCGCGACGGGCACGGACGACGCTGTAGAGGCCGAAGGCGATCAGTCCGATCGCCACGACCGACAGCACCACGACGCCAGCTGGCAGGCCCGCGAGAGCCTTGAGGGCGCCGTCCAGCCCGCTGGCCTCCTCGGGGTCGGCTGTGAGGGCCGCGACCGCGAAGAGCACGCCGACGACGGCGATCGCGACGCCCTTGGCGACGTAGCCGACGACGCCGAGCGCGACGGTCACGCGACCGGCGGTCCCCGACGGCACGACCAGGTCCTCACGGAACTCCTGCCGGAGGCCCTTGGCGACGAAGTAGACGCCGATCGCGACGACGGCCAGCCCGAGGACGACGAGCAGCACGACTCCGCCGGGCGTCGCGATGAGGCGCGAGCTGAGGCTCTGCGTCTGGTCCGAGCTGTCCGACGACCCGCCCCGGGCGAAGGTGAACGCGGTGGCGCCGACGGCGAGGTAGGCGACGCCCTTGCCGCCCTCCTTCGCCCGCTCGGCCCACGCCTCCTTGTCCGTGCCCCGCACGAGAGCCGCCTCGAGCACCTGGAACAGGCCGAGGGCCCACAGGCCCACGACGACGACCCACAGCACGGCGGCGCCGCCGGGCCGCGAGGCGAGCTGGCCGAGCGCGCCGCCCTGGTCGGCCTCGCCGCCGCCGCCCGCCGCGACGCCGAGGGCGATGCCGCCGATCAGGACGTGGAGCAGCCCGTTCACGGCGAACCCCACCCGCGCGAGGGTGCGGAGGGCACGGCTGTCCTGGAGGCGGCTGGCGGATCCGCGGGCATCCGCGACGGCGTCGGTCATGCCCCCACGCTAGAGGTCGCGAGAGCAGTCGGCCCGGCCGGCCAGGGGCGAGGAGGCGGCCGTCCACAGGGCCGTCGCGACCGGTCGTCACACGGGCCGGGCACCTCCTAGAATCATCGGACGCAGGCGCCGCCAGCCCGACCGCGCCCGCCTCCTCCTGCCACCCACCTCCTGGAGCCGCCACCGTGAGCTTGATCGTGCAGAAATTCGGCGGGTCCTCCGTCGCCGACGCCGAGAGCATCAAGCGCGTCGCGAAGCGCATCGTCGAGACGCGCAAGGCCGGGAACGACGTCGTCGTCGCGGTCAGCGCCATGGGCGACACGACCGACGAGCTGCTCGACCTCGCCGCCGAGGTGACGCCGATGCCCGGCGGCCGCGAGCTCGACATGCTCCTCACCGCGGGCGAGCGCATCAGCATGGCGCTGCTCGCCATGGCGATCCGCAGCCAGGGCGTCGAGGCCCGGTCGTACACGGGCAGCCAGGCGGGCATGATCACGGACGCCCAGCACGGCAAGGCGCGCATCGTCGACGTCACGCCGGGGCGCATCCGGGAGGCGCTGGACGCCGGGTCGGTCGCCATCGTCGCGGGGTTCCAGGGCTTCAACCGCAGCACGGGAGACATCACGACGCTCGGGCGGGGCGGCTCCGACACCACGGCCGTGGCGCTCGCCGCCGCGCTCGACGCCGACGTCTGCGAGATCTACACCGACGTCGACGGCATCTTCACGGCCGACCCCCGCGTCGTGCCCCGCGCCCGCAAGCTCGACCGCATCACGAGCGAGGAGATGCTCGAGCTCGCCGCCGCGGGCTCGAAGGTGCTCTACATCCGCGCCGTCGAGTACGCCCGACGCCACGGCGTCACCCTGCACGTCCGCTCGTCGTTCCACAACGGCGAGGGCACCTTGGTCGTCAACCCGAAAGAGGGAGAGAACGTGGAAGAGCCCATCATCAGCGGTGTCGCGGGCGACCTGAGCGAGGCGAAGGTCACCGTCGTCGGCGTCCCCGACGTCCCCGGCAAGGCCGCACAGATCTTCCGCACGGTCGCCAAGACGAGCGCGAACATCGACATGATCGTGCAGAACGTCTCGGCCGCGTCGACCAGCCGCACCGACATCTCGTTCACGCTGCCGAAGTCCGAGGGCTCGGTCGTGCTGAACGCGCTCGAGTCCGACCGGGCCGAGATCGGCTTCGAGTCGCTGCAGTACGACGACCAGATAGGCAAGCTCGCCCTCGTCGGCGCCGGCATGCGCACCAACGCCGGCGTCTCGGCGCGCCTCTTCACGGCCCTGTTCGAGGCCGGCATCAACATCGAGATGATCTCGACGAGCGAGATCCGCATCTCGGTCGTGACGCGCGCCGACACGCTCGCCGAGGCCCTCCGCGTCGTGCACACGGCCTTCGAGCTCGACGCCGACGTCGAGGCCGTCGTCTGGGGCGGCACCGGTCGCTGACCGGACCGCCCGCGACGATCCTCCCCGGTCACCATCCCCCCACCCTCACCACCCCCAGGAGCACGAGATGTCTGAAGGTCTGCGCGTCGGCGTGGTCGGAGCCACCGGCCAGGTCGGCAAGGTCATGCGGAAGCTGCTCGCCGAGCGCGAGTTCCCGATCGCCGAGATCCGCTTCTTCGCCACGGCGCGCTCGGCAGGGACGACCCTGCCGTTCCGCGGCGTCGACGTCGTCGTCGAGGACGTCGAGACGGCCGACCCGAGAGGGCTCGACATCGCGCTCTTCTCGGCCGGCGCCACCGGCAGCCGGGCGCACGCCCCCCGCTTCGCCGAGGCCGGCGTGCTCGTCATCGACAACTCGAGCGCCTGGCGGATGGACCCTGAGGTGCCTCTCGTCGTCAGCGAGGTCAACCCCCACGCGATCGACCAGGCCGTCAAGGGCATCGTCGCCAACCCGAACTGCACCACCATGGCCGCGATGCCGGTGCTCAAGGTCCTCGACGCCGAGGCGACGCTCGAGCGACTGATCGTCAGCACGTACCAGGCCGTCAGCGGCAGTGGCCTCGCGGGCGCCGACGAGCTGCTCGGCCAGGCACGTGCGGCCCTCGAGGGCGACGCCGCGGGCCTCGTCCACGACGGAGGCGCGGTGCAGATGCCTCAGCCGGCGGTCTACGTGCGCCCCATCGCCTTCGACGTCATCCCGCTCGCCGGCTCGATCGTCGACGACGGCCTCGACGAGACCGACGAGGAGAAGAAGCTCCGCAACGAGAGCCGCAAGATCCTCGAGCGTCCCGACCTGCTCGTCAGCGGCACCTGCGTGCGCGTGCCGGTCTTCACCGGGCACTCCCTGTCGATCAACGCCGAGTTCGCGACCGAGCTCACCGCCGCTCGCGCCCGTGAGCTCCTCGCGGACGCGCCGGGGGTCGTCCTCACCGACGTGCCCACGCCCCTCGAGGCCGCCGGCAAGGACCCGTCGTTCGTCGGTCGCGTCCGTCAGGACGAGGGCGTGCCCGGCAACCGCGGCATCGCCCTCTTCATCAGCAACGACAACCTCCGCAAGGGCGCGGCCCTGAACGCCGTGCAGATCGCCGAGATCGTCGCGGCGCGCCGTCTCGCGACGGCGTAGGTCCCGCCACCGAACCCGCACCTCCGTCGCTCCGAAGACCGGGCATGACCCGTCTCGTGCCCGGCCTCGTCGCCCTGCTCGCCGCTGCCGCCGCAGTCCTGACGGGCTGCGCCGGGGCCGTCACCGACGGCCCGGCCGCCTCGTCGGCGATCCCGGAGGGCGACGGCCCGGTCGTGGCCTTCTACGGCGACTCGTACACCCTCGGCACGGGGGCGTCCGATGCGTCGCACCGCTGGTCGACGATCGTCAGCGAGGAGCGCGGCTGGCGCGAGTACAACCCCAGCGTCAACGGGCTCGGCTTCGTCAACCACCGCACGTCGTTCGAGGGCGGCGACCTGCCCGGCCTCGTCATCGACGTCGACCCGGACATCGTGTTCGTCACGATGGGGCTGAACGACAATTTCTCGTACGACGCCCGCGCCGACGAGATCCGCGCCCAGATCGGCGACGACCTCGACCGCATCGCGTCCGCCCTGCCCGATGCGCGCCTCGTCGTCGTCGAGCCGTTCTGGTACACCGACGATCGACCGGCGAGCGTCGACGTCATCACGGGGTGGGTCCACGACGCGGCCGACGAGGTCGGCGCGGACTGGGTGCCGGGCGCCTCCCGGTGGCTCGAGGGGCACCCCGAGTGGATGGCCGCGGACGGTCTGCACCCGAACGACGAAGGCTACGCGGAGATGGCCCGGCGGATGGACGCCGAGCTGACGACACTCGGGCTCTGAGCCGGGGCTGCCCGTCGGCCCCCTCCGTGAGCTCGTCGTCGAGCCGGGGGCCGGTCCGTACCCAGACGCCGCGCCTAGACTGCACCTCGTGACCGAAGCATCGAAGGCAACGAAGCCCGTCGACGTCGCCCTCATCGGGGCCGGCGTCATGAGCGCCACGTTGGGCGCCATGATCAAGCAGCTCGAGCCCACCTGGACGATCCAGGTCTACGAGGCGCTCGGCGACGTCGCCCAGGAGTCGAGCAACCCCTGGAACAACGCGGGCACCGGCCACTCCGCCCTCTGCGAGCTCAACTACACGCCCGAGCGCGCCGACGGCACGATCGACACGAGCAGCGCCGTCAAGGTCAACGAGCAGTTCCAGGTCTCACGTCAGTTCTGGTCGTTCCTCGTCGCCGAGGGCGCCCTCCCCGAGCCGTCCGCCTTCATCAACTCGACGCCGCACATGAGCTTCGTCTGGGGCGAGGCCAACGTCGAGTACCTGCGCAAGCGGCACGAGGCGCTGCAGGGCCACCCGCTGTTCGCCGGCATGGAGTTCAGCACCGATGCCTCCGTCATCCGCTCGTGGGCCCCGTCCCTCATCCTGGGCCGTGCCAAGGACCAGCCGATCGCCGCGACCCGCATCGAGGCCGGCACCGACGTCGACTTCGGCAGCCTCACGCGCCTCCTGCTGACTTACCTCGAGGAGAACGAGGCGCGCATCGAGCTCGACCACCGCGTCACCGGTCTGACGAAGCTCGCCGACGGCACGTGGCGCGTCGCCATGCGCCGTCAGGTCGGCGGCACGCCCACGAGCGTCGACGCCCGGTTCGTCTTCGTCGGCGCCGGGGGAGGCGCGCTGCACCTGCTGCAGAAGTCGGGCATCGACGAGATCAAGGGCTTCGGCGGCTTCCCGGTCAGCGGCGAGTTCCTCCGGACCGACGACCCGGCCGTCGTGGCGAAGCACGCCGCCAAGGTCTACGGCAAGGCCGCCGTCGGGTCGCCCCCGATGTCGGTCCCGCACCTCGACACCCGTGTCGTGGACGGCCAGGCGAGCCTGATGTTCGGGCCCTACGCCGGCTTCAGCCCGAAGTTCCTCAAGAACGGCTCGTGGTTCGACCTCTTCGCCTCGATCCGTCCGCACAACCTGTACCCGATGATCCGGGCCGGGCTGGCGAACCTCTCGCTCGTCAAGTACCTGGTCGGCCAGCTGATGGCGAGCAGCGACAGCAAGTTCGAGTCGCTGCGGGAGTTCATGCCCGACGCCGACCCGGCCGACTGGTACCGCATCACGGCGGGCCAGCGCGTGCAGGTCATCAAGAAGGACGCGAAGAAGGGCGGCGTGCTGCAGTTCGGCACCGAGGTGGTCTCGGCGGCGGACGGCACGATCGCGGGCCTCCTCGGGGCCTCGCCGGGCGCCTCCACCGCCGTCCCGATCATGCTGTCGGTGCTCGAGCGCTGCTTCCCCGACCGGATCGCCGGGTGGACCCCGACGCTCCGCCGCATGGTGCCGACCTACGGCGACCAGCTCGCCGACGACGAGGCGCGCGCCGCCGCGACGCTCGGGGCGACCGCCGAGGCCCTGCGCATCCACGCGTAGCGGCTCGATCCGCCCCGCGGCCTGCCGAGCCGACCTGAGGAGGCGCGGACCGCTCCCGGCTTGACGTCCGATCGAACGTGTGTTCGACTCTCGTCATGAGATGGAGCGAACAGGCGACGACGGCGACCGACTCGTCGGCCCTGCCCGGGCTGGCGAAGCTGTCGAACCTGGTCGCCTCGGTCACGACGCCCGAGTTCGCGGGGGTGACGTTCCACGAGATCCTCGCGAAGAGCGCCCTGAACCGCGTGCCGGGCAGCGACTCCGCCCTGCCCTTCGGCTGGACGATCAACCCCTACCGCGGCTGCAGCCACGCCTGCGTCTACTGCTTCGCGCGGCCGACGCACGAGTACCTCGACCTCGACGGCGGCGACGACTTCGACCGGCAGATCGTCGTCAAGGTGAACGTCGCGGAGGTGCTGTCCCGAGAGCTACGTCGCCCGACGTGGCAGCGCTACCCCGTCGCGCTCGGCACGAACACCGACCCGTACCAGCGCGCCGAGGGCAAGTACCGGCTCATGCCGGGCATCATCGCGGCCCTGGCCGACTCGGGCACCCCGTTCAGCATCCTGACCAAGGGCACCCTGCTGAGGCGCGACCTGCCGCTCCTCGTCGAGGCGGCCCAGCACGTGCCGGTCGACATCGCGATGTCGATCGCGATCCACGACGACGACCTCCAGCAGTCGGTCGAGCCGGGCACGCCGACCACGGCCGCGCGTCTCGCGACCGTCCGCGCGGCGACCGACGCGGGGCTCCGCTGCTCCGTCTTCATGATGCCCGTCCTGCCGTGGCTGACCGACGACCTCGACCACCTGCACCGGGCCCTGGCAGCCGTGCGCGCCTCCGGGGCGACGAGCCTGCTGTACTCGGCCCTCCACCTCAAGCCCGGCGTCAAGGAATGGTGGTCCGCCTGGCTCGAGCGTGAGCACCCGGAGCTCGTCACGCGGTACCGCGACATGTACGCGACGAGCACCTACGCGCCCCTCGGCTACCGCAAGTGGCTCGCGGCCCGCATGCGACCCCTCCTGGCCGAGCACGGGCTCGAGCACGGCACGGCCGACCCGGCGACGGGCTCCACCCGTTCGAGTGCGCTCGACGACGCCGCGGCGGCCAGGGGCACGCTGGGCTTCGGCGCGGACGGACGGCCCCGGTCGCTCATCGCCCACGAGCTGCCGGGCTGTGCACGGTCGTCTCAGCCACGTCTCTTCTGACCGCGGCAGCGCTCGTCGTCCCTCCGTCCCCGAGGTCGGGGCACAGCCGTCCCGGTGGCTCGGCCCGTCCCGCGAGGTGACCCTAGATAACGGGGTACAGCACGAGTCCTCGTTCTGGCATGATCGTCCTGCCCGACACGTCGACCAGGAGGGGGCCGCCATGCTGCTCGGCCTCCCTGCACACCTCGTCCCGCAGACCGTGGGCCGGGCGCTGTCCCGTGCCTGCCACGTCATCGCGAGCGTCGTCCTCGCGAGTGCCGGCCTGTTGCTGATCGTGAACCAGGTCGCCGAGCCGTCGTACCTGCTCTGGCCTGCCCTCGTGGCGTTGTTGCCGATGCTCGGCATGCTCTTCGTCGTCGAGCGGTTCCGCAGCACGACCGCCGTGCTCGCGTACCTCGCCATCGGCTCGGCGTGCCTCTACTGGTACGCCGTGACCCTGTTCGCTCAGATCCCGGCGGTCCAGGCGTCGGACGCCTTCTCGCTCTCCCTGCCGAAGATCGCCCTCGTCATGGTCGGCGGCAGCGGGCTGCGTTCCCGGGGCAGCCTGCTCTGGGCCACCGCGGGCTTCGCCCTGGGAGAGCTGGTCACGCAGCTGGCGACGTGGCAGACCGGCGCGACGCCGCGTCTCGACGTCGCGGTCCTCTTCGCGTGGCTCCTCGTGTCCGTGACGGCGACGTCGTCCCTGCTCGCACGGGGACGGGTCGGCCGTGCCCAGCCGAGCCTGCACCGGGCGGCCTTCGACCAGCAGAAGCAGGCCATCCGCCACGACGTGGAACAGCAGGCGTCCGCGCTGCTGCACGACACGGTGCTGAACCACCTCGCCTCCATCACGGCCGGCGGGCCCGGCCCGCTCGACCCGGCGACCGCGGCGTCGATGGCGACCGACCTCGAGGTGCTCGTCGGCCAGGAGTGGCTCGTGGACGAGACCACGGCCCCGGCCCCGGCCTCCCCGACGACCGGGCCGGGCGACTGGACGACGTCCGAGCTGGGCCTCGCCGTCGCACGGGCGCGCGAGGGCGGGCTGGAGGTCGGCGTCACGGGAGACCTCGGCTCCGTGACGCGGCTCGCGCCCGCGGTGTGCCGCGCCCTGGGCCTCGCCGTGGCCCAGTGCCTCACCAACGTCGCCGTGCACAGCGGCACCGATCGTGCCGAGGTCGTCGTGTACGGCGACGGCGTCGACCTGACGGTGATGGTCATCGACGACGGGGTCGGCTTCGACGCCGCGGCCACGGCGCCCGACAGGCTCGGCCTCAAGAACTCGGTCGAGGCCAGGACGAGGCGCGTGGGGGGCTCGGCGCAGATCTGGTCCTCGCCCGGCAGCGGCACGTCGGTCATGCTCCGCGTCCCGGTCGCGCCGGCCGAGTCGGTCGTCCCGCCTGGTGCGGCGACGGAGGCCGGCCCGATCGCCGCCGGTCCCGGCCCCGTCGACCTGGCGTCCCGCACAGCCGGCGGGGGAGCACCGTGACCCGCCGCAGCCCGCAGCAGGTCGATCCGCTCGGCGCCCTCAGCTCCCGCCCCGTCACGGCGCTCGCCGCGGTCGCGGCGGTCGTCTACGCGACGGCGTCGACCGTCCTCACGCGCGACGAGATCGTGATGCCCGCTGCTGCCGTCGGGGCCCTCGCGGCGCTCGTGGCGGCCGGGGTCGTCCTGGTGCTCGCGTCGAGTCCGCTCCGGGCACCGCTCACCCGGTGGTCGGTCGCGGGCGTGGTCGCGCTCGGTGCCCTCGCCGCCGTCCTCGCCGCCGTCGCCTCCGCGGGCCACAATTCCATGGTCCGCGACGACTGGGCCTCCCTCGCCGTCGGGCTGCTCCTCGTGGGCCTCGCACCGTACCGGCCCGCGCTCGACCTCGTGGCGGCGGGGCTGGCGTCGGCCGTGGTCCTCACGGCGATCGTGCTCGTCGAGAGGGAGGCGTTCCTCACCGACGTCCCCGTCCTGGTGTTCGTCGTGGTCGCCGTGACCCCGGTGCTGGCGCTCTCGCTCGCCGGGGCGTCGTTCTCGGCCGCCTTCACGACGCTGGTGGAGCGATGGATCGCGGGCGCCTCCTCGGCTCGTCAGGCTAGCGCGGACGAGTTCCGCTCGAGCGTCGCCCGGAGCGTGCAGCAGGACAGGGTGACCATCCTCAACCGCGACGTCGCGCCGTTCTTCGGCGAGGTCGTCGCCGCGGGCGTCGTCACGGAGGCGGATGTCGAGCGGGCCCGCCGCATCAGCGCCGACCTCCGCAGCACCATGGTCGCCGAGGCGGACCGCAGCTGGCTCGAGCAGGTGCTGGCCGACCCCGCCACCCGCGTGTCCGGGGTCGTCGTCGACGTCGGCCGGGCAGCTGGCCGGATGACGGCCGCGCACCGCACGTCGCTGCGGGCCCTGCTCGTCGCCTTCGGCGAGAGCGACGCCGTGCTGCCCGACACCGTCCGCATCGAGCTCGAGCAGGGGCTGGACGCCGAGGAGGAGCGGGTCGAGGCCCGCATCAGCGTCGCCACCGCCTCGTCCGAGTCCGCCGTCCGCCACCGTTTCGCGCCCTACCTCGCCGTCGTGCGGATCGTCTTCGACGACCTGCAGGTCGATCCCGCCCCGCCCCTCCTGACACTAAGGTTTTCTTATGACCAGCACTGAGCCGAGCGGCCGCTCGTCCCTCCGTCCGGGCTTCGGCCGGCCAGCCGCTGCCCCGTCGTGGAGCACCGTCGGGCCCGGTTCCGAGGGGCCCGCGACCCGTCGCGTCCGCCTCGCCATCCTCGACGACCACGAGGTCCTGCTCGACAGCCTGTCGAGCTGGATCAACGTCAACGCCTACGACTTCGACCTGGTCCTCACGGCGCACACCTGGCTGCAGCTCGTGCACAGCGACAACTTCCCGACCGACCTCGTCTTCCTCGACTTCCAGCTGAAGGAGCCGGTCTCCATCGAGGCCCGGGTCCGCACGTGCCGCGCCGCCGGCGCCAAGGTGATCGTGCTGTCGAGCCTCGACACGCGCGAGTCGCGTGAGCGCGCGCTCGACGCGGGTGCGTCGGCGTTCCTCTCGAAGGCGCTGCCGATGCGCGAGGTGATGGACGCGGCCCGCCAGGTCATGGGCGTGGCTCGTGACGCGTCGCCTCAGCGCGACTGGCGCCCGCTGCCGGTGGGGGCCGCGAACCAGAGCCGCCCGAAGCTCAGCGCGGGCGAGTCGGAGGCGTTCCGTCTCTACGTGTCCGGCTTCAGCACCAACGAGGTCGCCGCCCAGATGAACGTGCAGTACGAGACGGCGAAGACCTACCTCCGTCGGGTCCGCGAGAAGTACGCGAAGGCCAACAGGCCCGCGAGCAAGAAGTCCGAGCTGATCCGTCGCGCGGCGGAGGACGGCTACCTGCAGTAGTGGCGAAGCTGTACTTCCGCTACGGCGCGATGAACAGCGGCAAGAGCACGGCGTTGCTCCAGGCCGCGTACAACTACGAGGAACGCGGTCAGCGCGTCCTGCTGGCCAAGCCGCGGGTCGACACCAAGGGCGACGACGCGATCGTCTCCCGGCTGGGCGTCACCCGGCCCGTGGACGTGACGTTCGCTCCCGACGACGACGTGCGGGAGGTGTTCTGCCGTTCGCGGGAGCGCGTCCGGGCTGAGACGGGGACCGACCTGTCGTGCCTGCTCGTCGACGAGGTGCAGTTCCTCACTCCGGTCCAGGTGGACGACCTGCTGCGCATCGCAGTGCTCGAGGGCGTCCCCGTCCTCGCGTACGGCATCAGGACCGACTTCCGGACGATCGCGTTCCCGGGCAGTCGCCGACTCCTGGAGGTGGCGCACTCGCTCGAGGAGCTCAAGACCATCTGTCGGTGCGGCCGCAAGGCGGTCTTCAACGCGCGCAAGGTCGGCGACCGCTTCGTCTTCGACGGTGACCAGGTCGCCATCGACGGCCGAGAGGTCACGTACGAGTCGCTCTGCGGCGCCTGCTACCTCGCCGAGAGCGACGGCCGCCTCGCCTGACCCGAGGGCCCAGGTGCCGTCCTGAGGCGGGCCAGGACCGCCCCACCGACACGCGCACGAGAAAAAGCCAGGCCCGGAAGGTCTGGCGTTTTCGTTCGGTGTGGGGCGGGCGGGGACCGCCCCACCAGCAGGCACATGAGAAAAGGCCAGACCCGAAGGGTCTGGCCTTCGTGGGGCGGGCGGGGACCGCCCCACCAGCAGGCACATGAGAAAAGGCCAGACCCGAAGGGTCTGGCCTTCGTGTGGCGGGCGGGGACCGCCCCACCAGCAGGCACATGAGAAAAGGCCAGACCCGAAGGGTCTGGCCTTTTCACATCTCGTCGGGGTAGCGGGATTCGAACCCACGACCTCCTCGTCCCGAACGAGGCGCGCTACCAAGCTGCGCCACACCCCGAGGTGTCGCTCGGCCCGGGGGCCGAGTGGAGCAACCTGACAAGGATAGCGGATCTTTGGACCCGCTCGCACCACCCGACCCCGTCAGCCCTGGTCAGGCCGTGAGCGTCATGACGACCGCCTCGGGACGGCAGTCGAAGCGGACCGGTGCGTAGATCGACGTCCCGAGGCCGGCGGAGATCTCGAGATGGGCGGTCTTGCGCGCGTGGCTCCAGGTGCTGAGCCCGCTGACCTTGCCCCGGGGCACGTCACAGTTCGTGACGAGCGCGCCGTAGCCGGGCACGCGGACCTGGCCGCCGTGCGTGTGCCCTCCGAAGATGACGTCGGCCCCGTTGTTGACGAAAGAGTTGAGCACGCGCTGGTATGGCGCGTGGGTCACTCCGATGCTGATGGGGTCAGGTCCCCGACGGTCGTCGTGCCAACGGACGTTCTCCCGCAGGTCGTCGAGCGCTCCGGGGAGGCGGTCGAGACGATCCCAGCCACGGTGTGCGTCGTTCACGCCGAACAGCTCGAGGCGAGACCCCCTGATCTCGATCGCCCGGGCGGCGTTGTTGAGGTCGAGCCACCCGAGGTCGGCGAAGAACGACTCCATCCGGCCGATGTCGAGGGGCGTGGGGGTTCGGGTGACGCCGCTGGGGCCGCCGAAGTAGGCGAACGGGTTCTTGGGGACCGGCCCGTAGTAGTCGTTCGAGCCGTTGACGAAGACGCCGGCCACCCCGCGGAACGGCTCGAGGGTGTGCTCCAGGGCTGCGTGGGCGTCGACGTGACCGATGTTGTCACCCGTGTTGACGACGAGGTCCGGTTCGTAGACGGCCAGCCCACGCACCCATTCCTGCTTCTCGGTCTGCCACGGGGCCAGGTGCAGATCGCTCAGGTGCAGGATGGTCAGCGGACGGGAGCCGGCCTCGAGGACGTTCAGCACCTCGTGTCGGACGGTGAACCGGTTGCGCTCGACGAGGCTGCCCCAGGCGAGGGCACCCAGGCCGACGGCCGCGCCCGCCAGTGCGGTCGCGGCCGTCGCCCTGCCGAGGGGGAGAGGCGTCACTTGCAGCCACCCGGATCGGCGCCCTGCGGGTTGCCGTACAGGGTCAGCCCGATGGCGGAGTCCTTCGCGACGGAGGTCCCCGCGGCGGGGTCCGTCGCCGTCACGCGACACTGGTTCTTCCCGTCGCCTGCGGCGAACCCGGTCACGGCGACCTTGTCGGCTGAGAAGCCGGCCGCGGCGATCGCCGTCTTGGAGTTGGCGATGCTCTGCCCGGTCACGTCAGGGACCGCCGCGGCGCCGGAGCCGTCACTGGTGAAGACCCTGACGGTGGCGCCCTTCGAGAGGACGGTGCCGGCGACCGGATCGCTGGCCACGACCTGGCCTGCTGGGAGCGCGGACGGCTGGGTGCCGCCGTCCGCGTAGACCAGCTTGAGGCCCTTCAGCATCGTCTGGGCGGCGCTGACGCTGCTGCCGGACAGCTCGGGGATCGACACGCCAGAGCCTCGCACGATCCGGGAGTTGGCCTCGGGGAAGTCCGTGCCAGGGTACTTCGTGTTGTTCACGGTCTGCACTGCCTTGAACAGCTGGGCCCGTGTCGCGGCGTAGTTGCCGCCCTTGATCGGCGAACCGATCTGACGCAGGTTGACCTTCGGGCCGGTCCAGTTGCCCTGCCAGACAGCGGTCGCGAGCTTCGTCGTCGCGCCGATGATCCAGATGGACTCCTTCTTGTCGGTCGTTCCGGTCTTGCCGATCTCCTCGAAGCCGTCGCCGGGGAGCGCGCCTCGACCGGTGCCGTTCGACCACAGGCCGGACATGGCCTTCGCGGCGGCCGCGGCCACCTCGGGCTCGACGGCCTGCGAGCACTCCTGCGGCTGGCCGCCCAGGGCCACGCCGTCGTCGTTCACGATGTTGTCGACCACGATCGGCGCGCAGTACTTGCCGCCGGCGGCGATGGCCGCGTATGCGGTCGCCATCGTCAACGGGGCGATCTCGTCGGCCGTGCCGAGGATGGACGAGGAGAAGTTGCTCAGCTCGCCGCCGTCGGCACGGTGCACGCCGAGGCGCTGAGCGACACCCCGGATGTCGTTGAGGTCGAGCTTCGACGCCATCGCGGCGTAGGCGGTGTTGACGGACTGGGCGGTCGCGGTGGTGACGGCCATCTGGCCCGGCTTCTCACCTGCATCGTTCTTCGGGGCCCAGCCGCCCTGCCTCTCACCGCCCGCCTTCAGGTAGAAGGTGCGCGGCGTCGCGTCGACGGACTCGGTGATGCCGTGCCCCTGCTCGATCCAGTCGATCAGGGTGAAGGGCTTGAACGTCGAGCCGGGCTGGAAGCCGGTCGACCCGCCGTAGTCTCGATCGGTGCTGAAGTTGACCGACGTCTGCGTCCGGTCACCGGTGTCGAGCTCGGAGAAGGTCGTGTTCTGCGTCATGACGATGATGCGGCCGGTCCCGGCCTCGACCGAGTTCACCACGCTGCCCAGACGGACCCTGGTCTCGCTGGCGGGGGCCCACTGGTCGAGCTGGCCCTTGGCGTTCGCCGTCAGGTCGAGGTCGAGCGTCGTGTAGACGTTCAGCCCGCCCGTGTTCCAGTTCGCGAGCCGCTCCTCCTCGGTGGAGCCGAGGACTGCGAGGTTCTTGATGTTCTTCTTGACGTAGTCGCAGAAGTACTGGGCGCCGGGGGCCGTGACCGCCGCGCATCCCTGCGTCGGAGCCGTGAGCACGACGTAGCTGGCGATGTCGGACGCGAGCGACGCCTCCTCCGTGGGCTTGTCGATGAATCCCTCGGCGTACATCGACTTGAGGATGACGTCGCGACGAGCCTTGTTGCCCTCGTACTTCTCCGGGGTCGACAGGTTGCGCGTGTCCGGGTACTGGACGATCGCGATGAGGCTCGCCGCCTCTTGCGTGTTCAGGTCGCTGGCGTTCTTGTTGAAGTAGTGCTGGGAGGCGGCCTGGACGCCGTAGGTCTGGTCTCCGAAGTAGGCGATGTTGAGGTACGCGAGGAGGATCTCGTCCTTCGTGTATTTCTTCTCGAGCCCGATCGCGAACTTCATCTCCTCGAGCTTGCGGTCGATGGTGGTCTTGATCGCGTCCTTGTAGGCCGCCTCTTTCTCGTCCGGGTCGGCGATGAGCTGGGACTGCGCGATCCGGATGTTGCGGACCAGCTGCATCGTCAGCGTCGAGCCGCCGCCGCTCGCCCCGAGCTCTCCGCCGCCCAGCGAGCCGACGCCAGCGCGGACGAGAGAGGTGACGTCGACGCCGCCGTGCTCGTAGAACCGGCGGTCCTCGCCGGCGACGACCGCGTCCTTGAGGGACTGCGAGACCTGGTCCCACTTGAGCTCGACGCGGTTCTCGCTGTAGAGCGTCGCGAAGGGGACGGGCTGCCCGCCCTGGTTGGCGTACAGCGTGTTGCGCTGCTGCAGCTTGCCGATCTCGATGTACTCGGGGATCGACTCGAAGACCCCGATCGTGCTCGAGGCCGTCATGCCGGCGACCGCGATGGCAGGGGTCACCCCGATGGTCACGAGGAGGCCGGCCAGGACGCTGAAGCCGACGAACCCGAAGAGCGCCCCGATGACGGACGTGGGCTTCGATTTTTGGGCAGACATAAGATCAGGGTAAGTGACACCGCTGACATCCGAGCTGACAGGAACCACAAATGGTCCTTTGGGAGTACATGACCACGCCGCTCATGGTGCACAACAGCACCGCGATCCTGAACAACTGGGGGAGCGACGGCTGGGAACTGGTCCAGGTGACCCAGGGCCCTGAGGGCGGCCCCGTCGCCTGGCTGAAGCGCCAGAAGCAGGAGGCGTAGTGGCCGGCGTCGACGACCGCCTCGCCGAGCTGGGCCTCGCCCTCCCCACGGTGGCGGCCCCCGCGGGCATCTACGTGCCGGCCGTCCGGGTCGGGACGTCGGTGTACACGGCGGGGCAGCTGCCCTTCGTCGACGGCGCGCTGCCCGCGGTCGGCAAGGTGGGCGACGGTCCGGGGCTCGTCGCCCCCGCGCTCGCCCGCGAGCTCGCCGCGACCTGCGTCCTCAACGCACTCGCCGCCGCCGCCTCCGTGCTCGGCTCGCTCGACGACGTGGTGCGGGTCGTGAAGGTCACCGGGTTCGTCTCGTCCGACCCGGCGTTCTCCGGTCAGCCGGGCGTGCTCAACGGGGCGTCCGAGCTGCTGGGCGAGATCTTCGGCGAGGTCGGCGTCCACGCGCGGAGCGCCGTCGGCGTCGCCGTCCTGCCCCTCGACTCCCCGGTCGAGGTGGAGCTCCTGCTCGAGGTCGTGCCGACCGCCTGATCGACGCCGGGCCCGAGGCCCCGGGACGAGCGCGGGGCCGGCGTCGCGTCTCGGGGCCTCGTCCGTCAGCGCATCTCCGCCGAGATCACCGTCATGACGGCCGAGTCGGCCAGGGTGGTCGTGTCGCCGACCTCGCGTCCCTCGGCGACGTCGCGGAGGAGGCGCCGCATGATCTTGCCGGAGCGCGTCTTGGGCAGCTCGTCCACGAGCACGATCGAGCGGGGCCGGGCTATCGCGCCGATCTGCTGCGCGACGTGCGCCTTCAGGGCGACCGCCGCCTCCTCGGGGGTGAGGCTCTTCTTCTTCTTGTTGCGCAGCACGACGAAGGCCACGACGGCCTGGCCGGTGGTCTCGTCCGCCGCGCCCACGACGGCCGACTCGGCGACGATGGGGTGCGAGACGAGCGCCGACTCGATCTCCGCCGTCGAGAGCCTGTGGCCGGACACGTTCATGACGTCGTCCACGCGGCCGAGCAGCCAGATGTCGCCGTCCTCGTCGCGGCGTGCGCCGTCGCCGGCGAAGTAGCGGTCGCCGAAGCGGCTCCAGTACGTCTCCGCGTAGCGCTCAGGGTCGCCCCAGATGCCCCGGAGCATCGACGGCCAGGGCTCGGCGACGACGAGCAGGCCGCTCTCCCCGTCGGCCACGGAGGTGCCGTGGTCGTCGACGACGTCCACCGTGATCCCCGGCAGCGGCGTCTGCGCCGCACCCGGCTTGGTCGACGTGAGCCCGGGCAGGGGGGAGATCATGATCGCCCCCGTCTCCGTCTGCCACCAGGTGTCGACGATCGGCGTCCTGCCCGCGCCGATGACCTCCCGGTACCAGAGCCACGCCTCCGGGTTGATCGGCTCCCCCACCGACCCGAGCAGGCGCAGGGACGACAGGTCACGTGCCTGGGGGATCTCGCGGCCGGCCTTCATGAAGCCGCGGATCGCGGTGGGGGCCGTGTAGAAGAGCGAGACGCCGTACTTCTCGACGATGTCCCACCACCGGCCCGGCGCGGGGGAGTCGGGCGTGCCCTCGTAGAGCACCTGGGTGGCGCCGTTCGCGAGCGGCCCGTAGACGACGTAGCTGTGGCCCGTGATCCAGCCCACGTCCGCGGTGCACCACCACACGTCGGTCTCCGGACGGAGGTCGAAGACCGTCGCGTGGGTGGTCGCGACCTGCGTCAGGTAGCCGCCGGAGGTGTGGAGGATGCCCTTGGGCTTTCCGGTGGTCCCGCTCGTGTACAGGATGAACAGGGGGTGCTCCGCCTCGAAGGACTCAGGCTCGTGATGGTCGGAGACGCCCTCGAGTGCCTCGTGCCACCACCGGTCACGCCCGTCGACCCACCCGACGTCGTTCCCGCCGCGGCGGACGACGAGCACGTCCCGGACGCTGGACTCGCCCCCGACGGCGAGCGCGGCGTCGACGGCGGGCTTGAGGGGGGCCACGGAGCCCTTCCGCCACCCGCCGTCCGCGGTGATGACGAGCACGGCCTGCGCGTCGTCGATGCGGGCTCGGAGGCTCTCGGCGCTGAAGCCGCCGAAGACCACGCTGTGGACGGCGCCGAGCCGGGCCACGGCGAGCATGGCGACCACCGCCTCCGGGACCTGGGGCAGGTAGATGACGACGCGGTCGCCGGCCGCGACGCCCATCGAGGCGAGGACGTTCGCGGCCCTGCTCACCTCGGAGGTGAGCTCGGCGTAGGTGACCGACCTGCTGTCGCCCGGCTCGCCCTCCCAGTGGAGCGCGACGCGGTCGCCGTGCCCGGCCTCGACGTGCCGGTCGAGGCAGTTGTACGCGACGTTGAGGCGACCGTCGGCGAACCAGCGGGCCACGGGCGCTCCCGACCAGTCGAGGGTCTCCGTCGGCTCGACGTCCCAGGACAGTCGCCGACGCGCCTGGTCGCCCCAGAAGAGCAGCCTGTCGGCGGCGGCCGACTCGACGAGCTCGGCTCCGGCCACGGCCCGCGCGGCGAAGTCGGGCGACGGGGGGAAGGCGGCCGCGGACGGGGACTGCAGCACCTCCTCGTCCGTGGCGGGGCTGGTGGGGGAGTCCTGGCGGTCGACCATCGTCGTCCTCTCGCGTCGTTGCGGATGCGGGCGCCTCGCGCCCCGAGCGAGACTACTCCGGGCCGCGCCGCCGCCCGGGCCAGGGGCCTGGCCGGAGAGCGAAGCGCCCGGACCGGACACGGGCGCGATGCTGGCACCCGTCCGCCTCCGTGGGGTACAGTGGATTCGTCCGGATTCAACCCCGGTGTGCAGCGCGAGCGATTCCCCCCGATCCAGCGCTGCCGTGGCGGCACCAGTTCCCCCCAACTGGTGCCGCCCCTCTTTTTTCCCGGTGGATCGTCCGACGATCACCCGGGTGATTCCTCCCCAGCGCGTGCCGCCTGGTCTTCTTCCCCAGGATGCACAGCCCTGTCTGTCTTGATCGTGCCGGGCAGCTAGCGTCCGGACATGACCGGAGCGCCTCCCGCCCCCACCCCGGGCCTCACCCCCGACCACCCGTTCGTCGCCCTCGCCTCGGAGCCCGGGCGCTTCGTCGCGGCGGCCCCGCCGGGTGCCGCCGCGAGATGGGGTACACAAGTCGCGAACGGGGTACACAGCCCTCGGGTCGACAGGTCGTGGCTGGGAGCGCTCGCTCCCCTCCTGGACGACCCCGGCGTGACGGACGTCTTCGTCACGGGCGGGGCGGGCACGTGGGTCGACCGGGGAGGCGGCGCACGCCCCGAGCCGCGCGTCCACCTCTCCGAGGCGGCCGTGCGCGACCTCGCCGTGCGGCTCGTCGCCCGGGGAGGGCGCCACGTCGACGAAGCGAGCCCGTGCGTCGACGTACGGCTCCCGGGCGGCGTGCGCGTGCACGTCGTCCTGCCGCCGATCTCGACATCCGGCACGGCGTTGTCCATCCGCTTCCCCCGGGCCGTGCCCCCGACGCTCGACGACCTGAGCCGGGCCGGCTTCTTCGCCGACGCCGACGAGGGCGTCGTCCGGTCGTGCGTGGACCGACGAGCCAACGTGCTCGTGACGGGCGCGGGAGGCACCGGCAAGACCACGTTCCTGGCGGCCATGCTGTCGGCGGCGTCGCCGGGCGACCGCATCGTCACCGTCGAGGACGTGGCCGAGCTCCGCGTCGTCCATCCCCACGTGGTCTCGCTCGAGGCCCGCCAGCCGAACCTCGAGGGGGTGGGCGGCGTCGACCTCGCGCGGCTGCTGCGGGAAGCGCTCCGCATGCGTCCCGACCGCCTCGTCGTGGGGGAGGTCCGTGGAGTCGAGGTCCGCGACCTCCTGTCGGCGCTGAACACCGGACACGACGGCGGGGCCGGGACCCTGCACGCGAACGGCCTCGCAGACGTCCCCGCACGTCTCGAGGCGCTCGGGGCGGTCGCCGGTCTCGCGCCGACGGCCCTGGCACGCCAGGCCGTCAGCGCTCTCGACGCCGTCTTCCACCTCGACCGGGCAGGCGGACGGAGGCGGCTGGCCGTCATCGGCAGCCTCGGCACGTCGGCGTCGGGCGAGCTCACGGCCCGGGAGGGCCTCGTCGGCGCCGACGCCGGCGGCCGACGGGGCCGGTGACCGGGCGGGGGCGTCGTCGACCTCCGCCCACCCCCGCGGCGACCGTCGTCGATCGACTCGCCGTCCTCCTCTCGGCCGGCGTCACGCCAGCGTCCGCCTGGAGGCACGTGGGCGAGGCCGAGCCTGACGGGCCCGTCCGTGCCGTGGCGTCCCACGTCGGCCGTTGCGCGGACGAGGGCATCCTCGTGTCGGCGTCCCTGCGGCAGGCCCTCGAGCACCGGCCCTTCGGCACGGCCCGGGACGGGGAGCGGCACGCGGTCGAGTGGGCCCAGGTCGCCTGCGCCTGGCACGTGGCCGAGCGGAGCGGGGCTCCGCTGGCCGAGTGCCTGGGCAGCTTCGTGGCCGCCCTCCGCCAGGCCGACGCCGCTCGACGCGAGGTGGAGGTGGCGCTGAGCGGCCCGCGCTCGACCGGGCGGATCGTCCTCGCCCTCCCCCCGGTGGGTCTCCTCTTCTCCCTGGGGCTCGGCTTCGACACCGCCTCGGTGCTCTTCGGCAGCCCGGTGGGCTGGGGCTGTCTCGTGACGGGAGGGGCTCTCGTCCTCGCCGCCCGTGCCTGGAACGGTCGGCTGGTGCGCTCGGCCGTCCCGAGCGCCTCCGTGCCGGGCCTCCGCCTCGAGCTCCTCGCCGTGGCCGTCTCGGGGGGCGGGTCCTGGCAGGGCGGGCTCGACCTCGTCGACGAGGCCTGTCGGGACAGCCCGGCAGCCGGCGCCGAGGACGACGGGGGCGGAGAGACGGTCCTGGAGCTCTCGCGGCGAGCGGGAGCCCCGGCGGGCGCGCTGCTGCGCGCGGCGGCCGCGGAGCGCCGTCTCGACGCGACGACGGCGGCGCGCTCAGCGGCGTCCAGGCTGGGATCGACCCTGATGCTGCCCCTGGGTGCCTGCGTGCTGCCGGCGTTCCTCGTGGTGGGGGTCGTCCCGCTCGTCGTCGCGCTCCTCTCCTCCACAGCCGACGTCCTCTGACCGTCCGTGCCCAGGAGGCGCGGCGCGGTCGGCGGCAGCATGCCCCGTCGTCGGAGACTCGCTCCCGACCACGACACGTGGTCGCCACCGACGAGAGAGAGCAGCACATGAGCACGAGCCCCACGACCACGACCACCGCCGACGACCGTACCTTCCCGCGCGTTCCCGTCCCCGTACCCGTACCCGTCCACGCTGCCGGGCGGGCCGACCGCGCCTCCCGGGCCAGGAGGCGGTGGCTGTCGGAGGACGGGGCCGCCACGGCGGAGTACGCGATCGTGATCATGGCCGCCGTGGGCTTCGCGGGGCTCCTGGTCGTGATCATGCGGTCGGACGAGGTGCGCGGGGTCCTGAGCGACCTCGTGCGCTCGGCCTTGTCGGTCGGCTGAGACACGGTGAGCAGGGTCCTCCGCGACACCGGGAGCGTCACGGCCGAGTTCGCGGTCGTCCTTCCCGCCGTCCTCGCGGTCGTCGCGCTGGCCGTCGGGGCGGTCGGGGCCTCAGCACAGTCCGTCCGGCTTGCCGACGCCGCCGCGGTGGCCGCCCGGCAGACGGCGAGGGGAGACGTCGACTCCGTCTCGGCGACGCTGGCCGCGCTGGCGCCGGGTGCCGAGAGCAGCGCGTCCATCGAGGGCACGATCGTCTGCCTCACGGTGGCCAGGGCAGTCTCCCTCGGGCCCCTGTCCGGCGTCGTCACCCTGCGGGCCCGCAGCTGCGCGCCGGCCGCCGGCGGATGAGGCGGCGAGGAGAGACGAGGGGGAGAGAGGGGACGGCCGTGGCCGGCCGGACCGATGACGACGACGCGGGCAGCGCCTCCGTCTTCTCGGTCTCGGCCGTCGTCGTGGTCGCGGTCCTGGCCGCGGCGGCCCTCGCGGGGACGCAGGCGCTCGCTGAGCGCAGCAGGGTGGCGGGCGCCGCGGACGCCTCCGCCCTGGCCGCCGCGGACGCCGCCGCCGGGCTGGTCACGGGCGGCGGCGGGCCGTGTTCCGTGGCAGCGTCGCTGGCTCGGGCGAACACGGTCGAGCTCTCCTCCTGCGACGTCGACGGGCTCGTCGTGACGGTCGTCGTGACAGGGTCGGCGCCCCTGCTCGGGGTCGCCGTGCGCGCCTCGGCGACGGCGGGACCGCCGCCCTCCGCAGGGCGCCGGACGGGCCCCGGGCCGTGAGCCGGTGCGCCGGAGGGTGTGTGTATGGTGTGCCTGTCGGCAGCGCACGATCCGTCGGTCCCGTGTCAGGGACGGCGGGAGGACCGCCCGCCTCCGACCACTTGACCGGTCCTCGAGATCGGGTACAGACGTTCCCCGAAGCAAGGAGTCCCGTGCCAGGCACGAAGAAACTGGTCATCGTCGAGTCGCCCGCGAAGGCCAAGACGATCGGGCAGTACCTCGGCAGCGGCTACGAGGTGCTCGCCTCCGTCGGGCACATCCGTGACCTCGTCGAGCCCAAGAACCTGCCCCCCGAGCTCAAGAAGGGGTCGCTCGGCAAGTTCAGCGTCGACGTCGAGAACGGCTTCGAGCCCTACTACGTCGTCTCCGACGCGAAGAAGAAGACGGTCTCCGAGCTCAAGCGTGCGCTCAAGGGCGCGGACGAGCTCTACCTCGCGACTGATGAGGACCGCGAGGGCGAGGCCATCGCGTGGCACCTGCTGCAGGAGCTGAAGCCGAAGGTCCCCGTCAAGAGGATGGTCTTCCACGAGATCACGAAGGACGCGATCCAGAAGGCCCAGGAGAACACCCGCGAGCTCGACACGGCTCTCGTGGACGCCCAGGAGACCCGCCGCATCCTCGACCGCCTCTACGGCTACGAGGTCTCGCCGGTCCTCTGGCGCAAGGTGGGTCCGGGCCTCTCGGCCGGTCGCGTGCAGTCGGCGGCGACCCGCCTCGTCGTCGACCGCGAGCGCGAGCGGCTCGCGTTCGTCTCCGCCTCCTACTGGGACCTCACCGCCACCTTCGAGCCTGCCGCCGACGCGCTGCCCTTCTCCTCCCGCCTCGTGCGGGTCGACGGCACCAGGGTCGCGAGCGGTCGGGACTTCGACGACCGCGGCCAGCCCAAGGGGCAGGCCGTCGCGCTCGACGAGGCCTCGGCCGGGGCGCTCTCCCGTGCGCTCCAGGCGTCGGGCGTCGACATCGTCGTCTCGTCGGTCGAGTCGAAGCCCTACACGCGCCGTCCCGCCGCCCCGTTCACGACGTCGACCCTGCAGCAGGAGGCCGCCCGCAAGCTGCGGTTCTCCGCCCGCCAGACGATGAGCGTCGCCCAGTCGCTGTACGAGAACGGGCACATCACCTACATGCGCACCGACTCGCCGTCGCTCTCGCAGCAGGCGACGAACGCCGCCCGGTCCCAGGCCGCCTCCCTGTACGGTGCCGACACGGTGCCCGAGAAGCCCCGCGTCTACACGGGCAAGAGCAAGAACGCCCAGGAGGCGCACGAGGCGATCCGCCCCTCCGGCGACACGTTCCGCACGCCGAGCGACATGCAGTCGACCCTGAGGGGCAACGACTGGAAGCTCTACGACCTCATCTGGAAGCGCACCGTCGCCTCGCAGATGGCCGACGCCAAGGGCTCGACGGCCTCCGTCGTCGTGACGGCGACGACGCAGACCGCCGTCGCGGGCGTGTCCGCCGAGGGGGCCGCCCGCACGGCGGCCGAGTTCGTCGCCACCGGCACCGTCATCACCTTCCGCGGCTTCCTGAACGCGTACGAGGAGGGTCGCGACGAAGACCGACACGGCGCGGCCGACAGCGCCGAGGCCAAGCTCCCGCCGCTGACGGAGGGCCAGCAGCTCACCCTCGACGAGATCGAGGCGAAGGGGCACGACACGAGCGCGCCGCCGCGCTACACCGAGGCGAGCCTCGTCAAGACGCTCGAAGAGCTGGGGATCGGGCGGCCGTCGACGTACGCCGCCATCATGTCGACCATCGTCGACCGCGGCTACGTCACGCCCCGGGGCACGGCCCTCGTGCCGAACTGGATCGCGTTCTCCGTCGTCCGGCTGCTCGAGGAGTACTTCGGCGACCTGGTCCAGTACGACTTCACGGCCAGCATGGAGGACGACCTCGACCTCATCGCCGGCGGCGACGCCGACCGGGTCGACTGGCTCAACGGCTTCTACTTCGGCAACGACACGCACCGCGGGCTCCGCAAGGTGATCGACAACCTGGGTGAGATCGACGCGAGGGACATCAACTCCATCCCGCTCGGCGAAGGGCTCACCTTGCGCATCGGGCGCTACGGCCCCTACCTCGAGGCTCCGGGCGACGACCCCGAGACCCCCCGCCGGGTCAACGTCCCCGAGGACATGGCGCCGGACGAGCTGACGCCGGCCCGCGCCCGTGAGCTCATCGACGCTCCCGTCATCGGCGACCGCGTCGTCGGCGTCAACCCCGAGTCCGGCAAGGAGGTGCTCGCGAAGGACGGCCGTTTCGGTCCGTACGTGACCGAGCGCACCCCGGAGGAGATCGCTGCGGACCCCGCCACCGGCGAGGTCGTCGAGGCGGCGACCGCCACCGCCGCACCTGCCGCCACGGACGGCACCGCGACGAAGAAGGCGCCCGCCAAGAAAGCCCCGGCGAAGAAGGCCGCCCCCAAGGAGCGGACGGCGTCCCTGTTCAAGAGCATGAGCGTCGACACCATCGACCTCGAGACCGCTCTCGCGCTGCTCGACCTGCCGCGGACGGTCGGAGTCGACCCGGAGACGGGCGACGAGATCCAGGCCCAGAACGGCCGCTACGGTCCGTACCTCAAGAAGGGCACGGACACCCGGTCGCTCACCAGCGAGGACCAGATCTTCGAGATCGACCTGCCCGGCGCCCTCGAGCTCTACGCCCAGCCCAAGTACGGGGCGAAGCGGGCCAGCAGCGCCCTCGCCGAGTTCGAGGCCGACCCGGTCAGCGGCAAGCCGATCAAGATCAAGGACGGCCGCTTCGGGGCCTACGTGACGGACGGCGAGACGAACGCCACCATCCCCCGCGGGGAGACAGTCGAGGAGGTCGACTTCGAGCGCGCGATCCAGCTGCTCGCCGACAAGCGCGCCAAGGGCCCGGCCAAGAAGCCGGCTGCGAAGAAGCCCGCTGCCAAGAAGCCGGCTGCGAAGAAGCCCGCGGCCGCCAAGAAGCCCGCGGCCGCGAAGAAGCCCTCCGCCGCGAAGCCGGCTGCTGCCGGGGCCGCTGCCGCGAAGCCGGCGGCCGTCAAGAAGCCGGATGCCGCGAGGAAGCCCGCCGCCGCGAAGGCCGCTGCCACGGCGGCGGCCACGGACGGCGACGCGCCGGAGGCCTCGTAGTGGCCGGTCTGTTCATCACCCTCGAGGGCGGCGACGGATCGGGCAAGACCACGCAGGCGGCCCTCCTCGAGGCGTGGCTCGGTGAGCAGGGTCGCCGTGTCGTCCGCACCCGGGAGCCCGGAGGCACCGACCTGGGCCTCGAGCTCCGGCAGATCGTCCTGCACCGCCGGGGACACATCGCGGCCCGGGCTGAGGCCCTGCTCTACGCGGCCGACCGAGCCCACCACGTCGAGACTCTCGTGCGCCCGGCCCTCGACCGCGACGAGGTCGTCCTGCAGGACAGGTACGTCGACTCGTCCGTCGCCTACCAGGGCGCGGGCCGCGTGCTGGGCGGAGACGAGGTGCGCGAGCTGTCGGTGTGGGCGACCGGCGGACTGACGCCTGACCTCACCGTGCTGCTCGACCTCGACCCGCAGGTCGGCAGGTCGCGCCTCGACGCTGCCGAGAAGTCCTGGGACCGGCTCGAGTCGGAGGCCGCGGCGTTCCACGGCCGGGTCCGGGACTCGTACCTCGCGATCGCCCGTGCCGAGCCCGCCCGGTTCCTCGTGGTCGACGCGACGCTGCCGGTCGCCGAGGTCGCGGCGGCCGTGCGGGCGAGGGTCGCCGACCTCCTCACCGAGCAGTGAGCAGCGAGCGATGAGCGGCTGGGACGGCCTGACCGGCCAGGCCGACGCCGTCGAGCTCCTCAAGGCGGCTGCCTCCGCCGATCCGTCCCGCTCGGCGATGACGCACTCGTGGCTGATCACCGGCCCGCCCGGTTCCGGCCGTTCGAACCTCGCCTACGCCTTCGCGACCGCGTTGCTGTCCCGGGGCCACGACGACGAGGCGACGAGCCGCCAGGTCGACGCCCGGTCGCACCCCGACCTGGCCGTGCTCAGCACGGAGCGGATCATCATCACCATCGACGAGGTGCGGTCGCTGGTCGCGTCGTCCCAGTTCTCTCCCTCGGTCGGCCGCTACCGCGTCGTCGTCATCGAGGACGCCGACCGGATGACCGAGCGCACCAGCAACCTGCTGCTGAAGGCCCTCGAGGAGCCGCCGCCCCGCACTGTGTGGATCCTCTGCGCCCCGAGCGAGGCCGACCTCATCCCGACGATCCGGTCCCGCGTCCGCAGCATCCGCCTCCGGACGCCGACCGTGGCCGACGTGGCCGCCCTGCTCGAGCGTCGCGACGGCATCGACCACGAGACGGCCGTCACGGCGGCCCGTGAGGCGCAGAGCCACATCGGCATGGCGCTCCGTCTCGCGACGGACGAGGAGGCGCGCGAGCGCCGCCGACGGACGCTCGAGACCGCGCTGGCCATCCGCAGCGTGTCCGACGCGGTGAACGCGGCGACCACGATGCTCGCCGTCGCCGGGGACGACGCCAAGGCCATCACCGAGCAGCGTGACGCCCAAGAACGCGCGAGCGCCCTCCGGTCGCTCGGCGTCGAGCCGGGCGGGACCGTGCCCCCTGCCCTCCGCAGCCAGCTCCGCGCGCTGGAGGACGACCAGAAGCGTCGGGCGACCCGGAGCCTCCGCGACGGCATCGACCGCATCCTCGTCGACCTGCTCTCGCTGTACCGCGACGTCCTCCTGCTGCACCTCGGGGTGGCGGAGGAGCCCATCAACCAGGCGGTCCGTGGCCGGCTCGACGAGGCGACCGCGGCCTCGACGCCGGCGAGCACTCTCGCAGTCATGGACGCGATCGCCGTCGCACGTCGACGGATCGAGTCGAACGTGGCCCCGGCGCTGGCGCTCGAGGCCATGCTGGTGGCCGTCAGCCGACACGCGGTCAGGTGAGGCAAGATGGCGGCATGACCGACCCGACTGCCGCCCCGGGCCTGCGTGAGCGCAAGCGCCTGGCCACCCGACGGGCCATCCAGCTCTCCGTCCTCGACCTGATCGGCGAGGAGGGACTCGAGGCCGTCACCGTCGACATGATCAGCCGCCGCGCCGACGTGTCGCCCCGCACGTTCTTCAACTACTTCACGTCGAAAGAAGAGGCCGTCGTCGGCGACCTGCCCGACCTGCCCGAGGGCGAGTCCCTCGACCGGTTCCTCGGGGCGCACGACGAGCCGATCATCGACGGCCTCATCCGCCTCCTCGACGAGGCCGTCGTGACCGCGACGTTCGACCGCGACCTGGTGCAGCGTCGACGCATGGTGCTGCGCAGCCACCCCGACCTGCTCGCCCGCCGGATCGCCTCCACTCGCGTGCTCGAGGAGCGCCTCACGGGCATCGTCGCCCGTCGTCTGGCCACGGCCCCCGGCCGTGCCGACGACGCCACTGAGGAGTCCGACCTCAGCAGCGCCCACCTCCTCACCCTCGTGGCCATCGCCGCCCTCCGCCACGCCTGGGGCGAGTGGATCGACGACGACGACGCCGACCACGCGACCGACCACCGCTACGGCCTGCGCGCGCGCATGGAGGCGTCGTTCGCCGAGCTCGGCCGAGTCGTGACGCGACAGGTCTGAGAATCCGCTACAGTTGGTGATCGTGCCGCGAGGCACGGGTTCTCGATCTGATCGAGATCCGCCGCTTTAGCTCAGTCGGCAGAGCGTCTCACTCGTAATGAGAAGGTCTGGGGTTCGATTCCCCAAAGCGGCTCATCCAGAGGCCCGGATCTACAAGGATCCGGGCCTCTTCCCGTTCCGGGCCCGTCCGAGCAGATTGCATCCAGATAGCAGTGGGCCTCACGCCGTCCGTAGCCGGCGCCGCTCGGCCGCGCGGGCCTGCTGCCGCTCGAGGCGGTGCGCCAACATCGGGAACGCGGCCACGCCCTCTGGGGTGCGGACCAGCCGCAGGAGCCGCTGCGTGTACCGGACAGGGGTCAGCTCGAACTGCCGGCGCACGGCGAGCTCCTTCGCGCCGTCCCAGCGCGGGTGATCGTCCTCGAAGCGGAGCAGGTCACGGTCGTCATCAGTCATGTGCGACGAGTGTCGCTCCGACCACCGACAGTCGTCGCCCAGATAGGGGCTGCCTATCGATGTGGAGGGTCACCTACGATCGAGCGCATGAGTGATCAGACGACGGCGGCTGGCTGGTACGACGACGCGCAGGGCGCGGTCCGGTGGTGGGACGGCCAGCAGTGGACGGAACACACGCAGCCAGCCACAGGTGCCCAGAAGACCCCTTCGAGGACCGGCGCCATCGCGCAAAGAGTCGTCACGACAATGGCCCCCGTTGAAGACGGTGTCCTCTGGTCTGCCACCGGCAAGCCGTTGAAGGGCTTCGGCGGCGGACGCTACCGACTCACCGACGAATACCTCTTCTTCGAGTCCGGCACCCTCTCGCTCAAGGCCGAGCAGATCCGGACCCACGAGATCCACGACGTCGACGCCAGCCAGACGATGACGCAGAAGGCTCGCGGCGTCGGCAGTATCACCCTCATCGCGCACCGTGCCTCAGGCCGGGAGCGCGTCCTCCTCGAAGACATCGCCGAGTTCCGCGAAGGCGTGGCTCGCATCAACCAGACAGCGCACGACGCCCGTGAGCGGCTCCGCCTACGCGAGCACACGCAGCACGTGAACTACAGCGGCACACCTGTGCACGCCGCGCCCGCGCCCGCCGCCGCAGCCCCCGCTCCGGTCGACATGAACGCGGAACTGGGGAAGCTGGCAGCGTTCCACCAGCAGGGCATCCTCACGGACGAGGAGTTCGCAGCCGGCAAGCGCAAGCTGCTCGGCCTGTAGGCCCGCTGAGACGACGAACGAGCCCCGCCCGACCACGTAGGTCAGGCGGGGCTCAGTCGTGCGGGAGGCGCGGTGTCGGCGGCGGGACGTAGGGTGCCCGCCATGGCAGTGCAACCAGACAAGCGGGCGTGGGCGGCGCAGGTCGCCGAGTGGGGCGGGAACCTAACCGAGCGGTTCCGGCTCGGCGAGTGGATGCTGCAGGCGCGGGAGCGCGACACGAACCCGTCGAGCTACTTCCTGCGCTGCGACCGGCCCGGCTTCCCGAACGGCACCGGAGTCTCGCGGAACCCGCACGACGGGTGGACGATCTACGACGGCGACGCGAAGTACTCGAGTCACCGCGGCCCCGAGGACTGCCTCCGCTGGTGGGTTGACCGCCGGGGCCAGAAGTAGCCCGGACGCACGAACGACCCCCTGCACGCTCCGGAGAGCATGCAGGGGGTCACGTGTGTCAGTCGACGGCGTCGAGGGTGGGGCTGTAGACGAGGATCAGGACCACGATCACGATCAGCCAGAGCACGGGCGTCACCGACGCCGCAGCGCGGCGAGCCATGGCACGTACCGGGTCAGGGCCTGGTCGACCGCCGGGGTCGCCATCAGGCGGGTCACGAGGCCGATGACGAACGACGTCACCGCGACCGCGCCGTTCAGGACCAGGAACGCCCACGCGGGCACGACGAGGTCGGTCTGCGTGTTCAGGTAGTCGATCAGCACGCCGGCGGCGATGTTGACCAGGGGGATGAGGACGACGAGCGCCTGCACGACGGTGCGGACGGTCGCGCGGACGGGGTTCGCGATCTGCGTGCCGAGCTCGGCCAGCGCGGGTCGCTCGTCGATCACAGCCAGGTGTCGGGGGGTGTCGGTCATGGGTGCCTCCTCAGGCTCTGGTGGTGGCGACGTCGGGCTCATCGCCCGGCGTCAGCCCGTTCTCGATGAGCTGGCGTCGCAGGCGCGACGCGTACTCCTGATAGGCGCGACGCTTGGTCGCCTCGTCGTCTGCGCGGCCGTCGGCGAGGCGGGCCTTCTCGAGCGCCTCGTCGCGCTGCTGCACGATGTCGGTCTTCCGCTTGCCCTCCTTCGCGCTCACGCCGGAGCGGATGGTGGCGAAGACGGCCACGAACTCGCGCAGCATGAGCGCAACGCCGGCGCCGCCCCCGAGGGCAACGAGCAGGGTGGTGTCGACCACTGGGCCCCCTAGTAGTGCTGGCGGCGGACGACGTACTCCGTGCGGCGGCGGAGCAGCGACCGCACCTTCTCGGTGAACGTGGTGAGCCCCGGCTCGCTGGTGAAGATCTGCAGCTCGCAGTACCGGCGGAACATGCCGATGAACGCGAGGACGACCATGCCGAGGATTACGAGCGAGGAGCCGCCCGCGACGGCGGAGAAGATGATGATCGCGTAGCAGACGGCCCCCGACCAGGCGGAGACGTTGAACAGGACCTCGACGGCCCACACGCCCGTGAGACGCCCGAAGAACCCTCCGGCGCCGCCCGCCAGCATGAGCACGCCCCACAAGATGATGACGGCCGGCAAACGGATCTCCTCCTGCACGAACGGCGACGTGAACCACAGCGCCGAGCCGCCGTTCACGGCCATGACGGCGTAGGCCACGAGGTCGAGGATCCAGATCGTGCGCTCCCACCGGAGCCTGCGCTGGTTCAGCTTCGGATCGGTCGCGATCATCGGCTCAGCCCCACGCGTGCGCGAAGAGGCGCTCGTAGAGGGAGACGGGGACCTTGACGATCTTGGCCCCGCCGAGGCCGAGTGCGTTGACCTCGGCGGCGTCCTTGAGGCGGATCGCCTGACCGCCGACCATGCCGATCTGGCCCTTGTCGCTGTCGAAGATGAACATGTGCTGCCCTTCCGGGTTGTTGATGATCGCCACGGCCACGGCGGCCGGGGTGAGTGTTGCGCTGACGACCGAGAACGCATGGCCGCCGAGGTCACCGGTCCACCCGAGGTACGGGCGCTGCGTCTGCTTCTCGCGCGCGGCGATCGTCATGATCCCGACGCGCGCGCCGGTGACGTCGGTCGCGATCTGCAGGCCGCCACCGATCGACACAGTGACGTCGCCGGCGTTCCGGTTGCGGTCGGTGCGGGTCGGCGAGGGCCCGTAGTGCAGCGCGACGCCGGCGGGCGGGTGACGGTCGCCGGGGTGCTTGTCGTCGGCAGCCAGCCACGAGTTGTAGGCGGTGTCGAGACGACCGACGGCGTTGCCGATGGACGAGAGCCCGCCGGCCATCCGCCAGACAAAGTTCAGGCACATGCCCTGCGGGATGATGCTCGTGCCGATGGCTGCCCGAGCGCGGGCGAGGAAGGCTGCGGAGTCGATGGTGGTCACGCGTCACACCCCCTCGGTGTCGAGGGCGGTCGAGGCGTCCTCGCCGTCGATGAGGGGTTCGGCGAACGCGGCCGGGACCTCGTCGACGTCGTCGGCGACGATGACGGGGGTGTCGCCGACGAGGATCTCGAGGACGCTCGCGGCGGGTTGGGTGGTGTCCATGGTTCCTCCGTGGGGGCTAGGCGATGCCGAGCTTCGAATTGATGGCGGCGACGTCGGCGCGGAGCTCGACGATCTCCTTCTGCTGCGCCTGCGCGACGGGGATCAGGGCGAGGGCGAGCAGCTCGTACCGGACGCCGAAGCACACCGGGTCGCCGTCGTCGTCGACCTTCAGCGAGCCGTCGGCCTCGCGCTCGTAGATCACGAACTGCCAAAGGCCCGCCTCGTGCAGCCGCTCGGCGATGACACCGACCTCCGTCGCGACCCGGTACGACGGGTCCTCCTCGCGCTGCTCGAGCTCGGCGATGTACTGGTAGTAGACGACCTGCAAGCGCAGCACCGCGGCGGGGTCGAGCTTCGCGGGCCGGATGTTCGTCTTGAACCGCTCCGACGACGACGCAGTGCCGAGGAGCCCGTCCGAGGACTGCAGCCACGCGGCCACGCGGGTGCCGGTGATGTTCGTCGACGGGGCTGTCGTTGCGCGGACGCTCTGCCCCTGGACGGCTCCGGTGGCGGTCATCGCGCCGGTGACGCCGAGCGCTCCGCCGACGGTGAAGCCGGTCCCGGTGGTTCCTCCGCTGGTGAGGTCGGACGCGGCGTGCTGGTGCGTCTTCGGGGCCGCGGCGTCGGCCACGGCCTGATCGCGATCGATGATGTCCTGCCGCTTCATCGACTGAGCGTCGATCGCGGCGGCCACTTCCCCGGGGATCTGCGCGAGCCGGTTCGTAACCGTCTCGAGGAGGCGGGCCAGCATCGTGCCGGACGGCTGCTCGACGCTGCGAAGTCGCTTCCTCTGGTCCTTGGTCAGCCGCGCCATCTGGCCGGCGCCGTCGCCGTCTGGTCTGGGGTCAGGCATCGAGCGAGTACACCTCCCCGGTAGTGACCTTGATCCAGCGGCCCTGCTCGTCGCCGCTCATCGCGACGATGCGGCGCAGGTAGCCGTCGGTGACGTTGTCGGGCACGTACGGGTCGCCCTTGATCTTCGTGCGGGAGTAGTCCCCGACCTGGTACGTGCCGACCCTGGGCGTCGCGGTTGCGTCGACCTCGAACGACCAGAACTCGATCGGCTTGTAGCCGGTGCGGGCGGCCTCGGCGGCGTAGCCGTCGAGGGTGCTCTGCACGGACACGGAGGAGTGCGAGGAATCGACCGCCTCGAGCAGCGGGTAGCCGGCCGCCGTCAGTGTCGGGTTCTCGTACCGAGCCGTCATCACGACGTCGTCGGTGCGGCCTCCAGTGGCCCACGCGCGGCCGACCATCCGCTCTGCGGTGCGCTTTACCTGCAGGCCTCGGACGGACGGCTCGGGGACGGCGAGGTCCCACACGTGCGTGCGGGTCGACGACAGTTGCGGCTGGGCTGCCGTCCCGACCCGCATGACCCACTCGATGCCGAGCCGGTCCGCCGTGAAGCGGGGAGCGAAGTCGATGTCGGGGCCGCCGATGACGTTCGTGATGTCCTCAAGGCGGTCGCCGACGAGAGCGAGGTCGGCGCCGAGATACTTCCGCTCAGACGTCCCCGCCTCGTCGGCCTGGAAGACCACTGGGACGTTCCCGCCCGTGTGGGCTCGGGCCTGCTGGACGATGCGCTTCGCGATGGTCCCCAGCCACAGCCCGGACAGGTTCGTGTCAGCGCCCACCGGGGACTGTCCTGCTGCGAGGACTGGGATGAGGACGCGGTGGTCGAAGTACGACCAGAGGCCCGCAGCGGTCAGCTTCAAGGTTCCTGCGTCACGGTCGTAATCGTGCGTCCAGATGGGGCCGGCCTCCATGACGACGTCGTTCTCGACGACGGCGAGGAACGACTTCCCTGGGGTGGCGACGTTCCGCAGTCCGAGGCGCACCAGGTCGGGGTCGCGCAGTGTCACGGTGATGCTGATGGTTCCCGCGGCGTTGAGCTGCTTGGCCCAAGTGGCCGACAGCACGCTCACGTCCTGCAGCTTGCGCCCCGTGCGGAGGTCGCCGATCAGGATGCGCGTCACGGCGACCCCCTTCAGTACTGGATGGCGTAGTTGAACGTCACGTCCCAGTGCTCGATGGCCGCGGTGCCGCCGTCGACCGCGATGCGGAGGGCGACGCCGTGGCTGCCGGGGGGGAGCGGGACGGTCATGTCGGCCTCGAAGACGGCCTGACCGGATGCGCCGTGGGTGTGGATGCGGCCGCGCTGCCCGTCGGCGGCGTACTGGACGCCGTCGATGAAGAACAGGATCGAGCCGACGATGCCGTTCGCGGCCCCTCGGGTCCAGATGGTGACGTGCGCGTGCAGGTCGCCGTTCGTGAGGACGTCGAAGGTGCGGGACCCGTAGACGGCGGAGAGGCCGCCCGAGGGGGCGATCGCGCCGCCGGTGGCCTCCATGCCGTAGCCGATGACGTTCCGGCCGAGGCGGGCCCAGGTCTTGACCGGGGTCGCGGCCGAGGTCTTGCCGAGCCGGTAGCGGGCCATCGTGTCGAGGGTGACCGCGTCCGTGCCGATGAGCAGCTGGGAGGCGTCTGCGTTCATGTCCGCGATCGACCGGTACTGGATCGGGGATCCGGCGGGGGCGGCGAACGGGGCGATCTGCCCGATCGTCATGCCGTTCGTCGTCGTCGCGCCGGCGGGCACGAGGACCGAGGCCAGGGGCAGGGCCCCGCGGGGGATGACGGCGAGCGTGTTCGCGAGGTTCGGTGTCGCGGACGCGTTGCCGGGGGTGACGCCGAACACGGCCTGGTTGTCGGCGTCCGGTGCCTGCGCGGTCACCGAGTCCCGCTGCCGCACCCACACGACGTCGTAGCGCGAGTTCGCGGCGGGTGCCGAGGCGATCTCGACCTGCACGGTGCCGTCGTTCGCGATGAACGAGACACCGTCCGCAGCGCCGCGCGACAGCGCCGCGGTGAAGCCCGCGACGTCGACGTACTTGTCGGCACGGGAGGTGACCAGCGTCGGCGCCCCCGAGACTATGCCGGGGCGGGCGCCGCCTGCCGCCGTCTGCACAAGCGTGCCAGCGAAGGCGAGGCGGGCGTCCACGGCGGTCGTGCCGGCGAGGTGAGGCCCGAAGGCGGGGTGCAGAGCCACGGGGGCCTCCTAGATGAACGCGGGCGCGGTGCGCGCCGTGAGGGTGGGGGTGCCCGTCACGACGCCCTTGGATGCGAACTGGATGCTGCCGACGTCGCCGGCGGCGACCGGCCACCAGTCCGAGATGGTGAGGAACCCCGTCACATCGGACTGCCCGTCGATCACGGCCAGTCCCCGGCGCGGGTCGAGGGTGATGGTCGATCCAGGCGGGACCTCCCGGTCGAAGCTGATGAGCTGCCCCGTGGGGACGTACGTCAGCAGGAACCCGAGGGACATGCCGCCGGTGACCTCGAGCACCGTGTACGTCTCGGCGGTGCCGTCGTTCGGGGTGTCGACCCGGCCGAGGTCACCGACGGTGCCCCAGTTGAGCCACGTTCCGCCGGTCCCGAGGGGCCACACCAGGCCGGAGCCCGCCACGGGCAGCCCCGTCGAGTCCACGACTGCGGGGCCGTACCGGAGAGGGTCCGGGGCGAGCATGTCGATCGCGTACTCGAAGGACAAGCGCCCGCGATCGTCGGCGATGTCGACGAACCGGATCGACACGTCGCGCGACGTCGGGCCGTCCTCGTCGGTGACCGTGACGCGCTTCCGCCAGCCGGTCACCGGTGAGAACCCGACCCGCCGCAGGGACGCGAGGTCGCGCTTCGCGGCCTGCAGGTCGGCCCGCGACGAGGCGTCGTAGCGAGCCTTGATGGACGGGGTCGCGGAGTCCGACCAGTCGGGGCCCGGGTCGAAGGACCCGTGCCCCTGCGGCCGTGACTCCGGCGACGCCTTCGACGGGGGAACGCTGTACCAGTCGATCAGGCCCCCCTCCTGCAGGAAGTGACCGACCGGCCCCCAGCCGCTGCTGATCGTCACGCCACCGATCTCGATGCTGATCGGACCGTCACTCATGGCATCCCCGCGATCTGGTTCTCGAACTCCCGGCCGAACTTCCTGGCGATGACGGTGGAGTCCTCGTCGGCGGCGTAGAAGGTGTTGTTCTGGACGTATGACCCCGACCGAGCAGCCGTGCCGTAGTCGCTCTCGAGCCCCAAGCTGGCCGAACCAATTGCCCCTGCTCTCCGGATCTGCGGCGCGAACGACGACGGATCGGGGATCGGGATGATGTCCTGCATTGCATCAGCGACGAGTCCTCCATCGCGGAGGATGCCGCCTGCGATACCGGCAGGGATCTCGACACCGACCTCGTCGCGCATGACGCGCGACGGAGAGTGGATGTCGAGAGCGTTCTTCGCCGCGTCAACCGCCGATCGAGCGACACGGGCAGCCGCGTTCGCTACCCGCTCGATTCCGCCGAGCATCCCGCCGACGAACCCGTCGACAAGGTCTGCGCCGGCACCACGGAGAGCACCTCCGACGTTGCCGAGGGCGCCAGTCGCGCGACCCGGGAGCGAGGCTATGAACCCCACGGCCTTGTCGATGCCCCCAGCGATCGCCGGACCGATCTGAGCCGCCGCGTTCCGCACGGGCGCGGGGACCATGCCCCAGACCTGTTCGCCGACGGCCTGCACCTGACCCAGCTTCTGCGAGACGTTCGACTGGATCCCTCGGAAGGTTTCCCCGACCATCGTGCCGAAGCTGATTACCTTGGGCGTGATGTACGCCAGCGCTGACCCGTACTTGCCGCCGATGGCGTCGCTGGCCAGATCCGTTGCGGACCGGCTCCCGTCCATCACGTCACGCAGTCCCTGAAGGAGGGGGATCGGGCCAGGCAGCAAGCCGATCAGGAAGACCAGCACCCCCACGAGCCCCGACACGGCGCCGGTGAAGCCGTCCGTGCTGCCCTTCGCGTTATCGGTCGGCGTCACCAAGAACGTGAGCAGATCGATCACCGGGGGCAGCACGGCCAGGGCCAGCTGGACCAGCGGGGGGATCAGCGGCAGCAGCGCCCCAACCAGATCGATCAGCCCCGGGATGAGCTCCGGCAGCACCTCCGTGCCCACGTCGAGCAGCTTGTCGCCGAGGTCTTCGATCTCTGGCTGACTGTCCTGGACCGCTCGCAGCAGCTCATCAGACATCAGACCAGCGGTCTCCCCAAGGGCAGGCAGCAGGTCATCGGACAGGGCGGGCCCGAGCTTGTCGCCCACCGCCGTGCCGATATCCGCTAGCCCAGTCGCGAGAGAAGGCAGGTACGGGGCGAGGGCGCTGACGATCAGGCCGAGAGGCGAGAACGCCTCCCACAGCTCCACGACCTGCGGCACGACCGGCCCCAGCTTGTCGCCGAAGTTCTCGATGACGGGGGTGAAGGTGTCGCCGAGGAACGCCTTCGCCTCGACGCCCTTGTCCAAGAGCCGGCCGAGACCATCCCGGAGGTCGAGCACGAAGTCGACAGGTCGGCTGTCCTCGGTCCACCCGAAGGAGTCCTGCAGCAGGCCTGAGTAGTCACCGTCGACAAGCAGGTTGCGGATGCCGGTGAGACCGTCGATGAAGCCCGCGATGAACGGCGTGACCTGGTTGTTGAGAGTGTCCGCGAGGCCCTTCGCGATCGACCCAAGAGCGGGAGTCGCCTTCTCGAAGATCGTCTCGCCGAAGGTGCCCCACGCGTGGCCCAGCAGCTCGACCTTGCCGGCGTACGTCTCGGCGTATGCTGCCGCCGAGCCGCCGAACTGGCTGTTGAGCTCAGCCAGGATGATCTTCTGGGCCTCCATCACCTTCCCTGACTCAGTCAGGGTGGTGATGAGCTCCTTCTGGTCATCCGTGAAGGTGATGCCCACGCGGGACAGCGCCGCGATGCCCTTCACCGGGTCGTTCAACGCCTTGCCGAGCTGGATCGCCCCGCCCTTGGCGTCGGTACCCATCGCCCGCGCCATGTCGACCATCGCGACCGTGGTCTGGTCGAAGATGTCGTTGCCTTCGCCGGCCTCGTTGCGGATGTTCTTGAACGTCAGGAGGAGGTTCGCGCCCTCCTGGACGGACTCGGCCTCCGTGGCCGTCGTGTTCTCAAGGGCGCTCGCGAGGTCCTCGACGTGCTCCGCCGTGACCCCGGCGGCGCCACCCGTCGACTTGATGACGTTCGTCGTCTGGGTGTTAATCGTCTCGATCCGGGCGAGAGCAGCCAGCTGCTCCTTGCCCCAGTCGTAGACAGCTTTCGCCCCGAACACGCCAGCCGTGATCGCAGCGACAGGGCCGAGCGCACCCTTCAGGCCGCTCACGAGCCCGCCGCCAAGAGCTTTGCCTCCGACGCCACCAGCAGCGCCGAGGCCGCCCAGCTCGGACGCGATGGCCCCCTGAGCGCCCTTCAGCGACGGAACGAGGGACAGGTAGGCGGTCGCCAGTTCAACAGCCACAGCGACCGCCTTCCGTCATCGCGACCGCGGCGAGTAGCCGAGGAACGCGTCCATCTCGTCAAGCGGCATCGACGTCGTCGTGCCGATGCCCTTCTTCAGCCACGGCCGCGGGAACGGCTTCGGCTTCGGGGCGTTCTTCTTGCCCGCGCGCTGCCAGTTGCCGGACTGCAGCAGGTCGATGACCTGAGCGGTGAGCTGCGCCTGCAGATCCCAGTCGGCTAGCTCGCCGTGGACCGCCCGGAAGTACGCGGACGTGCGCGGGGCGTGACGCACGAAGGCCCGCAGGTCGACCCACGAGAACCCCGGCGTACCGAGGTCATCAAGGGATCGCCCTGCGAGCCAGAGGTCGTGGTGAATGGACTCCCCGTGCTCCTCTAGGAGTCGGTGGAGTCCACAGATTCCCCCACAGTGATGCCCGATTCCTCGGTCCACTGGTCGTACCAGGCGAGGACCTGCTCCTGGTCCTCGAACTCCGCGAAGAGGCCGGGGTGGTAGTGCTCGATGATGATCTCGACGGCCTCGAGCTTCGTGATGCCCGTCAGCTTCTTGACGACGACCGGGGCTGCGAACTTGAGCAGGGGCACGCTGAGGTTCTTCTTCCGGTTGCCCGGGAGGTTGAACTGGAATCGGTTCTGGTTGATGGACGCCTTAGACGCCGGCACCTGGAACACGGTCATGGGGAACTCCTTCTGTGTGCGGTGGGTGGGAACTCTTCAGGGGTGTGGCAGCGGGCGGGAGCGAGTTCCCGTTCTCTCCCGCCCGCTGGTTCAGGTCAGGCCGTGACGGCCTTCACGCCGTCGTCGGTCAGCTCCCACGCGAAGACGCCGTCGGCGTTGGGGATGAGCGACAGCGTCACGTCGCGCAGGGCGGCGTCTGCCGACGACCACGTGGTGTCACCGATCTCTGCCACCTGGCCGTCGGGGATGAGGAACTTCGTCCGCGAGGCCCCGTCGGCCATGTCGAGGATCCACGTCAGGTGCGGCGACTCCTGCCCGCGGTACGCGATGCGCATCTGCTCGCCGTGGTCCGCGGTGGCGGGCGTCACGGTGACGTTGTCGGCGCCGTAGATCGTCTTCGCGGCCTCTGCGTTCAGGTACTCGAGGAACGCGAACGCGACCGTCAGCTCGTACCCGGTCTGGGTGCGCTTGATGGTGAGGCCGCCCCAGTCCTTCGTCGTCGCGGAGTCGCGGGACTCGGACTTCGTGACGCCGTCCTCCGAGACGTACCCACCGGCACGGAATCCGGTGGGGATGGCGGCGATCGCGGTTGCGGGGAACGCGGTCCCGAGGGGTGCGAAGAGCACGCCACCCGAGGCGTTCGGCTTGCCGTTGACCACCTTCGATGCGGTGTTGACCATGATGTAGCCCCTTTCCCGGGCAGCAGTGAGACCGCCCGGGGGCGGTCAGGTGTTGTGGTGGTGCTACGCGCGGGAACCGCGGAGCGAGACGGCGTAGGTCGCCGTGTACCGGGTCTGCTCGGTGAGCGGATCCGGCAGGTTCTGGGGTCGGCCGACGACATCGACGGACCGGCATGGGGTGCCAGCGAGGTACCCAGCCCGGCCGCCCTGCTCGAGCAACGCCCGGCAGATGGCGGCGAGCCGCGACGCGGTCGTGTCGAGGGACGCGTACGCCTCGACGACGAGGGTCGGCACGTCGCTGATGAGGTCGGTCTGTGTGCCGCCGACGACCCTGACACGCACGAAGCGAGTCGGCCGGGGTGACGGGATCCGCCCGGAGACAGGGACCCCTACGAACTCCGGAAGAGCGGCGAGGGCCGATCCGAGGTGGTCGACGAGGACCTGTTCCGGGTCCGCGAACACGATCAGTTCGGCGTCAGGCACGGCCACCGTCCAGGGCTCGCGTGAGGGTGCGGTCCTCGGCCTCGGCGCGCTTCGCGGCTGTGCTGCGGGTGACGACGTAGACGCCGACCCGGTTCCGACCAACGGCCGTGAGGATCGTGTAGTCGTCGGCATCGCCACCCGTGGCAGCGACGACGCCCGCAGCTCTCCGCTGCAGCTCCGCCGTGATGTCGGCGCCCTTGAGCAGTTCTCGGACGGCGTTCTGGTTCAGCTCGAAACGCACTTCGCCTGCCATCAGCCCTCCCAGACTCTCAGGGCCAGCCGCGTCGACCGCAGCGCACCAGTGGGGGACGGAACCTTGAGGGGCTGCCCGTCGACGTCGAAGAGGACTCCGCCGTACCGGACGCGGTCAGCGGCCGTAATGTCGGCCTCCCAGGGGGCGTCGACCGTGTAGCCGGTGAGGACCGCGGTGCGCCCGTCCCCGACCTCCTGCGACCCCGTGGGTTCGAGCCAGCACCGGTCGATCGGGTCCTCGGCCGGCGGAGAGTCGTAGTCGACCCTCGGTGTTCCGTGGTCGTCGACGAGTGGGTAGCGGAGCCGTGTGATGGTCTCTCGCGCGAACGACGGCCTCACGAGGTCCACCCCAGCGTGTACGCCGCGAGGCTGTCCTTCTCGTGCGCCAGGAGCACGGTCCCGCCGGCGACACCAGCAGCGGTCGCGGTCCATGTGATGGACGACGCGAGGGACTGCTCCCGGGTGACGCCGAGCGGCGACCCAAGCGCCCGAGCCGCGACCTGCAGCGTCAGGTCGACGACGTCGGCCGGGATCGTGTCGAGCCCGTGCCGGTACGTGATGACGAGACCCCGGCGTCGCGCCGACCAGCGAGGGCCGAACACCTGCCCCGTGTCCTCGTCGAAGTCGAGCGCCCCCGCGTCGAGCACGGTGCCGTCGTTGACGACGAACACGAGCTCGGTGATCCTCCGGCTGGGGAGGAACACCGTGTCGCGTCCACCGGCGTACTGCACCTGCTCGACGACGGGGGCGATGTGCCAGCCGCAGTGGTTGCGGATGGCGAGGGAGGCCGCGGCGAGAGCCTCGTCGAGGAACGGGCGCGTCGTGGGGATGAGCCCCTCGGTGCGCGACTCCATGTCCTCGGGCTTCGCGAACGAATCGAGCTCTGCCACGGTGGCCTCCTACTTGTTGGCGGGCTTCGGAGCGGCCTTGTTCGCCCGCTCCTGGTTGGCCTTCACCGACGCTGCGGCCTCGTCGGCGGCGGCCTGCTCCTTGGCCGCACGGTCGGCGTCAGCCTGGGCCGCCTCCGTCGCCAGACGGTTCGCCTCGTCGATCGCCGCCTGCTCAGCAGCAGCCTCGGCGGCGGCGGCCTTGCGCTCGGCGCGTTCCTGCTCGAGGTCGACGGCGCCCTCCGGCACCTCGCCGTCCTCGAACTGGAACGTCGAGCCCTGGAACCTGTAGTCCTTCAGTGCCATGTTGCTTCCCCTTCCGAGGGATCAGGGGCGGGGCCGCCAGTCGACGGCCCCGCCGGGGTGGATCAGGCCGGCGCGGCCGACGAGAGGGTGACCTTCGCGAAGCCCGCGGGACGACGCACGGCGAGCGCGAGACGCTCCTCCGCCCGGACCGTGACGCGGTTGTACTCGAAGTCGTCGACGTCCGAGTTCGTCGTCTCGACGCGCACGCCGCCCTTGCGGATGACCGACGCGGCCTGGCCGTAGGCGCCGACCAGGGCGGTGCCCTGAGCGATCGCCGGGGTCACGACGGTGCGGAGGCCCCAGACGGGCGGCTGCTGGACGATGCCGCCCTGGCCGTACTCGCCGGCGAAGAACCCGCCGCCGAAGTACTGGCCGTTGCCGTCCTTCGAGAGGCGCAGCGTCTGGTAGTCGGCCGGGTTGATGACCAGGCCGTCCGCCTCGATGCCGCCGTTCAGGCCGACCGCGGTGATGGCGCGGAACAGGGCGTCCGCGTTGTCGGTGCGGTTGGCGGCCGTGATGACCTGCAGGCCGGAGCGGTTGAGCAGGCCGCGGATGTTGCCGCCCGTGCCCGTGCCCGAGAGGAGCTGGTTCTCCTCGACGAGGCCGAGCTGGTACAGCAGCCGGTTGTTGATCGCCGAGACGAGCCACGGTACGTCCTCGAGGATCTCGTCGGACTCCTTGAGGAAGCCGGCGATCTTCGCGAGGGCCTCGGTGACCGGGGTCGGGTCGCCGAAGTGCAGCTGCGGCTTCTTGCCGAGCTCGGCGACCGTGGCGAAGTCGCCCTCGAGCGCGCCCTCGACGAAGTACGTCAGCGCGTTGCCGCTGATCGTCTCCGAGCCGAGGAGGTCCGCGACGGTGAGGCGACGACGGACACCGGTGACGATGTTCGTGTCGATCGTGGTCAGCGCCGGGGCGACGACCGTCGGGATGGACTGCGCGTCCGTGGCGGCCTTGAACTCCGGTGCGGACACCGAGAAGCCCTTCTTGCCGCGTGCGATGCGCAGGGTGTCGCCGACGGCCTTCGCGAAGTGCTCACCCAGGCTGCGGGCGGGCGCCTCGTTCTGCGGCGTCTCGTCGACCGCCCCGAGGCCCTCGAAGCCCTTCAGGGCGTCCTGGCGCTCGACACGCGACTCGAGTGCCTTCACGAGGTCCGACTTCGTGCGCGCCTCGGCGAGCTCCTCGTCGGTGACCTCGTGGCCGTCGGCCTTGAGCCTGGCGATGAACTCGCCGGCGTCCTTGCGGGCCGCGGCGAGCTGTTCCTTGAGACCCATGCGGGGCTCCTTTCTAGATGAGGGACAGTTCGATTCGTCGCAGCTCGGCGGACGCACGACTGGGCTCCTCGGACTTGGCCCCGGAGGGCTCCTCGTCCTTGGCCGGATCTGCGCTGGCTTCGCCTGCGGGTGTTCCCTCCCCGTCGTCGCCCCCGTCGGGGTCGAGCTCGGAGAGGAGCTTCAGGACTCCGTCACGGGCGCCGTCGATCGACGTCAGCACCGCACGGAGTTCGTCTTCGTTCTTGGCCGAGAAGACCCGGCCTGCCTTGGCCGCGTGAGCGAAGGTGTCGACCGCGGCCTTCACCGCAACGACCGACGTGTCCTGGTTCGCGCCGATCGGCACGAACGAGAACTCGTAGACCTTCAGCCGGCGCAGCTCGTTCGCCTTCACGCCGTCGTCGAGCTCGACCAGGCCCTCGTCGAGGACATCGAACGCGAAGGACAACTGCGTGAGCCGGCGGCCCTTCACCAGGCGGTAGACCTGCGCGCCCTTCGGGGACTCGAGGTCGAACACGCCCTTGACCCACCAGCCGTGCTCGTCCTCGCCCATCTCGAGCGCCGACGCGACGTAGAAGTCCGGGTCGTCGAAGCGGTGCCCGTACAGGCCGGGCAGGGTGTGGCCCGACGCCTTCCACTCCTCGATCGTGTCGAGGAAGGCGCCGGGCGCGACGACGTCGCCGTACGAGTCCGGCGTCTTCGTGAACGTCGACGGGTAGACGAGGAATTCCCCGTCAGCGAGCCCGTCCTCCGGGCCCGCCTTCACCTTCAGAGGTGCGGTCTTCGTGATCATGCGTTCCTCCTACGGGAAGGTGAGCTCGACGTCGCACGTGCACCCGGCGACCTCGTCGACGTCGAGCGCCGAGGAGTCACCAGGCCAGTTCGCGCCGTTCGAGAACGGTTCGTTGATGGGGACGGTCTCGCCCGCCATGGCGGCGTGCGAGCTGCGCGGGTTCCGCGACGTGACGACCCATGTCTTCGTCGTGTCGTCGCCACCGACCTGCTTCACGGCCTCGACGGTCGCGAACATGGCGACGCCGGTCGTGAGTGTCTGCCCCGCCTGCGACGACCGGCTGTCCGCCGAGACCTCGAAGACGTTGTCGATCGCGGCCGAAGGGTCGTCATCGAGGAGCGCCGCGTCGAGCTGCGCCTTCGTCGCCGAGTTGACTCGGCCCGCAGTGTTCGCGGCCACCGCTCGCAGGTACGCGATCGTGCGGCCCTCGTCGTACTCATCAGGGTCCAGGCCCGACTGCGCGAGCGCCTTCACGGCGACCGCCGTCGATAGCGGCACCGCAGCAGCGGCGAGGTCGTCAGTGAGCTCCTTCACCCACCGCTCCTCGTCCCACCAGCCCGCAGCCTTCGCGAACAGCTGGGACTTCACGACCCGCGCCTGCCGCTCGAAGAACGACGAGAACACCTTCGCGAGCTCGTCGACCTGTTCCTCGTCGGCACGCGCCTTCAGCCGTGACCCTCGCTGAGCAGGAGACGGTGCCCGACGGCTCACCAGGGACGCGAGCGCCGCCAGGGTGCCGATGGGGTCGCCGCCGTCCTGCGGTGATGCCTGTCCGCCGACCAGGACGTTCAGCGGCACGATCAGCTCGTCCCCGCCCTCGATCGCCGGCAGGTTGTTCCGGCCGCGGGCCTCGTTGCGAGACATCCACGGACCACCCACCGACGTCGACAGGACTGCCGCCTGCTCCTCGAACGAGCCCTGCAGCTTCTCGCCGATGTTGAACTCGACGTAGACGCCGTCCTCGTCCGTCAGCTGCGGCACGAGGAACGCGTTCAGCCGGTCCTCGATCTGCGCGATCAGCGGGCCGAGCGTCTCCGTGTAGAGCATCCGGCGGAACTCGCGGACGTTCGCGAAGTTCGCGTTGTCGAGCTGCCCGATCATGGTCGGGTTCACGTGGTAGACCGAGGCGACCGTCGAGATGGCGAGCTTCGCCGACTCGATGTACTCCTCTTCGCGGGCCGTGAAGCCGACCCGCTTCATCTCGATGCCGTCCTCGAGCAACGGTGTCCCGCCTGCCTTCGACCCGCTGTTCGTGTACTCCTTGAACGAGTCGCGGAACCGGTCCCGCGCGACCTTGTCCCACTTCGGCGCGGTCGCGGGCCGGGTCAGGTACGTGCCGACGCGGCCGCCGCGCTTCCACATCTGCAGGCGGAACTCCTGCGCGCTGATCTGCTCCGCGAGGGTCTGCTTCAGGGCATCGATCGGGGGCGTGCCCGACGTGCTCGAGAGCGGCGACCAGCCGGTGAAGGCGATGATCGCCGACGCCGGCACCCGGAACTGAGCCTCCCCGGGAGGAGCGATGATCCACTCGGCAGGGCCCCAGAAGTCACCGCCCGCCTTGCCGACCACCCAGGGCGCCGGCACGGACCGGATCGACCATCCCGACGGCGCGCTGTCGTCCGGGCTCACGGCCCAGAACGCCCGGTCGTAGAGGTCGAGCATCGCGACGAGGTCGTAGACCAGCTCGTACGTCGTCTGGTGGTCGTTCGGCCGGCGGAGCAGCTGCGCCACCGGGTTGTCCCGTACACGCTCCCGGCTCTCACCGTCACGCTGGAACGTGTGCAGGCCGAGCTGCGCGACGTTCCGGGCACGGAACGACACGACCGAACGAAGCGCCGGCTGCGTGCGCCACATGTCCTCAGGCGTGCGGTTCAGGACCGAGCTCGTCAGGTGGTTGATGTACTCGACGGGCACGTTCGGGCGGATCTCGTTGCTCACGCCGCGGATGAAGTCCAGCAGTCCCACGGCGCCTCCCAGCGTTCTAGAACACGAGCACGCCCGCGTCCTCGTCGTCGTATGCAGAGCCGGTCGGCTCCGGGTTGGTGTTCAGCAGCCACAGCGCGCCCATGACCGCGAGCAGCGGGGCGGCGTCCTGGGGCGACTTCTGCCGGTCGATGGTCCAGCCGTCCGACAGCGGCTTCATGACCGCCGTCGTCGCCGCGAGGTCCAGCACCGGCTGGTTGCCGTGGGTGATGACGACCTCGGGGGCGTCCTCGTCGACCGCGCGGCGCACGGCGTCGAAGATGACACCCGACGCCCGGGACAGGTCCGGGCCGCCCCACTCGACGAGTTCGATGCCCGCGTTCTCGAAGTCAGGCACGAGGGATGAGACCGGCGCGCCTCGCGTCTGCAGGGTCACGAACTCGGGCTCGATCTTCCGCTCCGGGGACAGCAGCCACGGGATGACCCACTCCGTGCCCGCCCGGGACGCCGCGATCTCTACTCGGCGTCGCCCGTCGGTGTCCCAGAACGCGAGCGCCACGTGGGTCATCTGCCGGTTCCACGACGTGTCGACGCAGTACGTCGCCGGCCGGTCCGTGTCGCGTGTGACCTTCTCGGCGCGGGTCGCTTCCCACGACCTGTTCGGGAACGGGCCCGAGGCGGCAGTGTTCACGAACCGGCACATGACCTCGGTCAGGAACACGTGCTCGGGGTCCGTGGCCAGCGCGGCCGCGATCGCCGCCTCCGGGATCGTGTGACCCATCGACGGGTTCGCCTGCGCCCACGCGTCACGGTCGTCCATCGGGGCGTCGGGCGCCGCCGAGTACTCGAAGATCCCGAGAGCCGACTCGTCGATGTCGACCTCGAGCTCTTCGCCGTCCTCGTCGACCAGGTCGTCGACGTCGCCCGCGGGTGTGTCGTGCATCTCGTCGATGCCGAGCGCCGCCAGGGCCACACCCCGCAGGTGCCGGAGCACGACCGAGAGCGAGTCGCCAGCGTTCGAGACGCCCCACACCTGCGCACGCTTCCGCGCGAGGGTCGTCTTCGACACCGACGCCCAGGAGTCCCAGGACTGGTGCTCGCGGAGCTCGTCGAGGACCACGTGGTCACCGGAGAGGCCGCGGCCGCCGCGACGGTTGGCCGCCGCGATCTTGTACCGCTGGTTCGTGTCGAGGATGATCGCCTGCCGGCCGTTCGCCGTGCGGATCTTCTTCACGTCGTTAGACAGTTCGGGGATGGCCTCGGCTACCTGCCGCACGGCGTCCCACGCCTCTTCGGCGATGTCGAGCGACTGAGCGGTCCCCACGATGGTCCGCGCGCCGTCCTGGAAGAGGCGCCACAGCAGCAGGTAGATGAGGATCACGGTCTTGCCGTTCTGGCGCGAGACCAGCAGCAAAATGGTCCGGAACCGGAAGATCAGGTCCGGGCCGTCGAGCAGCTCGAGCGCGTGGATCAGCACCCACCGCTGCCACTCGAGGAGCCGCGGCACGATCTCGAGCACATCCGCCTGCTCCGGGTCCGCAGCGGCGATCTGCTCAAGGCGATCACGCACCCAGTCCGCGAACTCGATGCAGTCGAAGCCGAGCGACGTCTCCGGCGTCAGCGTCCGCAGCGGCGGCGTCCAGATGCGCGGAACGACCGACCCGTACCGCTTAGGCCGGTCGGCGCGCCCTCGGCCTCGGGAGGGCCGTGACGTTGTCGGGCTGCTCGGAGTCGTCGTCATCAGCGTCGCCCTCCTCGTCCGTCTTGCCCGCCGCACGTAGCGACCGGAGCTCGTGCTGCATCCGCATCGTCGGCGTCCCCGCGAGAGAGCCGAGCGTCGCCGCGAGCCGCCCATGAGCCGACAGCAGCTTCGTCGTCGCACCCGCAGCCGTTAGCAGGTCCACCTGCTCCGCGAGCATCCGCGCCTGCGCAACCGCGCCAGCATCCGACGGCGTCAGCCACTTCATCGCAGCCAGCGACGCCTCCACCGCATCACGCATCACACGCGGCACGGACGCGTCCGCCGCGTCCACCGTCCGAGACGGCACCGCAGGACGCTCAGCACGCAGCTCAGCCCGCCTCAGACGCTTCCGCTCAGCGTCCTTTGCCTTCCGCTCCTCCGGCGTCATCCCCACGACGACCTCCTCATGCTGCGGACGCGGACACGACGTCCGCGGACATCCGACCCCGGATGGGGAAGATCACTACCGGCGAATGGTCCTGGGGTCGGGTAGGTGGCGATGTGGCCGCCCCTACCCCTGCTTGCGTCGGGCGAGGATCTCCTCCGCGAGGTTCGTCGCTTGGAAGACCTCGTTGAGGATGAGGTCCATCAGTTGTAGGGCGTCGCTGGCATCTTCAGCGCTGGGTGCATCTTCGACGTCTCCGTGCGCCATGTCGTTGCCGAGATGGCGAATGGCGTGGGCCACGGATAGGGCTGAGGCCCGGATGACGCCTGTGTTGCTGAGCTCCTCGATCTTCGCGTAGAGGTTTCCCTTGACGATGCCCTTGCTCTTGGCCGTTGCTTCGATGGTGGTCCGGGCCATGAGGATGCTGGCCGCCTCGGCTCCGATGCTGTGACTCATGTGCGCTTCCTGGGCGCACCGTGCGACGTGTGCGGGCACACGCGGATAGTCCGGCGCTGCGGCCGCGAGTGGTGACCACACAAGCTCGTCCGCACCGTCCAACTGTTGCCGCACTTCGTGCGGCGACATCTGCGCCCAGTTGGACTCAGTTCCGAGTTCGACAACAGTGGTGACGTTGCGACAGTTCGAGCACACGCACGCAGCGCGCCCCGTGTACCTCACGGTGTACCCGTGCTGAAACGTGACCTCGCTGCCCGACCACACGGGCGCCATGTCGGAGATGGACTTGCAGTAGGGGCACAGGCGTGAGGGCATGTCAGGAACTATGCCAGGCTCCACCGTCACCACGTCTCCGAGGTGGTCCCGATGGTGGGGAGGATCTGCCCGGCGCCCTTGCCTCGGTTGCAGCGGTGGTGGCTGGGCTTCCGGTTCGTGGGCTCGAACTCGAGCTCGGGGTGCGTCTTCACCGGCAGCGGGTGCTCGAGCTCGAACGCGTCGGGCTCATTCGCTTGTGCGTCCCAGTCGATCGTCGCCATGCCGCAGATGCAGCAGGGGCGGTTCTCCTCGGACCAGCGGGCCTTCTCGTCGGCGCGCATCTCACGGTGCCGGCGGCCAGCGACGCGGGGCATTAGGCCTCCCGAGCGTGGTCAGAGTGGGATCGGTGCACGCTCACCCCAGCAGCGAGGTGTGCAGCGCTCGCAGCCACGGGACCAGGGGTCAGCCGGTGAGGTGGGGACGCGCCGCCGATAGGCGTGTGTGTGGGCGGGGTGCACCGAAGTGACCTCCCCGGATTCGAACCGGGGTCTCTGCCGTGGGGCAGCGTCCTAGACCGCTGGACGAGAGGTCGACCTCACAGGGTGAGGGTGGATCAGCGGGCGTAGTCCGCGTTGTCGCTGATGGCCGCTCGCGGGATCGAGAGGCCGTTGATCACGTTGTAGAACTGGTCCCGCGTGAGCTGCTTGAGCTCGAGGCCCGCCGTGCGCAGCGCGTCGAGCTGCTCGATGGTGGTCACGTGGCGCAGTGTGCGGACACCGACGACGGCGACGTAGCCAGCTGCGGCGCCGTCGAGGTTCTGGGTGGAGCTGATGAGGAGCATGTTCTTGGGTGCTTTCTTGGTAGGGGTGGTGGGCGTGGAGCCTGGGCCCACGTACTGCTGGAAGAAGACGTGCGGGTCGGTGGTGGCACCGTTGAGACGCACGTCGATGTGTAGGTGGTTGACGCTGGACGAGCCCGTCGAGCCGACGTAGCCGATGACGTCACCGGCCGAGACCCTGGCTCCGAGAGGAACCGAAGGCGGACGGATCATGTGCAGGTAGCGGCTCGAGAACCCCCCGTGATCGATGCCGACACAGTTGCCCGCGGCGCCGTTGAGGGTCCTGGACTCGGTGACGGTGCCGTCAGCGATCGCGCGGATCGGCGTGTTCGGGTCTACGACGTAGTCGCAGCCCGTGTGGCTGCCGTAGCTGCGTGGTGCGCCGTACTGCTGCCCGTACCTGGAGTCCGGTGCTGGGTGGGGGTCGACTGGCCAGACGACCGTTCCGTATGGACCTGAGATGGGTATCTCCGTTCTTTCTTGCGTGAGACCGCACGGTTGCGCGATCACCCTCCGGCCAGGGAGGTGGTTGCTCGGATTAGACGTGACGAGCGTGCACGGGACATCGCCAGCGGGCGCGGAAGAGTGCCTCGGCCCGGCTTGAACGGGCAGCACGCCATGCGTGGCGAGGCGGGGTGTTGCTACGCGCCGAGCTTGGCGCGGATGGCGTTCACCGCGGCACGGATGCCACCGCCGTTGTCGACGGCGACGATCGCCTCGACGTTCTTGCTGCGCGAGGCCGCCTGGTAGGCGTTCGTCTGCACGTCGGCGAGCACGGCACGCATCCCGCCGCCGTTGTCGACGGCCAGGATGGCCTCGAGGTTCTTCAGTCGCTGGTCCTGCTCGGGGGTCAAATCGTCGTCTCCTTGGTCGTTGTAGCTGCGTGTGTAATCGAAGTGCCAGGGCTCGCTGGGCACTGTCGGGTTGTAACCGAACGCGGGTGCGTTGGCGTCCATCCAGTTGTTCTCGGCGCTTCCGCCGACGTTGACGCCGGCGCCGAAGTCACAGGCGGTGCCCCACCCGTGGTTCGACTCGCCAGGGACTGCGGCGACACTTGCTTCCGGACGCTTCGTCCAGCGCTGTCCGGCGTAGTAGATACCGCCGCCCGCATCGACGACGTAGCGCTCGCGGAAAAGCGCGTCCTGCCGAGCGAATGGGCGGTAGCCCTCGGTGATGCGCAGGGCCTTGCCGAACCTGGTCTGAAACGCGCTGTTCAGGGCGTCGTACTGCGTCTTCGCGTCTGGGCGCAGGTAGCCCGAACCGGCGACGTCAGCCGCCACCGGTGTCATCGCTGAGGTAGGTATCTGGCCATTGGTTTGGCCTCCCCATGCTGGAATATGAATCTCCTTCGTTGTTGCTCACGAGGTCGCGGGCGCGACATCGTCCCCCCGGCCAGGGAGGTGGTTGCTCGGATTCGCGTGGCGAGCGTGCACGTGCGCGTCGAAAGATGAGGCTGCTGTACGGTCGCGCCATGTCGACAGCAGAAGTGATCAAGTCCGTCGGGCTGACGGTGTTGGTGCTTGCCGCGTTCGTCATCGGCTTGCTCGCAGGCCTCAGCGCGTTGCGCAAGTGGCGTGCGGCGGAGACGGCGCAGACGGCGGCGGCGAGGGAATCCCTCATTCGGCAGGAAGTCAAAGCGGAGTACGAACAACGTGTGGCTGCAGCGTTCGCGAGGAAGGCCGATGACACGACTGTCTTCCCGAGGGAAGGTCGCTGGCTTGAGGACCGTCTCCGTCAATACGGCTACTCACCTACGCCAAAAGCTAACGACGGCGCAAGCCCAGCTAGCGGTGCCGCAGCACGGCAGACGCCCGCCGAAGCGTGGTGGGGCATCATCGCGCTCGGCTGCGCCACCGCCGCGGGTATCTGGGACGCCTGGGGGTGACACGGCCGTGCACCACCCGAAGGTGCACGGCCGTGCAGGACCCGGTCGCTTCCGACAGCCGGTGGGTCAGCCCGCTCCCCGCGCAAAGGCGACGGAAGGAGGAGTGGGGGAACGACGAAGCCCCCTCACGGTGGAGGGGGCTTCGTGTGTACGTCGAGATGACCTCGGCGGAGTTGTTCGCTGGCGCCAGGCTAGTGCACGGCGACCCACCCTTGCAACAGCGCGGGTGCGGCGTGTCAGATCTCCCGGTGAGGGGCAGCCACGCCCCTGCTCGCGGCGCGCTTCGTGCGCCACAGGGTGAGCAGGTCCTCGGTGCTCACGTAGACCGTGCCATCGACCGTATAGGTCTGCAGGTCCCCGTCGGCGATGTACCGGTTCAGGGTCGTCTTCCCGATGTCGAGCTCCATCTGCGCCTGCCGCTTCGTCCACCACTCGGACCGCGGGTCGGCGTGCTCCTCGCGCAGCTCGTGAAGCAGCTCCCGGACCCGGCCGTCGCGGATGAACGCGGCAGCCGCCTCGGAGTGCCCACAGAACGAGCAGACGAGCTCGAACTCCTCGACGGCCGCCTGGCCCGGCCACGTCGCCCCGAACGTGAAGCGGTCGCAGACAGGGCAGGGCCGCTCGAGGACGCCACGCTCAGGGCGGGGCGCACGCGGGTACTTCGACCGGAGCTTCCAGACGATGTCGGCGACGTCGTCGAGGTACTCCTGCGCGGCGGGCTGGCCGAGGATCTGGTCCTGCCTGGTGAGAAGCCACGTGGTGAGCATCTTCACGAGCAGCCCGGCGCCGGCGGGGGTGGTGCCGGCACGGAACCCGGCGGGCTCGTCCTTCGCCGCCCACTTCACCTGCAGGGCGACGGGCGGCTCGGTGGTGAGCTGCCCTGCCCAGTACGACACCCACTCGATGAGGCGGGCGTATGTGTCGTCGGTGTCGTCGACGGCGTCCGCGCGGAGCGGCAGCGGGGGTGTCTTCGAGGCGGCGCGGGGCATGCCGTCGGAGGCTCCGCCGAGGGGCGGGACGACGAGGGTGCGGATGTAGGCAACCAGGCCGTCGGCTTCGAGGAGGCGGCGGCGGGCGCGGGCGGCGGCGAGGTGGAGCAGGTCCTCGTCGGTGGGGGTGGTCAGGGTGTCGAGCTCGCTCATCGGCGGGCCTCCTCTGTGTCGAAGTCGCCGCGCTCGATCCGGGTCACCATGCCCTCGTAGATCGAGCCCGTCAGCGGGTTGCGAAGGCCCTTCTTCGACCGCAGCCACGTCAGCAGCTTCACGCGGTCGACCGGGGCCGGAGTGGTGTCGAGCGGGACCGAGCCGGGCAGCTTGTCGTGCACGATGTCGAACGGTTCCGAGCCGTGCAGGGCGGCCTCGAGCTTGTCGCCCATCAGAACGGCGTCTCGTCGTTGTACGTGCCGCCGGCAGCGGGTGCAGCCCCGGGGCTCGCTGTGGCCCATGCGTCCTGAGCGGGCGGGGTGGACGCCCACGGCTCCTGCGGGGCCGCCACGCCCTGCTGTGCCCCGCCGCCGGCCGCCTGGCCCGCCTTGAGCACGAGGGCGACCTTCGGGAACTCGATGACCAGCTTCGTGCGGTCCTCGCCCTCCCGGGTCCGGTAGGCCTGCGTCGCGAGCTGCCCGGTCACGATGACCTCGGAGCCCTTCGAGAGGGACGCCATGACCGCGTCCGCGTCGCCCTCCCAGAACGTCGCCGTGAGCCACGACGTGCCGCCGACGTTCTCCCACCGGCCGTCGTCGGTGCGCCTCGACCGCTGCTGCGGCACCGTGATCTCGGCGACGCTCTTTCCGTTCGCCGTGCGGCCCTCGGGGTCCTTCGACAAGCGGCCGTTGATGGTGATGTTCGGGTTTCCCATGATGATCTGCTTCCTGGCTCAAAGAGCCGGTTCGTGTGTGTGGTCTGTGCTGGTGGTGCGGAGGCTGACGGTGTCGAGCACCTCCGTGATGACGGTGTCGAGGAGGTCGCGGAACTCCTGCGCCTCGACCACCGACATGTCCTGCGGGCCTTCCGGCAGCTCGACGTGCACGGCACCCTCGTTGTTGCCCCACGCGTCTGCGATGGGGACGTGTTTTGCTCTCGTAATCGGCATGGCGTCCTCCTCAGATGTCCAGCTGGGTCGACCCGAACGGGTCCCAGGTCTTGTCACGCAGCCGTGCGAACTGGCCCTGCCAGTCGAGGACGACCGTCCCCATCTCGCCGTGCCGGTTCTTCGCCACCACGACCTCGAGGTCGCCCGGCTTCTTCGCTCGGTCGTACGACAGGAGAAGCACCACGTCGGCGTCCTGCTCGATCGCGCCCGACTCCCGCAGGTCCGTCAGCAGCGGCGTTCGCGACGTCCGGCCCTGCGGCGGCCGCGACAGCTGCGAGAGGGCGATGACCGGCACCTGCAGCTGCTTCGCCATCTTCTTGAGGCCGCGGCTGAACTCGGCCACGTCCTGTTGCCGGTTCTCCTTCCCGCCGCCCTCGATCAGCTGCAGGTAGTCGATGACGACGCCGGCGAGCTTCCCCTTCCGCGCCACCGACCGGACGAACGAGCGGATCTGCGTCAGCGTCGAGATGTCGTCGCCGATGTAGATCGGGGCCTCCTGGAATCGCTGCCGGGCGATCGCCACACGGCCCCACTGCTCCTTGTTCAGGTTCCGGTTCCGCAGAGACTTCATGTGGACCTCGCCGTACTGCGCGATCAGGCGGATCTGCAGCTCGTCCTCGCCCATCTCGAGGCTGATGAACGCCACCAGCCCCTCGTGAGCGAGCCGTGTCGCACACTGCAGACCGACGATCGTCTTCCCCTCGCCGGGGCGGGCGCCGACGATGACGAGGTTTCCCGCCGCGAGGCCGCCGATCAGCTTGTCGAGGGACGGCCACGGCGTCGGGACGTAGTCCGGCTTCTCGTCGAGCCGGTTGATGAGCTGGTCGATGGTCGAGCCGACGGCGTGCACGTCGACGCGGGCGCCGGCGGCGACACCGTCCATCTCGGCCCGGGCGAGGTCGGCGAGCTCGAACGCGTCGCCCTCGGCCGACTGGCCCATCTGCGCGACCCGCATGCCGGCCTCCTGCAGCCGTCGGCGCAGCGCCCGGTCCTTCACGATGTCGACGTAGTAGCCGACGTTCGTCGCCGTCGACGGGGCCCCGTTCAGCACGTGGAGGTACTCGACCCCGCCGGCCTTCTCGAGCTCGCCGGACCGGCCGAGCTCGTCCATGAGCGTGATGACGTCGATCGGCTGGTTCTGGTGCGCCATGCGCGCCGCGGCGGTCACGATGACCTCGTGCTTCGGCAGCCAGAAGTCGGACGGCACAAGGCTGTCCAACACTTCCCAGATGGCCTTGGCCGAGAGCATGAGCGAGCCGACGACGTACTGCTCAGCGCCGACGTCGTGCTGCGGGGTCCGGCTGAGGTCCGCGATCGCGTCAGCCACGCTGCACCGCCCGGATCCACTCGTGGTCGTCCTCGTGCTCGTCGAACTCCTCGACGGTGATGCCGTGGTCGGCGCACCAGTCCGCCTTCTGCTCTGCGAGCAGCTCGTCGGTCGCGTTCGGCAGCTGGCCGAGGTTGCGGTCGACGCCGAGCCGCTCGATGACGTCGGCCGGGTAGATGTTCCTGGCGTGCTCGAGGTAGTGCTCCCGGACCGCACCGGCCACGGCTGCGCCGTCGTAGCCGCCGACGAGTTCGTGCCACGCCTCGACGGTCATCTCGTTCACCAGGCGCCCGTCAACGGACGAGACCCAGGCGAGGACGAGTGCCAGCTCCGACTTCTTCATGCTCCTGCTCCTCTCGCTCCTGGTAGCCGCGCACAAGCGCGACCGCTGCCTGCTGCTTCTCCTGCGCCCGACCGCCGGCACGCGGCGGCAGGGGCTCGTCGTCCCACCGGCCCGCGTTCAGCCACGAGGCCGGATGCGGCACGTACTGCCGCTCGGGCAGGTTCGGGTCCGCGGCGAACCGCCGGGCCCCCTCGATGACGTCGCCCGCGGTCACGCCCTTCTGCGCGATCGCCTTCCGGAACGCCTTCTCGGCTGCCTGCTTCGCGACGTGCCGCGGGTAGACCTCGTAGAACTCGCGGAACAGATCCTCGACACCGGTCACCTTCGTGACATCCCGGTTCACCCCCGCAGGGGGTAGGGGGGTCTTCTTCTCGGGTTCTTCTTCACTGGGTTCTTCTTCCTCGGCACGTGGTGCCGTTACCTGACGGCATGTGGTGCCGTTACCGACGTCTCCCCGTGCCGTTGGGCCCTGCTGGGTAACGGCACCGTGTGCCGATACCTCCATGCCGTTCGGGTGCAACGTGTAGCTGTTGCTCGTCCGGCCGCCTCGACCGTTCCTGCGCATCGAAACGACGACTCCGAGAGCCCGCAGCTCGTCCAGGGCGTCCTGCACCTTGCGGGCGCTGCACCTCGCCTCGGCGGCGATCGTTTCGTGTGACGGGTGGATGCCCCCGCGGCCGCTGTGGGACGCCAGAGCCGCGTAGACGGCGATCGCGTAGGTGCTGATCGTGGTGTCGCGGATCATCCAGTTCGGGACGGCCGCGAAGCCCGGGGTGTCTGGCGTGCCGCTGTCGGTCATCGCCATGGTGTTGCCTCCTCTGGTGCTGGGTGCCACCGGCCTGCGTCGTCCAGGAGGACGAGGCCGTGCACGGCGTGCTCGATCGGTGTCGTGCTCGGGTCGCCGAAGCCCGAGATCTTGATGCCCCGCCGCAGCGCCTCGGCCTGCAGATCCGGCTCGGCCTCGATGCGGCCGTTCAGGATGCTGTCGAGCCAGACGACGTTCGACGGGCGGTGCTTGTCGCGGCGTCCGCCGGCGCCGCCTTGACGGTGCTGCGGGACGAGCCGGTCGGACTCCTGGCCGGTCCAGGCGCAGCGGTGGCCGTCGCGCTGGTCGAGCACGGCCAGAAGCCCTCGCGGTGTCGGGCTGCTCACGCGGCCGCGGCCTCCTCGACGCCAGCGATGCGCGCCTCGACATCGCTGAGCTCGTAGCCCCAGCCCTGCAGCGTGAGCAGGTACCGGCGGATTCGGTCGGCGGCGTCGTAGGCCTGCCACCCCTTGCGGTCGAAGTCCTGGCGGCCCTCGATGGCGGCGAAGGCGACCGCAACGGCGACGTGCGGCGCCCGCGCCGGGTGCTGCTCGAGCCACGTTCCGACGTCGTCGCGCCGCGAGTAGGAGCTGGTGGCGTCGGGCAGCTGCAGGATCGCGGCGACGGCGCCCCACTGGTTCGGCGAGAAGTTGGTCGACGCCGTGCTGACGACGTGCCGGCTGACCTCGAGCTCCCACCCCTTCGGCAGGGCCTTGCGCTGGACGAGCTCGGCGAGCCATGCCAGGCGGACGGTCGTAGCCGAGGCCCAGTCCTTCGTGGTCTGCCGGTCCAGGCGCCGCTGCTGCTTCTGGGTTTCGACCTCCTCCGGGGTGGTCGGCGTGGTCGAGCCGTGCTCGTAGCCGAACAGCCCGCGGTCCTTCCAGCCCTTCACCGCGTACTGCGGCCCGAGCAGCCGCTCGCCGCCCACCCATGTGGTGCCGGCGTACGCGCACAGCCCGTCGCCGGCCAGCTCCACGAGGCGCTCGTGGGCGACGTCGGCCAGGGACTGCGTCTTGGCCTCGTCGAGGTAGAGGCTGAGGACGGGCTTAGGGTCGGCCTGGTCGTAAGACGGCACCTTGATGAGCGTGACGCCCTCCGTGGCCTCGATCTCCGCCTCGAGCGCCTCGCGGGCCCGCTGGTCGCGCCACTGCTGCGCGTAGTGCGTCAGGCCGTAGCCCTTCGTGGCGTACTCGACGAGCGCGCTCTGCGCCTCTGCGTCGTCTTCGAACTCGGCGATGACCGCCGCTACCTCGAACGACACCTGGTGCTCGCGCATCGCCGTCGACGCCGCCTCGCTCGAACCGACTGAGATCGCGGTGTTCACGACGTCGCGCTTGAAGCCGGTTCTCTTGGCGATCACGGCGGCGGTCATGCCGAACAGCTCGAGCTGCTTGACCGCGGCCGCCGTCTCGGCACCCCCGAGGCTCTCGCGCTGGTCGTTCACGATGAGCTGGTCGACGATGCGGACCTTTTCGTCCGACAGTGGCTCGACGACGAACACGGGCACGTCGGCCACGCCAGCGTCGACGGCGGCGAGAGTGCGCCGCTGCCCGTCGATGACCGCAAGGCCCTCGTCGACGCGCTGCACCGTGATCGGCACCTTCACGCCGTGCTGCTTGATGCTCGCGACGAACTCCTTCGAGATCTTCGTCTCGGTGCGGACGTTCGCGGCGATGATGAGCGTCGACGGATCGACACGCTCGATGGACTCAGACATGGTGTTCTCCTTCGGTGACCTGGTCGCGGCTGTCGCGGCCCAGGGCGGTGCTCAGCTGGTGGAAAGCGAACGAGAACGCTTCGAGTGCGTTCGCGATCGCGTGGAAGTCGAGGCCCGCCTGCGGTGGCGTCAACGTGACGGGGATCTCGTCGGCATCGGCCGGCGGCTCCTCGTGCTCGAGCGCCGGGGCTGCTTCGACGGGCTCGGCTGGTGGCTGCTCCTCGACGACGGGCGGGGCGGCAGGTGCAGGCGCGCCCTGAGCGGCGCGAACTGCCTTCCGCTCACGCTGGTAGTCCGAGATCGCTTCGCGGCACGTGCGCCCGTCAGGGCCTCCGGGGCAGTGGTCGCGGCAGCCCTTCCGGTAGCCCTGCGGCGTGCCGTGCATGCTGGGCGCGACCTCGGCCGGAGCCTCGGGCACTACTTCGGGCACCTCCTCGGCGGCCGGCGCTGACGGCACGAGCTCGGGAACGGGCTGCGGTTCCGCGACGACGACGGGCGCCGACGGCTTCGGCTTCGGCTTGTGCTGCCCGAGCGGTGCCATCAGCAGATCGGCGCCGCGACGTGCCCTCGGCTTCACCTTCGGGGCCGGGGCCGAGGCGACCTCGGGCTGCGCCAGCGCTTCGACCGACGCACCGGACTGCACCAGGCGGCGGTAGCCGTAGTCGCTGCTCGCCCGCACGTTGGCCTCACGGCAGGACTGCCCCGTCTCGACCTTCGCCGGGCACGCGCCACCGCGGCACCCCTGCTCGTAGCCCGCTGGCGTCCCGTGAGGGAACCCGTCGACGAAAAGATCCGCGCCGCTCACGAGAGCACCCCGAGCTCGCGCCGAGCGGCGTCCTTGGCCTGGTCCTGCGACAGCCAAGGTTGGTCGTCGAGAATCTCCTGGGACCGTTCGAAAATGGCTGCGGCGTCAACGTTCGTCGGCCGGGTCACGATTGTTCCTCAGATACGCTGGCGGGCATGATTGCGCCACCTGCTGCTCCCACGGCGTTCGAATGGTGGGCTGAGATATGGATTCCCGCCGTATCCGGTGTCGCCACACTGGCTGTGGCTGTCGCCGCGAGCCTGATCGCGTTCCGCTCGTACCAATTGCAGCGAGAGCTACGTCTCGCTGAGGATGAGCGCGTACAGCGCGCGACGCGGGTGGACATTGCACGCCTGGTCGATGTGTATTGCGGTGAGGCATACATGGCGTACAACGGGTTCGCCAAGTTCAGCAAGGGCCCCCCGTGGGCTCCAACGGAACAGAAGGCACTCATGGAGCGAGCCAAACTCTCGGGAATGGCTGACGCCGTAGATGTCGCCTGGTTCGCCCGCTTGCGCTTCGAGTCCCGTATCCGCACGGGTGATCGGCGGGACAAAGTGTTCGCCACGGTCGAGGCGGCCCGGATCATGGGTCGAGTGCACGCCTGGGTCGAAGATCCCAAGTTCGACGTGCCCCACACCCCCTGGGGTGGCGAGCAAGCCCACGACGTCATGCTCGCCCGACAGATGGACGACTGGGACGACGAGAAGGGTGAATTCCTCCACGCGGATCTCTTCTGGTTTACGAAGGGGGCCCCGGGGGAGCCTCCCCGCATATAGCGCGCCTTGTACATGCGCCGCCTACCTCTCCTCGGGCACGTGGCCCGAAGCTCCGAATCGTGAGGCCGCGCGGTCATCCGCGCGGTCCGTGCGGTGGTTGTCCATCGCCGCAGCGAAGGTGTCGAGCAGCTTCCGCAGCCACTGCTCCCGCTTCTCCTGCACCAGCTCGTTCAGCCGGGCAGAGTCGTACGCGTCGCTGGCCTCGGCCATCTGCTGCGCCAGGGCCCGCGTGACCTTGTCCGGGCCCGCGACGAGCCGCACCGTCTCCCGGGCGAGGATCCGCTCCGTCTGGTGCTTCGCCTTCGCGTAGTCCTCCCCGGCCTGCCGAAGGGCCTGCGCGACCTCGAACCGCATCGCGACGAGCTGCGCCCCGTACGACCCGCCGAGGGTCCGCCAGATGGCGTCGACGAGAGCCACGTGCAGGGCGTCGTCCTTCGACGGGTGGTGGATGCCGACCGTGCGCAGCACGTGAGCGACGCGGGGGTCGAGGCCGCCCTCCTCGACGACCTCGCCCGTGGCCTCGTCGACGCCGTTCACGAGGCTGCGCCCCGACGGTCGATCGCCTGCACCCACTGCTGGGCGACGGCTGCGACCTGGATCAACTCGGCGCGCAGCTTGACGGGGTCCGCCTCAGCGATCGCCTCGAAGACCTCCTCGGCAAGGATGTGCCGCCAGGTGACCTGTCCGCCCGTCGCTGCGGCGTCCGTCTCGCCTGTGAAGATCCGCGCGACGAGGAGGGCGAAGTCGTTCCCGGTGAAGCGACTCCCGCTGTGCGGGAAGATGAACGGCTGGACGTACTTGCCAGTGCCGTCGGGGTGGTTCTGCTCACCCCACTTCGCGTCCTGGCGGTCCCGCTCCGTGAGGACTTCATTCGCAACGGCGATCGCAGCCGCCGCGGGTGCGAGCTCAGCCACGGTCGTCACCACCCGTCAGCGGTGCCTCAGGCTCCATGCCCTCGAGCGGCGGCGTCTCCTCCTCACCCGGACGCACCTGGTCGTCCTTTGGGATCTCCGCCGTCACCCATTCCGCACCGGCCGGCTCGCCCTGCGGCGCCCACGGCTTCTCCGGCTCCGGCGACGGCGGCTCGGCCGCAGCCTCCTGCGCCAGCGCCACCCCGACGGCCCGCAGGTCCGCGAGGAGCTTCTGCGACCGCTCGTGCTCGGGCACCTCCGCCCACAGCGCGTTGATCTCCGCCGTCGACACCTTCGTGCGCGCCTCGGCCAGCCAGTTGCGTCCCGACGGCTCAGCAGCGGGTGCCTCGACGAGAGCAGGCTGAGCCGCGACCTGGGCGGCCTGCTTCGGCTGTCCAGCCTGGTCCATCTCCTCCGTCGAGTACAGACCCGACAGATCCTGCGGGAACGCCTTCCGCAGCGCCAGCATCTCGGCGCACTTCCCGAGCATCAGCGCCGGCATCTTCGTCCACATCGGACCGCCCGCGTTGTAGGCGTCCATCGTCGCCACGGCGACCAGCGGCTCGACGAAGCCCTCGCGGTAGACGCCGACCCGAGCAGCCTTCGGCGGCTTCGAGTCCAGCCACACGTCGACCCAGGTCACGCCGTCGGTCGTCCACTGCGTCGGGGTCTGCCCGCGGTACTCCTTCGTGCGCTCCGCGACGAGGCGGGCGCCGTCGATCGACACCTGCGTGCCCCAGCGGCCCTTGCGCTCGATGCAGTAGATCTGCCGGGCGATCGGGTCGAGGCCCGTGCGGCGGGCGTGGAGCAGGAACGCCTCCACAACCGGACGCGGGGCGAGCCGGCGATCGTTCGGCGGTCCTGTGACGAGGCCGGCGGCCTCGACGAGGGCGGATTCGCTCGCGGTCCAGTTCGAGCTGTCGCCCGACGCCGGGAGCGCCACCACGGTGGTTCCGGTCATGCCTTCATCTCCTTCGTCTTCACCGACGTGACGGTGAGGGACTCCTTCGTGGACACCTGGCGCGTCTCGCCCGGCGTCGTGGTCGTGTACTTCTCCGCCAGCTCGCGGTACGCGCCCTCGGCGGTGTGGGCACGGTTCAGGGCGGCCTCGACGGCGGCGTTCGCGTCGTCGTACTCGCGGGCGACGTCGGGGTGGTCGGCCCGCAGCGACGCCTCGTCGACCTCGACCAGCGGCTCGCCGACGACATCAGCCGTTCCCGCCGCCCGCCACGTGATTCGTGCCAACGGCGACTCCTGCGACAGCTCGTCGTGCTGCGCCCGCAGCGACTCCTGCAGCTGCTTCCACGCCTGCTCCTTCGCCTTCTTGGCGGAGGACTCCTCCTCGCGGAACCGCAGGATGTTGACCGCGAGCGTGTCCAGGTCGTCGTCGTACGCCACGACCTCGCCGTGCGCCGCCGCGTCCATCGCCACCAGGAACCCCGTCGCGATGACGTCGAGCTCACGCACCAGCGCCTCCTCGAACTCGACCCACTCCATGACGGGCACGAGGCCCATCGGGGCCGGCTCCGGATACGCGCCGCCGCGGTCCTGCCAGTCGCTGTCGTGCTGCTCCGACACATACAGCGAGCGGCGGGCGCCGGTGACCCGCATGACCCACTGCTGCTGGATCCCGTAGCCCTTCGACACGTACGCCGGGGTGCCGACGCGGATGTCGTCCTTCCCCGTCTTGATCTCCGAGACGACGAGCACCCCGCAGACGACGCCGACACCGTCGGGCGACGCCAGGCGGCGCGAGTCGTCGGCCGCGTGGAAGACGCGGGACTCCGGGCGCAGCTCCGGGTAAATGGACTGCACGACGTCGGCGAGCACCGGCTCGCGGGTGTTGCCCCACGCCGTGTACTGGTTCCCGCCGAAGGAGTCGACGCGGCGGCCGAGCTTCAGGTCTACGAGCTGCTGCACGGTCGTCTTCCGCAGGAACAGGTCGCGGATCTCGGTCGCGGTGACGCCGCCCATGCGCTCGAGGAGCCACAGCTCGCGGTCCTTGTCGGATGCGCCGGCTCGCGCCTCGAGGTCGTTCACGAGGTCGATCGCCGCGGTCACGCGTCGGCCGCCTCGTCGTCGACCGACGGCAGGTCCAGAGCCGTCTCGCCGGTGCGGACCTGGTAGGCCGACACCTGCAGCTCCTTCGCCGCCACCAGCGCCTCCGGCGACGTGATCGGCTCGATGTGCGTCGGACGCACCACCGGGTACGTCTCACCCTTCTTCCGGTCCCGGACGTCCTTCGTCACCTCGTACGTGACGATCGCCGTCACCCGGTCCGTGTCGCCGAACGCCAGCAGCTCCTGCTGCATGTCGACGAGGCCGTTGTACTGGTCCTCGATCTTCCCGTTGTTGAACTGGATGCTCACGGTCATGCTCCTTCGGTCTTGGGCCAGCGCAGGGTGCGCATGACCTCGGTCTGTTGCTTGCTCGGGACGCCGTCGATCGGCCTCCCGAGATGGCGGGCCCCCATCGCCGCGAGGGCGAGAGAGTCGGCCACGTTGTCGTCGGCGATCACCAGGCCCGGGTGCCGGGCCCTCATCGCCGCCAGCACCCGCTTCTTGTCAGCGGTGCCGTCGTCGGCCGCGTACTTCGCGCGGGTCTTCGGGGACGCCTTCAGCACCCGGCAGCCGCGGCCCGCGAGGGTGCCGGCGATCAGCCACCGGTGCGCGTTCCGCTCGTCCGGCTGCCCGAACTTCGACGCGTACGACGCCCACTCGACGACCACCACGGCGTCCGCCGGCACGAGCCGCACGACGCGGATCGCCGAGTACCGGATCCGCTCCCACACGGCCAGGACGCTGCTGTCCTCGGGGGCCGGCGAGCGGACCTGGTGCAGCGCGATCTCGCCGTCACGGACGATGGTCACCCCGCTGTTCGTGAGGGACAGGTCGAGCCCCACGACGATCACGAGGCACCGTTCAGGCGGACGAAGCGGACGAGGTCGATGCCGAGGCCCGTGACGCCGCACTTCTTGCACCTGAGCTCGTACGGTGCGGCGAGGAGCCAGAGACGGTGTGCATCGCAGCATGCGCTCGACGCGCCGCACTCCTCCTTGCAGACACCGAGCCACTCGGCGGACGCGCCGCACTTGCCCTCGCGCGCCTTGTCGTCGAACGAGCAGGGCTCCTGCTCGGCCCAGTCGAGGTGCTCGATCGCGCTCAGGTCGGTGTCGGCCACGGCGGTCACAGCCCGGCCTCGCCGTGACGGTGCCCGGCGTCGTAGGCCTGCCGCAGCAGCGCCACCAGCGACCGCCGGTAGTAGGCGTTCAGCGTCCGGTAGAGGCTCGACCGCTGCACGATGCCGGCGATCGCCTCGTTCCGGCGGCTCATCGGTCCCGCTCCTCGCGGTGCGCGTCGGCCAGGGCGTCACGCCAGAGGCACAGCACCGCGGCGAGGCCGAGGAGGAACACGAGGGCCAGGAGGCCGTCGCCCTTCGTCAGGTCGACGATGGCGCGGACGAGGCCTGCGGCGATTGCTGCGAGGCCGAGGACCAGGGCCGCGACCTGCCAGCGGGTCACGAGTCGGCCCCGTTCCGGAGGCCGTCGCGGCGGTCGTGCGCCGAGTACTCGGGCGCCGGGTCGGTCGCGATGATGAAGCGGCGGACGAACCGCTGCCAGGCGCTAAGCCCGGTTTTCGAGCGCGCTCTGCTCTTGATGTTGTGCATGTGGGTGCCCTTGGGGAAGAAGGTCAGCCGCGGAGTCGGAGCCGCGGGGACCGGGTGAAGTGGTGCGGGTGGGGGAGAGCTAGACCGTCGCGGCGAAGCGCTGGTGCGCCTCGCGGGCCGGGTCCGGCGTGCCGTCGAGCCAGTGGTCGACAGAGTCGGGGCGGATGGACCAGCGGCCGCCCTTGATCCGCTGCGTGGCGAACAGCTCGCCCGACTCGCACGCCTTGCGGACGGTGTCGGGGTGCTTGCCGAACTCGGCCGCGACCTGCTTCACGGTCATGCGGGCGGGCAGCGTCTCGGCGCTCATGCGACGAGGCCCGTCGGCAGCTGAGCGGTGAACAGGGCGTCCAGGGAGGCGGACGGGAAGGCGACCTTCACCTGCGCCACGAACGTGCCCGAGGGGCTGACGCGGCCGGTGGTGATCCGGTACAGCGTCGTGGGGTCGACGCCGATCGTGCGGGCGAGCTCGGCATCGGTGGTGATGTCGTGAGCCCGGCCGAGCTCCCGCAGCTTCGACACGTTCAATGCGAGCGTGCAAGGCGGGTTCCGTGTGGGGGAGGCGGTGTGCATGGAGTGATAGTAGGCACGACCTATCCCCCCATGCAAGGCACATACGCGGGTGGTTTGCGGCGTGTCGGGGTGAGGCCGGGTCTTTTCGGGTCTGATTTCCTGAAAAGTCCTTGCACGCGTGCATAGTGCGCTGGTACTTTCCTGCCTGTGCAGATGAAGATGACCTGGTCCGAGTACCTCGCCGACCTCGGACAGAACCAGGCCCAGATCGCCCGTTCCTCTGGCGTCTCGCAGGCGACCGTGAGCCGTTGGCTCAGCGGAGACGTGATCCCCGACGCCGAGAAGGTTGTCGGGGTCGCGCGCGCCTTCGAAGAGAGCCCGCTCGTGGCACTCGTTGCCGCCGGCTACCTCGAAGCGAACGAGATCCACGCGGCCGTGCAGATGCCCCGCCGGTACCTGCTGCGCAGCTTCACCGAGCTCGAGCTGGCCCAGGAGATGCTCCGCCGCGTCGCCGACGCCAAGGGGGATCTGCTCGAGCGGCCCATGGACGTCGACCACCCCGCGTGGTCTGGTGTCGGTGGTGCCGCGCAGGATGATGTCGAGGCCCTGCCGCACGCAGCGAAGGGCGACGCCGAGGAAGTCGAGGAGGACGACCACACACCGTGAGCAGCCTGTACGTACCGCGAGACCACGCGGCGGAACTGGGGGTTCCGATCATCGACTACCCGCTCCGCGCGGACTTCGGTCGGTACGTCCCTCAGCTCGGCGCCATCCTCATCAAGCCACGCATGCGAGCCGCCCTCGAGCGGTCCGTCATCGCCCACGAGCTCGTGCACGCCGAGCGCCACGAGAGCCAGACCGGCGTCCCGCTCCTCGACCTCCGCATGGAGCGCCGGGCCGACCGCGTCGCCTCGCTGCGACTCATCGACGAGGACGAGCTCCTCGACCTGATGCAGTGGACACCCGACCCCGGGCGGTGGGCCGTCGAGCTGAGCGTCACCGCCGACATCCTCCGCGCCCGCGTCGCGCAGCTGCCCGGCGCCGACCGGGCGGCGAGCTGATGGCCTGGGCGCTGAAGCGGCCCTCCGGCAACTGGCAGGGCCTCTACCGAGACCCCAGCGGCAAGATCAAGTCGGCCGGCACGTTCAGCCACAAGCCGAAGGCTATGCGCGCGGCCTCCGTCGCCGAGGACGAGTCCCGGAAGATCGGCTGGCGCGACCCCTCAGCGTCGCTCGAGACGTGGGGCACCTGGTGCACGACCTGGTGGCCGACGCGCACGGTCGCCGCCGGCACACTCGCCCGCGACCTCTCTCCGCTGAAGGTCCACATCCGACCCCGCTGGGACACCGTGCCCCTCGCCGACATCACCCGGCACGACGTCAACGCCTGGGTGGCCGACCTACTCCGCACCGAGTCCGGCCGTACCGCCAAGACGCCCACCGGCGTGACGAAGCTCACCCTGTCCGGCGCGTCCGTCCGCCGCATCGTCGCCCTGTTCAGCGCCTCCCTCACCGCCGCCGTCGACGCCGAGATCCTCAAGGCGAACCCGGCCGCCGGCGTGCGCCTCCCGAGCGCGGCACCCGGTGGCGATCGCTTCCTCACCCGTGACGAGTATGCCGCCGTCGCCGCGAAGCTCGAGCCAGAGGACCGGGCGATCGCCGACTTCCTCGTCGGCACAGGCGCCCGATGGGGCGAGATGGCCGGCCTCCATGCGCACCGCGTCGACGACGGCCGCGGCATCGTCGCGTTCGTCGAGACGTGGGACTCGAAGATGGAGGCCGTGAAGCCGTACCCGAAGGGCAAGGAGCGCCGCGAGGTGCCGCTGCCCGACTGGGTGCTGATCCCGTCGACGATGTCGCGCATGGCCCTCGTGTTCTCGCAGCCGGGGAAGATGCTCGACATCGACGGGTGGCGGAAGAACGTCTGGAACCCTGCCGTTGCGCGCGCAGCGGTCGGTCACGTCCGCATCCACGACCTGCGCCACACCTACGCGTCGTGGCTGCTGCAGGCCGGCATCAGCCTGGCCGACGTCGGCAAGCTGCTGGGGCACAAGTCGTGGACGACGACCATGCGCTACGCCCACCTGGCCGAGACGCCTCAGGACCACGTCCTGTCGGCGCTCACCCGCCCCGGCGGATTGCAATCGGATAGCAGCGGCACCGCTCGCCGCACCCCACTGCGCCTCGTCCCGGGCGGCTGATCCCCGGAACTACAGCACCAGACCCCATCGCACCATGCCGCGCCGTGCAGGGGGGTCGCTCTCGTAATGAGAAGGTCTGGGGTTCGATTCCCCAAAGCGGCTCCCACGAAGGCCCGGTCCGTCAGGATCGGGCCTTCTGCCGTCCTGAGCGTCCCCGGAGACCCCTCCTCCGCAGCCCCGCCGACCAGCGGCCCCGCCGACCAGCCTGACTGGTAGACAGGTCGCATGAGCATCCGATGGGGAATCCTCGGCGCCGGCGGCATCGCCGACACCTTCGTGAACGACCTGGCCGCCGCAGGCATCGCCGTCGCGGCCGTCGGGTCGCGTGACGCCGACAAGGCGAGGCGCTTCGCCGACGACCACGGCATCACGACCGCGCACGGCAGCTACGACGACCTCGTGGCGGATCCGGAGGTCGACGCGGTGTACGTCGCGACGCCGCACGTGTTCCACGAACAGAACGCCCTCCTCGCGATCCGGGCGGGCAAGCACGTCCTCGTCGAGAAGCCGTTCACCGTCAGCGCCGACGAGGCGGGGCGCGTGCTGGCCGCTGCTCGTGAGGCCGGCGTCGTGGCCCTCGAGGCGATGTGGACCCGGTACCTGCCGCAGCAGGCGCGCCTCCGTGAGGTGGTCCGCAGCGGCGCTATCGGCGAGCCGCGCCTCCTCACGGCCGCCCACATGCAGTCGTTGCCGACCGACCCGCAGCACCGTCTCAACGACCCGGCCCTCGGCGGCGGCGCCCTGCTCGACCTCGGCGTCTACCCGGTCTCGTTCGCCCACGACCTGCTCGGGCCGGTCGCGGCCGTCGCGGCCACGGCCGTGCTCAGCGACCAGGGCGTCGACAGGCGCACCGGGATCACTCTGCGCCACGCGAACGGAGCGACGTCGAACCTGTTCTGCGCGCTCGACACCGCGGGCCGCAACGACGCCGTCCTGCACGGCAGCGCGGGCCGCATCGAGATCGACCACACCTTCTACGCTCCCGGCGGCTTCACCGTCCTCGACGCGGACGGCGAGGTCCTCGAGCGGTTCGACTCCGACGAGGGCGACCTCCGCGGGATGCACCACCAGGCGCTCGAGCTGGCCCGCCTGGCCGATGCCGGCGAGCTCGAGAGCCCGGCGCTCACCTCCGACGGGATCGTCGCCGTGATGGCCACCATGGACGAGGTCCGCCGCCAGGTCGGCGTGCAGTACCCCGAGCGCTGAGCCTGCCCACTGGATGGGCCCGCTGAGTCGGCCCGCTGAGGTCCGGAGCCGGGGAGGCGCGGACGCGGCCCCCGGAGGAGGCACGCGTTTCGTAGGATGTCCTCGATGAGCGAGCAGGACGCGACCCCCGACGACCGCCCCTCCGACGACGGCGCCCCCGAGGTACGCGCGGAGGCGCCCGAGACGCGGGCCGAGGACACGGACGTGACCGCAGGGCGAGGCCGGACGCGAGACGTGCGCGCGTCTGCCGCGCGCCTCCTGCGGGAGCACCCCCGCACCGCTCTCGTGACCGCCGGCGTCCTCGCGTTCGCCCTGCTCGGCGGCGGTGCGGTCGCCGCCGGAGCCGCGACCGCTCCCGATGCCCCCGTCGCGTCGAGTGCCCTGTCCGGAGCGGACGGCGACGGCAGCGCCGGACCGGCCGACGTCGTCACCGTCACGCCCGACCCCACCGAGGCGCCCGACCCCCAGCGGGTCGCGCCTGCGGTCGTGCCCCCCGCGACCAAGCTGCGCACCTGCTCGGTCGCCGCTGCCGCCTCCGACCCGCGTCTCGCCCAGTTCGAGGGATCGGTCGTCAACGCCACGACGGGCGAGGTCCTGTTCGACCGGAACGGGTCGACCCCGGCCCGGACCGGCAGCGTGCTCAAGACGCTGACGAGCGCCGTCGCCCTCGCGGTCCTGGGCGGCGACCACCGTCTGACGACCACGGTCACGGGCGACCCGGGCAGCGGGACGATCGCCCTCGTGGGCGGCGGTGACGCGACCCTCAGCGCGACGGGCCGCAGCGTGTACTCCGGCGCGCCGACGCTCAGCGACCTCGCGGGGCAGGTCGCCGCCTCCCTCGGCGGTCAGCCGGTCTCGCAGATCACGCTCGACGCCACCTGGTGGAGCCAGGCCGACAAGTGGGACCCGTCGTGGAAGCGCACCGAGCAGACCATCGGCTACCACAGCGAGGTCACCGCGTTGATGGTCGACGGCGACCGGGCCGACCCCTCCGCGGTCACGAGCCCCCGCAGCACCGACCCGGTCGGCCGGGCCGGCGAGGCCTTCCGGTCCGCGCTCGTCGCCGCGGGCGTCTCGGGGGCGGCGTCGGCGTCGATCTCGCAGGGCACGGCGAGCAGCGCGACGGTGCTGGGCTCGGTGCAGTCGCAGCCGGTCTCGACCCTCATCGGCCAGATGCTGCCGAACTCGGACAACACGCTGGCCGAGATGCTCGCGCGGGCCTCGTCGCGGGAGTCGGGTGCGGACGGGTCCGCCGCCTCCTTGACGGCCCTGTACCGGTCGGCGCTGAGCGGCACCTACGGGCTGGACGCGTCCGTCGTGACGATCGTCGACGGCTCGGGGCTCAGTGAGGACAACGCGGTGCCGTCGACCTTCGTGGCCCGCCTGATGATCCAGGTGCGTGACCGCGCCCACGGTCTCGGGGCCGTCTACGACGCCCTGCCGATCTCGGGCCAGACCGGGACGCTCGCGTCGCGCTTCACCGGCTCGAACGCCGCCGCGCGCGGTGCCGTCCACGCCAAGACCGGCTGGATCGACACCGCGTACACGCTCGCCGGCTCGATCGACTCGGCCGACGGGACGCCGCTGACCTTCGCCTTCTACGCCATCGGCCCGGTGCAGGACAACGCCCGAAGTGCCCTCGACACCCTCACGGCGTCGGTGTGGCGCTGCGGGAACTCGCTCGCGAACAGCTGACCGGCGCAGGCAGCACAGGCTCGATAGAGGGAGGATGGGAGCATGACCACCGCGCTCTTCGTCATCGACGTCCAGAACGACTTCACCGAGGGAGGCGCCCTCGCCGTCACCGGGGGCGCAGGCGTCGCCGCCCGGGTGACGGAGCGCCTCCGGGCCGACCGGGCCCGCTGGGACGTCGTCGTCGCCAGCCGCGACTGGCACGACGACCAGGGCGACAACGGCGGCCACTTCTCGGCCGAGCCGGACTACGTGGACACCTGGCCGCCGCACTGCGTCCGCGGCACGGCGGGCGCCTGGTACCACCCCGAGCTCGACGTCTCGCTCGTCGACGAGCACGTGCGGAAGGGGACGGGCAGCCCGGCCTACTCGATCTTCGAGGCCGCCACCGAGCACGGAGAGTCGCTCGTCGAGCTCGTGGCCCGGCACGGCGTCACCGACGTCGACGTCGTGGGCCTGGCCACCGACCACTGCGTCCGCGCCTCCGCGCTCGACGCGGCGAAGGCCGGGCTCCGCGTCCGGGTCCTCACCGACCTCGTCGCCGGCGTCGCAGAGGGGCCGAGCGTGGCCGCCCTCGACGAGCTGCGCGCGGCCGGCGTCGAGACGGTGAGCTCGTGAGCGCCGCCGACGAGGCCCGCGTCCTCGCCGCCGTGCCCACCGGCCTCCACATCGACGGGGCCTGGGCCCCGGCGACCGCGGGCCGCACCTTCGACGTACGCGACCCGTCGACCGGCGACGTGATCGCGACGGTCGCCGACGGCGACGCGTCCGACGGGCTCCGCGCCCTCGACGCCGCCGTCGCTGCGCAGGCGGCCTGGGCGGCGACGCCTCCCCGCACCCGCTCCGACGTCCTGCGGCGGGCCTTCGACCTGCTGCGCGAGCGCGCCGACGACCTCGCGCTGCTCATGACGCTCGAGATGGGCAAGCCGCTCGCCGAGTCGCGCGGCGAGGTGGCGTACGGCTCGGAGTTCGTCCGCTGGGCCAGCGAGGAGGCGGTGCGCGTCTCGGGCCGCTACGGCACGAACCCGGAGGGGACCGGCCGGACCGTGGTGCTGAAGCGCCCCGTGGGCCCGTGCCTGCTGATCACCCCCTGGAACTTCCCCCTCGCGATGGCGACGCGCAAGATCGCGCCCGCCCTCGCGGCCGGCTGCACCGTGGTCGTGAAGCCCGCCGACCTCACGCCGCTCACGACGCTCGCCCTCGTCGGGATCCTCGCCGAGGCCGGCGTGCCCCGCGGCGTGGTGAACGTGGTGACGACGACCTCGGCCGGCGACGTCTGCGAGCCCCTCATCCGTGACCCGCGCCTCCGCAAGCTCAGCTTCACGGGGTCGACGCCGGTCGGCTCGACCCTGCTCGCCCAGGCGTCCGAGCGCGTGCTCCGCACGTCGATGGAGCTCGGCGGCAACGCGCCGTTCCTCGTCTTCGACGACGCGGACCTCGACGCGGCCGTCGAGGGCGCCCTGCTGGCCAAGTTCCGCAACGTCGGACAGGCCTGCACCGCCGCCAACCGGTTCCTCGTGCACGAGGCGGTCGCGGACGAGTTCGTCCGCCGCGTGACCGAGCGCGTCGCGGCGATGACGCTCGGCCGCGGCACCGACGACGGGGTCGACGTCGGCCCCCTGATCGACGACCGAGCCGTCGAGAAGGCCGAGCGCCTCGTCGGGGACGCCGTCGCCCGCGGCGCCGTCGTGCGGACCGGCGGCGCGCGCGTCGACGGCCTGGGCACGTTCTACGAGGCGACCGTCCTCGACGGGGTGCGGCCGGGCAGCGAGCTGCTCACGACGGAGATCTTCGGCCCCGTGCTGGCCGTCTCGACCTTCGCCGACGAGGAGGAGGCGGTGCGGCTGGCGAACGACACCGAGTTCGGTCTCGTGGCCTACGCGTTCACCCGTGACCTCGCCCGCGGGCAGCGACTGGCCGAGACGCTCGAGACCGGGATGCTCGGCCTCAACGTCGGCGTCGTCTCGAACGCCTCCGCCCCGTTCGGCGGCGTCAAGGCGTCCGGCCTCGGCCGCGAGGGCGGCCTGGAGGGCATCCAGGAGTACCTCGAGACCGTGTACCTGATGACCCCCGACCCCTTCGCCGCATGAGCGCCCCGGCCCCGCAGCAGTCCGAGCGAGCCACGGAGTCGCAGCAGTCCCGCCTCCGGGTCGGCATCGTCGGCTACGGCCTCGCAGGCCGGGTGTTCCACGCGCCGCTCGTGGCCGCCGACGACTCGTACGACCTCGTCGCCGTCGTCACGCGAGACTCGGACCGCGCCGACCAGGCCAGGACGTCCCACCCCGGGGTCGAGATCGTCCCGCGCGCGGGCGACCTGGACGCGCTCGGCCTCGACCTGGTGGTCGTCGCGACGCCGAACGCGACGCACGCCGACGTGGCCGCGGACGCCCTGCGGGCCGGGTCCGCGGTCGTCGTCGACAAGCCCGTCGCGACCACCGCCTCCTCGGCTCGTCAGCTGATCGAGCTCGCCGAGTCGCTCGGCCGGTCGCTGACGGTGTACCAGAACCGTCGCTGGGACGGCGACTACCTCACGGCCTCGCGCCTGGTGCGGGACGGCGCGCTCGGCGACGTCCACACCTTCGAGTCGCGCTTCGAGCCGTGGAAGACCGCGAACCGCGGGGGCTGGAAGTCGGAGGCGACGGCTGCCGAGGGCGGCGGGATCCTGTTCGACCTCGGTCCGCACCTCGTCGACCAGGCCCTGCACCTCTTCGGTCCGGTCGTCGACGTGCACGCGGAGATCGCGCGGCGACGCCCGTCGGGAGCCGCCGACGACGACGTGTTCGTGTCCCTCCGGCACCAGGGCGGTGTCCGGTCGCGGCTCTGGATGAGCCACGTCGCGGCGCAGCCCGGCCCGCGCCTCCGGGTGCTCGGCACGGCCGGTGCGTACGTCGTCGACGGGCTCGACCCGCAGGAGGCGCAGCTCGCGTCGGGCACGTCGCCCCGTGACCCCGGGTACGGTCGCGGCCCCGACGAGCGACACGGCCTCGTCGGGATCGGAGCGGAGGCCCGGCCCGAGCCGACCGACCGGGGCCGGTACCCGCTGTTCTACGAGCAGCTCGCCCGTGCCCTCCGCGGGGCGGGCCCGCTGCCGGTCGACCCGCGCGACGCCCTCGCGGCGCTCGAGGTCATCGAGGCGGCACGGGAGTCGGCCGGCGCGGCCTGACATGCGGCGCGGCCTGACACCAGGCACCGCGGCATCGACCCGCGGCCGGTCCGTGGTGGGTCAGATCCGTGTGTCCCAGTCGACGCGGGCGAGCACCTCGGCGACGTCGACGTCGGCCAGGCCGGCGGGCGACCAGCGCGGCGACCTGTCCTTGTCGACCACCCGGGCGCGGATCCCCTCGACGAGGTCGGGGGAGTCGGCCAGAGCGGTGACGAGCCCCAGCTCCTGGCCGAGCACGGCCTCGAGGTCGGGCAGGCCGCGTGCCCGGCGCTGGGCGGCCAGGGTGAGCACGACGGAGGTGGGCGAGGCGGCCTCGAGGTCGTCCGCCGCCCTGCCGGCCGCGTCGACCCCGTCCCGCGCGAGCCCGCGCAGTCGGCCGAGCACGCGGACCGCGTCGTCGCCCCTGTACGCGTCGTCGATCCAGCTGCGCTCGGCGGCGAGCGGTGGCGGGGGAGGCTCGATCGCCAGGGCCCGGACCGCGTCGGGGCCACCGGTGGCGAGCGCGTCGAGCACGAGTTCGCTGCCGGCCTCGCCCTCCTCGGCGACGAGGACGTCGGCGAACCCCGTGAGCAGCGCGTCGGAGGCGGTCATCGCGGCCCCGGTCAGCGCCAGGTGGGTGCCCAGCTCGCCGGGAGCCCTCGAGAGCAGGTAGCTGCCGCCCGCGTCGGGCGTCAGGCCGATCAGCGTCTCCGGCATGCCGACGCGGCTGCGCGGCGTCACGACCCGCAGGGACACGTGGCCGCCGAGCCCGACGCCGGCGCCCATGGCGATGCCGTCGAGGTACGAGACGACCGGACGGTCCCACCGGGCCAGCCGCAGCGCGCCCCGGTACTCCCGACGCCACATCGCCACGCTGCGGGCAGGGTCCGCCGTCGCGTCGCGGTGGATCGCGGTGATGTCGCCGCCGGCACAGAAGCCCCGGGGGCCGGCTCCGCGCAGCAGCAGGGCCTCGACCGCGTCGTCGTCCTGCCAGGCGTCGAGGGCGCGCTCGACCATCCCGAGCATGCCCTCGGTCACCGCGTTGATCTTGCCGGGCCGGTTCAGCGTGACGACCCCCACGCCCCGGTCGACGTGGAACAGGACCTCGGGCTCGCGGGCGTCGTCGCTCATCGGGCCAGGCTAGGCGACCCGGCCTCCCGGCGGGCCCACGGTGCCACGGCTCCGCGACCCCTCCCGACCCACGACCCCGCGCCCAACGACCCCACGCCTACGACTCCGCAGGCAGGGATCAGACGAGCAGCTGGTGCTTCGCGAGGTCCTTGTACAACGGCGTGCTCTCGACCAGCTCGGAGTGTGTGCCGACGCCGACGACCCGTCCGTCGTCGACGACGACGATCTGGTCGCTGTCCACGACCGTCGAGAGCCGGTGCGCGATCACGATCAGGGTGCGCCCCTCGGCGACGGCGTCGATGGCCTCGCGGAGGCGCTGCTCGTTGAGCCCGTCGAGGCTCGACGTCGACTCGTCGAGCAGCAGCAGCGGGGGAGCCGAGAGCAGCGTGCGCGCGATGGCGAGGCGCTGGCGCTCGCCGCCCGAGAGCAGCACGCCGTCCTCGCCGACCTGGGCGTCGAGGCCGAGCTCGCCGCGCTCGAGCACGGCGGTGAGGTTGACCGCCTCGAGCACCCGGCGGCAGTCGTCGTCGGTGGCCTCGGGCGAGCCGAGGGTGAGGTTGTCGCGCAGGGTGCCCGCCAGGACCGCGGCGTCCTGCTCGACGTAGCCGATCTGCGCGCGCAGGTCGACGCGGTCGAGCGCGCGGACGTCCACGCCGCCCAGACGGACGACGCCGGAGGTGGGGTCGTAGAAGCGCTCGATGAGGGCGAGGATGGTGCTCTTGCCGGCTCCGGACGGGCCGACCAGGGCGGTGCGCTTGCCCACGGGAGCCGAGAACGAGACGCCGCGGAGCACGGTGAGGTCGTCGTCCGAGGCCGCGCGCGCCTCCTTCGCGGCTGCCGTGCCGTCGACGGCCGGGGGAGAGTCGGGGTAGCGGAAGTGCACGTCGTCGAAGCGGATCGCGGCGTCGGTCTCGACCCTGGCGTCGCTGCCGAGGCCCGCGGTGACGACGTCGTCGCCCTCCGTCTCGCGCGGCAGGTCGAGGATCTCCTGGATGCGGCCGAGCGCCCCGAGCGCCTGGTTGACGCTGAGGACGGCGCCCATGGCCTGGCCGAGCGGCATGATCATCAGGAAGAGGAACAGGATGAACGACACGAGCGAGGCGATGTCGATCGTGCCGTTCGCGACGCGGAAGCCGCCGACGCCCAGCACGACGAGGAACGACGCCTGCAGCGCGACGGAGGCGATGGGCACGACGAGCGCCGAGATGCGCGCGACCTCGAGGCCCCGCCGGTAGGCGCCCTCGGCGTCGGCCTGGACGCCGGTGATCTCCCGTTCCGTCGCGCCGCTCGCGCGGATCGTCCGCACCGAGCCGATCGACCGCTCGACGGCGGCGGTCAGGTCGCCGACCTTCTCCTGTGCGCGCCGGCTGGCGACGCGGATCCGGCCCGAGAGCAGCACGACGACCGTCACCGAGACGGCGACCACGAGCACGGTGAGGCCGAGCAGGACGGGGTCGATCAGGAACATGCCGACGAGGGCGCCGACGAAGGTCAGGGAGCCGCCGATCGCCTCGACGAGGCCCTGGGTCAGCACGGCCCGCAGCAGGGTCGTGTCGCTGCCGACGCGCGATACGAGGTCGCCCGTGCGCCGACGGTCGAACTCGCTGACCGGCAGGTGCAGCAGGCTCGCCACGAGCCGGCGGCGGCTCGAGAGCACGACGCCCTCGCCGGTGCGCTGCAGCAGGTAGTGCTGGAACCCGCTCAGCAGGCCGGCGACGACGACCAGGGCGACGAGCGCCCAGACGAGCCGGCCGAGCGTCTCGCCCTGCTGGACGAGCGTGATGACCTGGCTGACGAGGAGGGGCTGGCCGAGCGAGGCGGCGGCGCCCAGCACGCTGAGCACGATGATGACGACCATCACCTTCTTGTGCTCGAAGAGGTACGGCAGCAGCTGGCGGAACGTCGCGCGGGGCCCGTCCGCCTCTCGGCGGCCCGTCCGACCTGCCCGTCCTCGTCGAGCGGGTGCGGGGGCAGGTGCGGGGGACGACGCGGATCGAGTGCTCGGGTCGGAGCGGCTCGTGTCGGAGCTCATGGTGCCTCTCGGGGAAGGTCGCGGCGGATCGCCGGGACCACGGTACTTCGTCCCGTCCCGAGCCACCTGCGCCTCCGCTGGGACGGCGCGCGGTCGCGGCGGCCTGCGCCGGGACCGCTGCCGCTCAGCCCGCGGCGTCGTACTCCACGTGCTTCGTCTCGCGGCTGAGCAGCAGCGCGACGAGCGTGAGCACGGCCATCGACGAGAGGTACAGGCCCACGAGCCAGGTGCTGCCGCCGGCTGCCTGCCAGAGGGCGACCGCGATGAACGGGGCGACGGCCGCGCCGAGGATGCTGGCGACGTTGTAGCTGATGGCCGAGCCGGTGTAGCGCACGCTCGTCGGGAACAGCTCGGGCAGCACCGCGCCCATCGGGCCGAAGGTGAGCCCCATCAGCGTGAACCCGACGATCAGCAGGCCCTGGGCCCCGACCGCGCCGGCGGAGAAGAAGGGTGCGAACAAGAACCCGAACACGAGGATCGCGCTCGTCACGACGATGAGCAGGGCACGTCGGCCGAACCGCTCGGCCAGCGGGCCCGACACCAGGGTGAAGATGCCGAAGAAGACACAGCCGAAGATGAGCATCAGCAGGAACTGCGTGCGGTCGATCCCGAGCCCCGGGGCCTCGCCCGACGCCTCCGCGGTGCCGTACGTCAGCGTGAACGTCGTCATCAGGTAGAAGAGCGTGTACGTCGCCAGCATGATGAACGTGCCGAGGACCAGCGGGCGCCAACTCGTCGTGAAGACGCGGGCGAGCGGCAGCTTCGCGACGTTGCCCGAGTCGACCACGGCCTGGAACGCCGGGGTCTCGATGAGCTTGAAGCGCACGTAGAGACCGATGATCACGAGCAGCGCGCTCGCGAGGAACGGCACGCGCCAGCCCCAGCTGAGGAACTGCTCGTCGGTCAGGTTCGCGTTGAGGACGATGAACACGAGGTTGGCGATGATGAAGCCGATCGGGGCGCCCAGCTGCGGGAACGTGCCCCAGATCGCCCGACGGCCCGCCGGGGCGTTCTCGGTCGCGAGCAGCGCGGCGCCGCTCCACTCGCCGCCGAGCCCGAGGCCCTGGCAGAAGCGCAGCACGACCAGGCACGCCGGCCCGGCGACGGCCCAGCCGGGCGTCGTGCCGGCGGGGATGCAGCCGATCAGCACGGTCGCGATGCCCATGGTCAGCAGCGAGGCGACGAGGGTGCCCTTGCGGCCGATGCGGTCGCCGAAGTGGCCGAACACGATCGAGCCGACGGGGCGCGCGATGAACGCGACCCCGAAGACCGCGAACGAGGCGAGCCTCGCGACGGCCGGGTCGTCGTTCGCGAAGAAGATCGTGGGGAACACGAGCACGGCGGCGGTCGCGTAGACGTAGAAGTCGTAGAACTCGATGGAGGTGCCCACGAGGCTCGCGAGGACCACGCGCGAGCGCTTGTTGACGGGTGGGGAGGCGGGCGTCGACGGTGCGACGGCGTTGCGGGACATGGGGACTCCGGGGCAGCAGGAGGGGGACGAGGGGAGGCGGCCTCGACGACGTCCGGTGCCAGATGGGCTCGACGGGGTCGGAGGCGGTGAAGTGGCCCCGGGTGGTGGACGAGGCGCGCGGTGCCGTGGTGCGGAGGTGCAGGGGCCGCTCGTGACAGCCGTCGTCCATCCTACGTGCCGTCGGTGCCGTCGGTGCCGTCGGTGCCGTCGGTGCCGCCTGTCGCCCCGGCGCCGCCCGAGGTGCTGCCGCGGTGCGTCAGGCGTCGCCGTGCAGCTGCCCGGGCAGCTCGTGGCCCATGCGGTCGCGCTTGGTGTCGAGGTAGCCCTCGTTGAAGGCCCCCACGCCGACGACGAGGGGCACGGACTCGAGCACCTCGATGCCGTGCTGCACGAGCTGGCGGCGCTTCTCGGGGTTGTTGCTGAGCAGCCGGACCGACGTGACGCCGAGGTCGCGCAGCATGTCGGCCGCGGCGCCGTACTGACGGGAGTCGGCGGGCAGGCCGAGCGCCAGGTTGGCGTCGAGGGTGTCGAGGCCGTCCTCCTGCAGCCGGTAGGCGCGCAGCTTGTTGATGAGCCCGATGCCTCGGCCCTCGTGGCCGCGCAGGTAGACGACGACGCCGCCGTGGTCGCGGATGGTGTCGAGGGCGGCGTCGAGCTGGGGGCCGCACTCGCACTTGAGCGAGCCGAAGGCCTCACCCGTCAGGCACTCGGAGTGGACCCGCACGAGCGCACCGTCGGAGGGGGCGGCGCCGTCGGGCCCGGAGGCGACGATCGCGATGTGGTCGGCACCGGTCTGGACGTCGGTGTACGCGCGCATCCGGAACGTGCCGTGCGAGGTGGGGACGGTGGTCTCGACCTCGAAGGTCACGTGCGAGACGCGGGGGGAGTCCGGGGAGTGGGCGTCGGTCATGGGGTGCTCCGGGTGTCGTCGCGGGCCACGACCAGCAGGTCGGTGCCGAGCAGGGTGACGTCGGCGACGCGGAGGCGTCGCTGGTCGTCGATCGTGGCGACGCCGAGGTCGTCGAGCGCGGTGAGCGCGCCGCCGATCAGCGTCGGGGCGAGGTAGACGAGGTAGTCGTCGACGAGGCCGTCGCGGACGAAGGCGCTGGCCACGGTCGGGCCGCCCTCGACGAGCACGCTGCGGACGCCGAGCCGCCAGAGGGCGTCGAGCGCGGCCTCGGGGTCGTGGCCCCCGAGCTGCACGAGCTCTCGAGGGTGGCTCCGGAGGCGGGCCCCGGCAGGGACGGGGCGGTCGCCCACGACCACCGGCACGGGCTGGTCGGCGAGCAGCTCGCCGCCGTCGCCCCGCGCCGTGAGGCTCGGGTCGTCCGCCAGCACGGTGCCGGTGCCCACGAGGATCGCGTCGTGGCCGGCACGCACCTCGTGCACGTGCTGCCGCGCGGCGGCGCCGGTGATCCAGCGGCTCGTACCGTCCGCGGCCGCGGCGCGACCGTCGAGGCTCGAGGCCCACTTCACGGTGACGAACGGCCGGTGGCGGCGAGCCGGGACCAGCCAGCGGCGCACCAGCTCCGTCGCCTCGTCGACGAGGAGTCCTCGCTCGACCGCGACGCCTGCCTCGAGGAGGCGGGCGCCGCCTCCCGAGGACTGCTCGCCCGGGTCGTCGACCGCGTACACGACGCGCGCCACGCCCGCGGCGATCAGGGCGGTGCTGCACGGTCCGGTGCGGCCGGTGTGGTCGCAGGGCTCGAGGGTGACGACCGCGGTCAGGCCGGTGGCGTCGCCCTCGCCGAGCTGCGCCAGGGCGTCGATCTCGGCGTGCGGGGTGCCCGCGCCGCGGTGCCAGCCCTCGGCGGCCGTGCTGCCGTCGGGCCGGAGGAGGACGCAGCCCACCTGCGGGTTGTCGCCCCTGGCCGGGCCCCTGGCCGCCAGCTCGAGCGCGCGACGCATGGCCGTCTCGAGGACGACGGCGTCGGGGGCGAGGTGGTCGGTCACGAGTCCTCCGGGAGGCGCGGGGCGCCCTGCGTCTGCCGGGCACTGTCGTCAACGTCCTCGGCGCGCCGCCATTCCCGCGGGGGCTCGCCGGCTCCGCTCGTCAGGTCGGGCCAGCCCTGCTTCGGGAAGCGCTCGTCATCGGGGCGCAGCCGCGCCTTCCAGCAGAGGGGACGTCCGCCGTCGCGGCCGGGGTGCATCCCCGGGCCGACGCCCGTGTAGGTGAAGCCGCAGCGTCGAGCGACCGCCGCGGAGGCGTCGTTCCCGACGTAGCCCTCCCAGTGCAGCTGGTCGAGGCCGGCCTCGCCGAGCGCCCAGTCCGCGACGAGCCGGACCGCGGCGGTCATCAGGCCGCGTCCTCGTGCGGCCGGCGTGGTCCAGAAGCCGATGTCGCGGGTGCCGAGCCGGACGCTCACGACCCCGAGCAGCAGCGACGAGCCCGGGCCGCGCAGACCCCAGGTCGCCTCGCGTCCCGTCGCCCAGCCGTGGTCGACGATGCGGTCGAGGAAGAACTGCGCGTCCGACCGCCCGTAGGGCGCCGGCACGGTCGTGAAGCGCTGCAGCACCGGGTCCTGGCACGCCTCGACGATCGCCTCGACGTCTGCCGGGCCCGGCACCTCGAGACGGACGGCCGGCGACTCGAGCACGAACGGCTGCACGGTCAGGCCCTGCGGACGAACCCGATGCGGTCGTACACGGTGTCGAGCGTCGCCTGGGCGACGGCGTCGGCGCGCTCGGCGTTGCCGGCGAGCACGCGGTCGAGCTCGGCCGGGTCGTCGAGCAGCTCGAGCGTCCGGGCGCGGATCGGGGTGAAGGTCTCGACGACGACCTCGGCCACGTCCTTCTTCAGGTCGCCGTAGCCGCGCCCCTCGTACTGCTGCTCGAGCGCGCCGACGCTCGTGCCGGAGAACGCGGACAGGATCGTCAGGAGGTTGGACACGCCGGCCTTGGCCCCGCGGTCGAAACGGATCTCGCGCTCCGTGTCGGTGACGGCCGACTTGATCTTCTTCGCCGTGCGGGACGGCTCGTCCAGCATCCAGACGATGCCGGAGTCGGTCGCGGCCGACTTGCTCATCTTCGACTCGGGCGTCTGCAGGTCGTAGATGCGCGCGGTCTCCTTGAGGATGGCCGCCTCGGGCACGACGAAGGTCTGGCCGTACCGGGAGTTGAAGCGCCCCGCCAGGTCGCGGGTGAGCTCGACGTGCTGGCGCTGGTCGTCGCCGACCGGCACGGACTCGGCCTGGTAGAGCAGGATGTCGGCCGCCATGAGCGTCGGGTAGGCGAAGAGGCCGAGGGTGGCCGCGTCGGCGCCCTGCTTGGCCGACTTGTCCTTGAACTGGGTCATCCGGCTGGCCTCGCCGAAGCCCGTCAGCGTGTTCAGCACCCAGGCCAGCTGCGCGTGCGCGGGTACGTGCGACTGGATGAAGAGCGTCGACTTCTCGGGGTCGATGCCCGCGGCGATGTACTGGGCGGCGGTGCGGCGGGTCTGCTCGCGGAGCGTCGCAGGATCTTGCGGGACGGTGATGGCGTGCATGTCGACCACGCAGAACAGGGCGTCGTGGCTGGACTGCAGCTCACGCCACTGCAGCAGCGCGCCGACGTAGTTGCCGACGTGCAGGGAGTCGGAGGTCGGCTGCATGCCGGAGAAGAGGCGGGGCCGGGCGGCGGCCGGGGCGGTGGTGCTGGTCATGGCGTCCTAGGGGGAGAGAGCCGGGGAGGGAGCCCGGCGTCGGCGGTGCGGGGTCAGATGTCGTAGTCGACGACGACGGGCGCGTGGTCGGACCAGCGCTTGTCGTAGGAGGCGGCCCGGTCGACGACGAGGCCGGAGGCGCGCTCCGCGAGGGCGGGCGTCGCCACGTGGTAGTCGATGCGCCAGCCGGTGTCGTTGTCGAAGGCCTGGCCGCGCCACGACCACCACGAGTATGGCCCCTCGACCTCGCCGGCCAGGCGGCGGCCGACGTCGACCCAGCCGAGGCCCGTGCCGCCCTCGCCGTCAGCGGTCTCGACGGGCTCGCCCTCGGGCCCGAAGAACCGGTCGAAGTAGGCACGCTCACGGGGCAGGAAGCCGGCGCGCTTCACGTTGCCCTTCCAGTTCTTGATGTCGAGCTCGCGGTGGCCGACGTTGAGGTCGCCGGTGACCACGGCGAGCTCGGAGTGCGCGGCGAGCTGGGGCAGCCGCTCGGCCATCGCGTCGAGGAACTTCCACTTTTCGACCTGCTTCTCGGTGCCGACCTCGCCCGAGTGGACGTAGGTGCTCACGACCGTGACGATCGTGCCGTCGACGTCGTAGTCGGCCTCGATCCAGCGACCGGCGCTGTCGAAGTCGTCGGCGCCGAGCTCGACGCGGTGGATCTGGGCGGCGCCCCGGGAGGCGATGGCCACGCCGGCGCGCCCCTTGGCGGTGGCGGGGTGGTGCAGCACGTTCCACTCGGGGCCGAGCAGGCCCTCGAGGTCCTCCGTCGTGGCCCGCACCTCCTGCAGGGTGAGGACGTCGACGTCACGGTCGGCGAGCCACTCGCCCATGCCCTTGCGGTACGCGGCACGGATGCCGTTGACGTTGACCGAGGCGAGACGCAGACGAGAACCCATGCCAGAGAGACTAGCGGCGGCCGCCGACGCCCGAGCCGCCCCCGGCCTCGCCGTCGTCGCCCCCGGGGTCGCGGCCGGCCGGGCCGCGGCCCGGGCTCCGGAGGCCCCGCGGCAGCCGCGAGGCGAGGGCGCGGAGCCGCTCGCCCGCGCGCGCCCTGCGCGAGCCGAGCTGCGCCTCCTCGGCCAGCCGCGCCTCCTCGAGCAGCCGCAGCCGCTCGGCCTCGGCGTGCGGGTCCGCGAGCACGCCGATGTCGTCCATGCCGACCGCGATCCAGCCCGCCGCGAGCAGCAGCACCTGGCAGAGCAGGTTGATGACGAGCAGCAGCCCGACGATCGCGGCGAACGACGCGAGCAGCGGGTTCGAGCCGGCGGCGCGCAACAGCGTGCCGCCGACGAAGGTGATGAGCACGAACCCGGCGCCGCCGATCGCCGAGCCCGCGAGGAGGCGGCGGGCCGGGATGTGCAGACCGGCCAGCACCCGGAACAGCACGGCGAGCACGGCCGTGTCGAAGACGAAGACGAGCACCAGGCCGACGAGCCGGAGCAGCGCCGCCGACGCGTCGGAGTCGGGGGAGAGCCCGACGAGGCGCAGCCCCCAGGTCACGGCGGTGGTGCTCAGCAGCGAGATCGACGCCGACACCAGCACCGTCGCGCCGAAGACCAGCGCGAGCACGAGGTCCCGGGCGATCAGCCGGAGGAGCGGCGTCGCGGGCTGCGGCGCCCGGAACACGGTGCGCACGGAGTCGCGCATGCTGCCGAAGAGCCGGATCGACGAGAAGAGCAGCCCGACGAGGGCCACGGTGCCCGTCCAGCCGAAGACGGACGCGTTCATGAGGGCGCCCGGCTCGACGACGCCGGCGCCCGTGTCGTCCTTGATGACGCCGGGGACGGCCGACTGGATGAAGGCGATCAGCTCGTCGCGCACGACGTCGTTGCCGGCCACGACGAAGCCCGCCACGCTGAAGCCCACCCAGAGTGCCGAGAAGAGGGCGAAGAGCGCCTGGTACGTGAGGCCGGCGGCCAGCAGGGGGCCCTTCTGCACGACGTGCCGGCCGAGGACGCGCACGGCCCGCGACGAGGCGACGCGCGACCCCGCTGCGGCGGCCCCGCCGACGGCCCGGCGGGAGACGGCCTGCCGGTCGGTGCGGGCCACGGGGACGGTGTCGTCCTGCTCGGTGTCGTCGGGGCGGCGGCGCATGCACCCAGGGTACGGGCGCGTGCACGAGGCGCCCGCCACCGCTCGCGTACGATGTCGCTGACCCCGCGGCGCCGCCGATCAGCGTGCCCGCCGCAGACACCGCGAGCACGAAGAGGTACACAGTGGCACTACAGGGCGTTGGCGTCGGACGTGGAGTGGCCGTCGGCCCCGTCCTGAGGATGCCCGAGCCGCTTCCCGAGCCCGGCACCGAGGGGCGCACCGCGGACGCCGCCGCCGAGTCGGCCGCCGTGGCGACGGCGCTCGCCGCCGTCGCCTCCGACCTGACCGCACGGGGCGAGAAGGCCGGAGGCGAGGCCAAGGACGTCCTGGACGCCCAGGCCCTCATGGCCCAGGACCCGACCCTCGTCGAGGACGTCGACCAGCGCATCGCCGACGGCTCCACGGGCGAGCGCGCGGTCTTCGAGGCCTTCGCCGCCTTCCAGGAGATGCTCGTCGGCATGGGCGGCTACATGGCCGAGCGCGCGACCGACCTCGGCGACGTCGCCCAGCGCGTCATCGCCTCCCTGCGGGGCGTCGCCGCCCCCGGCGTGCCCGAGAGCGACACCCCCTTCGTGCTGGTCGCCCCCGACCTGGCGCCGGCCGACACCGCCCTGCTCGACCTCGAGAAGGTCCTCGCCCTGATCACGCGCGACGGCGGCCCGACCTCGCACACCGCGATCCTCGCCCGCTCGAAGTCGATCCCCGCGATCGTCGGCGTCACCGGCGCGCTCGACCTCTCCGACGGCACCGTCGTCGTCGCCGACGCCGCGACCGGCGTCGTCACCGTCGACCCGTCCGCCGACGAGGTCGCCGACGCCGAGCAGCGCATCGCCGACCGCGCCGCCGCGGCCGCCGCGCCCCTCACCGACGGCGCCCTCGCCGACGGGCACGCGGTGCCGCTGCTCGCGAACCTCGGCTCGCCCGACGAGGCCGCGGGCGCCGTCGAGCTCGGCGCCGAGGGCGTCGGCCTGTTCCGCACCGAGTTCCTGTTCCTCGGCAACAGCACCGCCCCGACCGTCGAGAGCCAGACCGCGAGCTACACGGCGCTGCTCGAGGCGTTCCCCGGCCGCAAGGTCGTCGTGCGCGCTCTCGACGCCGGGGCGGACAAGCCCCTCAGCTTCCTCAACGACGCCCACGAGGAGAACCCGGCCCTCGGGCTCCGCGGGCTCCGCGCGCTCCGCGTCAAGGAGCAGATCCTCCGCGATCAGCTCAGCGCGCTCGCCGCCGCCCAGGCCGCGACGACGGCCGACCTCTGGGTCATGGCGCCCATGGTCAGCGACGCCGAGGAGACCGAGTACTTCGTGGCCCTCGGCCGCGAGCTCGGCCTCAAGACCGTCGGCGTGATGGCCGAGGTGCCGTCGCTCGCCGTGCTGGCCGACCAGATCTTCTCCTCGGCCGACTTCGTCAGCGTCGGCACCAACGACCTGACGCAGTACACGCTCGCCGCCGACCGCATGCTCGGATCCGTCGCCAGCTACCAGGACCCGTGGCACCCTGCCGTGCTGCGTCTCGTCAAGGCCCTGGGCGACGCGGGAGCGGCTGCGGGCAAGCCCGTCGGCATCTGCGGCGAGGCCGCGGCCGACCCGCTGCTCGCCGTCGTGCTCGTCGGCCTCGGCGCGACCACGTTGTCGATGACGCCCGCGGCCCTCGCCGACGTCCGCCTCGAGCTGGGCAACCACACGCTCGAGCAGGCGCGCGCCCTGGCGACCGCGGCGATCGCGGCGACCACCGCCTCCGGCGCCCGCCAGGCGGCCGAGGCCGTCACCGCCGGCTGACCCCCGGCCTGCCCTCACGACGCGAGCCCGCCGCCTCCTCTCGGAGCGGCGGGCTCGCGTCGTGTCCGGGGCAGGAGCGCTCGGGTCAGGCGACGACGGCCTGCAGGTGCTCGGCGACGATCGCGTCGACGACGCTCGCGACGGCCGCCTCGACGGCCGGGACGACCTCGGGGGAGGCGACGCGCGCCTCCTCGAGTCCCCGCTCAGGGTCGACGGACTCGACCGCGTCCACCGCGGGGAGCACGCCGGCGGCGACGGCCTCGGCGTGCAGCCGGAGGAGCGTCGCGACCCGGTGCGGCGCGATGACGTCGAGCACGACGGCGTCCCGCACGCGCAGCGCGAGCTGGCCGAGCGAGAGCTCGGGCGCGTCGGACTCGTCGGTCGGCGTGGCCTCCGGCGAGGACGCCACGGGGGAGGCCGCGGTCTGCTGTGCGACGCTCGCGAGCACCCCGGGCCAGCCCCAGCGGCCGTCGAGCGAGAAGAGCGAGGCGGGGAGGGCCGCGGCGGGCGGGGTGGACGACGGCGCCGTCGTCGACCCTTCCGCAGCGGAGCTCGCAGTCGCGGCGTCGCCCGGCAGCCACTCGGGCCGGTATTTGTCCGCGCGAGGGAAGCGGGCGAGGTCGGCGGCGTAGTCCGCGTCGGTCGGGACGACCTCGTCGCCGATGGCCTCGAACGGCGACGCGGCGTCGTCGAACACGCGGCGTTCTCCGTTGAAGCGCGCGGTGAACGAGCCGTCGGACGACAGGGTCAGCACCAGTGAGAACCAGGTGCCTCGCTCCGGATCGGCCATGGCCTCGCGGAGCCGCGTGCCCAGCGCCTCGACGTCAGGCGTGGGGAGGTCCTGCTTCGTGCTGCCGGCCGCGTCGAGGGCGTCGAGCCAGGTCCGGCTGACCTCGCCGACCTGGAGGAGGAACAGCGTCGCCTCCGCCCAGTCGACGTCGACCAGCGACTCGGCGACTCGGGCCGCGATCTGGTTCTGCAGGTCCTGCTGTCGGGCGACGTCCATGTCGGAGCCTCTCGGTCGTGATCGGGGATCGGGAGCGGTGTTGACGTCGCGGGCGTCGCGGACGGCACTCACAGACTATTCGCACGGCCCGCCTCCCGCCCTCTTCCGGGGAGCGAGGTCGCGGACCGGTCACCGTCCAGGGGGCGGGAGCAGACTTGTCGTCGTGGGCACCCCTATCCGACACCCGTTGATCGACGCCGTGAGCGCGCGCGTCGTCCGGGTCGACAGCTGGTCCCGCGTCGTGCGGCTGAGCGCGCCGCTCGCCGACCTCCTGGCCCGCCGCCGGGGTCGTCGCCGGATCGTGCTCGTGACGGGGGAGTCCTCCCGACTGACCGTGGGCACCCGGGCCGCTCTCGTGCACGCCGGCGCCGCCTGGGCCGTGCGTGACGAGCACGGCGACCTCCGCGACGGGCTGACGGGCTCCCCGTACGCCGACCTCGACTCCGCGGGCTGGCCGCCGAGCCCCCCGGAAGACCTGAGCCGGCAGGAGGTCGCCCCCGAGCCGATCGTCGTCCAGGAGGCGGTCGACACCATCGCGCAGCTCTCCGTCGACCTCACGGTGCTGCACCGCCCCGACCACGACACGACCCTGGGCGGGGCCGTCGAGGTGCTCTCCCGCGCCGTGGCCGGTGCGACGCCCGACAGATGGGGCGAGACCGAGCCGCTGCGGCGGCCCTGGGACCGTTGGGTGCTCACGCAGAGCGCACGTCATGCCGCACCCGAGCTGGTCCGCGTGGTCGTCGAGGGCCCCGGCCTGTCCGGCACCCTCACGGCCCGCGTGACCGAGAACGGCATCGAGGAGACGACCGCCCTCACGATCACGGTGCCCGCCGTCACTCCCGCAGGCGGGGGCGAGACCGACCCCGTCGACGCGGCGGTCGGCCGCCTCACGGAGGCGCTCTCCGAGATCGCCCGCACCTCCGTCCCGACGTTCGCCCTCGTGGTGGCTCGGGAGGGCGAGCCCGACCGCAGCGTCCGGGCGGTCACGTACCCGCCGCCCAACCCCGTCGTGCTGCTGATCGGCGCGCCGTCGGTCCAGCGGCTGGGCCTGACGGTCTCGACGATCCCCGTGCCCAGGCCGGTCACGGTCGTGGGTCGCCCGCGCCTCCCGGCCTACGTCGTGCCCCTCGGCGACGCGGCCACCTCCGGCTGGGACGCCCTGCACGACACCCTCGACGCCGTCGGGCCGGAACGCCTGGCCGAGATGGTCTCTCCTCCGCTGCTCGAGGCCTGGGAGGACGATCTCGACGAGCACGACCTCCTGCACGAGCACTGGCGTGCCGACACCGACGCGTCCGCGTCCGACACCGACGAGGAGGCGCCCCCCGGTGCCCCGTGACATCACGATCCTGAGTCCGCACGTCGTCGACGCCCTCGACCTCGCGACCGCCGCCAGGGCGGTCGACGACTCCCTGGGCGTCCGCGAGATCGACGGCGGAGCGGCCCTCCAGGTCTTCGGGGGAGGGGGCGACGCCGTGCTCACCGTGTTCAGCTCGGACGAGGTCACGGTCGCGGGCGAGATCGAGCGGCTCCTGCCGGACCCGCCGGCCGTCCGCCTCCCCGTGCACTGGGTCGACGCCGTCGCGCCCCACGGCCCCGAGGGCGAGCGGGGAGTCTCGGTCGCCCTCCGGCTCGCGCTCGGCCTCGAGGCGACCTGCATCGTCGAGGACGACTGACGACTTACGACTGACGACTGACGACTGACGACTGACGGGACGGCGAAGGGCCCGGCTCCACCGAGGTGGTGCCGGGCCCTCCTGCGTCTCGCCGGGTCAGCTCGCCGGGTCAGCTCACGGGGGCGACGCTGCCGCGCAGCACTGCGTTCTTGACCTCCGCGATGGCCTTGGTCACCTGGATGCCGCGGGGGCAGGCCTCGGTGCAGTTGAAGGTCGTGCGGCAGCGCCACACGCCCTCCTTGTCGTTGAGGATGTCCAGGCGGACCTGGGCGCCCTCGTCACGCGAGTCGAAGATGAAGCGGTGGGCGTTGACGATGGCGGCCGGGCCGAAGTACTGGCCGTCTGTCCAGAACACGGGGCAGCTGGACGTGCACGCGGCGCACAGGATGCACTTGGTCGTGTCGTCGAAGCGCTCGCGCTGCGTGGCGCTCTGGATGCGCTCCTTCTCGGGCTTCGAGGAGGCCATCAGGAACGGCTGGATCTCTCGGTACGACTGGAAGAACGGCTCCATGTCGACGACGAGGTCCTTCTCGAGGGGCAGCCCCTTGATGGCCTCGACGTAGATCGGCTGCGAGAGGTCGAGGTCCTTGATCAGGGTCTTGCAGGCGAGCCGGTTGCGGCCGTTGATGCGCATCGCGTCCGAGCCGCAGACACCGTGGGCGCACGAGCGGCGGAACGTCAGCGAGCCGTCCTGCTCCCACTTGATCTGGTGCAGGGCGTCGAGCACGCGGTCGGTGGGCAGCACCTGCACGTCGAAGTCCTGCCAGCGCGGCTCGTCGTCGACCTCGGGGTCGAACCGGCGGATGATCAGCGTCGCCGTGAAGGTGGGGACGGCGTCGGAGGCGGTGGGGGCGTTCTCGAGGACTGCGGAGCTCATGCTCAGTACTTCCGTTCCATCGGCTGGTAGTTCGTGATCACGACGGGCTTCGTGTCGAGTCGGATGTGGTCGCCGGCGAGCGACGAGTGCGGGTCGCCCGTCAGGTAGGCCATCGTGTGGACCAGCCAGTTCTCGTCGTCGCGCGTCGGGTAGTCCTCGCGGAAGTGGCCGCCGCGGCTCTCTTGGCGCGAGCGCGCCGAGTACACGACGACCTCGGCCAGGTCGAGCAGGAACCCGAGCTCGATGGCCTCGAGCAGGTCCGTGTTGAAGCGCTTGCCCTTGTCCTGGACCGAGATGTTCTTGAACCGGTCGCGCAGGTCGGCGATCACGTGGGTCACCTCGTCGAGGGTCTCCTCGGTGCGGAACACCTGGGCGTTGCGGTCCATGCTGTCCTGCAGCTCCTTGCGGAGCGTCGCGATGCGCTCCGTGCCGGTGGCGTTGCGGACGTCGGCGACGAGCCCGCGCACGAAGCCGGCGGGGTCCTCGGGCAGCGGCACGAACTCGGCGGTCCTGGCGAACTCGACGGCGTTGTTGCCGGCGCGCTTGCCGAAGACGTTGATGTCGAGCAGCGAGTTGGTGCCGAGCCGGTTCGAGCCGTGCACGCTGACGCACGCGCACTCGCCGGCGGCGTAGAGCCCGGGCACCACCGTGGTGTTGTCGCTCAGCACCTCGGCGTGGACGTTCGTGGGGATGCCGCCCATGGCGTAGTGGGCGGTCGGCAGCACCGGCACCGGCTCCGTGTACGGCTCGACGCCGAGGTAGGTGCGGGCGAACTCGGTGATGTCGGGCAGCTTGGCGTCGATGACGGCAGGGTCGAGGTGCGTGATGTCGAGATAGACGTATTCCTTGTGGGGTCCGCCGCCGCGCCCCTCGCGGATCTCGGTCGCCATGCAGCGGGCCACGATGTCGCGGGGCGCCAGGTCCTTGATGGTGGGGGCGTAGCGCTCCATGAAGCGTTCGCCCTCGCTGTTCCGCAGGATGGCTCCCTCGCCGCGCGCGGCCTCGGAGAGGAGGATGCCGAGCCCCGCGAGGCCGGTCGGGTGGAACTGGAAGAACTCCATGTCCTCGAGGGGCAGGCCCTTGCGCCAGATGATGCCGACCCCGTCGCCCGTGAGGGTGTGCGCGTTCGACGTCGTCTTGTAGATCTTGCCGAAGCCGCCCGTGGCGAAGACCACGGACTTGCCCTGGAACACGTGCAGCTCGCCGGTCGCGAGCTCGAGCGCCACGACGCCGGCCGGACGGGCCACGCCGTCGACCTCGCCCATGATCAGGTCGAGCACGTAGAACTCGTTGTAGAAGTCGATGCCGAGCTTGACGCAGTTCTGGTACAGCGTCTGGAGGATCATGTGCCCGGTGCGGTCGGCGGCGTAGCAGGCCCGACGGACCGGGGCCTTGCCGTGCTCGGCCGTGTGGCCGCCGAAGCGGCGCTGGTCGATCTTGCCCTCGGGGGTGCGGTTGAAGGGCAGCCCCATGTTCTCGAGGTCCAGGACGGCGTCGATCGCCTCCTTCGCCAGGATCTCGGCGGCGTCCTGGTCGACGAGGTAGTCGCCGCCCTTGACCGTGTCGAAGGTGTGCCACTCCCAGTTGTCGTCCTCGACGTTGGCCAGGGCGGCGGCCATGCCGCCCTGGGCCGCGCCGGTGTGCGACCGGGTCGGGTAGAGCTTCGAGATGACGGCCGTGCGCGCGTTCGGCCCGGCCTCGATCGCGGCACGCATCCCCGCGCCCCCGGCGCCGACGATCACGACGTCGTGCTGGTGGTAGTGGATGCCGTCGACGACGGAGTCCTGGTCGGACGAGGCGGGAGCGGAGGGAGTGGTCACAGTTCTTTCCGGGGGACGGTGGTGCCGGCGGCGGGACAGGTCGAGGAGGCGGTGGTCGTCACGCCGAGGAGGTCAGGCCGAGCAGATGGACGGGAGCATGTCGGCCGGCGCGTTGGCCGGGCACGGGTCGAACGTCCAGACCACGAGGGTGCCGAGGAGGAGCAGGACGGCCGCCGAGACGACGAGCGTCCCCAGCAGCACACGGCGGACGGCGGGGCGGCCGACGTAGTCGTTGACGATGGTGCGCATGCCGTTCGAGCCGTGGATCAGGGCGAGCCACAGGAGCAACGTGTCGTAGACCTGCCAGAAGGGGTTGGCCCACTTGCCCGCGACGAAGCCCCAGTCGATCGCCTTGACCCCGCCCTCGCCCGCGAGCAGGTTGACGAAGAGGTGGCCGAAGATCAGCACGACCAGCACGGCGCCGCTGACGCGCATGTAGATCCAGCCCCACTTCTCCCAGTTGGTGCTGCGGCGGGCGGTGCGCGCGCTGCGCGGGGCCTCGACGGTCTCAGTGGTCATCGCGTTACTCCGAGAAGACGTTCATCAGGTGGCGGGGGGCGAAGCCGGCGAACAGCACCACGGCGACGCCGATCACGATCCAGAAGAGGAGTCGCTGGTGCTTGGTGGCCGGGGCCCAGAAGTCGATGAGGATGATGCGCAGGCCGTTGAGGGCGTGGAAGAGGATGGCGGCCACGAGGCCGGTCTCGCCGAGGCCCATGATCGGGTTCTTGTACGTGCCGATGACCGCGTCGTACGCCTCAGGGCTGATCCGCACGAGGGCCGTGTCGAGGATGTGCACGAGGAGGAAGAAGTAGATGCTCACGCCGGTGATGCGGTGCAGCACCCACGACCACATGCCCTCACGGCCTCGGTACAGCGTGCCGGCGAAACGGCCGCCCTTGCGAGGCTCGGGCACGCGCGACGACGAGCCGCCCGACCTGCCTGCCGGTGACGCCAGTGTTCCCGTCGACTGCTCAGCCATGAGCGGCCCTCCTCGCGGACGAGGCGGTCGGCTGCGATCCGGGGGAGGACAGCCGCGTCCGCCGTGTGCGTTCATAGAACTGTCCCAGCATACGAGCGGGGCACGTGGTCCCGCCGCTTAGGCGGGCCTAAGAACGATCGATCTACTTCGATGTCGAGAGAAGGTCGACCCCCGCGGCCCCGTGGGCGACCGCGGCACGCCGGACGCCGTCACGTGCGGCCTCGTAGTGGTCCAGCAGGTCGTCGCCCACGCTCTCCCACGTGCGGCCCACGACGGCTCGTCGGCCGGCCTCGCCGAAGCGGGCCCTGAGCGCCCCGTCCGCCACGAGGCTGCCGACCGACCGCCTGAGCGAGTGGTCGTGGCGGGGATCGAACAGGTACCCGTCGACGCCGTGGCGCACGAGGTCGAGGGGGCCGCCGGCCGCGGGCGCGACCACCGGGACGCCCGCGGCGTGCGCCTCCTGCACCGTCTGTCCGAACGTCTCCGTCGTGCCCGTGTGGACGAAGACGTCGAGGGCGGCGTAGGCGTCGGCGAGCTCGTCCCCGTGCAGCGGGCCGGTGAAGAGCGGGTCGAGGTGCCGCAGCCGACGGCGGAGGGAGGGCAGCGAGGGCCCGCCCCCGACGACGACGAGACGGACGCCGTCCTGGCGGCGCAGGGCCGCGAGGCGCTCGACCTGCTTCTCGGCCGCGAGCCTGCCCACGTAGCCGACGAGCACGTCGTCCGGGCCCGCGCCGGCCCGGGAACGGAGCAGCGACGCGCCCGCGCGCCCACGGCGGTTCGGGTGGTACCGACGGGCGTCGACGCCGCGGCCCCACGTCGCCAGGCGCTGCACCCCGGCCCGCTCGAGATCCCGCAGGGAGGCGGTCGACGGCACGAGCGTGACGGTCGCCTGGTCGTGGATGCGGCGCACCAGCCGCCACGCCACGGCCTCGGTGACCGTACCGAGCCCGCTCGCCGCCGCGTAGCGGGCGACGTCCGTCTGGAAGACCGCGACGCTCGGCAGGCCGAGCCTGGCCGCTGCCGAGATCGCCTGGGCGCCGAGCAGGAACGGCGAGGCGACGTGCACGACGTCCGGGGCGAACGCCGCGATCGCCCCGGCGACCTGGGGGCCGGGCAGCCCGACGGGGAACTGGCGGTACGCGACCGACGGGACGCGGTGGACGCGGGCGCCCGCGTAGGAATCGTGCCCGCGGCCCGCCGGGGCGATGACGAGAGCCTCGTGGCCACGCCGCTCCAGGTGGTCGAGCACCCGCAGCACGCTGGTGGTCACGCCGTTCACGGTGGGCAGGAAACTCTCGGTCACGATGGCGACCCGCATGGGCACTCCTCGACTCGGCGTGCCACCAGGCTGCCGCGCGGTCGTGGCCGGTCGGAGCCGGTGCCGTGACGGGCGGGTGTCGGGGTGGTGAACGAGTGCCCCGTGGCTCGCAGCGCGGCATCGCTAAGGTGGCCGACATGACCCCCCAGGACGCCGCCGACCGCTTCTACAGCATCATCCCCGCCGGGGGCATCGGCTCCCGCCTGTGGCCACTCAGCCGTGCGGACGCGCCGAAGTTCCTGCACGACCTCACCGGCAGCGGGTCGACCCTGCTCCGCGGCACCTGGGACCGCCTCGCGCCCCTCGCGGGCGAGCAGCGGATCATGGTCGTCACCGGTCGTGCCCACCGAGCCGCCGTCGAGGCGCAGCTCCCCGCCCTCGCGGACCACAACGTCGTCCTCGAGAGCGAGCCGAAGGACTCGACGGCCGCCATCGGCCTCGCCGCGGCCATCCTGCGTCGGCGCGAGCCGGACGTGATCATCGGCTCGTTCGCGGCCGACCACGTGATCGCCGACGTCCGGGGCTTCGGACGCGCCGTGCGCGAGGCCATCGCCCTCGCCGACGCGGGCTGGATCGCGACGATCGGCATCACCCCGACCGAGCCCGCGATCGGCTTCGGCTACATCCACGTGGGGGAGGGCCTCGACGTCGAGGGCGCCCCGAGCGCCCGCAGGGTCGAGTCGTTCGTCGAGAAGCCCGATCTCCCCACCGCCGAGGGCTACGTCGCCGGGGGCGACCACCTCTGGAACGGGGGCATGTTCATCTCGCGTGCCGACCGCCTCCTCGAGCAGCTCGGCGAGACGCGGCCCGAGCTGCTGGCGGGCCTCGAGGAGCTCGCCGAGGCGTGGGACACGTCGAGGCGCGGCGCCGTCGTCGACGCCGTCTGGCCGGGCCTCGAGAAGATCGCGATCGACTACACGGTGGCCGAGCCCGCCGCGGCCGCCGGGCGCCTCGCCGTCGTGCCCGGCGACTTCGACTGGGACGACGTCGGCGACTTCGCGTCGATCGCCAAGCTGCACTCGGGCGGTCGCAAGAGCGACCTCGCCATCCTCGGCGAGAACGCCCGCGTGCTGTCCGACGCCTCGAGCGGCATCGTCGTGGGTCACAGCGGCCGGCTCATCTCGCTGATCGGCGTGAACGACATCATCGTGGTCGACACCCCGGACGCGCTGCTCGTCACGACGACGGCCAACGCGCAGCGGGTGAAGAGCGTCGTCGACGCCCTCAAGCTCAGCGGCCGCAGCGACGTCCTCTGAGCCGCGGCGGTGTTTCGGCGCCGTTACGTCCCGGTCGCGCTTGTGTAACGCCTCCGCATCACTCCGTCCGGACGGTCGGGACCGGCCGTCGCAGTAGGTAACCTGTCGCCATACGTGCCCGGCTTCTGGTGCCGGGCTGCATCTTGGAGGACAACTTGACTACAACTGCGCGTAGGGCCGTCTTCAGCGGCCTCGCACTGGCCAGCAGCGTCGCCATCCTGGCCGGCTGTGCCTCGGCCCCCGAGGGCGACGGCGACGCGGCCGGCGGCTCGGGCAGCAGCGACTTCGTGCCCTGCATGGTCTCCGACGCGGGCGGGTTCGACGACAAGTCGTTCAACCAGCTCGGCTACGAGGGCCTCACCGAGGCGGCTGAGGCCGAGGGCGCCGAGGCCAACACGGTCGAGTCGGCCGACGAGACGGTCTACGACGCGAACTTGTCGAACCTCGCCGACCAGGGCTGCAACCTGATCGTGACGGTGGGCTTCGCGCTCGCCGACGCGACCAAGACCGCCGCCGAGACGAACCCGAACATCGACTACGCCACCATCGACGACGCGTCCATCACGGCCGACAACGTCAAGCCCATCACCTTCAACACGTCCGAGGCGGCGTTCCTCGCGGGCTACGCGGCGGCGAGCTACTCGAAGACGGGCACCGTCGGCACCTTCGGCGGCATGCAGTTCCCGACCGTCACCATCTTCATGGACGGCTTCGTCGACGGCGTCGAGTACTACAACGAGCAGAAGAGCGGCGACGTCGAGGTCGTCGGCTGGGACGTCGCGTCGCAGACCGGCACCTTCACGGGCGGCTTCGAGGCCGGGACTACGGCCAAGCAGAGCGCGCAGACGCTGATCGACCAGGGAGCCGACGTGATCCTGCCGGTCGGCGGCCCGATCTACCAGAGCGCCGCCGAGGCGATCCGCGACTCCGGCTCGGAGATCGTCCTCGTCGGCGCCGACTCCGACACCTACGAGACGGACAGCGCCAACAGCGACCTGTTCCTCACCTCGGTGCTCAAGGGCATCAAGCAGGCGACGGACGACGTCACCACGCAGGCCTCCTCGGGCGACTTCTCGAACGAGCCCTACGTCGGCACGCTCGAGAACGACGGCGTCGGCATCGCTCCGTTCCACGACTACGAGGACAAGGTCGACGCCGGCCTCTCGGACGAGCTGGACACCATCAAGGCGGGCATCATCGACGGCTCCATCACCGTCGAGTCGCCCTCCTCGCTGACGAACTGACACCAGTCCGCAGCACGTCAGGCATCGATTAGCATGGCCTGATCGAGGGCCCGGGCAGGACGGTCTCCACCGTTCGTCCCGGGCCCTTCCCACGCCTACACCGAGGTAGATTGACGAGATGAAGCTCGAGCTCAAGGGCATCACCAAGCGATTCGGCGCACTGACCGCCAACGACCACATCAGCCTCACCGTCGAGCCAGGAGAGATCCACGCTCTCCTGGGCGAGAACGGTGCCGGCAAGTCGACCCTGATGAACGTCCTCTACGGCCTGTACCAGGCCGACGAGGGCGAGATCCTGCTGGACGACGTCGTCCAACAGTTCGCAGGCCCCGGCGACGCCATGGCTGCCGGCATCGGCATGGTGCACCAGCACTTCATGCTCGTGCCCGTCTTCACCGTCGCCGAGAACGTCATGCTCGGCCACGAGGAGACGAAGGGCGGCGGTCGCCTCGACCTGGCCGCCGCGCGCGCCAAGGTGCGGGACATCTCCCGTCGCTTCGGCTTCGACATCGATCCTGACGCCGTCGTCGAGGAGCTCCCGGTCGGCGTCCAGCAGCGCGTCGAGATCGTCAAGGCGCTGTCGCGCGACGCGAAGGTGCTCGTCTTCGACGAGCCCACCGCCGTGCTGACCCCGCAGGAGACGGACGAGCTGATGGGCATCATGCGCCAGCTCCGCGACGCGGGCACCGGCATCGTGTTCATCACCCACAAGCTGCGCGAGGTGCGCGAGGTCGCGTCGCGGATCACGGTCATCCGCCTCGGCAAGGTCGTCGGCGAGGCCGAGCCCACCGCCAGCAACGCCGAGCTCGCCTCCCTCATGGTCGGCCGTGCCGTCGAGCTCACGGTCCAGAAGGGCCCCGCCGATCCCGGCGAGGCCGCCCTCGTCGTCGAGTCGCTCCGGGTGGTCGACCCGATCGGCCAGGTCGTCGTCGACGACGTCTCGTTCGAGGTGCGTCGCGGCGAGGTCCTCGCGATCGCGGGCGTCCAGGGCAACGGCCAGACCGAGCTGACGGAGGCGATCCTCGGGCTGCAGCCCCGGGTCCAGGGCCGCGTCTCCCTCGACGGCCGCGACATCACCGGCCACAGCGTCCGTCGCGTGCTCGACGCGGGCGTCGGCTTCGTCCCGGAGGACCGCAACGAGGACGGCCTCGTCGGCGAGTTCACGGTCGCCGAGAACCTCATGCTCGACCGGTCGCAGTCCGGCCCCTTCGTGCGGCGCGGGTCGCTGCGGCTCGCCGAGCTCGCCGCGTTCGCCGTCGAGAAGGTCCGCGAGTTCGACATCCGCACCCAGGGCATCTCCACGCCGGCTGGCCGCCTCTCCGGCGGCAACCAGCAGAAGGTCGTCCTCGCCCGCGAGCTGAGCCGTGACCTGCGGCTCTTCGTCGCGGCTCAGCCGACGCGCGGCATCGACGTGGGGTCGATCGAGTTCGTCCACAAGCGCATCGTCGCGACGCGCGACTCGGGAGTGCCCGTCATCGTCGTCTCCACCGAGCTCGACGAGGTCGTCGCGTTGGCCGACCGCATCGCGGTCATGTACCGCGGCACGATCATCGGCATCGTCCCGGCCGACACCCCGCGCGACGTGCTCGGGCTCATGATGGCCGGCGAGGCCCCCCAGGCGAAGGAGACCGCGGCGTGAGCGACGCGACCACCACGACCACCCCGGCGCCCCAGGGCGCACCGACGGGCGGCGGCCAGGAGGCAGGCGACTCGCGCGGCTCGCGCCTGCTGCGCGAGATCACCACCGGCAACGCGGCGATCTCCGTGCTCGCCGTCGTGCTGGCCCTCGTCGTCTCGGGCCTCCTGATCGGCTTCACCGATCCCGACGTCCAGTCGACGACCGGCTACTTCTTCTCCCGCCCCTCCGATTTCTTCCAGGCCTTCTGGGCGTCGGTCGGCGGCTCCTACTCGTCCCTGTTCCAGGGAGCCGTCTACAACTTCCGGGTCGACGGCTTCGCGGCGGGCATCAGGCCCCTGACCGAGACGCTCAACTACTCGGTGCCGCTGATCGCCGCCGGTCTCGGCGTGGCGCTCGCGTTCCGCGTGGGCCTCTTCAACATCGGCGCGCGCGGCCAGATGCTCATCGCGGCCGGCGCGGCGGGCTGGGTCGGCTTCTCGTTCGACCTGCCCCTCGCCGTGCACCTGCCGCTGGCCCTGCTCGCGGGGATCGCGGGCGGTGCGGTCTGGGGCGGCATCGTCGGTCTCCTCAAGGCCCGCACCGGCGCCCACGAGGTGATCCTCACGATCATGCTCAACTACGTCGCCTTCTACCTGATCGCGTACGCCCTGCGCACCCCCGGTCTGCTGCAGGCGCCGGGCAGCCCGAACCCCAAGTCGCCGGCCACGCTCCCGAGCGCGATCCTCCCCGACCTGTTCGGCGCGCGGTACAACCTCAACTGGGGCTTCCTGCTGGTCATCGTGATCACGGCCGTCGTCTGGTGGCTCATCAACCGGTCGACACTGGGCTTCCGCTTCCGAGCGGTCGGCGAGAACCCCCACGCCGCGCGCACCGCCGGCATGAACGTCAAGAACATCTACCTCTACGCGATGCTCATCTCTGGTGCCCTCGCCGGCGTGGCCGGGTCGACCCAGGTGCTCGGCACGCTCACCACCGGCTTCACGTCGGGCATCGACGCGGGCATCGGCTTCGACGCCATCACCGTCGCGCTCCTCGGCCGGTCACGCCCCTGGGGCGTCTTCGGCGCGGGCATCCTCTTCGGCGCCCTCAAGGCCGGCGGCTACTCCATGCAGGCGGCGAACGGCGTCCCCATCGACATCGTCCTCGTCGTCCAGTCCCTGATCGTGCTGTTCGTGGCGGCCCCGCCGCTCGTCCGCAGCATCTTCCGTCTGCCCGCGCCGGGAGCCCCTCGGGCTCCCCGCGGCTCGAAGAAGGAGGCGGTGGTCACCAAGTGAGCACCCTCACCCCCGACACGGCGGTCCCCGCCGCGCCGACCCCCGGCCTCAGCCGCACCGCCACGCGCAGCTACAAGGCGCCGATCGCCTTCGCGGTCTTCACCGTCGTCGCAGTCGTCCTGTTCGTCGTGAACCCGCGGGAGGGGTCGAGCACGTTCCGCCTCGCCACCTCGACCGACTTCTTCGCGCTGCCCGACGCCGTGCTGCCCTCGGCGGCCACGGGCGTCGCGCTCACGGTCGTGCTCGCGGTCGTGACCGCGCTGGCGTTCCTGCTCGCACGGCGTGCGCAGCGCGTGCCGATCTGGCTCGTCGCCGTCTTCGGCGTGCTCTTCCTCGTCGCCTTCCTGACCTGGACGAGCGCCGACGCCACGATCCCCGTCCCCGGCCTCCTCCTCGGGGCCCTCGCGCTCAGCACGCCGCTGATCTTCGGCGCCCTCGGCGGCGTCATCAGCGAGCGGGTCGGCGTGGTCAACGTCGCCATCGAGGGCCAGCTGCTCGCCGGCGCCTTCGTCTCGGCCGTCGTCGGGTCGGCGACCGGGTCCGCCTACGTGGGCCTCGCCTCCGCCATGGTGGCCGGTGTGCTCGTGTCGATGGTCCTGGCCGTCTTCAGCATCCGCTACATCGTCGACCAGGTGATCGTGGGCGTCGTGCTCAACGTGCTCGTCACGGGCCTGACGAGCTTCCTGTACTCGCAGGTCCTCACGAAGTCGGACGCCCTCAACCAGGGCGTCCGGTTCCCGCAGCTGCCGATCCCGGGGCTCAGCCAGATCCCGATCGTCGGGCCGGTGTTCTTCCGGCAGACGATCATCGTGTACCTGATGTACATCGCCATCGCCGTGGTGTTCTACGGGCTGTTCCGCACCCGCTGGGGCCTCCGCCTCCGAGCCGTCGGCGAGCACCCGCAGGCTGCGGACACCGTGGGCATCAAGGTCAACGCGACCCGCTTCTGGAACGTCTCGCTCGCGGGCGCCATCGCCGGTCTCGGCGGGGCCTACTTCACGCTCGGCTCGCTCGGCAACTTCCAGAAGGAGATGACGGCGGGCGCCGGCTTCATCGCCCTCGCGGCGGTCATCTTCGGCCGGTGGGACCCGATCAGGGCGACGCTCGCCGCGCTGCTGTTCGGCTTCGCCTCGAACCTGCAGAACGTGCTCGGCGCCATCGGGTCACCCGTCCCGAGCGAGTTCATGCTCATGCTGCCGTACGTCGTCACGATCTTCGCCGTCGCCGGCCTCGTCGGCCAGTCCCGGGGCCCGGCCGCGTCCGGCAAGCCCTACGTGAAGTCGTGAGCGTCGCCGAGACGACCGACTGGGAGGCGCTCCGTCAGGCCGCCCGGGAGGCGATGGCCAAGGCGTACGTGCCGTACTCGGGGTTCCCGGTGGGGGCCGCCGCGCTCACCGCCGACGGCCGTCTCGTCACCGGCTGCAACATCGAGAACGCCTCGTACGGCATCACCCTCTGCGCCGAGTGCTCGCTCGTCACCGACCTCGTCATGGGAGGCGGCGGCCAACTCGTCGCGTTCGCCTGCGTCGACGGCCACGGCGGCGTGCTCATGCCCTGCGGCCGGTGCCGCCAGCTGCTCTACGAGCACTCCCACGAGACGATGGTGCTCGACACCGTCTCCGGCCTCAAGACCATCGACGAGGTGATCCCGGACGCGTTCGGGCCCCGTCAACTCGAGCAGTACCGCGACTCGCAGTCGTAGCTAGGAGCACCACCATGACCACCAGCGACACCTCGTCCACCGCATCCTCGGCGGCCGTCGAGCCCTTCGACACCGTCGACCTCATCCGCGTGAAGCGCCGCGGCGACGCCCTCGAGACCCCTCACATCGACTGGCTGATCGACGCGTACACGCGCGGGTACGTCGCCGACGAGCAGATGGCCGCGCTCACGATGGCGATCTTCCTCAACGGCATGGAACGCCGCGAGATCCGCGACATGACGCTGGCGATGATCCGCAGCGGCGAGACCATGGACTTCACGGGCCTCGGCAAGACGACGGTCGACAAGCACTCGACCGGGGGAGTGGGCGACAAGATCACCCTCCCCCTCGCGCCCCTGGTCGCCTCCTTCGGGGTCGCCGTCCCCCAGCTCTCGGGCCGTGGCCTCGGGCACACGGGCGGCACGCTCGACAAGCTCGAGTCGATCCCCGGCTGGCAGGCGTCGATCTCGAACGAGCGCATGCGCGAGATCATGGCCGACTCGGGCGCGGTCGTCTGCGCCGCCGGCTCGGGCCTCGCCCCCGCCGACGGCAAGCTCTACGCGCTCCGCGACATCACCGGGACGGTCGAGGCGATCCCGCTGATCGCGTCGTCGATCATGAGCAAGAAGATCGCGGAGGGCACGGCCGCGCTCGTGCTCGACGTGAAGTTCGGCTCGGGCGCCTTCATCCAGGACATCGAGCAGTCGCGCCTGCTGGCGCAGACCATGGTCGACCTCGGCAAGGACGCGGGCGTCGCGACGACCGCCCTGCTCACCGACATGAACGTCCCCCTCGGCCTCACGATCGGCAACGCGCTCGAGGTGCGCGAGTCGGTGGAGACCCTCGCCGGAGGCGGTCCGTCCGACATCCGGGAGCTCACGGTCGCGCTCGCCCGCGAGATGCTCACGCTGGCGGGTCAGCCCGACGCCGACGTCGAGGCCGCCCTCGACGACGGCCGGGCGATGGACGCCTGGAAGACCATGATCCGGGCCCAGGGCGGCGACCCCGACGCGGCTCTGCCCACCGCCCGCGAGACGCACGTGGTCACCGCGGCGCGCAGCGGCTTCGTCACCGACCAGCAGGCGCTGCCCTTCGGCATCGGTGCCTGGCGCCTCGGTGCCGGCCGGGCGCGCAAGCAGGACCCGGTGCAGGCCGCTGCCGGCATCGAGCTGCACGCCAAGCTCGGCGACGCCGTCGCCGAGGGGCAGCCGCTCTTCACCCTGCACGCCGACGAGCCCGCCCGCTTCGAGCGTGCGCTCGAGGCCGTCGAGGGCGCTTGGACCATCGGCGACGAGCGCGTCGAGCGCGGCCCCCTGGTCGCCGGACGCGTCTCCTGACCGACGGGCGGCGACCCCCAGCGGCGTGACGGTCGGCGGCGGTAGCCTTGTCCCATGAGCGCACCGGACAAGGACTACCGCCTGCCTGACGGCGGACCCCGCATCGCCCCCCTGCCGAAGGTGTCGTTGCACGACCACCTCGACGGCGGGCTGCGGCCCCAGACCATCGTCGAGCTGGCCGACGAGATCGGCTACGAGCTGCCCGTCACGGGCGGGGCCGACGAGCTGGGGCGCTGGTTCGTCGGCAGCGCCGACTCGGGCAACCTGCCCGACTACCTGAAGACCTTCGACGTCACGACCGCGGTCATGCAGACCGAGGCCGGCCTCGAGCGGGTCGCCCGCGAGTTCGTGCTCGACCTGGCTGCCGACGGCGTCGTCCACGGCGAGGTCCGCTGGGCTCCCGAGCAGCACCTGCAGGGCGGGCTGAGCCTCGACCAGACCGTCGAGGCGGTCCAGCGCGGCATCGAGCAGGCGATCGACCAGCTCGACGGCGAGGGCCACGTCATCTCCGTCGGCCAGCTGGTCACCGCGATGCGGCACGCCGACCGCGGCCTCGAGATCGCGCAGCTCGCGATCAAGCACCGCGAGGCAGGCGTGATCGGGTTCGACATCGCCGGGGCCGAGGCGGGCTTCCCCGCGTCGAACCAGCGGCCGGCCTTCGACCTGTTGGCCCGCGAGTTCATGCCCGTCACCGTGCACGCCGGCGAGGCCGACGGCCTCGAGAGCATCCGCAGCGCGCTCCTCGACGGCCGGGCCCTCCGACTGGGGCACGGCGTCCGCCTCGCCGAGGACATCCGGGTCGTCGCGTCCGCGGGCGACCAGACGACCGTCGAGCTCGGCCCGATCGCCGCCTGGGTCCGCGACCGTGAGATCGCGCTCGAGCTCTCGCCGCAGTCGAACCTCCAGACCGGCGCCATCGCCGCCTGGGGCCGCGACCTCGACGACCACCCCTTCGACCTGCTCTACCAGCTCGGCTACTGCGTCACGGTCAACACCGACAACCGTCTGATGAGCGACACGAGCCTGACGAAGGAGCTGGCGCTGCTCGCCCAGGCGTTCGACTACGGCCTGTCCGACCTCGAGACGTTCCAGCTCAACGCCGCGGCGTCGAGCTTCCTGCCCCTCGAGGACCGCGAGGCGCTGGCCGACCGCATCACGGCGGGCTTCGGGGAGGTCTGACCGTGGCGCTCCCGTCCCTGCCGGACTCGGCCGTCGTCATCGCCGCCGACGCCCCCGACTGGCGTGCCGCCGTCCTTCGGGCGGGCGACGCGCTCGTCGCCTCGGGCTCGACGCGCGACGGCTACGGCGACGAGATGGTCCGCATGATCGAGGAGCACGGCCCGTATGTCGTCATCGCGCCCGGCCTCGTGCTGGCCCACGCCCGCCCCGACGAGAGCGTCCTGCAGGACGGCCTGGCGGTGGTGACCCTCGCCGAGCCGGTGCCCTTCGGCCACCCGCACAACGACCCCGTGAGCGTCGTCCTCGGCCTCGCGGTGGAGTCCGTGGGCGGCCACCTCGAGTCCATCGCCGACCTGGCGAACGTCTTCAACGACTCCACGGTGATCCCGGCGCTGGCGGCCGCCACGAGCGCCGACGAGGTCCGTCGGCTGATGGGGATGACCGCATGAAGATCGTGACCATCTGCGGGGCTGGCATCGGCAGCAGCGGCATCCTCAAGGTCAACGCCGAGCGCGTCCTGGCACGGCTCGACATCGAGGCCGACGTGGTCGCGGCCGACGTCGCCTCCATCGGCACCGTCGCGGACGACGCGCAGGTGATCCTCACGTCGCAGGAGTTCGTCGAGGCGATCGGGGCGACCTTCGCGGACGTCATCGTCATCCAGAACCACTTCGACCAGGCCGAGCTCACCGAGAAGCTGCAGCGCTCGCTCGGCTGATCGGGTGCGCCCACCTGGGCACGGGACGAGAAGGGGCCAGGACGCACGACGTGCGACCTGGCCCTTCCTGCGGTCGACAGGCCTGCCGACCGGCGACCTCGGCTAGCTCAGCAGCTCGCGCATCCCCGCGTCGAGGTCGGCGACGGCCTCCTCGGCCGCGACGCGGCGGCCGCGGGCGTCGCCCTCGGTGCTCGACGCATCGATGTAGACCTTGAGCTTGGGCTCGGTGCCGCTGGGGCGCACGATGACCCGTGACCCGTCGGTGAACCAGTAGCGCAGCACGTCGCCGGCGGGGAACCCGCCGAAGCCGTCGCGGAAGTCGTCGACGCGATCGACGCGGTGCGAGCCCACGGTCGCGGGAGGCGCCTCCCGCAGGCGGCTCGTCAGCCGGCCGATCTCGGCGAGGTCGTCGACCCGCAGCGAGATCTGCGACGACGCGTACGCCCCGAAGCGCTCGTCGAAGGCGACCAGGTGCTCGGCGACGGTCGAGTCGGCGGCGGTGAGCTCGGTCGCCAGCGCGAGGAAGTCGACGGCCGCGGAGATGCCGTCCTTGTCGCGGACCTTCTCGGGGTCGACGAGGTAGCCGAGGGCCTCCTCGTAGCCGTACAGCAGCCCGCCTACGCGGGAGACCCACTTGAAGCCGGTGAGGGTGTCGACGTAGTCCAGGTCGTAGCGGCGAGCGACCTCCCGAAGGGCCGGCGACGAGACGATGCTCGCGGCGAGGGTGCCGTCGACGTCGTCCCGCCGGGCGCGCTCGGCGGCCCGCCAGCCGAGCAGCGCGCCGACCTCGTTGCCCGAGAGGCGGCGCCAGCCGTCGGCCGTCGGCACGGCGACGGCGAGCCGGTCGGCGTCGGGGTCGTTGGCGATCACCAGGTCGGCCGAGACGCGGTCGGCGGTGGCGAAGGCGAGGTCGAGCGCGCCCGGCTCCTCGGGGTTGGGGAACGCCACGGTCGGGAAGTCGGGGTCCGGCGCGGACTGCTCGGCGACGGGGATCGGCTCGACGAAGCCCGCCTGGGCGAAGACCCGACGGGCGACCTCCCACCCGACGCCGTGCATCGCCGTGTAGACGACGCGGGGCTGCGTGCCGGAGGCGGCGGTGCCGGCGAGCGCGGCCGTGCGGCGGACGTACTCGCCGACGAGGTCGTCGCCGGCCTCGGACCAGTCGTCCGACCGGGGCAGCTCGCTCACGGGGCGGGTGGCCGCGTCGTCGATGTGGGCCGCGATCTCGGCGTCGACCGGCGCGACGATCTGCGACCCCGCGTCGACCCCGCCGAGGTAGACCTTGTAGCCGTTGTCCCGTGCGGGGTTGTGGCTCGCGGTCACCATGACCCCGGCGCTGACGTCGAGGTGGCGAACGGCGAAGGCCAGCACGGGCGTGGGCAGGGCGCGGGGGAGGATCGTCGTGCGGACGCCGGCCGCGGCCATGATCTCGGCCGTGTCCCGGGCGAAGACGGCACTGTTCTTGCGCCCGTCGTAGCCGATCACGATCGAGGGAGCGCTCTCGCGACCGGTGAGGAACGCCGCGAACCCGGCCGCGGCCTGGGCGACGAGCACGCGGTTCATCCGTGCTGAGCCGGCTCCGAGGGCACCACGGAGCCCGGCGGTGCCGAAGGCGAGACGCGAGTCGAAGCGGTCGTGCAGGTCGGCCAGGGCGGCGGCGTCGCCGGACTCGACCGCCGCGAGGACGGCGTCGAGCTCGTCGCGCGTCTCGGCGTCGGGGTCCTGGTCACGCCACGAGCGGGCGGCGGCGACCAGCGCCGCCTGGTCGCCCCGTGCCGCGTGGTCGGTCACAGGGCCGCCACGATGCGAGCCAGCAGCTGGCTGATGGCGGCCTCGGCGTCCTTGCCTGCCTGCAGCACCTCCTGGTGGCTCAGCGGCGTCTTCTGGATGCCGGCGGCGAGGTTCGTGATGAGCGACATGCCGAGCACCTCCATGCCGGCCTCGCGGGCGGCGATGGCCTCGAGAGCGGTCGACATGCCCACGATGTGGCCGCCCATGGCCTTCGCCATCTGGACCTCGGCGGGCGTCTCGTAGTGCGGCCCGCGGAACTGCGTGTAGACGCCCTCGTCGAGGGTCGGGTCGATGCCCTTGGCGAGCTCGCGCAGACGCGCCGAGTAGAGGTCGGTGAGGTCGATGAACGTGGCGCCCTCGAGGGGGCTGTCGGCCGTGAGGTTGATGTGGTCGCTGATCAGGACGGGGCTGCCGGGCGTCCACGTCTCCTTGATGCCGCCGGCGCCGTTCGTGAGGATCATCGTGCGGGCGCCCGTGGCGGCGGCGGTGCGGACGCTGTGCACGACGCGGCGGACGCCGTGGCCCTCGTAGTAGTGCGTGCGGGCACCGATGACGAGGGCGTTCTTCCCGCTCGGCAGCGCGATGCTGCGGATCGAGCCCGTGTGGCCGACGACCGCCGACGCGCTGAAGCCCGTGATCTCGGTCGCCGGGATCTCGGCGGTGGTCTCGCCGATCAGGTCGGCGGCCTTCGCCCAGCCGCTGCCCAGGGTGAGGGCGACGTCGTGGTGGGCTACGCCGGTCGCCTCGGCGATCTGGGCGGCGGCGGTGCGGGCGACCTCGAAGGGGTCGGCGGCACCGTCGAGGGGGTGCGTGGGTGTCTCGGACATGCCGTCCACTCTAGGTCCCGTGCCCCGGTTCGCTCGGCTCCGACGTGCACGCCCGGCTGGGCGACCTGCGCGCGCGGGCTAGTCGATGCTGAGGAGGACGTGGCCCGACGAGACCGTCTCGCCCACGGCGGCCGAGATGCCCGAGACGACCCCGTCGCGGTGGGCCGCGACCGGCTGCTCCATCTTCATGGCCTCGAGCACGAGCACGAGGTCGCCCTTGACGACCTGCTGGCCCTCCTCGACCGCGAGCTTGACGACGGTCGCCTGCATGGGCGACTTCACCTCGGCACCCGTGGCGGTGACCACGGCGCCGCGACCTGAGCCGCGGCGGCGGGGTGCAGCCGCAGGAGGCGCGGTGCGCGCACCGAGACCGGCGGGCAGCGAGACCTCGACGCGCTTGCCGCCCACCTCGACCACGACGGTGGTGCGCTGGTCGTCGGGGCGAGGAGCCTCGGCCTCGCCGCTCCACGCGGGGATGTCGTTGACGAAGTCGGTCTCGATCCAGCGGGTGTAGATCGAGAACGGCTCGTCGCCGGCGGGCGCGAAGGCAGGGTCGCGCACGATCGCGCGGTGGAACGGCAGCACGGTCGGCAGGCCCGCCACCTCGAACTCGTCGAGGGCGCGGCGGGAGCGCTCGAGCGCGTCCTCGCGGGAGGAACCGGTGACGATCAGCTTGGCGAGCAGCGAGTCGAACGAGCCGCTGATCTCGTCGCCGGCCTGGACGCCGCTGTCGACGCGGACGCCGGGGCCTCCCGGCGCCTTGAAGACGTGCACGGGGCCGGGGGCGGGCATGAAGCCGCGGCCCGCGTCCTCGCCGTTGATGCGGAACTCGAACGAGTGGCCGCGGGGCTCGGGGTCGCCGTACTCGAGAACGCCGCCCTCGGCCAGGCGGAACTGCTCGCGGACGAGGTCGATGCCGGTGACCTCCTCCGAGACGGGGTGCTCGACCTGGAGGCGGGTGTTGACCTCGAGGAACGACACCGTGCCGTCCTTGCCGATCAGGAACTCGCAGGTGCCCGCGCCGACGTAGCCGACCTCGCGGAGGATCGCCTTGGACGACTCGTAGAGCGCGGTGGTCTGCGCCTCCGTCAGGAACGGGGCGGGCGCCTCCTCGACGAGCTTCTGGTGACGGCGCTGCAGCGAGCAGTCGCGCGTCGACACGACGACGACGTTGCCGTGCGCGTCGGCGAGGCACTGCGTCTCGACGTGGCGAGGCTGGTCGAGGTACTTCTCGACGAAGCACTCGCCGCGGCCGAAGGCGGCGACGGCCTCGCGGACGGCCGAGTCGAACATCTCGGGCACCTCGTCGCGGGTGCGGGCCACCTTGAGGCCGCGTCCGCCGCCGCCGAAGGCCGCCTTGATGGCGACGGGCAGGCCGTGCTGGTCGACGAAGTCGAGCACCTCGTCGGCGCCCGAGACGGGGTTGAGGGTGCCGGGTGCGAGCGGCGCGCCGACCCGCTCGGCGATGTGCCGGGCGCTGACCTTGTCGCCGAGCTGCTCGATCGCCTCGGGGGAGGGGCCGATCCAGACGAGCCCCGCGGCGGTCACGGCGCGGGCGAAGTCGGCGTTCTCGGCGAGGAACCCGTAGCCGGGGTGCACGGCGTCGGCCCCCGAGCGGCGGGCGACCGAGAGGATCTTGTCGATTACGAGGTAGGTCTCGGCGCTCGTGGTGCCGCCGAGCGCGTAGGCCTCGTCGGCGAGGCGGGCATGCTGCGCGTCCCTGTCCTGGTCGGCGTAGACGGCGACGCTGCCGATCCCGCTGTCGCGCGCTGCGCGGACGACCCGGACCGCGATCTCTCCACGGTTGGCGATGAGGACCTTGCTGATGGACGGCATAGTTCCCCACCCTATTGCGCCGCCCGCAGCCTCCTTTGGCTGACGTGCACGAAAACACGCAGGAGGCGCGTGAGGATTGCTACAAAGCGCCGGAGGTCGGCGTCGTCCACAGCTCGGGCCACGACACCCCGAAGCCGCGCACCAGCGAGCGCAGCACCGGCACCGACAGGCCGACGACGGCGCTCGGGGTGCCCTCGATGTGGGTGATGAACGCGGAAGCGCGGCCGTCGATGGTGAAGGCGCCCGCGACCTCGAGCGGCTCGCCGGTCTCGACGTAGGCGGCGAGCTCTTCCGGCTCCAGGTCGTCGGCGAAGACCAGGTCGGCGCTGGCGACGGCGCCCGCTCCCCCCGACGGGAACGAGGCGTCGGCGCGGGGCGAGCCGCCGCGGTGGTCGATCAGCCAGTGCCCCGACCAGAGGGTGCCCCGGCCGACCTCGGCCATGCGTCGCCAGCGATCGAGGGCGAGGGCCGGCTCGTGCGGCTTGCCGTGCACCTCGCCGTCGAACTCGAACGCGCTGTCGCCGCCGAGGACGAGGCCGTCGAGCGGTCGCCCGTCGACGGTCACGTCGAGGACGGCCTCCGCCTTCGCCCTGGCCAGGAGCGAGACGGTCTCGGAGGCGGTGAGGACTCGGCCCGCCGCCTCCTCGGCCCGCGCGACCGCCGCCTCCTCGTCGACGCCCGGGCTGATCAGCACCGGCTCGACGCCCGCGGCCCGCAGCAGCGCGAGGCGTGCGGGGGAGGTGCTGGCCAAGTAGAGGGGAACGGTCATGTCCGCCAGCCTGGCAGACTCGGAGCATGGGAGACATGCTGGGCCGCGAGGTCGAACTGGACGTGACCGGGATCGCACACGGGGGCATCTCGGTGGCGCGCCTCGACGGGCGGGTCGTGTTCGTGTCGGACACGCTGCCGGGCGAGAAGGTGCTCGCGCGCGTGACCGACGACCGCAAGAAGTCGTTCTGGCGGGCGGAGACCGTCTCGGTCGTCGAGGCCAGCCCGCACCGACGCGAGCACGTCTGGTCGGCGGCGGCCGTCGACCGCGCTCCCGAGGACCGGGCGGGCGGCGCCGAGTTCGGGCACATCGAGCTGGGCCACCAGCGCGAGCTCAAGTCGCAGGTGGTCCGCGACGCCCTCACGAGGACGGGCGGGCTGCCCGACGAGCAGGCGACCGTCAGGGTCGAGGCCCTGCCCGGCGACGACGAGCGCGGAGGGACCGGCTGGCGCACCCGGGTGCGCCTGCACCTCGACGCCGAGGGGCGCCCCGGGCAGTACGCCGCCCGGTCGCACCGCGTCGTGCGGGTCGCCGACCTGCCCCTCGCGACCCCCGAGGTCGCCGAGGCCGCACCGCTCGCGGACGCGTTCCCCGGCGAGGAGCACGTCGACGTGCTGGCGCCGAGCACGGGAGGCGCCCGCCTGATCATCGGCGGCCAGGCGCCCAGCACGGTCACCGAGGTGGTCGGCGACCGCACGTTCCAGCTCGACGACGGCGGCTTCTGGCAGGTGCACCGCCACGCCGCCGCGACGCTGACCGCCGCCGTCCAGCAGATGGTCGACGCCGAGCGCTTCGAGCCCGGCGCGGCCAACCTCGACCTCTACGGCGGCGTGGGGCTCCTCGCGGCCGCCGTGGGCGACGCGTTCGGCAGCCGCGTTCGCATCACCAGCGTCGAGAGCGACGAGCGCGCGACCGAGCACGCGTCCGAGAACCTGGCCGACTGGCTCGGCGCCTCGGCCGTCACCGGCCGGGTCGACCGGTGGGTGCGCCAGGCCGCCGCCCAGGCGACCTCGGCCGAGCGCGACCGCTTCCGCTCCGCCACGGTCGTCCTCGACCCGCCGCGCTCGGGGGCCGGTCGACCCGTGGTCGACGGCATCGCGGAGCTCGCCCCGGCGCAGGTCGTCTACGTCGCCTGCGACCCCGTCGCCCTCGCCCGTGACCTCGCGCTGTTCCGCGACCACGGGTACGACGTCGACGCGATCCGGGCCTTCGACCTGTTCCCCAGCACGCACCACGTCGAGACGGTGGTCCGGCTGCTCCGTCGGTGACGCCCCGTCACGTTACGATGACGACGTTGACGACCCGGGATTCAGGGACCGGGTCGCACGCGAACGAAGGACCATCGTGACCGACACCTCCACGGACGCTCCGGCGTCGACGACCCCCGCCCCCGTCCGCGTCGCCATCGTGGACGACCACGAGTCGGTGCGGCTCGGCATCCAGGCGGCCTGCCAGGCCGAGGGCTTCGACGTCGTGCTGACCGCGGCCGGCGTGCAGGAGCTGGTGGAGTCGCTGGCGGGACGTGAGGTCGACGTCGTCGTCCTCGACCTCTCGCTCGGCGACGGCTCGACGGTCACCGAGAACGTGAAGCGCGTCCAGGCGACCGGCTCCGCCGTGCTCGTGCACAGCATCGCCGACCGGGTGGCGAGCGTCCGCGAGGCGCTCGCGGCGGGCGCCGCCGGCGTCATCCCCAAGTCCTCCGCCACGAAGACGGTGATGGCCGCCGTCGCGACGGTCGCCCGGGGAGACGTGCTCAACAACCTCGAGTGGGCCAGCGCGATCGACGCCGACCGCGACTTCGCCAAGGCCCAGCTCGGCCGGCGTGAGCGCGAGATCCTGCACCTCTACGCCTCGGGCCTGCCCCTCAAGCTGGCCGCCCAGCAGCTCGGCATCGGCTACTCGACCGCTCGGGAGTACCTCGACCGCATCCGCGTCAAGTACGTCGAGGTGGGGCGTCCGGCGCCCACGAAGGTCGACCTGCTCCGCCGCGCCGTCGAGGACGGCATCCTGCCGGGACTCGACGCGGACGGCGATGGCCGCTGAGCCCCTCCCGGCGCTGACGCCGCCGACGACGCGCTCGGCGCGGAACCCGATCAGCCGTGCCCTGTTCGACAAGGTGCTCGGCCGGGTCATCGCCCTCGCCGGGCTCATCTTCGGGCTGCAGGCGCTGCCGACGACGATGGCCCAGATCGAGGTCATGCAAGTGGCGTGGGCCTGGCTCATCGGGCTGGGGATGCTCGGCGCCGTCGTGGCCGTCGGCGTCGCGAGCGTCGTCGTGCGCGGGGTCGAGACGACCTGTGCGATCCTCGCGGTGTCCTACCTCGTGGCGATCGTCACGTGGCCCCTGGCCGTCGTCGACCCCGACCAGGTCCTCGTCGGCGTGCCGTGGCTCTGGTACCTCTGCACCGTCGCCACCGCGGCGGCGGCCTACGCCTTCTCCGCGTGGATCGCGATCGGCTACTCGGTCGTGGTCCCGCTCGTCTACGGCGCGATCCGGCTGACCCCGTCGGGAGGCGGCGAGTCGCTGACGCGCGCCGCCCTCGACTCGACCTACGCGATCCTGCTCGGCGGTGCCGTGCTCGTGCTCGTGCTCATCCTGCGCCAGGCGAGCGCGGCCGTCGACGCCGCCCAGGCCACGGCGGTCGCCCGGTACTCGGGGGCGATCCGCGAGCACGCGACCGAGCTCGAGCGCGTGCAGGTCGACGCCATCGTGCACGACAGCGTGCTGACCACCTTCATCCAGGCCGCTCGGGCGTACACGCCGGCGGAGCAGGTACTCGCCACGACCATGGCCCGCAACGCGATGGCCCACCTCACCTCGGCCGCCGCGACGACGCCCTTCGACGAGTCGACGACGACCCTCGGCGTCCTCCGCCGGCGCCTGTCCGACGCGGTGGACGCGACCGGCGTCGCCGTCGAGCTGCGCGTCGACGACGCGGACGACCGGGTGCTGCCGACCACCGCCGTGGAGGCCATCGTCAGCGCCGCGGCCCAGGCGCTCGTCAACAGCTCTCAACACGCGGGCCCCGGCCCCGTCCGGCGGTGGGTCGCCCTCGAGCGCACCGGCGACGCCGGCGTGCTCGTCGAGGTCGGCGACGACGGGGCGGGCTTCGACCCGGGTGCCGTACCCGTGGAGCGCCTCGGGGTCCGGGTGTCCATCATCGAACGCGTCGCCAACGCGGGCGGCAGGGCCTGCATCGATTCCCGGCCGGGTGCGGGCACGGTCGTCCGCGTGATGTGGCCCGCGGGCCTCGTCGTCGGTCCGTCGAGGGGAGACGCGTCGTGAGGATCACCGTCCCCCGCTGGCTCATCGTCTCGCTGGCGGCGGTCTTCTCCGGCTACCACCTGGTGCTCGGGGCGGTCTCGCTCGGGCAGGTCGCCGACCCCGTCCCCGTCGTCGCCTGCATGCTCGCGTACGCGGTCGTCACGGCCGTCGTGCTCTGGCCCAGCCGCCAGCCGGTGCTGCCCGTGTGGGCGGCGGCCTTCGCCCTGGCCGTGAGCATCGTGGTGCCGCTCGTCGTGACGAGCGTCCTCGACCCCGAGGCCGAGAACGGCTACGCGACCTGGTACGTCGCCGCCGTGGGCACGCTCATGGTGATCGTCTCGACGCGTCGTCGCCAGGGCTTCGCGTGGCTCGGCGTGGGCTTCATGGCCGTGCAGGGGGTCGCGTGGGCCGGGGTGTCCCAGATCGCCGACCTCGGCATCGTCGGCAGCGTCAGCTGGGTCGCCTTCTCGCACGCCATCTCGTCCACGCTGACCCGGGCCGGTCGCGAGACGCGGGAGTTCATCCTGGCCGAGCACGAGGCCGCGGACTGGCAGGCAGCCCAGGAGGCGCACGTCAACGAGCGTCAGTACCGCCTCCTGCAGACGGGCCGCACCGCCCGGCCCATGCTGCAGGCGATCGTGTCCCAGTCGGGCGACCTGTCGCCCGAGCAGCGACAGGAGAGCCTCCATCTCGAGGGCGCCATCCGGGACGAGATCCGCGGGAGGCGCCTCCTCGACGACCAGGTCCGTCGCGAGGTCATGGCGGCGCGACGCCGGGGGGCCGAGGTCAGCCTGCTCGACGAGGGCGGCATCGACGACGTCCCCGACGACGAGCTGCGGCGCATCCACGAGGCACTCGCCGCGGCGCTGCACGGCTCGCGCGCGGACAAGCTGATCATCCGGACGGTCGCGGGTGGCGACCACGCCGTCAGCGTCGTCGGCCTCGGATCGCCGGACCTCAGCTCGAGCGCTCTCGGGCGGGGGGTCTCCGCCGAGGCCGACGAGGACGACGACGACGACGAGGTCCTCCTCTGGCTGCAGATACCGCGCCGGGCCGGGGACTCGGCCGACCAGGGACGCGTCGACGACCTCGACGACCTCGAGGACCAAGACGAGGACCGCCGCGTCGTCCGCTAGGGACGAGGGCCGACCACAGGGGCGTGGTCGCCGCGACGACGAGGGCCGGTGGCGGGGGACCGGGCCGGAACGGGTAACGGGCCGACGACGGGAAAGAGGGCCAGACACCCGTCTGGCCCTCATGGGAGATATCCCGGTCCAGAGCGACAACCCGAATGTCGCCCTGATCCGCCCCCGACCGAGAACTCGCTTACCCTAGTCAGCTCCCGATCGGTGGTGCGACTCAAGGAGAGGCACCTAGCAACAACGAGTATGTCGCCCCCCGCCACGAGCGCAAAGTCGTCATTTAGGGGGACAGCTCGGGGGTGAGTGACCCGTCTACCCCCGTTCGGGTGCCGTATCCGTGGGCATCGGGACGCGCCGGTCCCGATGGCGGGGTACGAGGTCGGGGTACGCGCGCGGGTGCGGCCGGGCTCAGGCCGAGAAGCTGCGCCAGCGACCGGGGCCGCGGTCGACGGGGCGCCGGAGACGAGCCGCCCGGGAGGACCAGCCGGAGGGCGACGCGGAGAGGTCCCGAGGGGCCTCCCTCGCCGACTCGGCCGCCTCCGCCTCGAGGGCCGTCAGGACAGCCGTGACGGCGGCGAGCTCCTCCGGCGTCGGCGAGCCTCCGACGACGCGCAGGAGCGGCGCCCCGGCCTCCTGCGCGTCGGTCGTGTCGTCGGCGGCGTGGCGGCCGCTCACAGGGGGATGTTCCCGTGCTTCTTGGGCGGCAGGTCGGCACGCTTCGTGCGGAGGGCGCGGAGCGCCTTGACGACGGCGACGCGGGTCGCCGCCGGCTCGATCACACCGTCGAGCTCGCCGCGCTCGGCGGCCAGGAAGGGGCTGGCGACGTTGTAGGTGTACTCGCTGGCGAGCCTCGCCCGGACCGCGGCGACGTCCTCGCCGGCGGCCTCCGCGGCCTTGATCTCGTTGCGGTACAGGATGTTGACCGCGCCCTGGCCGCCCATGACGGCGATCTCGGCGGTCGGCCAGGCCAGGTTGATGTCGGCGCCCAGCTGCTTGGACCCCATCACGATGTAGGCGCCGCCGTAGGCCTTGCGGGTGATGACGGTCACGAGGGGCACGGTCGCCTCGGCGTAGGCGTAGAGCAGCTTCGCGCCGCGGCGGATGACGCCCGTCCACTCCTGGTCGGTGCCCGGCAGGTACCCCGGCACGTCGACCAGGGTCAGGATGGGGATGCCGAACGCGTCGCAGAAGCGCACGAACCGACTCGCCTTCTCTCCCGCCTCGATGTTCAGGGTGCCGGCCATGGCCGACGGCTGGTTGGCGACGACGCCCACCGAGCGGCCCTCGACCCGGCCGAACCCGATGACGATGTTCGGCGCGAACAGCGGCTGCACCTCGAGGAACTCCCCGTCGTCGACGACGTGCTCGATGACGGTCATCACGTCGTAGGGCTGGTTGGGGCTGTCCGGGATCAGCGTGTTGAGCTGGCGGTCGTCGTCCGTCGTCTCGAGCTCGACGGCCGTGTCGAAGACGTGCGGCTCGGACAGGTTGTTGTCGGGCAGGTACGAGAGCAGCGACCGCGCGTAGTCGAGCGCGTCGTCCTCGTCGCTCGCGAGGTAGTGCGAGACGCCGCTGACCTTGTTGTGGGTGAGGGCGCCGCCGAGCTCCTCGAAGCCGACGTCCTCGCCGGTGACGGTCTTGATGACGTCCGGGCCCGTCACGAACATGTGGCTCGTCTTGTCGACCATGATGACGAAGTCGGTGAGCGCGGGGGAGTACACCGCGCCTCCCGCCGCCGGGCCCATGATGAGCGAGATCTGCGGGACGACGCCGGAGGCGCGGGTGTTCAGCCGGAAGATCTCGCCGTACTTGCCGAGCGCGACCACCCCCTCCTGGATCCGGGCCCCGCCGGAGTCGAGGATGCCGATGATCGGCACGCCCGTCTTGAGGGCGAGCTCCATGACCTTGATGATCTTCTCGCCGGCGACCTCGCCGAGCGAGCCGCCGAAGATGGTGAAGTCCTGCGAGTAGACGGCGACCTGGCGGCCGTGCACCGTGCCCGTCCCCGTGACGACCGCGTCGCCGTAGGGGCGCTTCGACTCCATGCCGAAGGCGTGGGTGCGGTGGCGCACGAACTCGTCGAGCTCGACGAACGAGCCCGGGTCGAGGAGGCCGTCGATGCGCTCACGGGCGGTCATCTTGCCCTTGGCGTGCTGCTTCGCGATCGCGGCCTCGCCGCTGGCCGTCACGGCCTCGTGGTAGCGGGCCTTGAGGTCGGCGAGCTTGCCCGCCGTCGTGCGGAGATCGGGCTGCGAGGCGTCGTCGCGGGGCGCGGAGTCGGAAGTCACACCGGTCACTCTACCGAGGGCGTCCGCGGCCGCCGTTGGAGGTTCCCTCGCGTGCGAAGTGCCTCGGATGGTGGAAGTCGTCAACGCCTAGGCTGGCGGCGTGACCGACCCCACGAGCGCCTCCTTCCCCCTGAGCTCGGCCCACAGCCCGCGACTCGTGCACGTGGCCGAGACCGGGTCGACGAACGCCGACCTGCTCGCCGACGCGACGGCCCCGCACCTGGCGGTCCTCGCCACGACGTCCCAGACGGCCGGGCGCGGGCGTCTCGGCCGCACCTGGACCGCGCCTCCGGGCCGCACGCTCGCCGTGAGCGTCCTCGTCGAACGCCGCGGGCTGCCCGTCGAGTCCCTGGGCTGGGTGCCCCTCGCCGCGGGCGTCGCGATGCGCGCCTCCCTCGCGGCCGTCGTCCGGACGGGCGAGGTCGGCCTGAAGTGGCCCAACGACGTCCAGGTGGACGGCCTCAAGGTGTGCGGGATCCTCGCCCAGGCGCGCGACGACGCGTCGGCCGTGGTGGTCGGCGCAGGCGTCAACCTCTCGCTGACCCGGGACGAGCTGCCGACGACGGTGTCCACCTCGTTGTCGCTGCACGGGGCCGAGGGGACGACGCAGGCGCTGGCCGACCAGGTCCTGTCGGCGTGGCTCGCCGACGTCGTCGCGCTCGTCGACGCGCTCGTGTCCGCGGGGGGCGACGCCGAGGCGAGCGGGCTGCGTGCCCGTGTGCTCGCCGACTGCACCACGCTCGGCCGCCCGGTGCGCGTCGAGCTGCCCTCGGGCGAGGTCCTGACCGGCACGGCGTCGTCGATCGACCACGAGGGTCGTCTCGTCGTCGAGCCGCCGACCGGGGGCGCCGTCGCCGTGTCCTCCGGCGACGTCACCCACCTGCGGTATGAATGACCCCGTGAGCACGGCCGAGCAGCAGCCCCGGGAAGAGGTCGTCGCGCGCCTGCACCCGCACTCCCGGGTGCTGTTCTGGCCGTCGGTGGCCCTCGTCGCGGTGTGCGCGGCGGGCGGCTACTTCGGCAGCTGGTTCGAGCTCGAGTGGCAGAACTGGATCGTCCGCGGGGCCGCGGTGCTGCTGGCGCTGCTGCTCTGGCTCGTCCCCTTGCTGGTCTGGCTCGGTCGCCGCTACGTCATCACCACGCGGCGCATCGTCCTGCGGCGGGGTTTCTTCGTGCGGTCGCGGCAAGAGCTGCTGCACAGCCGCGGCTACGACCTCACGGTGCGGAAGAACGCCGTGCAGAGCCTGTTCCGCAGCGGGGACGTGCTCGTGAACACGGGGCTCGACCGCCCCGTCGTGCTCTGGGACGTCCCGGGGGCAGACCTGGTCCAGGCGACCCTGCACGACCTCATGGAGGCGGACGCGACCCTCGTCGCCCAGCGCCGCCGATTCGACCAGTCGACCCCGGGCGCACGGCCGGGCGCGGCAGACTAGGATACGATATTTCGATGAAGATCTCCGTCATCGGTTGTGGATACCTCGGTGCCGTGCACGCGGCGTGCATGGCCGAGCTCGGGCACGAGGTGGTCGGCGTCGACGTCGACGCGCGCAAGGTGGCCGAGCTCTCCGCAGGGCGAGCACCGTTCTTCGAGCCCGGCCTGCCTGAGGTGCTGGCGCGTGCCACCGCGAGCGGACGGCTCCGCTTCACCACCGACATGTCGGAGGCGGCGGGTGCCCAGGTGCACTTCGTCGCCGTGGGCACGCCCCAGACCGCAGGCAGCCACGCGGCGGACATGACCTACGTGGACGCGGCGGTGACCGCACTGCTGCCGCACCTCGCGGAGGGCGACCTCGTCGTGGGGAAGTCGACCGTCCCGGTCGGCACCGCGACTCGTCTCGCGGAGCGGGTGCGCGCCTCCTCGTCCGGCGCCGACCTCGCCTGGAACCCGGAGTTCCTCAGGGAGGGCTTCGCCGTGAAGGACACGGTCTCGCCCGACCGTTTCGTCTACGGTGTCCCGGCCGGCGCCGGAGGAGAGCGCGCAACGGCGCTGCTCGACGAGGTGTACGCGACGGCGCTCGCGACGGGCACGCCGCGACTCGTCATGGACTACGCGACCGCGGAGCTCGTCAAGGTGTCGGCGAACGCGTTCCTCGCGACCAAGATCTCGTTCATCAACGCCATGGCCGAGATCGCGGAGGCGACGGGTGCGGACGTCACGCAGCTCGCCGACGCGATCGGCCACGACGCCCGCATCGGCCGCAAGTTCCTCAACGCCGGCCTGGGCTTCGGCGGGGGCTGCCTGCCGAAGGACATCCGGGCGTTCCAGGCACGGGCCGACGAGCTCGGCCTCGAGTCGCTGGCGTTCCTCGCGGACGTGGACGCGGTCAACCTGCGGAGGCGCGCGAAGGTCGTCGACCTCGCGGCAGAGCTCGTCGGGGACGTCAGCGGCGCCCGCGTCGCGGTGCTCGGCGTCGCGTTCAAGCCCGACAGCGACGACGTGCGCGACTCGCCCGCGCTCGACGTCGCGCGAGCGCTGCACGCCAGGGGAGCGTCCGTGCGCGTCTACGACCCCGAGGCCAACGGGACGGCCGCGCGCCTGGCGCCCGAGCTCGAGTACGCCGCGGGCGCGGACGACGCCCTCCGAGGTGCCGACGTCGTCCTCGTGCTCACGGAGTGGGCTGAGTTCCGCCAGCTCGACCCGTCCCACGTGGGCGACCTCGTGGCCGCTCGGCGCATCGTCGACGCGCGCAACGTCCTCGACCTCGCGGCATGGCGCGCCGAGGGGTTCGAGGCGCGCGGGCTCGGTCGCCCCTGAGCCGGTCCCCGGCCCCGGACCGGTCCCGTCCGGACGCCCGGGGGCGGCGTGGCGGGGGCCCCGACCGGGTGGTGGACGCCGATAGCATCGTCCCATGGCATCCACGAAGCAGACCGCCGTCCTCGCCGTGGCGGCGGGTCTCGTCCTCGTCCTGAGCGGCTGCACGGGGTCGGGCGGGCCGACCGCGAGCCCGACGCCGACCAGCTCCGCGAGCGTCACGGGCAGCCCGTCGCCGTCGTCCTCGCCGTCCCCCGGCGAGACGGAGCCGGCCGACGAGCCGTCGAGCGCGGCCCCCGTGCCCACGGCCGGTGCGGACGCGTGGACCGACCAGACCGCCTACGACGCCTGCGTCGAGGCCGCCGGCGCCGAGCTCGAGGCCGGCTACACGTGGGGGGACCGCTCGACGCAGACGCTCGTGGCGGCCGACGGCGGGGTCTCGATCGACATCACCGGCATCTTCACGGGCGGCGACGTGGGCGTGGCCAACGTCACGTTCCGCTGCCTTCTGACCGGCGACCGGTCGTCGCCGCAGGTGACCGGTGAGATCGTCAGCTGACCGACGCCCACCACCAGGAGACGACATGACCTACCGCATCGGCGTCATCGGAGGCGGCCAGCTCGCCCGCATGATGGTCCCGCCCGCCGTCCACCTCGGCATCGAGATCTCGGTGCTGGCCGAGGCCGAGGGCAGTTCCGCCCGACTCGCCGCGACGCAGGTCGGCGACTACCACGACGCGGAGACGGTGCTGCGGTTCGCGAAGGACGTCCACGCCGTGACCTTCGACCACGAGCACGTCCCCCAGGACGTGCTGCGGGCTCTGGTCGACGCCGGCGTCGAGGTCCACCCGAGCCCCGAGGCGCTCTTCGTGGCCCAGGACAAGATCGTCATGCGCGAGCGCCTCACGGCGCTCGGGCTGCCGGTCCCCGCGTGGGCGACCGTCCGTGGTCGCGACGACCTGGCTGCGTTCCTCGCCGAGCACGGCGGGCGCGCGGTGGTGAAGACGCCGCGCGGCGGCTACGACGGCAAGGGCGTCCGGGTCGTGCGCTCGGCGGACGGGGCGGACGACTGGTTCGCGGCGCTCGGCGCGGCCGGCGCCTCCGACGCCCTGCTCGTGGAGGAGCTCGTCGAGTTCCGGCGGGAGCTCGCGCAGCTGGTCGCTCGTCGGCCCTCCGGCGAGATCGCCGCGTGGCCCCTCGTCGAGACGGTGCAGCGCGACGGAGTGTGTGCCGAGGTCACGGCGCCGGCCCCCGACGCCGACGACGCCCTGTCCGACGAGGCCCGACGGATCGCGACCGTCGTCGCCGAGCAGGTCGGCGTCACGGGCGTGCTGGCGGTCGAGCTCTTCGAGACGACCGACGGCCGGCTCCTGGTCAACGAGCTCGCGATGCGGCCCCACAACACCGGGCACTGGAGCATCGACGGCGCCGTCACGAGCCAGTTCGAGCAGCACCTCCGGGCCGTGCTCGACCTGCCCCTCGGCGACACGAGCCCGCACCGTGCCTGGAGCGTCATGGTCAACGTGCTCGGCGGCCCCGCCCAGGGCACGATGGCCGACCGGCTCCCGGCCCTGATGGCCGACCAGCCGGGGGCGAAGGTGCACGACTACGGCAAGGACCCTCGCCCCGGCCGCAAGGTCGGGCACGTCACGACGACCGGGTCGGACCTCGAGGACGCCCGGGGGAGGGCGCGCGCCGCTGTCCGTTTCTTCGAGGACTGACGGCTATCCTCTCCTTCGTGCCTGACCAGACGACCGACCCCGAGAACGCCCCGACGCCCGAGCGAGCGCCCACGGTGGCCATCGTCATGGGCTCGGACAGCGACTGGCCGACGATGCAGAGCGCCGCCGCGATCCTCACCGAGTTCGGCATCGCCCACGAGGTCGAGGTCGTCTCCGCCCACCGGACGCCGGAGAAGATGATCCGCTTCGGCCAGCAGGCCGCCGGTCGCGGCATCCGCGTGGTGATCGCGGGCGCAGGAGGCGCGGCCCACCTCCCGGGGATGCTCGCGTCGGTCACGACCCTCCCGGTCATCGGCGTGCCCGTGGCCCTCGCGAAGCTCGACGGCCTCGACTCCCTCCTCTCGATCGTCCAGATGCCGGCGGGCATCCCGGTGGCCACCGTGTCGATCGGCGGGGCCGCCAACGCCGGCCTCCTCGCCGCCCGCATCCTCGGCTCCGGCGACCCCGACCTGTCGGCGCGGCTCGCCGACTACGCGACGAGCCTGGGCGAGCTCGTCGAGGAGAAGAACGCCGCCCTGCAGCGATCGCTGTGAGCGCCGCCTCCCTGCCGGTCCGGCACCCCGACGTCTCGTCGTCCTCGTTCATGACGCGGAGGGCGTGGACGCTGGTGCTCCTCAACGTCCTGATCCCCGGCTCGGCCCAGGTGCTCGCGGGCAGCCGGAGGCTCGGTCGCTGGGGCCTGGCTTCCACCCTCGTGTCGTGGGCCGTGGTCTTGGTCACCGTGGCCCTCGCCCTGTTCTGGAGCACCCCTCTCCTCGAGGTCGCGACGAACGTCGTCGCCCTGACCGTCGTCCAGGTGTTCCTCGTGTACTACGCGGTGCTCTGGGTCGTCCTGACGCTCGACACGCTCAGGCTCGTGAGGATCATCCGTACGGCGCCCACGGCGCGCGGGTTCATCGCCGGCGTCATGGCGCTGCTGCTCGTCGCGACGGTGGGGCCGGTCGCCTGGGGCGCCTACCTGACGAGCGTCCAGCACGGCCTGCTGAACTCGCTCTTCACCTCGCAGGCCGCCGCGGCCGATCCCGTGAACGGGCGGTACAACATCCTGCTGCTCGGCGGGGACGCCGGAGCCGACCGCACCGGGCTCCGGCCCGACAGCATCTCCGTGGCGAGCATCGACGCCGAGACGGGGGCGACGACGATCGTGGGCATCCCCCGGAACCTCTACAACGCTCCGTTCTCCGAGGGGTCGCCGCTCTGGGGCGAGTTCCCCGACGGCTACAGCTGCGGGGACGACTGCCTGATCAGCTACCTCTACACCTACGGCGAGGAGCACCCGGAGCTCTACCCCGACGCCGAGTCGAAGGGCAGCAACCCCGGCATCGAGGCCATGCGCGACGCCGTCCAGGGGGTCACGGGCCTGACGCTCCAGTACTACGTGCTGATCGACATGCAGGGCTTCGTCGACCTGATCGACGCCCTCGGCGGGATCTCGGTGGACAACACCGAGGGGCGCCTGCCCATCAACGGCGGCGTCGACGCCGCCGGCAACCCGATCAACGTCGACGGGTGGATCGAGCCGGGGGAGCAGGTGCTCGACGGATACCACGCCCTCTGGTACGCGCGTGCCCGCCACGGCTCGGACGACTACCACCGGATGGCGCGACAGCGCGAGGTGCAGCAGGCGCTGCTGTCGCAGTTCCAGCCGGCCACCGTGCTGTCCAAGTTCCAGTCGGTCGCGTCGGCGGGGGTGCAGACCGTCGACACGGACATCCCCCAGGCCGCTCTCGGCGCGTTCGGCCAGCTGGCGCTCAAGGCCAAGGAGCAGCAGATCAGCGATCTCGAGATCGTGCCGCCGACCTACTCGAACGTCTACCCCGACTACGACGTCATCCGCGCCGACGTGGCGACGGCGACGGCTCCGGCGGTTCCCGCCGGCTAGGCCGCATCGGACCGTCGCCCGGCAGCTGGCGCCGGCGGGCCTGCCGACCCGCTCGAGTCACGGACGACCGTCCCGGTCGTGGTGCGCCGGGACGGTCGACGGGCCTCAGACGGCCTTGCAGCCGAGCAGGGCGTTCTCTCCGCCGGCGCTGTCGATGGCGTAGGCGCACACCGTCGAGCCCGGGGGAGCGACCACGGACGAGCTGAAGCCGTGCGCTCCTCCGTACGCAGGACGGAGGCGCGCGATGTCCGATCGCGGGACGCTGGCCGACACAGCCGTGCCGCGCTGGCCGACGTAGAGGTGGACCTCGACGGGCGCCGCGACGTCCGGGTCGATCGCCCAGCCGCTGGCGGTGACGCGGTCGCCGGAGCGGACAGCTGCGTCGAAAGCGCCGATCGGTCGTCCGCTGACGTCGACGGAGCGGCAGCCGAGCTGCGGGTTGACCTTCCCCGCGTCGTCGAGCGCGTAGGCGCAGACCGAGACAGGACCGGCGCCCGTCGCCGGGACGTCCACGCTGAAGCCGTGCTGCCCGCCGTACTCGGGGCGTGTCCGGGCGATGTCGCTGCGGTCGACGGAGGCCGTCGTGGCGCGCCCCGTGGCGCCGGCGTAGACGTGCACCGGGATCGACGACGCGGTGTCGGGGTCGAGGGCCCACCCGGTCGCCCGGACGCCCCCGGGGACGCGGTCGGCCGTGTCGAACGCCCCGACCGGCGTGCCGTCGACGGTCACGGACCGGCATCCCAGGAGGGCGTTGACGCCTCGTCCCGTGTTGATGCCGTAGGCGCACACGTCGTACTGGCCGGCGCCGAGCGCCAGCGTCGTCCGGAACCCGGTCGCCGCCGGTGCTCCCGGGACGCTCCGCTGCACGTCGGGTCGAGAGCGGTCTCCGAGCGTGTTGCCGAGGTAGCGACCGGAGCGGTTGTCGTAGAAGCGCACCTCTGTCGGCGCTGACGTGTCGGGGTCGGTGACCCAGCCGTCGACGACCGCTCCGCCCGGAGCGCGGGCGGCCACGTCCAGGGCGCCACGGGGGCTGCGTGCGCTGTCCGTGGTCATCGTGACGGCCGAGCGCGAGAACGCCAGGGCGCTGCCCCCGGCGGGGTGGTGCAGGACGACCTCGACCCGGTAGGCACCTGCGTCGCGACCTGCGAGGTCGAACGGCACCGAGTTCAGTCCCTGAGAGACGGACACCCCGGACGCGATGGTCTCGTAGGGCGTCCCGGGGGCCCCACGACCGACCTTGACGTCGGCGGTCGTGCCGGGCATCCAGGCGGTGTCGCGGAACGTCACGGTGGTCGACTCGACGGCGGTCGGGTCGGCGCGCAGGTGCAGGTTCTTCAGGTGCCACGTGTTGGCACCCCTGTCCTCGTTCGGGTCGAAGCGCAGGAACCGGACGGTCTGCCCGGCCCAGCCGAGACGGGGAGCTCCGGAGTCGGCGTCGAGGGGCGAGCCGGCGGTGAGGTCCACGGCGATCTTCCGGGCGTTCGGGCCCGAGTAGGTCAGGAGGTCGTCGCTCTCCTGCCAGGTGTCCGTGCCGTTGACGAGCCAGATGAGCCGGGCCATCTTGCCGCCGCCGTCCCTGTCCTCGAGCGAGTAGCCGCCGTCGTAGGTGAGCTCGAACGACAAGTTGTGGAACCGGTTCGCGTCGAACGGCGCGACCGGGAAGAGGACCTCAGGGTCGTTTCGTCCTGGTCCTGTGTTCGTCCCGGTGAGGCCCTGCGGACCGTAGCCCCGAACGAGGACGTTGCGGGAGCCGATCCCCCCGGCGTTCGCCTCGTTCGTGAGGTCCCACGGGCGACCCCGCTGGGCCGTCGCCAGGTCGAGGCCGTCGTCCGGCCCCGGGCTCTCGACGAGGGGACGGGGGAGGGCCTCGATGCGGTAGCCGGAGTAGTCGCCCGGGGGCAGGGACGCGTGCGCGGCGCCGGGCGCGTAGAGGCGCATCCAGTCCACGCTCACGTGCGTCGTCGCCTGGGACGAGGGGGACACGAGGGGGAGCATGCGCAGGCCGAAGATGTTCGACCCGCGCCACGGGATCTTCGCGCTCATGAGGGGCACGCCCTCGAGGGCCACGTCGTAGGTCTGGTCGCCGGGGACGAGGGGGAAGCTCACTCCTGTGGCGCAGCTGTTGAGCTGCTCCCGGCAGGTGAACCAGTAGAACGCTCCCGTGCCCCGGGTCGGCTGGTCCATCTTGAAGGAGAGCTTGGTGTAGCGCCTGGTGTCGACCTTGATGCTGGCGGCGTCCCGTCCGTAGGGGAGCGAACCGGCCGTGCTGATCACCGGGTGGTAGAAGTCGCCCGGCTTGAGGTCGAGCTGGAGACGTCCGCCGGAGATCGAGATCCCCTGCGTCCGTGCCTCGTCGGTGTTCTGGTCCTCGGCGTTCGAGAAGTCCCACGGGTCGGCGTACGCCTCGGAGGCGAAGTCGGGAGACTCGACCTCGACGGGCACGGCGGCACGGGCCGCATCCGCCGCGGGGGAGGCGGCAGGCACGAAGAACGCGACGACGAGGCTGGCCACGACGGCGACCGGGACCGCGCGGACGAGACGGGAGCGGCGTGTGCGGAACGCAGGAGCCTGGTGCATGGTTTCCCCCTCGGCGGGGTGATCGAGCCCGCCTGCGACCGACCCTAACTCGGGAGGCCGACAGGGGCCAGACCCGGGCGCGCTCGACGCACCCCCCGTGCGGGGCGAGCCGTAGCCGGTCGGGTCAGAGGTCGGCGTGCAGCTGCCACACCTTGTCGGCCGAGTCGCGCCAGCTGAACGCGCGGGCCCGGTCGAGGCCGGCGATGCCCAGGCGGGACGCCAGCTCGAGGTCGGTGACGACCTGGAACATGGCCTGGGCGAGCCGCTCGGCGTAGCCGTCGGGGTCCTCCCGCGGGACGACGACCGCACCGTCGGCCGCCACCTCGACGAGCGCGGGCGCGTCGGACACGATGGTGGGGGTGCCGAGGCTCATCGCCTCGACCACGGGGAGGCCGAAGCCCTCGGCGAGGCTCGGGAAGACGAAGGCGGAGGCACGCTGCAGGAGGACGGCGAGCTGGGCGTCCGAGACGAAGCCGAGGGTGCGGACACGGTCGGGCGAGAGGCCTGCCTCGGCGACCACGTCCGCGACGCGGACGTCGCCCCAGCCCTCAGGGCCCACCACGAGCAGGGGCACGTCGGGGGCGTCGGGATGAGCCATTGCGCGGATCAGGGGTGCGAGACCCTTCCGGGGCTCGATCGTCCCCACGCTGAGCACGTAGGAGTCGGGGAGGTCGAGCCCGTCCGCCACGGCGTCGGCGTCGGCCGGCACGCGGAGGTCGTCGCTGACGGCCCCGCCCACGACGCGCACGCGATCGCCGAAGGGGAAGAGGTCGAGCAGCTCGCTCGCGACGGCGTGCGTGGGCACCACCACGGCGTCGGCGTGCCGGAACGCCCGCTTCGTCATGGCCTTGTGCCAGCGCACCCCGCGGGGGGTGAGGGTCTCCGGGTGGGTCCACGGGACCGTGTCGTGGATGGTCACGACCGTCTGGTTGCCGGGGGCGAGGCCGCGGTCGTGCCGCCCCAGCGGAGCCAGCAGGCTTGTGGCGTGGACCATTCCCCGGCCGGGGAGCCCGGCGACGCCGGCCTGCCACGCCAGCGAGAGCTCACGGCGTCCCAGCGGGGACTTCGCCAGGCCGCTCAGGCCGGGGACGAGGTCGGTCAAGCGGTCGTACTCGGCCTGGGGGTGCGCCGCGACGACCCCCTGGACGTCGCAGCCCCGAGGGGCGGTGGCGACCAGCGCCCGCGACAGCTCGCTCGTGTAGCGGCCGATGCCGCCGGGGACCGGCGCCAGTATCTGGTCCATGACGACCCGGAGGGTCGTCATCGTCCGGTGGTGGCGACGTCGGAGAGCACGCCCTGGGCGGAGGCCTCGGCCAGGGCCTCCTGCCACGGGCGCATCGGGCTGAGCCCGGCCGCTGCCCACGCGTCGTGGCCGAGCACGCTGAACGCGGGTCGCGCCGCCGGCCGGACGAAGGCCGAGCTGTCCGTCGGCAGGACGCGCTCCGGGTCGAGTCCCGCGAGCCGGAAGGTCTCCTGAGCGAAGCCCTGCCAGCTCGTCGAGCCCGAGTTCGTGCCGTGGTAGATGCCAGCAGGGGCGTCGGAGTCGACGAGGGCGACGATCTGGCGGGCCAGGTCCATCGTCCAGGTGGGCTGCCCGACCTGGTCGGAGACCACCGAGAGGGTGTCCCGGGTCGACGCGAAGCTGAGCATGGTCTTCGGGAAGTTCGCCCCGTGGCGGCCGTAGAGCCAGGCCGTCCGCACGACGTACGTGCCCTCCGGGTGGGCCGCGAGGGCCGCCTCCTCGCCGACGGCCTTGGTGCGGCCGTAGGCGTTCAGCGGATCGCGGGGCTCGTCCTCGGCGTAGGGCTCCGTGGCGTCGCCCGCGAACACGTAGTCGGTCGAGACCGTGACGAAGGTCGCCCCGACGGAGGCGGCGGCCTCGGCGAGCAGGCCGACGGCGGTCCCGTTGACCGCCAGGGCCGCCTCCTCGTCGGTCTCGGCGGCGTCGACTGCCGTGTAGGCGGCGGCGTTGATCACGACGTCGTGGCCCTGGACGGCTGCGAACACGGCGTCGCGGTCGGTCACGTCGAGGTCGGCACGGCCGAGGAGGGTCACGTCGCGGCCGAAGAGGGCCTCGACGAGGTCGGACCCGAGCATTCCGCGCGCGCCGGTGACGAGGAACTTGGCGGGAGAAGCGGGGCTCATGCGAGGGCCGCGCGCTCCTTGAGGGGCTCCCACCACTGACGGTTGTCGCGGTACCACTGCACGACGTCGGCGAGTCCCTGGGCGAAGGGCACCTGGGGCTCGTAGCCGAGCTCGGAGCGGATCTTCGAGATGTCGACCGAGTAGCGGAGGTCGTGGCCGAGGCGGTCCTGCACGCGGTCGACGTACGACCAGTCCTTGCCGGTGGCCTCGAGGAGCATCTCGGTGAGTTCCTTGTTGGTGAGCTCGGTCCCGCCGCCGATGTTGTAGATCTCGCCCGCACGGCCGCCGACGAGGACCATGGCGATGCCCCGGGTGTGGTCGTCGACGTGCAGCCAGTCGCGGATGTTGTTCCCCTCGCCGTAGAGGGGCACGTGGACGTCGTCGATCAGGTTGGTGACGAAGAGGGGGATGACCTTCTCCGGGAAGTGGTACGGGCCGTAGTTGTTGCTGCAGCGCGTGATCGAGATGTTCATCCCGTGCGTGCGGTGGTAGCTGCGGGCGAGCAGGTCGCTGCCGGCCTTCGACGCGGAGTAGGGGGAGTTGGGCTCGAGCGGGCGGTCCTCGGCCCAGGACCCCTCGGCGATGGAGCCGTAGACCTCGTCGGTCGAGACGTGCACGAAACGCTTCAGGTCGTTGCGCAGCGCGGCGTCGAGCAGCTGCTGCGTGCCGAGCACGTTCGTCTCGACGAAGATGGACGCGTCTCGGACGGAGCGGTCGACGTGCGACTCGGCCGCGAAGTGGACGACGGCGTCGACGTCGGGGAAGAGCGTGTCGAGCAGGGCGCCGTCGCGGATGTCGCCCTGGACGAAGCGGAAGCGCGGCGACTCGGCCACCGAGATGAGGTTCTCGAGGTTGCCGGAGTAGGTCAGGGCGTCCAGCACCACGACCTCGGCCCCCTCCAGGCCCGGGTAGGCGTCTTCGAGGGTGCGGCGGACGAAGTTGGAGCCGATGAAGCCGGCTCCGCCGGTGACGAGGATTTTCACGGTGGTTCCTTGTGTGGTCGGTCGCTGGAGATGTCGGTCGAGCTTAGCGGAGGTCCGGGTTGTCCCCCAGGACCTCGTGCGTGTCCCCCGGCCGGGGGACTAGACCCCCGCGGCGACGCGTGCGACCGTTGGGCCGATGAACGACAGCCTCGAGGTGACCTCTGTGCCCTCTCCCGAGCGTGGCGTGGATCGTCGGAGCGTCCTGGCGCTGGTCGGGGCCGCCGGCCTCTCGGCCGGTCTCCTGGCGCCTGCCGGGTCCGCGTCGGCGGCGGTGACCCTCGCCGAGACCGCCGGCGACGTGTACACGATCGAACAGGCGCTCGCCGAGGCGCAGCAGAGCGCGTGGGGCGGGCACCAGAACGGGCGCGTCCCCGCCTCCGCCCTCACCGCGGTCCTCTCGTCCGTACAGGGCTCCGGGTACCTCCGGTCGGACGCCGCGCGGGACTACTTCTCCATGTCCTTGGCCTTCTCGTCCGCGATCGGCCGTCCCCTCGACATCACCGAGGGCTACCGCGACTACGCGCGGCAGCAGGAGTACTGGGATCGCTACCAGGCGGGGACCGGGAACCTGGCGGCCTTCCCGGGCACGTCCAACCACGGCTGGGGCATCTCCTGCGACTTCGGCGCGGGCGTGCAGACGGCGGGGACGCCGGCGAAGCGGTGGCTCGACGCGAACGGCCCTTCCTTCGGGTGGAGCCCGACGGGCAACGGCTTCTCCCGACCCGAGCCCTGGCACTTCGACTACGTCCGGCCCTGGGACGGCGCCGTGGCCGAGCAGCGTGGACTCGGCGTCGTCGTCATGCGGTGCTCGCAGACGCTGCCGGCGGTGGGCGCCGGGTACATCGCCGTAGCCGGCGTGCGCTACCTCCGCCACCTGACGTCGCTCGACATGGTCAACGCCTCCCGCGTCGTCGGGGTCCCCTACTACGAAGTCAGCTCGTCGACGTTCCTCAACGCCCTCGACGCCCTGTCCGTGCCGCGTTCCGCGGTGACGGGCGGCGCCGACTACTGGCGACGATGACCTCCTCCCGCTCCACGACCCGAACGAAGGACCCTCAATGCTGATCATCAGATGCTCGGAAGCGCTGTCCGGCACCGGCCCGGGGTTCACCTGCCTCGTGGGCGTGCGCACGCTCAAGCACCTCACGACCTCGGGCATGGTCAGCGCCATGCAGTCCCTCGGGGTGCCCTACCGCGACCTCAACCGGACGGCGTTCCTCAACGTGCTGAGCTCGCTCTCGATCCCCGAGTCCGCGGCCGTGGGCCTGGCCGACTGGTCCGGTCGCTGACGACATGCGGGTCCTGCCGCCTTCCCGATAGGGTCGAGAGGTGCAGATCCGCGAACTGAAGATCCCTGACAGCTACGAGGTCACGCCGAAGCAGTTCGGCGACGACCGCGGCGTGTTCCTCGAGTGGTACCGCTTCGACCGGCTCGCCGAGGCGGTGGGCCACCCCATCGACCTGAGGCAGGCGAACACGTCGGTCTCCAAGAGGGGAGTCGTCCGCGGCATCCACTTCGCCGACGTCCCTCGTGGCCAGGCGAAGTACGTGACCGCGACGCACGGCGCCGTGCTCGACTACGTCATCGACATCCGCGTCGGCTCGCCGACCTTCGGACAATGGGACTCAGTCCTGCTCGACGACGTCGACCGTCGGGCCATCTACCTCGCGGAGGGCCTCGGGCACGCCTTCGTGGCGCTCAGCGACGACGCGACGGTGAGCTACCTCGTGACGGACACGTTCAACGCCGAGCGAGAGCACGGCATCGACCCCCTCGATCCGGAGATCGGACTCGTCTTCCCGCCCGAGGCGGGCGAGGCGCTGCTCTCGCCGAAGGACACGGACGCGCCGGGCCTCTCCGAGGCGGCCGCCGCCGGCCTCCTCCCCACCTGGGACGACATGCGAGCGTTCTACGCCACCCTCGACACGAAGGAGAGCTGACCGTGAAGGGCATCATCCTCGCCGGGGGCTCCGGCACGCGCCTCTGGCCGATCACCAAGGGCATCTCCAAGCAGCTCATGCCGATCTACGACAAGCCGATGGTCTACTACCCCTTGTCGACGCTCATGATGGCGGGCATCAACGAGGTCCTCGTCATCACGACGCCCGAGTACAACGACCAGTTCCGTGCCCTCCTCGGCGACGGATCCCACCTCGGGATGCGCATCGAGTACGCCGTGCAGCCCTCGCCCGACGGCCTGGCCCAGGCCTTCGTGATCGGCGAGGAGTTCATCGGGGACGACAGCGTCGCTCTCGTGCTCGGCGACAACATCTTCCACGGGGTCGGCCTCGGGTCGAACCTGAAGAAGAACGCCGAGGTCGACGGCGCGACCATCTTCGCGTACCACGTGGCGGACCCGAAGGCCTACGGCGTGGTCGAGTTCGACGACGACTTCCGAGCCGTGTCGATCGAGGAGAAGCCGGCGGCGCCCAAGAGCAACTACGCCGTGCCCGGCCTGTACTTCTACGACAACAAGGTCGTCGAGATCGCCAAGACGATCGAGCCTAGTCCCCGTGGCGAGCTCGAGATCTCGACCGTCAACGAGCGCTACCTGGAGGCGGGCGAGCTGCAGGTGCAGGTCCTCGACCGCGGCACGGCCTGGCTCGACACCGGCACCTTCGAGTCGATGATGCAGGCCTCCGAGTACGTCCGCGTCATCGAGGACCGTCAGGGCCACAAGATCGGCTGCATCGAGGAGATCGCCTGGCGCAACGGCTGGATCGACGATGCGGCTCTCGCCGAGCTCGCCGCTCCCCTCGCCAAGAGCGGCTACGGGGTGTACCTCCGTCGGCTGCTCAGCGCGTAGGCGGTCGTGCTGCGTCGCCTGAGGAGCGGCCTCGTCGCGCTCCTCGGGGCGTCGCGAGCCTCCGAGGGCGGGCCGTCCCCGGCTGAGGTCGAGCGCTTCGTCGCGCTCCCGCTCGACCGCACCGTTCCGGTCACGGCTCCTCCCGGGCTCGTCGCCGACGTCGTCGACCTCGTGGTGACGCTCGACGTCGACGACGTCTCGGACCGGCCCGACGTGATCGCACGGCTGGGCGAGGTCGCGCAGGAGACGGGCTGGCACCTCATCGTGGTCGTCTACGAGGCTGAGGAGGCGGTCGGCAAGGTCCACGCGCCGCCGGTCGTCCCTCCCACCCTCCCGCTCCTCGAGGGGCGGGTGGCGCGTGGGTGGTCGACCGCCGTGGGCTGGGCGGTCCCGCACCTGCAGGGCACCCGTGCCGTCCTGCTCGACTCCACGGTCGTCGTGTCGGCCCCGCACCTCCGCCGTCTCGTCGACGAGCTCGGCGACGGCGACGGGGGGCCCGTGGTCGTGCAGGGCGTCCTGCGTCGGTTCGACGGCACGGTGGCGACCGCCGGTGCCCTCAGGCTCTCGCCGCTGGTCTCGCCGGCGTCGCTCCTGGAGGGGCACCCCGCCGAGGACTCCGAGCGGCTCGGCCTGGTCGACGTCTTCGCCGCGGACGCCCCGGTGCTCGCCGTCCGCTCCTCTGGCCTGACGGCGCCTCCGCCGACGACCGACATGCGACTCGCCGTCGCCGGGCTCTCCCGCGAGGTCGCGCGTCGGGCGGGTCCGCATGCTCGCGTCGTCTCTACGCCCTGCGGGCGCTCCTTCGAGACCAGGCCGCCGGTCCGCAGCCTCGACGCCGGTGCGCAGGACCTCCTGGTCGCCTGGCGGGCGCTCTCGGACGTCGACGGACCTCGAGCCCTGGCCCGTCTGGGATTCGAGGTCGCCGCGGACGTGCCGGTCTCGCCGGTCCCCCCGGGGGAGCACGCGGGGATCCGCGTGTCGCGCCCCCTCCTGCGCCGCTCCGTCGGCAGAGCCGCTCTCGTGCGCGAGCCGACGCCCCGTCTGCGCTGGTCGCTCAAGACGGCCGCGTGGCCGGGAGAACGGGGCGACGACTGGGGAGACACCCACTTCGCCCGCGATCTCGCGGGAGCGCTGACCGGCCTGGGCCAGGACGTCGTCGTCGACCGCCGTCTCTCGCACGCCAGGCCCGGGAGCGACGACCTCGACGACGTCTCGCTGGTGCTGCGCGGCCTCGACAGGACACCGCTCAGCCCGTCCGCGCTCAACGTCCTCTGGGTCATCAGCCATCCCGACCTCGTCAGCCCAGGCGAGCTGGGCTCGTTCGACCTTCGCTTCGCCGCCAGCGAGACCTGGGCCGGCCGTGTCTCGGGCGAGACCGGTCACGTCGTCGAGCCGCTGCTCCAGGCGACCGACCCGGGACGCTTCGCGCCGGGCCCGGTGGACGCGGAGCTGGTGTCCGACGTCCTCTTCGTGGGACGCACGCGCGGGGTCTTCCGGCCCGTCGTCCGGGACGCCGTCGCGGCCGGTCTCGACGTGTCCGTGTGGGGCGACGGCTGGAGCGGCCTCGTCCCGCCGGGCGTCGTCCGCGGCGAGTCCCTGCCGAACGAGCGGCTCCCCGCCGCGTACCGAAGCGCACGCGTCGTGCTCAACGACCACTGGGCCGACATGGCGCGTGAGGGGTTCGTCTCGAACCGCATCTTCGACGCGCTCGCCACCGGGGCCCCCGTGGTGTCCGACTCCGTGCCCGGGCTGTCGGACTCGCTCTGCGGACTCGTCCGGACGTACGAGACCCCGGACGACCTGCGGCGGATCGTCCTGGACATCGAACGGGAGCCCGAGGAAGCCCGCGCGGAGCGTGCCCGGTCGGTCGCCGAGCACCACTCCTTCGACGCGCGCGCTCGGCTGCTGCTCGACCGGGTGCTCGTCCGGCTCCGGACCGCCTGACGACGTCGCCCAGGCCTCCGCCGGCGGGCCTGCGCTCCGTCCTAGGGGCGGAGGGTGCCCTTCACGGCGCGGGCACGGTCACCCAGTGCGTCGGCCCAGCGGACCACCTTCCGGGCGCTCAGCTCGGCCACCTGACGCTCGCGGTCGTTGGCGAGGCCCTCGAGGGCGGCGATGCGATCCGACATCCGTCCGACCGTCGCCTCCAGGAGACGGACGTTCTCGGTCTGGGCTGCCTCGACGGCCTCCAGACGATCCACTGCGTCGTCCCGCTCGACGAGTCCGCGTCCCGCTCCCTGCAGGGCGTCGACCTCCGCGGGCGTGAGGAGCCGGTCCGTCGTCGACAGGTCGCGCCCGATGGAGGCGAGGAACCGGGGGAGGCTGTCGTCCCGGCCGAACGAGTCCGTCTCGGTCTGCCCGGGAGCCGTGCTGCGCAGCGACCAGTAGGCCTTGAGCGTCCCCGCCCGGAGACGACGGAAGTCGCGCATCCCGTGGTGGTTCGGGCTCGGCGTCACGTCGGGGTTCGACTCGTACGCGACCCCCGCGATCTCCACGCGGTGGGCGTACTGCTCCCAGGAGCGCCACGGGTAATGGAGGACCTCGAGGCCGAGCTCCTCCGGGGGCACGGCGCCCTGGGCGATCGTCACGAGGTGGTTGCCCTGCACGACCGAGACGTCGGGGTCGCCCACGTGGATCGCGTTGCCGCTGGGGTGGGAGATGAGGCCGATGGCGTGCAGCTCGGCGGCGTCGCGCTGGTCGCGCCAGACGAGGCGGTCCAGACCGCCGCCGGACTCCGCCAGCGGGCCGACCATGTTGACCACGGGAACGACGAACGCGCGCACGGCGGGGTCGAGGCGGCCGAAGACGTCGGCCAGCGTGAGGTCGCGGTCCCGCGGGATGAGGAACTCGTCGGCGTCGGCGTTGACGACCCAGTCCGCACCGTGGACGACGTGGGCGTCCCGGGCCATGGCCGTCACCGTCGCGCTCTGCTGCTTCCGGTGGACCGGGTCGTGACGGAGGTCGACGGTGACCGAGGAGGTGCGCGCGAATTCCTCGAGGAGCTCACGGGTCCCGTCCGTGGACCCGTTGTCGGTCACGACGAGGACGTCGACGCCTTGGGCGACGTGGTAGGCCAGCCACTCCGGCAGGATGTCGACCTCGTCGCGGATCATCAGGGTGAGGGCCAGGGTCATCGGGAGGGGTGCTTTCGGGTCGGGGGTGGTGGGAGGCAGGGGAGGCGGCCGCGTCGGGCGGTCACCTCACGGTCGAGGTGACCTCGCTCGTGCCCGGACGGCCAGGGCGACCCGGAGGACCGCTCGGAGCGGCCAGAGGTACCACCTGTCGTACTTGCCGGCGAGGAAGCGGTAGGCGCTCCGGTGGTGCACCAGCCGCATCTCCCGTGAGGAGTTCTGCGTCGAGTGCGCCCCGACGTGCATGACGCGTGCCGCCGGCTCGTAGACGCTCGTCCAGCCCGCGCGTCCCAGGCGATGGCCGAGGTCGACGTCCTCGAAGTACATGAAGAAACGGTCGTCGAACCCGCCCAGCGAGTCGAAGGCGGAGCGTCGGACCAGGAGGCACGCGCCGGAGAGCCACCCCGTGACACGTCGGACGTCGTGCTCGCCGTCTCGGTGGTACCCGCGGGTCCACGGGTTGCCCGGCCAGACGTTGGCGAAGAGGGCGTGCCCGAGGCCGGTGCGCAGGGAGGGGACTCGGCGCGCGGACGGGTAGACCGAGCCGTCGGGCTCGACGATCGCGGGGCCGACGGCTCCGATCGAGTCGTCCGACCCCGCGACGGACAGCAGGACGTCGAGGCTGCCCGGCTCCATGACGACGTCGGGATTGGAGACGAGAACCCAGCGGATCTCGGGCCCCAGCTGTCGGACGGCCTCGTTCACCGCGCCTCCGTAGCCGAGGTTGCGCCCGAGCTCGAGGAACTCGGCACCGTGGCTCCGCGTCGTCGCCGCGAGACGCACGACGTCGTCGGAGTCGTTGTCCGCGACGACGACCCGCAGGGGGACGTCCGTCCGTGTCGCGGCGGCCGTCGACGCGAGGAAGTCCTCGAGGTAGCGCCCCGAGTTGTAGCTGACGGTGACGATCGCGGTGTCCGCCGTGACGGCGTCCTCGCCCCGGGTCACGAGGCCCACACCGCCCGGTGCGCGTCCGCGCAGGCACGCCAGGTGAACTCCGCAGCGCGGCGGGTGCCTGCGGACGCCAGACGGCTCCGCTCGCGCGGGTCGTCGAGGAGGTCGCCCAGCGCGCGCTCGAGCGAGTCGGCATCCGGCTCGGCGTAGGCCGCGGCGTCGCCGGCGACCTCGGGGAGAGCCAGGCGTCTGGTGGTCAGCACGGTTCCCTCGCACGCCATCGCCTCGAGGACGGGGAGTCCGAAACCCTCTCCGGTGCTCGGGTAGACGACGACGTCGGACCCGCCGAGGAACGCGGCGAGCTCCTCGAGGGGGAGGTAGCCGAGATGGCGAAGGCTCGAGCCGGGCACGTCGCCGGCGGCACGGAGCAGTGCCGTCGCCTCGTCGTCCCAGCCGAGACCGCCGGCGACGAGGAGAGGCGCGACGTCCCCACGGGCTGATGACAGCCGCGCATGGGCCTCGACGAGCGCAGGCACGGACTTACGAGGCTCCACCGTCCCGAGGAAGGCGATCCACCGCTCGCCCTCGGGGATGCCGTGGGCGCGCCGGAAGCGTTGGACGTCTCCCTCGGAAGGCACGTGGAACACGCCGCGGTCGACGCCCAGGTGCGCGACGGCGGTCCGGTGGCCGCGGCGCACGAAGCGTTCGATCTCGTCCGCCGTGGCGGCGCTGGGCGCGACGGTGCGGAAGGCGAGGAGCCGTGCGAGGCGGGTCCAGGTGCGGAAGAAGGAGCGCTTGACACGACCGTGCGCTGCCGGATCGCTGAAGAAGGTCGCGTCGTGCAGGGTGACCACGCTCCGGCGCGCCCACAGGAGCGGGAACGTGTAGTGCGGGCTGTGGACGAGAGCCACCCCGAGCCGCCGGGCCAGGAGGGGGAGTCCGAGTTGCTCCCACACGAGGCGCCCAGGGCGAGAGACGGTGATCGACGGCGCGTCGAGGTAGCGGTGGCCGGGAGCGTTCGTCCGCAGCCATTCCCGGTCGGCGGACTTCACCACGACGGTGACGGGCGAGCCCGACTGGTCCAGCCCCTGGAGCAGGCCGGTGATGTACCGCGCCACGCCTCCTCGGTTCTCGGGGATGGACGTCGCGTCGACGAGGACGGGCACGGACAAGATCAGGCGCGGAGTTCGCGACCCGCGGTGGCGACGCGCGTCATGCCGGCGTGGCGGTCGTCGTCCGCCATGACGAAGCGTGCTGCCTCGCGCAGGATCGCGATGTGCTCACCGGTCTTCTTGGCCAGGAAGCAGTGGATGAAGTAGGGGCCGCCGCCGAACTGGAGGTCGTCGAGACGGTACTCCACCGTCGTCGTGCCGTGGAGGGGGCTGTGCACGAGACCGATCTTGCGGCTGTCGGTGCCGTAGACGAGGTGTCCGTGCTGGTTCTCGATCTTGAAGCCGGAGTTCCACTCCTCGAGCGGTGTCGTGTGCGAGACCGTCATGCGGATGACGAGGTCGTCACCCGGTCGGAGCTCCTCGCCGGGGGCGCGCCCGGGGGAGGCGATCTCCACCTTGTCGACGGAGCCGGGGGTCGCGTCCTCGTCGGGGTTCGCGGCCTCGGCCTCGGCGACGCGGCGTCCCTCGAGGATCTCGCGGAAGTTCTTGACCGCGTGGCGAGCCGACCCCTGGAACTTGACCTCGCCGTGGTGGAGGACCACGGCGCTGTCGCAGAGTTCCTGCACCTGGCCGAGGGAGTGGCTGACGAGCACGATCGTCCGACCCTGCTGCTGGAACTCGCGGATCTTGTCGAGGCACTTCTTCTGGAACTGCTCGTCGCCCACGGCGAGGACCTCGTCGACGAGCAGGACGTCGGGATCCGTGTGGATGGCCACCGCGAAGGCGAGGCGCACGTACATGCCGGACGAGTAGAACTTCACCTGGGTGTCGATGAAGTCGCCGATGCCGCTGAACAGCAGGATGTCGTCGAACTTCGCCTCGGCTTCCTCCTGCGTGATGCCCAGGATCGCCGCGTTGAGGTAGACGTTCTCGCGCCCCGTCAGGTCGGGGTGGAAACCCGCGCCGAGCTCGATCAGCGCCGCGAGACGACCGCGTCTGCTCACCTCGCCCGTCGTGGGCTCGAGGATCCCGCCGATCACCTTGAGCAGGGTCGACTTGCCCGATCCGTTGGGTCCGAGCAGCCCGATGGTGGTGCCGGCAGGGATGTCGAGGGTGACGTCCTTCAGGGCCCAGAAGTCCTCGCTGTGGCGCCGACCAGCTCGGCCGAGCGTCACGATGCGCTCCTTGAGGGAGTTGTCGCGGCGGATGACGAAGCGCTTGGACACGTTCTTGACGCTGACGACGGTGGGGGCGTCGGCGAAGTCGACGTCGTCGACCGCGAGGATGTTGTCGGTGCTCATGACTGGGGCCTTTCTCGGTGCACGACTCAGATCTCCTGCGCGAAGTTGCCCTGCAGGCGAGCGAACACTCGCTGGCAGAAGAACAGGGCGACGAGGCCGACGAGGATCGCGATGCCCATGCGCAGCATGAGGTGGTCGGGGTACTGCTCGGGCCCGCCCGCGGTCCAGAAGGCGCGGTGGAAGCCGAGGATCCCCAGGGTGATGGGGTTGTTGGTGTAGATCGGGAGGACCCACTCCCAGGGGCCGTCCGTGGCGCGCGAGAACACCATCTGCCACGAGTAGACGATGGGGGAGGCCCACATGAGGAGCATCATCAGCACCTCGACGAGGTAGGCCATGTCACGCAGGTACACGTTGAGGGCCGAGAGGAGGATGCCCAGGGCCGTTCCCCAGACGAGGATGACCAGCGTCGCGGGGAGGAAGAACATGAGGTTCTCGAAGGTGGGGAACGACCGGAACGCCAGCGTCGCGATCAGCAGGATGACCAGCTGGATCCCGAAGTTGAACAACGCCCCGCCGACGGCCGACAGCGGGTAGATCTCGCGGGGGACGTAGACCTTCTTCAGGAGACCGGCGTTGGCCACCACGGAGCCCGTGGCGCCGGAGACGATCTCGCTGAAGAGCCCGTAGAGGGTGAGCCCGGCGAAGATGTAGATCGCGAACTCGGGGATGGCTCGCGCCGATCCCAGGATCTGGCCGAGGATGAGCCAGTAGATGCCGAGCTGGACGAGGGGCCTGATGAGGGTCCACGCGAAGCCGAGTGCACTGTCCTTGTAGCGCGACTTGAGGTCGCGTCGGATCAGGAGGTCGAGCAGCTGTCGCTGCTGGAACACCTCTCGGACCGAGCCCCAGGTCCCGCCGGCGGGGCGTCCGGCCGGGATCATCGGCTCGTCGCGGAGTCGCGCGAACCTCTCGCTGACGGTGCTGCTCATGGTCATACCTCGCTTGTCGGAGAACAGGGAACTATACCTCGCTGATCTTCGGGGATCAGCGAGGCGCGAACGGTCATCGGCCGTTCTTGCTGTCCCGGATGGTGTTCAGGCGGGTGACGACCTTGCCGCGGAGCTCTCCGACGCCCCCGGAGGTGAGGTAGTGACGGGCCAGGAGGACGTCCCGCCGGACACCGTGACGGCTGTTGGCGATCTCGTGGAACCGCTGCTCCGGGGACTTCTCGATCGAGGGCACGACGACGCCGCCGGAGTGACGGCCTGCATCGGCCGCGACGTGGGCCCGGTCCGGCGCGACGTGCGGGTCGTGGCAGAACTGGATGAGCGGAGCGAGGGCCTTCTCCCAGGTGAAGTCGGCGGCGACCCGGGCGACGTTCTCCTTGGCCGCGGCGATGGCTTCCTCGTCGAAGAGCATGGACTCGAGGGCGTCGGCGAGGCCGTCGACGTCGCGCTCGGTCACGGCCACCCCCAGCCCCTCAGCAGCCACGAGGTCGCCGAAGCTGTCGCCCCGGGTCGTGACGATGGGGAGGTTCGCCCACATGTAGTCGAGGATCCGGGTGCGGAACGAGAACGTGGTCTCGACGTGGTCGAAGTGCGTGCTCACGCCCGCGTCGGCCTCGAGCAGGTAGTTCTGCCGGTCGTCCAGCGCGACCCAGTTCTCGTTGAAGAAGACGTTCTTGCCGGTGAGGCCGAGCTGCTCGGAGATCTCACGGGTCTTCGAGACGATGGCCATCTCGGGCACGTCCGGGTTCGGGTGGGCCACGCCCAGGAAGAACAGGCGCACGTTGGGGCGCCGCTCGGCGAGCACGCCGATGGCCCTCACCAGGGTCGGGGTGTCGAACCAGTTGTAGATGCCGCCGCCCCAGATGACGACCTTGTCGTCGTCGCCGATGCCGGGGACCACACCGCGGATCGCCTTGCGGGTGTGCTGCGGCGGCGTGCTGTCCATGCCGAAGGGAGCGATGGAGATGAGGTCCCGCAGGTTCTCGTCGGCGGCGTAGGTGTCCGGGTTGATGCGTCCGACCGCGGCGAGCTGGCCCATCCAGAACAGGCGCTGCCGCTCCGAGGCGCAGAGGAAGTAGTCGCCCCGCTGGAGCTGCTCGTTGACGACCTCGGTCGTGACCAGGACCTGGTTGCGCCACGCGGCGTCGCCCATCTCCCGGCCCTGCTCGAGCTGCTCGAGGTGCATGGGATCGTACAGGTCGACGACCATGACCTTGTTGGACTTCTGCAGGGTGAGGAAGTGCCGGAGGGCGAAGCCCTGGAAGAAGATGACGTCGGCCCACTCCTCGTGGACCTTCATGGCTCGTTCGTCCTGCAGCCGGACCCGCTCGACCTCGAAGGTCTCGGACGCACGGTTCGCGACGTTCCAGGTCACGAGCCGGACGTCGTTGTGCTCGGCCAGCGCCTCCGAGATCTTCCAGGCGCGCATGCCCGGCCCGGCCATCTTCTCGCCGAGCGCGTCGCCGGTGATGACGAGGACCCGCTTGCGCATCATCGGGCGGTTGACCCCGAACGCGTCCTGGATCTTCGTGAAGCCCTCGAGGAAGTAGTCGTCGCCGAAGAGGGGGTGGAAGATGTTGCCGAAGAGGCGGAACACCTCTTTGTCGGTCTTGACCCGGCGGGACTGGATCTCGTCCCGGCGCTTCTTCAGCTTGGGGAGGTCAGCGACGAACTGGTCGAGGGCGAACAGGCCCGCGACGGTGTCCTTGTGCACGGGCGTCGTCTCGTCGTGCTCGTCGGCGGCGCCGGTGAAGCGACGGAGGTCGTAGGACTCCGAGTCGAGCTTCCCCTTCGCGACGGCACGCCGGGCGAGCAGGGCGAACGCGGCCGGGAGGAGGGTGCCGAGGCTGTCCTCGGAGAGGTTCTTGTAGAGCATGTGGAGCGCGTTGCGCTCGAGGAGGTACATCTCGCGGTGCTCACCGAAGCTCTTCATCGAGCCGTGGTGCTTGTGGTAGACGATCGAGTCGGGAGCGAAGCGCACGCGGTACCCGTAGAGGTTCAGGCGCCACCCGAGGTCGACGTCGTCGTAGAACATGAACATGTCCTCGTCGAAGCCGCCGATGTCGAGGAAGAGCGCGCGTCGCACGAACAAGGCGGACCCCGTGCCGAACAGCAGGTCGCGCTGCTCGTCGAAGCGTCCGTCGTCCTGCTCGTTGGTGTGGTTCTTGTAGCCCATGCCGAACCACGACAGGCCCGACTCGACGAAGTCGATCGCCTTGCCGTCCCAGTCGAGCACCTTGCTCGCCACCGCGCCGATGCGGGGGCTGGCGGAGAACGCGGCGATGCCCTCCCGGATCCAGTCGCGGTGGGGCTTCGCGTCGTTGTTGAGGAACGCGACGAAGTCGCCGGTCGCGGTCCGGGCACCGAGGTTGCTGCCGCCGGTGAAGCCGAGGTTCTCGTCCGACACGACCAGCTTGACGTTCGCCTGGTCGCCCAGGGCGGCCCGGAGACGAGCCTCGCTGTCGTCTCCCGAGCCGTTCTCGACCACGACGATCTCGAGCTGCTTCGCGGGCCAGTCGACCTCGTTGAGCTGAGCGACGCACTCGAGCGTGTCGTCGGTGCCTCGGTAGTTGATGATGACGACTGAGACGGTGCCGGTGGTGGTGACGGTCAAGACGTGTGCTCCCAAGTGATCGGCCGGTCGGGGTGCCCGAGGGCAGCCCCAACTATAACCATGTCGATCCCGGCACCCGGGGCTGACAGGATGGTCGCGTGCGAGCGAGCGTTGTCATCATCGACTGGAGGCGCCCGGAGCTGACGCGCCGGTGCCTCTCCTCCCTGGCGGAGCAGAGCGAGACCGAGTCCGTCGACCTCGTCCTGGTCGTCAACGAGGCCGACGATGCGCAGGTCGCCGCGTACCGCCGGGAGTTCCCCGCGGTGGTCGTCGTGCCCTTGACCACGAACACGGGATTCGCCGGCGGGGTCCAGGCCGGCGTCGAGGCGTCGACGGGTGACGTCGTCGTCCTGCTCAACAACGACGCCGTGGCCGGGCCCGACTTCCTCGCACGAGGCCTGCGGACGCTGACGGAGGCGGGGCGGGGCACGGCGGCGGTGGCCGCGCGCGTCGAGCTCGAGGGGGCGTTCGTCCCTGCGGGTACGAGTGGGGGTGCCGAGGCGCACGTCCTGACGGCGAGGGACGGCCGTCGCTGGGCCCGGAGCGACACCCGGGGAGCGGTCCGCCTCCTCAACGGAGAGGGCGTCGCGGTCGACGCGTGGGGCAACGGCTTCGACCGGGGCTGGCTCGAGCCCGTCGCGTCCGATCCGGGCTGGCCGGAACCGCTCTTCGGCTTCTCCGGCGGCGCCTGCTTCGTGCGGCGGGACGCCCTCGACCAGGTGGGCGGCTTCGACACCTCGCTCTTCATGTACTACGAGGACCTCGACGTGTCCTGGCGGCTCAGGCTCGCAGGATGGGACGTCGTCGCCGAGCCGCTCGCCGTCGCCGTCCACCGGCACGCGGGGAGCTCGAGCAGCGGGAGCGCGCTCATCAAGTACCAGAGCATGCGGAACCGCGTCGCCGTGGTGCTGCGCAACGGGTCAGCGGGCATGGTCCTCCGTGTGCTGGTCCGGGCGGCCGCCCGGGCCGCCCTGGACCTGGCGCCGCTCGGTCCCTCTCACCTCACGCGGGGGCAGTGGGCCCGCCTGGCGGGCCAGCTGCCTCGGCTCGTCTCGACGGCCCTCGCCCACCGTCGACGGGACGGAGCGACGCGGGCCGACCGCCTCCGGGTCGAGCGGTGCTGCCTCGCCCGGTGACCCCCGAGAAGGGGATGCACCCCGGGAGCGTCGTCGCCTAGGCTCCTCGAGGGTCTGCCGACGCTCCGGGTCACCTCCGGCGCCATCGGCGACGCACGACCGTGCGGCCAGACCCGTCGACGCCACAGGGAGGCGCCTCGTGAGAAGACTCACCGCACTCGTCACATCGGCGGCCCTGGCCGCCTCCGTCCTCGTCGGGGTCGGCCTGGCCGCTGCTCCAGAACCCGCGCAGGCTCTGTCGGGGGCGGACTTCGATCCCGGCTACATCGTGTCCGACCAGGTCTTCTTCAACGGCGGCGCCATGAACGAGGGGCAGATCCAGCAGTTCCTCGACGCCCAGATCGGTTCCTGCACGAACACGAACTGCATGAACGTCAAGCGGACGGACACGGCCACGCGGGGTGCGGACGCCATGTGCGGCACGTACCAGGGCGCCGGCTCCGAGTCCGTCGCGCGCATCATCGCCAAGGTCGGCGCTGCGTGCGGCATCAACCCCCAGGTCCTCCTCGTCACGCTGCAGAAGGAGCAGGGCCTCATCTCCGGCTCCGCCGCCCGGGGTCCCTCGGACGCGCGCGTCGAGAGGGCGATGGGCTACGCCTGCCCCGACTCCGCGAACGGCGGCTGCGACCCCACCTACGCCGGCGTGTACAACCAGATCTACCGTGCCGCGTGGCAGTTCAAGCGCTACGCGAACCCGGCGGGCACGAGCAACTACTTCCAGCAGTACGCTCCGGGCGCCGACCGGACCATCCAGTACAACCCGTCGGCCGCCTGCGGCTCCAAGACGGTCTTCGTCCGGAACCAGGCGACCGCGAACCTCTACTACTACACGCCGTACACGCCCAACGCGGCGGCGCTGGCGAACCTGAGCGGCACCGGCGACGCCTGCTCCGCCTACGGAAACCGGAACTTCTGGGTGTACTTCAACTCGTGGTTCGGCTCGCCCACGGGCACGGTCGTCACCGCCACCGGCAACGTCGAGGCGGTCACCGCCGGCGTGGGCACGGTGAGCGTGTCCGGGTGGGCCCTCGACCGGACGACGAGCGCCTCCATCCCGGTGCACGTGTACGTCGGCGCGGTCGGCACCCCCGTGACTGCGGCCTTCGACCGGCCTGACGTCGCGGCCACGTTCCCCGGCTCGGGGAGCCGTCACGGGTTCTCGGTCACGCTCCCGGCCTCGCCGGGACCCCAGCAGGTCTGCGTCTACGCCATCGGCAACGGCGTGGGCAACACGCCTCAGCTCGGCTGTCGGACGGTCGACGTCCGTGACCCGTCTCCGGTCGGGACCGTCGAGGCGGTCAGGGCGGCGCCCGGCGGCCTCGAGGTCAGCGGCTGGGCCTTCGACTGGAACACGACCGCGAGCATCCCGGTGCACGTGTACGTGGACGGGGTCGGCCGTGCGCTCGTCGCCGACCGGTCCCGTGCCGACGTGGCACGCGCCTACCCCGGTCAGGGAGCGGCCCACGGCTACTCGGCCTCGTTCGTGGCCGGGCCCGGCGACCACCAGGTCTGCATCTACGGCATCAACACGGGTGCGGGTCAGAACCGGTTGTTCGAGTGCCGGACCGTGACGGTCATGGCGGGCTCGCCCGTCGGCGCCTTCGACGCCGCGCAGGCGAGCGACGGGCGCATCACCGCCTCGGGATGGGCCCTCGACCCCGACACGCGCGACGCCGTGGACGTCCACGTCTACGTGGACGGCGTGGGCCGCGCGGTCAAGGCCGACGTGCCGCGCAGCGACATCGGACGCATCCACCCGGGCTACGGTGCCGCCCACGGGTGGTCCTCCCAGGTGGCTGCGGCCCCGGGACGGCACGAGGTCTGCGCCTATGCCATCAACGTCGGAGCCGGGGCCACCACCGTGCTCGGGTGCAAGACCGTGGTCGTGCAGAACAGGCCGCCGGTCGGCGCGGTCGACGTCGTGCGGGCGACCTCGTCCGGCGTCGCGGTCTCGGGCTGGGCGCTCGACCCCGACGAGCCCGCCACCTCGATGGCCGTCCACGTCTACGTCGGCGCTCGCGGCACGGCCCTGACCGCGAACACGTCGCGCTCGGACATCGCCCGGATCTTCCCCGGTGCCGGTGCAGCGCACGGCTTCGAGGCCGTCGTCGCGGCCCCCTCCGGAGTCCAGGACGTCTGCGTCTACGCCATCGACACCCGGGGCGGCGTCAACCCGCAGCTCACTTGCCGGACCGTCACCGTCCCCTGATCGCAGCGTGGCGCCCTCGCGGCGGGCAGCCTCGGCTCCCGTCCGCGAGGGCGCGCCACGGCGGCCTCCGCTCCCTGCCTGCGCCCCTCGCCTAGGCTCTAGGGGGACGCGGAGCTCTTCTCGTCCCCTCCCCGGATGCCCGTCGTCGATCGCCTGCGCGCAGGCCACGGACCGCGCCCGGGACGAGCACGACCCCGAAGAGGACCACCCATGAGACCCACGAGCAACCGCCCCGCCGTGGCGGGCTCCGCCCGCCGCTGGCTCGCCGTCTTCCTGGCCGCCCTGATCGGGTTCGGCTGCGTGAGCGCCCTCTGGGCGGTCACCACCCCGCTGAGCGCGAGCCCCGACGAGCCGGCGCACCTGATCAAGGCCGCGTCGGTCGTCCGCGGGGAGCTCCTGGGCGACGTGACGGACGGGCTGCCGCAGATCCGCGACGTCGACGTGCCCGCCGGCGTCGCCTACTCGGCGGAGGCCGACTGCGCCAGGTTCCAGCCCGAGGTCACCGCGGACTGTGCTCCCGGGTTCCCGAGCGATGCGGACGCCATCGTCGAGGAGCCCACCAGCGCGGGTCTCTACAACCCCGTCTACTACGTGCTCGTGGGATGGCCGACCCTCGTCCTGGACGGCAGCAAGGCCTCGCTCTACGCGATGCGCCTGGTCAGCGCCCTCGTGTGCTCTGTGTTCTTCGCCGCGGCCGTCGCCTCGCTGTCACGGCTGCCGCGTCCGGTGCTCCCGGTGCTCGCGGCCTTCGGGGCGTTGACGCCGACGACGTACTTCCTGAGCGGCGTCGTCAACCCGAACGCCTTCGAGGTGGCGACCGCGGCCGCCTTCGCCGCGACGCTCGTCTCGGGCCTCCTCGCCGGACGCCCGGTGGGCTGGGGTCAGGGCCTCCTGCTCGCCCTCTCCGGCGGACTGCTCGTGCACGCACGAGGGCTCTCCCCGCTCTGGCTGGCCGTGATCGTCGTCGTCGCCGCCGTGCTCGTCGGCTGGCGTGCCTTCTGGGAGCACGTCCGACGGCCTCAGGTCCTCGCCGCGGTCGTCGCCGTGGCCGTCTCGTCCGTCCTCGCCGTCATCTGGACCCTCAAGTCCGGGTCCCTGGGCGCGGTGGGCCTCTACCCGGGTGCGGGCACGAGCTTCCAGGGCGGACTGGTCCGCATGCTCGAGAGGACGTTCGACTTCGGGCAGGAGCTCATCGGCAAGTTCGGCTGGCTCGACACCCCGGTGCCGTCGTACGTGGTCTTCGCCTACTTCGTCGGGGTGGGGGGGCTCGTGCTCGCCGCCGTGCTCGTCCCGACCTCCGGCCGGGTCAAGGCTGCCGTGCTGCTCTCGCTCGCGAGCTACGTCCTCATCCCCGCGCTGGTGCAGGCGGCGTCCGTGACGCGGTCCGGCTACGTCTGGCAGGGCCGTTACAACCTGCCGGTCTACGTGCTCCTCGTCCTGGTGGCCGCGGTGGCGCTCGCCCCGTCGTTCGACCGTCTCTCCTCGACCCTGCGTCGACGCGTCGTCCTGCTCGTCGTCGTCGTGCACTCCGCGGCGGCCTTCGTCGCGTTGATGACCTTCCTGCGCAGGAACGCGGTCGGTCTCTCCGCCTCCTGGGTCGCCCTCCTCGAGACGCCGGCGTGGCGCCCCCCGGTGCTGTCCACCTCCGTGTGGACGGGGCTCATCGCGGCGGGCTGCCTCGTGCTCGGCGTCGCGTTCCTCGTCGTCCTCGCAATGAGCCGGCGCCAGGCCGTCCTCTCGTCGGGTGGGGACGGGGCCGGCGACGCGGGCGACGTCGAGGATCCCGAGCTGGTGAACGAGCAGGGTGAGCTCCACGAGCCCGTGGGGGAGGCCAGGGGCCGTCGACGGACGAGACCGGACAGTCCGTCCGGACAGGACCCCGTCGGGACCCGTCCGTGACGGGCCTCGCGGCCAGGTTCGCGGACTTCCGGAGCGGGCGGCTGTACGGGCCGTTCGTGTACCTCGTCGTCGGCGGCCTCGCGTTCGTCGTCGACCTCGGCCTGCTGATCGTCGGCCGGGACGTCCTCGGGTGGCCCCTCGGGGTGGCCGGGGCGGTCGCCTTCTGGGCCGGTCTGCTGGTCAGCTACGCCCTCCAGCGGTTCCTGACCTTCCGGTCGCACCGCTCCTCCTGGCACTCGCTCTGGAAGTACGGGGTGCTCGTCCTCGTGAACTCCCTGGCCACGATCGCCGTCATCGAGCTCTTCGACCGGCTGGGCCCGGGATACGTCGTGGGCAAGTTCGTGTCGACGGCGATGACGACGACGTGGAACTACGCGGCGTACAAGTTCTGGGTCTTCGCGGACGGCTCCCGCTCGCGTGGGGCCGACGAGGCGACCACGGTGGACGAGGACGAGGACGCGCCACCCGCCCGTTGACACGTCCCCGACCGACAGGCGTCGACCTCGACGCCGGTCAGGGGAGGTCGGGGCGACCGTCGTGAGTCCGGGACCCGGCGTCCTGGGCCTTCTCGAGGTCGTGCAGCCGCAGGTCGTTCATGGCTGATTCCTCGGCGAGGCTCCGCACCTTGTCCTCGAGGTCGGTGAGCTCCGCGCTGAACTGGACGCAGACCAGGAAGATGATCACGATGCTGGCGAAGAAGGCGAGGTTCGCCGGCTGCTCGACGCCGACCAGGTCGGCCGCCCACGCCGTCAGCTGTGGGAAGACGCTGATGACGAGCGCGCCGACACCGGCGACCAGCCACCAGACGGCGTGCCGTTCCCGGAGCCGTCGACGACGCAGCCTCTCGACGACGACGCCGACGGCGAGCAGGCTGGCCGCGATGCTGAAGACGTAGCTGGTGACGTTCACGCGGCGGCCACCTCTCGGGCGGTCGCGTTGATCGGGCGGATCAGGGCCACGACGAGGGCGAGCCCGGCCCTCGCGAGGTACAGGGCTGCCTTCGCCGGGTTGTGCGACGCCACGCCGCCCGCTCGTGGCCGCATCGACACGGGCACCTGCTTGATCGACAGCCCGTGTCGGGCCGCGATGACCAGGGACTCCACCGTGTCGCCGAGGTACTCGGCCGGGTAGTTCTCGGCGAAGAGCTCGACGGCCCGGGGCCCCGCGCCCCGGTAGCCCGACGTGGTGTCCGTCAACGGCGTCCTGGCGATGCGGCTGAGGCTGACGCTGAGGAACTGCATGGCCCACCTCCGCGGCCCCCGCACCTCGTAGTCGCCCTCCCCGGCGAAGCGCGCGCCGATGACGACGTCGTGCTCCGCCAGCTCGTCGAGCAGGCGGGGCACGCTGGTCGGGTTGTGCTGTCCGTCCGAGTCGATCTGCACGACGTTGTGGAAACCGTGTCGCAGGGCGTACCGGAACCCGGCTCGCATCGCGCCGCCGACGCCGAGGTTGAAGGGCAGCTCGAGGACGCGCGCACCCGCACGGTCGGCCATCTCGACCGTGCGGTCCTTGGACCCGTCGCTGACGACCAGGCACGCCACGCCCGGGAGGGCGGCGAGCACCTCACGGACGACGTCGCCGACGGCCTCTTCTTCGTTGTAGGCGGGCATGACGATGAGGGTCTGCTCGAGGGCGGTGGGCATTGCTCAATCGTAGCCGGGCAGGTCCGCGGCGAGCGGACGGCGGCGCGCGAGTCCGGGGAGCGGGAGCCGCAGCGCGGCGGGCCGGGGAGGGAGGGTGCAGGTAGGTATGATCTGCGGGTCCTGGTCGCGCGTGCCGCGCTCGCCCCTCGCTGCTCGACCGAGCCGAGGCCCAGGCCCGGGCCACACGGCCACCCGCGACGAGGAGAACGAGTGCACGCCCCAGCCCAGCCGAGACGACCCGGACGACGAGCCCGCACCCGGACGGACGCCGAGGTCCTCGGTCGCGTCGGCCGGGCCGGTCCGGTGGCCCTGTTCGTCGTCGCGTTCCTCGTCTTCTTCGGCACGGCGGCGCTCTGGGCCCTGAGCACGCCGATCGGCGCCAGCCCGGACGAGCCGTCCCACATCATCAAGGCGGCGTCGACGGTCCGGGGGCAGCTCATCGGCGCTCCGGGCGCACGCCCCCAGGACAAGATCGTCCAGGTCCCGGAGACGGTGGCGGGCAGCGCCAACACCATCTGCATGTCGCACGCCTCGGAGGTCACCGCCGACTGCCTCCTCCCGTTCGGGTCGGACACGAAGCTCGTCGCGGCGACGACGACGGCGGGGCTCTACAACCCGGTCTACTACGTGCTCGTGGGATGGCCTTCCCTGCTCGAGCTGGGCAAGGGGCAGATATTCCTCATGAGGCTCGCGAGCGCGGCCGCCTGCGCGTTCTTCCTCGCCGCCGCGGTGACCGCCCTCGCGCGCCTTCCCCGCCCCGTGCTCCCCGTCCTGGCCGTGTTCGCCGTCTCTACCCCGATGACCTACTTCCTGATGGGGTCCGTGAACCCCAACGCGCTCGAGATCGCGACCACCGCCTCCTTCGCCTCCTCTCTCTTGGTCGTGACCAGCACGACTCCCGGCCGACGGGCGTCGTGGTGGCTGGCGGCCTCGCTCGCGGCGTCCGGCGGGCTGCTCGTCCACACCCGGGGGCTCTCCCCGCTCTGGCTCGGCGTCGCGGTCCTCGTCGTGGCGATCGCGGTCGGGGTCCCGCGCTTCGTCTCGCGGGTCGTGCGCCCTCCCGTCCTGCTGAGCGTCCTCGTCGTCACGGCCTCGACGGTCCCGGCCGTCCTGTGGACGCTGCGGTCGGGCTCCCTGGACGCCGTGGGAGTGTACGGCGGCGCCGGGACGACGCCCGCGGACGGCTTCGTGCACGTGCTCGAGACGACGACCGACTACTCGGCGCAGGCGATCGGCAACTTCGGGTGGCTGGACACGCCTGCCCCCGGGTACGTGGTGTTCCTGTACTCGGTGCTGCTCGGGCTCGTCGTCGCGGCCGCCCTGTTCCTCCGCGACTCGGTGCGACGACGCGTCGCTGTCGGGACGGCGGCGCTCGCCGTCCTCGTCCTGCCTGCCGCCGTCCAGGCGTCGAGCGTCGCCGAGTCGGGCTACATCTGGCAGGGGCGCTACACGATGCCCGCCGTCGTCGTGCTCGTGGTCGTCGCCGCGTGGGCCGTGGGCGACGCCCTGCCGGTCCGCAGGCGCGCGGAGGACGTCCGCCGTTTCGCGACCTGCGTCCTCGTCGTGATCGGGGCCGCGCAGCTGGCGTGCTTGCTGACGTCGCTCCGTCGCTACAGCGCCGGGCTCTCGGCTCCCTGGCCGCGTGTCTTCTCCGAGCCGGCGTGGCACCCGCCTCTGCTCGGCACGGTCGGCTGGGCCGTGCTCCTCCTCGCGTGCGTCGCCGTGGCGACCGTCGCCGCGCGGTGGCTCGTCCTCGCCGCGGGTGCCGACAGCCCGCGGGGCGACGGCTCCGTGTCCGACACCGCGGATGCCGACGGTCCGAGCGCGAGCGCGAGCGCGAGCACGAGCGCCGTCACGGACGCACCCGTGCCGGCTGACGCCGCAGCCGCCCCCGGCCCCGTCGCAACGGACCGGCCCTAGTCTTGACGACGGTCCACAGGAAGGCACCCATGAACACGCACACCGGCGCAGGCGCCCTCGTCGTCCTCCCCACCTACGACGAGGTCGAGAACCTCCCGATCATCCTCGGGCGCCTCTTCGCGGCCGTGCCCGAGATCGACGTGCTCGTCGTCGACGACGGCAGCCCCGACGGCACGGGCGAGCTGGCGGAGCGCATGGCCGCCGCCGACGCACGCGTCCACGTCGCGCACCGCACCGGCAAGCTCGGCCTCGGCTCGGCGTACGTCAAGGGGTTCCGCTGGGGCCTGGAGCGCGGCTACGACTTCGTCATCGAGATGGACGCCGACGGCTCGCACCCGCCGGAGGCGCTGCCCGAGATGATCTCGCAGGTCACGGGCGACGCCCCGTGGACCCCGAGCCTGGCGATCGGCAGCCGGTGGGTCCCGGGCGGCTCCGTGGTGAACTGGCCCGTCTCCCGCCAGCTGCTGAGCCGCGGGGGCAACCTGTACGCGCGGCTCGCCCTCGGCCTCCGTCTCAAGGACGTGACCGCGGGCTTCCGCGTCTACACCCGAGACGCCCTCGCAGCCATGGACCTCGCGGGGATCGACTCCAAGGGCTACTGCTTCCAGGTCGACATGACGCTCCGCACGCTCGACGGCGGCGGCCGTGTGGTGGAGGTGCCCATCGAGTTCCGCGAACGCGAGCTGGGCGAGTCCAAGATGAGCCAGGCCATCGTGGTCGAGGCCATGGCCCGCGTCACCGTGTGGGGCGTGCAGCGGCGCCTCGCCACCCTGCTCGGGCGTCGTCCCGGCCCCGGCTGGGTCGTCGAGGGCTGACGGCCGGGCCCCGACGGCGCACCGCCGCCTACCGGTCGGTCGGGTCGGCGCGTCCCGGGAGCTGGGGCAGGCGGGAGCGCCACGACCGCTTGCGGGCGGCGATCGTCGCGATCGCGACGAACAGCATGAGCGTCCCCTCGAAGAGCACGAAGCTCTCGGCGAGGGCGGTGACCCCGATCAGCACCAGCACGAGAGCCGGCCAGACGTACGCGACGATCGGGTGGCCGGAGGCGGTCGCCCAGCTCCGCACGAGCGCGAGGGCTCCTGAGACGACCAGCAGCAGCACGCCCACGAGGCCGAGCTGCAGCCAGATGTCGAAGAAGGCGTTGAGGGCCGTCGCGTAGGGGCGGCCGTCCGGCGCCAGGACGGTCGAGAAGGGGAAGATCTCGGCCGGCCACTGGCCCACGAAGCCCCACCCGGTGATGTCGTGCACGCTGGCGAGGCTCCGGACGCGCGCCCAGAGCAACGACCGTGCGCTCAGGTCGGAGGCGCCGTCGACGCTCGCGAGCAGCGAGTCGCGGAGGGCCCAGGAGACCGCGCCGCCGACGACGACCACGACGGCCAGCACGCTCTGCAGCAGGGGACGCCGGTGCTCGGGCGCCTTGCGCAGGGCGCGGAGGGCGAGGCCGGCCACGACGAGGACCACGACCGCCAGCGCAGCCACGGGCGAGCGCGCGAACACCAGGGTCACGGCGGCCAGCACGGCGGACGCGGCGGCGTGCGACCGGGGGACCGACCGGGTCAGGAACTCGACCACGAAGGTGACGAGGGCGAGCGCCGCCAGGAAGCCGAGGTAGTTGCGCGTGCCGGCGAGGCCCTGGATCGGCCCGCCGAGCGCCAGGTCGCCGCGGATCCCGAGGAAGCGGATCGGCTGGTCGATCAGCAACCCGGCGAACACCTCGAGCGACATGGAGGCGACGAGGACGATGCGCAGCGCGTCGCCGACGGCTCGCACCACCTGGACCAGGTCCCGCCCCAGCGCCAGGTAGAGGCCGAGGGCCCCGAACCCTGCGGCGTAGGCGACGCCTCCCACGGTGACCCACGTGTACTCGCTCCAGAGCACGCTGATCGCCATGAAGCCGAAGAGCGCGATGAGCGACACCGGCAGGATGCCGTGCCACTCGACGTGGTGCCGGCCGCCGAACAGCGACAGCGCCGCGAGCACGAGCAGCGTCGCGAGCACGGCGACTGCGCCCGGCCAGCCCATCACCGAGCGGATGGCCTGCGTCGAGAACGCGAAGAGCACGATCGCCACCGAGAGCGCCTGGGAGAAGTGGCCGCCGGCGGAGAAGCCGACCCAGGCCGAGAGGTACCGCCGCAGGGGGTCGCGACGTCGCGGGCCGAGCCCGTCGATCACCGGTCGCGGTCCGTCCAGCCGTAGGCGTCCCGTCGCGTGACCACGACGACGACCACGAAGATCGCCCAGCCCCACTCGACGATCAGCCGCGACTCGGTGAGGCCGTGCACGAGGAGGAGGGTCAGCAGCAGCACGGGCAGCAGGTCGAGCGCGGACCACGCCGCCTCGCGTGCCACGCCGAGGACGCGGCGGTCCGTCGCCCAGGACCACGCCCGGAGCAGCACGCCGACGACGACGAGCAGGAAGAGCACGAGGCCGACCCAGCCGAGCTGGAACCAGACGTCGAGGTACGCGTCGTGCGCCTGCAGGTACACGACGCCGTTGCGCTCGGCGAGGTCGATGAACGGCTCCGAGATGGGGATCCAGTAGCTGACCCAGCCCCAGCCGACGACAGGGTGCTGCACGCCGAGGTCGAGCACGGCGGACCAGATGTCGGTGCGGCCGGTGAGGTCGCCGCTCCGGCCGGCGAGGGCGAGCAGGGGCTGGCGCGCCAGCAGGAGGAGCCCCGCCGCGAGCACGGCCAGGACCGCGGCGGCGCCGTAGACCCGCCCGCGCCTCTCGACGGGCGTCGCCCGCAGCCTCGTCACGAGGAGCAGCACCAGGGCGACGGCGACGGCGCAGACGACCGTGGTGGCCGATCGCGTGAGCAGGAGCGCGACGACGGCCGCGGCGATGCCGACCCGGCCGGCGTTCTTCGTCACCTGGCCGGCGGAGAGCTGCACGGCCGTCACCACCAGGGCGAGGAGGGCGAACACGGCGAGGATGTTGCTGTTGCCCTGGAGACCCTGGATGCGGCCGCCCGTGAACAGCTCTGCCCGCGACCAGAAGAACGCGTCGGGGACGCCGCCCGAGCAGTCGAGGTAGACCGGGCACACGGGCCGGCGCACGAACACCCCGACGACGAGCTCGAAGAGCAGCGAGGCCCCGACGTGCAGCCGCAGCGCGCGGCCCAGGGCGACGACGATCGACGGCCAGGGCAGCGTCGAGGTGACGGCGACGGCCCCGAGGGTCGTCGCCAGCGTCGCGACGATGCCGATGGCGGAGGCGGCGGGGTACTGCGACCACGCCAGCGAGACGACGGCGAAGGCCAACCAGAGCACGAGGAGGCGCGGCAGCGTCCGCACCCGCGGCGGGTGCCGCACGACGACGACCGCCGCGGCGATCACCATGACGCCGCAGACCACGCCCCAGCCCCAGAAGCTGGTCGCGTTGCGCAGCACGTCGCCGCCCAGGAGGACGAGGAAGACGAGCGTGGCGAAGAGCGTGCGGGCACGCTCGGGAGGCGCCGGCGCGGCACGGCGAACGAGGAGCGTCGTCGTCATGCGGACCAGGCTAGACGACGGCGCCCCCGTGCCGGGCCGGTGCTCAGACGAACGCGGCCTGGCCGGTGATGCTCCGGCCGACGATGAGCGTGTTCATCTCGCGGGTGCCCTCGTAGCTGTAGAGGGCCTCGGCGTCGGCGAAGTGGCGCGCGACGTCGTAGTCGAGCACGATCCCGTTGCCGCCCAGCACCTCTCGGGCGTGCGCCACCGTCTCGCGCATCCTGGCGGTCGTGTAGGCCTTGGCGAGCGAGGCGTGCTCGTCGCGCTGCTTCCCGTCGTCGAGCATCTGCGACACGCGGACGACCATCCCGAGGGAGGCGGTGATGTTGCCGATGCACTTGACCAGCAGGTCCTGGACGAGCTGGTGCGCGGCGATCGGCTTGCCGAACTGGACGCGCTCGCCGGCGTAGGCCAGGGCCGCCTCGTAGGCACCGATCGAGTTGCCGACCGCGGCCCAGGCGACCTCGGCCCGCGTGAGCCGCAGCACGGAGGCGGTGTCGCGGAAGGAGTTCGCCTGCTGGAGGCGCAGGCTCTCGGGCACCCGGACGCCGTCGAGCACGATGTCGGCGTTCTGCACGATGCGGAGGCTCTGCTTGTCCTCGATCTTGGTCGCCGTGTAGCCGGGGGTCGAGGTCGGCACGATGAAGCCCTTGACCTGGCCGTCCTCGGCGCTCTTGGCCCAGATGATCGTGAGGTCGCTGAAGGTCGCGTTGCCGATCCAGCGCTTCGAGCCGTTCAGCACCCAGTCGTCGCCGTCCCGGGTCGCGACCGTGCGGAGGCCCTGCGCCGAGTCGGAGCCCGAGAGCGGCTCGGTGAGGCCGAAGGCCCCCACGAGCTCACCGCTCGCCATCCTCGGCAGCCACTCGGCCCGCTGCTCGGGGGACCCACCGACGCTGATCGACCCCATCGCCAGGCCGTTCTGGACGCCGACGAAGGTCGCGACCGACGCGTCGACCCTGGCCAGCTCGAGCGCGACCCAGCCGCGGAACACGGCCGAGTTCTCGAACGGACGGGTCTCCTCCCAGGGGAGGGCGAAGATGCCGAGGTCGGCGAGCCCCTTGACGATCCTCGTCGGGAACTCCGCCCGGGCCCAGTGGTCGTTGACGATCGGCTTCACCTCCGTCTCGAGGTAGTGCCGCAGGTCGGCCAGCACCGACTTCTCGCGGTCGGTGAGCAGGTCTTCGTACCCGTAGAAGTCGCTGGCGAGCGAGGTGAACGAGGTGAGGGTCGATGTGGACATCAGGTGGCTCCGTTGCTCCGTGTCGTGGTGGTGACGACGACGCCCGCGCGCCGCCGTCCCGGGTGAGACGCGGCGAGCTTAGGCAGGCAGCTCGGCAGCGGCAAAGAGCTTGGTAGTTTTGGCCAAGGCCTCCCGGCCGGCGTGCTCGGCCCTTTGTAGAGGGGACCCAAGCGCGGCCGCACGGTCGCCGCGCACGCCGCCCGACGGGCACGACCCACGACACGCTCGGAGAACCATGTTCCTCGCCATCACGAACACCCCGCGCGACTACGCGTGGGGCTCCCGCACCGCGATCTCCGAGCTGCTCGGGCGCCGCCCGTCCGGCAGGCCGGAGGCGGAGCTGTGGCTGGGGGCGCACCCGGGCTCGCCGAGCATCGTGGTGAATCCGGCCGTCGTGGACGGCGCGGACACCCTGGCCGACTGGTTCGCTGCCGAGCCGGCCCGGGCGCTCGGCCGGGACCGCACCGAGCTGCCGTTCCTGCTGAAGGTGCTCGCCGCCGACCAGCCGCTGTCGATCCAGGCGCACCCGACGCCCGAGCAGGCCGAGGAGGGCTTCGCCCGCGAGGAGGCGGCAAGCGTCCCCCTGGACGCACCGCACCGCAACTACAAGGACCGGTTCCCGAAGCCCGAGGTCATCGTCGCCCTCAGCGAGCGCTTCGACGCGCTCTGCGGCTTCCGCGACCCGGCCGAGACCCTCGCCGACATCGACCTGATCGACGCGGGCACCGGTCGTCTCTCGGCGCTCCGCGGCAGTGTCGCGGCGTCGCTCGAGTCGACGCTGGCCTGGCTCTTCGACGGCTCGGACGAGTCGCGACGGGTCGTCGGGGCGGTGGCCGAGCTGGCGAGGGCGGTCGCCGCCCCGAGCCCGAGCACCGCGACCGTCGTCGAGCTCGACCGCCTCTACCCGGGCGATCCCGGCGTCGTCGTGTCGCTGCTGCTCAACCGGGTCTCGCTCCGGGCCGGCGAGGCGCTGTTCCTGCCGGCGGGCAACGTCCACGCCTACCTCGGCGGGCTCGGCATCGAGCTGATGGCGCCGTCCGACAACGTGCTGCGCGGCGGCCTCACCCCCAAGCACGTCGACGTGCCCGAGCTGCTGCGGGTGCTCGAGTTCTCCCCGTTGCCCGTCCCGTGGCTCCGCCCCGTCGAGGTGGCCCGCGGGGTCGAGCGCTTCGCCCCCGAGGGCACCGGCTTCGCGCTGCTGCGGGTCGCCGCAGGAGGCGCGGGTGCGGTCGTCGAGATCGGCGGGCCGAGCATCCTGCTCGTCACCGACGGCGAGGTCGACGTCAAGGGACAGGACGGCACCATCCACCTCGCCCGGGGCGAGTCCGCCTTCGTGACCCCCGACGAGGTCCGCCTCGCGGTCAGCGGCGGCGGCCTGCTGTGGGTGGCGACGCCCGCCTGACCCGCGCCGCAGGGGCGGCTGTGCTGCGGACCGGGGGGCGCCTCCTCGCCTCGCTAGGCTGACTCCATGTCATGGTTGGTCACCGGCGGTGCCGGGTACATCGGGTCCCACGTCGTCCGCGAGCTCACGGGGGCGGGCATGGACGCCGTCGTCCTCGACGACCTCTCGTCCGGCCTCGAGGCGTTCGTGCCGAGCGACGTGCCGTTCGTCCGTGCCAGCATCCTCGACCGTGACGCGGTGGCCTCAGCACTCGCGGACCACGGCGTCACCGGGGTCGTCCACGTGGCGGGCTACAAGTACGCCGGCGTCTCAGTGCAGCGCCCGCTGCACACCTACGAGCAGAACGTGACCGGCACGCAGGTGCTGCTCGGCGCCATGGCCGACGCCGGGGTCGACCGGGTCGTCTTCTCGTCCAGCGCCGCGGTCTACGGCACCCCGCCGACGGACGTGGTCACGGAGGACACACCCAAGGCCCCCGCCTCGCCCTACGGCGAGAGCAAGCTGATCGGCGAGTGGCTGCTCCGCGACCAGGCGACCGCCGTCGGCCTCCGGCACACGAGCCTCCGCTACTTCAACGTCGTCGGCTCGGGCTCGCCGGAGTTGTGGGACGCCAGCCCGCACAACCTGTTCCCGCTCGTCTTCGACGCGCTCGCCGCGGGGCGCGCGCCTCGGATCAACGGCGACGACTACGACACGCCCGACGGCACCTGCGTCCGCGACTACGTGCACGTCGCCGACCTCGCCGTCTCGCACGTCGCCGCGGCGCGTCGTCTCGACGCGGGCGAGCCCGTCGAGGCCGCCTACAACCTGGGGTCCGGAGGAGGGGTGTCGGTCGCCGAGATCATGGACGCCATGCGCGAGGGCACCGGGATCGACTTCGCGCCGGAGGTCGGCCCGCGTCGCCCCGGCGACCCCGACCGCATCGTTGCCGACGGAGCCCTGGCGGCCCGCGACCTCGACTGGGAGATGCGCCACACGCTGCTCGAGATGGTGACCAGCGCCTGGGACGCGGCGCCGCGTCCCTGACCGGACGACCGCCTCCTCGGCGGCCGTGTCGGCGCTCGCCGGGTCCCGGTCCGACACGCCGGAGCCCGGTTGACCCTCGATGAGGGGTGCAGGGTTTATGGGGTCCGACTTGACGTGGCCGAACTACACCGGTGTAATTGGCACATCGCGGCCGTCCAGGGAGCGAGCGACACGAGGGGAGATGTGCCATGGCGATCGACGAGAGCCGTGACGACCGAGACCTCGTCGCACCGGTCCGAGCGGGCGTGCCCGACGACTGGCACGTCGACCCGGTGCTGCTGGGCCTCCCCGGCGTCCGTCGGTCCGGCGACGAGGACGAGGCCCAGCTGTCCTGGCAGGTCGACTCGCTCTGCGCCCAGACCGACCCCGAGGCGTTCTTCCCCGAGAAGGGCGGCTCGACCCGCGACGCGAAGAAGATCTGCGCCTCGTGCGACGTGCGCGCCCAGTGCCTCGAGTACGCGCTGCAGAACGACGAGCGCTTCGGCATCTGGGGCGGCCTGTCCGAGCGTGAGCGCCGCAAGCTCCGCAAGCGGGCCTGACCCGCAGCCCCGACGCCCCACGGCGCCCGCCCCTCGGGGGACGGGCGCCGTCGTCGGTCCAGGGCTCGGGCGGCCAGCGCCCGCCGCGGTCCGGCGGACGTCGTCATCGGCTCCTCACAGGTAGGGAGGGACCGGCGCGGCGCGTCGGAGGCGAGGGGCACCCGACCTAGGCTGCTCAGGTCATGCAGCCGAGAGTCACAGCGATCCTCGTCGCCCCTGGTGGAGCGACCTACCTCGACCGAACCCTCGACGCGCTGTCGCGGCAGACCCGCCCGCCGGAGTCCCTCGTCGTGGTCGACGCGGGGGGCAAGGACAGCGAGGCCGGGCGCCTCTCGCTCAGCGGGGCGGCACAGCTGACCAGCGTGCCCGCCGCCACGACCTTCGTCCAGGCGCTCGCGCAGGGCGTGCGCGTCTCGGGGCCGGGCGACTCTCCCCGCGACGGGGCCGTCGACCCGGACGAGTGGCTGTGGTTCCTGGGGCACGACAACGTGCCCGGACCCGAGGCGCTGGACCGCCTCCTGTCCCAGGTCGAGGTGTCGCCCTCGGTCGCGGTCGCCGGGCCGAAGCTGATGCGGCTCGACGACCCGACCGTCATCGCCGAGTTCGGCGAGACGATGACTCGCTACGGCGCGTCGATGCCGCTCGTCGAGAGCCAGCTCGACCAGGGGCAGCACGACCACCACGAGGACGTCCTGGGCGTGGCGGCCGCGGGCATGCTCGTCCGCCGCAGCGTGTGGACGGCCCTCGGCGGCTTCGACCCCGGCCTCCCGCACGTCGACGCCGCCCTCGACCTCTCCGTCCGCGCCCGCCTCGCGGGGCACCGCGTCGTGCTCGTGCCCGACGCGCGGGTGTCCAGCGCCGGTCAGCCGGAGGACTTCGGGCAGGCCCCCGGGGGGCACGCCCGCGCCGCCCGCCTCCACCGCGCCGCCCAGCTGCACCGCCGGCTCGTCTACTCGCCCCCGGCCGCGCTGCCGCTGCACTGGCTCTCGCTCGTGCCCCTCGCCTTCGTCCGGTCCGTCTGGCACCTGCTCACCAAGAACCCCGGGGCGGTCCCGGGGGAGTTCGCCACCGCCCTGACGGCCGCGTTCGGCGGTTCTCGGGTGCTGCCCGCGCGGAGGGCGCTCGCACGCACACGGACGACCAGCTGGTCGTCCGTGGAGCCGCTGCGCGCCTCCTTCAACCTGATCCGCGAGAGGCGCGTCAGCGACCGTGACGCCCTCGTGGCGCACGGCGAGGACGCGTCGGACCCCCGGGCGAGCTTCATCGGGTCGGGCGGCCTCTGGGTCGTGCTGGTCGCCGCCGTCGTGGGCGTCGTGGCGTTCCTCGAGTTCCTGCCGCAGCCGGCCCTGACCGGCGGGGGCCTCCTGCCGCTCAGCACCTCGGTCGCCGAGCTCTGGGACAACGTCGGGTGGGGGCGCCACGAGATCGGCACCGGGTTCGTCGGCCCGAGCGACCCGTTCACCGCGGTGCTCGCCGTCCTGGGCTCGATCACGTTCTGGTCGCCCTCCACCGCCGTGCTCGTGCTCTGGCTCGTCGCGCTGCCGGCCTCGGCCCTCGGCGCGTGGTTCGCCGCCCGTCGGGTCACGAGCCGGGCGTGGACGCCCGCCGTCGTCGCCGCGGTCTACGCGCTCTCGTCCCCCCTCCTGTCCGGCCTGCAGTCGGGCCACATCGGCGCGGTCGTGGCGCACGTCGCGCTGCCGTTCCTGATCTGGGCGCTCATCGGGTCGGCCCGGTCCTGGGCCGCCGGGGCGACCGCCTCCCTGCTCTTCGCGCTCGTCGCGGCGTCCGCCCCGTCGTTGTGGCCCGCCCTCGTCGTCATCTGGCTCGGCTCCCTCGCGACCCGGCCCCGGGGCATCCACCGGATGCTCGCCGTCCCGCTGCCCGCCGTGGTGCTCTTCGTGCCGCTCGCCGTCGCGCAGATCTCGCGTGGCACCTGGTGGGGGCTCGTCGCCGACCCGGGCGTCCCCGCACGGATCGATCCCGCGTCCCCGTGGCAGCTGCTCGTCGCCTCGCCCGAGACCGGCCTGAACGGCTGGACGACCCTGCTCGCCGGGCTCGGCGTGAGCGGCTCGACCGCGGCCGTCGTCGTCGCGGCGGCCTTCGTCCCGCTGGCCCTCCTCGCCGTCGCCGCGCCCTTCGTCGGCCAGGCGCGGCGTGCCGTGCCTGCCCTGTCGCTCGCCCTGCTCGGGTTCGTCACGGCGGTCGCCGCGACCCACGTCTCGATCTCGGGCGTCGGCAGCGAGACGACCTCGGTCTGGGCCGGGAGCGGGCTGAGCCTGTACCTGCTGGGCCTCGTCGGCGCCGCCGCGGTCACCCTCGACCGGCTGCCGCGCGTGGCGCCCACGGCGGGCGTCGTCGTCGCCGCGGTGACCGTGGCGTCCGTGTTCCCGCTCGTCGTCGCCGCCTACCTCGGCACCGGCGACGTCCGCCCCAGCTCGGGCCGCATCCTGTCGGCGTACGTCACGGCCGAGGCCGAGGCGTCGCCCGAGGTGGGCACCCTGGTGCTCACGCCGCAGCCGGACGGGTCCCTCGCCGTGTCGCTCGAGCACGGCCAGGGCGCGACCCTCGACGACCAGTCGACCCTCGACGCGACGGCGCAGCGCCTGACGTCGACCAACGAGGACCTCACGGTGCTCGCGGGCAACCTCGTGAGCATCAGCGGCTTCGACCCGGCCGACGACCTCGACCAGCTCGGGGTCGGCTTCGTCCTCCTCGGCGAGGCCGCCGACGGCGACGACGAGGCGCAGGCCCTCGAGCGCCGGGCGAGCGAGGCGCTCGACGGGACCGCGGCGTTCCAGCCGGTCGGCGAGACCACGAACGGCCTGCTCTGGCGCTGGGTCGACGCCTCGGGCGCCGCTCCGGACCGCGACGACGCCGGGCCGCTCCGCCCCGTCGTCCTGATCAGCTGGGCCCTCGTGTTCGGCTCCGCGCTGCTGCTGGCCGTGCCGACGACGCCGCGCCGCCGACGCTCCCGGGCCGGCGTGCCCGAGTCGGAGCAGCCTGCCACCACCTTCGACGAGGAGAGAGATGACTGAGCGACGGATCATCGCGCGCACCCGACGCGTCGGGCTCGGCGCGGCCGGCCTCGCCGTCGCGGCCGTGGTCGTCGGCGCCGCGGGCGTCCTGCCGCTGCCGACGCTGCAGACCGCGCCCGCCGGGCAGCTGGTCGCCCCGGTGGCGGTCGACCAGCAGCGCGTCTGCGCGGGAGGGCTGCTCCAGCTCTCGGACGACGAGGGCCAGCAGGCCACGACCGCCAGCTCGGTCGGTCGGGCGCAGGTCGCGTCCGCCTCCAGCTCGGGCGACGACGACAGCACCGCCCTCGCCGGGGCGGACGGGAGCGACTCCGACCCGGTGCTGTGGACGACGCCCGTGGAGGGAGACGACGTCCCGCTCGTCGCGGCCGCCCAGAGCCAGTCCGTCTCCGAGGGCGAGCTCGTGGGCTTCGCAGCCGCCCCGTGCACCGAGCCGACGAGCTCGACCTGGCTCGTCGGGGGCTCGACCGAGACCGGTCGCGTGTCGCTCGTCGTGCTCGTCAACCCCACGGACGTCAACGCGACCGTCGACCTCGGCATCGCCGCGGAGAACGGCCGCGTGCAGGGCCCCGGGATCGACGGCATCGTCGTCGCCCCCCGCAGCCAGAAGGTCGTCCCGCTCTCCGGCTTCGCGACGGGCCTCGTCTCGCCCGTCGTCCACGTCCAGAGCCGGGGCGGCCGCATCGTCTCCTCGATGCAGCAGAGCGTCGTGCGCACCCTCGACCCGGGCGGTGTCGACATCGTCAGCGGTGCGGCCTCGCCCGCCCGCCAGGTGGTCGTCCCCGGGATCGTGGTCCGCGACTCCGCGGCGCTCGAGGGCGCGCTCACCGAGCCGTCCTCGGCCGACCTGCAGAGCGTCGTCCGGGTCTACGTCCCCGGCGACGAGGCGGCGCAGGTCTCGATCACGCTCGCCACGGCCGACGGCACGGGCGCGACGTTCCAGACGCGGGTCGAGGCCGGGCGCGTCACCGACGTGCCGGTCGACGGCCTCGCGGACGGCACCTGGACCGCCACCCTGGTGTCGCAGGTGCCCGTCGTGGCCGGTGCCCGCACCTCCACGATCTCGCCCGAGGGCGCGGTCGACCTCGCCTGGGCCGCCGCGGCCCCGGCGCTGCGCGGCGAGACGCTCGTGCAGGTGCCTCAGGGCGAGGGCCCGACGCTGTCGATCGCGAACACCGGCACGGAGGCGGCCACGGCGGTCGTCGAGATCGACGACGCGGAGCAGCAGGTGACGGTCCCGGCGGACAGCACCGTCGACGTGGCGGTGTCCGGCGGCGACGTCCTGACCCTGCGCGACGCCGACGGGCTGCGGGCCGCGGTGAGCTGGTCGGCGGCCGGAGCCGTCGCGTCGTGGCCCGTCACCTCGGCCTTCCCGGCGTCGACCCCGGTGGTCGTCTACCCGTAGGTCAGCGGTCGCGCCAGCGGTCGGGGGAGAGGTCCCACGGGTCCTTGCCGAGGAGGTCGCCCACGGCCTGCAGCACCCAGCCCTCGACGAGGACGCGGTGCTGCCACTCGTCGTCCACCTGCCGGTGCGACTCGGGCACGTGCGACAGGCGCTCGATGGGCAGCCGGTAGACGACCACGCTGCGGGCGGCCCGGTCGACGCGCCAGCGCTCGACGCGGGACGGGTCGGGGGCGGCAGGCAGGCCGGCGACCTCGAAGGTCACGTCGGCGAGGTCGTCGGGCCACAGCTCGCGCAGGTGGTCCGCGGTCTCGGCGACGAGGTCGTCGAAGAGCTCGACCCTCGTGCGCAGGAACGGCAGGTGCGGGCCGGCGGCTGAGGAACGGAGGCCACGGCCGTGTCGGTCCCGACGACGCGAGCGGTCGGTGACGCGGACTCGACGTGGCCTCGGCATCTCGCCATCGTAGTCCGGCGGTATCGTGGCGGTCCATGGAGCCACGACCCTGCAGCAAGGTCACCTGCCACGACGAGGCGGTGTCGACCCTCACCTACGTGTACGCGGACTCCCTGGTCGTCGTCGGCCCCCTGAGCGACCGGGTGGAGCCGCACGGGTACGACCTGTGCGCCCGACACGCGTCGTCCCTGTCCGTCCCCCAGGGCTGGCAGGTGCTGCGCCGGGTAGTTTTGGGCCATGACCACTGAAGACACCGTCGACCTCTCCGCCTTCGTCAAGACCTACGACGTGCGCGGGCTGGTCGGGAGCCAGCTCACCGACGACGTCGTCGAGGCGTTCGGGGCCGCCTTCGCGGACGAGGTGGGCGCGGCGGGGAGCGAGCTCGTGGTCGGCCACGACATGCGCGACTCCTCGCCCTCGTTCGCGGCGGCCTTCGCCCGCGGCGCCCTGGCCCGGGGCGCGGATGTCGTCGCCCTCGGGCTCTGCTCGACCGACGAGTCCTACTTCGCCTCGGGCTCGCTCGACGCACCGGCGGCGATGTTCACCGCGAGCCACAACCCCGCGACCTACAACGGCATCAAGATGAGCCGGGCAGGCGCCCAGGGGATCAGCCTCGACACGGGCCTGTCCTCGATCCGCGACCGGGCCGCCGCCTACCTCGCCGACGGCGTCTCGTCCGTCGAGGCGCCCGGGTCGCTCCGCGAGCACGACGCGCTGCCGGGCTACGCGGCCCACCTGCGCGGGCTCGTCGACCTGGCCGGCGTCCGGCCCCTGAAGGTGGTCGTCGACGCGGGCAACGGGATGGGCGGCCTGACCGTCCCCGCGGTCCTCGGCGCTGCCGCCGGGCTCCCGGCCCTCCCCCTCGAGATCGTCCCGCTGTACTTCGAGCTCGACGGCACGTTCCCGAACCACGAGGCGAACCCGCTCGAGCCGGCCAACCTCGTCGACCTCCAGGCCGCGGTCGTCGCCCACGGCGCAGACCTGGGCCTCGCCTTCGACGGCGACGCCGACCGATGCTTCGTCGTCGACGAGAAGGGCGACGCGGTCACCCCGTCCGCCGTCGCGGCGATCGTCGCGGTGCGCGAGATCGCCCGGGTCCGGGCGGCCGAGCCGGACGCCTCCATCTCGGTCATCCACAACCTGATCACCTCGCGCGCCGTGCCCGAGGCGATCGTCGCCTCCGGGGCGGTGCCCGTCCGCACCCGGGTCGGGCACTCGCTCATCAAGGACGAGATGCGCACGACCGGCGCGATCTTCGGCGGCGAGCACTCCGCGCACTACTACTTCCGCGACTTCTGGGGCGCCGACAACGGCATGCTCGCCGCCATGCACGTGCTGGCCGAGCTGGGGCACCAGGACGAGCCCTTGTCGACGCTGACCGACCGCTACACGCCGTACTCGGCCAGCGGCGAGATCAACTCGACCGTCACCGACGTGCCCGCCGCCTACACCCGCGTCGTCGAGGCGTTCACCGGCCGGGGCGACTTCGACGAGCTCGACGGCCTCACCGTGTCGGGGTCGTCGGCGGACGGCGGCTTCTGGTGGTTCAACGTCCGCCCCTCGAACACCGAGCCGCTGCTCCGCCTGAACGCCGAGGCGGCGACGCGCTCGGGCATGGAGGCGGTGCGCGACGAGGTCCTGGCGCTGATCCGGGCATCGTGACGACCGACCCGAGCACCGCGTCGCCGGGATCTCCCGGCTACAGCGGCTCCAAGCAGCAGATCGTCACGCGCCTCCGCCGAGCCGAGGGCCAGGTCCGCGGCATCCAGCGGATGGTCGAGGACGACGTCTACTGCATCGACGTCCTCACGCAGGTGAGCGCGGCCACGAAGGCGCTCGAGACGGTGGCCCTCCAGCTGCTCGAGGACCACCTCGCGCACTGCGTCGCCGAGGCGGCTCGAGAGGGCGGGGCGGTGGCCGACGCGAAGATCGCGGAGGCGTCGGCCGCGATCGCCCGCCTCGTGCGTTCCTGAGCCGGGCGACGTCCCGACTCGTCGACCCGTTCCTGGGCGACACACGGGGCAGGGTGGGCGAGAATGGTCCCATGCCCACTGACACGACCACGCTGCCCTACAAGGTCGCCGACCTGTCCCTCGCCGAGGCCGGTCGACACCAGCTCCGGCTCGCCGAGAACGAGATGCCCGGCCTCATGGCCCTCCGCGAGGAGTTCGGACCGACGCAGCCGCTCGCCGGCGCCCGCATCGCCGGCTCGCTGCACATGACCGTGCAGACCGCCGTGCTGATCGAGACCCTCACCGCCCTCGGCGCGCAGGTCCGCTGGGCCAGCTGCAACATCTTCTCCACGCAGGACGAGGCGGCGGCCGCGATCGTCGTCGGCCCGACCGGCACCCCCGAGCAGCCGGCGGGCGTGCCCGTCTTCGCCTGGAAGGGCGAGACGCTCGACGAGTACTGGTGGTGCACCTCCCAGATCTTCGACTGGTCGGCCGAGGCTGCCGAGGCAGGTGCCTCGTTCGCCGGCCCGAACATGATCCTCGACGACGGCGGCGACGCCACGATGCTCGTGCACAAGGGCCGCGAGTACGAGCTGGCCGGCGCCGTGCCCGACGACGCCCCCGGCGACAGCCACGAGTGGCGGGTGATCCTCGAGGTCCTGCGCGGCTCGCTGGCCGAGTCGACGGACCGCTGGACGACCATCGGCGCCGAGCTGCAGGGCGTCACGGAAGAGACCACGACGGGCGTGCACCGCCTGTACGAGCTCGCCCGTGCCGGCGAGCTGCTCTTCCCCGCCATCAACGTGAACGACTCCGTCACGAAGTCGAAGTTCGACAACAAGTACGGCATCCGCCACTCGCTGCCCGACGGGCTGATGCGGGCGACCGACGTGCTCATCGGCGGCAAGGTCGCCTTCGTCGCCGGCTACGGCGACGTCGGCAAGGGCGCTGCGGAGGCGCTGCGCGGCCAGGGTGCCCGCGTCATCGTCAGCGAGGTGGACCCGATCAACGCCCTCCAGGCCGCGATGGACGGCTACCAGGTCGCCCGTCTGGAGTCCGTCGTCGAGACCGTCGACATCCTCGTCACGGGCACCGGCAACCTCGACGTCGTGACCGTCGACCACCTCCTCGCGCTCAAGCACCTCGCGATCGTGGCGAACGTCGGCCACTTCGACAACGAGATCGACATGGCCGGGCTCGAGTCGCTCGCCGGCGCCGAGCGCGTCGAGATCAAGCCCCAGGTGCACGAGTGGCGCCTCCCCACGGGGCGCAGCGTGCTCGTGCTCAGCGAGGGCCGCCTGATGAACCTCGGCAACGCGACCGGCCACCCCTCGTTCGTGATGAGCAACTCCTTCACGAACCAGGTCCTCGCGCAGATCGAGCTCTGGGCTCACCGCGAGAACTACGAGACCGAGGTCTACGTGCTGCCCAAGCACCTCGACGAGAAGGTGGCGCGGCTGCACCTCGACGCGCTCGGCGTCGAGCTGACCACCCTCACCGACGCGCAGGCGAAGTACATCGGCGTCAGCGTCGACGGGCCCTACAAGGTCGACCACTACCGCTACTGAGGCAGGTGCGCGAACGCCCCCGAGCCGTCGTCGAGACGGGGCGGGGGCGTTCGTGCGTCCGGGGCCGGTCGTGCGCGCAGGGCCGTCCGTGCCCCGGGGCGGGCGGTACGCGCGGGGACGTGCGTGCCGGGGCAGGTCGTGGGCTCAGCGCCGCGGGAACCCGTGCACCGTCCCCGTGAGGGCCGGCTCGAGCCGGTCGAGCAATGCTGCCTCGCGCCCCAGGGCGACGCCCTCGCGCTCTCGCCGGAGGGCGGACACGGCGGCGAGCAGCGACTCCGGGTCCGTCGCGGGCAGGGGCGTGACGAACGGCGAGAGCTCGTCGGCGAGGGACTCGGCGATGCGCCGACGGCTGTCGGGACGGAGCGCCGGGGCCTGTTGCAGGAACGACGACACACGCCGGGCCAGGGGATCGGGGAGGCGCGCCACGTCGGCCACGCCGGCCCAGCCGACGAGGTGCGGCGGCACCTGGACCACGACCCGCCCCATGCGGGGCGCCCGTTCGTTGCGGCTGTAGGTGCCGGCCATCAGGTCGCCGAGACGGCGCGACGACCGGTTGAGGAGGGCGACCACCACGGCCAGTCCGCCTGTCGTCATCACGATCTCGAGCATGCCGACGAGCGACCGGGTGAGCGCGTGCCGGAGGCCGATGGCGCCTCCGTCGGTCCGGACGATCCTCGCGCCCGTCGCCAGCTTGCCGAGCGACCGCCCGTGCGACGCCGTCTCGACCACGGTCGGCAGGCCGATCAGGCAGACGACGATCGACGCGACCATGAGGGCCTGCGCCGTCGCGTCGTCCACGGCGCCGCGGTCGTTGAGCGAGACGACGAGCAGCACCAGGCCGACGAGCACGACGACGTACGTGAGGTAGTCGATCAGCGCACCGGCGACGCGGAGGACGAAGCCGGTGGGGCGGCGGTCGAGGCCGACCGCCTCGCCGGTGACGAGCTGGTCGTCGGCACCGTCGAAGAAGTCGACCTGGTCGGCACGCAGGGTCGGCGCCGACCGCGGGGAACGCCCCGCGCGCGTGCGTCGCGGCCTCGGCCGGGGCGTCGGCGGCTGGTGCGTCGTCGGGTCGGACATGCCTAGTATCTAAGCAGAATGGATCTCGACGCCTACGCCGCCGCCCACGGTCACGAGTGGACCGAACTCGAGGCCCTGGCGCGCCGTCGGCGCCTCACCGGCCCGGAGGCCGACGAGCTGATCCGGCTGTACCAGTCGGGGGCTGCCGAGCTGTCGGCGCTGCAGACGGCCGCGGGCCCGTCCGTCGTCGCCGACAGGCTGTCACTGACCCTGTCGCGCGCGCGGCTCCGGTTCACGGGCGCCGGCCGGAACCTCGCCTCGCAGGTGCCGACCTTCTTCGTGGCCCAGCTGCCTGCCGCCCTCTGGCGGGTTCGCTGGCTGTCGATCGCGGTGCTGCTCGTCACGGTCGTCGTGGCGACGTCGTTCGCGGTCTGGGCGGCCGGGTCACCCGCGGTGCTCGCGTCGTTCGGCTCGGAGGAGTTCCGTCGCCAGTTCGCGACCGAGGACTTCGTGAACTACTACTCGGAGAGCGCGCCCTCTTCGTTCACCGGTCAGGTCTGGACGAACAACGCGTTCATCGCCGCCCAGTGCGTCGCGTTCGGGATCACCGGCGTCTGGGTGCCCTACGTCGTGCTGAACAACGCCATGAACGTGGGCATCTCGGCGGGCCTGATGGCCGAGCAGGGGCGCCTCGAGTACTTCTTCCTGTACATCCTCCCGCACGGCCAGCTCGAGCTGTACAGCATCTTCGTCGCCGGCGGTGCGGGGCTGATGATCTTCTGGTCGTGGGTCGCCCCCGGCGCCCGCACCCGGGGGCAGGCGCTCGCCCAGGACGGCCGCGCGCTCGTCACCGTCGCCGTGGGGCTCATGCTGGCCCTGCTCGTGTCGGGTGTGATCGAGGGGTTCGTCACTCGCCAGGACTGGCCGTGGCCCATCAAGATCGGCATCGGCACGGTCGCCCTGGCCGGGTTCCTCGCGTACCAGTGGGTTCTCGGCGGGCGCGCGCACCGCGCCGGCCAGACCGGCGACCTCGACGAGTTCGAGGCCGGGGCGACGGAGCTCGTCGCCGGCTGACGGCGAGTGGACGCTGCTGTGCCGGCTGACGGCGAGCGGGGGCTGCTGTGCCGGCTGACGGCGAGCGGGGGCTGCTGTGCCGGCTGACGGCGAGCGGAGGCCGCTGTGCCGGCTGAGCGCGACGACCCGGGCCCGGGGCCCGGCCAGGTCGCCAGGACTCAGGAACTCGGGCGCACCGGGTTCTGAGTCGTGCACGATCCAGGACCCTGCCTCCCCCCGTCGCGCGGATCAGGACCGACGTTGCTGAACGAGGAGGGGCGGCGCGGGTCAGAGGCGGCCGGCGGCCTTGTAGGCGAGGTACCGGTCGGCCAGCGCCGGCGGCAGGTCGGCGGGCGAGCCCGACACGACGTCGGCCCCCACCTGGCCGAGGGCGGCGGCGACGCGGGCGACGTCGAGCCGGGCACGCTCCGCGGCGGCGGCGCGGTAGACCTCGTCGCGGTTCGTCCTCGTGACGGCTGCGGCGGCGAGGTCGGGATCGGTGACCGACGCCACGACGACCAGGTGCCGCCAGCTCAGCTGCGGCACGGCGGCGAGCAGGCTGCGCGCCGAGCCGGGGGAGTCGACGGGCGTGACGAGCACGACGAGCGAGCGCTGGGTGGTCACGGAGCGCACGAGGGCAGGCACGGTCGACCAGTCGGTCTCGACGAGCTCGGGCTCGATCGGGGCCATCGTCTCGACCATGGTCGACAGCAGGGCGGCTCCGGTCGCGCCCTGCACGCGTCCCCGCACGCGTCGGTCGACGACGACGAGGTCGACGTGGTCGCCGGCGCGGGACGCGAGCGCGCCGAGCAGCAGGGCGGACTCGAACGCGGTGTCGAGCCGCGGCTCGTCGTCGATGCGCGCAGCCGAGGTGCGGCCGCTGTCGACCACGATCACCACGCGTCGGTCGCGCTCGGGGCGCCACGTGCGGACGACCAGGTCGCTGCGGCGCGCCGTCGCCCGCCAGTCGATCGAGCGGACGTCGTCGCCGCGGACGTACTCGCGCAGGCTGTCGAACTCGGTGCCCTGGCCCCGGATCATGACGCTCGTGCGCCCGTCCAGCTCGCGGAGGCGGGCGAGACGGGAGGGCAGGTGGCGACGGGACGAGAAGCGGGGGAGCACGCGGACGGTGCCGGGGACGGCGTGCCCGGCCTGGCGACCCGCGAGGCGCAGCGGTCCGATCGACCGGACCGTCACCTCCTCGGCTCGCCGTTCGCCCCGGCGGAACGGGGTGAGCGTCGTCGTGGCGCGCCAGGCACGACCGGGCCGGACGACGAGCGCACGGCGCGTGACAGCGGCGCCGGCCGACGGCTGCCAGGCGTCGCGGACGACGCCGCGCAGCGTGCGGCGGCCTTCGTTGACGACGACCAGCTCGGCCGAGGTCGCCTCGCCGAGGCGCACGGGGCCGGGCAGCTCGCGACGGATCCGCAGGAGGCGCGGCGAGGCGGCCAGCGCGACGTCCAGCGCCCCGAGGGCGAGCACGAGCACGAGCCAGCCCACGAGCGCCCAGGCGCTCCCCGTCGCCACGATCGGCACGACGCCGAGCGCGACGAGCGCGACGAACCATCCGGTGACGGCCATGATCAGATCGGGACCCGCACCTGCTGCAGCACCGAGCGCAGCACGGCGTCGGCGTCGACGCCCTCGAGCTCGGCCTCCGGTCGCAGCTGCAGGCGGTGGCGCAGCACGGGCAGGGCCATGGCCTGCACGTGGTCGGGCGTGATGCGGTCGAACCCGGTCAGCCAGGCCCAGGCCTTGCTCGCCGACAGCAGGGCGGTCGAGCCGCGGGGGCTGACGCCGATCTTGACGGACGCGCTCTCGCGGGTGGCACGGGCCAGGTCGACGACGTACGCGAGCACGTCGGGCGAGGCGCCGACCAGGCCGACCTCGGCCTGCGCCTGCGCGAGCTCGGCCGGCCCGAGCACGGGCGTCACGCCCGCGGCGCGCAGGTCGCGCGGCGAGAAGCCGGCGGCGTGGCGCGTGAGCACCTCGACCTCGGCGTCGCGGGGCGGCAGGTCGAGAGTCAGCTTCATGAGGAACCGGTCGAGCTGCGCTTCGGGCAGCGTGTAGGTGCCCTCGTACTCGACCGGGTTCATCGTCGCGGCGACGAGGAACGGCTGGGGGAGCGGACGCGAGACGCCGTCGACCGACACCTGCCGCTCCTCCATGGCCTCGAGCAGCGCCGACTGCGTCTTGGGGGGCGTCCGGTTGATCTCGTCGGCCAGCAGGATGTTGGTGAAGACGGGACCGGGCCGGAACTCGAACTCGCCGGCCTTGGCGTCGTAGACGAGCGAGCCGGTGATGTCGCCGGGCATCAGGTCGGGGGTGAACTGCACTCGGTTCGTCTCGAGCGAGGTGGCGTGGCTGAGGGCGCGGACGAGCAGCGTCTTGGCGACGCCGGGGACGCCCTCGAGCAGGGCGTGGCCCTGGGCGAGCAGGGTGACGATCAGGCCGGTGACGGCGCCGTCCTGGGCGACGACGGCCTTGCCGACCTCGGTGCGCACGCGGGCGAAGGTCTGCTGGAGTTCGGTGGTCATGCGGCGGTTCTCCCGGTGGTGGTCGCAGGGCGAGGGGCGGTGGAGGCGGTCAGGAGCGAGGTCGGCCCGGGGCAGTCCGGCCCGGGCCAGTCCGGCGAGGGGCCGGCCGGCAGACGAGGAGGCGCGGCGCCGGTCACGAGGGAGCCGCCGCCCTGGCCGTCGCCCGCTCGAGGTCGAGCAGGCTGTCGCTCAGGCGCACGAGCTCGGCGTCGTCGGCAGGGTCGGCGTCGACGAGCACGTGCCGGAGCCCACGGGGATCGGCCCCGACCAGGCCGGCGACCCGGTCGATCACCTCGTCCACCGACGACGTGGACGAGAGGCCCGTCAGGCGGGCGAGGCGGCCGAGCGACCCGATGCGCAGCTGGTCGAGGGCGTGCCGTCGCTGGCCGGAGCGCTCGTAGAGCCTCGCCCGCCCCTCAGTCGTCTCGGACGCGCGGACGACGACGGGCATGCGCTCGACCACGAGGGGTCCGAGCCGGCGACCCCGCCAGACCATCGCGGCGACCGCGGTCGCGGTGAGCAGGAGCAGCACGGGCGTGACCCAGCTCGGCGTGAGCGTCGCGAGGGTGCCGGCGCCCTCGGGCACGTCGTCGACGCCGGGGAGGTACCAGACGAGCTGGTCGGACTGCCCGAGGACGGCGAGGGCGTAGGCGGCGTCGTCCGCGCCCGCCGTGGCGATCGTGCCGTTCGTGAAGGCGGTCGTCGTGCCGACGACCGTGACGCGGCGGTCGCCGTCGTCGAGCACGACGAGCCCGGAGCCGTCCGTGTCGGGATCGCGGACGCAGGTCGTCACGTCGACGCCCGCACCGGGGTCGACGCCCGCGGCTGAGTACGCGAGGCCGGCGGCGTGGACTCGCTCGACCTGCGACAGCTCGGGCACGTCGCAGCCCAGGTCACGGACCCCGTCGGCGACCTCGGCGACCGCGGAGACGCCGGGAGCGACCGCGTCCAGCGCCGCGGCACCCGGGGCGAGGAGGACGAGCGAGCTCGCGGCGTCGCCGAGCTCGCTCCACTGGTCGGCGACGAGGTACGAGCCCGCGTCGTCGACGACCACGGTGGTGTCCGGACGCGCGGCGGCCTGTCGTGCCTGGTCGAGCGACGACACGACACGGACGGACACGCCCTGGTCGCGGAGGACCTCGACGAGCGCCTTCGTCCCGGACGGCGCGGGGTTCTCGGGGCCGAGCGCCCGGCCGCCCGTCGCGCCCGACCCGCTGAGGAGCACCGCCGCGACGGCGCCGAGCAGCGCGAGGACGGCCAGCGCGACCCAGGGCCGCGCCCGACGCGCGGAGGCACGCACCGTCGGCGTCGTCGCCGTCACGAGGCGGCCACGGGGGCGAGTCGCTCGAGCTCGAGGTCGAGCGCGCTGATCTCGCGCCAGGCGGTCTCGGAGCCTGGCCGGTCGAGGTAGCGCACGCCGTCGAAGCTGTCGGCGGCCGACGCCAGGCGGTCGGCGAGGCCGGGGAACACCTGCCCCGCCCGGGCGCCGACCGCGCGGGCGGTCGTGCCGGGCGTCGTCGAGAGGACGTCGCGCTCGACGAGGCCGCGCGCCAGCGCACGGAACGACTCGGTGACGGCGAGCACGAGGTCGCCTGCGGCCGCCGCCTCGGCCGCGGCCCGGCGGAGGCGGTCCGCGTCCCGGTCGTCGCCCTCGCCGAAGAGCTCGGGTCCGCGCGTCGAGCGCCGGTTCAGCCGGGGGACCCCGTAGACGGCGAGCACCACCACGAGGACGACGACCACGACGACGAGCAGGACCACGAGGGCCACGGCGGGCGCCCCCTCGACCCCGCCGAAGCGGATGCCGTTCAGCCAGTTCCAGAAGGCGTCGGCGGCACGGTCGAGCCAGGTGGGCTGGGCCGCGACGTAGTCGCGACCCGTCAGCTCGCGCAGCAGCAGCCGGCGCGCCTCGTCGGGGTCGGGGTCGAGAGGGGCGGCGGCCAGCACGGTCGTCGTCGGCGTCACTGCAGAGGTGCCCCGCCCTGGCCGTCGGGGCCGTGCTGCCGGCCCTGCTGCTGCGGGTGGTGGGCGGGGAACTGCTGCCCGGGCTGCTGCTGCGCAGGGGAGCGCCACGGGTCGGGCAGGTCGACCTGGCCGCGGCCGCGGGCCTCGACGTGGCGCACCAGCTCGAGGTCGAGCCCCTCGGTCCGCATCCGACGGTCGACGTAGACGAGGCCGACGGAGGCGGCCTGGACGACGGAGCCGATGGCCGTCACGACGGCGCTGACCGCGATGGTGAGGACGTACGCGACGGCCGCGACCGCGATCGCGCTGCCGTCCACGTCGCCGGTGGGCGAGATGAGGCTGCCGAACACGCCGAACAGCAGCGAGAACGGCGCCGTGACGACCTGCGTCGCGATCTGGATCATCACGAAGACGAGCGCGACGACGCCGAAGGTGCGCCAGAACGAGCTGCGGACGAGCGACCACGACCGGGCGACGGCCGCACGCAGGGGCATCCGCTCGAGCATGAGGGCGCTCGGCACGAGGCTCAGCTTGATGGTGAGCCAGACGCCGAGCACCAGCAGGCCGAGGCCGAGGAGCACGCCCACCCCGATGCCGACGCCGATGCTCGGACCCGTGCCGACGACGACGCCGATCGCCACGACGCCGACCACGAGGCCGGCGGCGACCAGGTACGCGAGCGTGAGCAGGGCCGACCAGCCCGTCAGCGCGCCGATCCGCCCGCGGGCCAGGGTCCAGAGGCCGCCCAGCCGGAGGCGCTCGCCGAGCAGCTGACGAGAGGTCTCGAGCACGAAGAGCCCCTGCAGCAGGGCGCTGACGACCACCGTGAGCAGCACGGGGACGAGCGTCGCGAGCACGACGGTGGCGACGGCCCCCGCCGCCACCGCGTCGCGGTCCTCGGGCAGGGCCGACTCGACGCGGGAGAACGCGAAGAAGGCACTGCCCCCGGCGGCGCCCACGGTCACCACGAGCAGCACGACCTGCGCGAGCAGGGCGGTGCCGAAGGTGGTGCGCGGGTTGCGCCGGAACACCTGGAACGACGCGGAGAGGATCTCGCCGAAGGTGAAGGGACGGAGCGGCAGCAGACCCGGACGAGGAGGCGGCGTCCACGCACCGGGACCGCCCTGCGGCTGCGGCGCGGCCTGCTGTCCGGACGCGGGCGGCTGCTGTCCGTAGGCGGGCGGCTGCTGCCCGTAGGCCGGCGACTGCTGCCCCGCGTCGGCGGCCGGAGCCGACGGAGGAGCGGGAGGCGCGGACGGGACCCGCTCGCCCCAGCGGGGTGCGTCCTGCGCCCCGGGGGCCGCCCAGTCGTTCGGATCGGTCATGGCTTCCCCCGGTGGTCCGCGCTCGAGGTCGTCCTCGCTCGTGGGCCCATGTTTCCACAGGCGCGGCGGGCGTGCCAGCCGACCTGCGCCTCCTTCGCCGCCGATCCGCGCCTCCTGCACTAATCTGGGTCGACGTGCCGCGACCCGAGCGGCCCAGCCGAAGACGGAGACCATGACCCCGCGCATCCTGGTGGTGGACGACGACCCCGCGCTCGCCGAGATGATCGGCATCGTGCTCCGGGCCGACGAGTTCGAGCCGCACTTCTGCGCCGACGGCGACGGGGCGCTCGCCGCGTTCCGCGACGCCTCGCCCGACCTGGTGCTGCTCGACCTGATGCTGCCGGGCAAGGACGGCCTCGAGGTGTGCCGGGCGATCCGGGCCGAGAGCGGCGTGCCGATCATCATGCTCACGGCGAAGGGCGACACGGTCGACGTGGTCCGGGGGCTCGAGAGCGGGGCCGACGACTACGTCGTCAAGCCCTTCAACCCGAAAGAACTCGTGGCGCGGATCAGGACGCGCCTGCGTCCCCCGACCGAGCCCACCAACGACGTGCTCACGGTCGGCGACCTTCGACTGGACGTGGCGGCTCACGAGGTGCGTCGCGGCGACGCCGTCATCGCCCTGACTCCCCTCGAGTTCGAGCTGTTGCTGGCCCTCGCGTCCAAGCCGCAGCAGGTCTTCACCCGCGAGATGCTCCTGGAGCAGGTCTGGGGCTACCACTACAAGGCCGACACGCGACTGGTCAACGTCCACGTGCAGCGGCTGCGGGCGAAGGTCGAGCACGACCCGGACGCGCCGCGCATCGTCACGACCGTCCGCGGCGTCGGCTACCGCGCCGGCGGCGGGGCCTAGCAGCCCGTCGTGGCCGGGCAGGGCGAGGGCACGGGCGCGGGCTGGCGGGGCTCCGTCGTCGGTGCGCTCGGCCCCGGTGCCTGGTGGCGACGCCGGGCCGCCTGGCGGGACGTCGGCCCCCACCTCCTCTCGGCGTGGCGCCGGTCGCTCGAGTTCCGCACGGTCGCCCTCACCGTCGTGCTCGCCGGGGTCGGCGCCTCGATCATTGCCACGTCCATCTCGGTCAGCATCAGCGCGAACCTGTACGACCAGCGCCGGGACCAGGTGCAGTCCGAGTCCCAGCGCGCGACGATCCTCGCCCAGTCGATCTTCGACTCGGCGACGGCCACGGAGGACGCCGACCAGGTCGAGCTCGACTCCCTGCAGAACGAGGCCCAGAGCACCATCCTCGGCTCGACGTCGAGCCCGGGCGGCACGAGCATCGCGATCCTGAGGACGCCGGGGCAGTCCACCGCACAGACCGTGCAGGACATCGCGAGCCCCGACTTCCCCGGCGCCGAGCTGACGCCGGAGCTCCGCGAGCGCGTGGCCTCCGACACCGGCGCGCTCTCGATGCAGCCCGTGGCCCTGCCCCGGGCCGACGGAGGGTCCGTGCCCGGCATCGTCGTCGGCAGCACCCTCCAGGTCCCGACGGCGGGCCAGTACGAGCTCTACCTCGTCTACGACCTGAGCGACGCCGCGACGACGCTGGCGCTGATGCAGCGCACCCTCGCGCTCGGCTCGCTCGCGCTCGTCGTCCTGATCGGCGTCATCACCTACGTCGTCGCCCGGACGGTCGTCCGCCCCGTGCGCGTCGCGGCCGAGACGAGCCAGGCCATCGCGGCGGGCGACCTCGACCAGCGCATCCCCGAGAAGGGCCAGGACGTCATCGCCACCCTGGGGCGCTCGTTCAACGGCATGGCGGACGGGATGCAACGGCAGATCTCGCAGCTGGCCGAGCTGTCGCGGGTGCAGCAGCGGTTCGTCAGCGACGTGTCGCACGAGCTGCGCACCCCGCTCACGACGATCCGCCTCGCCGGCGACGTGCTCTACGACCAGCGCGGCTCGTTCACCCCGTCCACGGCGCGCACGGCCGAGCTGCTGCACACGCAGGTCGACCGCTTCGAGCTGCTGCTGGCCGACCTGCTCGAGATCTCGCGCTTCGACGCGGGCGCGGTCGAGCTCGACGTCGAGAGCACCACCGTCGCCACGCTCGTCGAGGACGGCGTGGCCGAGTTCGAGCCGCTGGCCGCCGAGGCCGGCAGCGTGGTCGTCATCGACGCGCGGGGCGGCTACCTCGAGGCCGAGGTCGATCCGCGGCGGCTGCGCCGCATCCTGCGCAACCTGCTCGGCAACGCGATCGAGCACGGTGAGGGCGGGCCGATCGAGGTCGAGGTCGACAGCGACGCCGAGTCCGTCGCCGTCGCCGTGCGCGACCACGGGGTCGGGATGCGCCAGGGCGACGTCGAGCGGGTGTTCGACCGCTTCTGGCGGGCCGACCCGTCCCGTCGCCGGACGATCGGCGGCACCGGCCTCGGGCTCGCCATCAGCCTGGAGGACGCCGTCCTGCACGGCGGGCGCCTCGAGGTGTGGTCGAGGCTGGGCGAGGGCAGCCGCTTCGTCGTGACGCTGCCGCGCGTGGCGGGCGCGGCCACCACCTCCTCGCCCCTGGCCGTGGTGCCGCGCGACGCGGACGACCTGGCCGGCCACGACTCGGAGCCCTGGGCGGGCGCGTTCCCCGAGGCGACGGCGACCCGACCGGCCCCGGACGGCGACGAGGAGGTGCGCCGTGCGAGGACGTGACCGCCTGCGCGCCCTCGTGGCCGGCGTCGTCCTCGTGGCGACGGTGCTCGCGGGCTGCGCCTCCATCCCCGACAGCGGCCCGGTGCAGGAGGGCGACCCCATCACGGCCGACGTCCCCAGCGACGTCGTGTACACGCCGAAGGGCCCGGTGGCCGACAGCTCGCAGGAGCGCATCCTCCGGGACTTCATCTCGGCGGGCACGGGCCCGCAGGACAACTACGCGGTCGCGCGCGAGTACCTCTCGGCCGGCTTCGCCGACGCCTGGGACGCGCGCGCGAGCGTCACCGTCCGGCCGGGCGGCGGCGCCACGACGCGCGTCGGCGAGGACGAGCTCGAGTACGCGTTCACGGCGACGGCCACCCTCGACGGCGGCGGCCACTACGTCCCTGCCACCACCTCCGTGCCCACCAGCCTCGGCTACTCGTTCGTGCAGGAGGACGGCCAGTGGCGGATCAGCGACGCCCCGGACGGCACGGTGCTGAACCCTGCCACGTTCCAGTCGATCTTCCGGGCGCACGCGGTCTACTTCTACGACCCCTCGTTCCGGTACCTCGTGCCCGACCAGCGGTGGTTCCTCGCCCGGTCGTCGACGAGCACGCGCATCGCCTCGGCGCTCCTCGACGGGCCGTCGACCTGGCTGCAGGGCGCGGTGGTCTCCGCGTTCCCCGAGGGCACGCAGCTCTCGCTGACCGCGATCACCGTCGACGACGGCACCGCCAGGGTCGACCTCACGAGCGACGCCCTCTCGGCCTCGGACACCGCCCGCGCGCGCATGCAGGCCCAGCTGCTGGCGAGCTTCTCGACGCTCTCGACCATCACGGCGGTCGACCTCAGCGTCGAGTCGACCGTCCTCGATGTGCCCGACCTGGGCGGGGCGGCGCCCCTTCGCGACCCCACGGTCGACGCGCGGCCCCTGGTGGTCGCCGACGGGGTGCTCGGGTTCGCCTCCCGTTCGTCGGTCAGCCCCCTGCCCGGGCTCGGCCCCGTCGTCGGCGCCCTGGCCCCGACCTCGGCCGAGGCGTCGGCGGACCTGTCCGTCGTCGTCGTCGGGACGGACCGCGGCGCCCTGCGTGTGGGAGCGGACGGGTCGAGCCTGCTCGTCGACGGACGCGCAGGGCTGGCCCCGCCGACCCTCGACGACGCCGGCTGGGTCTGGTCGGTGCCGGTCGACGACGCCCGGGCCGTCACGGCTACCGGTGCGGACGGGGTGCCCCACGCCGTCACGTCCACGCTGCCCGCCGGGTCGGCCGTCGTGGCGTTCCGGGTGTCGCGGGACGGGGCCAGGGCGCTCGTGCTGCTCGACGACCAGGGCGAGTCCCGCCTCCTCGTCGTCGCCCTGCTGCGTGACTCCCGCGGCGTGCCGACGGCGCTCGGCCCCCCGGTCGAGCTGGCGGCGCCGACGGGCCGCCCCGTCGACGCGACGTGGGCCGACCAGCTGACGGTCGCCTCCCTGACCGACACGGGTGAGGGCTCGCTCGTCTCGCTCGCCGAGGTGGGCGGGGCGTCCGCGGGGTCGGGGCAGCCCTCGGGGAGCGCCACGACCATCGTCGGCGGGAACGGGTCCTCGAGCCTGCGCGTGCTGACGGCGGAGGGCTCGGTGCTCGAGCCCCGGGGGAGCAGCTGGCAGGACACGGGCGTCGTGGCGGACCTGCTCGCGACCCAGCGCTGAGCGGTCGGCCGGGGGCGTCGTCCCTCCCCGGGGCAGGTCGTCGCGACGCCGTCCCCGTCCGCGGCCGGTCCGGCAGGGGACGGCCTCGCGACGCGGCCAGGCTGGGGAGGTGCCGCTCGTCCTCCGTCCCGCCATCGCCGTGGCCCTCCGGGGTGCCCTGGCCGCGGTGTCGCCCGTCAGCTGCGCCGGCTGCGGCGCCCCCGACCTCGAGGTCTGCGACAGCTGCCGCCTCCTCCTGCGCCCCCGGCCCGTCGAGGCGGTGCACGCCGGCCTCCGCGTCGTCACGGCGCTCCGGTACGAGTTCGAGGTCCGCGAGGCCGTCCTGGCGTACAAGCAACGCGGCCGGCTGAGGCTCGCGGCCGAGCTCGGCCCGGCCCTGCGTGCGGCGGTGGAGGTCGCCCTGCCCGCAGGCTCCCCTCCGACGGCGCTGGTCGCCGTGCCGCCGTCCCCGTCGGGGCGGCGGCGCCGGGGGTGGGACCCGGTGACGACCCTCGCACGGGCCGCGAGGGTGTCCGCGTCCCCGGGCGTCCTCGTCGTCCGGCCCGGTCGTTCGTCGTCCCAGAAGCGCCTGGACCGCGAACAGCGCGCCCGTGCCCGTCGGGGCAGCCTGCGCTGCCGCGTCGACCTGACGGGGCACCGGGTGGTCGTCCTCGACGACGTCCTCACGACGGGGAGCACTGTGCAGGAGGCGCGGAGGGCACTCGAGGACGCGGGCGCCGAGGTGGTCGCCGCGGTCTGCCTCGCGTCGACGCCGCTCGCCTCGCACGCCGCGTCGTGACGCCTCCAGGCCGGGCTCGCGGCCGCCCCAGGGCGACGCGCGGGTGGACGGGAGGTGACAGGGAGGCGTCGACCTGGCTACGGTGGGGCAAAGGCGTGAAAGGACATCCGCCTGGCTGACAGGCGGCACGTCGATAGCCATAGGAGGTCGTCATGGAAATTTCCGTCACGGGTCGAAACGTCGGCATCACCGATCGTTTCCGCGACTACGCCACTGACAAGGCCGACAAGGTGGCGCAGCTCGCCACCAAGGCTCTGGCGCTCGAGATCAAGGTCTCGCGCCACAACGAGAAGGCGAGCGGACAGGCCGGCGACGACCGCGTCGAGCTCACCCTCATCGGCCCGGGCCCGCTCGTGCGGGCCGAGTCGACGGGAGGCGACAAGTACGTCGCCTTCGACCTCGCTGTCGCGCGGCTGCTCGAGCGGATACGCCGGGCGAAGGACCGCAAGAAGGTGCACCGGGGCCAGCACAGGCCCACGTCGCTGCAGGAGGCCTCGAGCGCCGACTTCAGCACCCTCGGGGTGGTCCCGGCCGCCGCCGAGACCCTCGACGCGGTCCGCACGGGCAGCGTCCCGACCGTGCAGGGCGAGGTGGCCGAAGAAGAGGACGAGGTCTACACGCCCGTCGTCATCCGCAAGAAGGTCTTCGCGTCGACGCCGATGACCGTCGACGACGCCCTGTACTACATGGAGCTCGTGGGCCACGACTTCTACCTCTTCATCGACTCCGAGACCGATCGCCCGAGCGTCGTCTACCGCCGCAAGGGGTGGGACTACGGCGTCATCGGCCTCGACCAGAGCGCCCCAGAGCTGCAGGAGGCGGCGACGGCCCTGAAGGCGGGCTTCGCCGGCTGACGCGGCCGACGCCCCACCGCGGCGTCGACCCAGGCGGCCACGCCTCGGGGGAGGAGGGGAGGACCACGCCGGTCCTCCCTCCTCCTCCCAGGGCGGTGGCCGCTAGTCTTGTCACCATTCCGTGACCGTCCCGCGAGGGGACGGACACGTCCAGAACCAGGGAGCATCCGTTGGCCAACGTCCTAGAGAAGGTCCTCCGCGTCGGTGAAGGGCGCACACTCCGCAGGCTCAAGGCGTACGCCTCGGCCGTCAACGAGCTCGAGGACGACTTCACGACGCTCACGGACGACGAGCTCAAGAACGAGACCGTCGAGCTGCGCGAGCGCTACGCGGGCGGCGAGTCGCTCGACGACCTCCTGCCCGAGGCCTTCGCCGCCGTCCGGGAGGCCGCGAAGCGGACCCTCGGCATGCGCCACTTCGACGTCCAGCTGATGGGCGGCGCGGCGCTCCACCTCGGCAACATCGCCGAGATGAAGACCGGTGAGGGCAAGACGCTGGTCGCCACGACCGCCGCCTACCTCAACGCGATCGCCTCGCGCGGCGTGCACATCATCACCGTCAACGACTTCCTCGCGAGCTACCAGTCCGAGCTGATGGGCCGTGTCTTCCGTGCCCTCGGCATGACGACCGGCTGCATCCTCGCCGGACAGACGCCGGCCGAGCGCCGCGAGCAGTACGCGGCCGACATCACCTACGGCACGAACAACGAGTTCGGCTTCGACTACCTGCGCGACAACATGGCGTGGCAGTCGCAGGACATGGTCCAGCGCGGCCACTTCTTCGCCGTGGTCGACGAGGTCGACTCGATCCTCATCGACGAGGCGAGGACGCCCCTCATCATCTCGGGTCCCGCCTCGGGCGAGGCCAACCGCTGGTTCGCCGAGTTCGCGACGATCTCGAAGCGCCTCGTCGCCGGCACCGACTACGAGGTCGACGAGAAGAAGCGCACCGTCGGCGTGCTCGAGCCCGGCATCGAGAAGGTCGAGGACTACCTCGGCATCGACAACCTCTACGAGTCGGCCAACACCCCTCTCATCTCGTTCCTCAACAACTCCATCAAGGCGAGCGCGCTCTTCAAGCGCGACAAGGACTACGTCGTGATCAACGGCGAGGTGCTCATCGTCGACGAGCACACCGGCCGCATCCTCAGCGGCCGCCGCTACAACGAGGGCATCCACCAGGCCATCGAGGCCAAGGAGGGGGTGGAGGTCAAGGCGGAGAACCAGACGCTCGCGACCGTCACCCTGCAGAACTACTTCCGGCTCTACAAGAAGCTCTCGGGCATGACGGGAACGGCCGAGACCGAGGCCGCCGAGTTCATGAGCACCTACAAGCTCGGCGTCGTCCCCATCCCCACGAACAAGTCGATGCAGCGCATCGACCAGACCGACCTCGTCTACAAGAACGAGACCGCCAAGTTCGAGCAGGTCGCCGAGGACATCGTGGAGCGCCACGAGAAGGGCCAGCCCGTGCTGGTCGGCACCACGAGCGTCGAGAAGAGCGAGTACCTGTCCCGCCTCCTCGCGAAGCGCGGCGTCAAGCACGAGGTGCTGAACGCCAAGAACCACGCCAGGGAGGCGGCGATCGTCGCCCAGGCCGGTCGCTTCGGCTCGGTCACGGTCGCGACGAACATGGCCGGTCGAGGCACCGACATCATGCTGGGCGGCAACGCCGAGTTCCTCGCCGTCGCGGAGATGAACACGAAGGGCCTCAGCCCCTCCGACACGCCGGACGAGTACGAGGCCGCCTGGGACGACGTCTTCGCGGCCAAGAAGGCCGAGGTCGCCACCGAGGCCGAGAAGGTGATCGAGGCCGGCGGTCTCTACGTGCTCGGCACGGAGCGCCACGAGTCGCGACGCATCGACAACCAGCTGCGCGGACGCAGCGGCCGACAGGGCGACCCGGGCGAGAGCCGGTTCTACCTGTCGCTCACGGACGACCTGATGCGCCTGTTCAACTCGGGCGCCGCCGAGTCGCTGATGGGCCGCGGCAACGTGCCGGACGACCTCGCGATCGAGAACAAGATCGTCGGGCGTGCCATCCGGTCCGCCCAGTCGCAGGTCGAGTCGCGCAACGCCGAGATCCGCAAGAACGTCCTCAAGTACGACGACGTCCTCAACCGTCAGCGTGAGGCCATCTACGGCGACCGTCGACACATCCTCGAGGGCGACGACCTGCAGGACCGCTCGCAGCGGTTCCTCGAGGACGTCGTCAACGAGGTCATCGACCAGCACACGGGGGAGGGCAGCCCCGACGACTGGGACCTCGACGCGCTCTGGACCGAGCTGCGGACCCTGTGGCCCATCTCGATCACCATCGACGAGGTCATCACCGAGGCAGGCTCCAAGGGCAAGGCGACGCGCGACTTCCTCGGCCAGGAGATCCTCTCCGACGCCAAGGTCGCCTACGGAGCCCGCGAGGAAGCTCTGGGCGAGCCCGCGATGCGCGAGCTCGAGCGCCGCGTCGTGCTGTCGGTCATCGACCGGCGCTGGCGCGACCACCTGTACGAGATGGACTACCTCAAGGACGGCATCGGCCTGCGGGCCATGGCCCAGCGCGACCCGCTGGTCGAGTACCAGCGCGAGGGCTACGCGCTCTTCCAGAGCATGATGGGCCAGATCCGCGAGGAGTCGGTCGGGTTCCTGTTCAACCTCGAGGTCGAGGTCCAGTCCCAGGTCGGCGCCGCGGAGACCCCCGTCATCGCCGCCAAGGGCCTCGACGGCGAGAAGCAGCAGTCGAAGCTCGAGTACTCCGCTCCGAACATCGCGGGCGAGGTCGAGGTCCGCGATCAGCGCGGGCGCCTCGAGCAGGCCGCGACGGCCAAGGCGCAGAAGGCCCAGGACGACGCCGAGCGCGGCGACGATCCCGAGGTCGCGGCCGCGCAGGCGACGACCACGTCCAAACCGGCTGCCCGCGGGGCCTTCGGCCAGGCGCAGGGCGGCGAGGCGGCCGGTTCGCCCGTCAACCGTGCGGAGCGTCGGGCGGCGGGCAAGAAGAACGCCTGACGACGCCGGCACGTCCCTGCCGACACGACCCTGACGGGGCCGCTCACCTCCGGTGGGCGGCCCCGTCGCCGTCTGCGCGTCGGCGGGGTGCCGTGGTGCCGGTCGGAGGCTGTGCTCGTCAGAGGCTGTGCTGGTCAGAGGATGTGCAGCGCGCTCGCCTGCCAGCGCCCGCAGACGATCTCCAGCCGGATCGCGACGGCCCGCGCGCGACCCCGACCGTGCACGACCACGACCGTCTCGGCGACACCCGGAACGGGACGGGCGACCGTCACCGTGCCGATCCGGAGGACGGGCCGGATGGGTCGGTCGGCGAGCACGGAGCGCGCCCGGGTGGAAAGCTGGACCCGGGCGCGAAGCACGGCGTGGACCTCGGCCGTGACCCAGCGGGTCAGCTGTTGGAGGTCACGAGCGCCGGCGAGCACCTCGAGCACCGAGCGGGCGAGGCCCTCGGCGGCCAGTCCCGGGTCGAGCTCCGGCTCGGGCGGAGCCGTCTGCTCCGGGGGGAGCGATTCTGAGGGGAGCGATTCTGGGGGGAGCGGCTCCGGGGGGAGCGGCTCGACGAGGAACAGCTCGGCAGGACGGTGAGGCCCGTCCGTCCGTCGTTCGGGCTCGTCCAGCCCACGTGGCTCGTCGGGCTCGGATGACAGGAGGGCGAGAGGGGGAGTCATGGGGCTCGGACTTTCGTCGGTGGTGTGGCGTTCAACATATGACATGTGCAGACGGGTCTGTCCCGACCTGCCGCGGCTGTGGACAAGTCGTGGACGCGGGACGGGCGCGCGGCCCACGGCCGACGGCCGACGGCCGACGGTCGGCGGAGGTCGACCTAGACTGGGCGGGTGTCGACGCTCAGTGATCTCGTTCTCGCCCAGGGCCGCTCCAGCGAGGCCGACGTCGAGTGGCTGCACCTGCTGGTCGGCGACTGGCAGCTGCTCGCCGACCTCGCCTTCGCCGACATGGTGCTGTGGGTCCCCACGGACACCGACAGCTACGTCGCCGTCGCGCACGCGCGGCCCTCGAGCTCGGCCACGCTCTTCTACCGCGACTTCGTCGGCCAGGAGGTGCGCCCCGAGTGGCGCTCCCAGATCCAGCAGGCCTTCGAGACGACGCGCATCGTCGACTCGGCGGCGCCCGACTGGTACGAGGAGACCCCCACCCGCGTCCGGGCCGTGCCCGTCCTCCGTCGCCTCGGCGCGAGCCGTCCCGACGTGACGGAGGCGCCCATCGCGGTGATCACGCGACACACGAACCTGAGCGAGGCGCGCACGCCGAGCCGTCAGGAGCTCACCTTCAACCAGTGCAGCAACGACCTGTTCGCGATGATCGCCGCGGGGGACTTCCCCGATCTCGGGGCCCCGACCGGCCCTCGACGGGGCGCCCCCCGCGCCTCCGACGGCCTGCTCCGCCTCGACGTCGACGGCATGGTCACCTTCGCGAGCCCGAACGGCCTGTCGGCGTTCAACCGGATGGGCTTCGCCGGCGAGCTCGAGGGCGAGTCGCTGGCCGAGGTGACGACCGGGCTGCTGCAGGGCAAGCTCGTCATCGACGAGTCGCTCCCGCTCGTCGTCACGGGGCGGGCGCCGTGGCGCACCGACATCGAGGCGCGAGGCGTGACGGTCTCGTTGCGTGCCATCCCGCTGCGCGACAAGGGCGAGCGCGTGGGCGCCGTCGTGCTCTGCCGCGACGTCACCGAGCTGCGTCACCAGGAGCGCGAGCTCATCACGAAGGACGCGACGATCCGCGAGATCCACCACCGCGTCAAGAACAACCTGCAGACCGTCGCGTCGCTGCTGCGGATCCAGGCCCGACGGACGCACACGGACGTGGCCCGCGAGGCCCTGACCCAGGCCATGCGCCGTGTGGCCTCCATCGCCGTCGTGCACGACACCCTGTCCGAGGGGCTCAGCCAGAACGTGGACTTCGACACGGTCTTCGACCGGGTCCTCATGTTGATCACCGAGGTGGCGTCGAGCCACGCCACCACCGTGCGACCCACCAGGACCGGCAGCTTCGGCGCGCTCCCGAGCGAGTACGCGACCCCCTTGGCGCTGGCGCTCACCGAGCTCGTGACCAACGCCGTCGAGCACGGCCTCGACGGTCGCGACGGGGTCGTCGAGATCTCGGCCGAACGGGACGACGAGCAGCTGACGGTGAAGGTGCGCGACGACGGCGTCGGCCTGCCCGAGGGCAAGGTCGGCTCCGGACTGGGCACGCAGATCGTCCGGACGCTCATCCAGGGCGAGCTCGGCGGCACCATCGACTGGCACACGCTCGTCGGGAACGGCACCGAGGTCACCATCGAGATCCCGTTCCGGTGGCTGACCCGGTCCTGACGGCTGAGGCCTGACGCGCTGGGCGTGACGGCTCGCGGGCCCGGACACGACGAGGCCGGCTCCCCGTGGGGGAGCCGGCCTCGTGGTCGTCCTGCCGTCGCCTAGCTGGCGCGGCGGGCGCGGGCGGCGCGGCGCTTCAGCGCTCGGCGCTCGTCCTCGCTGAGCCCGCCCCAGACGCCGGAGTCCTGACTGGTCTCCAGGGCGTACTGCAGGCAGGTCTCCGTGACCGTGCAGCGACCGCAGACGGTCTTGGCCTTGTCGATCTGGTCCACAGCGGGGCCCGTGTTGCCGACCGGGAAGAACAGCTCCGGGTCAGCGGTCAGGCAGGCGGCTTTGTCACGCCAATCCATCGATGGGTACTCCTTTGGGTGCTGGACCGGGCACGTCGAAGCGCCGGGTTCCGGTGGGGGGAAGAAAGCCGAGAGACTTCGATTCATTGGGAGGCGCGCACCACGACGTACGCGTCACTTCGACCTCGAATATGGTCGCATACTGGAACCGCCAGATCAAGGATTCTCAGGAGGGATCGAGCGTGACCGAGCAGTCCGGAGACACCCCTCCCGAGAGGACAGGTCGTTCTGCGACACCGTCACGTCCCGCCCTCTTCTGGCTGCTCGTCCTGCTGCTCGCGGCCGAGGCTGCGCTGCTCGCCGTGGCGACGGCGTACCTCCTGATCGAGATCCTCACGGTGCAGCCCGACTCCTACGCGGCCGCCGCGGCGATCCTGCTGCTCACTCTCATCGCCACGGTCTGGCTCGGCGCCATCGTCGTCGGCGCGCTCCGGGGCCGAGGCTGGATCCGGGGAGCCGCGATCGTGTGGCAGGTGCTGCAGATCGCCGTCGGCGTCGGCAGCCTGCAGGGCACCTTCGCCAACCCCTCCGTGGGGCTCTGGCTCATCGTGCCCGCCGTGCTCGTCGTGGTGCTGCTGCTCGTCCCCAGCGTCGTCGCCGTGACCTCCGCACGTGACGACGCCCCGCCTCGCACCTACTGAAGGGGCGCGGCGGGGCGAGGCGTCGTCGGGGAGGCTCAGTCGAGGCCGAGCTTCTTCCGCAGCGAGGCCACGTGGCCCGTCGCCTTCACGTTGTACAACGGGAGCTGCACCACGCCCTGCTCGTCGAGCACGAACGTCGACCGGATCGTGCCGGTGACGACGCGGCCGTAGTTGTTCTTCTCGCCCCAGGCGCCGTACTCCTGGTGCACCGTCAGCTCCGGGTCGGACAGCAGGGGGAAGTTCAGGCCCTGCTCGTCCTTGAACCGGCGGAGCGCCTCCGGAGCGTCCTTCGACACGCCCAGCACCTGGTAACCCGAGCCCGCCAACGAGTTGATGTTGTCGCGGAAGTCGCACGCCTGCGTCGTGCAGCCCGGCGTCGACGCCGCCGGGTAGAAGTACACGATCACCTTGCGACCCACGAAGTCCGACAGGGAGACGGGCGCGCCCGACTCGTCGTCGAGGGTGAACGAAGGCGCCGCGGCGCCCTTCTCGAGCTTCGTGGACATGGTGCTCCGATCTGGCAGCGCGCAGGGGCGCCGGTGGTTCTCAGGGGGTCGATTCTCATGCTAGAGTCATTCCTCGTTGCGCCACGCCGCGCAGCACGCACCTCTAGCTCAATTGGCAGAGCAACTGACTCTTAATCAGTGGGTTCTCGGTTCAAGTCCGAGGGGGTGCACGAACAAAAAATGGGTCCCCCGTGTTCGAAGCTTCGCTTCTTCGCGGGGGATTTTTTGCATGCCTTTCGTCGCCTCCGGCGACGTGCGGCTCGGGTCGGGCGGTGCCGAGACTCGTGCCGCCAGGTGCTGGTGCGTCGGGGCTCGGGGCGGCGCTTCGCTGGCCCCCTTCGGCGACAGGTGAGTCGGCCGGCGCTTCGCTGGCCCCCTTCGGCGACAGGTGAGTCGGGCGGCGCTTCGCTGGCCCCCTTCGGCGACAGGTGAGTCGGGCGGCGCTTCGCTGGCCCCCTTCGGCGGCAGGTGAGTCGGGCGGCGCTTCGCTGGCCCCCTTCGGCGACAGGTGAGTCGGGCGGCGCTTCGCTGGCCCCCTTCGGCGACAGGTGAGTCGGGCGGCGCTTCGCCGGCCTCCTTCGGCGAGAGATGGGTCGGGGGCCGGGGAGGGGAAGGGCGGGGCGGGCCTAGGGTGGCGGGATGGCGACTGTTGTGGTGGTGCGGCACGGGCGGACGACGGCGAACGCGACGGGGGTGCTCGCGGGGCGGACTGCCGGGGTGCTCCTCGACGAGGTCGGACGGCAGCAGGCCGCCGCGACCGGGGCGCGGCTCGCCGTGGTGCCCTTCGCCCGGGTCGTGACCTCTCCGCTCGAGCGGTGTCGGGAGACGACCGAGGCCATCGTGGCGCAGCAGTCCGCCGACGCCGCCTTCAGCGTGCTGGTCGACGCCGCGATCACCGAGTGCGACTACGGGGACTGGCAGGGCCGGCCCCTCTCGGAGCTCGCGGGCGAGGACCTCTGGCAGACGGTCCAGCGCCAGCCCTCGGCCGTGACCTTCCCGGGCGGCGAGACGATGTCGGGCATGCAGCACCGCGCCGTGAGCGCGATCCGCGCCCACGACGCCGCGGTCGAGCAGGAGCACGGGCCGGGAGCCGTCTGGCTCGCGGTCAGCCACGGAGACGTCGTCAAGTCCGTCCTCGCCGATGCGCTCGGCGTGCACCTGGACCTGTTCCAGCGCATCTCGGTCGGACCTGCCTCGGTGTCGATCCTCCGCTACGGCGCGCACCGCACCGACGTCCTCGCCACCAACACCGACGGAGGCGACCTCAGCTGGCTGCGAGGCTCGGCGCCGAGCGCCGACGCCGCAGTCGGGGGAGGCGCGGGCACCGTCTGAGAGCCGGCCCCGGACACCCGTCCGCACCGCTCGTAGGATGGCGTCATGCCCACCATCGTCCACGGGTTCGACTGGCCCGACCGCGTCGTCGTCGGCACCGTCGGGCTTCCCGGAGCCCGCACCTTCTACCTCCAGGCCCGCGACGGCCGACGTGTCGTCAGCGTCGCCCTCGAGAAGGAGCAGTCCGCCGTCCTCGCCCACAAGATCGACGAGATCCTCGACGAGGTGCGCCGCGTCGAGGGCAACCCCGCCAGCGTGCCCGAGACGACGCCCGACGAGCTCGTCGACCACGCGCCCCTGGACCAGCCGGTCGAGGCCGAGTTCCGCGTCGGCGCCCTGAGCCTCGGCTGGGACCCGTCCACCGCCCAGGTCGTCGTCGAGGCCTACCCCCTCGCCGATCCCGGCGACGACGACCTCGACGTCGACCTCGATGCGGACGACGCCGTCGAGCCCGTCGAGATGATGACCCTGCGGCTCCCCGTCGGCACCGCCAGGGCCTTCGCCGCCCGCACCCTCGAGGTCGTGGGCGCCGGTCGTCCGCTCTGCCCCCTCTGCGGCGCGCCCATGGATCCCGAGGGCCACGTCTGCGCCGTCCCCGGCGACTCCTGGTGACGACCGGGCCCGACCTGGTGACGGGGGAGTTGACGCTCACGGGCCGGGTGACCACCGCCTCCAACGCGACGTTCGTCGGCGAGGTCGAGGGCGTGGTCGTCGTCTACAAGCCGGTCGCGGGCGAGCGACCCCTGTGGGACTTCCCGGACGGCGACCTCGCCTCCCGGGAGGTCGCCTCCTGGCACGTGTCCGAGGCGCTCGGCTGGGACGTCGTCCCGCGCACCTGGCTCCGTGACGGCCCGCTCGGCCCCGGCATGGTGCAGCTCTGGTGCGACGTCGATCCCGAGCAGGACGCCGTCGACCTGCTGCCCTCGGCCGACGTGCCCGAGGACGGCTGGCGCACGGTGCTCGAGGGCCTCGACGAGGACGACGAGCCGGTGGCGCTCGTGCACGAGGACTCTGCCGCCCTCCGCCGGATGGCCGTCTTCGACGTCGTCGTGAACAACGCGGACCGCAAGGGCGCCCACGTCCTGGCGATGCCGGACGGCCGACGACACGGAGTCGACCACGGCCTGACCCTGCACGTCGAGCACAAGCTCCGCACCGTCCTCTGGGGCTGGGCCGGCGAGCCCCTGACGAGCGACGAGCTCGACGGCGTGGCCCGGGTCGAGCGGCAGCTCGGCGGCGAGCTGGGGGCCGTCCTCGGCGGGCTGGTCACCGAGGCCGAGCTCGCAGCCCTCCAGGCACGGTGCGCCCGCCTCCGGTCGACGGGCGCCTTCCCCGAGCCCGAGGGCCAAGCGCCCGCCGTCCCCTGGCCCCTCTTCTGACCTCGGCTGCCCGAGCGCCGCGGTCTAGTCCTGTCCGCGGTCGTCGCGGGGCAGCTGCGACGACGCGTCGCGACCAGTGACCGGGTAGGGGCCCGTCATGCCCTCGCGCAGCCGTGCCGCCGCGAGGATGCGGTCGCGCTGGAGGTGCCAGCCGAGGATCAGCAGCGGGATGATGACGACGAGCGACATGACGGTGAACGAGCCGATCGGCCAGTCGATCGCCATCAGCACGACGACCGCCAGCAGGAAGGCCAGCGTGAGGTAGCTCGTCACGGGCGCGCCGGGCAGGCGGAACGACGGCTCCTCGGCCTTGCCCTGCTTGGCCCACTGCCGCAGTCGCATCTGGCAGAGGATGATCGTGCCCCACGCGGTCAGGATGCCGAGCGAGGCGATGTTGAGGACGATCTCGAACGCGGTGTTCGCGCCGACGACCGCGTTCAGCACGACGCCCAACAGGGTGATGCTCGCGGTGAGCAGGATGCCGCCGAAGGGCACGCCGCCCTTCGACATCTTCGTCGTGAACTTCGGTGCCGAGCCGTTCATGCCCATCGAGTGCAGCACGCGGCCGGTCGAGTAGAGGCCGGCGTTCAGGCTCGAGAGCGCGGCGGTGACGACCACGAAGTTCATGATCGAGCCGGCCACCTCGCCCACCTCGGGGCTGCCGATGCTGCCGAAGAAGGTGACGAACGGGCTCTGGCCGGCCTCGTACGACGTGTACGGCAGCAGCAGCGACAGCAGCACCAGGCTGCCGACGTAGAACACCGCGATGCGGATGATGACGGTGTTGATCGCCCGGGGGACGACCTTCTCGGGGTGCTGCGTCTCGCCGGAGGCGGTGCCGACGAGCTCGATCGCGGCGTAGGCGAACACGACGCCCTGGATGACGATGACCGCGGGCAGGAGGCCGTTCGGCAGGATCCCGCTCGCCGCGATCACCGACCAGCCCGTGTCGATCGACTCGCCCCCGCTCGTCACGGGGAACGACGCCGCGAGCCACACGACGCCCACGACGAGGAACACCACGAGCGCCGCGACCTTGATGATCGCGAACCAGAACTCCATCTCGCCGAACACCTTGACGGCCAGCAGGTTGACCGAGAGCACGACGGCCAGCGCCACGAGGGCGAGCAGCCAGTCGGGCGCCGACGTGAAGGCGCTCCAGTAGTGCAGGTAGAGGGCGACGGCGGTGACGTCGACGATGGCGGTCATCGCCCAGTTCAGGAAGTACATCCAGCCGGCGGCGTACGCGGCCTTCTCGCCGAAGAACTCGCGGGCGTACGAGACGAACGACCCCGAGGAGGGGCGGTGCAGCACGAGCTCGCCGAGGGCGCGGAGGATGAAGAAGGCGAAGACGCCGCAGATCGCGAAGACGATCGCCAGCGCGGGGCCCGCCGAGGCGAGCCGGCCGCCGGCGCCGAGGAACAGTCCTGTCCCGATCGCACCGCCGATGGCGATCATCTGCAGCTGGCGCGGCTTCAGCCCCTGGTGGAACCCCTCCTGCTCGTGCGAGAAATCCTGGGGAACGTGGTCGGGGGCGGCGGCGCGGCCACCCTCGTTCGAGGGGCTCGTCATGGGACGACCGTAGACCCCTCGGTGCACGATGTGCACCTTCCCTCGCCGCAGCGCGCGGGACCAGGAGGCGCGGCCCGGTGCGTGCAGGCTCTGTAACGATGGGGTCTCGATCGAGATCCCCGCAGGCACGGGCGACACGCCGTCGCGGGGGACGCGCACGGTCCCCCGGGAGGGGGTCGGCGACTTGGTCGTCACGTGTCGTCCACGCTACCGTCGTGTCGACCCGGTCACCCGGGTCCGTCATCATCAGGACGCGCTGCCGCCGGCCCCCACGACCACCGGGCCGCGACGACGTACGGTCTGGTGGCGCAGGCGCCGGTCCCGTGACCGGCCCAGCGGGGTACGGGTTCGCGAGGCAGACCAGGCACGACGCCGGTCACGCGCCGCTTGAGCCGGTCCGTCCCGCACGTGCCGTCGACCCGTCCGCCCGACCTGGACGCCGCCGACGGCTCCGGCCCGAGCGGCCGGACGCCCCTCTCGGCGTGCGCATGGAGAGCCCGTGACCACCACCCCCGCAGTGCGAGCCCGGAACCTGTACAAGGTGTTCGGCCGCCGCCCCAAGGACGCCGTGACCCGCCTGGAGGCGGGCGCCACCCGAGCCGAGGCCGCGTCCCTCGGCACGGCCGCCGTCATCGACGCCTCCTTCGACGTGCAGCCCGGCGAGATCTTCGTCGTGATGGGCCTGTCCGGCTCCGGCAAGTCGACGCTCATCCGGATGCTCAACGGCCTGCTCGAGCCCACGTCCGGCTCGGTCGAGGTGTCGGGGTCCGCCATCTCCGACGTGCCCGCCGCGCGCCTCCGCGAGGTGCGGCGTCAGAACGTGTCGATGGTGTTCCAGCACTTCGCACTGCTGCCGCACCGCACCGTGCTCGACAACGTCGCCTACGGCCTCGAGGTCCAGGGCGTCCCCAAGGCCGACCGTCTCGCCAAGGCGAGGGAGATGACCGAGGTCGTCGGCCTCGGCGGCTGGGAGGACAAGCTGCCCTCCGAGCTGTCGGGTGGCATGCAGCAGCGCGTCGGTCTGGCCCGCGCCCTCGCCGCCGAGACCGACATCCTGCTGATGGACGAGGCGTTCAGCGCCCTCGACCCGCTGATCCGCCGCGAGATGCAGGAGCAGCTGCTCGAGCTGCAGGCGACGCTCGGCAAGACCATCGTCTTCATCACGCACGACCTCAACGAGGCGATGTTCCTCGGCGACCGGATCGCCGTCATGCGCGACGGCCGCATCGTCCAGATCGGCACGCCGGAGGACATCCTCACCGACCCGGCGAACGACTACGTCGCCCAGTTCGTGCAGGACGTCGACCGCGCCAGGGTGCTCACCGCGTCGAGCGTGATGGAGCCGGCCCGCGCCGTCGTCCAGCTGACCGCCGGCCCGCGCGGCGCGCTCCGCACCCTCCGCGACCTGCAGACCGCGGCGCTGTTCGTGCTCGGCCGCGACCGGAAGCTGCTCGGCTGGGTGCGCGACGGCCACGTGATGCGCCAGGTCAAGGCCGCCGACGCCGACCTCGCCTCGATCGTCAACGCGGAGTTCGCGAAGGTGGGCCCCGACGCCGCCCTGGTCGACCTCTTCGAGCTCGCCGTCGAGAGCCCCCTGCCCATCGCCGTGGTCGACGACCGCGACCGCCTGATCGGCGTCATCCCGCGCGTCACGCTGCTGGCCGCCCTCGGCGGGGTCGACACCTCGACGTCGCCGATCCCGGTGCTCGAGCCCGTGACCCGCTACTCCGAGAGCGAGCTCGACGAGACCCTCGCGGCGCCTGCCGGCGTCCCGACCGCGACCACCGAGGGAGCCCTCCGATGAACGAGTACCTGCGCATCCCCTTCGGCGACGCCGTCGCCGTCGTCGTCGACTGGGTCACCACCCACCTCGGCGGCTTCTTCTCCGTGATCCGCGCGATCGTGACCTTCTTCTACGAGTGGGTCGAGTACTTCCTCAGCGCGCCTCCCTTCTGGGCGGTCGTCGTCGTGATCGCTGCCCTGGCCTTCGTCGCGAAGGGCTGGAAATTCGGCCTCGGCACGGCGGCCGGGCTGCTGTTCATCGGCACCCTCGGCCAGTGGGAGAACGCGATGTCGACCCTGGCCCTGGTGCTCGTCGCCGGCGCGGTGGCCATCGTGCTGAGCATCCCGCTCGGCGTGCTCGCGGCCAAGTCGAACCTGGCGTCGCAGATCATCCGGCCCGTCCTCGACTTCATGCAGACGACGCCGGCGTTCGTCTACCTGATCCCCGCCCTGCTGCTGTTCCGGATCGGCGTCGTCCCCGGCATCGTCGCGACCGTCGTGTTCGCGATGGCCCCCGGCGTCCGTCTGACCGAGCTCGGCATCCGGGGCGTCGACAAGGAGGTGGTGGAGGCGGGCCACGCGTTCGGCTCGTCGCCGTGGCGCATCCTCCGCCAGATCCAGCTGCCGCTCGCGAAGCCGAGCATCATGGCCGGCGTCAACCAGGTCATCATGCTCTCGCTCTCGATGGTGGTCATCGCCGGCATGGTCGGCGCGGGCGGGCTCGGCGGCGACATCGTCGCGAGCCTCAACCGCATCGACATCGCCCTCGGCGCCGAGGCCGGCATCTCGGTCGTCGTGCTCGCGATCATCCTCGACCGGATGACGGCGGCCCTGGGTGCCGATCGCCGCGCACGGCGACGTCCGCTCCGCAGCGGCACGGGCCGGGATGACGCTCCCGCCCCGTCGCCGAGCACCCAGGAGGCGCGCACCGCCGACAGCGAGCAGCCCGTCCCCGTCGGGGCCGGCGCGTGAGCCCGCAGCCCGTCACCAGCACCAGCACCCGCACCAGCACCTCGAACACACCGATCGTCCCCGGAAGGACACCCATGAAGAAGCGCACCATCGCCGCCTCCGTCGCCCTCGGCACCACCGCCGTCCTCGGCCTCGCCGCCTGCTCGCCTCCCGGCAGCTCGTCGTCGGCCGAGACGCTCGACAACGGCGACAAGAGCGTCGTCGAGCTGGCCGTCTTCAACGGCTGGGACGAGGGCATCGCCGCGTCGTGGCTCTGGAAGTCGGTGCTCGAGGACGAGGGCTACACGGTCAACCTGCAGATGGCCGACGTCGCTCCCGTCTACTCGGGCCTCACCACCGACGACTACGACGTCGTGCTCGACACCTGGCTGCCGACCACCCACGCGGACTACGTCGAGCAGTACGGCGACGACCTGACCGACCTCGGCGCGTGGAACGACGACGCCAAGCTCGCCGTCGCGGTCAACGCCGACGCCCCGATCGACTCGCTCGAGGAGCTGAACGCGAACGCCGACCTCTTCGGCGGCTCGATCGTCGGCATCGAGCCCGGCGCCGGCCTGACGACGGCCGTGCAGGACGCGACCATCCCCGACTACGGCATCGACGCCCTCGAGCTGCAGACCTCGTCCACGGCCGCCATGCTCACCGAGCTGAAGAGCGCCACCGAGGCCGGCGAGAACATCGCCGTGACCCTGTGGAGCCCGCACTGGGCGTACGACGCGTTCCCGATCAAGGACCTCGCCGACCCGAAGGGCACGCTCGGCGACGCCGAGGGCATCCACTCGTTCGGCGGCAAGAGCTTCACGGCGAACTTCCCGCAGCTGACCGAGTGGCTCGAGGGCTTCGAGATGGACACCGAGACCCTCTCGTCGCTCGAGAACGCCATGTTCAACAGCGGTGTCGACGGCAGCGACTACACCGAGGTCGTCGACGAGTGGATCGCCGAGAACCAGGACTACGTGGACGGCCTCACCAGCTGACCCGAACCTCCTCGTCCCGCGCCCTGCGGGCACGATCTCGCCCCGTCCGGCTCTGCCGGGCGGGGCGTCGTCGTACCCCGGTTCCGGGCGTCCGCACAGGCGGACCACCGGGGACGCACGGCTGGACCCCAGGAGAGAACAGGGGAGGCGCGGGTACCGTCGGTCACGCACGTCCCCCACGAAAGGCACCACCCCGTGACCACGATCGCCGTCGAGCCCCTCCGCCGCAGCGCGCAGCTCAGCACCCGGATCGTCTCCGGCGGGCTGGTCCAGGTCTCGACCCCCGACCGCGTCCTCGGCCACGTCAGGGACGAGGGCGGCGTGCACGTGGCGCTGAAGGGCCCGAACCCCGCCTGGGCCGAGGAGGTCGGCCGCTACGCCACGCTCGGCATGGCGCTCGAGGCGCTGCGCCTCCGCAAGCGCTCCGTCTGACGCTGCCTCCCGCGCCCCGTCAGTCGCCCACGCCGGCGAAGAACGACGTGAGCTCGCGGTCGATCCGTGACCGCGCCTCCTCGTCGCTGATCGACGGCTCGCCGTCGCCCGGCTGGGCACCGTAGCTGCCGAACTGCGCGTGGGCGAGGCCCGGGATCTCGACGACCGTCGCGTCGTCGGGCAGCATGTCGCGGTAGCGCTCGATGTCGTCCGGCGTGCTCAGGCCGTCCTGGCCGCCCCCGAGGCTGAGGACGGGCAGGTCGTCCCGGCCCGACAGGTCGGTCGTCGCGCAGTACGAGCCGAAGAGCACCAGCCCGTCGACCGCCGGGTCGTCGGCAGCGTACTGGCAGGCCCGCACCCCGCCGAGGGAGTGACCGCCCACGGCCCAGTTCGTGACCTCGGGCGCGAGGTCGGTGAAGTGCGAGAGCGGACGCGGGTCGAGGATGCCGAAGCCGAGCACGGGGCGCTCGACGACGACGGTGACGCCCGTGGCGACGAGGCCGGCGAGCACCTGCTCGTAGGCCTGCGGGTCGACGCGGGCGCCTGCGACGAAGACGAGTCCCTGGTCGAGCGCCGTGGTCCGGGCCGGGCGCAGCACGACGACGTCGGGCTGGTCGGCGACGTCGACCCGAGGGTCGTCCGCGACGGCGGCCAGTGAGGAGGCGGTGGCCGACATCGGCGTCTTCGCCCAGACGAAGAAGCCGGTCGCCACGAGGACGACCACGGCGAACAGGACGAGCGCGACGCCCTTCAGCACGCGACGCGTGCGGCTGCGGGGGGCCGCGCGGCGCCGGCGTCCGGGAGGTGACGAGGGCGTGGCGTCGCCGTGACGGGAACCTGTGGATCGACTCACGGTCCCAGTCTGACGGCACCGAGGTCGGTCGGGCGTCCTCCCGGTGCGACAGGGTGGACGGATGCCTTGGATCCAACTGCTCATCTCGGTGGCCGCGGCCGTCGTGCTCACCTTCGTCGTCTCGGCGGTCGTCGGCCTCGTCGTGGGGCTCGTCGCCAAGAAGAAGGAGTGGGCGAAGGCGCTCGTCGAGCGCATGCGCCGCCCGTTCCGCTGGACGCTGCTGGTCGTCCTCCTCACGATCGCCCTCCGCACCTCCTTGCCTGCCCTGCTGGGCTCGCCGTACGCCGGCGAGGAGGTCGTCGCCCAGCTCTTCCGCTGTGCGGTGATCGTGGTCGTGGCCTGGTTCGTCGGCGCGCTGGCCCTGTTCTTCGAGGACCTCGGGCTCGCGCGGTACCGGATCGACACCGCCGACAACCGGATCGCGCGGCGGGTGCGGACGCAGGTGCTGATCCTCCGTCGCCTCACGATGGTGGTCGTGGTGGTCATCGCGGCGGGGGCGATCCTGCTCGGCTTCCCCGGGGTCGAGGCGGTCGGTGCGAGCGTCCTCGCCAGCGCCGGGCTCGTCTCGGTCGTGGCGGGGCTCGCCGCGCAGTCGACCCTCGCGAACGTGTTCGCGGGGATCCAGCTCGCCTTCAGCGACGCGATCCGCATCGACGACGTCGTGGTGGTCGAGGGGCAGTGGGGCCTGATCGAGGAGATCACGCTCTCGTACGTGGTCGTGCACATCTGGGACGACCGTCGTCTCGTGCTGCCGTCGACCTACTTCACCACCACGCCGTTCGAGAACTGGACCCGCCGCAACAGCGAGCTGCTCGGCGCCGTCGAGCTCGACCTCGACTGGCGCGTCGACCCCGGGGCGATGCGCGACGAGCTCGACCGCATCCTCGAGCGCACCGACCTCTGGGACCGCCGGACGAAGGTGCTCCAGGTGACCGACGCGACCGGCGGCTGGGTGCGCGTCCGGGTGCTCGTCACCGCCAAGGACGCCGGCACCCTCTTCGACCTGCGCTGCCTCGTGCGCGAGGACCTCGTCTCGTGGCTGCACCGCGTCTCGCCCCAGGCCGTGCCGCGCACCCGCGTCCAGACGGTCGAGGCAGAGCCCGAGCCGACGACGCGCCGTCCGTCCCGGTCGACCTCAGAGTCGGGCGGCCTGTTCTCGGGCGAGAACGCCGGGTCGGAGCGCACGCAGCTCTTCACCCAGGCGATCCCTGTCCAGCGCGACGCCGACCCCGAGCCGCGGCCCTACGCCGCGACGATGGGCGCCGAGGACGAGCGCGACCCCCACGTCGACCGCTCGTTCGACGGCCGTCCGACGGGTCGCCCCGACCGCTGAGCCCGGTCTCTACGCACGAAGGAGGCGCGCCCCCGGTCGGGGACGCGCCTCCTTCGTGCCTGCGCCGGCAGGTCAGCCGGCCGGGGGCGGAACGGTCAGTCGTTCTCGTTCGCGGCCTCAACCACGTTGCCGACCGCGATGGCCGTCGTGGCCGCCCAGGCCACGGCGGTGAGCAGCAGCCGCCAGTCGCGGGGGCCGGAGCTGAGGCTCTTGAGCAGGCTGACGCCCGAGAAGAGCGAGCTGATGATCGCTCCGTTGAAAAGGAATTTGCGCACGGTTCTCTCCTGGTGATCGGTGCCTCCACCGTACTCGTCAGGCCGCGGAGCGCACCGGGGCGGATCGGTGCAGTGCGTGCACCGCGTGGGGTCGTAGGGTGAGCTGCCCGGCTCGCCCGGTCCGGGCTCGTCGGCCGGAGGAGACCTGGTGCGCACTGCCGTGCTCGGAGCAGCGTTGCTCGTCGTCGGGCTCGTCGCCCTGCTCGCCGGGGTGCTCACGCTCGACGAGCTGGGCACGCTCGTCGAGCGCGTGGCGCCGGTGCTCGGCTTCGTCGTCGCGCTGACGATCGTGTCGGAGCTCGCGGCCGAGGCGGGCCTCTTCTCGTGGCTGGCCGGCTTCGCGGCACGAGCGGCGCGCGGCCGGGTCGTCGTGCTCTGGGCCTTCGTCGTCGCGCTCGCGCTCGGCTGCACGATCTTCCTGTCGCTCGACACGACCGCCGTGCTGCTCACCCCCGTGGTGGTGCTCGTCGCCCGGCGCGTCGGGCTGCCGCCGATGCCGTTCGCCCTCACGACGGTGTGGCTCGCGAACTGCGGCTCGATGCTGCTGCCGGTGTCGAACCTGACCAACCTGCTGGCCCTCGACGCCCTCGGGTCGCCGTCGCCCGCCTCCTTCGCCGCGCTCGTGGCGCCGGCGGCCGTGGTCGCCGCCGTCGTGCCGGTGGCCGCCGTCGGCCTGCGCTACCGCCGCGAGCTGAGCGGGCGGTTCGAGGCTCCCGGGCGGGAGGAGGCGGGCGACCGCGTGCTCTTCGTCGTGGCCGCCGTCTCCGTGGCGCTGCTCGTGCCCGCGCTCGTCAGCGGGATCGAGGTCTGGATCCCGGCGGCCGTCGCGGCGCTCGTCCTCGTCGTCGTCACCGCCGTGCGGCGCCCCTCCACGCTGCGGCTCGGCCTCGTCCCCTGGGGCACGATCGTCTTCGCCAGCGGCCTCTTCGTCGTCGTCGAGGCGGCTCACTCGCTCGGGCTCGCCGACGCGCTCGCCGTGCTCGTCGGCTCCGGCGACGGGCTGCCCGACCTGCTGCGCCTCGCCGCCGGCAGCGCGGCCGCCGCCAACGTCGCGAACAACCTGCCTGCCTACCTCGCCCTCGAGCCCGTCGCCGGCTCGCCGCTGCGGCTCGTCGCCGTGCTCGTCGGCGTCAACGTCGGCTGCCTCGTGGCGCCCTGGGCCTCGCTCGCGACGCTGCTCTGGCACGGGCGGCTGACCTCGATGGGCGTCGAGGTGAGGTGGCGCGGCGTCGTGCTCGGCGGGCTCGGGGTCGCGGTCGTCGCCGTGCCGCTCGCCGTCGTCGCCACGGTGCTGGTCGGGGCGTAGGCCGCCGAGGCTCCGCCCGCGGACGCGGTGTCTGCGGACGCGGCGCCCGAGGACGCGGTGCCGGCGGCCAGAGCTGCTCGTGCGTGCCTCAGCGTGCGCCTCAGCATGTCCGTGAGCGCCGCCTCGTCCGTCGCCCGGCCGCGGGCGTGCACCTCGGCGACGACCGACCCGGACCAGCCCGACCGTGCCAGGTGCCCGAGCACCTCGGCGACCGGCTGGTCGCCCGTGCCCGGCACCAGGTGCTGGTCGACGAGGCCGCCCGGCCGCGTCGAGACGACCCCGTCGCAGAGGTGCACGTGACGGAGGCGCGGGCCGAGGGCCAGCGCGAGGTCGAGCGCGTCCCGCCCGGCGACGGCGGCGTGCGAGAAGTCGAGCACGGCCGCGTCGACGGCGAGGGCCGAGGGGTCGTGCCCGGGGGAGTAGACGTCGGCGACGACGGGCCCCAGCCGCCACGGGAACATGTTCTCGACCGCGAGCTCGACGCCCGTCGCGGCAGCCAGCTCCCGGACCAGGTCGAGGAACCGCGCGGCGTGCCGACGTTGCCAGCGGAACGGCGGGTGGACGACCACGGTGGCCGCGCCGAGGTCGGCGGCCAGCTCGGCCGAGCGCCGCAGCTTCTCGCCCTGGTCGCGGCCGAGCGCGAAGTGCGCGAGCGGCAGCACCGGTGCGTGCACCGAGAGCACGGGCAGCCCCCAACGGGCCGAGGAGGCGCGCAAGAGCCGGGCGTCCCGGCTCGCCCGGTCGGCGGTCACCATCACCTCCACCCCGTCGAAGCCGGTGGTCCTCGCGAGGCGGAACGCCTCGTCGACGGGGAGCGGGGAGACGCAGGACGTGCTCGTTCCGACCGTGATCACGCGGCCAGGCTACGACCGGGCCCGCGGCGGGGGAGCCGAGCAGGGGTGAACGTCGGGCGAACGGCCGGGGAACGTCCCCGGGGCCGGGCGACCGCCTCCTGGGTCGGCTCGAGGGTCCGGGCCAGCCGCCGGCTACAGCCAGTCGCGCTTGCGGAACTGCCACCAGAGCACGCCGCCCACGCCGACGATGAGCACGCACGAGGTGACGAAGCCCCCGACCGTGCTGAAGCCGGGGTAGGGCACGTTCTGGCCGTAGAAGCCGGTGATGGCGGTGGGCACCGCGATGATCGCCGCCCAGCTCGTCACCTTCTTCATGATCCCGTTCATCCGGTTCGACTGCAGGTTGAGGTTGGTGTCGAGGATGGTCGAGACGAGGTCGCGGAGCGAGTCGTTCTGCTCGGCGACCCGGACCACGTGGTCGTAGACGTCCTGGTAGTAGGGCTGCATCACCGGGTCGAGGTCGTGCAGGTCGCGGCGCAGCAGCGTGTTGAGCACCTCGCGCATCGGAGAGGCGACGCGCCGCAGCCGCACCAGGCTCTTGCGCAGCGCGAACGAGCGCTTCTGCACGTCGAGGGTGCGCGGCGCCGGGTCGAACAGGTCGTCGGCGATGCCCTCGATCTCGTCGTCCAGCGCGTCGACGGCCTCGAAGTGGCGGTCGACGACGACGTCGAGGACGCCCCACAGCAAGAAGGAGACGCCGTGAGCCGCGAGGTCGGGGCTCTGGTCGAACGCCTTCTCGAGCCGGGAGACGTCGAAGTCGGCGTGGTGGATGGTCACGAGCGCCTTGGCGGTCAGGAACGCCTTGACCTCGCTCGTCGCCAGCTCGCCCGACGCCGCGTCGAACGAGACGTCGTAGAGCGCCGTGAAGAGGTGGTTCTCGTAGCGGTCGACCTTCGGCCGCTGGCCGTCCTGCAGGGCGTCCTCGACGGCGAGCTCGTGCAGCCCCAGCTCGTCCTCGAGGTCGTCGAAGTCCGCCGCGGTCGGGTCGGTGAGGTCGACCCACACCGTGCAGCCCTCGGTCTCGAGGTGGTCGCTGACGTCGGCGAGGGGGAACCCCTGCACCACGAGCCGCCCGCTCCGGTACGCCCGGGTCTGCGTCGGGGTGCGGGTCGTGGTCGGGGCCTCGGTCATGGGGGCATGCTATCCACGTGACCTCGCACGTGAAGCAGCGCGCCGACGCCCCCGACGACTTCTTCGAGGCCGAGGCGGCCGGCCTCGCGTGGCTCGCCGAGGCCACACCCGGCGGGGGCTCGAGGATCGTGTCCGTCGAGTCGGTCTCGCCGGGCCGCATCGCGCTCGGGGCCGTGCACGAGACCCGCCCGACGCCGGAGGCGGCACGGCGGTTCGGCGCGGCGCTCGCCGCAACCCACGCGGCCGGCGCGGACGCCTTCGGGGCGCCTCCTGCCGGCTGGCACGGCCCCGTCTTCATCGGCCGACGGCAGCAGGAGTGCACGCCCCGCGACAGCTGGGGCGCGTTCTACGCCGCCCAGCGCGTGCTGCCGTTCGCCCGGACGGCCGTCGAGGCCGGGTCGCTGACGCGCGACGAGCTCGACCTCGTCGAGAGCGCCTGCGACCTCGTCGCCGCGGGAGCGCTCGACGACGACCAGGCGCCGGCCCGCCTGCACGGCGACCTCTGGAGCGGCAACGTCCTGGTCGACGCGGACGGCGTCGTCCTGATCGACCCGGCCGCTCACGGCGGCCATCCCGAGACCGACCTGGCGATGCTGCAGCTGTTTGGCCTCCCCTTCCTCGAGGAGGCGCTGGCTGGCTACCAGGACGCCTCGCCCCTCCGGGACGGCTGGCGCGACCGCGTGCCGCTCCACCAGCTGCACCCGCTCGCGGTGCACGCGGCGGGCCACGGCCGCAGCTACGGCCGGGCGCTCGCCGAGGCGGCCGGACAGGTGCTCCGGCTCGTCTGAGCCGGCCGCGCGGGGGAGGGACGCCCGGGAGCAGGGCGCCCGGGGGAGGGGCGCCCGGGGGACAGGCCTCGCCGGGGGCCCGGACGGGCGCGCTGATAATCTGGCCGTCCCCCGTCTCCCGGGGGTCGAACGGAGCTGATCACCCCCATGTCTGACACCGCAGAGCGCTACGGCTTCGTCGTCGTCTCCAACCGCCTCCCCGTCGACCGCGTCGTCGCCGAGGACGGCTCCGCGTCCTGGCAGCACTCGCCGGGGGGCCTCGTGACCGCCCTCGAGCCCGTCATGAAGGCGAACGACGGGGCCTGGGTCGGCTGGGCCGGCCAGCCCGAGCTCGAGTTCGAGCCGTTCGTCGACGAGGGCATCCACATCGTGCCCGTGCCCCTGAGCGCCGAGGAGGTGCAGCGCTACTACGAGGGCTTCAGCAACGACACGCTCTGGCCGCTCTACCACGACGTCATCGCCGCCCCTACGTACCACCGGCTCTGGTGGGAGGCGTACGTGCAGGTGAACCAGCGGTTCGCCGACCGCGCCGCCGAGATCACCGAGGAGGGCGGCACGATCTGGGTGCAGGACTACCAGCTGCAGCTCGTCCCGAAGATGCTGCGCGAGGCGCGTCCCGACGTGACGATCGGCTTCTTCAACCACATCCCGTTCCCGCCGCTCGGCATCTTCTCGCAGCTGCCCTGGCGCCGCCAGATCCTCGAGGGGCTGCTCGGCGCCGACGTCATCGGGTTCCAGCGCGGCGACGACGCCTCGAACTTCTCCCGCGCGGTGCGCCACCTGCTCGGCTACGGGACGACCCGCCCCTACGTCGAGGTGCCGGTCGACGACGACGTGGTCACGGGGTCCTCGCACGTGTCCCGCCGCGGCACGAAGGTGCGCCGGGTGCTGGCCAAGCACTTCCCGATCTCGATCGACGCCGCCAGCTACGAAGAACTCGCCGCGCGACCCGACATCCAGGCCCGGGCGGCCGAGATCCGCGCCGGCCTCGGCAACCCGAAGACGGTCATGCTCGGCGTCGACCGGCTCGACTACACCAAGGGCATCCGCCACCGGATGAAGGCGTTCGGCGAGCTGCTCGCCGACGGCCGCCTGAGCGTCGAGGACGCGACGCTCGTGCAGGTCGCGAGCCCCAGCCGCGAGCGGGTCGAGACGTACAAGACCCTCCGCGACGAGATCGAGCTGACCGTCGGCCGCATCAACGGCGACTACGCGACGATGAGCCACACGGCCATCAGCTACCACCACCACGGCTACCCGCGTGAGGAGATGGTGGCGCTCTACCTCGCCGCCGACATCATGCTCGTCACCGCCCTCCGCGACGGGATGAACCTCGTCGCGAAGGAGTACGTGGCGGTGCGCCGCGACAACGACGGCGTGCTCGTGCTCAGCGAGTTCGCCGGCGCCGCCGACGAGCTCAAGACCGCGCTGCTGATCAACCCGCACGACATCGGCGGCTTGAAGAACACCATCATGCGGGCGATCGAGATGCCGAAGCGCGACCGGACGACGCGGATGCGCGCCCTCCGTCGGCGCGTGCTCGAGCACGACGTGGCCAGCTGGTCCGCGTCGTTCCTGCAGGCGCTCGAGAACGTGCGCCCCGGCCAGCAGATCACGGCACCCGCCGAGGAGGACGCCTCGTGACCACGACCCCCCTGACCACGGACGACGAGTCGCGAGCCCTCTCGGACGCGCTCGGCCGTCTCGCGACGACCCCGCGCCTCCTCGTCGCCCTCGACTTCGACGGCACCCTCGCGCCCGAGGTCGACCAGCCGATGGCGGCCCGCCCGCTGCCCGAGTCGAAGGAGGCGATCCGTCGCCTGCTCGAGATGGAGGGCACCTCCGTCGCCCTCGTCTCCGGCCGCGACCTCGCGTCGCTCGACCGCATCAGCGAGATGCCCGAGCAGGTCCTGCTCGTCGGGTCGCACGGGATCGAGGTGCGGATCGGGGGAGAGGTGACCTCCCTGACCGAGGACGAGCTCGCCCGTCGCGCCGTCATCTCCGAGGCGCTGCACACGGCGGCCGACGGTCGCGAGGGCGTCTTCGTCGAGGAGAAGCCGGCGGGCCTCGCCCTGCACACGCGTCTCGCCGACGAGGCGACGACGACGGAGGTGCGAGAGGCCGTCCGGCAGCGCCTCGCCGACGAGCCCGGCGTGCACGGCCGCGAGGGCAAGAACGTGCGCGAATACGCCGTCCGCCCGACGGGCAAGGACGACGGGGTGGCGCGGCTGCGCGAGGCGGTGGGCGCCACCGGCGTCCTCTTCGCCGGCGACGACGTGACCGACGAGGACGCCCTGCGGTCGCTCGGCGACGGCGACCTCGGCATCCGGGTGGGGCCGGGCGAGACCGCCGCGAGCCACCGCGTCGCCGACCCGGCGGCGATCGGACGGCTGCTGGGCGAGCTCGCCGACCTCCGCGAGCACCTGGGGCATGCCTGATCGCGCATGCGTCCCCCGGGTGAGCCGGCCTCGGGCAGTCCTCCCAGGTGACCGCAAGGTAAGCTGACCTCTCCGCCCGACTCCTCGTCGCCGATCAGCCCGAACGACCGACGAACTCGCCAGCCGACGGAGGTGCACCAAGATGATCGCTGCTCTCGCGGCTTTCGCGGCCGCCTCGATCGTCGTCGCCGCACTGGGTCGCCGGCTCGGGCCGTCGCTGTTCCTGTGGGCCTCGGCCGTCCCGTTCGCCGCCATGGTGATGACCGCGCTCCAGGGCCCCCAGGTCCTCTCGCAGGGGCAGGTCGTCGAGTCGGTCCCGTGGATCCCGCAGCTCGGCATCACGCTGACACTTCGCCTCGACGTGCTGTCGTGGGTGCTCGCCCTGGTCGTCACCGGCGTGGGCGGGCTCGTGCTCGTGTACTGCTCCCGCTACTTCAAGCCGGGGGAGAAGAGCCTCGCGCGCTTCGCCGCCGTGCTCGTCGCCTTCGCCGGGGCGATGTACGGCCTCGTCACCAGCGACGACGTCTTCGTGCTGTTCGTCTTCTGGGAGGCGACGAGCGTCTTCTCGTACCTGCTGATCGGCCACTACACGAACAAGCAGGCGAGCCGCGGGGCCGCGCTCCAGGCGCTCATCGTCACCACGGCGGGCGGGCTGGCCATGCTGGTCGGGCTCGTGGTCCTCAGCGTGCAGGGGGGCACCTCCTCGATCGAGGCCCTCGTCGCGTCGCCGCCGAGCGGCACGGCCGTCACCGTCGCGGTGATCCTCGTGCTCGTCGGCGCGCTGTCGAAGTCGGCCCTCGTGCCGTTCCACTTCTGGCTGCCCGCGGCCATGGCCGCCCCCACCCCGGTGAGCGCGTACCTGCACGCCGCGGCCATGGTCAAGGCGGGCATCTACCTCGTCGCCCGCTTCGCGCCGGGCTACCACGACTCGCCCGGCTGGCAGGAGGTCGTCGTCACCGTGGGCGTCGTGACGATGCTGCTCGGCGGCTACCGTGCCCTCCGCCAGCACGACCTGAAGCTCGTCCTCGCCTACGGCACGGTCAGCCAGCTCGGCTTCCTCACGATCATCGCGGGCTACGGCACCCGGGACGCGGGGCTCGCGGCGCTCGCGCTGCTCGTCGCGCACGCCCTGTTCAAGGCGACGCTGTTCCTCGTCGTCGGCATCGTCGACCACCGCACCGGCACGCGTGACCTCCGCAAGCTGAGCGGCCTGGGCCGGCAGGCTCCCGTCCTCGTCGTCATCACCGTCATCGCGCTCGCGTCGATGGCGGGCGTGCCCCCGACGTTCGGCTTCGTCGCGAAGGAGGCGGTGCTCTCCGCCCTGCTCGCCGACGCCGAGCACGGCAGCGCCTGGGGCGTGATCGCGCTCGTCGGCGTCGTCGTGGGCTCCGTCCTCACCACGGCCTACAGCCTGCGGTTCCTCTGGGGGGCGTTCGCCCGCAAGCGCGACGTCGCCCCGGTCGACTTCGTCCGCGAGCACATCGACTTCCTCGCCGCGCCGGCCGTGCTCGCCGCGCTCAGCCTCGCGATGGGCTTCGTCGCGGCCCCGGTCGACCGCGTCATGGCGCGCTACGCGGACACGCTGCCGCACGTCGAGGGCGAGCACGGCCCGTACCACCTCGCCCTCTGGCACGGCTTCGAGCCCGCCCTCGGCCTCACCGTCCTCTCGCTCGTGCTCGGCGCCGTGATGTTCTGGCAGCGCGAGCGGGTCTCCTCGGTGCAGAAGGCGGTCTCGTTCCTGCCCCGCGCCTCCGACGGCTACGTCCGGATCATGACCGGCATCGACAAGACGGCGTCGCGCACGACGGCGGCGACCCAGCGGGGCTCGCTGCCGTTCTACCTCGGCACGATCCTCGTCGTGTTCGTCGTGTCGAGCATCGTCACCCTGTCGTCGAACCGCAGCTGGCCCGACGCGGCCGTCATCTGGGACTACCCGGCGCAACTGGCCGTGGGCGGACTCATGATCGTCGGCGCCGTGGCCGCGGCGCGGTCGAACAAGCGCTTCCAGGCCGTCGTGCTCGTCGGTGTGACCGGCTACGGCATGGCTGCGCTGTTCGCCCTGCACGGCGCCCCCGACCTCGCGCTCACCCAGGCCCTGATCGAGACGATCACGCTCATCGCCTTCGTGCTCGTGCTGCGGCGACTGCCGGCGCGCCTCGGCGACCGCAACGGCCGCTCGCACCGGGCGCTGCGCGCCGTCATCGGCGTCGCGGTCGGCTGCGTCATGGCGACCATCGCCGTCGTCGCCCTCGGCGCCCGCAGCGGCGGCACGATCTCGAGCGCGTTCCCCGAGCTCGCCGTCGTCGGCGGCCACGGCAAGAACGTCGTCAACGTCACCCTGGTCGACATCCGCGGCTGGGACACGATGGGCGAGATCAGCGTGCTGATCGCGGCCGCGACCGGCGTCGCGAGCCTCGTGTTCCTCACCTCGCGCACCGACATGCTGCCGCGACCCGCGCGCCGCACCCGAGCCCAGCGCTTCCTCGCCCGGGTGCGCCCGGCCCTCGAGCCCGCGCCCGTCGTCCCCGGCGCCGAGGCCGGCGGCAGCCAGGCCGACCGCGCCGACGCCTCGTCGAGCACGGCGGTCGGCTCCGAGGTCGAGGGCGACCGGCGCGCTTGGCTGCTCGCCGGCCGCAAGCTGGCGCCGCAGAACCGCTCGATCCTGCTCGAGGTCGTCGTCCGGCTGCTCTTCCACGCCATCGTCGTCGTCTCGATCTACCTGCTCTTCGCCGGTCACAACCTGCCGGGCGGCGGCTTCGCCGGCGGCCTGGTCGCGGGCATGGCCTTCGTGGCGCGCTACCTCGCGGGCGGGCGCTTCGAGCTCGGCGCCGCGGCGCCCCTCGACGCCGGCAAGGTGCTGGGCAGCGGTCTGCTGATCATCGTCACCACCGCCGTCGTGCCCCTCTTCTTCGGCGTCGACGCCCTGACCTCGACCTGGTTCGAGGGCGAGGTGCCGCTGCTCGGCCACGTCGAGTTCGTCACGTCGACGTTCTTCGACATCGGCGTCTACCTCGTCGTGGTGGGCCTCGTGCTCGACGTGCTCCGCAGCCTGGGGGCCGAGGTCGACCGGCAAGAGGAAGAGGACGACCGCGGCGACGCGTCGGTCACGGCCACCACCAAGGCGGAGGGCCCCGCATGAGCGCGTCGCTGATCCTGATCGTCGTGATGGCGGCGCTCTACGCGTGCGGCATCTACCTCATGCTCGAGCGCAGCATGACCCGTGTGCTGCTCGGCTTCCTGCTCGTGGGCAACGCGACGAACATCCTCATCCTCACGATGTCCGGCCGCAGCGGCGAGGCGCCGATCGCCGACGGCCAGGTGCCCGAGTCCAGCTTCGCCGACCCGCTGCCGCAGGCGCTCATCCTCACGGCCATCGTCATCACCTTCGGCGTCTCGGCCTTCCTGCTGGCCCTCATCTACCGCTCCTGGCGGCTCGCGCAGGAGGACGACGTGGCCGACGACCTCGAAGACCTGGAGATCGGCATCCGCGGGGTGCCCGCCGAGGACGAGACGCAGGGCGACGGCGACGACGAGAGCGACGGCGACACGGAGTTCGGCACGGACGCCGAGGCCGCCGTGCCGAAGTCGTCCTTCGACGACGACGACCCCTGGGACCACGCCCCGAGCGAGACCATCCCGGTGGCCGACCCGGAGCACGCTCCCGACCACGACCCGGCCCACCCCGAACGAGACCGCGACCGCGGCACCTACCGTGACGACCCGAGAGGAGGCCGACCGTGAACCTCGACTTCCTCGTCCCGCTGGTCGTGCTCGTGCCTCTCATCGGTGCGGGCGCCGCGCTGGTCGCGACCCGGCGGCCCCGGCTCCAGGCCGTCCTCACGATCGCCGCGCTGGCGGTCGTCGTGGCCATCAGCGCCGTCCTCCTCGTCGTCGTCGACCGTGACGGCGCGATCGCGGTCCAGGTAGGCGGGTGGGAGGCGCCCTTCGGCATCCTCCTCGTGGTCGACCGCCTCGCGGCGCTGATGCTCACGATCTCGTCGATCGTGCTGCTGGCGGTCTTCGTGTTCTCCGTCGGGCAGGGCTCGGCGGACGGCGACGGCGACGCCCCCGTCTCGATCTACAACCCCACGTACCTCATCCTCGCCGCCGGCGTCTTCGACGCGTTCGCGGCGGGTGACCTCTTCAACCTCTACGTCGGTTTCGAGATGCTGCTCATCGCGAGCTACGTGCTGATCACCCTCGGCGGCACCGAGCAGCGCATCCGGGCAGGCGTCACCTACATCGTGGTGAGCCTGCTGTCGAGCGTGCTGTTCCTGGCGTCGATCGCGATGATCTACGGCGCCCTCGGCACGGTCAACATCGCGGACATCGCGCAGAAGATGGACACCATCCCGCCGGACGTCCAGACGATCATCCACGTGATGCTGCTGACGGCCTTCGGCATCAAGGCGGCGATCTTCCCGCTGTCGTTCTGGCTGCCCGACTCGTACCCGACCGCGCCGGCCCCGGTCACGGCGGTGTTCGCGGGCCTGCTGACGAAGGTCGGCGTGTACGCCATCATCCGGACCGAGACGGTGCTCTTCGTCGAGAGCAACGTCAACGTCTACCTGCTGATCATCTCGTTGCTGACGATGGTGATCGGGATCCTGGGCGCGGTGGCGCAGGCGGACATCAAGCGCCTCCTGTCGTTCACCCTGGTCAGCCACATCGGCTACATGATCTTCGGGATCGCGCTCGGCACCGTCGAGGGCCTCGCCGCGACGATCTACTACGTGGTGCACCACATCACGGTGCAGACCACGCTCTTCCTGGCGGCGGGGCTGATCGAGCGGCGGGGCGGGACGGCCTCGGTGCTCCGGCTCGGCGGGCTGCTCAAGGCGGCGCCCGTGGTGGCGGTCCTCTTCTTCATCCCGGCCCTCAACCTCGGCGGCATCCCCCCGTTCTCCGGCTTCATCGGCAAGGTGGCGCTCTTCGACGCCGGCGCGCGCCTCGACGACCCGCTCGTCTACGTGCTGATCGGTGCCGGTGCGGTCACGTCGCTGCTCACGCTCTACGCCCTGATGCGGGCCTGGAACCTGGCCTTCTGGCGTCCCGGCAGCGACGTCGAGGACCACGAGTCGCCCCTCACCGAGCGTCTCGAGGAGGCGCCCGGCCGCACCGCCGTCCAGGCGAAGCGCGCCAACCCGCGCACCATGATCGGTGCGACCGTCGGCATGGTCGGCGTCTCGCTCGTGCTGACGGTCTTCGCGGGCCCGCTCTACGGTGTCGCCGAGCGCGCGGCGGGCAAGGTCTACGGCTCGAACTCGTACGTGCAGCTCGTCTTCCCCTCGGGTGAGGGCGACACCGCCGACAACGAGGGGAGCGCACCGTGACAGCCCGGCCCTCGGCCCACGAGGTCGGACGCAGCCTGCTCCGTCAGCTGCCCCTCCTCGTCGGCCTCGTCGTCCTCTGGATGTTCCTCTGGAACCAGCTGACCGTGCTCTCGTTCGTCACGGGTGTCCTCGTGGCCTTGCTCGTCACGCGGGTCTTCTTCCTGCCGCCGGTCGAGCTGAGCGGGCGGTTCAACCTCGGCTGGGCTCTCGTGTTCCTCGGCCGCTTCGTCTTCGACCTCGTCGTCGCGTCGGTCGAGGTTGCCTGGACGGCCGTCCGGCCCCGAGGCGTGACGAGCAACGCGATCGTCGCCGTCCAGCTGCACACCCGGTCGGACTTCATCATGACGCTCGTCGCCGAGGCCGTGTCGCTGGTGCCCGGTTCGCTCGTCGTCGAGGCCGACCGTGAGCGGTCGATCCTCTACATGCACGCCCTCGCGGTCGAGGACGCGGACGGAGTGGAGGAGGTGCGGAAGAGGGTGCTCGGCTTCGAGAAGCGCATCGCTCGTGCGCTCGGCAGCGCCGACGACCTCCGCCGCATCGCCGACGGGATGCCCGCCACCGAGGACGCCCCGACCGACCGGTCCGGCGCCGAGCTGCCCGTGAACGAGAAGAACAAGGGGGTCGCCTCGTGACGATCGTCTCCTGGGTCGTCGGCGTGCTCTTCGCGTTCGCCGCGCTCGCGTCGGTGCTCCGCATCGTGCGGGGGCCGTCCATCCTCGACCGCATGATCGCGAGCGACATGCTGCTCACGACCCTCATCTGCGTGCTCGCCGCCGACATGGTGCTCGGGAACCACACCCGCACCCTGCCGGTCATCATCGTGCTCGCCCTGACGGCCGTCTTCGGCTCGATCACGGTGGCGCGCTACGTGTCGAGGCAGGACCCGTCATGAGCGACCAGTTCTACACGATCTCGAGCGCCGTCCTGCTGGTCGCCGGTGCGGCGCTGTCCGCCGCCGCCGGCGTCGGCCTCCTGCGGTTCCCCGACGCCCTCACCCGCATGCACGCCGCCACGAAGCCGCAGATCTTCGGGCTGATCCTGATGCTGTCGGCGATCGCCCTCGACCAGCACAACCTCGGGACCATCGCCTCCCTGGTGGTCGTCCTGGTCTTCCAGATGCTCACGGCGCCGATCTCGGCGCACATGATCGGCCGGGCCGGCTACCGCAACGGCGACCTCCGCCGCGACATGCTCGTCGTCGACGAGCTCGACGAGGCGGTCGCCCGGGCAGGGGAGGAACTCGTGGCCGACGGCCAGTCGCTCTCCGACGTCGACCCGTCGACCCTGCCGGTGGGGTCGGCCGACGCGTTGGCCGTCGAGCTCGACCGGGCCGACGGGCTCGACGACTCCGAGGGCGACGACGACGCCCACGACGACGAGGCCCGGGAGCGCGAGCACGACGCCCCGCTGCACGTCAAGGGCGGGCACCACCACGCCCCCGATCCCGGCCTCGGCTGAGGGGCACGCCAGCTGGCCCTAAACTCGACCCATGCCCGTGAATGACAGCCAGCCGTCGGACGCAGAAGCCCGAGGCCCCATCGACGCAGCACCCATCGACGCAGCGCCCATCGACATCAAGCCCCGGAGCCGCGTCGTCACCGACGGGGTCGAGGCCACCACCTCGCGCGGCATGCTCCGCGCCGTCGGCATGGGCGACGAGGACTGGGAGAAGCCGCAGATCGGCATCGCCAGCAGCTGGAACGAGATCACCCCCTGCAACCTGTCGCTCGACCGGCTCGCCCAGGGCGCGAAAGAGGGAGTGCACGGCGGCGGCGGCTACCCGCTGCAGTTCGGCACCGTCTCCGTCTCCGACGGCATCTCGATGGGCCACGAGGGCATGCACTTCTCCCTCGTCTCGCGCGAGGTCATCGCCGACAGCGTCGAGGTCGTCATGAACGCCGAGCGCCTCGACGGCTCGGTGCTGCTCGCCGGCTGCGACAAGTCGCTGCCCGGCATGCTCATGGCCGCCGCGCGCCTCGACCTCGCCAGCGTGTTCCTCTACGCGGGCAGCGTCGCCCCCGGCTGGGTCAAGCTCAGCGACGGCACCGAGAAGAACGTCACGATCATCGACTCGTTCGAGGCCGTCGGCGCGCACAAGGCCGGCACCATCAGCGACGACGACCTGAAGGCCATCGAGTGCGCCATCGTGCCCGGCGAGGGCGCCTGCGGCGGCATGTACACCGCCAACACGATGGCGAGCGTCGCCGAGGCGCTCGGCATGAGCCTGCCCGGCTCGGCGTCGCCGCCCTCGGCCGACCGTCGTCGCGACTACTTCGCCCACCGCTCGGGCGAAGCCGTGGTGAACCTGCTGCGCCTCGGCATCACCACCCGCGACATCCTGACGAAGGAGGCGTTCGAGAACGCCATCGCCGTGGCCATGGCGTTCGGCGGGTCGACCAACGTCGTGCTGCACCTGCTGGCGATCGCCTACGAGGCCGAGGTCGACCTCACCATCGACGACTTCAACCGCATCGGCGACACGATCCCGCACATCGGCGACCTCAAGCCCTTCGGCAAGTACGTGATGAACGACGTCGACCGCATGGGCGGCGTCCCCGTCGTCATGAAGGCCCTGCTCGACGCGGGCCTGCTGCACGGCGACTGCCTCACCGTCACCGGCAAGACCGTGCGGGAGAACCTCGAGGCGATCAAGCCGAAGCCGCTCGACGGCGAGGTCCTGCGCACCCTCGACGACCCGATCCACGCGACCGGCGGGCTCACCGTGCTGAGCGGCTCGTTCGCCCCGGAGGGGGCCGTCGTCAAGACCGCAGGCTTCGACGCCTCGGTCTTCGAGGGCCCGGCCAAGGTCTTCGAGCGTGAGCGCGGCGCGATGGACGCCCTGACGGCCGGGCGGATCGAGGCCGGCGACGTCGTCGTCATCCGCTACGAGGGCCCGAAGGGCGGTCCGGGGATGCGCGAGATGCTCGCCATCACCGCGGCCATCAAGGGCGCTGGGCTCGGCAAGGATGTACTACTCTTGACGGACGGACGATTCTCGGGCGGCACAACCGGCCTCTGCATCGGCCACATAGCACCCGAAGCGGTGGACTCCGGTCCCATCGCCTTCGTGCGTGATGGCGACCTCATCCGTGTCGACATCGCCGCTCGCTCGATCGACCTACTCGTCGACGCCGCTGAGCTCGAGGCCCGCCGAGAAGGCTGGGCTCCCCTCCCTCCGCGCTACACCCGCGGTGTCCTCGCCAAGTACGCACGCCAGGTCCGCTCCGCGGCCGAGGGCGCAGTCACGTACTGACCTCGTCCCGACCGGCTCGGCGCGGCACCGCCGCCCGAGCCGGCATCCGGACGGGGCGTCCGGCTCGCCGATCCGCACAGCGCACCGCCGTCGACCGGCACCGTCGTCACCGCTCCACCACCACCACGAAGAGGGAATCGGCACTGATGCCCAACGACACGACACCTCAGCCCGGCGCCCCCGTGCGCCCCGGCGCCCGGCCGGCCCCCGCTGCCGGCCCCACGAGCTCCGCGACGACCACGCAGCCGGTCGTCCTCACGGGCTCCGGCGCGATCCTCAAGTCGCTCGAGCACCTCGGGGTCACCGACGTCTTCGGCCTCCCCGGCGGCGCGATCATCCCCTTCTACGACGAGCTGATGGCGTCGACCGCCATCCGCCACATCCTCGTGCGCCACGAACAGGGCGCCGGCCACGCGGCCGAGGGCTACGCCGCGGCATCGGGACGGGTCGGCGTGGCGATCGCCACCTCCGGTCCGGGGGCCACCAACCTCGTCACCGCCATCGCGGACGCCTACATGGACAGCATGCCGCTGCTCGCCATCACGGGACAGGTCTTCTCGACCCTGATGGGCACCGACGCGTTCCAGGAGGCCGACATCGTCGGCATCACGATGCCGATCACCAAGCACTCGTTCCTCGTGACGAAGCCCGAGGACATCCCCGCGACGCTCGCCGCCGCGTACCAGATCGCGAGCACCGGCCGGCCCGGCCCCGTGCTCGTCGACATCACCAAGGACGCCCAGCAGAACTCGGCGCCCTTCGTCTGGCCGCCCGTCGTCGACCTGCCCGGCTACCGGCCGGTCACGAAGGCGCACGGCAAGCAGATCGCCGCGGCGGCCCAGATGATCGCCGAGGCGAAGCAGCCCGTGTTCTACGTCGGCGGCGGAGTGATCCGTGCCGGGGCGTCCGCCGAGCTCAGGACGCTGGTCGAGCTGACCGGCGCCCCCGTCGTCACGACGCTGATGGCTCGCGGCGCGTTCCCCGACACCCACGCCCAGCACTTGGGCATGCCGGGCATGCACGGCACCGTCCCGGCCGTCCTCGGCCTGCAGGAGAGCGATCTCATCATCGCGCTCGGCGCCCGCTTCGACGACCGCGTCACCGGCAAGGCCGATCTCTTCGCCCCCGGCGCCAAGGTGATCCACGTCGACATCGACCCGGCTGAGATCTCGAAGATCCGCCTCGCGGACGTCCCCATCGTGGGCGACGCGAAGGTCGTCATCCCCGACCTCGCTGCGGCCTTCGCCGAGATCCCCGCCGCCGACCGCGCCGACACCTCCGCCTGGTGGCAGGAGCTCGAGGGGCTGCGCGAGCAGTTCCCGCTCGGCTACACCCAGCCCGACGACGGCCTCCTCTCGCCTCAGGCCGTGATCCAGCGGATCGGGCAGCTGTCCGGTCCCGAGGCGATCTACGCCTCCGGCGTGGGCCAGCACCAGATGTGGGCCGCGCAGTTCATCGAGTACGAGCGTCCCCACGCCTGGCTGAACTCGGGAGGCGCGGGCACGATGGGCTACTCGGTGCCGGCCGCGATGGGCGCCAAGGTGGCCCAGCCGGACCGCGTCGTGTGGGCCATCGACGGCGACGGGTGCTTCCAGATGACGAACCAGGAGCTCGCCACCTGCGTCATCAACGACATCCCGATCAAGGTCGCGATCATCAACAACTCGTCGCTCGGCATGGTCCGCCAGTGGCAGACCCTGTTCTACGAGGGCCGTCACTCGTTCACCGACCTCAACACGGGCCACGAGACCCGGATGGTGCCCGACTTCGTCAAGCTCGCCGACGCGTACGGAGCCCTCGGCATCCGCGTCACGCGGGAGGACGAGATCGACGCCGCGATCCAGCTCGCGCTCGAGACGAACGACCGCCCGGTGGTGATCGACTTCGTCGTCAGCCGCGACGCCATGGTCTGGCCGATGGTGCCCCAGGGCGTCTCCAACTCCGAGATCCAGCACGCCCGGGCCCTCGCCCCCGAGTGGGACGACGAGGCCCCCGGCACCAGCGCCTCCGACACGACCCGTGACGGCGACATGACAGGAGAGCACGCATGAGCCACGTCCTGAGCCTCCTCGTCGAGGACAAGCCCGGTCTGCTGACCCGGGTCGCCGGGCTCTTCGCCCGCCGCGGCTTCAACATCGAGAGCCTCGCAGTGGGCAAGAGCGAGGTCGAGGGCCTCAGCCGCATCACCGTCGTCGTCGACGTCGAGGAGCTGCCGCTCGAGCAGGTGACGAAGCAGCTCAACAAGCTGATCAACGTCATCAAGATCGTCGAGCTCGACTACTCGCAGTCGGTGCAGCGCGAGCACATGCTGATCAAGGTGCGGGTCGACGCCACCACCCGGTCGCAGGTGCTCGAGGCCGTCACGCTCTTCCGCGCGTCCGTGGTCGACGTCTCGACCGACTCGCTCGTGATCGAGGTCACCGGCGACACCGGCAAGACCACGGCGCTGCTGCGCGTGCTCGAGCCCTACGGCATCCGCGAGATCTCGCAGTCCGGCCTGCTGGCCATCGGCCGCGGCTCGAAGGCGATCACCGACCGGGTCCCCAAGGCCCAGTGACCGGCGCGGGCTCGTCCCCGCCGCCTCCCTGCTCCACCCCACCGCCCCACACAAGGAGAACCACCACCGTGACTGAGATCGTGTACGACACCGACGCAGACCTGTCGATCATCCAGGGCAAGAAGGTCGCCGTCATCGGCTACGGCTCGCAGGGCCACGCCCACGCGCTCAACCTGCGCGACTCGGGCGTCGAGGTCGTCATCGGCCTCAAGGAGGGCTCGAAGAGCCGCGCCAAGGCCGAGGAGGCCGGCTTCACGGTCCACACCCCCGCCGAGGCCTCGGCCTGGGGCGACGTGATCGTCGTCCTCGCGCCCGACCAGGTGCAGCGCCACGTCTACGCGGACGACATCGCCCCGAACCTCACCGAGGGCAAGGCGCTCGTCTTCGGCCACGGCTTCAACATCCGCTTCGGCTACATCGAGGCCCCCGACAACGTCGACGTGCTGCTCGTCGCCCCCAAGGGCCCCGGACACACCGTCCGCCGCGAGTTCGAGGCGGGCCGTGGCGTCCCCGTCATCGTGGCGGTCGAGAACGACGCATCCGGCTCGGCCTGGGACCTCGCCTGGTCGTACTCGAAGGGCATCGGCGGCCTCCGTGCCGGCGGCATCAAGACGACCTTCACCGAAGAGACCGAGACCGACCTCTTCGGCGAGCAGGCCGTGCTCTGCGGCGGCACCTCGCAGCTGATCCAGTACGGCTTCGAGACCCTCACCGAGGCCGGCTACCAGCCGCAGATCGCCTACTTCGAGGTGCTGCACGAGCTCAAGCTGATCGTCGACCTCATCTGGGAGGGCGGCCTCGCCAAGCAGCGCTGGAGCGTCTCCGACACCGCCGAGTACGGCGACTACGTCTCGGGCCCCCGGGTCATCACGCCCGACGTGAAGGAGAACATGAAGGCCGTCCTGGCCGACATCCAGTCGGGCGCCTTCGCGAAGCGCTTCATCGACGACCAGGACGCCGGCGCGCCCGAGTTCGCCGAGCTGCGCAAGAAGGGCGAGGAGCACCCCATCGAGGCCACCGGCCAGGAGCTCCGCGCACTCTTCGCCTGGAAGCAGACCGACACGGACTACGTCGACGGCAGCGCTGCGCGCTAGCCACCCCCTCTCCACCTGAGCACCACCCGCAGGGGCCCCTCTCCACCCGGAGCGGGGCCCCTCGGCCGTCCGGGGCTCACGGGCTGTCGTGGCATGATCTAGGGCATGGCAGCGAGCAAGAAGGCAGTGCACTTCGGTGCGGGGAACATCGGTCGGGGCTTCGTGGCGCAGTTCCTGCACGCGAGCGGCTACGAGGTCGTGTTCGCGGACGTCAACGACGAGCTGATCGGCCTGCTGCAGCAGCAGCCGTCGTTCGAGGTGCACGAGGTGGGCGAGCAGAGCCGCACCACCGTGGTCGACGGCTACCGGGCGATCAACAGCCGCACCGACGAGGAGGCGCTGGTCGCCGAGATCGCGACTGCCGACGTCGTCACGACGGCCGTGGGCGCCCGCATCCTCCCGTTCGTCGCCCCGGTGATCGCCCGCGGGCTCGCCGCCCGTGAGGCCTCCCTGGCGCCGCTCGCCGTGATCGCGTGCGAGAACGCGATCAACGCCACCGACTCCCTGGCCGAGGCCGTCCGCCAGGCCGACCCGGCCGAGAACGCCGTCTTCGCCAACTGCGCGATCGACCGCATCGTCCCCGAGCAGGCCGGCGGCTCGCTCGACGTGACCATCGAGTCGTTCTTCGAGTGGGTCGTCGAGAGCGCGCCCTTCGGCGCCGACCGTCCCGACATCGCCGGCGTGACCTGGGTCGACGACCTGGCGCCGTTCATCGAGCGCAAGCTGTTCACGGTCAACACCGCCCACGCGGCCGCCGCCTACCACGGCTTCTCGCACGGCCTCGAGAGCATCCGCGAGGCACTGGCCGACGAGGCCGTGCTGGCCGAGGTCCGCGGCGCGCTCCGCGAGACCACCGAGCTGCTCGTCGCCAAGCACGACCTCGACCTCGACGAGCAGCAGGCCTACGTCGAGAAGAACCTGGTGCGCATCTCGAACCCGCACCTGCCCGACACGACCGAGCGGGTCGGCCGCGGCCCGCTCCGCAAGCTCAGCCGCCACGAGCGCTTCGTCGGTCCGGCCACGCAGCTCGCCGAGCGCGGGCTCGGCCACGACGCGCTCGTCCGCGCGCTCCGTGCGGCGCTCGACTTCGACGTGCCGGACGACTCCGAGAGCGTCGAGCTGCAGGCGCTGCTCACCTCGGGCCTCCCCGACGAGGAGCTGACGGTCACGCTGACCGGCGTCGAGCAGGGCCACCCGCTGTTCCCGGCGCTGCTGGAGGCGATCTCGTCGAAGACGACGGCATGACCGACCCGTTCCCGGCGCGCCCCGAGCCACACGAGATCGACGAGCACGACGAGCACGACGAGCACGACGAGATCGACGAGCACGACGACGCCCTCAGCTGGGGAGACGAGCGTGACGCCAGCCACGTCGAGGGCCCCGCGCCCGTCTCGCAGGCCGGCCCCGAGGCCGACGACGAGCTCCCCGCGGGGATGAGCAGCGCCTCCCTGGTGGGCCACGGGGTCTTCGGCGGCGTCGCGCTGTTGTCCTGCGTCGGCTGGCTCGTCTCGAGGGACCAGTTCCTCCTCTCGTTCGGCGGCACGGCCGTCGACCGTGTGCAGACGGCGCTGTGGCTGCTCGGCGTCGCGCTGGCGATCGTCGCGCCCGCGGTGTGGTTCGTGACCACGATCCTGCTCGTGCCGCAGTCGCGGTCGTCGCGGCGCCTCCTCGTGTTCGCCGTCGGGGCGGTCGCCCTGGCGCCGTGGCCCCTGGTGATCGGAGGAGGCGCGTGACCGCCCGCGAGACCGGTCCGGTCACGCAGCCGGTCGGCCCCGCCGCCGCCTCACGCCGTCGTGGCTCCCGCGTCGGCGTCGTCGTGGTCGCCGCCCTGGCCGCCTCGTTCTTCGCCTACGACCTGTACGAGGCGATCACCAACCTCGTGCTCGTGCCGCAGGACGTCCGCTACCAGAACAACGAGTTCTTCGACGAGGTCGGGGTCGACGGCCTAGCCGCCTCGCCGCCGTGGGCCGCGCTCGTGGCCAACGTGCTGCTGCCGGTCGTCGCGTGGGTCGCGGCGCTCCTCGTGGCGCGCCGGCGGCCGCTCTGGCAGGTCGTGCTCGCGTTCGTCGCGGCGCTGGCGCTCGTCGGCTCGGTGTCGCTCACGATCACGGCGTACGTGCTCAGCATCTGATCCGAGCCGCCGGGCCGTGCGCCCCGACGGCGGACGCGGGGCGGGGCGTCATGTGCGCGTCATGCGCCGCCCGAGTCGATAGAGTGCACAGCAGCCGCGCCCACGGCGCGTCGCGGCGTTCACCCCAGACCCCTCTCGTTAGGACATCGTCTCCGTGGCCAAGCCCGTCGTGCTGATCGCAGAAGAACTCTCACCCGCCACCGTCGAGGCCCTCGGCCCCGACTTCGACGTCCGGTCGGTGGACGGCACCGACCGTCCCGCGCTGCTCTCGGCCCTCGCGGGGGCCGACGCGGTGCTCGTCCGCTCGGCGACGCAGCTGGACGCCGAGGCCATCGCGGCGGCTCCCGGCCTCAAGGTGATCGCCCGTGCGGGCGTCGGGCTCGACAACGTCGACATCAAGGCGGCCACGACCGCCGGCGTCATGGTCGTGAACGCGCCGACCTCCAACATCATCTCGGCGGCCGAGCTCACCGTCGGACACATCCTCAGCCTCGCGCGGCACATCCCGGCGGCGCACTCCGCCCTGGCCCAGGGCCAGTGGAAGCGCTCGAAGTACACGGGCGTCGAGCTGTTCGAGAAGACCGTGGGCATCGTGGGCCTCGGACGCATCGGAGCGCTGATCACGGCCCGCCTGCAGGCCTTCGGCGTGAACGTGGTCGCCTACGACCCGTACGTCACCCCGGCCCGCGCCCAGCAGCTCGGCGTCACGCTGCTCTCGCTCGACGAGCTGCTCGCCACCGCCGACTTCGTCACCATCCACATGCCGAAGACGGCCGAGACGACCGGCATGATCGGCCTCGAGCAGATGAAGGCGATGAAGCCGACGGCCTTCGTCGTCAACGTGGCCCGTGGCGGCCTGATCGACGAGGACGACCTCTACACGGCGCTCACCACGGGCGAGATCGCCGGCGCGGGCCTCGACGTCTTCGTGTCGGAGCCCCCGGTCGACCAGAAGCTGCTCGGCCTCGAGAACGTCGTCGTGACCCCGCACCTCGGCGCGTCGACGGACGAGGCGCAGGAGAAGGCGGGCGTCTCGGTCGCGCGCTCGGTGCGACTCGCCCTCGGCGGCGAGCTGGTGCCCGACGCCGTGAACGTCGCCGGCGGGGTCATCGACCCCTACGTGCGCCCCGGCATCCCGCTGCTCGAGAAGATCGGCCAGGTCTTCGCCGCCCTCGCCGACTCGCCCCTCACCAGCGTCGACGTCGAGGTCCGCGGCGACCTCGTCGACCACGACGTCAGCGTCCTCAAGCTCGCTGCGCTCAAGGGCATCTTCACGAACATCGTCAGCGAGTCGGTCAGCTACGTGAACGCGCCGCTGCTGGCGGAGCAGCGCGGCATCACCGTGCGGCTGCTCACGGACCCCACGAGCGAGGAGTACCGCAACGTCCTCACCGTCCGCGGCTCGCTCGCCGACGGCGGCCAGATCTCGGTCTCGGGCACACTGACGGGCACGAAGCAGGTCGAGAAGATCGTCGAGATCAACGGCTACGACGTCGAGGTCCCGATCGCGGCCCACCACCTCGTCATGGTCTACGGCGACCGCCCGGGCATCGTCGCCGTCTACGGCAAGGAGTTCGGCGACGCCGGCATCAACATCGCCGGCATGCAGATCGCCCGCCGCAGCGCCGGGGGCCAGGCTCTCAGCGTGCTCACGATCGACAGCCCCGCACCCGACGACCTGCTCGAGAAGGTGCGCACGGCGATCGACGCCGAGCTGCTCCGCGAGATCGACGTCACGCTGTAGCCGACAGGCAGCACCACGGCACGACGCCCCGACGCCGGTCTCGCGATCGGTGCCGGGGCGTCGTGCTGTGCGTGGGGAGCGGCCGCGCCTAGAGCTCGATCGACTCGTGGGCAGCCAGCTGCACGGCGTCGCCGCCGACCGACTGCGCGCTCGCCTTCATCCGGTCGAAGTGCATCGCCAGGCCGGGGCCGGAGAGGGTCTGCTCGTGCGTCGGGAAGGCCAGCTTCGGCTTCACCGCCGCCACGTAGTCGATGACCTCGGACACCTTGAGCCACGGGGCGCCGACCGGCGTCGCCAGGGTCTCGACGGGCACGCTCGGCACGGTGAACTGGTCGCCCGGGTAGAACAGCGATCCGTCGACCAGGACGCCGACGTTGTCGATCACGGGGATGCTCTCGTGGATCACCGCGTGCCGCGTCCCGTGGAACGACAGGGTGAAGGGCCCGGCCTCGACCGTGTCGCCGTCGGTGACGACGTGGACCTCGAACCCGTCGGCCGCGTCCGCGACGCCCTGCGGTCCGTACAGGACCGCGCCGGGGTTCGTCTCCCGCAGGTGGCCGAGCTGGTCGGGCGTCCAGTGGTCGGCGTGCTCGTGGGTCACGACGACGGCGTCGACGTCATGCAGGTCGACCAGGGGAGCGGTGAACGAGCCGGGGTCGATGACGAGCTTGCGCCCGTCCTTCTCGACGACGAGGCAGGCGTGTTCGAGTTTCGTGAGGCGCATGAGGCCGACTGTACGCCCGCCGCAGGCCGCGGCGACCCCTCGTCGGGGACCGGTGCCCCGCCTCCTGCGCATCCGCGGACCGTCCGCGACACGCGGGGCGGCCTCGATTTGTGACCGGCTCGACAGCTGTGGCATACTCGACGAGTTGCAAATACGGCCCCATCGTATAGCGGCCTAGTACGTCGCCCTCTCACGGCGGTAACACGGGTTCGAATCCCGTTGGGGTCACCACCACGAAACCGCCCGGCTCTCAGCCGGGCGGTTTCGTCGTTCTGGGGAAGGATCGGCCCCTCAGGGCCCGCCCCAGCCCAGCCCCCACGAGGACGGCCCCGGCGACGTCGGTGTGACGTCGCCGGGGCCGTCCCGCCGTGAGGCAGGTCGAGCACCGCCAGGGCGGTCTAGCCCTTCGTGGCGCCGGCCAACAGGCCGCGGACGAAGAACCGCTGCAGGGCGAAGAACACGATCAGCGGCACGATGATCGAGATGAAGGCGCCGGCCGTGAGCAGCTCCCACGACTGGCCGTACGAGCCCGACAGGTCCTGCAGCGCCTTCGTGATGGGCAGCCCCTGCCCCGAGGTGAACACCGTCGCCACGAGCAGGTCGTTCCACACCCACAAGAACTGGAAGATGCCGAAGGAGGCGATGGCCGGCATCGACAGCGGCAGCACGATGCGGAAGAAGACCTGGCCGTGTCCGGCGCCGTCCATGCGGGCCGCCTCGATCACCTCCGCCGGGATCTCGGAGATGAAGTTGTGCAGCATGAAGATGGCCAGGGGGAGCGCGAAGATCGTGTGCGCGATCCACACCTTGGCGAACGAGCCGTCGAGCCCGTTCACCCCCAGGCCGGGGAGGATGTACAGGCCCCCGACCCGGAGACCGTCGGAGAAGAGCCGGAGCAGCGGCACGAGGGCCATCTGGATCGGCACGATCTGCAGCGCGAAGACGAGCACGAACATCGTGTTGCGGCCCTTGAAGTCGATCCACGCGAACGCGTAGGCCGCGAGGCTGGCGATCGTGATCGGGATGAGGGCCGCGGGCAGCGTGATGACGAGGGAGTTGAAGAAGGCCTTGCCGAGGGTGAGGCTGTCGCCCGAGTTGAACGCGTTGACGTAGTTGTCGAACGTGAACCCGGGATTGGCGAAGACGGTCCACCAGCCGGTCGTCTTGATGTCGTTCGCGGGGCGGAACGACGAGATGAAGAGACCGGCCGTCGGCAGCGTCCAGATCGCGGCGATGACGAGCGCGGCGATCGTGGCGCCGCGGCTCGTCGTGCCCTTCTTCAGCTTGCCGCTCGAGCTCTCGACGGCGGCGAGGCCGCGCTTGAGCTGCCGCTCGGTGCCCGAGCCGACGGCGACCCCGACGGGGGTGGGGGTGGCGGTCATCGGATCTCCCTCTGCTTCTGGATCTGGCGGGCGTTGTAGACGACGATCGGCAGGACGAGCACGAACAGGATCACGGCCAGCGCCGAGCTGTACCCGGTGCGGCTGCCGAGCTGGAACTGGCGCACCATCTCGAAGGCGAGGATGGTCGTGTCGTTGCGGCCGCCGGTCATCGCCGAGACGATGTCGTAGACCTTGAGCGAGGCGATCGAGATGGTCGTGAGCACCACGATGATCGTGGTGCGGATGCCGGGGACCGTGATGTGACGGAAGGCTTGGAAGCCGTTCGTCCCGTCGAGCGAGGCCGCTTCGAGCTGCTCCGCCGGGACGCCCTTGATGGCCGCGGACAGCACGGTCATCGCGAAGCCCGCCTGGGTCCAGATCAGCACGATCACGAGCAGGAGGGTGTTCCACGGCTCGAGGCCCAGCCAGTCGACGGGCTGGCCGCCGAAGCCGACGAGGATGCCGTTCAGCAGGCCGATCTGGTCGCCCTGGCGGATGTCGTAGAAGAACTTGAAGATGATCGACGCGCCCACGAACGAGATGGCCATCGGCATGAAGACGAGCAGCTTCAGGAACTTCTCGCCGCGGCTCTTGTCGATGAAGACCGCGTAGGCGAGGCCGATGGCGGTCGCGGTGATCGGCGCGAGCAGCACCCAGATCAGCGTGTTGCCGAAGGCGGTGAGGCCGTCGGGGCTCGTGAAGACCCAGACGAAGTTGTCGAGGCCCGCGAAGCCCGAGCCGTCGTTCTTCATGAAGGCCTGGCCCGCGGTGGTGATGGTGGGGTAGATCAGGCCGATCAGCAGGAAGAACACCGCCGGGGTCATGAAGGCGATGAGCTGGAGCGAGTAGCCGGCCCCGCGCTTCGAGCGGTAGTCGAGCAGGAACAGCCCGCCGCCGAGGACGGCGGCGATCGCCGCGACCCAGATGACCGACTGGTAGAGGCCGAAGGCGAGCAGCACCACCACGGGGACGACGACGCAGACGGCGAGGCGGAGGATCGTGTACTGCAGGCCGCGGCGGGGCGCGAACTCGACGAAGACGAGCACCACGCCGACCAGCGCGGCGAAGGCGAGCAGGATCAGAGGGATCTGGGCCAGGGGCGGGATGCCCGCCAACCACTGGAAGAAACTGGACATCGCTGTCCCTTTCACGTTCGGGTACGGGGGGCGCTCGGGCGCAGGCGGGAGGAGGCGGCTGTGCGCGACGGGGACGCGTGAGGGGCCGCCGCCGCACGGCGACGGCCCCTCACGGCGGGGTTGCTGGCTAGCTGGTGTAGCCGGCCTGGATCTCCTCGAGCACCGAGTCGGTGTCCGTGCCGTCGATCCAGTCGACCATGCCCTTCCAGAAGCTGTCGGAGCCGACCGACTTGGGCATCAGGTCGGAGCCGTCGAAGCGGAACGTGGTGTCCGTGCCCTGGAGGATCTCGACGGCGCCCTTCAGCAGGTCGCTGCCGGCGTTCTCCGGGTCGAGGCCCTTGTTCGCCGAGATGACGCCTCCGAGCGAGACGCGGCTGTTCGCCCAGTCGGCGCTGGCGAGGTACGCCTGCACCTTGGCGGTGTCGTCGTCGTTCGAGAACGCGGCGACGAACTCACCGCCGCCGGTGACGGCTGCCGGGTCGTCCTCCTTCATCGGCGGGGTGAGGAAGGCCCACACGTCGCCGTCCTCGGCGACCGTGGCGGGGGTGCCCTCGGCGTTGTTCGCCGCGGTGAGGAAGCCCTCGAAGAACGAGGCCTGGTGCGTCAGCGCGCAGCTGCCGTTCGCCACGTTGGTCGCGACGTCGCCGAAAGCGGTCGAGTTGATCGACTTCACGTCGCCGTAGCCGGCGTTGACCATCGCCGGGTCCTGCAGGATCGTGCCGACGGAGTCGAACGCGTCCTTGATCTCGGGGTCGGTGAACTTCGTGTCGCCGGAGACCCACGAGTCGTAGGCGTCGGGGCCGGCCTCGCGGAGCACGAGGTCCTCGACCCAGTCGGTGCCGGGCCAGCCCGAGGCCTCGCCCGAGTTGAAGCCCGCGCACCAGGGAGCGGTGCCGGTCTTCTCCTGGATGGTCTTCGAGACCTCGACGAGCTCGTCGTAGGTCTTGGGGATCTCGACGCCCCACTCCGCGAACTTCGCGGGGGAGTACCAGACGTAGCCCTTGACGCTGGCCATCAGCGGAGCACCGTACTGCGTGCCGTCGACCTGGCCGTACTTCTGCCAGTCCTCGGACCAGCCTTCCTTGACGTTGGCGAGCGCGTCGGCCGGGAGCTCCTGCACCTTGCCCGACGACGTCACGGTGTCGGCGAGGAGACCTGGCTGCGGGAAGATCGCGAGGTCGGGGGTGTCGCCGCCCTGGACCTTGATGCCGATCTGCTTCTCGAACTCCTTGTCGCCCGTGTACTTGATCTCGATGTCGTTCTGCTTCTCCCAGTCGGCCCACGACTCCTCGAGCAGGGTCGCCTCGTCGCCGTTGATGGTGCCGTAGACGTTGACGACGCCGTCGGCCGTGCCGACCGATCCGCCGGCGTCGCCGCCCGCGTTGGGGTCGTTGGGGTCGGCGCTTCCGGAGCAGCCGACCAGCAGGAAGCTGGATGCCGCCAGGATGGCCAGGGGCCCGGTGAACCTGCGGTGCAGGGATGCTCGCATGGTGATCTCCTCGTCGAGTTGCGATGCACGTGCCCCGCTCGTGCTGCCGAGCCGGGACACTGCCGCGCGCGTCGTCGTCGACGCGCGTCGACGATGAGTGTCACACACGCGCAGGAGGCGCGCAACAACCCGTGCTAGCGGCGCGTCGCAGCGGGACGAGCGGCAGGACGGACGGCGCCGTGGGAGTCGAGGGGCGGGGGCGCGGAACTGCCCCGGACGACGAGCTGCGGGGCCACGAGGAGGTGCGGCGCGTCGAGCCGGCATCCCTCCAGCCGGTCGACGAGGTGGTCGACGGCGGCCGCCGCGAGCTCGACACCAGGCGGCGAGACGGTCGTGAGCGGCGGCGAGGTCATGTCCGCGGCGAGGTCGCCGATGCTGAGGGCCACCACCGAGGCGTCTCGGGGGATCGAGCAGCCGGCGAACGCGGCCGCCTGCACGAAGCCGGCCAACGCCGTCTCGTTGAACGCGACCACCGCGGTGGGACGTGCCGGCGAGGCGACGAACGCGTCGAAGGCCGCGCGGCCGCCCGTGACCGAGACGGGGGCGTGGTGCACCTCGAGCACGAGGCCCGCTCGCCGCGCGGCGTCGTCCAGTGCGCGGGAGGCCCTCGCGAGGGGGCCCGAGCCGCGCTCGTGCGAGCCGACCGACTGGCTGAGGAAGAACGCCCGCTCGTGGCCGAGGTCGACGAGGTGCTGCACGGCCAGGCGCCCCAGCGCGTCGTAGTCGGCGTCCACGAACCAGAGGCCGGCCACGTCGTCGGGGCGGCCGATGTTCGTGAAAGGGACCCGCGCCTCCGTCAGGACGGGCACGCGGTCGTCCTCCGGCGTCAGCTCCATCAGGACGACGCCGTCGACCAGGCCCTCGCTCACGAGGCTCTCCAGGCCCTCGACGTCGTCGATCGGGGTCGACCAGAGCAGGAGGTGGTAGCCGCGTTCCCGCGCCCGGTCCGTGGCTGCCGCGACGTACTCGAACTCGGACGACGTCACGCCGCGCCTGCCGTACGGGTAGTGCAGGGCCAGGATGCCGCCCCGCGACCCCGCCAGGCCGCGCGCGAAGGCGTTCGGCGTGTAGTTGAGCTCGGCCATGGCCGCCTCGACGCGACGGCGGGTGGCGTCCGAGATCGTCCGACGGCCGCTGAGGGCGTACGAGACGGTGCTCGACGAGACGCCGGCCAGGCGCGCCACGTCGTCACGGGTCGCTGGTGCCATGCTCGTCCACCTCGTCGTCGGTCGTGCGCACAGCATACGAGCGCAGGCCCGGATGAGCGACGAGCGTCGGGCGGGAGGGAGCTGCTACGCGGGCCACACCGGTCGCCGTGCCTGACTGTCCAGACCCGAGCGGCCCGCTCCGGCCGCGGGCGGCCTACGCAGGCCACACGGGTCTGAACTGCACCGAGATGCGCGGGCCGACCGCCTTGCGGGTCTTCGCGATCGCGTGCTCGTGCGTGCGCTGGCTGCTGCCGCCCATCACCAGCAGGTCGCCGTGGCCGAGGGGGAAGCGCTGCACCTTGCCCGTGCGACGTGACCGGATCGCGAGGGTGCGCGGCGCGCCGAGGGACAGGATGCCCACCATCGTGTCGCGGTCGATCGTGCGGCCGACGCGGTCGCCGTGCCAGGCGATGCTGTCGTCGCCCGTGCGGTAGAAGCAGAGCCCGGCGCGGCGGAACAGCTGCTCGTCGGGCGCCCCGCGCCGGCTGGAGTACCACTGGTTCAGCTCGTCGCGCGCCGTGCCGAGCACGGGGTCGGGCAGCACGTCGCGCTCGCCGTAGGACGACACCAGCCGTGGCACCTCGACCACCCGGTCGTACATCGTCCGCGTGTCGGCCTGCCAGGGGACCTCGGCGACGAGGCGCTCGAACATCGCGTCGCTGCCCGTCGCCCAGCCGGGCACGAGGTCGAGCCACGCGCCGTCGTCGAGGGGCAGGTGCTGCACGGCCCCGTCGAGGTCGCGCAGGCCGGTGCCCCGCCTCGTGACGGGGCCCGCGCCCGTCTCGGCGTCGTCGTCGAGGCCGTCCAGCAGGGAGGAGGTGAAGGTCGTGCTCATGCCCCTCAGCCTAGCTGATCGTTCGAACGCGCGTTCGAACAGGGTCGTCGTCACCACCGGGGCGCGACGACCTCGGATGCCTCCGGTCCGGTGAGCTCATGCGCCACGCCGTCGACGTCGACGTCGACCAGCGCTCCGCCCCAGAACGACACCTGCAGCCTGCCCTGGTAGACCCACAGCCGCTCGCCCGACGACCGGTCGAAGGCGACGACCGTCGACCGGCCGCCCGAGCTGCCGTAGGCGAACGCGTAGCCGACGGTGCGTCCGGTCGCGGCCGGCACCGCACCGCCCGGCAGCTCGACGACCGACCTCGCGGCCCCGTCGGTCCCGTCGAGGACGCGCAGGGCGAGCGATCCGTCGTCCCCGTCGGGCGCCGCGGCGAAGAGGTCGTCGTCGGTCTGGCCGGCGAGGCCGTCGACGCTGACCGCTCCCCGGCGGTCGTGGCTCCAGCGGGTCTCGCCCGTGTCCCAGTCGACGCAGCTGACGCGGTCGTCCGCGACGTCGGTCACGACGAGGCACGTGCGTGCCGCGCTCGGCGCCCCCTGCACGTCGGGGGAGGTCGTCCACCGGGTGCGCCCGTCGAGGTCGACGGCCGTGAAGCCCCCCGACCGACCCGACGGCGACACGATGAGGTCGTCGTGCACGAGCGGCCCGACCAGCGTGTCGAGCCTCGTGCCCCAGTCGCGCTCGCGGCCCGTCCGCGGGTCGACGGCCACCGTGCCGCCCGGCGTCGAGACGAGGGCGCGGTCCGGGAGGGCGAGGACGACGCCCGTCGTCGTGCCGGCGCCCCGCCACGTCACGTGCCCGAGGTCGTCCGCGTCGCGGACCTCGTACCGGTAGGCGCCGCCCGCGGACGGCTGGCGTCCCGTGAGGACGACCTGGCCCTCCGACTGGAACTGGTCGCTGTCCGTCGTCGTCCACGGCGCGGAGCCGTCGACGACCCGACCCGTCGCGGGGTCCAGCGCCACGAGCTTCGAGAGGGCGCCGCCCGAGGTGCGCAGCAGGAGGCGGTCGGGGTCGCCCGCCGGGCCGATCGGCGAGGCCGACAGCACCTCGGCTCCGTCGAGGTCGCCCAGGTCGGCGAAGTCGTCCCGGGCGTCGTGCACCCAGGCCATCCGGCCGTCCCGCGTGTCGAGCAGCCCGACCCGCGACCCGACCTGCCGGGTGTCGCTGCCGCAGCCCGCGTCGTTCGCGAAGCCGTAGGTCCAGGCAGGTGCGGCGCGGACGAGCACGAGACCGTCGTCGCCGACCGGCGCCGAGGGGAACCTCAGGCAGAGGGCCGGCGCGCCGGGGGCGAGCGTCCCGGCGAGGTCGGCGGTCCAGCCGGAGGCGGTCGGCGCCTCCCGCAGGTCGACGGTCGACGTGCCCTGCCAGGGCGACAGCCCGCCGTACACCGGCTGGCCGGGGACGAGGGCGGCGGTGACGGCCACGGCGGCCACCACCAGGGCGAGGTAGCCGAGGGCGAGACGACGGCCGGGCGCGAGGCGGCGCCACCAGCGCGGGCCGGGCGACGGCGGACGACCCGACGGGCTCCCGGACGGAGGCGGGACCTGCTGGCCGCCCTCCGCCTCCTCGGCGGTCGTCGTCCGTGCCCCGGTCGTCGGCGTCTCCCAGACCACCGCGGCCCTCGGCCGCGGGGGCTGCCACGGGGCGCCCGGCGCCGTCACGAGGTGCTCCCGACGCGGGTGCGGTCGACGAGGCGGGAGGCGGCGGCGGAGTCGTCCACGACGACGAGGGCGCCGCCCCAGAACGAGACCCGGCCGGGCGACGTCGACGTCCAGAGCCGGCGTCCGCTCGACGCGTCGTAGGCGCTGACCGCGTCGGGGCTGGCGCCCGAGTCGTCCGTCTCGACGTAGACGACGGTGCGCGACGCGGCGACCACCTCGTCGGACGGGCCGAGCGGCACGGCGACACGGCGCGAGCCGTCCGACACGTCGAGGGCGGCCAGCTCGGGGCCGTCGTCGCGCTGCGCCACGACCCAGACGTCGTCCCGCGACTGCCCCGGCACGGGCACGACCCGGGCAGGACCTCCGAGGTCGCGGCTCCAGAGCACCCGACCGTCTCCCCGGTCGAGGCAGGTCACGGAGGAGGCGTCGGGCGACAGGGCGAGGACGCACCGGTCCGTCACGTCGAGGGCTCCTGCCTCGACGGGGGTCGTCCAGCGCCGGTCGCCGAGCGGGTCGACGGCCGACACGGTCGGACGAGACCGTCCCGCCCGCTCGACCACGTAGAGGGAACCGTCGCCGGCGGGGCCGACGGCGGCCGTCTCGAGGGTCGTGCCCCGGCCCCGGCCCCGTTCGAGCGGACGCGCCGCGCCGGTGCGGCCGTCGACGAACGAGCTGCGGCCGTCCGCCTCGAGGACGACGCCCGACTCCAGCAGCAGGGGAGTGGTGCCCACGTCGGCCCGGCCCTGCCAGACGGGCTCGGTGAGGTCGCCCGCGTCGACGAGGGAGAAGCGCCGCGACGCGTCGTCGGTGCCGCCGACGGCCCGGAGCTGCAGGCGCCCGACGGCGGCGACGCTCACGGCGGGCAGGTCGCGGCGCCCGCGGGCCACCTCCAGGGAGCCGCCTCCGTCGAGGTCGAGCGCGACCTGCGCGGCGCCGCCCGAGGTCTGGACCTGGACCAGCACGCGGTCGGCGGCCGGGACGACCTGCGTCGCCGGGATGGCCAGGGCGTCCGCGTCGGGCACGTCCTCCGCGAGGTCGTGCACCCAGCGGACGCGGCCCGTCCCGGCCTCGACGAGCGCCACGCGGCTCGTGTTCCCGGACACGGCGGCGCGGCGACAGCCCGGCGACGACGCGGCGTCGTCGGTCTCGAGGTCCACCGAGGTGCCCACCGCGACGAGGCCGTCGACGGCGGCGGAGGGCCAGACGTGCACGCAGCTCGGGGGCACGTCGGGCGCGAGGAGGCCGGCGAGGTCGAGGCTCCACGCGGCGTCCGTGGGCAGGCGTCGCAGCTCGTCCGCGACGGGCGTGCCGGTCGCCGGGCCGCTGCCGTAGCGGGGGACGACCGCGACCCCGACGACGAGCACGGCCGTGGTCGCGAGGGCGAGGGCGAGGTAGGCGGAGCGCAGGCGGGACGACGAGGAGGCGGTCGTCCGGCGGCGACGTCGGGGCGCCTCCTCGTGCGGCACGGCAGGGGGGAGGCGGGAGCCGGACGGCAGGGAGGCGGGCTGCGCCGCGCCGGCCTCCGGCGCGTCGGCACGGCGGCCCGCGCCGGGACGGGCCGGCAGCCAGGGAGCGTCGTCTCGCACCATGCTCGGTCGACCTCCTCGTCGGGCGGGCCCGCCGCCGCACGACGGAGGACCTGGTACCAGTCAGGACCCGCGAGGTGCCGCGCGCCCACCTCGTGTTCGGAGACCTCGGCCGCGGCGCTCGCCGGGGGAATGCCGGGCGCCCGCGGCCGCGTTGCACCCGGCAGCGCGTCGGGCAGGGGCCAGGAGGCGCTGGCGTAGACTTCGACGATCATTCCGACCGAGACACCCGAGGAGAGGGGCGTGCCCGTGGGCAGGACGCTTGCCGAGAAAGTGTGGGACGACCACGTCGTCGTCAAGGGCGAGGACGGCGCCCCCGACCTTCTCTACATCGACCTCCACCTCCTCCACGAGGTCACGAGCCCGCAGGCCTTCGACGGGCTCCGGCAGGCGGGGCGACCGATGCGGCGCACCGACCTGACGATCGCCACCGAGGACCACAACACCCCGACCCTCGCGATCGACAAGCCGATCGCCGACCTCACCAGCCGCACGCAGATCGAGACGCTCCGCCGCAACACGGCCGAGTTCGGCGTCCGACTGCACCCGCTCGGCGACGCCGAGCAGGGCATCGTCCACGTCGTGGGGCCGCAGCTCGGCCTCACCATGCCGGGCATCACCGTTGTCTGCGGTGACTCGCACACCTCGACGCACGGCGCGTTCGGCGCGATGGCCTTCGGCATCGGCACGAGCGAGGTCGAGCACGTCATGGCGACGCAGACCCTGCCGCTCAAGCCGTTCAAGACCATGGCCGTCACCGTCGAGGGCACGCTGCGGCCCGGCGTGACGGCGAAGGACGTCATCCTGGCGGTCATCGCGCAGATCGGCACCGGCGGCGGCCAGGGCTACGTGCTCGAGTACCGCGGCAGCGCGATCCGCGCCCTCTCGATGGAGGGGCGCATGACGATCTGCAACATGTCGATCGAGGCCGGCGCCCGTGCCGGGATGGTCGCCCCCGACCAGATCACCTTCGACTACCTCGAGGGCCGCGACCACGCCCCGACCGGAGCCGACTGGGACGAGGCGGTCGCCTACTGGAAGACCCTCCCGACCGACGACGACGCCGTGTTCGACGCCGAGGTGTTCCTCGACGCCGACTCGCTCGAGCCGTTCGTCACCTGGGGCACGAACCCGGGCCAGGGCGTCTCGCTGAGCGACTCCGTGCCCGACCCTTCGACCGTCGTCGACCCCAACGAGCGCGCCGCCGCCGAGCGCGCCCTCGAGTACATGGCCCTCGAGGCCGGCACGCCGATGAAGCAGATCCCCGTCGACGCCGTGTTCATGGGCTCGTGCACCAACAGCCGCATCGAAGATCTGAGGGCCTTCGCGTCAATCGTGCAGGGCAAGACCAAGGCCGAGGGCGTCCGCGTGATGGTCGTGCCGGGCTCGGCCCGCGTGCGGCTCGAGGCCGAGGCCGAGGGCCTCGACAAGGTCTTCACCGACTTCGGCGCCGAGTGGCGCTTCGCCGGCTGCTCGATGTGCCTCGGCATGAACCCCGACCAGCTCGCCCCGGGCGAGCGCTGCGCGTCGACCTCGAACCGCAACTTCGAGGGCCGCCAGGGCAAGGGCGGGCGCACCCACCTCGTGTCGCCGCTGGTCGCCGCCGCGACCGCCGTCCGCGGCACCCTGTCGTCCCCGTGGGACCTGTCGGCCGACGAGGCAGGCGCCGTCGGCGCGGCGGACGCGGCCTCGTCGACCCCGATCCACGACCAGGTCGCCGCCGAGCTGACCGGCCAGACCGCAGGAGGCGCGTCCTAGTGCAGAAGTTCACCGTCGTCACCGGCGTGGCCGCGCCCCTGAAGCGCTCGAACGTCGACACCGACCAGATCATCCCGGCCGAGTTCCTCAAGCGGGTCACCAAGACCGGCTTCGAGGACGCGCTCTTCTTCTCGGCGCGCCAGGACCCGGACTTCGTGCTCAACCGCCCGGAGTACCAGGGCGCACGAGTGCTCGTGGCCGGCCCCGACTTCGGCACCGGCTCGAGCCGGGAGCACGCTGTCTGGGCGCTCCGCGACTTCGGCTTCGACGTCGTGCTGAGCTCGCGCTTCGGCGACATCTTCCGGGGCAACTCGGGCAAGCAGGGCCTGCTGAGCGCCGTCGTGGCCGAGGACGACATCGAGCGGATCTGGGCGGTCGTCGAGGCGAGCCCCGGCATCGAGATCACGGTCGACCTCGCCGCGCAGACCGCCACGGTCGGTGACCTCACGGTCTCGTTCGAGGTCGATGCCTACACTAAGTGGCGCCTCCTCGAGGGTCTCGACGACATCGGACTGACCCTCCGCGACGAAGCCGCGATCACAGAATTCGAAACCCGCCGCGCCGCCTGGCGCCCGAAGACATTGCCGGTGAAGTAAGTGAACTCTCTCGTCCAAGACGCAGCAGCTGCAGGGGCCCGTGTCGGCCTGAAGTCCGATGAGATCGTCATCCGCGGCGGCAAGCCGCTGATCGGTCGCATCGAGGTGCGCGGGGCGAAGAACCTCGCCACGAAGGCGATGGTCGCCGCGTTGCTCGGCGACACCCCGAGCATCCTGCGCGACGTCCCGGACATCAGCGACGTCAACGTCGTCCGCGGCCTGCTGTCGGTGCACGGCGTCCGCATCACCGACCCGGCCCGCGGCGAGATGATCCTCGACCCGGCCAACGTCGAGTCGGCGCACTTCGCCGAGATCGACGCGCACGCGGGCTCGAGCCGCATCCCGATCCTGTTCTGCGGCCCGTTGCTGCACCGGCTGGGCGAAGCGTTCATCCCCGACCTCGGCGGCTGCCGCATCGGCGACCGTCCCATCGACTTCCACCTCGACGCGCTCCGTGCCTTCGGCGCGGTGGTCGACAAGTCGTACAACGGCATCCACCTCACCGCGCCCGACGGGCTCAAGGGCGCGAACATCGAGCTGCCCTACCCGAGCGTCGGCGCGACCGAGCAGGTCCTGCTCACGGCCGTGCTCGCCGACGGCGTCACCGAGCTGCGCAACGCGGCGATCGAGCCCGAGATCATGGACCTCATCGCCATCCTGCAGAAGATGGGCGCCATCGTCTCGGTCGAGCCGAACCGCGTCATCTTCATCGAGGGCGTGAAGACGCTCCGCGGCTACACGCACCGGGCCATCAACGACCGCAACGAGGCCGCCAGCTGGGCGAGCGCCGCGCTGGCGACCAAGGGCGACATCTTCGTCGAGGGCGCCGACCAGAAAGACCTGATGACGTTCCTCAACGTCTTCCGCAAGGTCGGCGGCGACTTCGACGTCCACGAGGACGGCATCCGCTTCTTCCACCCCGGCGGCGAGCTCAAGCCCGTCGTCGTCGAGACCGACGTGCACCCCGGCTTCATGACCGACTGGCAGCAGCCGCTCATCGTCGCGCTCACCCAGGCGCAGGGCACCTCGATCGTGCACGAGACGGTCTACGAGAACCGCTTCCAGTTCACCGAGGCGCTGAACGACATGGGCGCCGACATCACGGTCCACAAGGAGGGCCTGCCCGGCCACGACCGTCGCGTCGCCCGTCGCGAGTTCGAGCAGGCGGCCGTCATCAACGGCCCGACCGCGCTGCACGGCGCCGACATCCGCGTCCCCGACCTGCGCGGCGGCTTCAGCCACCTCATCGCCGCGCTGACGGCCGAGGGCGAGTCGAAGATCAGCAACGTCGGCATCATCAGCCGCGGCTACGAGCACTTCATCGCGAAGCTGCGCAAGCTGGGCGCCGACTTCGACTTCCAGGGCTGATCGCGACGTGAGCGACGCCTCCTCGCCGACCCCGCCGGCCGGCGGGGTCGACGCGCCCCTCGTCCAGACGCCTCGCCAGGTCGGCCGCTTCGGCCGCGGCAAGGAGAAGAGCGCTGTGTTCCGGGGCGTCGCCGCCGTCGGCGCGCCGCTCTTCGACCGGCTCGCCCGCATCGAGGTGCGCGGCGCCGAGAAGCTCCCGGCCGAGGGGGCCTTCGTGCTCGCGCCGAACCACTACACGAACATCGACCCCGTCGTCGTGGCGCGGCTGATGTGGACCCTCGGACGCGTGCCGCGGTTCCTGGCCAAGGCGTCGCTCTTCCGCGTGCCCGTGTTCGGCTCGCTGATGCGCGCCATGGGCCACGTGCCCGTCGAGCGCGGCGGCCGGACGCACGACAGCGACCCCCTGCAGGCCGGGCGTGCCCTGGCGACCAGCGGCGGGGGAGTGATCATCTACCCCGAGGGCACGCTCACGCGCGATCCCGACCTGTGGCCCATGAAGGGCAAGAGCGGTGCCGTCCGGCTCGCCCTCCAGGCGGGGGTGCCGCTCATCCCGATGGCCCACTGGGGCAGCCAGCACGTGATGGGCCGCTACTCGGCGAAGATCAGCCTGTTCCCGCGGAAGCGCATCGTGGCCGCGATCGGCGACCCCGTCGACCTGTCGCCGTGGCGGGGCCGCCACCTCGACCAGGCCGCCTACACCGAGGCCACGGCCCTCGTCATGCAGCGCATCACCGAGCTGCTGGCCAGCCTCCGCGACGAGGAAGCGCCCGCCGAGCCGTGGGACCCGCACACGAAGCACCAGAAGGAGACCGGACGCTTTGAGCAGCCGTGACGAGAGCAGCCGTGACGACAGCAACCGCGACGTGACCGGCGACGGCGGTCGAGGCGCCGGGACGAGGGAGGACGCCATCGGGGCCCTCGGGGAGGGCGCCGTCACCACGGAGGCGATCTCGGTCGTGATGCGCAGCGCCGTGCCCCGCACGGTGGCCGTCCTGGGCTCCGGCAGCTGGGGCACCACGTTCGCCAAGGTCCTCGCCGAGGGCGGGGCCGACGTCACCCTCTGGGCCCGACGTCCCGAGGTCGCGCGTGAGATCACCGAGAGCAAGCGCAACAGCGACTACCTCCCGGGCATCAACCTGCCCCGCACCCTCGTGGCGACGCCGGACGTGGCCGCGGCGCTCCGCGGCGCCGAGCAGGTCTACCTCTCGGTGCCCAGCCAGACCCTCCGCGACAACCTCGCCGCGGTGCGCGAGCTCGTCCCGCGCGGCGTCCCGGTGGTCAGCCTCATGAAGGGCGTCGAGAAGGCGACCGGCCTGCGCATGAGCCAGGTCATCGAGCAGGAACTCGGCATCGACCCCGACCTGATCGCCGTCGCGTCCGGCCCGAACCTCGCCCTCGAGATCGCGAAGCGCCAGCCGACCGCCGCCGTGGTCTCGTCGCAGAGCCTCGAGACCGCGACGCTCGTCGCCGCCACCGCGACCAACCCGTACTTCCGCTCGTTCGTGAACACCGACGTGATCGGCACCGAGTTCGGCGGGGTCCTCAAGAACCTCATCGCGGTCGCCATCGGCATCGTCGACGGGGTCGGCTACGGCGAGAACACGAAGGCGTCGATCATCACCCGCGGCTTGGCCGAGATGACCTCGTTCGCCGTCTCGTTCGGGGCCAAGGCCGAGACGCTCGCGGGGCTCGCGGGCCTCGGCGACCTCATCGCGACGTGCGAGTCGCCGCTCTCGCGGAACAACACGGCCGGCCGCCTCCTCGGCCAGGGCTACGCCTTCGGCGACGTCGTCCGGCAGATGAACCAGACGGCCGAGGGGCTGAGCTCCGTCGCGCCGATCCTCGAGCTGGCTCGCTCGCGAGGGGTCGACATGCCCATCGTGCAGCAGGTCGCCGAGGTGCTCGCCGGTACGCTCGACCCGCGGAACATCGCGCCGCACCTGACCGAGACCGACGAGCCCCAGGGCGAGTAGCGGCAGGAGGCGCGGCGTCCGTCACGGACGCGACCCGCGCCTCCTGCCTGCTCACGCGGGCCGGCGGCGCCGAACCACCCGAAGGGCCCCTCGATGACCACCACCACCCCCGCCACGACCGCGGCCCCTGCGACCGGAGCCCCGGCGAGCGTCGAGAAGCAGACCGTCGTCGTCCTGTTCGGCGGCCGCTCGAGCGAGCACTCGATCAGCTGCGCCACCGCCGGGGGCGTGCTCGCCGCGATCGACCGCGACCGCTTCGAGGTGGTGCCCGTCGGCATCACCCGGGAGGGCGCCTTCACGCTGCAGCCCGACGACGCGGCCCTCTTCGCCCTCGACGCCGAGTCGCTGCCGGAGGTGCGCGACAACGGCACCCGGGTGCGCTGGCCCGAGACCGCCGCGAGCCGGGGGCTGAGCGTCGTCGAGCCCGACGGCGGGGTCCGCCTGCTGGGCGACGTCGACGTCGTGTTCCCCATCCTGCACGGCCGGTTCGGCGAGGACGGCACCGTGCAGGGCCTGCTCGAGCTGGTCGGGCTGCCCTACGTCGGCGCGGGCCTGCTCGCGTCGGCCGTCGGCATGGACAAGCACTTCACGAAGACCGTGCTGCAGCAGGCCGGCATCGCCGTCGCGCCGTGGCGCACGGTGCGACGGACCGAGTGGACGAACGCCCCGGAGGCGGTGGCCGCCGAGGTCGCCTCGCTCGGCTTCCCCCTCTTCGTCAAGCCCGCCCGCGCCGGCTCGAGCGTCGGCGTCTCGCGGGTCGACCGCCCGGACCAGCTGGCCGCCGCCATGCAGGTCGGCCTCGCCGAGGACCACAAGGTGCTCGTCGAGGCGGGCGTCGTCGGTCGGGAGATCGAGTGCGCGGTGCTCGGCGGTCGCGACGGCGGGGCCCCGCGCACCTCGGTCGCCGGCGAGATCGTGCTCAGCGACGAGACCTTCTACGACTTCGAGTCGAAGTACCTGGGCGGGGCGGGCGCCGACCTGCTGTGCCCGGCGCCCCTGTCGGACGACGAGCTGGCCGAGATGCAGCGGCTCGCCGCCCTCGCCTTCGAGTCGATCGACGGCACCGGGCTCGCCCGCGTCGACTTCTTCCTCACCGACGAGGGCTGGGTCGTCAACGAGGTCAACACGATGCCCGGCTTCACGCCGATCTCGATGTTCCCGGCCTGCTGGCTCGCGAGCGGCCTGAGCTACCCCGAGCTCATCACCGAGCTCGTCGAGCTGGGGCTCGCCACCGACCGCTGAGCCGGCCGTTCGTCGCCCGCGCCGGAGCGCCCTGCGGCGTACGCCGTACCGGGTCCCCGCACTGCACCGGGTTTCGTACACTGCACCGCGTCTAGACCCGGTGCAGTGTACGAAAGCCGGTGCAGTAGTGGCTGCTCGCCGGGGCGACGGACCAGCGGCCGGATGGCGAGCGAGGCGGCTGGGCCGTGGGCCGGCTCAGGGAGCGGGCGTCTCCGACGGCACGTCGGTCGACGGCACGTCGGTCGACGGCACGTCGGTCGAGGTGTCGGCCGGGTCGCCGACGCTCGGCAGGTCGTCCACGCCGACGCAGCCGCGGCCGTCCTCGGGCAGGTAGCCGACGGCGTCGGCGAGGTCGAAGAGGGCCGTGCTGCCGACCTCGGCGCTGACGACGACCTGCACGGCCGGCGTGCGGCCGTAGGTCGTGAACGTGAAGGTGTCCCCGTCCTCGGGGCCGTCGTCAGAGAGCCAGTCGACGCCCTGGACGTCGTTGCAGGGGAGGTCGGAGATCGCGGGGGACTCGACGCCGCAGCGCAGCAGGACCGTCGAGGGCGTGCCCCATGCGCCCGTGCCCTGGGCATCGGTCTCGCGCCGCTGCTGCGGCTGGCTGTCGGGCCCGACGGTGTCGGGCAGGTGCACGACGACCTGGGCGCAGTCGGGGTCGTTCGCGCCGTCGGCCGACTGCATCGGCACGGCGGCCGTGCATCCCGACAGGATCGACGCGGCGACGACGCCGAGCGCGACGACGAGGGAGGGGTGCAGGAGGCGGCGGGACGGAGCGGACATCCCGGCCAGGCTACCGTCGACCCCATGGAACGATCCTCCAGGTCTCTCGACGCTGCCGACACCGCCGACACCGCCGACGCTGCCGGCAACGCCGACACCGTCGAGGCCGCCGGCGAGCTGGCCACCCTCGCGCGCATCCTGCCCCGCCTGCCCCGCGGTCTCGACACGCAGCTCGGCCCGGGCGACGACGCCGCCGTCGTCGCCGCGCCCGACGGCCGCTTCGTCGTGACGACCGACCTCATGGTGCACGGGCCCGACTTCCGGCGGGCCTGGTCGACGCCGCACGACCTCGGCTGGAAGGCCGCGGCCTCGAACCTCTCCGACGTGGCGGCCATGGGCGCCCGGCCCACCGCCCTCGTGGTCGCGCTGGCCGTCCCGGGCGACACCCCCGTGGCCGACCTGGAGGGCCTGGCCGACGGCCTCCGTGACGCGTGCGCGGCCATGGCGCCCGGCTGCGGCGTCGTCGGCGGCGACCTCTCCGTCTCCGCGGTCTTCACCGTGGCGGTCACGGCGTTCGGCGACCTCGACGGTCACGACCCGGTCCGCCGCGACGGTGCCCGCGTCGGCGACGTGGTCGCCGTGTCCGGCCCGCTCGGCCGGGCCGCCCGGGGCCTCGACCTGCTCTTCCGCCTCGGGGTCGACCACGACGGCGTCCCCGACGCCGCCCTCGCCCGTGAGGTGCGCGAGCGCGACGCCGACGTCGGCTGGCAGCTGGCGCCCACGCCGCCGATCGCCGACGGGCCCGCCGCGGCCCTCGCCGGGGCGACGGCGATGCTCGACCTGTCCGACGGCCTCGCGCTCGACGCCTCCCGGCTGGCCCGCGCCTCCGGTGTCGTGCTCGACCTCGAGTCCGCGGCCCTGGGAGCCGACCCGCACGCCGCCCTGGCCGGGGGAGAGGACCACTCCCTGCTCGCGACGTTCCCTGCCGACGCGGACCTCCCCGGCGGCTTCCGCCCGCTCGGCACGGTGCGGGACCTCGCAGGAGGCGCCCCTCGCGTCGCCGTGGACGGCCACGACCTCGGCGAGCCCGGCGGCTGGGATCCCTACCGACTCTGGACCGGCCAGCAGGGCTGACCTGCTCCCGCCGCTGCTCGGGCGTCCGGCCTCAGGCGTCAGGCATCAGGCGTCGCGCGTCGCGAACCAGACCGTCGTGTCGCCGTACGACTTGCGGGCGTCGAGCGTGAGCCCGTCGGGCCAGCCGGGCTCCCCGTCACGGGAGGCGCGCTCGACGACGACCAGCGCCTCCTCGGCCAGCGACGGGAGCAGCGCCGCGAGGTCGGCCGCGAGCTCGGCCGCCGACAGCTCGTAGGGCGGGTCGAAGAAGACCAGGTCGACGAGGGCGGCGCCGCCGCTCAGGTACGACCGGACCGGCTGGGCGACGACGTCGACCCGGGGTGCCTTCCCGGCGGGTGCCCGGCCCACGACGGCGTCGACGTTCTTCCGCAGTGCCTTCGCGGCGGCCGGCGCCTTCTCGACGAGCACGACCGAGGCGGCCCCCCGCGACGCGGCCTCGAGCCCGAGCCCACCGGTGCCGGCGTAGAGGTCGAGCACGCGGCGCCCGGTGATCTCGTCGCGCGCGTCGAGCGACGAGAACAGCGCCTCGCGCACCCGGTCGCTCGTGGGTCGGGTGCCCGTCTTCGGCACGGCCAGGGTCAGGTTGTCGGCGAAGCCGGAGATGATGCGGGACACGCCCCCATCCTGGTCCATCGCCGCAGCCGTTCGAGCAAGTCGACAACGCGGCCCCGAGGAGGCGCGCGACCGGTCGTGGGACCCGCACAAGCGAGTTGTCGGCCGGCACCCCTGCGGGCACGATCGCCCCCATGACCAGCGTCGATCGTACTGTCCGGCCCTCCTTCACCAAGTCGCTCTTCGCGGGGCGGATCGCGTCCGAGCTGGCGTTCCCGTACCCGCACATGACCACGGCCGAGGCCGCCAGGGTCGAGACGGTCTCGGCGTCGGCCCGCGAGGTGCTGGCCGACTACGACCCGCTGCGGGCCGAGCGCGAGGGCTGGATCGGTGACGACACGGTGCGGGCCCTCGGCGAGCGGGGGCTGATGGGCCTGTTCGTCTCCGAGGAGTACGGCGGGCTGGGGCTGAGCCAGAGCGCCTACTGCCGCGTCTACGAGGAGTTCGGCCGGGTCGACGGCACCCTCGCCACCGTGATGGGCGTGCACCAGTCGATCGGCACGAAGCCGCTGCACCTCTTCGGCACGGACGACCAGAAGGCCCGCTGGCTGCCCGACCTGGCGAGCGGCCGCAAGCTGGCCGCCTTCGTCCTCACCGAGCCGAACGTGGGCAGCGACGCCTTCGCCCTCGAGACCCGGGCCGAGCGGCAGGCCGACGGGAGCTGGCTGCTGAACGGCGAGAAGCGCTGGATCGGCAACGGCGACAAGGACGTCCTCACGGTCTTCGCGCAGAGCGACCTCGGGCACGTGGCCCTGATCGTCGAGAAGGGCATGGACGGGCTCAGCACCGGCCCCCGCTTCGAGACCCACGGCCTCAAGGCCAACCACCTCCAGCGCGTGCACTTCAAGGACGTGCGGGTGCCCGCCGAGAACCTGCTCGGCGAGCCGGGCGACGGCTTCCGCATCGCGGTGAACACGCTGAACAACGGCCGCATGTCGATGGGCACGGCCATCGCGGGCGGCATGAAGCGGTTCCTCGAGCTGAGCCTCACGCACACGGAGGCGCGTCACCAGTTCGGCAGGCCGCTCGCCGACTTCGAGATGGTCGGCGACAAGCTCGCGTGGATGACGCAGCAGATCTACGGCGTCGAGTCGATGTCGTACCTCACCACCGGGCTCGTCGACCGCGGCGACACCGACTTCGCGCTCGAGTCGGCCATGACGAAGGTCACTGCCAGCGACACCGGCTGGTACGCCCTCAACCGCGCGGTGCAGCTGCACGGCGGCGAGGCGTACATGGAGGGGCACCCGCTGTCGAAGGCCCTGCGCGACTTCCGCATCTTCCCGATCTTCGAGGGCGCGAACGACGTCCTCCGCGCCTTCGTCGCCCTCAACGGGCTCAAGGCCCTCAGCGAGGAGCTGCCCGACGTGACCTCCCTCAGCATCGGCGACCCCGGCCGGGCGATGGGCGTGCTGGCGCCGTACGTGGCAGGTCGCGTGCAGCGTCGGATCAGGCCCGAGCGGCCGGTGGGCGTGCACCCGCAGCTCGCGCGCGCCGCGGCCCAGGTGGGCGAGCAGGTCTCCCAGCTGCGCGAGCGGGCCGAGGGCGCCCTCCGCAAGCACGGCAAGCGGGTGCAGGAGGCCCAGCTCGTACAGAAACGCCTCGCCGACGCGGCGTCCGGCATCTACGCGCAGACGGCCGTGCTGTCGCGGGCCTCGGTCGCCCTCGAGGAGGCGCGGGCCGACGCCGACGCCGAGCGTCACCTGGCGATCGGGTTCTGCAAGCAGTCCGCACGGCAGGTCGCGCGGCAGCTGCGGGCGCTCGAGGTGAACGACGACCGGCACGTGACCGCGCTCGCGGCGTCGACCCGCGCCTCCGGCGGGTACTCGTTCCGGCTCTGAGGCGCGGGGCCGGCTCCGCGGACGACCCGGCCCTGTCGGGGGCGCGCAGTAGCGTGGGGACGTGCCCGCGCCCCTGCCCGACCCGTCGCCGCTCGACGCCGCGCTCTCGAGCGCCCTCGGCGGCCGCACGGCCCAGGCGATGCAGAAGGCGTTCGGGCTGCGGACCGTCGGCGACCTGCTGTCGCACTACCCGCGGCGCTACGCCCGGCGCGGCGAGCTGACGGCGCTCGACTCGCTGCCGCTCGGCGAGTCCGTGACTATCGTGGCCGAGGTCCTCGACGTGCGTGAGCGCACCATGCGGGCCCGGCGGGGGTCGATCCTCGAGGTGCGCATCGGCGACGGCGAGGGCATCCTCACCCTGACGTTCTTCAACCAGGCCTGGCGCTCGCGCGACCTCGTGCCCGGAGCGCGCGGCATCTTCGCGGGCAAGGTGGGCGACTACCGCGGCCTCCGGCAGCTGGCGCACCCGGACTACGAGCTGTTCGACGCGTCGCACGAGGCGGTGGCCGGGGTCGGCGACGCCGAGGCGCAGGCCTTCGCCCGGCAGCCGATCCCGATCTACCCGGCCAGCGCCTCCGTGGCGTCCTGGCAGGTGCAGAAGTCGGTCGAGGTGGTGCTCGACACGCTGCCGCCGCTCGACGACCCCGTGCCGGCCCCGGTCCGGGCCGAGCTCGAGCTCGTGCCGCTCCGCGAGGCGCTCGAGCTGGTGCACCGGCCCGAGAAGGACAGGGACCACCTGAGGGGCCGCGACGCCCTGCGGTTCCAGGAGGCGTTCGTGCTGCAGAGCGCGCTCCTCCAGCAGCGGGCCCTGCTGCGCACGACGAAGGCGACGGCGCGCTCGGCACGGCCGGGCGGCCTGCTCGAGCGCCTCGACGCGGCGCTGCCGTTCGAGCGCACCTCCGACCAGGTGCTCGTCGGCTCCGAGATCGACCGCGACCTCGCGGCCGACGTCCCGATGAACCGCCTGGTGCAGGGCGAGGTCGGCTCGGGCAAGACCCTCGTGGCCCTGCGCGCGATGCTGGCGGTCGCCGAGAGCGGCGGCCAGTCGGCGCTGCTCGCCCCGACCGAGGTGCTGGCCGGCCAGCACCTCCGCTCGATCGTCCGGTCGCTCGGCCCCGACCTCGCCGCCGAGCTGCGCCCCGTGCTGCTCACCGGTCAGATGAGCACCGCCGAGCGCCGCAAGGCCACCCTCGCCGTGGTGAGCGGGCAGTCCCGGATCGTCGTCGGCACCCACGCGCTGATCAGCGACGCCGTCGAGTTCTGGGACCTCGGCCTCGTCGTCGTCGACGAGCAGCACCGGTTCGGCGTCGAGCAGCGCGAGGCGCTCCGCCGCAAGGGCGCGGCACCGCCCCACGTGCTCGTGCTCACGGCGACGCCGATCCCGCGCACCGTCGCGATGACGGTCTTCGGCGACCTCGACGTGTCGACGATCACCGAGCTGCCGGCCGGCCGACAGCCGATCGAGTCGTTCGTCGTGCCCCTCGCCGACCGCCCCGGCTGGGCCGACCGCATCTGGCAGCGCTCCGCAGAGGAGATCGCGAAGGGGCGCCAGGTCTTCGTCGTCTGCCCGGCCATCGACGCCGCGACGGTCGAGCAGGGCGAGCCGGCCGCCGGGGCCGGGGGGCCGGAGGCAGGCAGCACAGGCTCCGCCGCGACCGACGGGACCGCAGGAGGCGCGCCTCCTTCCCCCGAGCGCGCCAGCGTCGAGGCCGTCACGGCCCTCGCCCGCTCGCTGCCCGTGCTCGCGGGCGCCCGGGTCGAGCCGCTGCACGGCCGCATGTCGGCCGACGAGAAGGACGACGTCATGCAGCGCTTCGCCCGCGGCGAGATCGACCTGCTGGTGGCGACCACCGTGATCGAGGTCGGCGTCGACGTCCCCAACGCCTCCACGATGGTGGTGCTCGACGCCGACCGGTTCGGCATCTCGCAGCTGCACCAGCTGCGCGGCCGGGTCGGCCGGGGCGGTCACCCCGGCCTCTGCCTCCTGGTGACGCACGCGCCCGTCGACTCCACGGCACGCGAGCGCGTCGACGCCGTCGCCGCCACCCTCGACGGGTTCGAGCTCGCGCAGGTCGACCTCGAGCTGCGGCGCGAGGGCGACGTCCTCAGCAGCCTCCAGTCGGGCGGCCGGTCGTCACTGCGCCTGCTGCGGGTGACGACCGACGGCGACCTGATCGGCATCGCCCGCGAGCACGCCGCCGAGCTGCTCGACGCCGATCCGTCGCTGGGGGAGCACCCCGCGCTCGCGGCGGCCATCGCGCGTCGGCTCGACGACTCGAGCCGCGACTTCATGGCGGCGGGCTGAGGGTCTCTCCGGAGCCACCGGCTAGGGTGACGGGATGAGCAGGATCGCCGTCGTCCCGGGGTCGTTCGACCCGGTCACCCTCGGCCACGTCGACGTCATCGCGAGGGCTGCGGGCATCTTCGACGAGGTCCACGTGCTGGTCGTGCACAACCCCGACAAGACCGCTCTCCTGCCCCTGCCGAAGCGGGTGTCGCTGCTCGAGCGGTCCCTCCGCGACGCGGGCCTGCCGAGCACCGTCTCGGTGCACAGCTGGAGCGTCGGGCTGCTGGTCGACTACTGCACCGAGGTGGGCGCGTCCGTCCTCGTCAAGGGCATCCGCTCCCAGGTCGACGTGGCGTACGAGACGCCGATGGCCATCATGAACCGCAGCCTGGCCGGCGTCGAGACCGTGTTCCTGCTCCCCGACCCGGCCCACGCCCACGTCTCGAGCTCGCTCGTCCGCCAGGTGGCGTCGCTCGGCGGCGACGTCCGGCCCTACGTCCCGACGGCCGTCGCCGACTACCTCGCGACGAGCTGACCGACCCGGCCCACCTGGCACACCGACCCACCTCAGCCGCACCGCACTCCGAACACGACACGACGCACCACGGACCGATCCAGATCACGCCCGGCACCCGAGAGACGACGACGATGACGACGACCACGACCAGCACCCCCGGCAGCGACGCTCGACGCGACCGCCGCAGGCCCGAGGCCGCGGTCGCGGGTCCGCCGATGTCGCTCGACGAGGTCCAGCAGAAGGCGCGCGGCATCCTCGAGGCCGTGGCCACGGTGATCGACGGCAAGGACGGGGCCATCAGCACGGCCCTCACCGTCCTGCTGGCCGAGGGGCACCTCCTGATCGAGGACGTCCCCGGCGTCGGCAAGACGCAGCTCGCCCGGGCGCTCGCGAAGGCGGTCGACGCGACCGTGACGCGCATCCAGTTCACGCCCGACCTGCTGCCGAGCGACATCACGGGCGTCTCGGTCTACGACCGGGAGCGGGGCGGCTTCCAGTTCGTCCCCGGCCCCGTCTTCGCGAACGTCGTCATCGGAGACGAGATCAACCGGGCGTCGCCCAAGACCCAGTCCGCCCTGCTCGAGAGCCTGGAGGAGCGACAGGTCACCGTCGACGGCATCACACACCCCCTGCCGCAGCCGTTCCTCGTCGTCGCGACGCAGAACCCGGTCGAGATGGAGGGCACCTACGCGCTGCCCGAGGCGCAGCGCGACCGCTTCATGGCCCGGATCTCGCTCGGCTACCCCGACGCCGAGAGCGAGCTGCGCATGCTCCGCCAGCGCGAGCGGACGAGCCCCCTCGACGTGCTCCAGCCCCTCGTCTCGCTCGACGACCTGACCCGCATGATCGCCGCCGTCCGCGGCGTCTACGCCGCCGAGGCGGTCGAGCGGTACGCCGTGCGCATCGTGCAGGCGACCCGGGTGCACCCCGACGTGCGGCTCGGGGCGAGCCCCCGTGCGACGCTCCAGCTGATGCGAGCCGCGAAGTCGTGGGCGGCCCTCAACGGCCGCTCGTTCGTGGTGCCCGACGACGTCGACGCCCTGAGCGGGCCCGTCCTCGGCCACCGCATCATCCTCGCCGGCCGTGCGGGGGCGGGGGCCGTCACGGCGGCGTACGACCTCGTCGCCGACGTGGTCGAGGCCACCGACGTGCCGCTCGGCGACCCCGCCGACGCGCGCTGACCGTGGCTCTCGGGCAGGCGCCGCGCCCCACGGCGCGGGGAGCGGGCGTGGTCGCCGCCGGCGGCGTCGTCGTCGTGTCGGGCGTGCTGCTCGACTCGACGCCCCTCGTCTTCGCGGGGCTCGTGCTCGTGCTCCTGGTCGTCGTCGTGCTCGTCTCCCTCGTCGTCCGCCGCCCCGACCTCGACGTGGCCCGGCGCTTCAGCCCCGGCCGCGGCGTCGCCGGGTGGTCGGTCGTCGAGACGCTCTCCCTCACGCCCCGGGGCAGGAGCCAGGTCGTGGTGCTGCGCGAGGGCCTGCCGTGGAGGGGCGGTCCGTCAGCCGAGTCCGCGACCGTCGCGCTCGAGCCGGGTCGCGCCTCCACCGCCGTGTTCCGCCACGTCGACCTCGTCCGGGGCCGGCACCGGGTGGGCCCGCTGACCGTCGACCTCGTCGAGTCGTTCGGCGTCGGACGGCGCCGGACGACCGTCCCCGGCACGCACGAGCTCGTCGTCGTGCCCGAGGTGCTCGATCTCGGGCTCGCGCGCGAGTCGCGGGCCCTCGGCGACGGGGCCCGCCGCCAGCGCGGGCAGAGCCTCACGGGCGCCGAGGACGACCCCGTGACCCGCGAGTACCGTCGCGGCGACCCGATGCGCCGCGTGCACTGGAAGGCCTCCGCGCGGCACGACGACCTGATGGTCCGCCAGGAGGAACAGCACGGCCTGCCGCACGTGCGCCTCGTCCTGCCGACCTCGCTCGGGTCGTGGGACGACGCGACGACGGGGCCGGGAGGCGCGGGCCGGCACAGCGACGCGTTCGAGTGGGCGCTGTCGGTCGTCGCCACGCTCGCGGTCGAGTGGGGCCACGCGGGGTCCGTCGCCCTCCTGACGACGCCGGACGGCGACCTCGTCGCCCGGCACGACCCCGAGACGACGACCGCGTTCCTCGACGCGCTCGCCGACGTCGTCCTCGACGACCCGGCCGGGCCGCCCGCACCGCCCGCCGCGGCTCGGGAGCCGGTCGTCGCCGTCGTGTCCAGCCTCCGGCGCCGCGACCTCGACGTCCTGCTCCGGTCACGCGCGGTCGGCGCGTCCGCCGTCGCCGTCGTGGTCTCCCCGACCCTCGGCTTCACCCACACGGGGCGGCCGGCCACGGGCGACGCCCGCGACGCGCCGCTCGGCCCCGACGAGGTCGCGGCCGCGCTGCGGAGCTCCCGGTGGCGGGTCGTCGAGGCAGGGGCGGGCGACGCCGTCGCGGACGTCGTCCGAGGGGCAGGGCTGCTCGATGGTTGACGGCACGCGCAACGGAGGCACGGCGACCGGCGGCCGTGCCGGCTCTCCGGCACCCCGGACGTCGAGTCCGCGCCCGCCCGACCGGGTCTCGTCGGCTCGTGGACGCCCGACCTCCCCGCCGACGGGCTGGCTCACCAGCCTGCTCGTCTGGCTCACCCTCGCGGCGTCGCTGGCGAGCCTTTCCTCGCTGTTCCAGGGGGCAGGCTGGTGGTTCGCGGGCGCCGGGGTCGCCGCGGTCGTGCTGGGCGCCTCCCTCGGAGCCAGGGCACTCGGGGCCGGGCCGGTGCTCGGTTGGGTCGCCGGGCTCGTCTCGGGCGTCCTCGTCACGTCGGCGCTGGTCTCCGGCGGCACCGCCGTCCTCGGCGTCGTGCCGACGGCCGCGACCCTGCAGCGCCTCCGCGACCTCGGCGACCAGGCGACGACGACGATCGTCGAGGGCACCGCGCCCGTCGAGGTGCAGGACGGCCTCCTCGCCGTCGTCGTGGCGGCCGTGCTCGGCGTGGCCGTGGTGAGCGACCTCGTGTCGACCGTGGGCCGGATGCCCGGCCTCACGGGCGCCTTCCCCGCCGTCGTCCTCGCCGTGCCCTCGTTCGTCCCCGGCACGGCCGTCCGCTGGCCCTGGGTCGTCATCGCCGTGCTCTGCTGGATCGCACTCCTGGCCGTCTCGACCGGGCGGCGCCCCACCCGGGCGACGGCCGTCGGGGGAGTCGCGGCCGTCGGCGTCGCCGCCCTGCTCACGGCGGTGGTGCCCTTCGGCGGCGTCGCCCCGCTGACCGGCGTCGGCACCGGCACCGGGCTCGCGACCGGGGTCAACCCCGTGGTCGACCTGGGCGACGACCTCCGTCGCGGCGCCCCGTTGACGGTCCTCACCTACCGCTCGTCGGACGCCGACGGCACCTACCTGAAGCTGGTCGACCTCGTCGACTTCAGCGGCCGCACCTGGAGCCCCGCCGACGCCGAGATCGACCCCGCCGACGGCCTCGAGGCGATCCCGGACGCGCCGGGCATCGCCGACGGCACCTCGCGTCGCGTCGTCAGCACGGAGGTGCAGATCGGTGCGCTCCGCAGCCCCTACCTGCCGGTGCCCGTGCCGCCGCAGACCATCACGGGCCTCGACGACGGCTGGTCGTTCGTCGACCAGTCGGGCGTGACGGTGCGCAGCACCAGCGAGAGCACCCAGGGCCTCGAGTACACCGTCGAGAGCCGCCCCGTCGACCCGAGCCCTGAGCAGGTCGTCGCCGCGCTGAGCGACCAGGGCACCGACATGTCGACGTACCTCTCGGTCGACGGCGTGCCCCAGACCGTCACCGACCTCGCGGCCGAGGTCACGGCCGACGCCGCGAACCCCTTCGACGCCGCGGTCGCCCTGCAGGACTGGTTCCGTGACGGCGACTTCACCTACTCGGAGGACACCCCGGTCGACGAGGGCTACGACGGCAACGGCCTCGACGCCGTCGAGCGGTTCCTCGAGGTGAAGAGCGGGTACTGCGTGCACTTCGCCTCCGCCATGGCGGTCATGGCGCGAACGCTGGGCATCCCGTCGCGGATGGCCGTCGGATTCCTGCCGGGCACGCCCACGGGCTTCGGCGACGAGACCGCCCGGGCCGTCAGCAGCGACGACCTGCACACCTGGCCCGAGCTGTACTTCGAGGGCCTCGGCTGGTTGCCCTTCGAGCCGACCGTCGGGCTCGGCACGCCGCAGTCGTACCTGCAGGAGACGGGCGTCGAGCCGACGGCCGCGCCCAGCGCGCCCGACGAGGCGACCCCCGAGCCCTCGGCAGACGAGCCCTCCGCCGTGCCGAGCGCGGCCGGCCCGACGCCCGGCGCGGAGGAGACGCAGGGCGCGTCCGCTCAGTCGGGTGCCTCGAGCCCTGTCGCCGTGGCCGGCGGCGCCCTGGGCCTCGCCGTCCTCGCCGCCCTGCTCGTCGTTCCCTCCGGCATGCGCCTGGCCCGTCGTCGACGACGGCTCACGGCGAGTCCGCCCGACCGGGCGCTCGGCGCGTGGCGGGAGGTGCTCGACACCGCCCTCGACCTCGGCGTGGCGCCGCCGGCCGGCGCGACGCCCTCAACGGCCGCAGCCGCGCTCGACGGCGTCCTCCGCTCGGCGACCCGTCCCGACGAGGAGGCGCGGCGCGCCCTGGCCTCGCTGTCGGCGGCGCTCGAGGCGGAGCGGTTCGGCGGCGACCCCGCGGGGGCCGTTGTCGCGGACGACGCTCGACGGGTGCTGCGGGCCCTCCGCGCCTCCTCGCCTCCCGGCCGCCGCGTGGCGGCGACCCTGGCCCCGCGCTCGCTCGTGAGGCCGTCGGAGGCGAGATCGGGCGTGGGCGCGTAGAGTCTTCCCTCGTGCCTCACTACACCAAGACCCCCTGGACGCTGTCGGTCTACGACCTCCTGCACCGAGCGGGCGAGATGCGCGAGCACTCGATCGAGGTCGTCGTCCCCGAGCGACTGGGCGAGGGCCAGGTCGCCGTGCAGGCGGGCGCCGTGCTCGATCTCGACGTGCGGCTCGAGGGCCTGCACGACGGCATCCTCGTGTCCGCGACCGTCAGCGGCACCGCGACCGGCGAGTGCAGCCGCTGCCTCAAGCCCATCGCCGAGCCTGTCGAAGTCGATATCGCCGAGCTTTTCGCGTACGATGTCGACGAAGCTTTTGACTACCAGGTTCACGAAGACCACGTCGATCTTGAACCTGTCGTCAGAGACGCAGTGGTCCTGTCACTGCCCTTCCAGCCGGTCTGTCGTCCGGACTGCCCTGGACTCGACCCGGTGACGGGCGAACGAGTCGAGGACATCCCCGACTACCAGCCCCGTGAAGGCGTCGATCCCCGGTGGTCGGCCCTCGCAGGGTTCCACGCTGAACAGGCACCGGTCCTCCAAGAACCAGTTGGCAGGGCAGTCACCGACAACGAGTCGAAGCCCGACACGTCTGCCTGAGACCACCCGCGTCACCCACCCACGTCAGACCCAGGCCCCCGCGGGGGCCGCAACAGAGAAGAGAACCTCATGGCCGTTCCCAAGAGGAAGCAGTCACGCTCGAACACCCACGCACGTCGGTCGCAGTGGAAGGCCACTCCCGTCCAGCTGGTGAAGACCATCGAGAACGGCAAGGTCACCTACAGCCTCCCGCACCGTGCCAAGGTCGTCGAGGACAGCGCCGGCACCGCCCTGTACATGGAGTACAAGGGCCGCAAGGTCGCCGACGTCTGAACCCGTCTCCCGTGACCACGTCACCCGTGACACCGTCACACCCCGATCAGCCCGTGTCGAGCCTCTGTGCCGACCGGGCTGATCTGTTGGTGCAGCTGGGCATCGAGGTGCGCCCCGACCTGATCGAGCTCGCCCTCACCCACCGGTCGTACGCCTACGAGCACGGCGGCATCGCCAACAACGAGCGGCTCGAGTTCCTCGGCGACTCGATCCTCGGGCAGGCCGTCACGGTCATGCTCTTCACCGAGAACCCCGACCTCGACGAGGGCGAGCTGGCCAAGCGCCGCGCGAGCCTCGTGAGCACGGTCGCCCTCGCCGAGATCGCCCGCAACATCGGGCTCGGCGCACACCTGCGCCTCGGCCGCGGCGAAGAGCTGACCGGCGGGCGCGACAAGCCGTCCATCCTCGCTGACACGGTCGAGGCCATCATCGGCGCGACCTACCTCGACGCCGGCGGAGAGGTCGCGACCGCCTTCGTGCTGCGCCTGGTGGCGCCGCTCCTCGTCGACCCCGCGCGCTTCGGCGCCGCGATGGACCCGAAGACGAGCCTGCAAGAACTCAGCGCCGCCCGCGGCCGGGGGATGCCGTCGTACCACGTGACCGACAGCGGGCCCGATCACGACAAGCGGTTCCACGCCGCCGTGCGGCTCGGCGACTCGCCGGACGACGTCGCCCACGGCACCGGCAGCAGCAAGAAGCAGGCCGAGATGGCCGCGGCGCTCGAGGCCTGGACACGGCTCTCGAGCACCGACCGCTAGCCCGTGCCCGAGCTCCCCGAGGTCGAGGTCGTCCGTGCGGGCCTCGCGCCCGTCGTGGCCGGCTCCGTCGTCACGGGCGTCACCGTGCTCGACGAGCGCTCGCTCAAGCGGCACCGGGGCCCGTCCGTCGACTTCGTCGACCGCCTCGTCGGCGGCACCCTCGACTCGGCCGTCCGCCGCGGCAAGTTCCTCTGGTTCCCGTTCGAGCCAGCTGAGCGGCACGACCACCCCCTCGCCCTCGTCGCCCACCTCGGCATGAGCGGCCAGGTGCTGCTCCGCAGCTCCGACCACCCGGCCGACCGGTTGATGCGCATCCGGCTCGACGTCGACAGCCCGAGCCTCGGTCGCGTGCGGCTCGCGTTCGTCGACCAGCGGATCTTCGGGTCGATGGCCCTCGACGAGACCGTCCCCACGCCCGACGGCCGTGCGGCCGGCTACGCGGGGGCACACCTGCTCGGGTCGCCGGAGGCGGCAGCCGACGACGCGGCACGCGCCGCCGCCGCGGCCCCGTCGGTCGCGGCCCCTGCGGCCTCGTCCGCGGTCCCCGCCGCTCCCGCGTGGGCGCTGCGGGTCCCGCAGCAGGTCGCGCACATCGCCCGCGACCCCCTCGACCCGGCCTTCGACGAGTCCGCCGTCGTGACCCGCCTCCTGGCCCGCCGCACGGGGGTCAAGCGCGCGCTGCTCGACCAGGGCCTGCTCAGCGGCGTCGGCAACATCTACGCCGACGAGAGCCTCTGGGCGGCACGCGTGCACCCCGAGCAGCCGACGGAGGCGCTCTCGCGGGCCAGGGCGCGCCTCCTGCTGTCCGAGGTCCGGGCCGTGCTGCTCAAGGCCCTCGGGGAGGGCGGCACGAGCTTCGACGCGCAGTACGTGAACGTGAACGGGCAGTCCGGGTACTTCAGCCACAGCCTCGCCGCCTACGGGCAACAGGGGCGGCCGTGCCCGCGCTGCGGCACCGCGATCGTGCGCGAGGCGTTCATGAACCGGTCGAGCCACCTCTGTCCGCGCTGCCAGCGGGTCCGCACGGCCTGAGCCTCCCGCCCTCGCGGACACCGCGCGGCAGCCGCGCCGGCGTGCGCCGCCCTGCCCGCGCCTCCCGGGGCCGGGGCCCGCGCTCGCCTATCCTCGGAGGGACGCCGCAGATCGTGTCGACACGTCACCTGGAGCAGGGGAGGAGGGGCGCGTGCACCTGAAGAGCCTCACCCTCAAGGGCTTCAAGTCGTTCGCCTCGCCGACCACCTTCGCCTTCGAGCCCGGCGTCACCTGCGTCGTCGGCCCCAACGGCTCGGGCAAGAGCAACGTCGTCGACGCGCTCGCCTGGGTGATGGGCGAGCAGGGCGTCAAGTCGCTGCGCGGCGGCACCATGGCCGACGTCATCTTCGCCGGCACGTCGACGAGGGGCCCGCTCGGCCGGGCACAGGTGGTGCTGACCATCGACAACGCCGACGGCGCTCTGCCGATCGACTACGCCGAGGTCACGATCAGCCGCACGCTCTTCCGCAACGGGGGCAGCGAGTATGCGATCAACGGCGAGGGCTGCCGGCTGCTCGACGTGCAAGAACTGCTGAGCGACTCCGGCCTCGGCCGCGAGATGCACGTGATCGTCGGCCAGGGGCAGCTCGACGCCGTGCTGCGGGCCACGCCGGAGGAGCGGCGCGGCTTCGTGGAGGAGGCGGCGGGCATCCTCAAGCACCGGCGCCGCAAGGAGAAGACCCTCCGCAAGCTCGACGCCATGCAGGCGAACCTGACGCGGCTGAGCGACCTCGCCGGCGAGATCCGGCGCCAGCTCAAGCCGCTGGGCCGCCAGGCCGAGGTCGCTCGCGAGGCGCAGACCATCGCGGCGGTGGTCCGCGACGCGAAGGCGCGCCTCCTCGCCGACGAGGTCGTGGCGCTGCGCGACGTGGTCGTCCGCCAGTCCAGCAGCGAGGCCGAGCGCCGCAGCGAGCGGAACGTGCTGCAGGAGCAGCTCGACCAGGCCAAGGCCCGCGAGCAGCGCCTCGAGCAGCAGATGGTCGGCGACGCCGTCGACGAGGCGCGCCGGGTCGCCTTCGGCCTCGAGTCGGTCGAGGAGCGGCTCCGCGGCACGTCGAGCCTCGCGCGGCAGCGCCTCCAGCTGCTCGCCGAGCAGTCCGACCAGCCCGAGCTGCCCAGCACCGTGAGCGCCGGCATGGTCGCCGACGCGCGTGACGAGGCCGAGAGGCTCCAGGGAGGCGTGGCCGAGGCGGAGCAGGCCCTCGCCGAGGCGCGGGCCGCCACGGTCGCCGCCCGGGCCGTGCTCGAGGCGCTCGACGACGAGATCGCCGCCCAGAGCGCGCTGATCTCCCGCCACGACCTCCTCCTCGGCCAGCTCCGCGGCGCCCTCGAGGTCGCGCAGTCGCGGCTGGCGGCCGTCCGTGGCGAGGTCCTCCGCCAGGGCGCGGCGCGGGAGGCGGCGGTCGCGCGCCGGGACGCGGGCCGGGCCGAGCTCGCCCAGCTCGAGGAGGAACTGGCGGGCGCGTCGGCGGGTCCCGACGACACGGACGAGGACACGAGCGACGCGGACGACACGGCCGACGGGGTCGGCGAGGGGGCCGACGGGGCTGGTGGCGACCCCGTCGACCACGAGGCCGTCCGCGCCGAGGCCGAGCGCGCCTCCGCCGAGCTGCAGTCCGAGGTCGACGCCCTTCGCGGCCGCCTGCACGCGGCCGAGCGCGAGCGTGACGCGCTGGCCGCCCGACGCTCCGCGCTGACGATGGCCCTCGACCGTGCGGACGGCACGACGGCCCTCGTCGCCGCCGACCGCCCGGGGGTGCGCGGCGCCGTCGCCGAGCACGTGCAGGTGCGGCCCGGCTACGAGGCCGCCGTCGCTGCGGCGCTCGGCAGCGTGGTCGACTCCGTCCTCGTCGACGACCTCGACGCGGCCTTCGCCGCCGTCGCGCACGCGACCGACGCCGAGCTGGGGCGCGTCGAGGTCGTCGTGGCGGCGCCCGAGCGGGTCCTGCCCGCGCTCGCCGTCGACCTGCCCTCGGGAGCCGTGGCCGCCTCCTCCGTCGTCGACGCGCCTCCGGGCGTCCTGGGCCTCCTCGCGAGCACCGTCGTCGCCGACGACCTGACGACGGCCCGGGCCGCCTGGGCCGCGCTCTCGGCGCACCCCCTGCCGGTCACCGTCATCACGCGCTCGGGCGAGGTGCTCACCGACTTCGTCCTCCGCGGCGGCTCGGGCGCCGAGCGCTCGCGCCTCGAGCTGGTCGCCGAGCGCGACGCCGCCGCCGAGCGCCTCGGCGAGGTCGAGGCCGCGGCGAGCCGGCTCTCCGCCCTGCACACGACCGCCGAGGAGGCGCTGGCCTCGTCCCGGGCACAGGCCGCGGAGGCCGCCCGCCTGGCCCGCGAGCAGGCCGCGGAGGAGGCTCGGGCGGCCGCGGAAGCCGCCCGGGCGGCCCGCGAGCAGCAGGCGGCGGCCGCGGCCGTCGAGCAGCAGCTGGCACGCCTGCGGGCCCAGGTCGACGCGGCCGAGGCCGAGGAGGCACGCCTCGGCGAGTCCCTGGCGGCCGCCGAGCAGGGAGCCGTCGCGGCCCAGGCCGCGGTCGACGCGGCACGGGCCGAGCACGACGAGCACGCCTCGCGTCCGCGTCCGATCCTCGACGCCTCGGCCCGCGACGGGGTGCTCGCCGAGGTCGAGCAGGCGAGGGCCGCGGAGATCGAGCGCCGGGTGCAGCTCGAGACCGTCCGCGAGCGGGTCCGTGCCGAGGCCGCCCGCGCCGTCGACCTGAAGCGTCAGCTCGACGAGCAGCGGGCCGCCGCCGACGAGCACGCCCGGCGCACCGTCGTCCGGCAGCGCGAGATGCGGCGTACCTCCGCAGTGCTCGCGGGGCTGCCCTCGGTGCTCGACGCCGTCGGTCGGTCGCTGGCCGAGGCCCGGCAGGAGCTCGCCGCGCAGGAGGCGGCACGCACGCAGCAGAACGACGAGCTCGCGGCGCTGCGACGAGACGAGCGAGCCCTCCGGGAGCGACTGCACGGCGTGACCGAGGACGTGCACGGCCTCGAGATGGAGATCTACGAGAAGAAGCTGCACCTCGGGCAGCTGCTCGAGCGCGCTGCGTCCGAGCTCGGGCTCGACGACGAGGTGCTCGTGGCCGAGTACGGCCCCGACGTGCTCGTGCCCGAGGACGTCACGTCGGGGAACGACTCCGGGGCGTTCGACGGCGACGCGGCGGCGGGTACGCCCTTCGACCGCGCCGAGCAGACCGCCCGGCTCGAGGCCGCGAGCCGCAAGCTCGCCCAGCTCGGCCGGGTCAACCCGCTCGCGCTCGAGGAGTTCTCGGCCCTCGAGCAGCGCCACGCGTTCCTCACCGAGCAGCTCGCCGACCTCACGCGGACGCGGCGCGACCTGCTCGCGATCATCGACGAGATCGACGAGAAGATGCAGACCGTCTTCGCGAGCGCGTTCGCGGACACGCAGGCCGCGTTCGACCGGGTGTTCCCGGTGCTGTTCCCCGGCGGCAGCGGGTCCTTGCTGCTCACCGACCCCGACGACCTCCTGGCCACCGGCATCGAGGTCACGGTGCGACCGGCCGGCAAGAAGATCGAGCGCCTGTCGCTGCTGTCGGGCGGGGAGCGCTCGCTCGCTGCCGTGGCGCTCCTCATCGCCATCTTCAAGGCCCGGCCGAGCCCGTTCTACATCATGGACGAGGTGGAGGCGGCACTCGACGACGCGAACCTCGGCCGCCTCCTCGCCATCTTCGAGGACCTGCGCGAGACCAGCCAGCTCATCGTCATCACGCACCAGAAGCGCACGATGGAGATCGCGGACGCGCTCTACGGCGTCACGATGCGCCAGGACGGCGTGAGCGCCGTCGTCGGCCAGCGGGTCGTCACCGACCGCACGCCGGACCAGCGGACCGCGGCCGCGACGGGCTCCGTGGCCTAGACGGCGTGCGCCGGCCTCGACGGGCTCTGCGGCCTAGACGGTGCGGTCGTTGATCGAGACGACCTTCCAGGCCGACCCGTCCCACTCGACCGTGTTGGCGGCGGCGTTCTCGATGTGCGGCACCTCGGCGCCCATGATCGCGGCCAGGGTGAAGCGGATGATCGTGCCGTGGCAGACGACGACGATGTGCGCGTCGGGGCCGTCGAGGGGCAGGCGGGTGTCGCGGATCATCTCGAGCGCGCCGAGGCCGCGTGCGGCGACCGACTCACGCGGCTCGATGTCGGGGAACGACTCGTTCGGCTCGTCCGGGATGGGGGAGTCGGGCACCCAGCCCTCGCGCGACGCGTAGTCGCGCTCGATCAGCTCGTCGTAGGCGTCGCCGAGCTCGATGCCGAGCTCGCTCGCGATGATCTGAGCCGTCTCGCGTGCGCGCATCAGCGGCGACGACACAATCGCCGACCACTCGGCGCCGGCCAGCACGCGCGCGGCCTCGAGGGCCTGCCCGCGGCCGGTGTCGTTCAGCGGGACGTCCGACGACCCCTGCAGCTTGTCCTGGCTGTTCCAGTCGGTCTGTCCGTGTCGGATGAGCTCGAGTCGCATGTGCCTGTGTTTCCGTCCTGGTGTCGCGGTCGTGGTGGTGCGGTGTCGCGGTCGTGTGGTGTGGCTGTGCCGCAGCTCAGCCGAGGAGGCGGTGCGCGCGTCCCGGGGACGCTCGCACCGCCTCCCGCGCCCTAGCGCTCGTCGGCCTCGGCCTCTGCGTTCGTCGCCGGCAGCGTGTCCGGGATGCCGTCGCGCTTCGTCTTGCGGAGGCTGAGGACCGTCGCGACGGCGATGGTCAGCAGGATGAAGCCGAGCGAGAACCAGATCGGGATCTCGGGGATCCACTCGATCGGCTGGCCGCCGTTGATGAACGGCACCTCGTTGACGTGCAGGGCGTGGAACACGAGCTTGACGCCGATGAAGGCGAGGATGACCGCGAGGCCCTGGGCCAGGTAGACGAGGCGCTCGAGCAGGCCCGAGATCAGGAAGTACAGCTGGCGGAGGCCGAGCAGCGAGAAGGCGTTGGCGGTGAAGACGATGTACGCCTCCTGCGTCAGGCCGAAGATCGCGGGGATCGAGTCGAGCGCGAACAGCACGTCGGTGAGGCCGATGGCGAGCATCACCAGGAACAGCGGCGTGAAGAGGCGCTTGCCGTTCACCTTGGTCGTCAGGCGGTCCTCGTCGTAGTCGTCCGACGTCGGGACGATGCGGCGCAGCGTGCGGATGAGCTTGCTGTCCGCCTGGTCGCCCTCGTCGTGGCCGCCGCGGACCTGGCTGTAGGCGAGCCAGAAGAGCAGGGCGCCGAAGAGGTAGAAGACCCACGAGAAGTTGTCGATGATCGCGACGCCCGCGGCGATGAAGAGGCCGCGCGAGATCAGGGCGATCGCGATGCCGACGAGCAGCACCTTCTGCTGGTAGATCCGCGGCACGGCGAAGCTCGTCATGATGATCAGGAAGACGAAGAGGTTGTCGACCGAGAGGGCCTTCTCGGTGATCCAGCCGGCGAAGTACTCGCCGCCGTAGGTCCAGTTCGAGAAGACGCCGACGCCGACGCCGAACAGGATCGCGATGCCGATGTAGACGATCGACCAGAAGGCCGACTCGCGGATGGTGGGCTCGTGCGGGGTCCTGACGTGGCTGTAGAAGTCGAAGATCAACAGCCCGAGGATGCCGGCGATGGTGATCGCCCAGGTGAGGAAGTGGACGTCCATGGTGTACCTCCAGTACGCGACGGGTACTGAAGGTCTCTTCCGCCCAGGCGACCGTCCAGCGCTGCTGGTGGGTCGAGGACCGGCGCACCGGGTCGAGATCGGTCTCTTCCGTATTGACGATGGCACCGCGAGGGAGTACTCCCCTTCAACCCGCTGAGCTTACATCCACTGCAACGGTCCGGGCGGTCGTCGGCCCGAGAACGAGTCTGCGAGGCCCGTGTGGTCCGTGCGGCTCGTTAGGCTGTGGCCCATGGCTTCCCCCTGGTCCCTCTCCGGTGCCCTCCGCGGCATGTTCGCGAAGAAGACGATCGACGACACCACCTGGGACGAGCTCGAGGAGGCGCTGATCGGCGCCGACTTCGGTCCCGACGTCACCGAGCAGGTCGTCGACGACCTCCGCGAGAAGGTGCAGCGCTACGCGACGACCGACCCGGCCGACCTCAAGCGCATGCTGCGCGAGACCCTGGAGGAGCGGCTGTCGGTGCTCGACTCGACGCTCAAGCTCAGCGCGCGTCCCGCCGTCGTGCTCATGGTCGGGGTCAACGGCGTCGGCAAGACGACCACGATCGGCAAGTTCGCCAAGTTCCTGCGCAACTTCGACCGGTCCGTGGTCGTGGGCGCGGCCGACACCTTCCGGGCCGCCGCGGTCGAGCAGGTGGCGACCTGGGCCGAGCGCGCGGGCGCGCAGATCGTCCGGCCGCAGCAGCCGGGCCAGGACCCGGCCTCCGTGGCCTTCCAGACGGTCGAGTACGCGATGCGCGAGGGCATCGAGATCGTCCTGATCGACACCGCCGGCCGCCTGCAGACCAAGTCCGGCCTGATGGACGAGCTCGGCAAGATCAAGCGCGTCGTCGAGAAGCAGACCGAGATCGCCGAGGTGCTGCTCGTGCTCGACGCGACGACCGGCCAGAACGGCCTGGCCCAGGCTCAGGCCTTCATCGAGCACGCCGGCGTCACGGGCCTCGTCCTCACGAAGCTCGACGGCTCCGCCCGCGGTGGGTTCGTCCTCGCCGTGCAGGAGCAGACCGGCATCCCGATCAAGCTCGTCGGCCAGGGCGAGGGCATCGCCGACCTCACGGGCTTCACGCCGCACGTCTTCGTCCAGAACCTGATCGGCTAGTCCGCAGGGCACCGGTCTCGCGGTCCGTTAAGCTGAGGCCACCATGGCCACATTCGGAACCCTCTCTGACCGCCTCGCGGACACGTTCAAGAACCTCCGCAACAAGGGCAAGCTCACGCCCGCCGACGTCGACGGCACCGTCCGGGAGATCCGGCGCGCCCTGCTCGACGCCGACGTCGCGTTCGAGGTCGTCAAGGCGTTCACCACCAAGATCCGCGACCGCGCCCTGGGCGACGAGGTGAACAAGGCCCTCAACCCGGCCCAGCAGGTCGTCCAGATCGTCAACGAGGAGCTCATCGAGATCCTCGGCGGCCAGCAGCGCCGCCTCGAGTTCGCCAAGAACCCGCCGACCGTCATCATGCTCGCCGGCCTCCAGGGCGCGGGCAAGACGACCCTCGCCGGCAAGCTCGCCAAGTGGCTCGCGAAGGACGGCCACACCCCGCTCCTCGTGGCCTGTGACCTGCAGCGCCCCAACGCCGTGCAGCAGCTCCAGGTCGTGGGCGAGCAGGCGGGGGCCGCCGTGTTCGCCCCCGAGCCGGGCAACGGCGTCGGCGACCCGGTGAAGGTCGCCAAGCAGGCCATCAAGTTCGCCCGCGACAAGGTCTACGACACGGTCATCGTCGACACCGCCGGCCGTCTCGGCGTCGACGCCGAGCTGATGAAGCAGGCCGCGAACATCCGCAAGGCGATCGATCCCGACGAGGTGCTCTTCGTCATCGACGCCATGATCGGACAGGACGCGGTCGCGACGGCCAAGGCCTTCCAGGCGGGCGTCGACTTCACGGGCGTCGTGCTCTCGAAGCTCGACGGCGACGCGCGGGGCGGTGCGGCGCTGAGCGTCGCCTCGGTCACCGGCCGACCGATCATGTTCGCCTCGACGGGCGAGACGCTCGACGCGTTCGAGCCGTTCCACCCGGACCGCATGGCGAGCCGCATCCTCGACCTCGGAGACATCCTCTCCCTGATCGAGCAGGCCCAGGGTGCCTTCGACGAAGAAGAGGCCCGAGCCGTCGCGGAGAAGATCGCGACCGACAACTTCACCCTCGACGACTTCCTGAAGCAGATGCAGCAGCTGCGCAAGATGGGGTCGATCAAGGGCATGCTCGGCATGCTCCCCGGGGCGAAGGGCATGCGCGAGCAGCTCGAGAACTTCGACGAGCGTGAGATCGTGCGCACCGAGGCGATCATCCAGTCGATGACCCCTCAGGAGAGGGCGCTGCCGAAGCTCCTGAACGGCTCCCGCCGGCTGCGCATCGCGCGGGGCTCCGGCATGACCGTCACCGACGTGAACCAGCTCGTGCAGCGCTTCGAGCAGGCCTCGAAGATGATGAAGACCGTGGCGAAGGGCGGCGTGCCGCAGGTGCCCGGCATGGGCCCCATCCCCGGGGCGTCGTACGGCGGCAAGAAGCAGCAGCCGAAGAAGAAGGGCTCCAAGGCCGGCAACCCGGCCAAGCGTGCCGCGCAGAACGCTGCCCTCGCCTCCGGCGGGTCGGCAGGTGCCTCGGGCGGATCGGCGGGCGGCTCCGGCTTCGGCCTCGGCGGCGGCGCCGGTGCCGGTGCCGGCAAGGCGCCCACCGAGGAAGAGCTGGCGTCGCTGCAGAAGATGCTCGGTCGCGGCTAGCGGCCTGTCAGGGGCGCAGGCCCTCGAGAGCGCAGGAGGCGCGGGTCGGCCGACCCGCGCCTCCTCTCGCTCACGAGGCGGGCGCGATCCCCTCGCGGAGCTCGCGCACGAGCGACGAGACGACGGGTCGCAGGTCGCCCCCGTGCTGTGCGGAGACGGTGAGCTGGCGCTGGTAGCTCGCGCCGCGCTCGATGATCGTGTCCACCCCGCGGAGCTGGTCGAGGCAGCCGAGGCGGTCGGCGACGGGCTCGAGGTCGACGAGCAGGTCGCGGAGGTCGTCGGTCACCAGGCGCTCGTCGCCGGCAGCGTCGAGGATGACGATGGCGTCCATCCCGTAGCGGGCTGCCCGCCACTTGTTCTCGCGGACGAACCACGGCTGCATCTGGGCGGGTTCGTGTCCCTCGTCGAGCTTCGCGGACATGTCGTCGACGAGGCACTGCACCAGCGCCGCCATGGCGCCGACCTCCTCGAAGGTGGAGATGCCGTCGAAGACGCGCGTCTCGAGGGTGCCCCACTTCGGCGACGGACGGATGTCCCAGCGCAGCTCGCTGTGGTCGTCGATGACGCCGGTGTGGGTCATGTCGGCGACCATCTCCTCGTAGTTCGCCCAGGCGCCGAACTGCGGGGGGAGGCCGGCGGTGGGCAGCTGCTGGAACATGAGGGCGCGGTTCGAGGCGTAGCCCGTCTCCTCGCCCACCCAGAACGGGCTCGACGCCGTGAGCGCCTGGAAGTGGGGCAGCCACGTGAGCAGGCCGTTGAGGATCGGCAGCACCTTGTCGCGGGAGTCGATGCCGACGTGCACGTGGACGCCCCAGATCATCATCTGGCGGCCCCACCACCGGGTCCGGTCGATGAGCGTCGCGTACCGCTCCTTGTCGGGGGTGACGTCCTGGTCGGCGTACCGGCTGAACGGATGCGTGCCCGCGCACATCAGGTCGGCGCCCAGCAGGTCGGCGCTCGCCTGGACGTGGTCGATGGTCGAGCGGAGGTCGTCGACGGCGTCGGAGACCCGGCGGTGCACGCCCGTCACGACCTCGACGGTGTTGGTGAGCAGCTCTCCCGTGAGGCGCTCGGGCCCGTCGTCGTTGAGGTGGGCGAGGTCGGCCAGCACGGCCGGGGCGTACGGCGCGAGCTCGCCGCTGCCCTGGTCGACGAGGGCCAGCTCCCACTCGACGCCGAGGGTCGACGGCTCGGAGCTCGTGAAGTCGATGCGCATGGTGCCTGCTCTCTCGCCGGGGGTGCGGGTCCTCGCCTGCACCATCCTGGCAGCCGCACGTGATCGGGGTCCGCCGACACGATCTCGAGGGATTGGCAGATCGGCAGTCCGGTCTGCAACAATGGTGGGTCGAGTCTTCGGTCGTCCGACCCTCTAATCAGGTGACCGCCAGACCTCATAGAGCTTCCGAGCCGAGTGTGCCCCCACGCTCACGGCTAGCAACTCGCCCACATCACATCACACAGGAGAATTGTGGCTGTCAAGATCCGTCTCAAGCGCATGGGCAAGATCCGTGCTCCGTACTACCGCATCGTCGTCGCCGACTCGCGCACCAAGCGCGACGGTCGCGTCATCGAGGAGATCGGCAAGTACCACCCCACCGAGGAGCCCTCGTTCATCGAGGTCGACTCCGAGCGTGCGCAGTACTGGCTCGGCGTGGGCGCCCAGCCCTCCGAGCAGGTCGCCGCCATCCTCAAGCTCACGGGCGACTGGGGCCGATTCAAGGGCGACGCCGACGCCGTCAGCACCGTCAAGACCAAGGCTCCGAAGGAGTCCTTCGTCGCCGACGAGAAGAAGAAGCCCGTGCTCGTCCCCAAGTCGGAGAAGCCCGCCAAGGCCGAGCCCGCCGAGGCCCCGGCCGAGGCTGCTGGCGACGCCGAGACCACCGAGGCGTAGTCAGTGCTCGCACCTGCACTCGAACACCTCGTCCGGGGGATCGTCGATCACCCGGACGAGGTGCAGGTCGTCGAGTCGTCGTCGCCCCGCGGCGACGTGCTCGAGGTGCACGTCCACCCCGACGACCTCGGGCGTGTGATCGGCCGTTCCGGCCGGACCGCCAAGGCCCTCCGCACGCTCGTGACGGCGATCGCCGACGGCAAGCGCGTCCGGGTCGACGTCGTCGACAGCGATTCCTGAGCCGTGGCTCCCACCGACAAGACCCAGCTCCGCGTGGGGCGGCTCACCAAGGCCCACGGCCTGAAGGGCGCGCTCAAGCTCGAGCTGTTCACCGACACCCCCGAGCAGCGCTTCACGCCCGGCGCGTCGTTCACCCTGCAGGTGCCCGAGACCAGCGAGTGGAGCGGCAAGACCCTGACCCTGGGCGAGCTCCGGTGGTACAACGGCCACCCCGTGGGCTTCTTCGAGGGCGTCGACGACCGCACCGCGGCCGAGTCCCTCGTCAAGGCCATCCTCTGGGTCGACCAAGATCTCGACGAGCTCCCCGACGAGGACGACGCCTGGTACCACCACCAGCTGGTCGGCCTCCGGGTCGAGCGCGACGGCGTCGTCGTCGGCACGGTGGCCCGCGTCGACCACCTGCCCGCACAGGATCTGCTGGCCGTCGAGACGGAGCACGGCGAGGTCCTCGTGCCCTTCGTCAATGCACTCGTGCCCTCGGTCGACATCGAGGCGGGCGTCGTCACCGTGACGCCGCCTCCCGGGCTCTTCGAGGAGCTCGCAGACGACACGGCCGACGCCGACACGGCCGACGGTGGCACGACTGAGGCCGACACGGCCGACGGTGGCACGACTGACGGCGGCACCGAGGCCGAGGCCGAGCCGGCGTCGAGCGAGGCCGACGACGCAGCGCGTCCCGCCGACGAGAACTGACGGCGGCGCGGTGCGCATCGACATCGTGTCGATCTTCCCGGAGTTCTTCTCCGTGCTCGACATCTCGCTCCTCGGCAAGGCCCGGCAGCAGGGCCTCCTCGACGTCGCGGTGCACGACCTCCGCGACTTCACCCACGACCGGCACCGCACCGTCGACGACACCCCGTACGGCGGCGGCGCCGGCATGGTGATGAAGCCCGAGCCGTGGGGCGAGGCGCTCGACCTCGTGCTCGGCGACGACGCCGACCCGGCGACGACGACGGTCATCGTCCCGTCGCCGGCGGGCACGCCCTTCACCCAGGCGCTGGCGCGCGAGCTTGCCGCCGTGCCGCACCTCGTCTTCACCTGCGGGCGCTACGAGGGCATCGACCAGAGGGTCGTCGAGCACGCGGCGAGTCGGGCGACCGTGCGTGAGATCAGCCTCGGGGACTACGTCCTCAACGGGGGAGAAGTGGCCGTGACCGCGATGATCGAGGCCGTCGGCCGTCTCGTCCCCGGAGTCGTCGGCAACCCCGAGAGCCTCACGGAGGAGAGCCACGAGGGCGGCCTGCTCGAGTACCCCAGCTACACGAAGCCCGCCTCGTGGCGCGGGCTCGACGTGCCCCCGGTGCTCATGGGCGGCAACCACGGAGCGATCGCCTCGTGGCGCCGCGAGCAGCAGCTCGAGCGCACGCGGCGCGTCCGGCCCGACCTGCTCGGCTGAGCCCCACCTCCTGCTGCTGCGGGTGCTGCTGCTCTCGGATGTGAGAGTGATCCGGCACCGAGCCTCGTCCCGTCCCAGCCCGTCAGCCGATCTCTCTCGCTCCGTGATGCGAGCCCGGTCCGTCCGTCCGCAAATGCCGACCGGCTGGCCTGCAATACATGGATATCCGGGTAGCAGAGGGCGTTTCGGGCCCGTTCTGTCGGGTTCTGCGGTGTCCAGCGGTGCTCGGTCCGCGCCTCCCGTGCCCGCCACTGGATCACTTTCGGATCCGAGAGCGCTCGGGCGCGCCGTGACCATCGAGCCCAGGAGGCGCGGTCGAGCTGGCCTGGATCTCTCTCGCTCTGCAGACGGGAGGGGCAGCGCCGGCAGGGGCGGCGCGGCGCGGTGATCCGGCGCAGCACGGCAGGCGAGGTGCGAGGTCCAGGCGCAGCGCACGGCGCGCACGTGGAGCCGCCCTTCGCAGCCAGTTCTCCGCCGACCGCCCGTACCCTCGAGGCATGGCGAGCCGTCGAGTCCTGTACCGCCTCCTCTGGCCTGCCGTCTTCGTCCTGCCCCTGTGGGTGCTCTTCGGGCGGGCGTTCTTCGGCGTGCCCCTCGGGCTGCAGGTGCTCGGCCAGCTCGTGCTGGTGCCCCTGCTCTTCGTCGGGCAGGCGATGGCCGCCGGCGTCGTCACCGCCCGTCGCAGCGTCCGCCACGACCGGGCGGTCTCGTGGATCGACGCCGGCCTGCTCGCCCTCACGTGGGCGGCCCAGCTCGCCCTCGGCTTCTTCCTCGTCGACGGCTCGGCCGCCTCCTCGGCGTCGTCGGCCTTCACCCGTGTGGTGCCCGGCGGCGACCTCGACCTGTCGAGCGCGCTGTTCGGGCTGTCGGCCGTCGTGACCGTCGCGGGGGGCCTCGGCCTGCTCGCGGCGGCTGTGTGGCAGTTCCTGGCGGAGGCGCGACGTCGGGTGGCAGCGTCGCTGGCCGATCTCGACAGGGTCGCCACGGCTGCCAGGGTCGACGCCCGCGCCGGGGGAGTCGCCGCGGGCGACCCCGCCCGTGTCATCCGCATCTCGCCGCGGGAGTAGCGCCCGGTCCGATCGCCCGGTCCCGCCGCCGGCAGCGCCGCCGGTCGCTCTGCCGGCCCGCCGGTCCGGCCGTCGCGGTGGCGACGGGGTGCGCGGCTGTGGCATGATTGACGCTTGTGCCTGGGCACGACTCTGCCTCAGGGGAGTCTGCCTCTCCAGAGCACGTCTTCTTCATCACCAGATGGTGGGCAACCCACCACGAACGGCAGTCGACCTGTGGCGGCTGCAGAGAGCGAACGACTATGCACATCCTCGACGCGGTTGACTCCGCCAACCTCCGCTCGGACGTCCCCGACTTCCGCGCCGGCGACACCGTCAAGGTGCACGTGAACATCATCGAGGGCACGCGCTCGCGCGTCCAGGTCTTCCAGGGCGTCGTCATCGGCAAGCAGAACGAGGGCATCCGCGAGACCTTCACGGTCCGCAAGGTCAGCTTCCAGGTCGGCGTCGAGCGCACCTTCCCGGTCCACTCGCCGGTCATCGACCACATCGAGGTCGTCAGCCGTGGTGCCGTCCGTCGCGCCAAGCTGTACTACCTCCGCGAGCTCCGCGGCAAGAAGGCCAAGATCAAGGAGAAGCGCGACAACTGACCCCGTCGCACGATCTTCACCGAGCTCCCCGCCCTGTACGATGGCGGGGAGCTCGGGCGGTTAAATTGTCGAATGCATCCCTGCGGCGCCGTCTGCGCCGCCCCCGTCGTGACGACGACCGCAAGCGCGGCGTCGGCACGTTCCTGCGCGACGTGGTGGTCATCTTCCTCGCCGCGCTCCTCATCTCGTTCCTGATCAAGACGTTCCTGATCCGGTCGTTCTACATCCCCAGCGGGTCGATGGAGGACACGCTGCAGATCAACGACCGCATCATCGTCAACGAGCTCGTCCCCGACCTCGTCGACGTGAAGCGCGGCGACGTCGTGGTCTTCACCGATCCCGGCGGCTGGCTCGAGGGCACGGCTCCCGTCGCGCCCGCGTCGGGCGGTCCCGTCTCCGACGGTCTCTCGTGGTTCCTCACCCAGGTGGGCCTCGGCGCACAGGACAGCAACGACCACCTGATCAAGCGGGTCATCGGGCTGCCGGGCGACACCGTCGAGTGCTGCAACGACTACGGCCAGCTGTCGGTCAACGGCGTCCCCGTCGTGGAGCCCTACGTCAAGTTCCCCCCGGGCGAGACGCGCGTGTCCGGCGACGACTTCTCCGTCACGGTGCCCGAGGGGTCCCTCTGGGTGATGGGCGACAACCGCTACAACTCGAAAGACTCCCGGTACAACCGCGAGACGCCGAGCCAGGGCTTCGTGCCGATGTCCGACGTCGTGGGCCGGGCGTTCGTGATCAGCTGGCCGTCCACGCGATGGACGTGGCTCGGCGACTACCCCGACGTCTTCCGCGGCACCGAGCGCGACGGCGAGTGATGGCCGTCGTCGATCCCACCCTCGACGTCGAGCGCGAGCTGCACGCCCGTGGCGCCACCTGGGTGATCGGCTGCGACGAGGTCGGCCGCGGCGCCATCGCGGGCCCCGTAGCCGTCGGCCTCAGCGCCGTCCACGCCGAGTGCGGCGAGATGCCCCTCGGCCTGCGCGACAGCAAGCTGCTCAGCGAGAAGCGCCGCGAGGCGCTCTACCCCGTCGCCACCAGCTGGGTGCAGGCGCACGCGGTCGGACTGGCCGAGGCGCACGAGGTCGACCGGATCGGCATCGTGGCCGCCCTCGGCCTCGCCGGTCGGCGTGCCCTGACCGCCCTGCACGAGGCGGGGGTGGGCATCATGAGCTCGGTCGTCGTCCTCGACGGGAACCACGACTACCTGTCCCCGGCGCTGACGACGGTGCCCCGCATCACGACCCGGGTCAAGGCCGACCGTGACTGCGCCTCCGTCGCCGCCGCCTCCGTCATCGCCAAGGTCCACCGCGACCGCATGATGATCGAGGCCGACGAGGTTCATCCCGGCTACGGCTGGGCAGGCAACAAGGGCTACGGCTCGGGGGCCCACTACGCGGCCCTCGGCGAGCTCGGGCCGTCGCCCCTGCACCGCCTCACCTGGCTGCACTGAGACTCGACCGGCTGCGGTGACGAGTCCACGGCGTGCTGCCCGTCCGCAGCCGCGTAGGATGGCTTCTCGATGGACGAGGACGAGTTCGAAGACTACGACCGTGAGGTCGAGCTCGCGTTGTACCGCGAGTACCGGGACGTGGTGTCGCAGTTCCGCTACGTCGTCGAGACGGAGCGGCGCTTCTACCTGGCCAACGAGGTCGATCTCGTGCGCCGCGACACCGAGCACGACTTCTACTTCGAGCTGACGATGACCGACGTCTGGGTGTGGGACGTCTACCGCTCCGACCGCTTCGTGAAGTCGGTCCGCGTGCTCACGTTCAAGGACGTGAACGTCGAGGAGCTGACGGCGCGCGACCTCGAGCTGCCCAAGGAACTCGCACTCGACGAGTAGCTCGTCCCTCCCCAGCTGATCGGTGCTGGGGACCCGTCCCCAGCACTCTGTCCCGGAGCAGCGACCTCGACCCCGCCTCCGGCACAGTCCGTGCAGGAGGTCGAGATGGCGAAGAAGGACGAGACGGGCCGGCACGGCGAGGTGCTCGCGGCCCGGTGGCTCGAGGACCACGGGCTGAAGGTGGTCGAGCTGAACTGGCGGTGCCGCGAGGGCGAGATCGACGTCGTCGCGCTCGACGGCGACGAGGTCGTGGTCGTGGAGGTGAAGACGCGGCGCGGCATCGGCTGGGGCCATCCTCTCGAGGCGGTGACGCCCGTGAAGCTGGCCCGGCTGAGGCGCCTGGCCGGGGCGTGGCTCGAGGCGCACCCCGGCACGGGAAGGCGGGTGCGCATCGACGTCGTCGGCGTCGTCCTCGGCCGCACCCCGGCCGACGACGAGATCTCGCACGTGCGGGGAGCCGGCGCGTGAGCGTCGGCCGTACGAGGGCCGTGTCCCTGCTCGGGCTCGAGGGTGCGCTGGTCGAGGTCGAGGCGGACATCGGCCCCGGCCTGCCGGCCTTCGTCATCATCGGGCTCCCCGACGCCTCGCTCGGCGAGGCTCGTGACCGTGTGCGAGCGGCGGCCACCAACGCCGGGTGCGCCCTTCCGGCGCGCAAGCTGACGGTCAACCTGTCGCCGGCGTCGCTGCCCAAGCACGGCTCGTCGTTCGACCTGGCCATCGCGATGGCGGCACTCGCGGCCTCGGGTCTCGTCTCGGCGCAGTCGGTGGAGGAGGCGGTCCACCTCGGCGAGCTCGGGCTCGACGGTCGTGTCCGGCCGGTCGACGGCGTGCTCCCCGCCGTCCTCGCCGCTCGTCGGGCGGGCGTCCGCACCGTCGTCGTGCCCGTGGACGCGGTCGACGAGGCGTCGCTCGTCCCGGGCATCACCGTGGTCGGGGTCGCGAGCCTGCGCGAGGCGGCCATCCGGCACGGCGCCGACCTCGTCCCCGAGCCCGTCGACGCGATCCGCAGGGCCCGGCTCGACGACCCGGGCCGCACGGACGTCGACCTCGGCGACGTCATCGGCAACTCGGACGCCGTGGAGGCGTTGGTCGTCGCCGCGGCCGGCGGTCACCACCTGCTCATGGTGGGCCCGCCGGGGGCAGGCAAGAGCATGCTCGCTGCACGCCTGCCGGGCCTCCTGCCCGACCTCGACGTCGACGAGGCGCTCGAGGTCAGCTCCGTCCGCTCGTTGTCCGGCAGGCCGGTCGACGGCGAGCTCGAGCGACGCCCGCCCTTCGAGGATCCCCACCACACGTCGAGCGCCGCGGCCATGGTCGGCGGCGGCAGCAGCGTGATCCGCCCGGGCGCCGTGACCCGTGCGAGCCGCGGCGTGCTCTTCCTCGACGAGGCCCCCGAGTTCTCGCAGTCCGTCCTCGACTGCCTCCGCCAGCCCCTCGAGTCCGGGCAGGTGGTGATCCACCGATCCCGTGCCGTCGCTCGGTTCCCGGCCCGGTTCCAGCTGGTGGCCGCCGCGAACCCGTGCCCGTGCGGACAGCACGGCACCCGGGACGGCGACTGCGTCTGCACGCCGATCCAGCGGCGGCGCTACCACGCGAAGCTCTCGGGTCCGCTCGTCGACAGGATCGACATCCAGCTGCAGGTCGCCCGCATCAGCTCGGCGCAGTTCCGCCTCGCCGAGACGGCCGAGGTCGTCACGACGGCGGTGGCGCGGGCGCGGGTCGAGGAGGCGCGGCGTCGGTCTGCCGCTCGGCTCGCCGACACCCCGTGGCGGCTCACCGCCGAGGTCTCGGGCACCTGGCTGCGGTCCCCGGGCCGCCGCCTCCCGCTGTCCGCGACCCGACCGATCGACCGCGCCCTCGAGTCGGGCGCCCTCACCATGCGGGGCTACGACCGCGTGCTGAAGGTCGCGTGGACGCTCGCCGACCTCGACGGGGCAGACGTGCCGGGCCACGGGCACGTCGCTCGGGCGCTCGGCCTGCGGAGGTCGCTGTGAACGCGCTGCTCTCGGCCAGCACGGCCGATCTCGTCGACCTCGCCGCCGGGGTGCGGGCCGACGAGCCGTCCCGGTGCGATCCCGTCGACGCCTTCGGGCTCGCGGCCTGGAGCGGCGTCGCGTCCGACGGCGACGCCGCGGCGGGTGCCTGCCGCAGGGCCCTGGGCCCCGCCGTGTCGCTCCGGCTGGTGCTCGAGTCGCTCGCGGCGCGGCGCTCGGAGCTCGACCCCGGGGTCCTCGGGGCCCGGATGGTCGAGGCCGGGGTCCCCGACGTCGATCGCCTCGAGCTGCACCGGGCGCTGAGCCGGTGGGCGCCACGCGTCGAGGCTGCGACGGTCCGTGGCTGGTTCCGGGCCGCGGCGGCCCTCAGCGTCCGCGTCGTGGTGCCGGGCGACGCGTCGTGGCCGTCGGGTCTCGACGACCTCGGTGACCACGCACCTGCCGCCCTGTGGCTGCGCGGCGGCGGGAGGCTGCCCGAGACGCGGACCGGCGTCGCCCTCGTCGGAGCGAGGGCGGCGACGTCCTACGGCGAGCAGGTCGCCGCCGACCTGTCGAGCGGGCTCTCCGACCGCGGGCTCGTCGTGGTCTCGGGCGGCGCGTACGGCGTGGACGGCATGGCGCACCGAGCCGCCGTCGCGTCCGGTGCCGGCACGGTCGCCGTGATGGCGGGCGGGGTGGACCGCTTCTACCCGACCGGGCACGACGACCTGCTCCGTGCCGTCCTGCGCGACGGCCTCATGGTCTCCGAGTCGCCGTGCGGCACCATGCCCCACCGGTTCCGGTTCCTCAGCCGCAACAGGCTGATCGCCGCCCTCAGCGCCGCGGTCGTCGTCGTCGAGGCCGGTCGGCGCTCGGGATCGCTCAACACGGCCGGCCACGCGACCGCGCTGGGGCGTCCCGTCGGGGCCGTGCCGGGGCCGGTCACGTCACCGCTCTCGGCCGGCTGCCACGCGCTGCTCCGCTCCGGCCTCGCGACGTGCGTCACCGGGCTGTCCGACGTCGTCGAGCTCGTGGGCGGCGAGGACGACCTCGTCGAGCAGGCCTGGCAGGCCGAGCAGCCCGTCGACGTCGGCCGCGTGCAGGACGCCCTCAGCACTCGGGTCGAGCGCAGCACGGACGAGGTCGCCGCCGCCTCCGGCCTCTCGGTGGCGATGGTGCGGACCCTCCTCGCCGAGATGGAGGCCGGCGAGCTGGTCGAGAGGCGGCCCGCCGGGTGGCGCCGTCGTCCCGCCCCGCGACGTGGGTAGCCTGGCCCGGTGCGAGCGACGACGGACAGCGGGCTCGGGGCGCAGGAGGCGACCGGGGCCTCCCGTGACGGCATGGTCAGCCCGTGACGCGCCTCCTCGGCGACGTCGAGCGGTTCCTCGCCCACCTCCGTGACGGGCGGGGGCTCAGCGAGCACACGGTCCGGGCCTACGCGTCCGACCTCGACGCCCTCGACGCCCACGCCGCCGAGCGGGCCGGCCGGCCGCCGGTCACCGCCGACCTCGACCTCGAGCTGCTGCGCGACTGGCTGTGGCGCTCGACGGAGTCGGGGCTCGCCCGGACGACCCTCGCGCGACGAGCCTCGAGCGCGCGGGCGTTCACACGCTGGCTGGACGAGACGGACCGCACCGCCTCCGACGTGGGCGTGCGGCTCCGCGCCCCGAAGGCCGAGAGCCACCTGCCGCGCGTCCTCACGTCGCCTCAGATCGACGGCGTGCTGCGGTCGCTGGCCGTCCGCGCCGACACGGCCGACCCCGGGGCCCGACGCGACCTCGCCGTCGTCGAGTTGCTCTACGGGTCAGGCCTGCGCGTGTCCGAGCTGGTGGGCACCGACGTCGGCGACCTCGACCTCGAGCGGCGCACCGTGCTCGTGACGGGCAAGGGCGCCAAGCAGCGGGTCGTGCCCTTCGGGGTGCCGGCGGCGGAGGCGCTCGACCGCTGGCTCACGCTCGGGAGGCCGACGCTCGCCGAGGCGGCCCCCGTCGAACCGTCCGGAGCCGACGACGCGCGTCGAGCGGCGTTCCTCGGCGCGAGCGGGGCGCGGCTCGGCACCCGCGCCGTGCACCGGCTCGTCGCGGGGCTGCTCGCCGACCTGCCGGGCGGCGGCCCGGCGGGGCCGCACGCGCTGCGGCACACCGCAGCGACCCACCTGCTCGACGGCGGTGCCGACCTCCGGGCCGTGCAGGAGCTGCTCGGGCACGCGAGCCTGGGAACCACGCAGATCTACACCCACGTGTCGACCGAGCGGCTCCGCGAGAGCTACCGGACGGCCCACCCGCGGGCCTGACCCGCCGACTCGTCGTCCACCCCGCCCCGTCGGTCCACCCCCGTCCACACGGCCGATCGCCCGCGGGCTAGACCGCCCGCACGGTCGGCGCGGTCACCCGGGTCGACGTGTCGGCAGCAGCACCGACGGCCGTCCGAGCCCGAGCATCATGAGCGGCGACACGTACTCGCCGTCGATCCGCGCTCCGAGGTGGACGCACTCGACGTCCGGGCAGTGCCCCGCCTGGACCGTCCCGACGACCTGCCCGCGCACGACGGTCTCGCCCGCGGCGAGCTCGCTGACGACGGGCTCCAGGCTGCTGAGCACGCCGTCGGCGTGGCGCAGCGACAGCACGGGACGATCGACGACCACGCCCGCGAAGTGCACGACGCCGTCGTCCGGTGCCGTCACGGCCGAGCCGATCGGCGTGCCGACGTCGATGCCCCGGTGCCCCGGCGACCAGCGGTGCTCGGGCGCGGTGAAGGCCTGGACGACAGGGTGCGGCGGAGCCGCCAGCCACGACCACGGCACGGCTGGCGCCGACGACGTCCCGGCCGTCGTCCCGGTCGACGTGGCGCTCGCCGTGATGTCGGTGCCCGAGACGTGCACGAGAAAGAGTGCCGGCAGCGCGACCAGCAGGCCGAGGAGGCGGCGGAGGCGGGGGAGGGGGCGGCGCGGCCGGGTGCGACCCCGGCGACAGGCGGTGTCCATCGTGAGACTCTGCCGAGCGTGCACCGATCCCGCACCGGGCGTACTGTTCACGCGTGCACGAACACCTGTGCACGACGGATGTGGGGGAGCGAGGACACGAGCCCGCTCCCCGAGCAGTGGAACGGAGACCCAGTGTCGAACGCGGCGCGATCACCAGAGACGACGAAGAGCCTGAACAGACGGGTGACGGCTCTCGCGGTCGCCGCGGCCGTCGGCGGCTTCCTCTTCGGCTTCGACTCGTCAGTCATCAACGGAGCGGTCCAGAGCATCACCGACGAGTTCGGGCTCACCGAGTTCGCCTCGGGCTTCGCCGTGGCCTCGGCCCTGATCGGCTGTGCGATCGGCGCGTACGTCGCCGGCCGTCTCGCCGACAAGATGGGCCGCATCAAGGTCATGCTCATCGGCGCGGCCCTGTTCCTCATCAGCTCGATCGGTGCCGCGTTCGCCTTCGCGGTCTGGGACCTCGTCCTGTGGCGCGTCATCGGCGGCCTCGGCATCGGCATCGCCTCCGTGATCGCTCCGGCGTACATCTCCGAGGTCTCGCCGAAGGCGATCCGGGGCCGGCTCGCGTCGTTCCAGCAGCTCGCCATCACCCTCGGCATCTTCGTCGCCCTGCTCTCGGACCAGCTCTTCGCGGTCACCGCGGGAGGCGCCTCCGAGCCGTCGCTCTTCGGCCTCGCCGCGTGGCGCTGGATGTTCCTCGTCGGCATCGTCCCCTCCGTCGTCTACGGCTTCCTCGCCTGGCGACTGCCCGAGTCGCCGCGCTACCTGGCCGGTGAGGGGCGGGAGGACGAGGCGAAGGACGTGCTGAAGAGCATCGTGCCCGCCGAGACCGTGGACACGAGCCTGAAGGAGATCACGGACTCCATCGCCACCGAGGCCGCCCTCGACAAGAAGTCGAGCATCCGCGGCACGAGGTTCGGCCTGCAGCCGATCGTCTGGGTCGGCATCATCCTCGCCGTGCTGCAGCAGTTCGTCGGCATCAACGTGATCTTCTACTACTCGACGACCCTGTGGCAGGCGGTCGGCTTCCAGGAGAGCGACTCCTTCACGATCTCGACCATCACGGCCGTGGTCAACGTCGTCGTCACGTTCGTGGCGATCGGCCTGGTCGACAAGGTCGGTCGTCGCCCGCTGCTGCTGGCCGGCTCGATCGGGATGTTCGTCAGCCTCGCCGTCACGGCGATCTCGTTCAGCCAGTCGGTCGTCGACTCCAGCGGCGACCCCCAGCTGCCCGGTGCTTGGGGCCCGGTCGCTCTCGTCGCGGCCAACCTCTTCGTCGTGTCGTTCGGCGCCACCTGGGGTCCGCTCATGTGGGTCCTGCTCGGCGAGATGTTCCCGAACAGCATCCGTGCGACGGCGCTCGGCGTCGGCAGCATGGCCAACTGGATCGCCAACTTCATCGTCACGGTGTCGTTCCCGTCGCTCGCCGCCGTCAGCCTCACGCTGTCGTACGGCATCTTCGCGGCCTTCGCCCTCATCTCGTTCTTCTTCGTGCTCGCGAAGATCCCCGAGACCAAGGGCCGCAGCCTCGAGGAGATGGGCGTGTCCGCGGTCGAGTCGAGCTCCGGCAAGCCCGCCAGGGGCGCTCGCGCCTGATCTCCGGCTGCTCGGACGAACGCCCTGCCCGGCTCCGGGCGGGGCGTTCTGCACGAGCGGCTCGACGCGTCGCATCGCTCCTCCGGGGCGCGCCTCGTCGGTGCTACCATGAGCACGCAGCCTGCTCAGCAGGCTGACTTCGCGTGCCCGTGCGTCTCGACGCACCTCGCCCTCTCAGCCCAGTTGCCCCACAGCTCGGCCGCCCGTGGCGTGACACCGGCCTCCGCATCCACTCGGTCCGATCGTGCTCCGGCACGGGCGGCGGATGCGCGCCCGGGCACCAGGCAGCGGCGGCCGTCCGGCCGCCCAGACAACCGACAACAGGCTCGCGTCCGCGCGTGCCGCAGAACTAGGAGAACGACCATGGCCGTCGTCACCATCCGCCAGCTGCTCGACAGCGGCGTCCACTTCGGACACCAGACCCGCCGCTGGAACCCGAAGGTGAAGCGATTCATCCTCGCCGAGCGCTCCGGCATCCACATCATCGACCTGCAGCAGTCGCTCGGCTACATCGACCAGGCGTACGACTTCGTCAAGGAGACGGTCGCCCACGGCGGCACCGTCCTCTTCGTCGGCACCAAGAAGCAGGCCCAGGGCTCCATCGCCGAGCAGGCGAACCGCGTCGGCCAGCCCTTCGTGAACCAGCGCTGGCTCGGTGGTCTCCTGACCAACTTCCAGACGGTCTCGAAGCGCCTCGCCCGCATGAAGGAGCTCGAGGACATCGACTTCGACGACACGACGCAGGGCTTCACCAAGAAAGAGCTCCTGATCAAGAAGCGCGAGCTCGACAAGCTGCACAAGACGCTCGGCGGCATCCGCAACCTCACGAAGACGCCGTCCGCCCTCTGGGTCGTCGACACCAAGAAGGAGCACCTCGCGATCGACGAGGCCAAGAAGCTGGGCATCCCGGTCATCGGCATCCTCGACACGAACTGCGACCCCGACGAGATCACCTTCCCGATCCCCGGCAACGACGACGCCATCCGCTCCGTCGGCCTGCTGACCCGCATCGTCGCCGACGCCGCCGCCGAGGGCCTGGTGCAGCGTCACCAGAAGCCGGAAGACGCTGACGCTCCCGTCGAGCCCCTCGCCGAGTGGGAGGCCGAGCTGCTCGCACAGGGCGAGGCGAAGGCCGCCGAGTCGGCTCCCGCCGAGTCCGCGCCCGCCGCCGAGACGCCCGTCGAGGCCGTTCCCGTCGAGGAGAACGACGCCGACGCCCAGGTCGCCGCGAAGCCCCTGGGCGAGCCGGTCGTCGAGCCCGTCGCCGAGCCCCGCGACGAGACCGCTGCGGAGCCGGCCGACGCCGACGCCGCCGCGGACGCGAAGTAGAACCCCCCACCTCCCCCTTCCGACTCCACGAAAGGAAGTCAGACAATGGCGAATTTCTCCGCCGCTGACGTGAAGACCCTCCGTGACCGCCTCGGCGCGGGCATGATGGACAGCAAGAACGCGCTCGTCGAGGCCGATGGCGACATCGAGAAGGCCGTCGAGATCCTGCGCGTCAAGGGACTGAAGGGCGTCGCCAAGCGCGAGGGCCGTCAGACCACCGCGGGCCTCGTCGCCGCCAAGGCGTCGGGCGGCTACGCCACCCTGATCGAGCTCGCCAGCGAGACCGACTTCGTCGCGAAGAACGAGAAGTTCATCGCGCTGGCCGACTCCGTGCTCGAGGCCGTCGCGGCCTCCGGCGCGAAGGACGCCGCCGAGGGCAACGCCGCCGCGATCGGCGGCCAGACCGTCGAGGCCTTCGTCAACGACGAGGCCGCGCTCATGGGCGAGAAGGTCGAGCTCCGCACGGTCGCCCGTGTCGAGGGCACCGAGTTCGCGATCTACCTGCACAAGACCTCGAAGGACCTGCCCCCGCAGGTCGGCGTGGTCGTGGGCTACACCGGCTCCGACGCCGAGACCGCTCGCTCGATCGCCCAGCACGTGGCCTTCGCCGCTCCGACGTACCTGTCGCGCGACGAGGTCCCCGCCGAGGACGTCGCCAAGGAGCGCGCCATCGTCGAGGAGACCGCGAAGAACGAGGGCAAGCCCGAGGCCGCCCTGCCGAAGATCATCGAGGGTCGCCTGACCGGCTTCTTCAAGGAGATCGCCCTGCTCGACCAGGCCTACGCGAAGGACAGCAAGCTGTCGGTCGCGAAGGTCGTCGAGCAGGCCGGCATCGAGATCCAGGGCTTCGCCCGGATCAAGGTCGGCGCCTAGCCAGCCACGGGACGGGGTCCGGGACGCACGCGTCCCGGACCCCGTTCGTGCGCCCGCCGCCGTCCCGGCCCGTCGAGGTCGAGGAGGTGCGCGCCGGGCACCAGACGATCGGGCACCTGCGCCGCGACTCGCTACCCTGGCTACGGCCACGACACGAGGGAGACCCCACATGACGACAGACACCACCACACGACGACGCGTCCTCCTCAAGCTCTCGGGCGAGGCCTTCGGGGGCGGGCAGCTCGGCGTCAACCCCGACGTCGTCGGAGCCATCGCCCGCGAGATCGCCGAGGCCGCGAAGGACGTCGAGATCGCCATCGTCGTCGGCGGCGGCAACTTCTTCCGCGGCGCCGAGCTGAGCCAGCGCGGCATGGACCGAGCCCGGGCCGACTACATGGGCATGCTGGGCACCGTCATGAACGCCCTCGCCCTGCAGGACTTCCTCGAGCAGGCCGGCGCCGCCACGCGCGTGCAGAGCGCCATCGAGATGACCCAGGTCGCCGAGCCGTACATCCCGCGCCGCGCGGAGCGCCACCTCGAGAAGGGCCGCGTCGTCATCTTCGGCGCGGGCGCGGGGCTGCCCTACTTCTCGACCGACACCGTCTCGGCGCAGCGCGCGCTCGAGATCGGGGCCGCCGAGGTGCTGGTCGCGAAGAACGGCGTCGACGGCGTCTACTCGGCGGACCCCCGGCACGACCCGTCCGCCGTCAAGCTCGACCGCCTCACCTACCAGGAGGCGCTGGTCCAGGGCCTCAAGGTGGTCGACTCGACCGCGTTCAGCCTCTGCATGGACAACGGCATGCCGATGCACGTCTTCGGGATGGAGGGCGAGGGCAACATCGCCCGCGCCATCCGGGGCGAGCGCATCGGGACCCTCGTCAGCAACTGACGACTAAGCTCGACGACGAACCAAGGGAGCATCGTGACGATCACTGACGTACTGACCGAGACACGCGAGAAGATGGACCGGGCACTGGAGTCGGCCAAGACGGACTTCGGGCAGGTGCGGACCGGGCGGATCAACCCCAGCCTGTTCCAGAAGATCCCGGTCGACTACTACGGGACGCCCACGCCGCTGGCGCAGCTCGCGTCGCTGCAGGTGCCCGAGGCGCGCACCATGATCGTGACGCCGTACGACAAGTCGGCCCTGAAGGAGATCGAGAGGGCCATCGCGACCTTCCCGAACCTCGGTGCCAGCCCGACCAACGACGGGACGCTCGTCCGCGTGACGATCCCCGAGCTGACGCAGGACCGCCGCAAGGAGTTCGTCAAGATCGTCCGAGGCAAGGGCGAGGACGCCAAGGTCCAGATCCGCAACGTCCGACGCAAGTCGAAGGAGTCGCTCGACGCGCTCAAGACCGAGGTCGGCGACGACGAGGTCGCACGGGGCGAGAAGGAGCTCGAGGCGGTCACGAAGGGCTACATCGACCAGATCGACGACGCCCTGAAGAAGAAGGAAGCCGAGCTGCTCGAGGTCTAGATGAGCGACGCTCCCGACGGCGCACGTCCCGACGAGTCGGTGCCGACACCCAAGACCACCCTCGGCAGCCGTCGCGCCGACTTCGACGCCAGGGCGCAGGCCGCACGGCACGACCTCGAGAACCAGATCCGCAGTCGCCGTGCCCAGCTCGGCGCCCGCAACGAGAAGCTGACGGCCCGGACTGGACGCAACCTCCCCGCAGCCATCGCGGTCGGCGTCGGGCTCGGCGCGGCGGTCCTGCTGAGCCTGATCTTCGAGCCGGCGTTCTTCATGATCGTCGCCGGCGCCCTGATCGGGTCGCTGTGCTTCGAGCTGACGAGTGCCCTCCGCTTCGCCGGGCGCGACGTGCCCCGGCTGCCGAGCGTGCTGGTGGGCCTGGCCATGGTCCCGCTCTCCTTCGTCTTCGGGGTGCAGGGCCAGTGGCTCGGCCTCGTCGGCGGGGTCCTCGTCGTGTCGCTCTGGCGCGTGGCCGAGCTGGTGCGTCCCTCGCACCGCAAGCCCGCCTCCGTCGTCTGGCGTGACATCGGCGCCGGCGCGTTCGTGCAGATCTACTGCTCGTTCCTCGGCAGCTTCATGCTCGTCCTCGCGGCCGAGCCGAACGGGGCGAACTGGACGCTGGCGACGCTCATCATCGTGATCGCCGTCGACACCGGCGCGTACGCGACCGGTCTCAACTTCGGCAAGCACCCGATGGCGCCGCGCATCAGCCCCAAGAAGACCTGGGAGGGCTTCGCCGGGTCCGTGGCCGCGAGCCTGATCGCAGCCGTGCTCACCTCGTGGCTGATGCTCGACGAGCCCTGGTGGTTCGGCTTCGTGCTCGGCGGGGTGATCATCGTCACGGCGACGATCGGCGACCTCTCCGAGTCGCTGATCAAACGCGACCTCGGCATCAAGGACATCAGCACCTGGCTGCCCGGCCACGGAGGGTTCCTCGACCGCCTCGACAGCACGTTGCCGTCCGCGGCGGCTGCCTACGCGCTGTACCTGCTGGTCACCTGACCCGGCCGAGGGTCCCACCGTGGGCCTGCGAGGTCGATGCGGCATGATGGACAGCGTGAGCTCAACTTTCCCCACGGTGCCCAAGGGCCAGCGCGGCTACGACGTGTCCGAGGTCGAGGCGTTCCTCGCCGAGGCGCGAGCCGCCTACACGGGCGGTGCCGAGGCGGCGTCGCCGGTCGACTCGGCTCGCATCCGCCGGACCGCGTTCGCGATGCGGAAGGGCGGCTACTCCCCGGCGCACGTGGACCAGGCGCTCGAGCGCCTGGAGGACGCCTTCGCGAGCCGCGAGCGTGACCGGGCAGTGACCACCGCGGGCGACGAGGGCTGGTACGGCGAGGCGCGCAGCGCGGCCGAGGAGATCGTGGCCAGGCTCGACCGCCCGGTGGGTCACCGGTTCGACCGCGTCAGCGTGCTGACCATCGGCTACCACCCGAAGGACGTGGACCGTCTGGCGCGGCGACTGCAGGGCTACTTCACCGACGGCAAGGCCCTCAGCATCGACGACGTCCGGGGATCAGTCTTCCGCGCCCGGCGCGGGGGGTACCGCGAGGCCCAGGTGGACGTGCTCCTCGATGCCGTGGTCGACGTCATGCTCGCCGTCCGCTGACGGAGGTCCCGCGGGGCTCGGCGACCTGGCCGTCCACGACGCGCCAGGGAGGGCCCTGGCCGATCCGTGACGGATCCGTTACCCTGGACGAACTCATGGGCAGGCACTCAGCGAACGCGACCACGGGCCACTCTCTCTCCGAGCAGCGGCTGGTCGTCAGTCGACCCCGCACGATCGAGAGGCGTCGCGTCCCCGCCTCGCTCGTCGCGCCTCCTGCGTCACGGCCGGCCCCTGCGCCTCGTGCCTCGGTCGGACACCGCTATGCGCTGCCGCTGGTCGGCTTCGCCGCGACCTTCGCCTTCCTCTCCGCCTCTCTCGTGAACCCGCTGTCGGGTGCCGAGGCGGCGACGACGAGCGTGGGAGGGGCCGCCGCGTTGGTGGCACCGGGCCAGTCGTTCGTCGTGGGCGCCGGCGTCGTCCTGGCTGCTGACCGTGACCAGTACGGCGTCACCCTGCCGCCGCCCCCGCCGCCGCCCGCACCGGTGGTCGAAGAGGCCTCGGCTGACGAGCCTGCGGCCGATGCCGTCTCCGGCACCGCCAAGAAGGCACCGTCGTCCAGCGCGGCGCCCGTGGCGGGCGTCCCCGACCCGGGCACGGCGAAGGCCATCGCCGCCGAGATGGTGGCCGCACGCGGCTGGGGCACCGGCGAGTACGACTGCCTGGTCTCGTTGTGGAACAAGGAGTCGGGCTGGAACATCAACGCCCACAACAAGTCCAGCGGGGCGCACGGCATCCCGCAGGCCCTGCCGGGCAGCAAGATGGCCTCGGCCGGTGCCGACTGGCAGACCAACCCTGCCACGCAGATCACCTGGGGCCTCGGCTACATCCAGGGTCGCTACGCGACGCCGTGCGGTGCGTGGGGCCACTCGAAGTCCGTCGGCTGGTACTGAGCCAGCACCGCTGAGTCCAGGCCGCTGGCCGTCCGGCTACGCTGGAGGGCATGCCCCGCAGCAACCGACCGCGTCGTCCGCGCGACCGAGCGGAGCGGAACCGTACAGAAGAAGTCCGCGACGAGCGCGATCTCGCACGCTCCCTCTTCGGGGGACCACGGACCGAGACGCGACGCGGGCGTGAGTTCGTCGTCCAGTCGGTGTCGGCCTCCTCGGCGGTCAAGGACTACACCTGCCCCGGCTGTGCCCTGACGGTCTCCCCGGGCACGCCCCACCTCGTCGTCTGGCGTGCCGACGGGCTCTTCGGCGAGCAGGACGACCTCGCCTCGCGCCGACACTGGCACACCCACTGCTGGAGGATCTCGTGACCCTGCCCTCTGCCTCTGCCTCTGCCTCTGCCTCTGCCTCTCCCGTGGACGTCCGCGGCGGCGTCGAGCTCCCGGCCCGCCGCTCCGACGTCGAGCTCCGCACGGCGGACGGGCTCACGCTGGTGGGCGAGCTCGCACTGCCGCTCGACCGCGACCCGGTCGCCACCCTGGTCACGCTGCACCCCCTCCCGACGGCCGGCGGGTTCATGGACTCGCACGTGATCCGGAAGGCCGCGGCCCGGCTGCCGGCGCTGGCCGACGTCGCCGTCCTCCGCTTCAACTTCCGCGGCGTCTCGTCGCCCCGGGGGCGTTCCGAGGGGGCGTTCGGCGAGGGCGAGGCCGAGGCAGCCGACCTGACGGCGGCCGTCGCCCTCGTCCGGGGCGCCGGCCTGCCCACGCCGTGGCTGCTCGGCTGGTCGTTCGGCACCGAGGTCGCGCTCAAGCACGGCCGCGGCGTCGACGTCGCGGGGCTCCTCCTGCTCTCCCCGCCCCTGCACCGCACGACGGACGCCGAGCTCGCGGCCTGGAACGACTCCGAGGTGCCGATCGTCGCCGTCGTCCCCGAGCACGACGACTACCTGCAGCCCGAGGAGGCGCGGGCACGGTTCGCCGCCGTGCCCCGCGCCGAGGTCGTCGCGGTCGAGGGCGGCAAGCACCTCTGGGTGGGCGAGAAGCAGACGTCGAGGGTGCTCGACGAGATCGTGCGGCGCGTGGCGCCCGGTGCGCTCCCGCTGCCGACCACGTGGCCTCCCTCGGAGGGCCAGCAGGCCGCCTCCTAGGGGAGCCCCGCCTGCGGCTCGTCTGCGGCGGGTCCTGCCCTCAGCGGGCGTCCTGCCGGGGCACGACGACCTGCCGGATGATCAGGAGGATCGAGGCGGCGACCGGGATGGCGATCAGCGCCCCGAGCACGCCCAGCAGGGTGCCGCCGGTGAGCGCGGCGATGACGACGACGACTCCCGGGACCTTGACCGCACGGCGCATGATGCGAGGGCTGAGGACGTAGGCCTCGACCTGCATGTAGACGAGGTACCAGATGGCGGCGGTGACCCAGGTCGCGGGGGAGTCCGGCAGCAGCACGATCTGCGCGAGCACGATGACGGCCGACCCGCTGATGGTGCCGACGAGCGGGATGATCGAGCCGAGGAACGCGATGAAGGCGAAGACCGCCGGCTGCTGCGCCCCGATGGAGCTGAGGAACACGAAGCTGAGGACGCCGTTGATGGCGGCGAGCGTGAACTGGCCGATCACGTACCGGCCCACCGACTGGCTGATCTGCTCGGCGATGTCGGCGAACCGCACGCGCTTGGACGCAGGGACGAGCTGGTAGATGCCGGCCTTGAAGGTGTTGATCGACGAGGTGAAGTAGAGCACGAGGATGACCACGACGACCGTGGCGAAGACCCCGTTGCCGATGGCCACGCCGACGGCCAGCACGCCGCCGCCGATGGTGACGACGTTGTCGGGGTTCGTGAGGAAGTCCAGGACCGAGTCGAGTGCCTGCTGGACGTCGAAGAAGTTCTGGGGGACGAGCGCCTGGAGGTTGTCGACGAACTCCTGCGTGGTGACGCTCTGCAGGTACGTGACGAGGTTCGTGATCAGGGCGGTGGCCTGGCTGACGATGACGGGCACGATCGCGAAGACCACCCCGACGAAGGCGCCGATCGCGACCGTGAAGACGATGACGATGGCGAGCCAGCGCGGCACCGAGCGGTTCTCCAGCCACGACACGACGGGGTCGAGGCCCAGGGCGATGAAGATCGCGGCCCCCACGTAGGTGAGGATCGTCGACAGCTCGCTGAGGGCACCCCCGATGACGAGGGCGGCGATGACGCCGAGGCCCGCCAGCAGCCCGAGGCGGAACGGATCGTGGATCTTCACGCGGGCGGCTCCTGTCGACGACCGGTGCGCCGTTCAGCTCGACGCCACCGACTGCCTACTCTGACGCACCCTGTGCCTGCGGGGCCAACACGGCGCGCAGGTTCTCGAGGTACCCCGCGACGGCGTCGCGTTCCTCCCGGATCTCGGCGAGCCGGCGCTCGGCGTCGTCCGTGAGCTCGGCTGACCGGCGCTCGGCGTCGTCGACCAGGCTCGCGGCGCGCTGCTCCGCGTTCGTCAGGACGTCGTGGGCCGTGGCGTCGGCCTCGGACCGGACCGTGCGGGCGTGCTCGTGCGACGTGCGCTCCAGCTCGTCCGCCTCGCGTCGCGTCTCGACGGCGCGCTGCCGCGCCTCCTCGAGCTGGCCCGCGGCGTCGTCGAGGTAGCCCTGCGTCTCGGCCACCGCGGCGTGGTGCCGCTGCACCAGCTCGCGCTCGGCCTCGTCGCGTCGGGTGCGCAGCTCGACCTCCGCGTCGCTGCGGCGCTCCTCGAGCTCCCGGGCGAGCTCGGCGACGGCGGTCTCGCGGTCGGCGACGAGCCTCGCCTGCTGGGTCGCGGCCTCGGCTGCGAGGCGCACGCGCTGCGCCTCCTCGTCGTCGACGAGCTGCGCCTGGCTCTCGGCCACCTCGGCGTCGAGGTCGGCCCTCGCGTTGACCGTCTCGGCCTCGACGACGGCCCGTGCCTCGCCCGCCTCGCGCTCGAGCCGGTCCCGTTGCTGCTGCACCTCGCGCTCGAGGCGCTCGTGGGTGGCGGCGACCTCGGCGGAGAGGGCGTCGCGAGCAGTCGTGAGCTCGTGTTCGAGGTCGGCCCGGGCGGACTCGACCTCCCTCCGCACCGCGAGGCGCGCCTCCTCGACCTCGCGCTCCAGGGCGGCGCGCGTCTGCGCGACGTCCGCGTCGAGCTCTGCCCTGGTGACCGCGACGTGCTCCGCGAGCTCCGCACGGCCGGTGTCGACATCGTCGTCGAGCTCGGCGCGGGCAGCCTCGACCTCACGGGCGAGGTCGTCCCGTCGGGTGGCGACCTCGAGCTCGAGATCGGCGCGGGTGGTCTCGTCGAGGCGCGCCAGCTCGGCACGGACCGTCTCGGACTCGCGGGCGAGGTCGGCGCGCACGCGCTCGTCCTCGGCGACGAACTCGGCCCGTGCGAGCTCGGTGTCCCGTGCCAGCGCCGTGGCGCCGTCCCGGGCGTCGGCGACCTCGCGCTCGACCTGGGCCCGCAGCTCGGCGACCTCGCGCTCGGCCGTCGCGTGCAGGGCGGCGACCTCGTGCCGTGCCGTGCTGACGTTCTCGGCCGACTCGGTGGCTGCGGCGCCCCGCATGGCGGAGGAGTCGCGCTGGGCCTCCTGCAGCAGCGAACGCGCCTCGCCGCGCGCCCTGGCCACCAAGCGGTCGGCCTCGCCGGTGCTCTCGGCGACCTGGGCGGCGGCTCGGCCCCGGGCGTCCTCGAGGAGGGCGTCGGCGCGCTCCCGGGCGTCGGAGAGCACCCGGCGTGCCTCGCTCGTCGACGAGGTGCGGAGCTCCTCGGAGTCGATGTCGGCCTTGCTGACGAGGGCGGTCGCCTGCTCCTCCGCGAGCCGGAGGGTCTGCTCGAGCTTGCTGCCCAGGCCGGCGTAGGTGGGCGTCCCGGCCTCCTCGAGCTCCGTCTGCAGGTCGTCGAGGCGCGTCTGCAGATGCTTGACGGACCCCGCCATCTCGGCACGGTCGGCGTTGGCCTTGATCAGCTCGCGACGGAGGTCGCTCAGGGCCGCGTCGACGTCGTCCTTGCGGTAGCCGCGCAGCTCGGTCCCGAATTCCGTGTCGTCAGCAGCCACTGTGTCTCCCTCGCGTCCGTGGCGGGCACTGCTCACGTGCCCGGCGCGACGATTTTAGCGGCCGGAGGAGGGCGTGACGGTCCGCGACGAAGGCCGAGGTGCGGCACTCAGGCTGGTCGGATACGCTGAGCCGTCTTAAATACCCGCCGCCGTGCCCGGCCTCCCGGCCAGGCCCGCGCGAGCTCCGTCGGCGTCTGCCGCGGCGCTCCCACCCGACCGGGATGGCGGCACGGAGGGAGAAAACAACGTGCGTTTCATCATCGCTGTCGTCGTCGTCGTGCTCGCGGCGCTGATGGTGGCCCTCGGGTTCGCCCAGCGCACGGTGTTCGCGCCTCCGTCGAGCGTCTCGTCCTCGGTGTCGACCAGCTCCTCCGAGGCGACCGTCACCGTCGTCCCCGCCAGCGCCCTGCACGGGCGCGAGGGGCGTCAGGCAGTCTCGATCGACGGAGCCGACACGGCGTTCGCGGCCACCGGCCGCACCTCCGACGTGCTCGGCTGGGTCGGCGACGCCGACTACAACCTCGTCGAGTGGGACGCGGACGCGGGCGAGCTGACGACCCGCACGGTCGCTGGCGACGAGACGGCGGTGCCCGACCCGGCCGACTCCGACCTCTGGTACGACCAGTACAGCGGCAGCCCCCTGACCTTCTCCCTGGACGCGCCCGACGACGTGTCGCTCGTCGTCGTCTCGGACGGGACCGCGCCGGCCCCTGCGGACCTCGCGGTCACCTGGCCGCTCTCCCAGGCGACCCCCACCGCCGGTCCGTTGATCGTGGGCGGCCTCCTGACGCTGCTGATCGGCGTGCTCCTCTACATCTGGGCGATCGTGCACCACCGCCGCACCCGCGGCCCCCGCCGCACCTCCAGCGACGGCTCGCGCCCGAAGCTCTCCCGGCCGTCCCGCCGCCGCGCGCTCAAGGCGGGGACCCCCGAGTCGATCGACGCCTCGGCGTCGTCCGGCGCGCGTCGCGGCCGGACACGCCGATCGGTCGCCGTCGTGCCCGTCCTCCTCGTCGGCTCGCTGGCCCTCGCCGGCTGCTCCGCCGACTACTGGCCGGCCCCCGCCGAGGGCGCGGGCGCGAGCTCGTCCGCGACGGCGACCCCGACGGCCACCCCGACCGACGGCGCCGACGCCGAGGACGACGCCCCGAGCGTGCAGCCCCCGGTCGTCACGGTCGCCCAGGCTGAGCGGATCGTCGAGCGCATCGCGGCGGTCGCGGCGCAGGCGGACGGCGCGCTCGACGCCGCGCTGGCCGAGACGCGGTTCACCGGTCCCGCGCTCCAGCAGCGCCAGGCCGACTACGTCATCCGGGCGAAGGACGCCGCGGCCGCCGGCCCCCTGGCCATCCCCGCCGGCGACGTGACCCTCACGCTGCCCCAGCAGTCCGACACGTGGCCGCGCACCCTCTTCACGGTCGTCCAGGACGCCGACGCGACGAAGGCGCCCGTCGCCCTGACGCTGCTCCAGGAGACGGCTCGCGACCCGTACAAGGTCGAGTACGCCCAGTCGCTGGAGGCGCAGGCCACCCTGCCGACGGTCGCGCCCGCCACCATCGGGGCCGCGAGGCTCGCACCGGACGTCAAGCTCCTCACCCTGCGGCCGGACCAGCTCGCCGAGGCCTACGGCGACATCCTCCGCAACGGCGACGAGAGCCAGTGGGCACCGCAGTTCCAGGGCGAGGGCGACACGCTGCGGGACAAGATCGGCAAGGCCTACAAGGACGCGAAGCGGACGGCCCTGCCGACCACCGCCTCCATCGAGTTCTCGTCGACCCCCGTCGAGGACGACGCGGTGGCCTTCGCGACGAACGACGCCGGGGCGCTCGTCTCGGTGGCGCTGAACGAGGTCGAGACGGTCAAGCCGACCGCCGAGGGCGCGAGCGTCGAGCCGCAGGGCGTCGTCAAGTCCCTGCTCGGCCTCGACACGTCCAAGAAGGGCATCGAGGCGACCTACGGTGTCCAGTTGTTGTTCCAGGTGCCTCCCGTGGGCAGCGACGACAAGATCGTCCTGCTCGGCTTCAGCCAGGCACTCATCCAAGCGAAGGAGCTGCCGTGACCGGCCTTCCCCCCGTCCCCGCCGGCCTCCGAGGGGCGGTCGACCTGTCGTCCCTCGTCAACCGGCCCGCACCGTCCGCCGCTGGCGCTCCTGCGCAGCCGACGGCACCCGGCCAGCCTGCCGGCGCCCCGGGCGCCGCCGTCGCGGTCCCCGCGCTCGTCGTCGACGCGACCGACGCGACCTTCTCCCAGGTGCTCGAGCTGAGCAACACGGTCCCCGTGATCGTCGACCTCTGGGCCGAGTGGTGCGGGCCGTGCAAGCAGCTCTCGCCCGTCCTCGACAAGCTCGTGGCCGAGTACGCGGGCCGCCTGCTGCTCGTCAAGGTCGACGTCGACGCGAACCCCCAGCTGACCGAGGCGTTCCAGGCGCAGTCGATCCCCGCGGTGGCTGCCGTCATCGGTGGTCGGCCCGTGCAGCTGTTCGTGGGCGCGCTGCCCGAGGCTCAGGTGCGCGACGTGTTCGAGCAGGTGCTCGAGCTGGCCGCTCAGAACGGCGTCACCGGGACGGCCGTGGTCGACGGCGCCGCGGCCTCCGAGGACGGCGAGACGCCCGAACCCGAGCCCCTGCCGCCGCACCACCAGGACGCCTACGACGCGATCGACCGGGGCGACTACGACGCGGCGATCACCGCCTACCGCACGGCCATCGCCCAGGACCCGCGCGACCAGCTGGCCGTCGCTGGCCTCGCCCAGGTGTCGCTGATCGCCCGCCTGCAGGGCGTGACGATCGCCGACGTCCGTGGCGCGGCCGCCGCGGAGCCGACCGACGTCGACGCCCAGCTGGCCGTGGCCGACCTCGACGTCAGCGGCGGCCACGTCGACGACGCCTTCGACCGCGTGCTGACGGTCTTCCCGTCGCTCGACGCGGCCGGCAAGGACGCAGCCCGCACCCGCCTCCTCGACTACTTCGAGATCGTGGGGCTGGACGACCCCCGCGTCGCCGCGGCCCGGCGTCGGTTGACGATGCTGCTGTACTGATCCGCAGCGTGCACGAAGGGCCCCGACGACCAGGTCGTCGGGGCCCTTCGCGCACGCCGCCCCGGGGGAGGAGCGACGCGGCCGCTCAGCGGCGGAGCTTCAGCCAGACGACACCGAGCGGCGGCAGCTGGACGTCCGCGGAGGCGGGACGCCCGGCCCACGGGCTGTCGACAGCCGTGACGGCGCCGAAGTTGCCGACGCCCGAGCCGCCGTAGATCGTCGCGTCGGTGTTCAGCACCTCGTCCCACGTGCCGGCCTCCGGCAGGCCGAAGCGCATGCGCTGCGGCTGGCCGGAGAAGTTCGCCAGCACGGCGAGCGAGTCGCCCGAGCCCGACTTGCGGAGGAACGCGACCACGCTCTGCTCGCCGGCACCGCCGTCGATCCACTCGAAGCCCTCGGTGTCGAAGTCGTGGGCCCAGAGTGCGCTCTCGGACTTGTACACCTGGTTCAGGCGGCTGACGAGGTCGAAGACCTGCTGGTGCTGCGGCCGGTCGAGCACCGACCAGTCGAGGCCGAGCTCCTGGCTCCACTCCGTCGGCTGGCCGAACTCGGACCCCATGAAGAGCAGCTGCTTGCCGGGGTGCCCCCACATGTAGGCGAGGTACGCACGGAGGTTCGCGCGCTTCTGCCAGTCGTCGCCGGGCATCTTCTCGAAGAGCGAGCCCTTGCCGTAGACGACCTCGTCGTGGCTGATCGGCAGCATGAAGTTCTCGCTCCACGCGTAGTGGAACGAGAAGGTGATCTCGCCGTGGTGGTACGAGCGGTACAGCGGGTCCTTCTCGACGTAGTCGAGGGTGTCGTGCATCCAGCCCATGTTCCACTTGAGGCCGAAGCCGAGGCCGCCCTCGCTGGTGGGTCGCGAGACGCCCGGCCAGCTGGTCGACTCCTCGGCGATCATGACGATGCCGGGGTGGCGGCGGTAGGCCGTGGCGTTGGTCTCCTGCAGGAACGAGATCGCCTCGGTGGCCTCGCGGCCCCCGTGCTCGTTCGGCAGCCACTCGCCGTCGTTCCGGCTGTAGTCGAGGTACAGCATCGAGGCGACGGCGTCGACGCGGAGGCCGTCGACGTGGAACTCCTCGAACCAGTACAGCGCGTTCGCGACCAGGAAGTTCCGCACCTGCGAGTCGCCGAAGTTGAAGACGTAGGTGCCCCAGTCGGGCTGCTCGCCACGACGCGGGTCGGAGTGCTCGTAGACGCTGCGGCCGTCGAAGCGGCCGAGCGCCCACTCGTCCTTCGGGAAGTGGCCGGGAACCCAGTCGACGATCACGCCGATGCCGGCCTGGTGCAGCCGGTCGATCAGGTAGCGCAGGTCGTCGGGGGAGCCCCAGGTGCTCTGCGGCGCGTAGTAGCCGGTGACCTGGTAGCCCCACGAGCCGCCGAACGGGTGCTGGGCGAGCGGCATGAACTCGACGTGCGTGAAGCCGAGCGCGGTGACGTAGTCGACGAGCGGGTCGGCCAGCTCGCGGAACCCGAGGCCGGGCTTCCACGAGCCGACGTGCAGCTCGTAGACGCTCATCGGGCCGGCGTGCTGGTCGCTCGCCGCACGGCGCTCGAGCCAGGCGTCGTCGCCCCAGTCGTGACCGGCCTCGGTGATGACGGAGGCGGTGGCCGGGGGGACCTCGGCGCGTCGGGCCATCGGGTCGGCCCGCTCGACCCACTCGCCGTCGGGCGTGAGGATCTGGTACTTGTACGAGCCCTGGTCGACGCCGGGGACGAACAGCTCCCACACGCCGTTGTCGTCCAGGCGGCGCATCGCGTGACGGTCGCCCCACCAGCCGTTCAGGTCGCCGACGACGCGGACCGCCTGCGCGTGCGGGGCCCAGACGGCGAAGGAGGTGCCGCGGACGCCCTCGTGCTCGCGCACGTGGCTGCCCAGCACGGTCCAGAGCTGCTCGTGACGGCCCTCGCCGAAGAGGTAGAGGTCGAGGTCGCCGACGGTGGGGGAGAACCGGTACGGGTCGTCGGCGACCCAGGGGGCGCCTCCGTCGTACTCGGCGGTCACCTGGTAGCCGCCGAGCGGCGCCGGGGCGACGCCCTGCCACAGCCCGTACGCGTGGTGCTCGAGGACGACGGCCTCGCCGGAGGCGCCCGTCACGCTGACGGAGCCGGCGAGCGGACGGACGACGCGCACGACCGTGACCCCGTCGACGGTGTGCTCGCCGAGGACGGCGTGCGGGTGGGTGTGGCGGCCCTCGGCCGCGGCCAGCACCTCGGCGTCGTCGAGCACGGGGAGCTGCGGGGCCGACGCTGTGGGCTCGCGGCGCACGTCGGGAGGAGTCGGGTCCTCGTGCATGAGCGTGCGCTCATCGGCTGGCTCGGCCGGCTCGGCCGGGCTCGCCGGTCCGAGGTCGAGGACGGGGCGCTCCTCGGTCGGGACCGGGGCGGGCACGGGCGAGGCCAGGAGCGGCTCGTCGGCCTCCGCCGGGTCCGACGGCTCGTCGGGGTCGTCGGCGGTGGACGGCTCGTCGGGCTCGGCGCTCGTGGACAGCTCGTCGGGCTCGTGGCTCTTGGACAGCTCGTCGGGCTCGTGGTTCGTTGCCGGCTCCTCCGCGGGGAGCGGGGGCTCGGCCGTGACGGGCGGGTCGTTCTCGTCGGGCACCGAGGTGACCGGCTCGGCGGCGACGGGCTCGGCAGCGGCGTGCTCGGGTGCGACCGGCTCGGCGACGACGGGCTCTGCGGCTGCAGGCTCGGGCTGGACGGGCTCGCGGCGGTCGTCGTCTCGGGAGGAGCCGTGGCGGGAGAAGATGCTCATGGTGGGTCGCCTTCCTACGGCGCTCGGGTGAGGTCGACGGACAGCACGTGCACGGGCTCGACGAAGGCGTCGAGGCGCACGTAGTTGTCGTCGCCCCAGGTCCACGACTGGCCGGTGATGAGGTCGCGGACCGTGTACGTGCCGCCGGGCACGAGCCCGAACTTCGTCACGTCGAGGTGCACGGTGGTCTCGCGGGCCGAGTGGGGGTCGACGTTGGCGACGACGATGATCGCGTCGGCGCGGCCGCTGCGCGTGTGCGCCCGCGACAGGTACTTCGAGTAGACGAGGACGGCGTCGTCGTCGCTCGAGTGCAGGTCGAGGTTGCGGAGCTGGCGGAGGGCCGGGTGCGAGCTGCGGATGCGGTTGAGCTGGGTCAGGTAGGGGGCGAGGGTCGCGCCCTCCGCCTCCGCGCCGGCCCAGTCGCGCGGCTTGTACTCGTACTTCTCGTTGTCGATGTTCTCTTCCGAGCCCGGACGGGCGACGTCCTCGAAGAGCTCGTAGCCCGAGTAGACGCCCCAGGTCGGCGACGCCGTCGCGGCGATCGCGGCCCGCACCTTGTACGCCGGTCGACCGCCGTACTGCAGGTAGGGGGTGAGGATGTCGTGGGTGTTGACGAACAGGTTCGGGCGCAGCCAGGCGCTCGTCTCCTTCGACAGCTCGTCGAGGTACTCCTCGAGCTCCCACTTCTCGTTGCGCCAGGTGAAGTACGTGTACGACTGGTGGAAGCCGACGCGGGCGAGCGCCTGCATCATGGCCGGCTTGGTGAAGGCCTCGGAGAGGAACACCACCTCGGGGTTCGTCTCGCGCACCTCGTGCAGCAGCCACTCCCAGAAGCGGACCGGCTTCGTGTGCGGGTTGTCGACGCGGAAGATCGTGACGCCGAGCTCGATCCAGTGCCGCACGATGCGCAGCACCTCGCGGCTGACGCCCTCGTAGTCGTTGTCGAAGTTCAGGGGGTAGATGTCCTGGTACTTCTTCGGCGGGTTCTCGGCGTAGGCGATCGTGCCGTCGGGCAGCGTCGTGAACCACTCGGGGTGCTCGGTGACCCACGGGTGGTCGGGCGAGCACTGCAGAGCCAGGTCGAGCGCCAGCTCGAGGCCCGTGTTCTTGGCGGTGTCGACGAACCAGCGGAAGTCGGCGAGCGTGCCGAGGTCGGGGTGCACCGCGTCGTGGCCGCCGTCGGGCGAGCCGATCGCGTAGGGCGAGCCCGGGTCGTTCGGCCCGGCGGTGAGCGTGTTGTTCGGCCCCTTGCGGAACGTCGTGCCGATGGGGTGCACGGGCGGGATGTAGAGCACGTCGAAGCCCATCCGCGAGATGGCGGGGAGGCGGCGGGCGGCGGTGCGGAACGTCCCGCTCTTCCACGTGCCGTCGGGCAGCTTCTTGGCGCCCTCGCTGCGGGGGAAGAACTCGTACCAGCTGCCGACCGCGGCGCGGCTGCGCTCGACGCGCAGCTCCTCGGGGGCGCTGCGCGTGACCAGGCTGGCCATCGGCTTCGCGGCGAAGACGGCGGCGAGGCGCGCGTCGGTCGCGACGCGGAGTCGCGAGCCGGGCGAGAGCGCCTCGTTGGCGAGGGCCTTCGCGGCGTCCCGCACGAGGGTCGTGTCGGGGTAGCCGGGGGCGGCGGCGGCGAGGAGGCGGCTGCCGAGCGCGAAGGTGACCTCGACGTCCAGCTCGGCCGGGACCTTGATCTCGGCGGTGTGCAGCCAGGTCGCCCAGTCGTCGGTGTACGCCTCGACCTGCCAGGTCCAGTCGCCCTCCGTCTCGAGCTGCACCTCCGTCGTCCAGCGGTCGGTGCCGGGCAGGCCCGCGACGAGCGGGTGCCGGGACTCGGACCCGGAGGGGTCGGTCAGGACCAGGTCGGCGCCGACGACGTCGTGCCCCTCGCGGAAGACGGTCGCGCCGAAGGGCACGACCTCTCCGGCGAAGGCCTTCGTCGGGAAGTCCCGGTCGGGGGTGGTCGGGGAGAGCGCCGTGACGGGGATCCGCCCGACTCTGGGTTCGTATGCTGTCGCCACGGGGGCGACGCTACCCGGTCTGGAGGCCCCGCGTACCGCCTCCCTCGGGGACGGCGGGGGCGGCCGGCTGGAGTGCGACGCCCAGCCGGCGACGAACCCCCTGGCCCCTCAACTGGGTGGATGCGATCGCATCGAATTGTCTTGTCCGCCATCAGGGGGACCAGTACAGTCGGATCTGTCGACGCGGCCTGCCCGCCCGGGGTGCGATCCGCCCCGAGAGCCCGGCGCCCTCGACACGCTCGTCAGCACGACGGGCACCGTCCTGCCGTCACCCCGGTCGATCGCCGTGGGTGCCGTCACGGGACGCTGCTGCAGCGCGCCCGGACCCGGCCCGAACCGGTCCGGTCGCCGGCAGCGGCCCCCGCTCGCCCTGATCGCCGTGCCCCGCGGACTCAGCCGGCGAGCAGGCGGACGACGAGCACCGCGACCACGACGATCGCGAGGTTGAGCGCGATCGTCAGCCGGAACGACGATTGGAACGACCGCTTGCGGTTCTTGTGCCGCAGCCGCCGCTGCGCCACGATCGCGCCCGGCCAGCCTCCGGCGAGGCCGAGCGTCAGCAGCGTGCGCTCGGGCACCCGACGGGCCCCTCGCCGGGCGGCCCGCTTGTCGAGCGCGTAGACGAGGACGGTCACGCCGTTGAGCGCGAGCAGCGCCGCGGCGACGGCCACGACGGCCCAGAGGGTCGTGGGGTCCGTCATGCTGGCCGGGTCGGTCACGGTGGCCAGGTCAGTCGCGGGCGACCGGCAACAGCCGCGCCCCGGTGGCGCGCACCAGGTCGTCGGGGGCGATCTCGAGGTCGAGCCCGCGCCTCCCGGCGCTGACGAAGACGCTGTCGAATGAGGCGGCGCTCGCGTCGACGACGGTCGCCAGCGTCGTGCGCTGCCCCACCGGGCTGATGCCGCCCACGACGTAGCCGGTCCGCCGCTCGGCCACGGCAGGGTCGGCGAGCCGGGCCTTCTTCGCGCCGACCGCGGCGGCGAGTGCCTTGAGGTCGAGCCGCCGGGCGACCGGCACGACCGCCACGACGAGCTCGTCGTCGGCAGAGGCCACGAGCGTCTTGAACACGCGGTCCTCCGACAGGCCCAGCTCGGCCGCCGCCTCCTCGCCGAAGTTCGTCGCGGTGTCGTGGTGCTCGTAGGCGTGCGCCGTGAACGGGACGCCCGCCGCGGTCAGGGCGACCGTCGCCGGGGTGCCGGCGCCCGACGGCGCGCGGTGGCTGCTGCCGCGGCTGCCGCTGCTGCGGCCTTCGCTCATGGCACGGCCCGGAAGATCACGACCGTGGGGCCCGACACCAGCACCTCGTCGCCCGGCTCGAGGGGGTGCAGCTCGGCGGAGTCGTCGCTCGACCAGAGCGGCTCCCAGCCGGCGACGCCCTCGGCGGGGGCGAGCCGCACGGACGCCGACGACTCGGCTCCGTGCACCAGCACGAGCACCGTGTTCGGGGCCTCGTGCTCGGGTGTCGACCGTGCCACGTACTGCAGGGTGCGGACGTCCGGGTCCTCCCACTCGTCCTGCCGCATCTCGGCGCCGGACGCGTCGGCCCAGGTGATGTCGTTGGCGCTGAGGGTGCAGGCGCCCTCGAGGCCGAAGCGGATCGGACGCAGCGCGGGGTTCTCCCGGCGGATCCGCGCGAGCGCGGCCACGTCGTCGTGGATTCCCTGCTGCCAGGGCTGCGTCGCCCAGTCGACCCAGGTCAGCTCGCTGTCCGTGCAGTAGCCGTTGTTGTTGCCGCGCTGGGTGCGGCCGCGCTCGTCACCGGCCGTCAGCATGGGCACTCCCGCCGAGACGAAGAGGGTCCCCAGCAGGTTCCGCATCGAGCGGCGTCGCGCGTCGCTGATCCACGGGTTGTCGCTGTGGCCCTCGACGCCGTGGTTGAACGAGCGGTTGTCGTCGGTGCCGTCGCGGTTCTGCTCGCCGTTGCTCAGGTTGTGCTTGGCGTCGTGCGAGACGAGGTCGAGCAGGGTGAAGCCGTCGTGAGCGGTGACGAAGTTGAGCCCGGCGAGCGGCCCGCGGTCGTGCGCGAAGACGTTGCTCGACCCGCTCAGCTTCGAGGCGAAGCTGCCGACGCCGGTCGGGGGAGTGCCCTGCGCCCTGGCGGTCGAGACGTCGGTCAGCCAGAAGTCGCGGGCCCGGTTGCGGAACCGGTCGTTCCACTCGATCCACCCGTCGGGGAACGCGCCGGTCTGCCATCCGCCGGCGCCGACGTCCCACGGCTCGGCGACCATCTTGACGCCCGCCAGGGCCGGGTCGGAGACGATGTCGTGCAGCAGCGGGTGCTCGGGGTCGAAGACGTGGCCCGCGTCGCGGCCGAGCGTCGCGGCGAGGTCGAAGCGGAAGCCGTCGATCTGCATCTCGTTCGCCCAGTAGCGCAGCGAGTCCAGCACGAGGCGGTGCGCGGCAGGGTGGCTCGTGTCGAGCGAGTTGCCGCAGCCGGTGACGTCGACGGGGCGGCCCTCGGAGTCGTGCCGGTAGTAGGCGGTCGAGTCGAGGCCGCGGAGGCTCGTGACGGGCCCGCCGTCCTCGCCCTCTTCTGCGGTGTGGTTGTAGACGACGTCGAGCCAGACCTCGATGCCCGCCTCGTGCAGCAGCCGGACCATGCCCTTGAACTCGCGCACGACGGCGGAGGCGCCCGCCAGCTGGGCGTCGCGGCTCGCATAGGCGGCGTGCGGCGCGAAGTAGGACAGCGTGTTGTAGCCCCAGTAGTTCTCGAGGCCCTGCGCGACGAGGCGCTGCTCGTCGACGTGCTGGTGCACCGGCAGCAGCTGGAGGGCGGTGACGCCGAGGCCCTTCAGGTAGGCGATGGTCGTGTCGGCGGCGAGCCCGGCGTAGGTGCCGCGCAGCTCGTCGGGCACGAACGGGGCGAGCCTCGTCAGGCCTCGGACGTGGGCCTCGTAGACCACGACCCGGTCGAGCGGGGTGCGCGGCTTCTCGATGCCGCCCCAGTCGAACGACTCGTCGATCACGGTGGTGCGGTGCTCGCCGCGGCCTGTCCGGCCGAGGCCGCGGGCATAGGGGTCGAGCAGGGCGGGCGGTTCGACGCCGTCGGCATGGGCCGTGTCGCCCGCCGTCCCGTCGGCATGGTCGGCCCCGTCGACGCGGAGCCAGTAGCGCCGGCCCGGCGTCAGCGCCGCGTCGGTCGCGCTCCACACGTCGTGCTCGTCGCAGGTCAGGGGGACGACCCGGTCGTGCGGCGCGTCGTCGATCACGACCTCGAGGCGCTCGGCGGAAGACGAGAAGACGCGGAGCGTCGGCCCGTCCGGCCCCTGGCGCACTCCGAGGTCGGCGAAGGGGTCGATGTCGTGCACGAGACCTACAGTAGATGAGGGCCGACACGGGCCCGCGACGAGGGTCGGCACGGCCCTCGCGCCGACCGAACGACCGACCGACAGGAGGCGCCCCCATCGTCGTCTACCTCGACCACGCGGCGACGACGCCGATGCACCCCGCGGCGATCGCCGCGTACGCCGCGGCCCTCGGCACGGTCGGCAACCCCTCGTCGATCCACTCCGCCGGCCAGGGCGCCAAGCGCGTGCTGGAGGAGGCACGCGAGCGCGTCGCCGCCTCCCTCGGCTGCGAGCCGATCGAGGTCGTCTTCACCTCCGGCGGCACCGAGTCCGTGAACCTCGGGGTCAAGGGCCTCTGGTGGGCGAGGCAGGCCGACCGGCCGCGCCCGCGCCTCCTCGTGCCCGCCGGCGAGCACCACGCCACCGTCGACGCGGTCGAGTGGCTCGAGCGGCACGACGGCGCCGTCGTCACCTGGCTCCCGCTCGACGAGCACGGCCGGCTGCGGGTCGACGCGCTCGCCGCGGCCCTCGACGAGCACGACGACGTCGCCCTGGTCAGCCTGCTCTGGGCCAACAACGAGGTCGGCACGCTGCAGCCCGTCGACGAGGTCGTGGCGCTCGCCGCCGCCCACGGCGTCCCCGTGCACTGCGACGCGGTGGCCGCGTACGGCCAGGTGCCGATCGACTTCCGCTCGAGCGGCCTCGCCGCCCTGAGCGTGTCCGCGCACAAGATCGGCGGTCCGATCGGCATCGGCGCCCTCGTGCTCGCCCGCACGGCGACCGTCGAGCCGCTGATCCACGGGGGCGGCCAGCAGCGCCAGGTGCGCTCGGGCACCCAGGACGGCCCGGCCGCGGTCGCCTTCGCCGTCGCCGCCGAGCAGCCGCACCACGCCTACGAGCCGCTGCGCGACCGCCTGGTCGCGGGGGTGCAGGCCGCCGTCCCGTCGGCGGTGCTGCGCGGCGATCCGGTCGACCGCCTCCCCGGCAACGCGCACTTCACGTTCCCCGGCTGCGAGGGCGACTCGCTGCTGTTCCTCCTCGACGCGGCCGGCGTCGCGGTGTCGACGGGGTCCGCCTGCCAGGCGGGCATCCCCGAGGCGTCGCACGTCCTGCTCGCGATGGGCCTCACCGACGAGGAGGCGCGGGGCGCGCTCCGCATGACGGTCGGGCACACGAGCACGGAGGCCGACGTCGACGCTCTGCTCGCCGCGCTGCCGGGCGCAGTCGCCCGCGCGACCCGCGCCGGCTACGCCGCGCACGCGCCCGCGACCTTCGCCCGCTAGCGCGCGCAGCGCGCGCGCGCGCGCGCGCCCGCGCCCGCGCCCGCGCCCGAACGATGTGACGCGTCGAGGGGGTGCGCCGCCCGAGCACTCCTCCGTGGCGTCACATCGATGTGCTGCCGTGGGTCGCGCACAGGAGACGGGGCAGAGCGTTCGCCCACAGGGCGGTCGACGTGCCGTCGACGGCGACGCGCACGAGGTGGATCCTCGCGTCATGCGACGCCGTCCCCTTCCGCCCGAGCTCGTGAGGCGCCCGTTCTCGACGTCCGCCGCCCGCCGTGCAGGCGTCTCCGCCGATCGACTGCAGGCGCGAGACCTGTCGTCGCCGCATCGCGGCGTGCGGACGACCGCGGACACGCAACCGTCGCTCCTCGTGGAACGGTGCCTCGAACTCCTCCCCGTCCTCCGGGACGACGAGTCGTTCGCGCACGTGACGGCTCTGGCGCTCTGGGACGTCCCCCTCCCGCATCGACTCGCCACGGAGCCACTGCATGTCGCCTGCGTCGAGTCCCGGCAGAGCCGTCGTCCTGGAGTCCGCGGGCACCGGTTCCCGAGCGACGCGCCGCGTCTGCTCGGCGACCTGCCCGTGGCCTCGCCCGTGGCGGCGATGATCCAGGCGGCTCGCGAGCTGTCCCTCGACGAGCTCGTCGAGGTCGGCGACTCACTCGCAGGGACCTGGTCGCAGCACCCGGTGGCGAGGGGGATCCCCGTGGCAGAGCTGTCGGCTGCCGCAGCCGACGCCCGCGGTCGCCCGGGAATCGGCCGTCTCCGGGATGCCCTGCAGCTCGTGAGGCCCCGGGTCGACTCGCGCCGGGAGACCACGCTGAGGCTGCTCGTCATCAGGGCGGGCCTGCCTGAGCCGGACGTCAACCTGAAGAAGTTCGGCGCTGACGGCTCGTACCTCGGCAAGCCGGACCTGAGCTACGAGGGGGCGAAGCTCGCCCTCGAGTTCCAGGGAGACCACCACCGCCTCGACCGCGAGACGTGGCGGCGGGATCTCCGCAGGCGAGAGCGCTTCGAGGACGCCGGCTGGCGGGTGGTCCTGGTGAGCGACGACGATCTGGTCGGCAGAGCCGCCGTGGAGCTCATCTCCCGGGTCCGCGCGCACCTCCGCCGATCTGGATGACGCTTTCGAGGGATGAGCGGAGTCCTGATGCCTCCGACGCGTCACATGGTCGCGAACAGGAGGGAGGGCAGCAGACTGGGGCGATGCAGATCTACTCGGCGTCGAACGCCGTCCGTGCTCGTCAGGTCGCCGGCGACGTCGTCGCGGTCGGGCTCGTCGTGGTGTTCGTGGCGCTCGGGCTCGCGGTCGCCGCCTTCGTCGGCGGCCTCGCCGAGCTGGGGCGCCAGATCGAGGAGGCGGGCACCGGCTTCCAGGGGACGATGGACGACGCCTCGCGCGTCCTGGGCGGCATCCCGCTGCTGGGCGGCGCCGCGTCCGCACCGTTCGACGGGGCGGCCGGAGCCGGCCAGACGCTCGTCGACGCGGGCCGCCAGCAGCAGGACGACGTGGCGCGCGCCGCGCTCGTGGCCGGGCTGCTGGTCGGCGGGCTGCCGAGCACCGTGGTGCTGTGGGCGTGGCTGCGCGGGCGCGTCGCGTTCGTGCGCCGCGCCTCCTCGGTGCGCGGGCTGCTCGCGCTGCCCGGGGGAGAGGACCTGCTCGCCCTGCGTGCCCTCACCGGCCGGGACGCCCGCGCGGCGCTCGCCGTCTCGCCCGACCCCGTCGCGTCGTGGCGGGCGGGCGACCCGGCCGTGGTCCGCCGCCTCGCCGACGTCGCGCTCCGCGAGGCCGGCGTCGCGCGACCCCGGTAAGCTCGACCACCATGATCGCACTGGACTTCTCTGAGCAGATTGCCGCCCTCCGGGCCACGTTCGAGGACATCCGGGCCGTGATCGGGCAAGACCGTCTCGTCGCCGAGATCGCCCAGCTCAGCGAGCAGGCGTCGGCGCCCGACCTCTGGGACGACACGGAGAACGCGCAGAAGATCACGAGCGCGCTCAGCCACCGCCAGGCCGAGCTCGAGAAGCTCGAGACCACCGAGCAGCGCCTCGACGACCTCGGCGTCCTGGTCGAGATGGCCAACGACGGCGACGACCAGGAGTCCGCCGACGAGGCACAGGTCGAGCTCAAGGCCCTGCAGAAGATGATGGACACGCTCGAGGTGCAGACGCTCCTCGACGGCGAGTACGACCCGCGGCCCGCGGTCATCACCATCCGTGCGGGGGCCGGCGGCGTCGACGCGGCCGACTTCGCCGAGATGCTGCTCCGCATGTACCTGCGCTACGCCGAGAAGCACGGCATGGCGGCCACGGTGATGGACACGAGCTACGCCGAGGAGGCCGGCATCAAGAGCGCGACCTTCGAGATCGACGCGCCCTACGCCTTCGGCACCCTCAGCGTCGAGGCCGGCACGCACCGCCTCGTCCGGATGAGCCCCTTCGGCGCCGCAGGCAAGCGCCAGACGAGCTTCGCCGCGGTCGAGGTCATCCCGCTGATGGAGGAGACGGAGGCGGTCGAGATCCCCGAGAACGACATCCGCGTCGACGTCTTCCGGTCGTCGGGCCCCGGCGGCCAGAGCGTCAACACGACCGACTCGGCCGTCCGCCTCACCCACATCCCGACCGGCACCGTCGTCTCGATGCAGAACGAGAAGAGCCAGATCCAGAACCGGGCCGCGGCGATGCGCGTGCTGCAGTCGCGCCTCCTCCTGTTGCAGAAGGAGGCGGAGAACGCGAAGAAGAAAGAGCTCGCCGGCAACATCACGGCCAGCTGGGGCGACCAGATCCGCAGCTACGTCCTCGCGCCGTACCAGATGGTGAAAGACCTGAGGAGCGAGCACGAGGTCAACAACCCGTCGAACGTGTTCGACGGCGACCTCGACGGCTTCATCTCGGCGGGCATCCGCTGGCGCAAGCGCGACGACGACTGAGCCAGGCGCGAACGAGGCGCGGGGGAGTCATGGAGGAGGCGCGGTGCGCGACAGCACCGCGCCTCCTCCGCGCTCTCCCAGCGCTTCCATAGGCCCGTTCGAGGGGCGAGTCGCGACCGCGATCGGAACAGCCCGCGCTTAGGGTGATCCCCGTCATGATCCGTTTTGATGAAGTCACCAAGGTGTATTCCGGCAACCCCCGGCCGGCACTGAACTCGGTCACCCTCGAGATCCTCAAGGGCGAGTTCGTGTTCCTCGTCGGCGCCTCCGGCTCCGGCAAGTCCAGCTTCCTGCGCCTCGTGCTCAAGGAGGAGAAGCCCTCCAAGGGCCAGATCCACGTGCTCGGGCAGAAGCTCGGCGTGCTCTCGAGCCGCAAGGTCCCGTACTTCCGCCGCAACCTCGGGGTGGTCTTCCAGGACTTCCGCCTGCTGCCGCAGAAGAGCGTGTTCGACAACGTCGCCTTCAGCCTGCAGGTGATCGGCAAGAGCAAGGGCTTCATCCAGGAGGCGGTCCCCGACGTCCTGAAGATGGTCGGCCTGGTGGGAAAGCAGCAGCGCCTGCCGCACGAGCTCTCCGGCGGCGAGCAGCAGCGCGTGGCCATCGCCCGCGCCATCGTCAACAAGCCCTCGATCCTGTTGGCCGACGAGCCGACGGGAAACCTCGACCCCTCGACCAGCGCCGGCATCATGACGCTGCTCGAGCGGATCAACGCCGGCGGCACCACCGTGATCATGGCGACGCACGACGCCGGCATCGTCGACCAGATGCAGCGCCGCGTGATCGAGCTGTCGGCGGGCAACATCCTCCGCGACGAGCGCCACGGCGGCTACCAGACGCAGGCGGTGCCCATCCAGGCCATCGGTGTCGAAGACCTCAGCCTGAGGGGAGCGGACGAATGAGACTCGGACTCGTCCTCAGCGAGGTCGGCAGCGGCCTCCGGCGCAACGTCTCGATGGTCGTCGCGGTCGTGCTCGTCACGTTCATCTCGCTGACCTTCGTCGGCACCGCGGCCCTGCTCCAGCTGCAGATCAACCAGATGAAGGGCTACTGGTACGACAAGGCCCAGGTGGCCGTCTACCTCTGCACCGAGACCGACACGACCGGCAACTGCACGGGCGCCAAGGCCACGCAGGACCAGATCGACGGCGTCGAGGCCCAGCTCAGCAGCCAGGTGCTCGCGCCGTTCGTCGACCGGTCGTACTTCGAGACCCAGGACGAGGCCTACGACCGCTTCACGACCCAGTTCGCGGACAGCCCCGCGACCGAGTTCGTCCAGCCCTCGTACCTCAACGAGACGTTCTGGGTGAACCTCAAGGACCCGACGCAGTCGGACGTCCTCACCGAGAGCCTCTCGAGCCTCGCCGGCGTGCAGAGCGTCGTCGACCAACGGGGTTACCTCGACCCGATCTTCTCGGTGCTCAACGCCGCGAGCTACACGGCCATCGGCATCGCGGTGCTGATGCTCATCGCGGCGGTGCTGCTGATCGCCACCACCATCCGCCTCAGCGCCTTCAGCCGACGGCGAGAGCTCGGCATCATGCGGCTGGTGGGCGCGTCGAACAGGTTCATCCAGACCCCGTTCATCCTCGAGGGCGTGATCGCCGCGTTGGTGGGCTCGGTGCTGGCGGGCGGCGCCCTGATCGTGATCGTCAACTTCTTCGTCAAGGGCTATCTCGTGACGACCTTCGCGTCGACGCCGTTCATCGGGCTGCGCGAGACGGCGATCGTCGTGCCGGTGGTGGTCGTGATCGGCATCGCCCTGGCGGCGCTGTCGGCCAACGTCGCCATCAAGCGCTACCTCAAGGTCTAGCGACGCCGAGGGCCGCGACGTCCCGACGAGCGGGTCCTCGAAGGAGGCGCGGTGCAGGTCAGCCTGCACCGCGCCTCCTTCGTCGTCGGGCTGTGTAGACTGACAGGCTGCCTGATCGCGGGCAGACCACCACACGAACGACCGGAGGCACAGCGTGGCGAAAGAACGCGGCGAGAAGGTCGTGGCCACCAACCGTCGGGCGCGCCACGACTACCTGATCGAGGACACCTACGAGGCGGGCATCGTGCTGAGCGGCACCGAGGTCAAGTCGCTGCGGCAGGGGCGTGCGTCGCTCGTCGACGGCTACGCCTTCGTCGATGCCGGCGAGGCCTGGCTCGACGCGGTGCACATCCCCGAGTACACCGAGGGCACCTGGAACAACCACGCGCCCCGGCGCAAGCGCAAACTGCTGCTGCACAAGCAGCAGATCGTCAAGATCGGGCAGAAGACGAAGGAGGGCGGCTTCACGGTCATCCCCCTCAAGATCTACTTCAGCGACGGCCGGGCGAAGGTCGAGATCGCGGTCGCCAAGGGCAAGCGCGAGTACGACAAGCGGCAGACCCTGCGCGAGCGCACGGCGACCCGTGAGGCGCAGTCGGCGATGTCGGCCCGGAAGCACCTGGGCGAGTAGAACCGTCCCGCCCGGCGGAGTAGACTCGTCCACAGCGACAACGGTTCTTCACAGATCAACAGAGTGTGACAACGGCCCCCTCACGGGGATGATCGGTTTCGACATCGCCTGTGTGCGAACGAGAAGCGGGCCGAGGATCCAGGGTTATCTCGTTAACGATCTCTGGAAAACAATAAGTGCCAATAACAAGCGCACTGACTTCGCTCTCGCTGCGTAAGCAGTAGAGCCACATGGAGTCCGTCAGTCTGGTGACCGCCTTCTAACCAGAGCCTGACGTCATCTAGAGGGCTTGCTGCGTGACTACGCCTGAGGGTCACGCGGGACTTTCACTCGGGCTGGGCTCGTCGACCTAGAAGCCAGTAGCGAAGGTCGGGGCCGAGCAGAACGTCTCATCTGGCTACGCCCGTAGAATGCGTGCAATCTCAGCGATGGACGGGGGTTCAATTCCCCCCATCTCCACCACCGGGTCGTTGTCACACTCTGTTCCGTCGTCGCGGCGTCGAAGGCCCCCTCCCATCTCGGGAGGGGGCCTTCGTCGTTCCGTGGGCGCACGGCCCGCTGCACACCGCAGGGCAGCCCGCAGGAGGCGCGGTGCCAGAACACGAGGAAGGCCCCCGACCGTGCGGTCAGGGGCCTTCTCCGTGTGCGTGGTGCGGTGCTACTCCGAGTCGGTGACCGACAAGGGGGCGAGGCGCGCACGGCGACGAGCCGCGACGGCGAGGCCGGCGCCGGCGAGGGTCAGGGCAGCGCCCAGGCCGATCGCGAGGCCCTGGTCGTCCGAGCCGGTGTAGGCGAGGCCGCCCGGGGCACGGACGGGGGTGACGGCAGCGGCGACCGCGGTGGCGGCGACGACGCTGAAGTCGACCGAGTTCGAATCGCCGGAGATGCCGGTCAGGACGCCGTCGGCGTCGACCGTGAACGCGAAGGCGACGACGGTGAAGCTGCCGGCCTCGACGTTGCGCAGGGTGGTGGTCCAGTTGCCGGCCGCGTCGACGACGATGCTCTCGTCGGCGATGGCCTCGTCGAAGGCAGCGGACGACTCAGGCGTCTGGCCCTTGGGGAAGACCACGTAGGCGATGTTGTCGCCCGGCGTGCCGGTGCCCGAGATGACGACGTCGGAACCGACGATGACCTGGTCGGGGATCGGCGAGGTGATGACCGGAGGGGCGAGCACGGTCGGGGTGACCGGGACGGCCGCGACGGCGGGCAGGGTGAAGGCACGCGTCACGGTGTTGTCGAAGCCGCTGCCGCCGACGAAGCCGCTGACCGTGACGGTCTGCGCGACGGGGGCGGTGTCGGAGTAGGTGACGACGATCGACCAGGTCGAGCCGCTGCCGAGGTTCTGACGGCCGAGCTCACCGGTCGGGCCGTTCACGACGACCGTGGAGCCGACGGGCGCCGTGCCCGAGAACGTCACGGTGCGGCTCGCGGTCGTGGAGCCCGCGACGGGGCTGTCGAGTGCGACCACCTTGGCGGCGGCCGGCGCGACGACGGGCGCCGGGATCGAGAACGCACGGGTCACGGGGGTGATGCCGCTGCCGCCGAGGGTGCCGTTCACGGTGACCGACTGGGCCGCCGCCGACGTGTCGGCGTAGGTGTACGTGATCGCGTACGACGTGGCGTTGCCGAGGTTCTGGCGTCCGAGCTCGCCCGAGGCGTTGCTCACGACGACCGTCGAGCCCTCGGACGCGGTGCCCGAGAAGGTGACGGTGCGCGTGTCGAGCACCTGGGCCTCCGTCGGGGTCGCGACGGTGAGGAACTTCGAGATGGGGAGGCGGAAGGCCACCGTCTTGGCGTCCGAGAAGCCGCTGCCGCCGGCGATGCCGTCGACGAAGACGCTCTGTCGCGAGGACACGGTCTCCGCGTAGGCAGGCAGGTCGACGGTGAAGGCACCGGTGGTGCGGTCGGTCGTCGCCGAGCCGAGGAGGGTGGTGCGAGTCGTGTCGCTGAAGACACGGATCGACGAGCCGGCGACGGCCGAGCCCACGATGTCCACGTCACGGGAGGTCGTGGTCGCCCCCTCCGCAGGGCTCGTGACGACGAGGTCGCCGACAGCGGCGGAGGCGGCGGTGGAGGTGAGGAGGACCCCACCGAGGGCGAGCGAGAGCGCAGCCGGAACGGCTAGCGCGCGACGCCAAGAGAACTTGGTGATCACGTACCTGGTGCTTTCTGTAGGAGATGGAGCGACAGTGCTCATCGCCCTAGCCCAGCGCCGGGGGACATGCGTGGGGCACCCAGACGAGGCCCCTGTGACGAGCCTAAGGAGATCCGCCCACCATTTCCGGGTCCGTGGGGTGGTCGCCGGATGGTCTCGGCCCTCGAACGGGTGACGAGCCGGGTGGTCCAGATGGGGGACACAGGACAGGCGCGGCGAGTTCGCCGTGCCCGTCCTGTCGCGGCTCGGTCAGCGACGCTGGTGTCGACCGCCGCCCGTCCGGAGGCGCGCGACCGACACCGCACCGATGCCGGCCACGAGGAGCATCGCCGCGAGGCTCGCGAGCCAGGCGCTCTCGGCACCCGTGAACGCGAGACCGGTGCGACCGGCCGTCGTGCCGCCGCCGCCGTTCCCGACGCCGGGTGCCGTGCCTGCTCCCGGACCGGGCGCGACCGGCGTGACGGTGCCCGGCCCGACGGGGCCCGTCCCCGGATCGACGGGCGGCGTCGAGGGATCGGTCGGCGACGTCGGCACCGCTCCGGCCTCGACCGTCACGATGTCGGCCGCCGAGGTGACGAGCGTCCCGCCGGGGGCGGTGCCGGTGGCGCGGGCCGTCGTCCGCACGGTGCCGTCGCCTGCTGCGGCGGCGAGCACGTCGCGGTCCGTCACCGTCCGCGTGGCGGTGAAGGTGACCGACTCGCCCGGGGCGAGGTCCGCTGACTCGGGGGCGAGACCCTGGGCGTCGGGGTCCGCGACCGAGACGCCGGTGAGGCTCAGCGTGCCGTCGTTCCGGACCACGTAGCGGTACGTGACGACCTCGCCTGCGTCGGCCACGCCGTTGCCGTTGGTGTCGGTGAGCACGGCCGTCACCTCGATCGACAGGCCGGCGGTGCCGGGGGCGACCGGCGTCGGGATCGCGAGGGCGACCTCGGGTGACGTCACCGCGCCTCCTTCCGGGTCGGTGGCCGTGGCGACCGCCGCGGCGCCCAGGTCGGTGCCGGCGTCCACGTCGGCCTGCGTGACCACGTAGCTGCCGGTCACGGTGACGGATGCTCCCGGTGCCAGCGACGCGGGCGGCGCCGTCGTGACGGGGGTGCGCGGCGCCGTCACGCCCAGGCCGGTCAGCGTCGCCGTGCCCGTGTTGGTCGAGGTGTACGTGTAGGTGATCGTCTCGCCTGCGTCGGCCGCGCCGTTGCCGTTAATGTCGGAGAGCACGGCCGTGAGCTCGAGGTCGAGGCCGCCCACGGCAGCGAGCAGCGGCGTACTGCCCGAGGCCGCGGGGCTGTCGATCGTGGTGCCCTCCGGAGTCGTGCCCGTCGCCGTGGCGGTGACCACGAGAGGGTCGCCCGCGTCGACGTCGGCCTGCGTGACGGTGCGGGGAGCGGACGTGAAGCGGACGGTGCCGTCGGGGGCGGCGGTCCCGTCGCCGACGCGCTCGGGCCGCAGCACGCCCGGGCCGGCGATGACGATGCCGGTCAGGCTCGTGTTGCCCGCGTTCGTCACGACGTACTCGTACGAGATCGTCTCGCCCGGGTCGGCCAGGCCGTTCCCGTTCGTGTCGTCGAGCACGGGCACGACGTCGACCGCCAGCGCGTCGTCGGCCGCGGCGGTGAGGGTCTGCACCGAGGCGGGCGCGGTGGTGAGCGGCCCGTCGACCCCCGTGGCGGAGGCGGTGGCCGTCTCCGTGACGGGGGCCGGGCTGTCGACGTCGGCCTGGGTGATCGTCGTCGTGGCCGTGTAGGTCACGGAGGCGCCCGGGGCGAGGGACGCCGGGTCGCCGCTCAGGACCACGACTCCGGTGCCGCGCGTCGGGGCGAGGGCGACGCCGGTGAGGGTGCTCGTGCCCGTGTTGGTGACCGTGTACTGGTAGGTGACGACGTCGCCGAGACCGGCCAGGCCGTCGCCGTCCGCGTCGGTGCTGAGGGCCTGCTCGACGCCGAGCTCGAGCAGGTCCGAGGCCGTCAGGAGGGGCGTCGCGACGACCGAGGGGCCGCTGGCGGCCGTCAGCCCCGAGGGCGACGAGCCCGTGGCAGAAGCGGTGTTGACGAGCGGGCCGCCCGCGTCGACGTCGGCCTGGGTCACCGGGCGGTCGGACGTGAAGGTGCGGGTGCCGCCCACCGCCAGGGCGACCCCGGTGGTGTCGACGGCCGGGGCGGATCCCGTGTCGACGGCGAGGCCGCCGAGGGGCGTCTCGCCCGTGTTGGTCACCGTGAAGCGGTAGCGGATCGTGTCGCCCGGGCCGGCGACGCCGTCGCCGTCCGCGTCGATCAGCTCGGCGGTCTGGGTCAGGCCCACGGCGGGCTGCAGCTGGTCGAGCGGCGCGGTGGCCGTCGACGGGTCGCTGACGATCGGCGCCCCGTTGCCGGCGTCGACCGCGCGGGCGGTCGCCGTGTTCGTGAAGGTCGCGGTCTGCGCGTCGGCGGTGGTCACCGTGTGCCCGCCCGTGCAGACGGTCGTGGCTCCCGGCTGGCCGACAGGGGCGAGGGTCGTGGTCGGGCAGCTGAGGCCGTCCGCGAGGGCGTCGGCGATCGACAGGGCGTTGAGCCTGACGACGGAGGTGTTGCTGACGGTGAACGAGTAGTCGATGCGGTCGCCGACGGCGTATCCCTCGGTCGGCGTCGAACTCGAGACGGACTTGACGACGTTGAGCGCGCCGAGCTCCTGCACCGACGAGACGGAGAGGTTGCGGATCAGGTGCACGTCGGTCGCGCCGCCCGTCGAGCCGAGGAAGCCGAGCTTGTAGGTGTCGGGGGCGGCGTCGGTCATCTGGTGCTCGAGCACGCGCAGGTAGCCGCGGCCGTCGTGGAAGTCGATGTCGACGGTGACGAGGGGGAGCGCGTCCGGGCTCAGGGTCACGCGGACGGAGTCGCGGCTGGTGTCGTCGGCGCCGGTGCCGCGCAGCGAGCCCGGCAACGTCGAGGCGAACCGGTCGCCGCCGGTGTTCGCACCCACCGTGCCGGCCAGCCAGCAGTAGCCGGTGGTGCCGCTGCCGGGGCCGCGGAGCGACACGGCGTTCGGCACGAAGCCGGGGCCGACCTCGGGCGGGGTACAGGTCGCGTCGCGCAGTTCGGTGGGGTTCGCGAAGTTGCCGTAGGCGTCGAGGCCGATGCCGACGTAGCCGCCGACGACGCCGGGGTCGCCGTTGCGGTTGCCGTAGCCGAGCGAGCCGCCGTCGGCGCCCGTCATGGTGAGCTGCTCGCCGCCGTCGGTGAGGAAGAAGCCGATCCCGTCGCCTCCGTCGCCGCCGTCGGGGCCGTACTGCCACTGGTCGAACTCGACGACGAGGCCGCCGTTGCCGGGGATGGCCTGGTTGTAGACGACGCCGCCGCGACGGAAGCCGCTCTCGGCGTTCAGCTGCAGGAAGCCGGGGGTGCCGACCGCGGGCGACCCGCTCAGGTCGGAGCACTGCGACAGGTTGCTGCTGCCGGCCGGGGCCGCCGCGGTGGCCCCGGTGAGGCAGGCGTCGTTGAGGCCGCGCCAGGCTTGGTCGGCGATCGAGCTGCCGGTGAAGGACTCGGTCAGGAGGGGCGTGCCGGCGGCGTGGGCCGGCCCGGCGACGAGGAGGGCGGGGGAGACGGCGGCCGCGGCGACCGCGAACGCGACGAGCGTCCGAGTGAGCCGGCCACGGGGTGTCGTGACGCTGCGCATGGGGATCCTGATCCGTGAGGGCCGGCCCAGGTGACAGGTCGGCGTCGACTTGAGTGATCTTCACACGGATCAGGGAGGCACGACAGGGGCGAGGACCGCCGAACGGGCGCACGCTCGCAAACGGGCCAGGCATCCCCGGTGAGAGCCGTGCAGTCTCTGCAGGTGTATGACGGAACCTCCATGACGAACGCGCCCGACACCTCCTCCGTGCCCACCTCCTCCTCGTCGTCGGGGTACGACGAGCGTCAGAAGTGGCAGGCGTTCTGGGTCTGCGTGGGCGTCGCGGCGCTGACGATCCTCGACCTGTCGAAGGTCAACGTGGGCCTGCCGAGCATCGAGGCGTCGCTCGGTGCCGGACCGACGGCGCTGCAGCTCATCGTCGCGGGCTACGCCCTCGCCTTCGGCCTGTCGCTCGTGCCGTCGGGCCGCCTCGGCGACCTCAAGTCGCGGCGCCTGATGTTCGTCATCGGCCTCAGCTCGTTCACCGTGGCCAGCGTGCTCTGCGCGATCGCTCCCACCGTCGAGCTCCTCGTCGCCGCGCGCATCCTGCAGGGCGTCGCGGCGGGGATCCAGATGCCGCAGGTGCTCGGCCTGATCCAGCAGCTGTTCCAGGGACGCGAGCGCGGCCGTGCCTTCGGCCTGTTCGGGGCGGTCATCGGCGTCTCGACCGCGTTCGGCCCCACGATCGGCGGCCTGTTGATCGCGGTGGGCGGCGCCCAGGACGGCTGGCGCCTCCTGTTCTGGATGAACGTGCCGCTCGGCATCGTCGCCATCGTCTTCGCCCTCAAGCTGCTGCCCCGCACCTCGACCGCCCCGAGCGGGCACAACGAGCTCGACCTCATGGGGATCGTGCTGCTCGGGCTGACGATCCTCACCCTGATGCTGCCGTTCGTGCTGACGACCGGCCAGGGCGACGACCCGCTGCGCTGGCTGTTCCTGATCGGGTTCGCGGGGTTCGGTGCCCTCTTCGTCTGGTGGGAGCAGCGCTACAAGGCCCGCGGCAAGTCGCCGGTGGTGCACTTCTCGCTGTTCTCGCTCGCGTCGTACCGCAACGGCACCCTCATCGCGACCGTGTACTTCTGCGCGCTGCCCGCGACGTTCCTGCTCACGACGCTCTTCCTGCAGCAGGGGCTCGGCCTCGAGCCCGTCTACGCCGGCATGGTGACCATCCCGTTCGCGCTGACCAGCGCGGTCGCCGCGTTCTACGGCGGACGCATCGTCGAGAAGTACGGCCGGAGCCTCGTCGTGCTCGGCCTCGTGCTCGTGGGGGTCGGCTTCGTCGTCCTCCTGCTGGCCGCGACGCTCACCCCGCCCGAGTACACGCCGTGGGCGATGGCGGGCGGCATGCTCGTCGCCGGCACCGGCGGAGGCTTCGTCATCTCGCCGAACCAGACCCTGACCCTGGCGGAGGTGCCGGTCGAGATGGGCGGGGTCGCCGGCTCCATGGGCCAGGTCGGCCAGCGCGCCGGCACCGCCATCGGCACGGCCGCGGCGGTCTCGACCTTCTACTCGGTCATCGCCGGACGCAGCGAGGGCTCGACCCTGGACATCTACCACGAGGCATACCGCAGCGGATTCCTGGTGACCATCGCCCTGGTGGCGGGAGCGCTCGTGCTGGCGCTGCTCGACCTGCGGGCGCGCAGGCAGGGGCGGGTGGGCGAGGCGGCCGACGCCTCCTAGCAGCTGCTGCCGCTCAGGCGGCGGGCGACTGCGCGGCCGCAGCGTCGAGCCAGGCGGTGATGTCGACGGCGAGCGTGCGGGGCAGGTCGACGGCGGCAGGGTCGACGCGCGTGACCGTGCTGGTGTGGGCGGCGACGACGGAGGCGGCGGTGACGACGGACATGGTGGGCTCCTCTGCGAGACGGTCTGGTTGGCGGGGCCGCCGCGGCCCGTCGAGGTGACGACGGACCGCGGGGCTCCTGGCTCGCTCACCCGCCCTTCGGCGGGACCCCTCCGGGGTGTGGCGACTGCCTGCGGCCAGTCAAGCCGACCGGGTGTTTCGTCAGCATCAACCAGAGGGACCGGTTCCCGGCCGGGGCCTACACCGAGCGGATGACCCTCGGTGCCGCGTCGGGGGAGGCGGCGACGACCGCGAGGACGTCGTCGTGCAGCAGGCCGTTCGACGCGAGGGCGCTGCCGTGCCACGGCCCGGGCTCGCCGTCGGCGCTCGTGAACCGGCCGCCCGCCTCCTCGACGATCGGGATGACGGCTGCCATGTCGTAGGGCTGGAGCCCCAGTTCACCGGCGATGTCGAGCGCACCCTCGGCGACGAGCAGGTACGACCAGAACTCGCCGTACGCACGGGTGCGCCAGACCTGCTCGGTGAGCGTCAGCAGCCGCTCGAGCCGGCCTGCCTCGCGCCAGTACTCGAGGCCGTTGTAGCTCAGCGACGCGTCGGCCAGGTCGTGCACCCCCGAGACGCGCAGGGGGGTCGTGCCGTGCTCGGACGAGAACGCTCCGCCGCCCGTGCTCGCCCACCAGCGACGCCCGAGTGCGGGGGCGCTGACGACGCCGAGGACGGGGACTCCGTCGACGACGAGCGAGATGAGCGTCGCCCAGACGGGGACGCCCCTCAGGAAGTTGGCGGTGCCGTCGATCGGGTCGACGATCCACTGGCGGCGGGGGACCGCTCGGGCGTGGCCGGCAGCATCGGTGCCGGTGCCGGTGCCGGTGTCGTCCGTCGCAGCGGCGTCCTCGTGGGCGCTGTCGACCCCGGCTGCGTCGTCTCCGTACTCCTCGCCGTAGAAGGAGTCGTCGGGGCGCTCGGACTCGATCCCGGCCCGGATGGCCCGCTCGACGGCCTGGTCGGCGTCGGTGACGTGCGTGCGGTCGGGCTTGAGCGACACGTGCAGGTCGGCGGAGCGGTAGCGCTCCGTGCTGATCGCGTCGGCCGCGTCGGCGAGCGTGAGCGCGAGCCGCAGGTCGGCGGCCCAGCGGGCCCCGCCGTCGGCGGCGTCGGCAGCGGCGTCGGACGAGGAGGCGCGGGTCGGGTCGGTCACGCTGCCAGCGTACCGAGCGCACTCGGCCGACACCGCGCCTCCTCGTCTCCGCACTGCGTACCGGTCACATCTCGGGGGTGGGGATCGCAGAGCGAGAGCGATCCTGCTCCCAGTGCCCCGCTTCTCGCGAGAAACGCTTCGGCGACGGCGGATCACTCTCAAATTTGAGAAAGGAGCTGGCAAATGCCGACCAGAAGGCCTCGCATTCTGCTGCAGAACAGGGAAATCCGGTTGTTGCAGGGTGCGCGGTCGGCATCTGCGGGCCCGGGTACGGGTCCGGATGCGAATGCCCGCGGCGGCGGCCGGCCGGCTAGCGCGGCGGCTGCTCGTCCGAACGTGCGTCCTCGTCGCGGGCGGCCTGCTCGCGGCCGCTGACGCCGCCCTTCGAGGCGAGCAGCGTCTGCAGCGAGGCGAGCCGCTCCCGCCCGACGTCGCCGAGCTCGCCGGCCTCGACGCGGTCGACGATCTCCCAGTCGTGCGCCTCGGCCAGCGGGATCCCGTCGCGCGAGGGCTTCTCGGAGGGGCGGGCGTGCCGGGCGAACGACCGCAGGATGTTCTCGGGGTCGACGTGCCCGAGCCCGAACGAGCGGACGCCCGGGGTGTCCACGATCCAGCCGCCGCTCGGCACCTTGAACGAGACGGTCGACGACGACGTGTGCCGACCGCGTCCGGTCACCGCGTTGACGACGCCGACCTCGCGCTGCGACCCCGTGAGGGCGTTGACGAGGGTCGACTTGCCGACGCCCGAGTGCCCCACGGTCACCGTGACGTGCCCGTCGAGCAGCTCGCGCAGCTCGTCGAGCACCGGCGAGGGCGACCCGTCGGGCAGGGGGTCGAACGACGTGGAGGTGGTGGTCACGATCCGCAGGTCGAGGCACGAGAAGTGGGCCGCGAACGGCGCGGGGTCGGCGAGGTCGGTCTTCGTGATGCAGAGGATCGGCTCGACGCCCGCGTCGAAGGCGGCGACCATGTAGCGGTCGACGAGACGGGGGCGCGGCTCGGGGTCCGCCGCGGCGACGACGATGAGCATCTGGTCGGCGTTCGCGACGATGACGCGCTCGACGGCGTCGCTGTCGTCGGCGCTGCGGCGCAGCAGCGTCGTCCGCTCTTGCACCTTGACGATGCGGGCGAGCGACCCCTCCGCCCCGCTCGTGTCGCCGACGACGCCGACCCGGTCTCCCGTGACGACGCTCTTCTTGCCGAGCTCGCGGGCGCGGGCGGTCGTGATCTCGCGCTCGTCGGGGGTGCCGGCGTCCATCAGCACGCCGTAGCGGCCGCGGTCGACCGTCCAGACCACGCCCTCCTCGGCGTCCGCGTACGCGGGCCGCTGCTTGGTGCGCGGCCGGTTGGCCTTCGGGTTCGGCCGCTGTCGCACCGAGCTCTCGTCGTACTGGCCCCAGGCCTCGTCCTCGACGGCGTCGTCGCCGTCGTTCCACCAGCTCACCGGGGGCCTACAGGAACCCGAGCAGGTCGATGTCGGCCGGTCGCTCGACGACGCGGCGGCCGAGCAGGTCGTCCCACAGGTCGACGAACTGCGGCAGCGTCTTCGAGACGACGCGCACGTCGTCGAGCTCGACGCCGTCGACCGCGAGGCCGATGATCGCCGCGGCGTGCGCCATCCGGTGGTCGCCGTAGGTGCGCCACTGGCCGGCGTGCAGGGGCGAGGGCTCGACGTGGAGGCCGTCGTCGAGCTCGGTGACGAGGCCACCGAGTGCCGAGATCTCGCTCGCGAGGGCGGCGAGGCGGTCGGTCTCGTGCCCGCGCAGGTGACCGATGCCCGTGATGGTGCTCGGACCGGAGGCGAGGGCGGCCAGGGCGACGAGGGCCGGGGCGAGCTCGCCGCCGCGGGACAGGTCGACGTCGACGCCGGGCAGCGAGCCGCCGCCGACCAGGCCGTCGCCGCCGTCCACGGTCAGCACGCCGTCGTCGAGCGTGACGGTCGCGCCCCAGAGCGGCAGCAGCTCGATCAGGTCGGCCCCGACCTGCGTCGTCTCGGCCGGCCAGTGCGCGATCGAGACGGTGCCGCCGGCCACGAGGGCCGCGACGAGGAACGGCGCGGCGTTCGAGAGGTCGGGCTCGATGGTCAGCTCGCGTCCGGCGATCGCGGTGGGGGGCACCTCCCACACGCCGGGCTCGGGGGTCGCGACGGCCACGCCGCGCTGCGCGAGCGCGTCGATCGTCATCTCGATGTGCGGCGTGCTCGGCAGCACGTCTCCCGTGTGGCGGAGCGTCAGCCCGCGCGAGAAGCGCGGGGCGGACAGCAGCAGGCCGGACACGAACTGGCTGGAGGCGGACGCGTCGATCTCGACCTCGCCTCCCTCGACCTCGCCCGTGCCGTAGAGGCTGAAGGGGAGCGAGCCGCGGCCGTCGTCCGACACGTCGACGCCCAGGGCGCGCAGCGAGTCGAGGGTCGCGCGCATCGGGCGGCGCCGGGCCGCCTCGTCGCCGTCGAAGGTGACCGGGCCGAGGGCGAGCGCCGCGACGGGGGGCAGGAACCGCATGACGGTGCCGGCCAGGCCGCAGTCGACGGTCGCGCCGCCCGTGAGCTCGCCAGGCGTGACGACGAGGTCCGGGCCGAAGGGCTCGCCCGACTCGAGCTCGTCGATCGTCGTGCCGAGCGCGCGGAGCGCCGCGATCATCAAGGAGGTGTCGCGCGAGTGCAGGGGAGCCCGCAGCGTCGAGGGGGAATCGGCCAGTGCCGAGAGCACCAGCTCGCGGTTCGTCAGCGACTTCGACCCGGGCAGCGACAGGGAGGCGCGGAGCGGCCCGGCGGCGCGGGGCGCGACCCAGCGCCCGTCGTCGACCGTCGGGGGAACGCCGCCGTCGTCGTAGGGGGAGAACTCGGGCCCGGAATACCTGTACACCTGCATCGGTTCACCAGGGTAATGCAGCGACGACCTGGAGGACACGTGCCCACAGCACTTGCACCGAGGCGGATCACCGTGGCCGAACTAGAATCGGCCGTGATGATCACCCCCGAGGGCGACGAGCCCACACCCGCGACCAGCGCGACCGCACCCGACCCCGTCGAGGCCGGCGGCGGCGTCGCCGAGGCGACCGTCGAGGCCGTGGCGGCCGTCGAGGCGTCGGACGAGGGCGAGCCCGACCTGCGCGCACTGTTCGAGGAACAGGCCCTGCCGTTCATGGACCAGCTCTACGCCGCGGCGATGCGGATGACGCGCAACCCGGCCGACGCCTCCGACCTCGTCCAGGAGACGTTCGTCAAGGCGTTCGCGGCGTTCCGGCAGTTCCAGCAGGGCACGAACCTCAAGGCCTGGCTGTACCGGATCCAGACGAACACGTTCATCAACACGTACCGCAAGAAGCAACGCGATCCCTACCAGGGCACGATCGACGAGCTCGAGGACTGGCAGATGGGCGGCGCCGAGTCGGCGACCCGCACCTCCGGCTCCACCCGCTCGGCCGAGGCCGAGGCCATCGACCACCTGCCGGACAGCGCCGTCAAGGACGCGCTCCAGAAGGTCCCGGAGGACTTCCGCATGGCGGTCTACTTCGCGGACGTCGAGGGCTTCTCGTACCAGGAGATCGCCGACATCATGAAGACGCCCGTGGGCACGGTGATGAGCCGTCTGCACCGCGGCCGCCGACTCCTCCGGGGACTACTCGCCGACTACGCCCGTGACCGTGGGATCGCGGTGCCGGCCGGCACGACATCGAAGGGCAGCACCAAATGACCGACTGCGGTTGCGACAAGGCGAAGGCCGAGCTCGAGGAGTTCCTGCACGACGAGCTCTGCCGTGAGGACGCCGCCGACATCCGGGAGCACATGGCCACGTGCGCCGACTGCTCGGGTGAGCACAAGGTGGGCATCGTGCTGACGGAGGCGGTGCAGCGCGCCTGCAAGGAGACGGCTCCCGAAGACCTGCGCTCGACCGTGCTCGCGCGCATCCGCGACCTGCAGGCCTCGCACTAGGCCCTGGGGGGCTGGCCGGTCAGGCCAGCGTCGCGTCCTCGCGACGTGCCGCGTGCGCCACGACGTCGTCCCAGAGCAGCTCGAGGGAGGGGTCGCCTGCGTCGCCCGTCCGCTGGACGACCTTCGAGACGGCCGGCACGCAGAGGCGGAAGTCCGGCTCGCCGACCACCAGCACGAGCGGGTCGCTGCCGGTGCCGGAGCAGAGCCGCCCGCCGTACTCGCGGCGCACCGTCTCGAAGAAGTAGCAGGCGGCGCCGAGCGAGACCGCGTCGGGCACCCCGTCTGCGTCCACGTCGCCCCGGTGACGGGCGAGCACGGTGTCGAGCGCACGGACGGAGCCCGGGCTGAAGTCGAGCGAGGCCGCGTCGTCGCGGTGCCCGCCCTTCGCGACCGACTTGACGAAGCGGGCTGCCTCGTCGGCGACGTGCTGCTCGGGCGTCGAGTTCCGTGTGAAGAGACCCATGACGATCGACCCTATCGTCCGACGTCACAGGTCGTCGACCTGCGCTAGCGTCGTCGCATGACCGCCACGGTGGAGATCCTCGCCAGCCCGACGTCCGACGACCTCGACGACCTGGTGGCCCTCGTCGGGCTGCTCGGCCACTCGCTCGACGCCGAGGTGCTCTCGGCTCGCCTGTCCCACCTCACCGCGGCCGCGGGGCACGAGACCTGGGTCGTCCGGGGCGACGACGGCCGCGTGGTCGCCGTGGCCGGCGCGCACGTGCGATGGGCCTACAACGCCGACGCCCCGACCGCGCAGCTGCTGCTGCTGGTCGTCGGGGAGGCGGCCCGCCGGGACGGCACCGGCTCGCACCTCCTGCAGCACTTCGAGGAGTGGTCGCGCGGCCACGGAGCCCGCACGCTCGAGGCCGTCTCGGCCGCAGCCACCGACTCCGCCCACCGCTTCTACCGCAAGCGTGGCTACCACGAGGCCGGCGTGCGCTACTCGAAGCTCGTCTGACCCCTCGAATCGCCGCACGGCCGACGACGACGGCCGCCCTCCTGCGGGGAGGGCGGCCGTCGTCTTCGGTGCGGGGCGTGGACGCTAGAGCGTGAGCGCCGCCGCGATCAGCTCGGCCTGCTGGGCCGCGCTCGCCTTGGTCGAGCCCGCGGCGGGCGAGGCCGACGCAGGTCGCGAAGCGACTGTGATCCGGCGGTCGAGGTGCTTCTGCAGCTCGAGGACGACGAACGGCCAGGCGCCCTGGTTCTCCGGCTCCTCTTGGGCCCAGACGATCTCGGCCGAGGGGTAGCGCGACAGCACCTCGCGGATGCGGTCGAGCGGCAGCGGGTAGAGCTGCTCGAGGCGGACGAGCGCGATGTCGTCCTTTACGCCGCGCTTGTCGAGCTCGGCGGTGAGGTCGTAGTGGATCTTGCCCGAGTGCAGCACGATCCGCTTCGTCGCCGACGGGTCCTGGACGCGGGTGCAGTCGAGCACCGGCTCGAACCGGCCGCTCGTGAACGCGTCGACGCCGCTCGTCGCGCCGCGGAGTCGCAGCATCGCCTTCGGCGTGAAGACGACCAGCGGACGGCGGGGGCGCGCGTACGCCTGGCGGCGCAGCAGGTGGAAGTAGGAGGCGGGGGTCGAGGGGCGCGCGATGGTCATGTTGTCCTCCGCGCACATCTGGAGGAACCGCTCCATCCGGGCCGACGAGTGGTCGGGCCCCTGCCCCTCGTAGCCGTGCGGCAGCAGCAGGACGACGCTCGAGCGCTGGCCCCATTTCTGCTCGGCGCTCGAGATGAACTCGTCGATGATCGTCTGCGCGCCGTTGCTGAAGTCGCCGAACTGCGCCTCCCACATCACGAGCGCGTCGGCCCGCTCGACCGAGTAGCCGTACTCGAAGCCCATCGCCGCGTACTCGCTGAGCAGGGAGTCGTAGATCCAGAGGTTCGCCTGGTCGTCGGTGATGTTCTGCAGGGGCAGCCACTCCTGGCCGTTCTCCCGGTCGTGCAGCACCGAGTGGCGCTGCACGAAGGTGCCGCGGCGGCTGTCCTGGCCGGCGAGGCGCACAGGAGTGCCCTCGGTCAGGACCGAGCCCATCGCCAGCAGCTCGGCGAAGGCCCAGTCGATGCCGCCGTTCCGGCTCATGTCGACACGCTTCTTGAGGAGCTGCGAGAGCTTCGGGTGCACCGAGAAGCCCTCGGGCGGGTTGTCGTGCGCGTCGCCGATCGCGTGGATCAGGTCGAGGTCGACGCCCGTGCTCTCGGGCTCGCCCGAGGCGTCGTCCCGCTGCGACCGGGGGCGCTCGAGGTCGTCGACGTCTCCGCCGTCGTCGGTGATGACGGGCATCGAGCCGGTCTGGGCCGCGTGCGTCTCCTGGAAGGCACGCTCGAGGCGGTCCTGGAAGTCGCGGTGCGCGCCGTCGTACTCCTCCTGCGTGATGTCGCCGCGGCCGACGAGGGCCTCGGTGTAGAGGGTGCGGACGCTGCGCTTGGCCTCGATGAGGTTGTACATCAGCGGCTGCGTCATCGAGGGGTCGTCGCCCTCGTTGTGGCCGCGACGGCGGTAGCAGATCAGGTCGACGACGACGTCGCGCTTGAACTGCTGGCGGTACGAGAACGCGAGCTCGGCGACCCGGGCGACGGCCTCGGGGTCGTCGCCGTTGACGTGGAACACCGGCGCCTGGATCGTCTTCGCCACGTCGGTCGAGTAGATCGACGAGCGCGACTCGGACGGCGGGGTCGTGAAGCCGACCTGGTTGTTGATCACCACGTGGATGGTGCCGCCGACGCGGTAGCCGCGCAGCATCGACATCTGCAGGGTCTCGACCACGACGCCCTGGCCGGCCATCGCCGCGTCGCCGTGGATGAGGATGGGTAGCGTGCCGAAGACGCCCTTCGGGCCGCGGTCCTGCTTGGCCCGGACGATGCCCTCGAGCACGCCGTCGCCGGCCTCGAGGTGCGAGGGGTTCGCGGCGATGTAGACGGGGATCGTCTCGCCCGTGGCGCTCGTGAACTCGCCCTCGGTGCCGAGGTGGTACTTGACGTCGCCCGAGCCCTGGACCGTCTTCGGGTCCTGAGTGCCTTCGAACTCGCGGAAGATCTGTCCGTAGGTCTTGCCGGCGATGTTGGTGAGCACGTTCAGGCGGCCACGGTGAGCCATCCCGATCGCCACCTCCTCGAGTTCCTCGCGGGCCGCCTGCTGGATGACGGTGTCGAGCAGGGCGATGGCGGACTCGCCGCCCTCGAGGCTGAAGCGCTTCTGGCCGACGTACTTCGTCTGCAGGAACGTCTCGAACGCCTCGGCCTCGTTGAGCTTCGCGAGGATGCGCATCTGCTCGTCGTGCGACGGCTTCACGTAGGGCACCTCGACGTGCTGCTGCACCCAGGCGCGCTGCGCGGGGTCCTGGATGTGCATGTACTCGACGCCGATGGTGCGGCAGTACGAGTCGCGGAGGATGCCGAGGATGTCGCGCAGCAGCGCGGAGGTGTGGCCGCCGAGGCCGCCCGTGACGAACTCGCGGTCGAGGTCCCAGAAGGTGAGGCCGTGGCTCTCGATGGCGAGGTCGGGGTGGCTGCGCTGGCGGTACTGCAGCGGGTCGATGTCGGCCATGAGGTGGCCGCGGACCCGGTAGCTGTTGATGAGCTCTTGCACCCGAGCCGTCTTGCCCACGCGCTCGGCGAGGTTGACGTTGATGTCGGGGTTCCAGTGGATGGGCTCGTACGGGATGCGGAGGGCCGCGAAGATCTGCTCGTAGAAGCCGCGCTGGCCGATCAGCAGCTCGTTGACCTTCTTGAGGAACTCGCCCGAGCCGGCGCCCTGGATGACGCGGTGGTCGTAGGTGCTCGTGAGCGTGACCGTCTTGCCGATGCCGAGCTCGACGAGCGTCTTCGACGACGTGCCCTGGAACTCGGCGGGGTAGTCGAGCGCGCCGGCGCCGATGATCGAGCCCGCGCCCTTCATCAGGCGGGGCACGCTGTGCACCGTGCCGATGCCGCCCGGGTTCGTCAACGAGATCGTGTTGCCCTGGAAGTCGGCCGCGGTCAGCTTGTTGTCGCGGGCACGGCGGACGACGTCCTCGTAGGCCGACAGGAAGTCGGCGAAGGTCATCTCGTCGGCCTTCTTGATGCCGGGGACCAGCAGGGCCCTCGTGCCGTCGGGCTTCGGGATGTCGATCGCGAGCCCGAGGTTGATGTGCGCCGGCGTGACGACCGAGGGCTTGCCGTCGACCTCGTCGTAGAAGACGTTCTGGCTCGGGAACTCCTTGAGGGCCTGGACGAGCGCCCAGCCGATGAGGTGCGTGAACGAGACCTTGCCGCCGCGGGCGCGCTTGAGGTGGTTGTTGATCACGATGCGGTTGTCGATCATCAGCTTCGCGGCGACGGTGCGGACGCTGGTGGCGGTCGGGACGCTCAGGCTCGCGTCCATGTTCGTGGCGAGCGACTTGGCCATGCCGCGGAGGGGAGCGACCTTCGCCTCGGGCTCCGGTGCGGGCTCGGCGCTGCTGCGGGGCTTCTCGGGGGCCTTGGCCGGCGACTCGGCCGGGATCGGCTTCTCCGACGGCTCGACCGAGGTGGTCTTGGCGGCCTTCTTGCCCGCGGGGGCGGCCGGGGCAGGTGCGGGCGCGGCGGGCTCGTTCTCACCGGGGGCGCCGGTCACCTCGTCGGGCACCTGCGCCTCGCCGCCGGACGCCTGGTCGGCTGCGGGGGCCTGGTCGGCCGCGGGGGCCTCTGCGGAGGCAGGGGCCTCGGCCGGCGTCGCGGCCTCGGAGCCGCCCGAGGGCGTGTAGGCCTCGAGGACGGGCCACCACGACTCGTCGACCGCGGACTTGTCGACCACCCACTTCTCGTAGAGCTCGTCGACCAGCCACTCGTTGGCCCCGAAGGCACCCTCGTCGGTCGTTCCCGTCACGTGGCTCGTCACAGCCGATCGCCCACTCTCCGTTGATCGTTCGATGTCACGGCGGGCAGCGGCGCCCGCCGGGGACCAGCTTAACAACGTCCGCCTGGCCGCGTCCCGACGACCCGCAGGGATTACCGTTGACCCATGAGGTTCTACGAGACGACGCCGACCCACGACCTGACGTACTCCGACGTGTTCCTGGTGCCCAGCCGCTCGTCGGTGACGAGCAGGCTCGACGTCTCGCTGGCGCCGGGAGACGGCACGGGCGCCACCGTCCCGATCGTCTCGGCGAACATGAACTCCGTCACCGGCCCCCGCCTCGCGGCCACCCTCGCCCGGCGCGGCGGCCTCGGGGTCCTGCCGCAGGACATGCCGCTCCAGGAGCTGGACGCGGCCATCCGCTGGGTCAAGTCGCAGCCCGTCGAGTGGGACACCCCCTGGTCGCTCGACCCGGGGGAGACCGTCGCCACGGCCCTCACCCGCGTGCCCGCCGTCGAGGGGCACGGCATCGTGCTCCACGACGCCGACGGCGGGTTCCTCGGCTGCATCGCCGCTTCCCGGCTGGCCACCGCACCGCGCGACGCCGTGCTGGGCGACCTGCTGCACGGCGCGCTCACCTCGCTCGACGCGGACGACGTCGACTCGCCCCGGGCCGCCTTCGACCGCATGGTCGCCGCCGAGATCGACTTCGCGCCCGTGCTGCGACACGGGCAGGTCGTCGGCACGGTGAGCCGCAAGAGCGCGCTCCGGTCGACGATCTACCAGCCGGCACTCGACCGCGACGGCCGCCTCCGGGTCGCCGCTGCCGTCGGCATCAACGGCGACGTCGAGCAGAAGGCCCGCGCGCTCGCCGCCGCCGGCGTCGACGTGCTCGTGCTCGACACCGCGCACGGCGACCAGGACGGCATGGTCGCCGCGGTGAAGCAGGTGGCGGCCGCGGGGCTCGGCCTGCCGATCGTCGCCGGCAACGTCGTCACCGAGGAGGCGGTGCGCCACCTCGTGGGCGCGGGCGCGGACGTGATCAAGGTCGGCGTCGGCCCCGGGGCGATGTGCACCACCCGGATGATGACCGCCGTGGGCCGCCCCCAGTTCTCCGCCGTGCTCGAGACGGCGGCGACCGCCCGGTCGCTCGGCGCGCACGTCTGGGCCGACGGAGGCGTCCGCTACCCGCGCGACGTCGCCCTCGCCCTCGCCGCCGGCGCGTCGTCGGTGATGATCGGCTCCTGGTTCGCCGGCACGGTGGAGGCGCCCGGCGAGCTGGCGACCGACGAGCGCGGCCTCTACAAGGAGAGCTGGGGCATGGCGTCGACGAAGGCCGTCCAGGGCCGATTCGGCCGGCTCGACCCCTTCGAGCTCGCCCGCAAGACGCTCTTCGCCGAGGGCATCTCGTCGTCGCGGATCTACCTCGATCCGCTGCGGCCGGGCGTCGAGGACCTGCTCGACATGATCACCTCCGGCGTGCGCAGCTCGTTCACCTACGCGGGTGCGCGCACCCTGCCCGAGTTCGCCGAGCGGGCGCTCGTGGGCATCCAGTCGGCGGCGGGCTACGAGGAGGGCAAGGCGCTCCCCGTCAGCTGGTGACGAGGCTCCTCGCCTGATGACGAGCAGATGGGGCCGACCGGTGACGGACGGGGCGTGCAGCGGCTAAGATTCCCTCTCTATGGATGACCCTCCGTCTCAGCCCGCTGCACCCTCCCACCATCCCGTGACTGAGGGCGGTGCTCCGTCGTTGTGAACGAGTGGATCCTGCTCGCGATCGGCATCGTCCTCACGATCGGCACCGGCCTCTTCGTCGCCAGCGAGTTCTCGTTGGTCAACCTCGACCGCTCCGACCTCGAAGCCCGTCAGGCCAAGGGCGAGAAGGGGCTCGCGCCGACCATCGGTGCCCTCCGCATCACGTCGACCCACCTCTCCAGCGCCCAGCTCGGCATCACGCTGACGACGCTGTTGACCGGCTACACGATGGAGCCGGCGATCTCCCGGCTGCTCGCGCCGCCCCTCCTCGGGGTCGGCCTGCCCGAGCCCGTGGTCACGGTCGCGGGGCCGGTCGTTGCGATCGTCGTCGCGACCCTGCTCTCGATGATCGTCGGCGAGCTCGTGCCCAAGAACTTCGCGCTGGCTCTGCCGCTGCGGACGGCGAAGCTCGTCATCCCGTTCCAGGTCGGATTCACGACGGTGTTCCGTCCCGCCGTCGCCCTGCTCAACAACACGGCTAACGCGATCCTGCGGGGTGTCGGGATCGAGCCCAAGGAAGAGCTGTCCGGCGCGCGCACCGCCGAGGAGCTCTCGTCGCTCGTGCGCCGCTCGGCCTTCGAGGGCAGCCTCGACCTCGACACGGCGACCCTGCTGGCGCGCACCCTGGCGTTCAGCGACCACACGGCCTCCGACGTCATGACGCCGCGGCCGCGCCTCTCGACCGTCACGCGCACCGACTCGGCCGAGACCGTGCTGCAGCTGGCCCGGCGTACCGGCCTGTCGCGGTTCCCGGTGACCGACGACGGCATCGACGACGTGGTCGGCCTCGTCCACGTCAAGCAGGCCGTGTCCGTGCCGCGGGAGAAGCGGGCCGACGTGCCCGTCTCGGCGCTGCTCACCGACGCCGTGCGCGTCCCCGAGACCATGACGCTCGACAACCTGCTCGGCGAGGTCCGCGGCCGCGGCTACCAGATGGCCGTCGTCGTCGACGAGTACGGCGGCACGGCCGGCGTCGTCACCCTGGAGGACCTCATCGAGGAGCTCGTCGGCGAGGTGTCGGACGAGCACGACCGCAGCCGCGTCGACGTCGTCCGCTCGCGAAACTGGCTCACGTTCCCCGGGCTGCTGCGCCCCGACGAGCTGCTCGAGCGCGCGTCGGTCTCGGTGCCGGAGGACGGCCCCTGGGAGACCGTCGGCGGCTGGGTGATGAGCGAGCTCGGACGCCTGCCCGTCGTCGGCGACGTCGTCGAGTCCGAGGCGGGCACGTTCCGCGTCGAGCGGCTCGACGGACGGCGCATCGACCGGATCAGGTTCACGCCGACGCCCGAGGACGAGGTCGTCGACCAGCCCGAGCGCGGTGGCCGCGCCGAGCGCGCGAGCCGGGCCGAGCGCGCCGGCAGGTCGGACGCCCCGGCGTCGATGCGCGGCGTCGACGCCCGTCAGAAGGAGTCGGCCCGATGAGCGACTGGTGGGGCATCGTCTGGCTCGTGCTGCTGCTGATGGGCAACGCGTTCTTCGTGGCGGCGGAGTTCGCCGTGATCTCGGCGCGCCGGTCGCAGATCGAGCCCAAGGCCGAGGCCGGCAGCAGGGCGGCCAAGACCACCCTCTGGGCCATGGAGCACGCGACGATGATGCTGGCGACGACCCAGCTCGGCATCACGATCTGCTCGCTGCTCATCCTGAACGTCTCCGAGCCCTCCATCCACCACCTCCTCGAGGGCCCGCTCGGCCTGACCGGGCTCAGCGAGCAGCTGGTGAGCGTCGTCGGGTTCGTCATCACGCTGCTGCTGGTGTCGTTCCTGCACGTCGTGCTCGGCGAGATGGTGCCGAAGAACATCTCGTTCTCGCTGCCGGACAAGGCGGCGCTGCTGCTCGCGCCGCCGCTGGTGGCCGTGGCGCGCCTCCTGCACGTCGTCGTGGTGTCGCTCAACTGGTCGGCGAACGCCGTCCTGCGGGCGTTCCGCGTCGAGCCGAAGGACGAGGCCGCCAGCGCGTACACCGTCGACGAGGTGGCCACGATCGTGGCGCAGTCGCAGCGTGAAGGGACCCTGCGCGACGGCAGCGGCACGCTCCAGGCCGCGTTCGAGTTCACCGAGAAGACGGTCGACGACGTGGCCGTGCCGATGTCGGGCCTCGTCACCCTGCCCGAGGACGCCACCCCGGGCGACGTCGAGCGGGCCGTCGCGCAGAACGGCTTCTCGCGGTACGTGCTGGTCGACGACGCCGGCGAGCCGACGGGGTACCTGCACCTCAAGGACGTCATCGACCTCGACGAGGACGAGTTCGGCGACCCGGTGCCGCCGAAGCGCATCCGCCAGCTGATCTCGATCTACCAGGGCACCGACCTCGAGGACGCCCTCGCGACGATGCGCCGGAGCGGCGTGCACGTCGCCCGGTCGTTCGACGAGCGGGGCGACACCCAGGGCGTCCTGTTCCTCGAGGACATCCTGGAGGAGCTGATCGGCGAGGTGCAGGACGCGACCAGGCGGTCGTAGGTCGGACCGGACGACGACGGCCGCGCCGCCCCTCGGGGTCGGCGCGGCCGTCGTCGTGTGGGCCGGTCGGGCCCCTCAGGGCCTAGGAGGCACGGAACGGCGCCCGGAGGTACTGCTCGGGCCAGTAGTCGAGCTCGACGCCCAGCTCGGCCGCGGCGCGCAGCGGGAAGTGCGGGTCGCGGAGGAACTCGCGGGCCATCAGCACGACGTCCGCCCGGCCCTCGGCCACGACGGCCTGCGCCTGCCGGGCCGACACGATGAGGCCGACGGCCCCGGTCTCGACCTCGGCCGTCTCGCGCACGTGCTGCGCGAACGGCACCTGGTAGCCGAGGCCCACCGGGATCGTCACCCCGGCGACGAGCCCGCCGGTCGAGATGTCGAACAGGTCGGCGCCGGCGTCGCGCGACCAGGCGGCGACGGTGGCCGTCTCGTGCTCGTCCCAGCCGCCCTCGGCCCAGTCCGTGGCGGAGAAGCGGACGAGCAGCGGCAGGTCGTCGCCGACCTCGGCCCGCACGGCGCGGACGACGTCGACGAGGAGGCGCGCACGGTTCTCGAGGGAGCCCCCGTACTCGTCGGTGCGCTCGTTGCTGAGCGGCGAGAGGAACTGGTGCAGCAGGTAGCCGTGGGCGGCGTGCAGCTCGATCAGCCCGAAGCCGGCCTCGACCGAGCGGCGGGCCGCGGCGCGGAACGCCTCCACGAGCCCGACGACCTCGTCGCGGGTCAGCTCGCGCGGCGCGGCGTAGCCCTCGAAGGCGACCGCGGACGGCGCGACGGTCGGCCAGCCGCCCTCGGCCTCGGGGACGGAGCCCTGGGTCTCGCTCCAGGGGCGGAACGTGGACGCCTTGCGCCCGGCGTGCGCGAGCTGGATGCCGGGCACCGAGCCCTGCGAGCGGACGAACGCGGTGATCGGCTTCAGGGCCTCGACCTGGTCGTCGTTCCAGATGCCCAGGTCCTGCGGCGAGATGCGGCCGTCGGGGGTGACCGACGCGGCTTCCGAGATGACGGCGCCCGCGCCTCCTCGGGCCAGCGAGCCGAGGTGCACGAGGTGCCAGTCGGTGGCGACGCCGTCCTGCTCCTCGGCCGAGTACTGGCACATGGGCGCGACCCAGAGCCGGTTGCGGAACGTCTGGCCGCGCAGCGTGACGGCGTCGAAGAGGCCGACGGGGGAGTCGCCCTGCGTCGAGGCGGGAGAGGTGTCGGAGGTGGGGGAGGGTGCAGCGTCCGTCTGGGTCACGAGAGCGGTCATCGCCTTTCGGTGGGGAGGCCCGCGAGCCCCTCGACGAACAGTCGGAGCGGCTCGGGGCCGGTGAACAGGTGCCCGGTGATGCCGAGGGCCTGGGCGGCCTCGACGTTGTCGGGCCTGTTGTCGATGAACACCGTGTCGGCTGCGGTTGTTCCGAGCTCGGCGAGCACGTGCCGGAAGATCGAGGCCGACGGCTTCAGGTCGTCGAGCTCGGCGCTGACGAAGACCTGCTCGAACAGGTCGCCGAGGGGCGAGTGGCGGAACGGCGAGGCGAAGTCCTGGCCGGCGTTCGAGAGGATCGCGAGGCGCGTTCCGCCGTCGGCGAGGTCGGCGATCACGTCGAGGGTGCCGGGCTCGGGCACGAACCACGACGGGAAGTCGGCGGCCCACAGCTCGTGGACGCGGGTGCGCGACCAGTCGGCGCCGGTGTCGGCCTCGACGGCGCGCCAGTAGGCGGTGGCCGTGAGGCGGCCGTGGTCGAGGGCGTGCCGGTGGGCACCGTAGCTGGGCCAGAGAGCGGCGGGCTCGACACCGGCGAGTTCCTCGATGCGCCGACGCGATGCGTCGTCGGGGAACCGGGAGATCACCTCGCCGTAGTCGAAGACGACGGTGCGGCCGGGGATCGAGATGCTCATCCTCCCACCGTATCGGCGGCCCCAGGCGTCTCGGCTCGGCCGGGGCTCTGGACGCCGGCGCCGCGAGCCCGACTAGCGTCGGGGCGTGACCACCGACCCGCACACCGCCTCCCGCCCTGCCGCCTGGACCGCCGCCGACGCCGCTGACTGGATCGCCGTCCCCGCGGTCGACGACGACAAGTACAGCCGTGGCGTGCTCGGCGTCGTGACCGGCTCGACCGCGTACCCGGGGGCAGCCGTCCTCGGCGTGGAGGCGGCGCTGCACACCGGCGTCGGCATGCTCCGCTACCTCGGCCCGGCGCGCGCCTCGGACTTCGTGCTGCACCGACGGCCGGAGGCCGTGACGAGCCCCGGCCGGGTGCAGGCGTGGCTGCTCGGCTCGGGGGTGGACCCCGACCACCTCGACGACGAGACCGCGGAGGGCTTCGAGACGGCCGCCTCCTCGGGGCTGCCCCTCGTGCTCGACGCGGGTGCGTTGTCGCTGCGCGAGCGGGCGACGGGGCCGGTCGTGCTGACGCCGCACTTCCGCGAGCTGGCGCGGGCGTCCGGGCGGTCCGTCGACGACGTGGCGGCCGACCCGGGAGAGGCCGCGGCACGGGCGGCGGGGGAGTGGGGCTGCACCGTCCTGGTGAAGGGCCACCGCACGCACGTCGCCTCGCCCGGCGGCACCCGGCTCATGGCGGAGAGCGCACCGACCTGGCTCGCGACGGCCGGTGCGGGCGACGCGCTCGGCGGCGTGCTGGGCGCGCTCGTCGCCACCCACTCGGACGAGGCACTCGCCCAGGAGGACGCCCTCGCCCGTCTCGCGGCCACCGCCGCGGTCGTGCACGGCCTGGCCGCCGAGCGCGCGAGCGCCGGAGGCCCGCTCACGGTCCTCGGCCTCGTGGACGCGCTCCCGGCGACGATCGCCGCGCTGCTGCGCTGATCGAGATGACGTTCCGGGGCAGTCCGCCTCGGCGAGATGCCCCGGCGGCGTCACGTCGGCCGGTCGTCTAGGAGGCGGGGGTCGCCGACACGAGGAACTCGACCGTCCCCGAGTCCTCGACCTGGACGAAGCCGAAGCTCGGCGCCTCGACGCCGTAGTCGCTGAAGGTCACCGGCACCGATCCGCTGATCTGCACCCCGTCGCCCGAGAGTGCGGCCTGCAGCGAGACGGTGACGCTCTGGGTGACGCCGTGCATCGTGAGGTCGCCCGTCGCCTCGACGGTCTCGACGTCGCCGTCGGCGGGGACGCCGGCGTCGATGGGCTGGGTCAGCACGAAGGTCGCGGTCGGGTAGGTCGAGGCCTCCATGGCGTCGTCGCGGAAGTAGCCGTCGCGGTTGCCGCTGTCCGTGGCGATGCTCGCGACGTCGACGTCGATCGTGGCGGCCGTGACCGAGTCGCCCTCGACCGTGACGGTGCCGGTGACCTGGTCGGTCGTGCCGACGACGGTGACGTCGGTGCCGTTCAGCACCTCGTCCACGCGGTAGCCCGCGGTGCTGCCGTCGCCCACGGTCCAGGCGCCGCTGAGGTCGCTCGTGTCGATGGTCGTCGCGCCGGGCGTCACCGAGACGGTGGGGGCGGCCTCGGGCTCGCCGACGATCACGTCGCGGTAGAAAGCGGGGCCGGCGACCGCGGCGGTGACGCCGAGGCCCACCACCACGACCGCTGCGACTCCGAGGACGATTCCGGTCTTCTTCTGCATGGTGTGTCTCCTGGGGTCGGCTCGGGTGCTGCTCGGGCTGGTCGGCACGGAGGAGGCGCCTGCCCAGGATGATGACGCGTCACCCTAGGACGGCGCTGGGAAGGTGCAGGCACGGCAACCGCCTCTCGACCAGGGTGAACGCGAGCATCGTTCATCTCGATTCGGTAACGACGCCTCCCCGCTCTGGCGCGCGCCTCCTCACGGCTATATGTTCCGAGAGCCAACAAATAGCCGACGCACCCTCGTCGGCCTCGAGCACTACAGCGAAGTACAGCTCGATCTGGACCGGTTCGACGACGAACCACGGCCACGACGCTCCCCACGCACCCGGAGGGAGCCGCGACCCGTCGCCCGGGCAGATCCCATCGGAAGGATCCGCACCATGACCACAGCACGCACGCTCTCCGTGGCGGCCCTGACGCTCGGCCTCGTGGCCGGCCTCGCGGCTTGCGCACCCGCCGGCTCCTCGGGCGGCTCCTCCGGCGGCGGGGACGACGCCGCCGGCACCGACTGCAACGTCGGCATCAGCATGCCGACGCGCAGCCTCGAGCGCTGGATCAACGACGGCGAGGGCCTCAAGGAGAAGCTCGAGGGCGACGACTGCACCGTCGACCTGCAGTACGCCGACAACAAGACCGACCAGCAGATCAGCCAGATCCAGAACCAGGTCGCGGGAGGCGCGAAGATCCTCGTCGTCGCCGCGATCGACGGGCAGACCCTCGGCCCCGTGCTCGAGGACGCCGCCTCGCAGGACGTCACCGTCATCGCCTACGACCGCCTCATCAACGGGACGGAGGCGGTCGACTACTACGCGACGTTCGACAACTACAAGGTCGGCCAGCTCCAGGGCCAGTACATCGAGGACCAGCTCGGCCTCGCCGACGGCGAGAAGGGCCCGTTCACGATGGAGCCCTTCGCGGGCAGCCCGGACGACAACAACGCCGGCTTCTTCTTCGCCGGCGCGTGGGACGTCCTGCAGCCCTACGTCGAGAGCGGCGTGCTGACCGTGCCGAGCGGCAAGGCACCGGCCGACGACGACGGCTGGAAGGCCATCGGCATCCTCGGCTGGGGCTCGGACGACGCCCAGGCCGAGATGGACAACCGCCTCCAGTCGTTCTACACGGGCGGCGACAAGGTCGACGTCGTGCTCTCGCCGAACGACAGCCTCGCGCTCGGCATCGAGGCCAGCCTCGACGCGGCCGGCTACCAGGCGGGCACCGACTGGCCGATCATCACCGGCCAGGACGCCGACGTCGCGAACGTCAAGGCGATCCTCGCCGACCAGCAGTCGATGACGGTCTGGAAGGACACGCGTGAGCTCGGCACCCAGGTGCAGGCGATGATCGCCTCGATCGTCGCGGGCGAGGACCCCGAGACGAACGACACCGAGACGTACGACAACGGCGTCAAGGTCGTGCCGGCGTACCTGCTCGACCCGGTGGTCGTCACGAAGGACGACGTGCAGTCCGTCCTCGTCGACTCCGGCTTCGTCGACGCCGGCGACGTGGGTCTCTGACCCCACCACCCGGCAGCCGGCGGCGGTCCCCACGGGCCGCCGCCGGCTCCCTCACCCCTGAACGGAACGAGGACCACATGGACGACGTCATCCTCCAGATGACCGACATCGTCAAGGAGTTCAGCGGCGTCCGCGCGCTCGACGGAGTCTCCGTCAGCGTGCGGCGCGGCGAGGTGCACGCGATCTGCGGCGAGAACGGCGCGGGCAAGTCGACGCTGATGAAGGTGCTCTCGGGCGTCTGGCCGCACGGCAGCTTCGGCGGCGTGATCGAGCTCGACGGCCGGCCCGTCCGCTACTCGTCGATCAACGACAGCGAGCGCGACGGAGTGGTGATCATCCACCAGGAGCTCGCGCTCAGCCCGTTCCTCTCGATCGCCGAGAACATCTTCCTCGGCAACGAGGTGCAGCGCGGCGGCGTCATCGACTGGAACCGCACCAACCTGGAGGCGGCGGCCCTGCTGCAGAGGGTCGGCCTCGCCGAGAGCCCCGTCACCAAGGTGCTCGAGCTCGGCGTCGGCAAGCAGCAGCTCGTCGAGATCGCGAAGGCGCTCTCGAAGGAGGTGAAGCTGCTGATCCTGGACGAGCCCACGGCCGCGCTGAACGACGACGACTCGGCGCACCTGCTGGGCCTGATCGACCAGCTGCGCGACCAGGGCATCACGGCGATCATCATCAGCCACAAGCTCGGCGAGATCCGGGCGATCGCCGACACGGTCACGGTCATCCGGGACGGGAAGACCATCGAGGCGTTCGCGGTCGAGGACACGCCGGAGATCGAGACGCGCATCATCCGCGCCATGGTCGGCCGTCCGCTCGACAGCCAGTTCCCGCCGCGGGTGCCCGACATCGGAGCCGAGAAGCTGCGCGTCGAGAACTGGACCGTGCACCACCCGGTCGACGCCGACCGCGTGGTCGTCGACGACGCCTCCTTCACCGTGCGGGCCGGCGAGATCGTCGGCTTCGCGGGCCTGATGGGGGCAGGGCGCACCGAGCTCGCGATGAGCCTCTTCGGGCGCTCGTACGGCAGCGACATCTCGGGCCGCGTCTACAAGGACGGCGTCGAGATCCAGACCCGCACGGTCGGCGAGGCGATCAAGAACGGCATCGCCTACGTCACCGAGGACAGGAAGCGCTACGGCCTGAACCTGATCGGCAGCATCACGGTCAACGTGTCGGCGGCCGCGCTCGGCAAGCTCGCCCGGCTCGGCGTCATCGACCGCAACCGCGAGTACGCCGTGGCGGACGACTACCGCCGGCAGATGAACATCAAGACCCCGTCGGTCTCGTCGGTCGTGGGCAACCTCTCCGGCGGCAACCAGCAGAAGGTCGTCCTCAGCAAGTGGATCTACTCGGGCCCCGACGTGCTGATCCTCGACGAGCCCACCCGGGGCATCGACGTCGGGGCGAAGTACGAGATCTACGGGATCATCGCCGAGATGGCGGCCCAGGGGAAGGCGGTCGTCGTCATCTCGAGCGAGCTGCCCGAGCTGATCGGCCTCTCGGACCGCATCTACACCATCGCGGAGGGGCGGCTCACGGCCGAGCTCTCGCGCGCCGACGCCAGCCAGGAAGAGCTGATGCGCCACATGACCGCGACCAGGAACCTAGGAGCAGAAGCCTCGTGACCACCACCGCACCTCCTCGTCCGTCCGCACCGCCTCCTGCGTCCGGGCCGATGCCGGGCTCCAAGCGCCGCCTGCGCATCGACATGCGGCAGTACGGCATCCTCGCCGCCCTGCTCGTCATCGTGCTGCTGTTCCAGGTGCTGACCGAGGGGCGACTGCTCTACCCCGGCAACGTCAGCAACCTGATCCAGCAGAACGCCTACGTGCTGATCCTCGCGATCGGCATGGTGATCGTCATCATCGCCGGGCACATCGACCTCTCGGTCGGCTCGGTCGTCGCCACGGTGGGCGCGGTCGCTGCGCTGGCCATGAACGACTGGGGGCTGCCCTGGGGCGTCGCCGTCGCGCTGTCGCTGCTCGTCGGCGCGCTGATCGGGGCGTGGCAGGGCTTCTGGATCGCCTTCGTCGGCATCCCGGCGTTCATCGTCACCCTCGCGGGCATGCTCGTGTTCCGCGGCGTGGCCCTCGTGCTGCTCACGGGCGGCACCATCAGCGGGCTGCCGAGGGCGTTCAACTCGATCGGCTCGGGCACGCTGCCGACGACCGGCCAGCCCGACCTGTTCACGCTGGGCATCGGCCTGCTCGCCTCGGCGGGCCTCGTCGCCCAGCAGCTGCGGGCCAGGGCGAACCTGCGGCGCCTCGAGCTGCCCCGCGAGCGGGCGGTCTCGTTCGTGCTCAAGATCGCCATCGCCGTCGCCGCGATCATGTACCTCTGCTACCTGCTGGCTTACAACCGGGGGACGCCGATCATCCTGATCATCCTCGCGACGCTCGTGCTGCTCTACTCGTTCCTGCTGACGCGCACCGTCTTCGGCCGTCACGTGTACGCGATGGGCGGCAACCTCTACGCGGCGATGATGTCGGGCGTGAAGACGAAGTGGGTCACCTTCGGCATCTTCGTCAACATGGGCCTGCTCGCCGGGCTCGCCGGCGTCGTGAGCACCGCCCGCGCCGGCAGCGCCGTCGCGTCGGCGGGGCAGAGCTTCGAGCTCGACGCGATCGCGGCCGTCTTCATCGGCGGTGCCGCGGTCCAGGGAGGCATCGGCACCGTCGTCGGGGCCGTGATCGGCGGTCTCGTGATGGGCGTGCTCAACCAAGGTCTGTCGATCCTCTCGGTGGACGCCGCGTGGCAGCAGGTCATCAAGGGGCTCGTGCTGCTGCTCGCCGTCGCGTTCGACGTGTACAGCAAGCGCCGGCGCCGCTGAGGGCGGACGCGGGGCGCCGGCGGTCCCCAGGAGGGGCGCCGGCGCCTCAGCCCGAGACGCGGGCGAGGAACTCCCTCGCCCGCTCGGTGCGCGGCGACCCGAAGAGCTGGGCCGGCGGCCCCTGCTCGGCGATGCGGCCGGCGTCGAGGAACACCACCCGATCCGCGACGTCGCGGGCGAAGGCCATCTCGTGGGTCGCCATCAGGATGGTGGTCCCCACCTCCTTGAGTGTGCGGACGAGGTCGAGCACCTCGCCCACGAGCTCGGGGTCGAGGGCGCTCGTCACCTCGTCGAGCAGCAGCACGGCGGGCCTCGGGGCGAGGGCCCGCGCGATCGCGACGCGCTGCTGCTGGCCGCCCGACAGGCGGTCGGGGTAGGCGCGGGCCTTGTCGCCGAGCCCGACACGCTCGAGCAGCTCGAGGGCCCGCGCCTCGGCCTCGGCCCGGGGGCGCCGCAGCACGTGTCGGCTGGCCAGCGAGACGTTGTCGAGGACCGTGAGGTGCGGGAACAGGTTGTAGTGCTGGAACACGACGCCGATGCGCGCCCGGACCGCGTCGACCCGGACCCGGGGATCGGTGATGTCCTCGCCGCCGAGCACGATGCGCCCGTCGTCGACCTGCTCGAGCAGGTTCACCGTGCGCAGCAGCGTCGACTTGCCCGAGCCGCTCGCGCCGATCAGGGCGACGACCTCGTCGCGCGCCACGTCGAGGTCGATGCCGTCGAGCACGGTCGTGCCGCCGAATGACTTCCGCACGCCCTCGAGGCGCAGGACGACCTCGGCGGACTGCGCCGCGCCTCCTGCGGTCAGGTCGGCCTGGCCGTGGCCCTTGCTCTGGTCCTGCTCGTTCACACGACGCTCCCGGCCTGTTCGCGCCGACGGAGGCGCGCCGACAGCCAGTCGGTCAGCCAGACCGTCGGCAGGGCCAGCAGCACGAAGAGCAGTCCGGCGAGCACGTAGGGCGTGAAGTTCGCGGCCGTCGCGGTCTCGATCTGGGCGGCGCGCACGGCGTCGACCGCGCCGAGCACCGAGATCAGCCCGACGTCCTTCTGCATCGAGACGACGTCGTTCATCAGGGCCGGCGTGACCTTGCGGATCGCCTGGGGGAACACGACCAGCCGCAGCGTCGCGGCGTGGCTGAGGCCGAGCGAGCGGGCGGCCAGCCGTTGGGACGGGTGCACGGCGTCGAGCCCGGCGCGGATGACCTCGCTGACGTAGGCCGAGTAGGTGAGCACGAGCGCGACCGTGCCCCAGACCTCGGCGGGCAGCCTGGGGATGCCGAGGCCGAGCCCCGGCACGCCGAAGCCGACGAGGTAGAGCACGATGATCAGCGGCAGCCCGCGGAACAGGTCCGTGTAGCCGCGCACGAGGGCTCGCACCGGGAAGAAGACGGGGCCGCGCAGCGTGCGGAGGGCCGAGAGCAGCGTCGCGAGCACGGCGACGCCGACCAGCGCCACGAGGAGCACCCGCACGTTCAGCCAGAGGCCCTCGATCACTCGCGGCCAGGCCGCGACGAGGGTGGGCCCGTCGAAGAAGCTGAAGCGCACCCTGTCCCAGCCGGGCGTGCTCGTGACGGCCCACCATGCCAGGGCCGCGAAGGCGATCGTGCTGACGGCGGCGATCGCGACCGAGCGCCCCGACTGCCGACGTCGGAAAGCGCGCCGGCCGAGCTCGAGGTCGCTGACGGGGTGGTCGTCGACCGCGAGCGCTGAGCGGGCTACGAGAGCTCCGTCACGTCGTAGTCGGCCAGCCACTCCTGCTGCAGCTGGTCGAGGGTGCCGTCGGCGCGCAGGGCGTCGACCGCGTCGGTGACGTCGCCGGTGAGCGCGCTGCCGAGCGGGAGGACGATGCCGAGCTCGTCGCTCGCGCCGTCCTCGGCGGCGAGCTGGCCGAGCACGACGCCGCCCTCGACGAAGTAGGTGGCGGTCGGCACGTCGAGCACGATCGCGTCGACCTGGCCGGCCTCGAGCGCCGCCTTGGCGTCGTCGTTCGAGTTGTAGGCCTGCACGCCGCCCTCGGGGTCGATGACCTTCTCGGCCGCGGTGAAGCTGGTCGTGCCGCTCTGGGCGCCGATGGCGAGGCCCCGCAGGTCGGCGACGCTCGTCGCGCCCTCGGCCGCGCTGCCGGGCAGGGTGACGACGGCCTGGCGCGTCTCGTAGTACGGCGACGAGAAGTCGACGGCCTTCGCGCGCTGCTCGGTGATCGAGAACTGCTGCAGGTTCAGGTCGAACGTCTTGGGGCCCGGTGCGATCGCCTCGTCGAAGGTCGAGCGCACCCAGACGACGTCGTCCTTCGCGTAGCCGAGCTGGTCGGCCACGGCGTACGCGAGCGCGGCCTCGAAGCCCTCGCCGGTGGTCGGGTCGTCGTCCTCGACCCAGGGGCTGTAGGCCGGCTCGCCGGTCGCGACGGTCAGCTTGCCCTCGGTGACGAGGCCGTCGCCGGACCCGCCCGAGCCGGACGTGGGGGCGCAGGCCGACAAGGAGGCGACGGCGGCGACGACGGAGACGGCGGCGGCCGTGAGACGGAGACGGGTGCGGGGCATGAGGGGCAGGATATCCGTCCGCGGTCGCGCGCGGCGGCACCGAGGCGTCGTGTGACGCCGGACGGCTAGCCTTGCCCGCATGACCGTCGCCGCGCCTCCTCGTGCACCCGGCGCGGACGGGGCCTCCCGCCGACTCTCGGCACGCGTCGCGGCTCACCCTGCCGTGCTGTGGTCGGCCTTCGTGCTCGTCCACCTCGTCGTCGGCCACGCGGCGCTCACCGGGCCGAACCAGCCGATGGGCGACGTGTGGAGCGTCTACCGCACCTGGATGCAGCAGGGCGTGGGAGGCGGCGACTGGGTGGGCGTCGACCGGCCGTGGGTCTACCCGCTGCTCGCCGCCGTGCCGATGCTGCTCGCCCGCGTCGGCGGCGACGCCCACTACGGGCAGGCGTGGCTGACGATCGTGCTGCTGCTGGACGCGGGGGCGTTCGCGGTGCTGACCGGGGGGCTGCGTCGCGGGACTCGCGCGCACGGCCACGTCGGGGCGGCCTGGTGGTGGCTGCTGTTCCTGCTCGCGCTCGGGCCGATCGCCGTCGGGCGCATCGACGCGGTCACCGTGCCGTTCGCGATCGTCGGGCTGTTGCTGCTCTCGTCCCGGCCGCTGGCCGCGTCCGTGCTGCTGACGGTCGCCGCGTGGATCAAGGTGTGGCCGGCGGCCCTCGTCGTCGCGGCCGTCGTCGCCCTGCGGGGTCGTGCCCGGCGCGACGTCGTCGTGGGCGCCGTCGCGACGACCGTCACCGTCGTCGCGATCTCGCTCGTGCTCGGCAGCGGGGCCACCGTGCTCGGCTTCGTGGGGGAGCAGGCCGGTCGCGGGCTGCAGGTGGAGTCGCCCACCGCCACCGCGTGGCTCTGGCGGGCCGCCGCCGGGATGCCGGGGGCCTTCGTCTACTACGACCACCAGATCCTCACCTACCAGGTGGAGGGCGACGGGGTGGGCACCGCGGCTCGCCTCACGACCGTGCTGATGGCGCTCGTCGTGCTGCTCGTGCTGCTGCTGGGGCTTCGGGCCGTGAGGCGCGGCGCGTCGGCCGTGCACCTCCTCGCGCCCCTGTCGCTGGCTTTCGTCACGGCCCTCATCGTCACGAACAAGGTCGGTTCGCCGCAGTTCGTCTCCTGGCTCGCGCCGCCGGTGGTGCTCTGGCTCGTGCTCTCCCGCCGCGGGGGGCCGTCGGCCGCTGTGCCCGCCGCGCTGGCCGTGGGGATCGCCGCGCTGACGCAGGTGATCTACCCGTGGGAGTACCAGGCCCTGCTCGGCGTCGAACCCTGGATGCTCGTGCTGATCACGGTGCGGAACCTCGGCGAGGTGGTGCTGTTGGTCGTCGCACTGGTGCAGCTGTGGCGGGCCGGGTCCCGTCGGCCGGCGGCGCGGGCCGAGAGCTCAGCTCAGGCAGCCAGGACGCCGCAGAACCCGACAGATCGACGCGGGGGCGCGTCGCAGCACCCGGATATCCACGTATAGGAGGCTCTCCGGTCGGCATTTCCCGACCGGCGGTACCGTCCGAGGTGTCCACGGGACCGCAGCTGCCGCGGAGCGGGACAGATCTGCTCGCGCGAGGCCCGCAGACTGAGCCGGACCGGCCTCGGACGTGCACATCTGTCTCAGGTCACGGGGGAAGGGCGCAGGGTGCCGTCCCGGCCGCGACGGTGCGAGGATGACCGCATGATCGTCGCCTTCTCCGTCTCTCCCAGCGGCGGCCCGTCCGCCGGATCGCTCGACCCCGAGGCGCACGGCGACTCGGTGCACGAGGCGGTGGCCGCGGCGGTCGCGGTGGTACGCGCGTCCGGGCTGCCGAACTGCACCTCCTCGATGTTCACCGAGATCGAGGGGGAGTGGGACGAGGTCATGGACGTCGTCAAGCGAGCGACGGAGGCGGTGGGCCGGTACGGCACGCGTGTCTCGCTGGTGCTGAAGGCCGACATCCGCCCCGGCCGCACGGGCGAGCTCGACGGCAAGGTCGAGCGGCTCGAGCGGGCGCTGGGCGAGCAGGGCTGAGCCCTCGCTCTTCGTGCCTGCCAGGCGGTAAGATCGTCGCGGAGCTGTCGAATCGATTCGAACGACAGGCTCCTGACGGACGGGCCTCGTGCCCGTCACGCACCAGCCAGCTCGACGGAGAGTCCCTGGATCCCAGCCCGCCCCTCCGACCTCGAAGGCAGCCGCCCGTGATCGTCCTCACCACTCGCCGCAAGACCCTCGCCCTGATCGCCCTCGCGCTCGGCGGGTTCGGCATCGGCTCGACCGAGTTCGTCGCCATGGGCCTGCTGCCGAACATCGCGCAAGATCTACTGCCCGGCCTCTACGCGCAGTCGTCCGACGAGGGCATCGCGCGGGCGGGCTGGCTCGTCAGCGCGTACGCGCTCGGCGTCGTCGTCGGCGCCCCGACCATCGCGGCGATGTCGTCGCACCTGCCGAAGAAGAAGCTGCTGATGGGGCTCCTCGCCCTGTTCGTGGTCGGCACGGTGCTGTCGGCGGTGCTGCCGACGTTCGGCTGGGTGCTCGGGGCGCGGTTCTTCGCGGGCCTGCCGCACGGCGCCTACTTCGGCATCGCCTCCATCGTGGCGGCCACCATCATGGGCCCGGGCAACCGCGGCAAGGGAGTCGCCCTCGTGCTCAGCGGGCTGACCATCGCCAACGTGATCGGGGTTCCGTCGATCACTGCTCTCGGCCAGGCCCAGGGCTGGCGCGTCGCCTACCTCGCCGTCGCCGCGATCTTCGCGCTCACCTTCGTCGCCGTCTGGCTCGCCGTGCCGCGGATGGAGGGCGACTCGTCCGCCTCGATGCGCCGCGAGCTCAGCGCGTTCGGGAAGCCGCAGGTGTGGCTCGTGATGGGCATCGGCGCCATCGGCTTCGGCGGCTTCTTCGCCGTCTACAGCTACATCGCCAACGCGGTGACCGAGGGCACGGGGGTCGACGAGGGCGTCGTGCCGTGGGTGCTCGTCGGGGTCGGCGTGGGCATGACGATCGGCAACGTGATCGGCGGCTGGGCCAGCGACAAGAACCTCAAGGCCGCGCTGACGGTCGGGTTCATCGGGCTGATCACCGCACTCGTGGCGTACGCGTTGCTCGTCGACGGCATCGTGGGCATCTTCGTGACCACGTTCTTCCTCGGGCTCGTCAGCTCGATGATCGGGCCGTCGGTCCAGTCGCGCCTGATGGAGGTCGCAGGCGAGAGCCAGGTGATCGGCGCCGCCCTGAACCACTCGTCGATGAACCTCGGCAACAGCGCGGGCGCCTACCTCGGCGGTGCCGTCATCGCCGCGGGCTTCGGCTTCGCCGCCCCCGGCTGGGTCGGCGTGGCCCTCGCGCTCGTGGGCGTCGTGCTCACCGTGATCAGCTTCCGGCTGCAGAAGTCGGGTGACGCCCGCCAGGCCGCGCTCTGCGCCGCCGCGGCCGACGCAGACCACAAGGAGGACACCGACACGGGGTCCGTCTTCGTGGTTCAGCAGCGCTAGAAGCGCCGCTCGAACGCGTTGTACGCCAAAAGGGACGAGATGCCCGGGGGCCCCCGGTGATCTCGTCCCTTCCCGCGTACCTCGCAAGCGGCGGCACCGGCGCGCAACGCCCGGCCGCGGCCGCCGCCGACCAGCGCTAGAAGCTCGTCTGCGCCGGCATGTCGGTCTGCAGCAGGATGCCGTCCGTGATGGCGCGCTTCCGCAGGGCCACCTTGGTGCCGACGTCGTAGCCGGCCACGCGGTACTTCTCGCGGATGCGCTTGAGATAGCTCTTCGCCGTCTCCTCGCTGATGCCGAGCTGGTAGGCGACGGCCTTGACGGGCTCGCCACCGCCGTAGAGGGCCATGACGCGGCGCTCCTGCGCGCTTAGCTTCGGCACCCCGCCGATCTCGGCGGCGTTGAGCGCGAGGTCGAGCTCGGCCGAGATGTACGACTCGCCCTTGGCGGCGGCCCGGATCGCCTCGACGATCATCTCGGCGTCCTCGCTCTTGACGAGGTAGCCGAGGGCCCCGGCGGCGAGGGCCTCGCGGACGACGTTGGGCTCGGAGTAGGTGCTCATCAGCACCGTCTTCACGCCGGTCGTCTTGAGGGTGTTGATCTTGAGCGAGATCGGGATGTTGTCCTTGAGGTCGAGGTCGAGCAGCACGACGTCGACGGGGAACTCGGGGTGGGTGAGCAGCTCGGGCCAGGACGCGACGGCGGCGACCATCGAGATGTCGCTGGCTGCGCCCCGGATCCACTCGCTCAGGGCGCCGAGGAGCATCTTGTGGTCGTCGACCAGGGCCAGACGGATGCGGTCGTCGGGTGTCGTCACGGGGCGGTCCTTCTTTCTGAGGAGGTGGTGTCCATGCTAGACGGACGGGTCGAGGTGCAGACAGCCCTGTCGTGGGCGGTCACGACTCGGCGGGGTTGTCGACGATGCAGTGGATGCGCAGGCGGAGGCTCGACTCGTGGGTCGAGGCCGAGTACTCGCCCACGCGCTCGAGGGCGCTCCACGTCGCGGGGGTGACCCGGTTGCGCCGGATGCCGGTCGTCGAGACGACGATCGGGACCTCGACGCTGCGGCCGGCCAGCGAGGCGATGGACTGGGTGACGGCGGCCACGGGGCCGAGGGTCAGTGTGATCGCCGCGCTCGGCGCCCTCGTCTTCGAGTCGCCGAGGAGGAGCCACACGGCCTGCAGGAGTCCGTCGCGCTGCGGCGGCGCGAGCAGCCCGGCGAGCGACGACGGGTCGACGAGCGTCACCGAGCGCCCGAGGTACTCGGACTCGGTGACGGCGTGGTGCAGCCAGGTCTCGCGGCGGCCCTCGATGAGGTGCAGCCGCAGCTCGGTCGCGAGCGACGCGGCCTGCGAGGCCACCTTGGGCGCGAGGGGGAGCGGCACGTCGCCGCCGGCGACGCCGTCGAGCAGCTTCTCGGCGGCGAGGTCGAGGCGGGCGAGCTCGTCGCTCGCGAGCATCCCCACCGCGAAGCGGGGCTGCGAGACGTTGCTCTGGACCAGCACGCGGTCGAGCTCGACCTGCACCATCCGTCGGAACCGCTGCACCACCGAGACGGCGACGGCGCCCGGCAGCACGGCGAGCGCGACGATCGAGATCTGCTGGGGCACGGAGTCGGCGGTGAGGGGGGTCGACGCCACGACCATGGCGACGAAGCCGACGAGGAGGACGGCGACGGCGACGACGATCTCGCGGGCCGGTCTCAGCGTCACGACGGGCAGCAGGCCGAACCCGACCGCGACGCTGGCCGTCGCGTAGGCGCCCACGTCGTGCAGCGGCCAGATCGCGACGAAGTCGAGGGCGACGACGACGACCATGATGCCGCCGATGACGGCGAAGACCCCGCCGGTGAGGCGCTCGCCCCGGATCGTGACGAGGGCCGCCGTGCCGACGAAGGCGGCGATGTAGAGCAGCCAGGCCACGAGCGCCGGCGCGACCATGGGGTAGTCGCTCAGGTGGCTGAGGAAGAAGACCAGGCCGTACACGGCCTGCACCGCGGCGACCACGGCGGCACCGAGTCCCAGGTAGCCGGTGCCGAGGGTCGCGCCGGCGGCACGGGCCTGGCGCAGGGACCGCGCCCCCGTCGAGCCGATCGGCAGGCCGCGGGCGGCCCGGCGGCCGCGCTGCACCCCGAGGGTGTTCTCGTCGATGCTCATCGGGGCGCCTCCAGGACGACGGTGGTGCCGGAGCCCGGCGACGAGAAGAGCCGGGCGCTGCCGCCCACCTCGCGCAGGCGGCCGACGACGGACTCCTTGAAGCCGAGGCGCTCCTCGCTCACGCCGTTCAGCTCGAAGCCGACTCCGGCGTCGGTCACCATCGCGCGGACCATGGAGTCGTCGTGGATGATCGTCACGTGCGCCTCGGTGACTCCGGCGTGGCGCCGCACGTTCTCGAGGCACTCGGCGAGGGCGAGCAGGAACGCGTCGAGCACGTGCGTCGGCAGCAGCACCTGGCCGGTGCCGTGCCAGCTCACCTCGAGGCCCATGCGCCCGAAGCGCTGCTTGACCGACTCGAGGGTCTGCCCGAGGGGCGACTCCTCGACGGTCTCGAGGGTGTACTCGCCCGACGCCTGCGGCTGGGGCGTCCCGCCGAGGCGGAGGTGACGCAGCAGCCGCGCGTCCTCCGCCGCCTGTGCCTGCAGCGCCTCGGGGGTGACGCCCACGCCCGAGTGGGCGAGCAGGGTCAGGGTCGCGAGGACGGTGTCGTGCAGGAGGCGAGCGCCCTGCCGGCGCTGCGCCTCCGTCTCGCTCGCCTGGCGCTCGGCACGGTGCGCGTTGCCGATGCTGTAGATGCGACGGGCGGCGAGGGGGACGGCACGGCCGAGCCAGACGCCGACCACGAAGACGAGGACCCAGCCGAGCACGACGGCCGCGACGGGGAAGGTGAGGACGGAGCCCGTGGCGAGCGAGACGCACGCGACGGAGACGGCGAACGCGACGACGGCGGTGACGACGCGGATGCGGCTCGTGGACAGGACGAAGGCGAACGACGCGTTGGCGCCTCCTGCGAGGGGGATGACCGCCGTCGCGACGGCAGCGTCGGCCGGCGCCCCGAACGGGAGCAGGGCCACGACCGTGGCGGCGAGGCCGGCGGCCATGCCGCCGAGCACGGCCCAGCGCGAGCCCGACCGGCCGACGACGACCAGGGCCGCGACGAGAGCGGCCACGAGCACGGCCACGAGGGCGAGGTGAGCCGGCTCGGTCACTCCCGGGAACGCCAGGGCCACGAGCGACACCCCGGCGCAGGCGATGCCCAGGGTGCGCGTGGTGGAGCTCAGGAGCCGATCGCGTTCCTGGGCGAATATGTCCATGGTGATCCAACGGGTACGACGACGTGATGCGTGTCTGTCGGGTGACAGCGACCCCTCATGTTTCCACATGTGCAGGCCCTGTGAGGCGCACGGGCGTGCGCGACGCGCCGAGGACACGTGGATCACTCGTGTCGCGGGCAGACGCGGAACGGGGGACGTGTCGGCCGTTCGGGGGACCGGCCAGGGGACGCCTCGCCGGGGCGGGGAGCCGGGTCAGCTGGCCAGCAGGCGCCGGAGGTGGTGGCCGACCGCGTCGTCCTCGATGAGGAAGCCGTCGTGCCCGTACTCGCTGGTGATCACGACGGCCTCGCCGTCGTCGAGGCTGTTCGGCAGGTGCCGGGCGATCGCCTGCTGGTCGCGGGCGGGGAAGAGCCGGTCGCTGTCGACCCCGAGCACGAGCGTGCGCGCCGTGACCCGTGCGAGCGCCTCCTCGACGCCGCCTCGGTCTCGGCCGACGTCGTGGGAGTTCATCGCCCCCAGCAGGGCGACGTAGCTGCCGGCGTCGAAGCGGCGCGTGAACTTCGCGCCGTGGAAGTCGAGCCAGCTCTCGACCTGGAACCGGCCGGGGCCGCCCAGGGGAGAGATGTCGCTCTGCCAGGCGCGCCCGAACCGGGCCGCGAGCTCCTCCGGCGATCGGTAGTTCAGCAGGGCCATGCGGCGTGCGAGGGCCAGGCCGCGCCAGGGCCCCTCGCCGTCGACGGCGTCGTAGAAGTCGCCGCCCGCGAAGGCCGAGTCCATCCGGATCGCCTCGGTCTGCACCGTGTTGAGGGCGATCTGGTCGGCGCTCGCGAGGGGCGGTGCCGCCAGCACGGCGAGCCGCTCGACCCGGTCGGGGTGCGTCACGCCCCACTCGAGGGCGTGCATGCCGCCCATCGAGCCGCCGACGACGGCGGCCCACCGCTCGATGCCGAGCTCGTCCGAGAAGGCCGCCTGGGCGGCGACCTGGTCGCGGATCGTCAGGTGCGGGAACCGCGAGCCCCACTCGACGGCGTCGGGGCCGAACGACGAGGGGCCGGTGCTGCCCTGGCAGCCGCCGAGCATGTTGGGCGCGACGACGAACCAGCGGTCGGTGTCGACGGCGAGCCCGGGGCCCACGACGCCGCCCCACCAGCCGGCCGTGCGGTGGCCGGGGCCGGCCTGCCCCAGGACGTGGCTGTCCCCGGTGAGCGCGTGCAGCAGGAGCACGGCGTTGTCGCGGGCGGGGGAGAGCTCGCCCCAGGTCTCGTAGGCGATGCGGACGCGGTCGAGCGCCGTGCCGCTCTCGAGGTCGAGCCGGTCGAGTGCGACGAACGACCGGTAGCCCGGGTCGTCGCCGTCACGCCAGGCCCCCGTCACGGGCGGGCGAGCCAGCATCGCGAGCCGGGTGCGCTCGCTCACGACGCTCGACGGGACGGTGTCCTCGGGGGTGCTCTGCCAGTCCATGTGCTGCCATCCTGCTCGACCCGAGGAGGCGTGGGCCGTTTGTTACGTCCGCCGCGCCTCCCCGGTGCGACCTCAGGAGGTGCGCAGCGCCTCCTGGGTGACGGCGCGGGCTGCTGCGAAGCCGGCCTCGAGGTCGGCCTTCAGGTCATCGACGTTCTCGAGGCCGACCGAGAGCCGGACGAGCCCGGGGGTCACGCCCGTCGTGAGCTGCTGCTCTGGGGTCAGCTGCGAGTGCGTCGTCGAGGCGGGGTGGATGACGAGGCTCCGCACGTCGCCGATGTTCGCGAGGTGGCTGAAGAGGCGCAGCCCGTCGACGAGGGCCCGGCCGGCGTCCACGCCGCCCTTGAGCTCGAACGACAGCACGGCGCCGACGCCGCGCGGCGCGTACTTGTTGGCGGCGGCGTACCAGGGGCTGGTCGGCAGCCCGGCGTACCAGACCGCGGCGACGTCGTCCCGGGCGTCGAGCCACTCGGCGATCTCCTGGGCGTTCTGCACGTGGCGCTCGATGCGGAGGCTCAGCGTCTCGATGCCCTGGATCAGCGAGAAGGCGCTGTCGGCGCTGTTCGAGGCGCCCAGGTCGCGGAGCAGCTGGACACGGGCCTTGATCACGTAGGCGAGGGCGTCGCCCACCGCCTGCGTGTAGACGGCGCCGTGGTACGACGGGTCGGGCTGGGTGAGCCCGGGGAACCGCTCGGCGTTGGCGCTCCACGGGAACCGCCCGCCGTCGACGATGAAGCCGCCGATCACGGTGCCGTGCCCGCCGAGGAACTTCGTGGCCGAGTGCACGACGATGTCGGCCCCGTGCTCGATCGGGCGGATCAGGTAGGGGGTCGCGATCGTGTTGTCGACGATCAGGGGCACGCCCTCGGCGTGGGCGACGTCGGCGACCTTCTCGATGTCGAGCACGTTGATCTTCGGGTTGCCGATCGTCTCGGCGAAGAAGAGCTTCGTGTTCGGGCGGACGGCGCGGCGCCACTCGTCGGCGTCGTCCTGGTCCTCGACGAAGGTGGTCTCGATGCCGAGCTTGGCGAGCGTGTAGCGGAACAGGTTGTACGTGCCGCCGTAGATCGACGACGACGAGACGATGTGGTCGCCTGCCTCGGCGAGGTTGAGCACGGCGAAGGTCGACGCGGCCTGGCCGGACGCGACGAGCAGCGCGCCGACGCCGCCCTCGAGCGCGGCGATGCGCTGCTCGACCACGTCGTGGGTCGGGTTCATGATGCGCGAGTAGATGTTGCCGTTCTCGGCGAGGGCGAAGAGGTCCTGCGCGTGCTGCGAGTCGCGGAACACGTACGAGGTCGTCTTGTAGATCGGCGTCGCCCTGGCGTGGGTCGTCGGGTCGGGTCGTGCCCCGGCGTGGATCTGCTGGGTCTCGAACTTCCAGTCGGGCGTCTCTGCGCTCATGGTGTGCTCCTCGTCCGGGTCGGGGGTGGTGCGGCTGCGGGCCACGGTACGGAGGCGCGGGGCGGGTGTCCACGGGCTCGGACTCGCGGCGTAACGGGCGACGTCGGTCCGCCGCGCTAGCGTGGGCGACGGCCGCAGGCGGGACGCGGCGGTCACCACGGACGAGCACGAACGAACGACGAGGACGGCACATGGCGAAGCGGGCACTGGTCACGGGAGCGAGCTCGGGCATCGGCGCGGCGACGGTCCGGCTGTTCCGGGCACGGGGCTGGGACGTGCTCGCGGTCGCCCGACGCGAGGACCGCCTCCGGGCGCTCGCCGACGAGACGGGGGCGACCTGGTTCCGGGCCGACGTCACGAGCGACGACGACGTCGCGGCCCTGCGCGCGCACGTCGACGAGACCGGCCCGCTGCACGTGCTGGTCAACAACGCCGGCGGCGCCTTCGGCCTCGACTCGGTCGAGCACGGCTCGGTCGACGACTGGCGGCGCATGTTCGAGGTCAACGTGCTCGGCACGAAGCGCGCCGTGTCGGCGCTGCTGCCGGCGCTGCGGCGAGGGGCCGAGGAGGCGGGCGGCGCGGACGTCGTGACGGTCACCTCCATCGCGGGCCACGTCGCGTACGAGGGCGGCGGCGGGTACAACGCGTCGAAGTTCGCCGAGCACGCACTCGTCGCGGTGCTCCGCCTCGAGCTCACGGGGGAGCCGATCCGGGTGGTGGAGATCGCGCCGGGCATGGTGCACACGGAGGAGTTCTCGCTGGTCCGTTTCGGCGGCGACCAGGCGCGGGCCGACGCCGTCTACTCGGCGGTGGAGGCGCCGCTCGTCGCCGAGGACGTCGCGGAGTCGATCGTGCACTCGGTCGAGCTGCCGGCACACGTGAACCTCGACCTCGTGACGATCAAGCCGGTCGCCCAGGCCGCACCGTACAAGATCGCGAAGGGTCCGTTGCGGGTCAGCCGCGACTGAGGTCGGTGCCGGTGCCGGTGCCGGTGCCGGTCTCGGGCCCGGTCTCGGCGCCGGTGCCGCTGCCGGCGTCGTCCTCGCGACCGGCCGTGCGCAGCAGGTCGGCCAGGTCGCCCTCGACGAGTCCGCGGATGCGCTCGTCCCGCCCGTCGTCGTAGCCCGGCGCGGGCGACGCCGCCCAGCCGAGCCGGTCGACCACGGTGCTGCCGACGTCGTCCCAGGCGCGCGACCTGGCCGCCTCGACGACGCCGCTGACGAACGCGGCGTCGTCGCGCCTCCTCGTCAGCTCGGCGGCGAGCGCCTTGGCGGTCGCCTCGCGGAGCTTCAGTGCCCCGGCGTCGTCGGTGCGGTAGTCGAACTGGTGCCGCGACTGGCCGTAGGCGCGGCCGGTCTGGCGGCGCAGGCGCCGCACGCGGGCAGCCCCGGCGAGCTGCTGCTCGGCCAGGCGGGCCATGTCGTCGCGGACGACCTGGGTGGCGACGGCCTCGTCGAAGGGCAGCGCCTCCTGCAGCGCTCGCCGGATGACGTGGTTGGTCGCCGAGACCACGAGGGCCGAGCGAACGATCAGGAGGCCCTCGTCGACGGAGCGCTCGAGGGCGGTCCGCTCGGCGCGGCGGCGCTGGCCGGGGCCGTGGGGCACGGGTGACCTCCTGGGGCTGGATCGGGACGCCACCAGGCTAACGACGTCGGGTCGACCTCGGCCGACCTCGGCCGACCTCGGCCGACCTCGGTCCCCGCGTCCGGCCGTCGGCGCCACTTCCCGGTCGTGGGGCGACGCGCCCGGTCGACGAGGTGACACGTCCCCATTTCGGGTGGTTGTCGAGCACACCCTGAGGGGCTGACCGGGGCACGCCCTGCCTGAGCGGCGCCTCAGCGTCCGGGGGACACGCCGTCGGCAGAAGTGCCGACCCTCGATCGGGGGTCCGGGAGCCGCGAGCGTCAGCGTCCGGGCCGATATCGACCGCAGGCGGCGGCGCCGCAGAGGCTGCAGTCGCTGCCGCGCCGGTAGTGCTCGTGTGCCGCCTCGTCGTGGCCGCATCTGCACACCGGCTGGCATCGGGGGGTCTCGTCGGCCATGTGCGACACCTGTCGTTCAAGTTGGGCTGAGCAGGGCTTCATCGCCACCTGCTTGGCCCCGTCGGTCGGGATCGACGACGCCTGCGGCAGATCGTAGTCGGACGACGGCCGGGGGCGCCGGGGCGCGCCACCCGGACGGGGGGACACCGCGGGTCGGCGAGGACGGCGCGGAGGACCGCCCCCGGAGGGTGACCGGGGGGCGGCGGAGGCCGGGTGCCCCCCATCAGGGGGCAGGCGCCGTGATGGACGCCAGACCTATGGTTCTCACGACCCCCGGCGGGGCCCGACCCGAATCGGCCCCGCCGCACGACGGACGACCCGACCCGAATCGGCCGTCCGCCCGGGGGCCCGCCTACCCGAGGCGCGGCCTCCGTCCCGAGTGATCCCTCGTCGCCGCGCGGATCGCGTCGGTCCGTGGCGCCTCCCCGCGCCGCGGTCCGGCGCGCCCCGACGCGTCCGCCTACCCCAGAGGACCCGACCCTTGCGCTCCACGCCGCACGTCCCCGCAATCCCCTCCCTCCCCGCCGTCCCCCGCATCTCGATCGTCGTCCCCGCCCGCAACGAGGCCCGCAACCTCGAGGCCGTCCTCCCGACCCTCCCGGCCGTGCACGAGGTGATCCTCGTCGACGGCAACTCGGTCGACGACACCGTCGCGACGGCCCGCCGGGTCATGCCCGACATCGTCGTGCTGACCGAGACCCGCCGGGGCAAGGGCGCGGCCCTCGCCCGGGGCTTCGAGGCCGCCACGGGCGACGTCGTCGTGATGTTCGACGCGGACGGCTCCGCCGACGCCGCGGAGATCCCTCGTTTCGTCGACGCCCTGCTCGCCGGCGCGGACGTCGCCAAGGGCAGCCGGTTCGTCCCCGGCGGCGGGAGCGACGACATCACCGGAGTCCGCCGCCTCGGCAACTGGTTCCTCAACACCGTGACGAACGTCCTGCTCGGCACCCGGTACACCGACCTCTGCTACGGCTACAACGCCTTCTGGGCCCATGTCGTGCCGGTGCTCGACCTCGTGCCGAGCAGTGCGCCCGCGCCGACCGGCGGCCGCATGCTCTGGGGTGACGGCTTCGAGATCGAGACGATCATCAACTGCCGCGTCGCCACCGCCGGCCTGCGGGTCGCCGAGGTCCCGAGCGTCGAGCTGCCCCGCATCCACGGCGAGAGCAACCTCGACGCCGTGAGCGACGGGCTCCGCGTCCTGCGCACGATCCTCGCCGAGCGGGGGCGCGGGCGTGCCGTCCGCCTCCCGGCACTCGCTCCCGCACCCGTCACCGCCGCGGCCCTGACCCCCGCGGCCGCGACCGTCGTCGACGCCGTGGGCGCCACCGCCCCCTCCTCCGCCAGGATCGTCGCGTGAACGGCTGGACGCAGCGCGTCAGCGTCGTCGTGTGCGCCTACACGACGCGCCGCTGGGACGACCTCCAGGCGTCGATCGAGTCCGTGCGGGCACAGCCCGAGGCGGACGAGGTCGTCCTCGTGATCGACCACGCGCCCGAGCTCCTCGCCCTCGCCCTGGCCCGCTGGGACGACGTCGTGATCGTGGAGAACGCCCAGCGGCGCGGCCTCTCCGGGGCCCGCAACACCGGCGTCCTCGAGGCCTCGGGCGACGTCGTCGCGTTCCTCGACGACGACGCCGTCGCGGAGCCCGACTGGGTCCGCCTGCTGGTCGAGCCCTTCGTCGACCTCGACATCGTGGGCGTCGGCGGCCGTGCCGAGCCGGTCTGGCCCGTGGGAGGCCGTCGTTTCTACAGCGACGAGCTGCTCTGGGTGGTGGGCTGCAGCTACGCCGGCCTGCCCGAGGGGGACGCCGACGTCCGCAACGTGCTCGGCTGCACGATGGCGTTCCGCCGCTGGGACCTGGTCCAGGCGGGCGGCTTCGACCTCGACACCGGTCGCGTCGGGCGCATCCCGCTCGGCTGCGAGGAGACGCAGCTCTGCATCCGCCTCCGCCAGGACGACCCCGACGCGCGCATCGTGCTCCGCCCCGCAGCGCTCGTGCAGCACCGGGTGACGCCCGACCGCGTGACGTGGTCGTACCTCCTGCGCCGCGGCTTCTTCGAGGGCGTGTCGAAGGCCGCCCTCGCCCGGGAGCTCGGCCGGGAGGACTCGCTGTCGACTGAGTCGCACTACCTCTCGCGTACCCTGCCGGGCGCCGTGCTGCGCGAGCTCGGCCTCGCGGGCCGCGGCGGGCTGCGTCGTGCGGCCGCGATCGTCGCCTGCGTGGCGGCCACCGTGGCCGGCTGGGCCCTCGGCACGGTCGCGGGCGCACGCCTGGGAGGCGCGGGCTCGATCGCCGCGACGGCCGACCTCCTCGAGCGGGCCGGCCGGTGAGCCCGGCGCCCCTCGTCGGCGCGGCCCCGGCGGGCGTCGCTCCTCGTCTTGCCCAGGAGGCGCCTCCCCGGCCGTCCGTCGGACGTCGCGTCACGCGCGACTCCCTCTGGATCCTCAGCGGCTACGCCGTCACCTCCGGCGCCGGCTTCGTCTTCTGGATCGTCGCGGCCCGCACCGTCTCGCCCGAGCGCCTCGGCGTCGACACGGCCGTCTACTCGGCCGTGACGGCGGCCGCGGCCATCGCGTCGAGTGGGGTCGGCAACGCGCTGCTCGTCACGATCTCGAGCGACGGGCGGCACGGGGCCTCGGCCCTGCGGCTGGGGCTGGCGATCGCGGCCCTCGTGGCGCTGCTCGCCGGCCTCGGTGCAGGGCTCGGGGTCGCGGCCCTGGTCGACCCGGGCGCTTCGCCGGTCGCGACCGTCGTGGCCGTGGCTCTGGCGGTCGTCGTCTGGACCGCCTTCGTCCTCAAGGACCCGGTGCTCACGGCCCTCGGCGCGGCCAAGTGGCTGCTCGTCATGAACGGCCCGGTCAACGTCGCGAAGCTCGCGGTGCTGCCGGTCGTCGTGGTGGCCCTCGGCACGCTCGGCTCGCCCATCGTGGTGGCGGCGCTGCTGCCCGCGACCGTCGCGGTCGCGATCGCATGGGGCGTGCTCGTCCCGCGCCGCCTGGGCGTCGTGGTCGGCGACCGGGAGCCCCTCGCGCTCAGCGAGCCCGAGCGCCGGTCGTTCCGTGCCTTCGTCCTGCGCGACGGCACGGCCAACGGCCTGTACATGGGGGGCGCGCTCCTCCTGCCCTTCGTGGTCACGACCTTCGCGGGGGCCTCGGAGGGGGCGCTCTTCGCCCTCTGCTTCCAGATCGGCCTCGTGCTCGATCTCGTCGTCGTCAGCGTGGGCACGTCGCTCATCGCCCACGCGTCGAGCGAGCGGGGCCTCGTCGGCGCCGTCGCGTTCCGCACCTGGCTGGTCGTGCTCGGCGTCGTCGCGGTCGCGGCCACCTGCCTCGTCGTGGCCTCGCCCCTGCTGCTCTCGCTGCTCGGGCCGTTCTACGCGACCCCCGAGGGGTCGCTCGTCCTCGCCCTGCTGGCCGGCGCCTCCGTCGTCCGCACGGCCTACGAGGTATGGGGCTCGCAGCAGCGTGCTCGACGCCGGACGACCCCCGTCCTCATCTGCAGCGTGGCGTCCACCGCCGTGCTCGTCCCCGGGGCCGTCCTGGCCGCCGGTGCCGGGGGCGCCGTCGGCGTCGCCGTCCTCGTCCTCGGCGTCACCCTCGGCCTCGCGGTCGTCGGCGTCGTCGGCCTGGCGCGTTCGCGCCGTGTCCTGGAGGTGGCCTCGTGACCCACGGCCTGCTCACCCGTCCGATGTCCAGCCCCGTCGGGCCCGCCTGGAGCGGCGCCGTCTGGGTCGGCGAGCTGGACGCGGCGGAGGTGGCGTACACGCCCCTCGACCGCTTCCGCCTCGTCGACCACGAGGGCTACGCCACGGCGCGGTTCCTCCTCCGCCGTCGGCACACCGTGCTCGGCTTCGTCGAGGCGCCCGTCGTCGGCGGCACGGTCGACGTGGCGGTGCTCCGGGAGGGGCTCCGCGCGCTTCCCCGGGTCGAGGACGTCGCCGAGCCCACGCGGCTGTCGCGTGTCACGGTGGTCATCTGCACCCGGGACCGCCCCGACGACCTCCGGTCGGCCCTGACGAGCGTGCTCGCGCTCGACCACCCGTCCTTCGACGTCGTGGTGGTCGACAACGCGTCGCGCACCGACGACACGCGCCGCCTCGTCGAGACCGAGTTCGACGACGCCAGGGTCACACTCGTCTCCGAGCCGCGACCCGGCATCTCGAACGCCCGGAACGCGGCCCTCCGCCACGTCACCGGCGACCTGGTCGCCTTCACCGACGACGACGTGGTCGTCGACCGGTGGTGGCTGCGGCGTCTCGAGGCCGGGTTCGCCCTCGCCCCCGACGTCGCCCTCGTCTCCGGCCTCGTGCCGAGCGGCGAGCTGCGGACGCCCGTGCAGCGTTACTTCGACGACCGGGTCTCGTGGGCCGGCAACGTCCGCACGGCCGTCTACCGCCTCGCCGAGCAGCCGCGCGACCTGCCGATGTTCCCCTTCTCGGTCGGCGAGTTCGGCACCGGCGCGAACTTCGCGCTCACCCGGGCCGCTGCCCGCGAGCTCGGCGGCTTCGACCGCGCCCTCGGCGTCGGCACGCCGACGAACGGGGGAGAGGACCTCGACGTCTTCGCCCGCACCCTCTTCGCCGGGCACGCGCTCGTCGTGGAGCCGTCCGCGCTCGTCTGGCACCGTCACCGGTCGGACGTGGCCGCCCTGCGCAAGCAGTCGGTCGGCTACGGCACCGGTCTCGGGGCCTGGCTGACGAAGGTCGCCGCCGACGGCCCCATGCGGCGGAAGGCGGCGACCCGGGCCCCGCGGGCGCTGGTGCGCCTGCTCTCCAAGGGCGGAGGCGGCCTCGCCCAGCCCGACATGGCGGTGTCCGCCGGCGAGACAGCCACGCCCGAGGCCGTCGCCCGGGCCCGCGCCGAGGCGGTCGCGGCCGCCGAGCTCGCCCGCGAGGTGTCGCGGATCGGCTGGCTCGAGCTCGCCAGCGTGCTGCGCGGACCCGGCCTGTACCGCCGCGAGCTGCGGGCGGTCGCACGCCGCGAGGCCGATGAGGCGGCGGCCGACGACCACGACGGCGGTCCGGCTGCCGAGGCGCGCGGCCCCCGCACCACGGCCGCGAGCTCTGCTCCGGCCACGGCCACGGCAACGGCAACGGTCCGCTCCGAGGCCGACGTGCGCCGTCTCGCCGCTCGTGCCGCCGTGCTCTCCGGGGCGGCCGCCCTCGTCGCCGCGCCCGGGCTGCTGCCGTCCTGGCTCCAGCTGCCCCTCGTCGCGGCAGCCGTGCTGATCGGCCCGGGAGCGGTCCTCGCCTCGTGGCTGCGCCTTCGTCGCTCGGCCGCGGCCGTCGTCGTGCCCGTCACGGGGCTCTCCCTGATCGTCCTGCTCACGACGGCGGCCGCGACGGCCGGGCTGTGGTCGCCACGGCTCGTGCTCGCCGGCCTAGGGGTCGCGCTCGTCGTCGCGGGCGCCCTCCGCCTCGCGCGGCTGAGGGCCGGCAGCGGTCGGCGGGTCGCGCGGGTCGTCGGCGGGACCGCCTCGTGACCGACCTGCTCGATCGTCCCGCAGCGCCGGGCGCCCGACGGGACGAGGAGGCGCGGCGCACCGTCCCGGGGCGCGTCGCCCGCGCCGCTCGCGTCGCCCGCACCTCCGCGCCGGTCCGTGCGCACCTCACGCCCGCCCGCCTCCTGATGGCCGTCGCCGCGGCCCTCTGCCTCGGGTCCCTCCCCGCGATCCCCGACTCACGGCACACCACCCTCGGTCTCCTGGTCAGCACGGTGCCCGGGGTCCCGGCGTCGATCGCCCTGTCGGCCGTGGCTGCGGTCCTCGCCCTGCGGGGCCGACGTGCCTCCGACCGGGTGCTGGCGCTCGCCGTGTCGCTCGCCTGCCTGAGGCTGCCCACCGCGCTCGGCACCGCCGAGCCGATCTACGGCTGGACGTACAAGCACCTGGGGGTGATCGACTACCTCCAGCAGCACGGGTCGGTCGCCACCGGGGTCGACATCTACGGCGGCTGGCCGGGGGCCTTCAGTGCCGTCGCCTGGTTCTGCACGGTCACGGGGACCACGCCGATCGCTCTGGCCCAGTGGTTCGCCGTCCTCGTCCAGGCCTTCGCCGTCCTCGCCGTGTTCTCGCTCGCCCGGGGCCTCGGGCAGACCCACCGCCAGGCATTCGTGGCCGCGTTCCTCGCCCAGGCGCTGGGCTGGGTGGGGCAGGACTACCTGTCGCCGCAGGCCGTCGGCTGGGTCCTCGCGCTCGGCGTGCTCGTCCTGCTCGTGCACAGCCGTCGTCGCCCGGCGCTCGGGCTGCTCGCCGTCGTGCCCTTCGCAGCCGTCGTCGTGACCCACCAGCTCACGCCGTACTGGCTCGTCCTCGCCGCGCTCGCCCTCGGCGCGCTCGGCGTCGTCCGCCCGCGCTGGCTCGGCCTCGCGTTCGGGCTCGCCGCCGGGGGCTGGCTGCTGCTGCACACGGCCGACCTCGGCTCGTCGGCGCTGTTCTCCGGGGCCGACCCGCTGGCCAACGCCCGGACGCCGCAGACCGGGGCGGGCAGCACCGGCCAGACCGTCACCTCCCTCGCTGCACGCGGCACCGCGGTCGCGCTGTGGGCGCTCGCCGGGGGCGTCGCGGGCCACGGGCTGCTGGCCGGGCGCCTCCGCCGAGGAGCGTCCCGCGTCGTCGACCGTCGGCTCGACCCGCGAGCCGTGGCGCGACGCCAGCACGTGCTCGTCGCGGCGGTGCTCGCCTTCGCGCCCTTTGGCCTGCTCGCCGGCCAGAGCTACGGGGGAGAGGCCCTCTTCCGGGTGTACCTCTACTCGCTGCCCGGCTGCGTCGTGCTCGTCGCGCCGCTGGTGACGCGCCTCCTCGTCCCGCGTGCGCCCGGCGCTCCCTGCGCCGTGGTCCCGCTCGTCGCCGCCGTGCTGGTGGTCGCCGCCGCCCTCGGCAGCGCCCAGGCCTACTACGGCGGCTGGTTCGCCAACGTCGTGCAGCCGCGCGCCGTCGAGGTCGGCAGCGAGCTGCTGCGGACCATGTCCGTCCCGTCCCGCCTCCTCAGCCCCGTACCCGTGGGCCCCGGCCGCATGGTCGGCGACTACGTCGCCCAGGCCGCGGCCGACCCGCTCTACGACGCGAGCATGACGACCTGGGACGGCTGGCTCGGCGAGTCGTTCGACGACCCCACCGTCGAGCGCGACCTCACGAGCGACCTCGTGTTCGAGGGAGAGCCCACCTACCTCCTCCTGACCCAGCAGATGCGCGACTACGGCGACCTGTACGGCCTCTACCCCGCGGGCGCCCTCGACCGGTTCGCCGACCAGCTCGACGCCGACGCCCGCTGGACGAACGTCATCGACGACGGTGGCGTGCAGCTCTGGGTGCTCGAGGGCACCACCCCCGCCGCCCCCGACCGACAGGACCGATCGTGACCGTCACGCAGCCCCGCCCCCACGACGTCCCGGAGGCTCCCCGCCAGCTCAGGATGCCGCCCCTCGACCGCCTCGCCGCCTCCTGGCACGTGCTCAGCCGGCTCGGCCCGCTCGAGCTGCCGACCCGCGACGCGCTCGTGGCGGCGCTCCGACGCGTCGCCTCCGTCGGGCCGGACGCGCGCGTCGGGCTGCTCCCCGGCCGGCCCGGCCACTGGACCTGGGACGCGACCCGGCTCGACGCGGCCGTCCAGCGCATGGTCGTCGTCGACGAGACCGGCGAGCTCGGCCGGCTCGACGCGTCCGCGGCGCTCTCGGCGCTCGCCGACCGGGTCGACCGCTCGCTGCCGGTGCAGTTCGTGCTCTCCGGCCAGCACCTCCTCGCCGTCTACGACCACGCCGTGGTCGACGCCCGCTTCACCGCGGCCCTGCCCGGCGCGCTCATCGACCTCGCCGCGGGCTCGGCCATGCCCGAGTGGATCACCGCGGTCGGGGCGCGACGTCCGCTCGTGTCGGCCCTCGTCGCGACCTTCGTGCGCCACCCGCGTCGTGTGCTCGGTCTCGTCGCCAGCCGGGGCACCAGCCGCGGAGGCGCTCTGACGCCCGCGTCCCGGGCCGAGGCGCGGCACGACGCCCACGTCGACGCGGCCCGCTCCGCTCCGTCTCCGTCCGCGGGCGGCCCGGCCCCGCACCGCGTGGTGGTCGTCCGTGCGGAGGGCACCGTCGAGGCGTACCGGGCGCTCCGCCGCCGCCTCCGCGAGGTCGACCCGGCCCCGTCGTTCGCCGCCGCGGTGCTCGTGATGCTCCGCCGTGCCCTGCTCGACGAGGGGGTCGACCTCGACCCGCTGAGCGACGTCGTCTACGACGTGCGGCAGTGGCTCGACGGAGACGACCAGGTGCCCGGCAACTTCGTCACCGCCCTGCCGATCGGCGGCGGCCTGGACGCCCTCGCCGTGGAGCGGGCCCTGCGGGCGACCGTGTCGTCGGGACGGCCGCTCGCCGCCCTCGCGATCGGTGCCGCACGCGAGACGCTGAGGCCGCGCCGATCCGCCCCGCCGACGGCGTCCGGCGGACCAGGTCCCTCCGCGGCCCGTCCCGGCAGCGTCCCCGCGCGCGTCTCGCTCAGCTCGGTCGGTGTCGTCCGCTCGATCCAGCGCCTGCCGTGGGTCCGCGACGGCCGCCCCGCCGAGGCGGCGTACGCCGTCGACCCGGTCGGCCCCGGCGCGGTCAGCGTGCAGCTCCTCATCGTCGACGGGGTGGTGCAGGTGACCGTCGCGCTCGGGGCGGGCGCCCCGTCGCCGGAGGTCGTCGAGCGGGCCGCGCGGCGGGTGCTGACCGAGCCGGTCGCGCTGCTCGACGCCCTGGGAGTCGGCACGGCGGACCAGGCGTCGTGAGTCGCCACGCTGGCCGCGGGGACGACGGCCCGGTCGGCCGCCGAGTCGCCCGGCGCGCCGGCCGCCTCGCGGCGCGCCCTGCCGTGGTCGCGGGCGTCGTCGCCGCCGGCTCGGGCGTGCTCGCCCTCGTCCTGGTGGGCGCCTCCGTCGTCGTGCCGGTGGTGCGCGCCGCGACCGGCATCGAGGCCCCGCTCGGCGACGCGACCTGGACCGAGGACTTCGACGGCCCCGCGGGCACGCCGCCGGACGCGGCGTCGTGGACGGCGCAGACCGGTGCGGGCGGCTGGGGCAACGACGAGCTGCAGACGTACACGGCCGACGCGGCCGTGCTGGACGGCGACGGGCACCTCGTGATCACCGCGACCGTCGGCGCCGACGGCTCGGCCACCTCCGGTCGGATCACGACGCAGACGAAGCGGTCGTTCGGGGCCGGCACGGTCGCGGCACGCGTCCGGCTGCCCGACGGCACCGGCCTGCTGCCTGCCTTCTGGCTGCTCGGCGACTCGGTCGACACCGTCGGCTGGCCGGCCGCCGGCGAGGTCGACGTCGTCGAGACCCCGTTCTCGACCGGCACCTCGACGCACCTGCTGCACGGCGGCACGCTCACGGCGCCGACCACCGACGCGCAGGCAGGGGGAGACGCGGTCCACGACGTCCCCCTGTCCGACGACTTCCACGTCTTCGCGGTGACGCGCACCGTCGACGCCGTCACCTGGACGATCGACGACGAAGAGGTGCAGCGCGTCGACCGCGCGTCCGCGCCGGACGGGCTGCGGTGGGTGTTCACGCAGCCGTTCCATGTGCTGTTCTCCCTCGCCGTCGGCGGCCGCTGGCCGGGTTCGCCCGACGAGACGACGCCCGCTGAGAGCCGCATGGTCGTGGACTGGGTGCGCGCGACGGAGGGGTAGCTAGCGTGGCGTCATGACCGCCTCCCCGCTGGACGCCTCCCCGGTGTCGGCCGCCGCGCCTCCTCTGCTCCGTCGCCCCTTCGTGCGTCAGCACTGGGGCGGCCTGGCGTTCGCGCACTGGCGGGTGGAGCCCGAGCGGGTCGCGCCCCTGCTGCCGCCCGGCACCCGGCCCGACGTGCACGACGGGTCTACGTGGGTCGGGCTCATCCCGTTCCGCCTCTCGGGCAGCGCGTTCGGGCCGTTGCCCGCAGTCCCGTGGGCGGGCTCGTTCCTCGAGACGAACGTGCGGCTGTACTCGGTCGACGACCTCGGCCGCCGCGGCGTCGTGTTCCGCACCCTCGAGGCGCAGAAGCTGCTGCCGGTGCTCGGCGCGCAGGCCGGTCTCGGCCTGCCCTACCGCTGGGCGTCGATGTCGAGACGAGAACGAGGAGGCGTCGTCGAGTACGCCTCCCGCCGCCACGGCCCCGGAGCGCGGCCGTCCAGCCGCCTCGCCGTCCGCCCGCTCGCCGACGAGGTGGCCGGCGACCCCCTCGCGGACTTCCTCACCGGCCGGTGGGGCATGCACGTGGCCCGCGGCGGACGCACCCGCTACTGGCCGAACGAGCACGCGTCGTGGACGCTGCGCCGCGCCGAGCTGGTCGACCTCGACGACGAGCTCGTCGCCGACTCGGGTCTGCCCGGGGTCACCGACCGCGCACCCGACTCGCTGCTCTGGTCGGACGGCGTCGACACGGTGTTCGCGCCGCCCGGCGGCCGGTGGGAGCAGCCCGACCGCTGACGGGGCCTGGACGCCGGCCCGTGGTGCACCTGCGCCGACGGTGGCTGGCCGCGGGCGACGCGTCGTGGTCAGCCGGCGTTGTTGTCGGGGTGCAGCGCCTCGAGATCGATGTCGTGGTCGATGATCGCCTGGACGGCTTCGGGGCTCGCGTCGAGAGCCGCCGAGAGGTCTGCGACGGGGACGTGGGCATCGACGGCGTGCTCCAGGGCGAAGACGGCGGCCGCGGCCGCGTCGTGGATGCCCTCGGCAGGGCTGGCGAGGAACGCCTGGACTTCGTCACGAGCGGTGTCGGCGAGGGACCCTTGCTCGTCCGTGAGTGCTGCCGAGGTGAGGTCGGACGTGGGCAGCGGAGAAGAAGGGTCGCTCATGACGCTGATCCTAGAGCTCGCCGTTCCTGGGACGACTCCGCACGGAGCGGAGCGGCTCGTCCGCCCGCCACCTCAGGGCCCTGAGTCGGCCCGCTCCTCGCCCGCCTGCCGACGAGGTCCAGGGGCCGACCGGCAGGGACGTCTCGTCCCGCGACGGGCGTCGCCGACTGCGCCACGGCCCGGTACGGTTGCGGGATGGTCTCCTCACCCGACGCCCCGTCCGACCTCGACCCCTCGTCGGCCACAACGGCCCCCGTCGTGGTGGAGGACGACGTGGCGGGAGATCCTGACGCCGCTGCCCCTGCCGCAGCCGCCGCCTCCTCTGCTCCCGGTCCCGCACCGTCGGCAGAGCGCGAGGTCCTCGGCTGGCTCGAGTTCGGCGAGGCCGCACGGCACCTCGCCCGCGACGTCGTGGCGGCCGACTTCACGCCCGACGTGATCGTCGCCGTGGCCCGTGGAGGCCTCGTGCTCGCCGGCGCGATCTCGTACGCACTCGACACGAAGATGTGCGGCTCGATCAACGTCGAGTTCTACACGGGCGTCGACGAGCGCCTGCCCGAGCCCGTGCTGCTGCCCCCGACGCTCGACGCCCCGGCGCTGGCGGGCAAGCGCGTGCTCGTCGTCGACGACGTCTCCGACTCGGGCCGCACGCTCGCCCTCGTCCGCGACCTGCTCGCGGAGGTCGCCTCCGAGGTGCGCACGGTGTGCCTCTACAGCAAGCCCCAGACGATCCTCGAGCCTGACTTCACCTGGAAGCGCACCTCCCAGTGGATCACCTTCCCCTGGAGCGCCCTGCCTCCCGTCACCCGCGACGCCGGACAGGGCGACGTCTCGTGAGCATCCACCTGGTGGGCGGCGGCTGGGCGCCCGACGAGCCCGGGCTCTACGACCTCTTCGTCGCCGAGGCGGCGGTCCGCGGCCGCGCGGTCGGGCGCGACGTCCCGCGCGTGGGCGTGCTGATCGTCGTCGCCGACGACTCGCCCTCGGAGGAGTGGCGCGCCGGGTTCCCCGCCCTCATCGCGTCCGGCGGCCGCTGCGAGGCCGTCACGACCGTGGTCGAGGCAGGCGACGTCTTCGACACCCGGGTGCTCAGCGACGTCGACGGCCTCGTCGTCGGCGGCGGGCTGACGCCGGCCTACCTCGAGGCGGTGGCTCCGCTGGTCGACCAGGTGCGCCTCCTCGTCAGCGACGGCCTGCCGTACGTCGGGTTCTCGGCCGGTGCCGCGATCGCGGCCGACCGGGCCCTGCTCGGCGGCTGGCTGATCGGCGACGTCCCCGTCTGCCCCCAGGACGCCGCGGAGGACCTCGACGAGGTCGAGCTCGGCGAGGGCCTCGGCCTCGTCGACCTCGCCGTCGACGTGCACGCCGCCCAGTGGGGCACGCTCACGCGCCTGGTCGCCGCGACCGAGGCGGGCATGGTCCGAGGAGGCGTCGCGATCGACGAGCACACCGCCCTCGTCGTCGGGGAGGGCGCGTTGACCGTGCTCGGCCGCGGCAGCGTCTGGCGAGTGGAGCCGCAGGTCGACGAGCAGGGCGACGTCGTCGGCGTGTCCGTCGGCTCGCTGGGCGCGGAGTGATCGCGCGCCCGCTCGCCGACCTGGTGCACCCGAGCTGGGCTGAGGCGCTCGCGCCCGTCGCGCCGCTCGTCGCCGACATGGGCGAGTACCTCCGCGCCGAGGTGCGCGCCGGTCGCGGCTACCTGCCCGCGGGCGAGGCCGTGCTCCGTGTCTTCACGACGCCGCTCGACGAGGTGAAGGTGCTCGTCGTCGGCCAGGATCCCTACCCGACGCCCGGCCACCCGATAGGTCTCTCGTTCGCCACGGCCCCCGACGTCCGGCCCGTGCCGCGCAGCCTCGCGAACATCTACCGCGAGCTGCAGGACGACCTCGGCCACCCGCCCGTCGCGCACGGCGACCTCACCTCGTGGCAGCGCAACGGGGTCATGCTGCTCAACCGCGTGCTGACGGTGCGTCCCGGCGAGGCCGGCTCGCACCGCGGCAAGGGCTGGGAGCCCGTCACCCAGCGGGCCGTCGAGGTGCTCGCGGCCCGCGGCGGACCGCTCGTGGGCCTGCTCTGGGGGCGCGACGCGGCGTCGCTGGTGCCGCTGCTCGGCGACGTCCCGACGGTGCAGTCGGCGCACCCGAGCCCGCTGTCGGCGTCGCGCGGGTTCTTCGGGTCGCGGCCGTTCAGCCGCGTCGACGAGCTGCTCGTGCAGCAGGGCGGCACGCCCGTCGACTGGCGCCTGCCCGATCTGCCCTGAGCTCGCTGGTCTGCCCGCGCCTCCTCGGTGCCGGACCCGCGCCTCCTTCGCGGTTCAGGAGATCGCGGGCGGCGCCTCCTGCATCGTGCACAGGTCAGGACTCGCCTTCCCCCCGACGCGCGATCCAGGACCGATCTTCCTGAATGAGGGGGTCGCGGCGTGCCAGAGTGGGGACGTGCTCGAGGAGGAATACCAGCAGAGGCGGCAGCTGCCCCGTCGGCTCCGCCCTGCGCCGGCCCCCGAGCCCGAGTTCTCGTTCGAGATCAGGCCGCTCGAGCCCGCCGACCTGCCGTACGTCCGCGAGATCCACTCCCACTACGTCGCGAACTCGAGCGTGACCTTCGACGAGAAGGCGACGACCCTGGCCGAGTGGCGCCGCAAGGCGGCCGTCGGGCAGAAGCTCGGCATGCCGTTCCTCGTGGCGGTCAGCCCGGCCGGCGAGGTGCTCGGCTACGCCCACGCGACGCCGTGGGGCGGCAAGGCCGCCTACCGGTACACGGTCGAGACGTCGATCTTCCTCCGGGCGGCGGCGACCGGACGTGGCCTCGGCCGGGCCCTGCTGGAGGCGCTGGTCGAGGCCTGCAGGGAGGCCGGCATCCGCGAGATGATCGCGGTCATCGCCGACGCCAAGGCCGACGCGTCGATCGCCCTGCACGCGCGGCTCGGCTTCGTCGAGGTGGGCCGGATGGGCCGGGTCGGGTTCAAGTTCGGCCGCTGGCTCGGCACGGTCACGATGCAGAAGTCGCTGAAGAAGCGGCGTCGTCGTGACTCCGCTCCGCGCGCCTGAGGGCCGCGTGCCCTGCGCCTAGGCTCGGGGGCGTGTTCGAACTCCACCACCTGAGCGCCCAGGAGCAGTGGGACTGGCTCCGCCGCGGCGAGGTCACGCCCCGCGAGCTGACCGACCACTACCTGGCGCGGATCGACCGGCTCGACTCAGGCGCCGACGGCGTCGGCGCGTTCGTCGCGGTCGGGGCTGACGCCGCGCGCGGCCGGGCCGACGCCCTCGGGCGCGCCGGCCGCAGCACCGCCCCACTGTGGGGCCTGCCCCTGGCCGACAAGGACCTCACCGACCGTGCGGGCCTGCCGACCGGTCTCGGCTCGCGGCTCTCCCGCGGGCGCGTCGCCGAGCAGGACTCGGAGATCTCCGCGGTGCTGGGCGAGGCCGGCGCGGTCAGCCTCGGCAAGACGGCGACGCCCGAGTTCGGCCTCACGGGCTACACCGAGCCGGTGGTCGGTCCCGTCACGCGCAACCCCTGGCGTCGCGACCTCGGCGCCGGCGGCTCGAGCGGGGGAGCGGCGGCCGCGGTCGCCGCCGGCCTGCTGCCGTTCGCCCCCGGCTCGGACGGCGGCGGCTCGATCCGCATCCCCGCCGCCGTGACCGGGCTCGTCGGCCTCAAGCCCTCGCGCGGCCGGGTGCCGGCCCAGTCGGGCATCACGAGCCTCGGCGGCCTCGCCGTCGGCGGCCCGATCGCCCGCACCGTCGCCGACGCCGCGATGCTGCTCGACGCCATGGTCTCGCCCGACGGACGGGCACCGCGCGACCACTTCGCCCTGCGGGCGCCCGGCTCGCCCGACGGGGCGTGGCTCGGCACCGCCGTCCGCGGCGAGGGGCGGTTCCAGCTCGGGGTGCTGACGGCCAGCCCGTGGGACGACGCGTACGACGTCCGGGTCGACCCGCGCCTCCTCGGGGTGCTGCGCGACACCGCCGACCAGCTCGATGTGCTGGGTCACGGCGTGGAGGACGCGACGCTGCCCGGCTCGGACCCGGGGTCCCCGAACTACCCGGCCCTGTTCCGCACGATCTGGCAGGCCGGAGCGGCGGGCATCCCGGCCGAGACCGACGCCGACTTCGCGCTGCTCGAGCCGATGACGGCGTGGCTCGTCCGCCGTGGCCGCGAGCTCGGCGCCCGCGAGCTGGGCGCCGCCCTCGCCGGCCTCAGCGCCTTCGAGCAGAGCGTCGTCGCGGCCTTCGACCGCTTCGACGCCGTGCTGACGCCGTCGCTCGCCCTGTTGCCGCCGGCTCTCGGCTGGCACGACGCCGACGACCCCGAGCGGGCCTTCGAGCAGCAGTGCCTCGTGTCGCCGTTCACCTCGTTCGTGAACGTGGCGGGCCTGCCGGCGATCACGCTGCCGGTGGCCGAGGTCGACGGGCTGCCCGCGGGGGTCCAGCTGATCGGCCGACCGGGCCGCGAGGACGTGCTGCTCGCGATCGGCGCGCAGCTCGAGCGCCGGCTGCGCTGGCAGCGGCGGCACCCCGACTGCTGGTGAGGCGCGCGGTCAGGACCCGTCGAGGGTCGGCACGGACGCGATGAGCCGCTTCGTGTAGTCGTGCTGCGGCCGCCCGAGCACGTCGGCGGTGGCGCCCTGCTCGACGATGCGGCCGCCTTGCAGCACGGCCACCCGGTCGCTGAGGTGCTGCACGAGCCCCACGTCGTGCGAGACGATCAGCAGCGACAGCCCGAGGTCGTGGCGCAGCTCGGCCAACAGGCCGAGGATCTGCGCGCGCACGGTCACGTCGAGCGCGCTCATCGGCTCGTCGCCGACCAGCAGGTCGGGGCCGTGCACGACGGCACGGGCCAGGGCGACCCGCTGTCGCTGGCCGCCGCTCAGCTCGTGCGGCCAGAGGTCGACGCCCTGGGGGTCGAGTCCGACACGGTCGAGCACGTCGGCGACCATGCGCTCGTGGTCGCCCGGCACGTGCAGCAGGCGCAGCGGCTCGGCCACGACGTCGCCGATCCGCATGCGGGGGTCGAGCGAGCTGTACGGGTCCTGCAGCACGACGCCCGTGCGGCGGCGCAGCCAGCGGAGGCGCGACGCGCGGTCGGGACGCACCTCCCGCCCGTCGAACGTCACGGTGCCGGCGGTCGGCCGGTCGAGCGCGAGCAGGAGGCGCACCAGGGTCGACTTGCCCGAGCCGGACTCGCCGATGAGGGCGACGCTCTCGCCCCGCCCGACGTCGAGGTCGGCCTCGACGAGGGCGTGCCGCACGGGCCCGGGCTGGAGCGGCGATCGGCGGGGCAGCGTGAAGGTGCGCGAGAGCCCGCGGCCGCTGAGCAGCGGCCCGGTGCCTCCGTCGACGTGCTGCGTGTCCGAGTCGGTCACGGTGCCCTCCAGGTCGTCGCCCGCGTGGCCTCGACGAGGCCGCGCGTCACGGGGTGGGCAGGCGAGCCGAGGAGGCGGGCGACCGGCCCGCTCTCGACCACGCGTCCCCGGGACAGCACCGCCGCCTCCTCGGCCACCTGGGCCAGCACCGCGAGGTCGTGGGTCACGAACAGGAGCGAGGCCCCGCGTTCGTCGACCAGCCGGCGGAACAGCGCGAGCACCTCGGCCTGGGTCGTCACGTCGAGCGCGGTCGTGGGCTCGTCGGCGAGCAGCACGGCGGGGCGGGCGATCAGCGCCGTCGCGATGACGACGCGTTGCCGCTGGCCGCCCGACAGCTGGTGCGGCCAGGAGTCGGCGACCGACTCGTCGAGCCCGACCTCGGCCAGGGCCTCGACGGCCCGGCGGCGCGCGTCGGCCCGCGAGACGCGGCCGTGCAGGCGCAGCGGCTCGGCCACCTGACGCCCGATGGTCATGACGGGGTCGAGGGCCGTGCGCGGGTCCTGGAACACGGCCGCGATCGCCGCTCCCCGCAGCGGGGCGAGCTGCCGGTCGGAGAGGCCGACGAGCTCGCGGCCGTCGAGGCGGATGCTGCCCGTCACGACGGCCTGCGGCGGCAGCAGGCCGAGCACGGCGAGCGTCGTCATCGACTTGCCCGAGCCGGACTCGCCGATCAGGCCGAGGCGGGCTCCGTCCGCGAGGTGCAGCGAGACGCCGTCGACGACGCGGCGCCCGTCGATCGTCACGGTCAGATCGTCGACGTCGAGGCTCACGAGGTCACTCCGGGGGAGGCGGCGGGGGAGTCGGCAGCGGCAGGCGCGGCCGTGGGGGCGGCCGGGGCGCCGGGGTCCACGGACAGGCCGGCACGTCGCCCGCCTCCGCGGAGGCGCGGGTCGGCGGCGTCGCGCACCGCGTCGCCCAGCAGGTTCAGCGCCAGCACGGTCAGCGTGATCGCGAGCCCGGGCCAGAGGATCGTCCACGGGTGCACGCCGAGGAACTTCTGCAGGTCCGCGAGGAGGCGCCCCCACGAGGCCGTCTCGGCCGACGCACCGTAGCCGAGGAAAGACAGCCCCGCCTCCGCGAGGATCGACGTCGCCATCGCGAGCGACAGCTGCACGACGAACACCGGCGCGATGTTCGGCAGCACGTGCCGCAGCAGCACCGTCGCGGTCCCGGCGCCCGAAGCGCGGGCGGCGGTGACGTAGTCCTCCCGGGCGACCCGGCGGATCTCGCTGCGGGAGACGCGGGCGATCGTCACCCCGTAGCCCAGGCCGGCGGCGACCACGACGACCCCGAGCGACCCGCCGAACGCCGCGGCGAGGGCCATCGCGACGAGGATGGTCGGGAACGCCACGAGCACGTCGATGAGCACGGCGACCGACTCGCGCACGATCCGGGCGGTCAGCGAGCCGAGGGCGGCGAGGCCGAGCCCGACGACGAGCGCGAGGAGGCCGGCGGAGACGGCGACGACCACGGTGGTGCCGCTCGCGGCCATCACGTAGCTGGCGATGTCGCGGCCGACGGCGTCGGTGCCGAACAGGTGCGTCCCCGACGGGGGCAGCCAGGCCGAGTAGGGATCCGTGCGGAACGGGTCGGCCGGGGTCCAGAAGGGGCTGACCGCCGCGGCGAGGGCGACGAGGGCCAGCCAGGCGAGGGCTGCCGCGCCCTGGGGTCGGCGCAGCAGGGCGCGCACGAACGAGCCGCGCCTCATCGCTCGACCTCGCGCAGCCGGGGGTCGAGCCGACGGTGCGCGACGTCGACGAGCAGCCCGACGAACAGGACGATCGCGGTGAGCGTCATCAGCTCGCCCTGGACCTTGGTGAGGTCGCGGCGGCCGACGTCGGTGACGAGCATCCGTCCGAGACCGGGCAGCGTGAAGAGCTGCTCGACGACGACGGCGCCCACCACGAGACCGACGACCTGCAGGCCGAGCACGCTGACGACGCTGAGCATCACGTTCGGCAGGCCGTGCCGGAGCAGCGCGCGGTCGAGCGTCATGCCCTTGGCCGCGGCGGCGCGGACGTAGTCCTGGTCGAGCGCGCCGATCGCGGCCGACCGGGTGAAGCGCAGCAGCACCGCACCCTCGATGATGCCGATCGTGAGGGCAGGCAGCACGAGCGAGCGGAGCGCTCGCCCGGGGTCCTGCCAGCCGTCGAGGGGCCAGCCCTGGGTGGGCAGCCAGCCGAGCGTCACCGCGAAGAGGGCAATGAGGAGCATGCCGAGCCAGACGGCCGGCACCGCGGCGAGCAGCTGTGAGCCGACGCCGACGACGAGGCCGACGGGACGGCGGTGCCGGGCCGCGGCCCAGACACCCGCGGGCACTCCGATCAGCAGGCCGAAGACGAGCGACAGACCCGCGAGGGGCAGGGTGACGCCGAGCTTCTCGGCGATCTCGCCGGCGACGGGGCTGCCGGTCACGAGCGACTCCCCGAGGTCGAGCCGCAGCAGCCCGCCCGCCCAGTCGAGGTACTGCGCGACGATCGGCCTGTCGAGGCCGAGCTGCTCGCGCAACGCCGCGACCTGGGCGGGCGAGCCCGTCGTGCCCGCGATCGCCTGCGCCACGTCGCCGGGCAGGAGGCGGAGCGCCGCGAAGATCAGCACGCTCGCGACCACGAGCCCCAGGGCGAAGAGGGCCGTGCGTCCGAGCAGGAAGCGGGTCACTCCGAGACGGCCAGCGCGGACAGGTCGAGGCGGGTGCTGGTGGACGACGTCGGGAAGCCCGTCACGCCGTCGCGCACGGCCGTCAGCGTCGTGGCGGTGTACAGCCACTCGGCCGGGGCGTCCTCCGAGACGATCCGGGCGGCCTCGGCGAGCTTCGAGGCGGCGACCTCGGGGTCGGTCGCGGCCAGCGACTCGGCGTACACCTGCTGGACGGGAGCCGAGTCGTAGCCCCAGTAGTAGGTCGGGTCGGCCCAGTTCGAGAAGTCGTGGGTCTCGGCGTGGTTCACCATGCTCAGCTGGAAGTCGCGCGTGCCGCCGTCGGCGGGCGGCGCGAGCACGTCGTCGAGCCAGGTCGTGAAGTCGACCTGCTGCACCGTCAGCGTGACGCCGACGTCGGCGAGCTGGGTGGTGAGCACGTCGCCGATCGCGGCGGGGTAGAAGTTCGCGTACTCGAGCGTGAGGTCGAGGTCGTCGGCGTGGCCCGCCTCCGCCAGCAGCTGCTTCGCCTGGTCGGGGTCGTAGGCGTCGACGTCCGTCAGGTCCTCGTAGCCGGGGTCGAGCTCGGGGATCGGTCCGCCCTGGTCGACGGCCGAGCCGCCGACGGCCGCGATCAGGGCGTCGTTGTCGACGGCCATCCGGATCGCCTGGCGCACCCGCGGGTCGGTGAAGGGGGCGACCGCGTTGTTGAAGGCGAGGGTGTACTTGTCGGTCGTCTGGCCCTCCTCGACCGTGATGCCGTCGACGCCGTCGAACTGGGAGGCGAGGGTCGCGTCGACCGCCGTCTGCACGTCCAGGTCGCCCGAGAGCGTCGCGTTGATCGCGGCCGAGCCGTCCGTCACGTAGCGGAACACGACCCCGGCGACGCCGGCCGCCTCGCCCCAGTAGTCGGCGTTCCGCTCGAGGCGGAGGTTGTCGCCCTGGGTCCACGAGCCGAGCGTGAAGGGCCCGGTCCCGTTGGCGGTGGTCGAGAGGTCGTTGGTGGCCGCCTGCTCGAGGACGAGCCCGGCACGGCCGGTCAGCGCGAACAGCAGAGCCGAGTCGGGCTGCGACAGCGTGAGCACGACGGTGTCGTCGGCGGGCGAGCTGATGTCGGCGACAGAGGCGAGGTCGGCGTGGCCCGCCAGCGACTCGTCGTCGGCGACCTGCTGCAGCGACCACACGACGTCGGCTGCCGTCATCGGGGCACCGTCGTGGAACGTCACGCCGTCCTGCAGCGTGAACGTGTAGGTCAGGCCGTCCGCGCTGATCGTGTGCTCGCTGGCCAGCACGTCGACGATCTCGTTGTCCTGCGTGCGGCCGACGAGGCCCTGGTAGACGTTGTCGATCAGCACCTGGTCGAGGGCGATGCCCGAGGTGGTCCGGACGTCGAGGTCGGAGGGCTCGAGCACGAGGCCCACGGTGACCGTCGCGTCGGATCCGCCGCGCGGGGCGTCGGAGCCGCCCGCGGTGCACCCGGCGAGCAGGGCGAGGGAGGCGGCGGCGGCGACCACGGGGACGAGGAGGCGGGAGGGGCGCATGGCGGTGGAGGTGCCTTTCGGGAGCGGTTCGGGTCGGCGTGCACCGTCGCTCGTGGCGACCTGCACGCTCCGGTCGAAGGAGGACCGTCGTCGCTTGTGGACGTCGGACCACGGCTGGCACGTCGTCGCTGCCGGACTGACGCGCCGCCCCTCGCCCCCAGGTCGCTGCCGGACCCGTGGACGTCAGAGAATCTACTACACGGGGGTCGGCCCGGCACCGGGCCGCGCGTGCGCCCGAACGGGCGGCGCCTGTGCACCTGCCGCGAGCGCCGGCCGCCGAGTGGCGGATGAGGCAAGGCTCACCTACATTGGGCGGGACATGTTCCTCGACTTCGCCGACCCGCCCCTCCCGTACGACGCGATCCGCGTGCTCTTCGCGGGCGACGCCTCCTCGGTCCCCACGCTCCGTGCCATGCTCGCGGCCCTGCCGATCTGCGCCCGGGGCCAGGTGTTCGTCGAGGTCGACACCGCGGCCCAGATCGAGGAGCTGCCGTCGCCGGGCCGCGTCACGGTCACCTGGCTCGCCCGCGACCGCCGCTCGGGCGCGCCCGGCAGCGGACTCGCCTGCGCGTCCGGCGAGGCGGTCGAGCGGGCCGTGCGCGCGTGGCTCGCCGAGATGTACGTCGACGCGGACGCGCTGGCCGAGGCCGAACACCTCATGTGGGTCGGGGGCCCCGAGGGCTTCGCGTGGGACCTGCGTCGCGACCTGCACGACATGGTCTCGCACCACCAGAGCGTGTCCACCGACCGGGGCGCGACCGCGGTCTGAGCGCGCGCCTCCTCGTCTCGTGGTCGACACCTGTCGTTCGACGTCGAGACGGGTCCCGTCGACTTAGGTAAGGCATGCCTTAGGCTCGACCCGTGACGATCACGACAGAGGCCCCGCCCGAGGCCCGCCCGAAGCCCGCCCACCGCCCGTACCGGGTGCGCGTCGCGGCCCTGCAGGCCCTGAGCCCGCACTTCGTCCGCGTGACCTTCGCCGGCGACGACCTCGCCGACTTCGGCGTCGACGGCCTCGACCAGCGGATCAAGCTGGTGCTGCCCCTCGAGGCCACCGGCTACGACACGTTCCCCACCGACGACTGGTGGCCCTCCTGGCGGGCGCTCCCGGGGCACGAGCAGAACGCCTTCCGCACCTACACGGCACGCGCCGTCCGGCCGCAGCTCCGCGAGGTCGACGTCGACTTCGTCAGCCACGGCGACCAGGGTGCCGCGGCGTCCTGGCTGGCCCGTACCCGCGTCGGCGACGAGGCGATGCTGATCGGGCCCGACGCGACGAGCGGGGTCACAGGCAGCGGCGTCGAATGGGCGCCCGGCCGTGCCTCCACCGTGATGATCGCCGGCGACGAGACCGCCGTGCCCGCCATCTCGTCCATCGTCGAGTCGTTGCCGGCCGACGCTCGGGGCTGCGTGTTCCTCGAGGTGCCGACCTCGGACGACGTGCTGCCGCTGGTGGCGCCGGCCGGCGTGACCGTGCACTGGCTGCCGCGGGCCGGCAGCGGGGCACCGGCCGCCGACGCTCCCGACGCCGCTTACGGTGCTCCGCTGCAGACCGCCGTCCGGGCTTGGACGGCCCGCTACGTGACCGCCTGGCACCGCGGCGTCGACCTGGAGGAGGTCGACATCGAGCACGACGTCCTCTGGGACGTCCCGCAGGGCGAGGCGCAGCACGGCGCCGCCCTGCAGGGAGAGCTCTACGCCTGGCTGGCAGGCGAGGCGGGCGCGATCAAGGCGCTGCGACGGTTCCTCGTGAGCGAGGTCGGCGTCGACCGCCGCCAGGTCGCCTTCATGGGCTACTGGCGGCTGGGCCGCGCCGAGATGTGACCCGGGGCGACGTGGATGCTCGCCTCGGGCCGCGCCGCTCAGACCTGGGGGTCGACCCCGACGATCTCGCTCGTCCGGTCCCAGAGCGCCTCGGCCAGCAGGTCGTCCTGCGCGTGCCGGTGCAGGCGGCCGTGCGGCTTCAGCTGGTCGAAGTAGGTGCCGTTCTCGACGCTGACCGAGCTCGGGCCCGACAGCTGGATCAGCGGGACGGCGCCCGCGTGCGCCGAGATGCCGTAGTTGCCGTTCGAGAGCACGTTCGCCATCCGCCACATCGGCGACGACGAGCCGAACGACGTCTTGACGATGCCGGGGTGGAACGAGAACGCCTCGAGGCCGGTGCGCCGGGCGAGCTCGCGGACGAACAGGATCGTCTCGATCTTGCTCGTGCCGTACTGGCGCCAGCCGCCGAGCCAGGGCCGCTTCGCCCAGTTCAGGTCGTCGAGCCGGACGCTGCCGAACAGGTTGGCCACGCTGGCCGTCGAGACGACCCGGCCCGAGCTCTCGAGCAGGCGGGGCAGCAGGAGGCGCGTCAGCAGGAACGGCGCCAGGTGGTTCGACTGCAGGATGCGCTCGTGCCCGTCGTGGCTGAGGCCTCGCTCGCTGACGAGGCCGCCCGCGTTGTTGGCCAGCACGTCGATGCGCGGGTACGCGTCGAGAAGCTCGTCCGCGAGGCGGCGCACGTCGTCGAGCTGGTCGTAGTCGGACAGGAACGCCCGGCCGCCGACCTGGTCGGCGACGGCGCGGGTGCGCTCGGCGTTGCGGCCGACCACGGCCACCTGGGCGCCTCCCGCCGCGAGCTCGATCGCTGCCTCCCGGCCGATGCCGCTGCTGGCTCCGGTGATGATCACGGTGCGGGTCATCGATAGCCGCCTTCCTCGAGGCCTGCCTCGATCTCGAACCTGTTCGTCAGCGGGTCGCTGCCGGCCAGGAAGTACAGGAACGGCATCAGCATGCCGTACTTCTGCCACTGCCTCACGTGGACGGCCTCGTGCTGCAGCACGCGGGGGCCGTCGTTGTCGCGGGTCAGGTAGACCCGACCGACGCAGGTGCCGCCCCGCTTGAACGCCCACCGGGGGAGGCCCCGGCAGACGATCAGGTCGCCGACGACGCGCACCCGGCCGACGCTGAGCGGCACGCCGATCGCGAGCCCGACGGCAGTCGCCCACGCGCAGCCGAGGCGCGAGACCGGCGAGTCGAGGAGGGGGTTCCTCACGGACGCCCGTAGGCGTCGAGCAGGCGCAGCCAGATCTCGCTCACCGTCGGGTACGCCGGGACGGCGTGCCACAGGCGGTCGATCGGCACCTCGCCGACCACGGCGATCGTGGCGGCCTGGAGCAGCTCGGCGACGTCGGGCCCGACGAACGTCGCGCCGACGAGGACCTTGCGGCTCTCGTCCACGACGATCCGGGCGTGCCCCTCGTAGTCGTCCGAGTGCAGGGCCGACCCGGCCACGCCGGCGAGGTCGTAGTCGACGACCTTCACGTCGATGCCCCGCTTCTCGGCGGCGTCCGCGGTGAGGCCGACGCTCGCGACCTCGGGGTCGGTGAACGTCACCTGGGGCACGGCGGCGTCGTCCGCGGTCGCGACGTGGGCACCCCACGGCTCGGTCTGCAGCTCACGGCCGAGGGCTCGGGCGGCGATGACCTCGCCGGCGGCCCGGGCCTGGTACTTGCCCTGGTGCGTGAGCAGCGCGCGGTGGTTCACGTCGCCGACGCCGTAGAGCCAGTCGGTGCCGTGCACGAGCAGCGTGTCGTCGACCTGCAGCCAGTCGCCGGGCTCGATGCCGACGTTCTCGAGGCCGAGGTCGGAGGTGCGCGGCACACGGCCCGTCGCGACGAGGATCTCGTCGGCGATCACGACGCTGCCGTCGTCGAGGGTGACCTCGACCGTGTCGTGCTCGGTGCGCAGCACGGAGGCAGGGGACGAGCCGACGCGCACGTCGACGCCGCGCTCCTTCAGCGTCTTGCCGACCAGCTCGCCGGCGAAGGGCTCCTGGACGCCCAGCAGGCCACTGCGGGCGATGACCGTCACGGTCGAGCCGAGGCCCTGGTAGGCGGTGGCCATCTCGAGGGCGACGACGCCGCCTCCGACGATGACGAGGCTCTGGGGCACGGTCTGCGCGCTGGTCGCCTCGCGGCTCGTCCACGGACGCGCCTCGGCCAGGCCGGGGACGTCGGGCAGCAGGGCGGTGGAGCCGGTGGCCGCGACCACGGCGTGACGGGCGGTGTGCACGGTCCCGTCGACCGTCACCTCCTTCACGCCGGTGATGGTCGCGTGGCCGCGGAGCAGGGCGATGCCCGCGCCCTCGACCCAGTCGGCCTGCCCCGAGTCGTCCCAGCCGCTCGTGAACGAGTCGCGGCGACGCAGCACCGCCGCGACGTCGACGTCGCCGGTCACGGCCTGGGCGGCCCCGCCCACGGACTTCGCGGCCCGGATCACCGAGGTGGAGCGCAGCAGCGCCTTCGACGGCATGCAGGCCCAGTACGAGCACTCGCCGCCGATCAGCTCGGCCTCGACGAGGGCCACCTCCAGCCCGCTGCGGGTGGCGTAGTCCGCCACGTTCTCGCCGACCGCGCCGGCTCCGATCACGATGAGGTCATAAGTCGTCATGGCTCAGACGGTAGTCCCGGTGGCCTGTCGAGTGCCGGGGGAGCGCACCGCAGCCGCATGAACGACGGCTGTACGGATTCTGAGTACTGGGTGACCGGGGAGGACGTCGCGGGCCCCAGGGCGTACGGTGCTGGAAAAGGCGCAGACAGCGCCGTTAGCGAGGAGGTCACCATGGGACTCGACGACAAGATCAAGAACGCCGCTCAGGACATCGCCGGCAAGGCGAAGGAGGCCATCGGAGACCGCAAGGGCGACGACAGCCTCAAGGCCGAAGGTCAGAAGGACCAGGCCGGCGCGTCCGCCAAGAAGGTCGGCGAAGACGTCAAGGACGTCTTCAAGTAGGTCGATCCGCCTCGTTCTCGAGCCCGTCTCCCCCCAGGGGGAGGCGGGCTCCTGCGTGTGCCCGGGGCCCGCAACGTCCGGGCCCGTCGTCGTCCGTGCCGAGGAGGGCGACCCGAGGAGGCGTCAGTCGCCCTCGTACTCCGCGGTCGTCCTCGAGAGGAACGCCTCCATGCCTCGACGCGCGTCTCCGGACTGCATGAGCCGCACGAGCTCCGGCTGCAGCCGCGCCTCCGCGGCGGCGTCGCCCTCGCGCACCGCGAGCCGGGCGTTCGCCAGCGTCGCCTGCACGGCCAGCGGGGCCTGGGCGGCGATGCGGCGCGCGAGCTCGAGGCCGCGGGTGCGGGCCTCGCCCTCGGGGACGACCTCCTGCACGAGCCCGATGCGCCGCGCCTCCTCGGCGTCGAACAGGTCGCCGGTGAGCATCCAGCGCATCGCGTCGCCCCAGCCGACCCGGCGGGGGAGCCGGATCGTGGCCCCGCCGAACGGGAGGATCGCGCGGCTCACCTCGACCTGCCCGAAGCGGGTGCCGACCTCGGCCACGACGACGTCGCTCGCGAGGGCGAGCTCGACCCCGAGCGTGAGGCAGGTGCCCTGCACGGCGGCGACGACGGGCTTCGTGAGCTGTCGCCCCTCGACCTGCCAGGGGTGCAGCCCGCCCTCGGGGACGAGGCTGAGCCCGTCCTCGCCGACGGCGGGCGCGACGTCGCCGAGGTCGAGGCCCGCCGTGAAGTGCTCGCCCTGGCCGACGAGCAGGCCGACCCGCAGGTCGGGATCGCGGTCGAGCAGGCCGTAGGCGAGCGAGAGCTCGCGGAGCATCCGGAGGTCGGCCGCGTTCCGCTTCTCGGGGCGGTCGAGGCCGATGACGAGCACGTGTCCGTCGCGCTCGACGGAGACGCGGGGCCGGTGGTCGCTCGCCGCGCCGTCGTCAGCCGCGCCGTCGTTCATCGGGCCGTCGTTCACCGGGCCAGCGCCCCGACGACGCGGAGGATCGTGCCCATGTCGTCGGCCGCGGCGGCCGCGTCGACGGGGGCGAACGAGCACAGGCCCGCCCCGACGAGGGTGAAGCGCTCCTTGAGCGCGGTGATCGTCGCGATCAGGGCGGCCGGGTCGAGGCCGAAGGGGACCGGCTCGAGCAGCCCGTCGAGGGTGCCGGGGTCGAGCACGTCGAGGTCGACGTGCACGTACACCTCGGTGGCACCGGTCGCGGCGACCGCCTCGACCACCTCCTCCGGGGTGAGGTCGAGCGACGACACGGTGCGCACGCGGCGGCTCTCGACCCAGGTGTCCTCGGCGTCGTCGTAGGTGCGGCTGCCCGCGAGGACGATCCGCCCCGGCTCCAGACGCCTCGCGCCGGGGCCGGCCTCGAGGGCGCCGAGCTCGTCCGTGCCGTCGCCGGTGAGGGCCCGGAGGACCATCCCGCTGAAGGCACCGCTCTCGCTGGTGCGCGGGCTGTGCAGGTCGGGGTGGGCGTCGAACCAGACGACGGCGGTGTCGGGGCCGAGGGCGTGCTGCACAGCGGCGTACTCGACGCCGCAGTCGCCGCCCACGACGAGGGCGGGCGAGGCGTCGGCCTCGAGCTCGCGGCGGAGCGACGCGGCCACGGCCACGACCGACGAGAACCTGTGCACGCGGGTGCCGAGCGAGTCGCCCGCGCCGACCGGCACCTCGACCAGGGCGGTCGACTTCGCGGGCAGGTCGCCGAGCACGGCGTACGCGCCCTCGGCGAGCCGCATCGCCCTCGACGACGGAGAACCCTGCCACTGGGGGACCACGACGAACCTCATGCGCGTGAGTCTGGCACAGCGCGGTCCGCCGAGCGCCGGGTCGCGCTCATCCCCAGGGCCTGCTCACCCGGGCCACGACCCGCTCGAGCGGACCGCGGCCGACGAACCGGCGCCAGAGGACGGCCCAGGCGATCGTGAGGACGACGGCCGCGACCAACCAGCCGAGGGGCAGGCCGTACCGTCCGCCGTCGAGGCGGTAGAGGGTGAAGAGGGGAGCCGTCAGCACGAGGTGCGCCGAGTAGATGGTGAGCGGCTGGCTGCCGACGGCCGCGACCGGCGACAGGCCGATGGCGAGTGCGCGCCCTGCCGCCCAGGCCGGTCGTGTGGCGAGCAGCAGCAGGCCGACGACGGCCAGCGCCGTGCCGCCCGAGCCGACGATCTCCGCCGGCGCTCCCTCGTGCGCGGCCGGGTCGAGGGCCGGCCACGAGGAGGCGCCCGGCAGCCACCGGGACCCGTAGCCGACGACCGCCGCGACGGTCCCCCCGACGGACAGGACGACGGCCGTGCGCAGCCGCCGGAGGTCGCTCCGGGCGGCGACGAGCCCGACGAGCAGGAACGGCAGCCAGACGAGCGCCGGGTAGGAGCCGACGAGCAGGGCATCCTGGGCGAGGCCCACGAGCCCGCCCGCGAGCGGGCTGCCGAGGTTCGTCACGGGCACCTGGTCGGCGAGCCACGGCGCGACGACGGTCACGACCGCGGCCAGCCCGAGCAACGCCGGTCGCGGTGCGAAGAGGACGACGGCGAGCAGCGCGAACATCACGCCGTAGTACGGCAGGATCACGAGCACGTACTCGTTCCAGGCCTGCAGCACGAGGCCGAGCAGCACGAGCACGGCGGCCCGGATCAGCACGGAGCCGACGACTCGAGCACGTCCTCCCGGGGCGACGGGACGCGCACCGCCCGACGACAACCCCAGCGAGATGCCGGCGAGGGTGGCGAACAGGATCGCCGATCGGCCGTCGAAGACACGTTCGTCGAGCTCGGCCCTCGGCCACATGTGCGCGGCGAACATGCCGAGCACCGCCAGCCCCCGCGCGACGTCCACGGCGACGACGCGCGACGCCCCGCCGCCCGGCCGGTGCACGGCGGGAGGCGGGGCGAGGGAGCCGGAGGCGGTGGTCACGCGTCGAGGGCGCCCAGCTTCAGGGCGGCGAGGCGAGCGTCGACCTCGGTCTGCTGGTCGAGGTCCTCGAGGCCCTCGAACTGCGCGTCGAGGCTGGACGCGGCGAGCTCCTGCTGGCCGAGCACCTTGGCCTCCTCGCGTCGGACCTTGTCCTCGAAGCGGCCGATCTCGCTCGTGGGGTCGAGGACGTCCATGCTGCCGAGGGCGTCGGCGACCTGTGACTGGGCCGCCGCGGTCTTCGAGCGGGCGATCAGCTCGTTGCGCTTCGAGTCGAGCTGGTCGAGCTTCGACCGCATCCCGGTGAGCCCCGCCTTCAGCTTGTCGACGACGACTGTCTGGGAGGCGATCGTCGGTTCGGCGTCCTTCACCTCCTTCTCGGACGAGATCTGCTTGCCGAGGGCGACCTTGGCGAGCGCGTCGAACTTGTCGGCGTCGGCGGCGTTGCCGGAGGTGCGGAGCTGGTCCGCCTTGTTGCTGGCGGCGAGGGCCTTCCGCTCCCAGTCGGCGGCCGCCGCGACGTCCTCCGCGTGGTCCTGCTCGAGCAGGCGCAGGTTGCCGATCGTCTGCGCCACGGCGGACTCGGCCTCGGCGATGCTGTTCGTGTAGTCGCGCACCATCTGGTCGAGCATCAGGGCAGGGTCCTCCGCCTGGTCGAGCAGGGCGTTGATGTTGGCCCGGGTCAGCTGCGCGATCCGGCCGAAGATGGACTGCTTCGCCATGGTGGTGTCCTCTCGTGGGTGGTGCGTCGATCCCGCCGGGCGGCGCCCGCCGGGGAGTCTGGTCGTGGTCGTGGTCATGCTGGTGGTCGTGTCCGCGTGAGGCAGAGGTCGGGTCTCGGTCAGAACCGTCCGCCGCCGGAGCGACGTCCGCCGCCGCCGCCGCCTCCTCCGAAGCCCCCGCCTCCTCCGAAGCCGCCGCCCCCGCCGCTGCGGCCGCCGAAGCCGCCCAGACCCCCGAGGCCGCCGCTGCCGAAGCCTCCGCCTCGCCCGCCGCCGCCCCCGCCGAGCAGTCCGCCGAGGACGATGCCCGTCACGATCCCGCTCAGGTCGGCCCCGCCGCCGCGTCCGCCGCCCCCGCCGAACGGCACGCCCTGCTGGTACGACGAGACCTCGGCCTGTGCCTCCGACGCGGCCGTGCCGGCCAGCTGCACCGCGAGGTGCGCCTCGCCGAGGGCGCGGTCGCGGTCGGAGGTCGCGAGCGAGACGGAGGTCGCGAGGTGCCGCTCGGCCTCGGACAACCGGGTGCGGGGCTGAGGGCCGACCGCGCCACGCCGGGTCTCGATGAAGTCGCGGGCGGCGCTGATCTGGCTCCGCGCCGTGAGGAGCGCCTGGTCGAGCGCGGCCTGGGCCCTGCGGTCCTTCTCGGCGGCGTCGCGCAGCGCCACGAGGGCAGCGTCGATGCGCACGTTGGCGGCATCGAGGCCCGAGAGCACGGCGAGCGGGTCGTCGGTCTGCGTCTCGCCGAGCGCGACGGCCGCACGGGCCGCGGCCACCGAGCCCACCACGTCGACGCCCTCGGGGACACGGTCGGCGGGCAGGCCCTCCGCAGCCGCGATGTCGCGACGCAGGTCGGCCGAGAGCGCGGCGATCGTCGTGCCCGCGGTGCGCAGGGACTCCGCCGCCTTGTCGACGGAGCCGACGAGCTGGTCGACCTGGCCGAGCGACTGGCGCGCGGCACGAACGGCCCCCACGGCCTCGCCCGTGTCGCCTCGGTCGATCGCCGCGGTGGCCGTCGCGGCCGACTCCTCGGCGAACTCGAGGAGCCGGTCGGCCTGGTCGGGCGCGTCGGCGACCGTGGCCACGGCCCGGGCCGAGTACGTCTGCTGCAGCTGCGTCACGAGCGACCGGGCCCGCTGCACCGTCTCACGTCGGCTCGCGACCTCGCCCGGCAGGGCGGCGGCGTCGCGCGGCGCACGTTCTTCGTCGGCGCGGAGGGCGTCGAAGGCCGCCGACTGCTCGTCGAGCGACCGGCCCGCCCCGTCGCAGAGCTGGACGATGCGCTCGGTCCACTCGCGACGCTGCTCGGGCGAGTCGGGCACGGAGTCGTCCAGCCGCTGCTGCAGCTCGAACGCTTCCCGGGCCTGTTCCCTCGCTCCGGTCAGCGCGGCGGCGAACGGCGCGACGGCGTCGTCGCCGAACTGCGCCGCGGCGAAGCCGACCTCCTGCGCGCCGGCGGTCAGCTCGTCGTCGAGGGCGACGAGCAGGGCGGCCGCGCGCCGGTCGAGCTGAGCCTGCGCCTCCTCGGCCGACCGGAAGGCCCGGCGGCGGGCACGGGAGCGGACCACGGCGAACACGACGGCCCCGGCCGCGGCCAGGACGACGAGCGCGACGAGCACCCAGAGCAGCCAGGAGAGATCGGGGCCTGCGGCGTCCTGCCGGATGCCGTCCGCGAGGGCCACGGCCGCCCCTGCCCAGTCCGAGTCCCGCAGCTCGGGCTCGAGGACGTCCGACTGGAGGGACTCCTGCTGGCCGGTGGTGATCGTCGAGCTCGAGGAGACGGAGAGGTCGTAGACCCGGTCGTCGACCGCGACGCTGAGGAGGACGTCGTCCGTGCCGAGCTGGTTGCGCTCCGCGGTGGCGACGCCCCAGGCCGCACTGTCGGCGGGGGACTCGAAGGAGTCGACGTAGACGACGAAGAGGTCGATGCCGGCATCCGCCGAGAGCTGGTCGAGGCTGTCGGTGACCTGCGAGACCTCGGCCGTCGAGAGGACGCCCGCGTCGTCGAGCACGTAGGCGCCGTCGAGGTCGACGGGCGACGACGCCGCGGCCGGCGTCGCGCCGAGGCCGATCGCCCCCACGGCGAGCAGTGCGGCCACGCCGGCGGTGACGGCCCCGCGCACCCCTCGTCGGTCTCGTCGACCCTTCGCGCTGACGGTCACGGTTCTCCCCTCGTCCCGGTGGCTGGAGTCTAGCCACGGGCCCGCTGACGGGGGCCGGGCGGGGTGCTCAGGGTGAGGGAGGGCATCCGTGCCCGACCTGGGGAGGGAGCTCGGCGGAACGGGAGCTCAGCCGACGAAGAGCAGGACGATCGAGGCGACGGCGCAGAGGGCTCCGACGCCGATCAGGATCCACCCCACCGTTCGTAGGGCCTTGCCGTCCTCGTGCGGCGGGTCGAGCCGGGGCCGGGTGGGCCGCCACGGGTCGTAGTGCACCGCCAGCTCCGTCTCGACCGGGGTGTCGACGGGGTGGTCGTCGAACTCCGTCTCGTGCAGCTCGCCCGAGGAGTCCATCCACCTCGCGGTGGCCGCGTGCGCCCAGTCGGGCGCGGGGATGACGACGGCGACCGTCTCTTCCCACCGACGAGAGCGCGAGCGCATGACGGTGCCGGCGAGCAGGAAAGGCGTGCCCACGATGAACCCGAACCAGCCGAAGAGCTCCACGACGGGGGAGATCACGGTGAGGGCGTCGGACACCCCTCGATCGTACTGTGGCCGGGCCGCGTGGTCCTGCCGCCCTAGACTCGTCCCGCCCCGACGACCCCGGAGACCTGCCGACCGTGACCCGCCCCGCCGCCCTCGAGCGCGTGCCCGCCCCGCTGCTCGCCGTCGCGGCCATCGTGTCGGTCCAGTTCGGCGCCGCCCTGGCCCGCACCCACTTCGACGCCCTCGGCCCGCTCGGCGCGGCGGCGCTCCGCCTGGGCTTCGGCGCCCTCGTCCTGCTGCTCGTGTTCCGGCCGCGCGTCGGCGGCTGGCCGCGCCGCACCTGGCTCGGCGTCGTCCTGCTCGGCGCTGCCCTCGCCGGGATGAACCTGCTCATCTACCTGGCCATCGACGTGGTGCCCCTCGGCGTCGCGGTGACGCTCGAGTTCCTCGGCCCGCTCACCGTCGCCCTCGTGCAGACCCGCCGGTTCGTCGACGCGGCCTGGGCCGTCCTCGCGCTGGCGGGGGTCGTCGTGCTCGGCCTCGACTCGAGCGGGGCCACCCCTCTGCTCGGCGTCCTGTTGGCACTCGGGGCGGGCGCTTTCTGGGCCGGCTACATCGTCGCCAACGCCAGCCTCGGACGGGGCGACGACTCGCTCGGCGGCCTCGCCGTCGCGATGACGGTCGCCGCGGTGATCGTGGTGCCGCTGGGGGTCGGGGACGCGGCCTCGGCCGTCTCGGCCGACCCGAGCCTCCTGCTCGTGTTCCTCATCGTCGCGGTGCTCACGAGCGCCTTGCCGTACTCGCTCGAGATGGTGGCCCTGCGGCGGCTGCCGACGCGGGTGTTCGGCGTCCTGTCGAGCCTGGGCCCCGCGACGGCCGCGCTCGCGGGCCTCGTCGTGCTCGGCCAGGCCCTGGGGGCGCGCGAGCTCGTGGCCCTCGCCCTCGTGACGGCCGCGAGCGTCGGCGTCACGGCCACCGCGTGCCGGCCCCGTCGCGACGGGCCGCTCGTGGAGCCGCCGCCCACCTGACGTCGTACCCCTGCGACACCCGTTCCGCCGACGGGTGGTGAGCGGGCGGTCCTGGAGTGACGAGGAGGGGTCGTTGCCGGCTGTACCCCGTTCACGGGGCTTCGCGGCGGCTTCGCGGGGTAGTCTCCGGAGACCGGCCTGACCCGAGGCCGTCTGACCTGAGGAGGACATCATGGGTGCTGTTCTTGAGAGGACGTCTCGAGCGGAGGTCGTGCCCCTGGGCGACGGCTTCCACCGGGTGTCCACCCCCACCGCCGGCGTGATCGGCTTCGTGCACGAGACCGAGGGGCGCTTCGAGGTCCTCCGTGGTCGCGTCCGCTCGGCGACCCGTGCCGAGGGCGCGTACCGGACGCTCGACGTCGCCGTCATCGCGCTGACGTACAGCTGAGCCGCGACGAGGAGTCGACCGCCGGCAACGGAGCCGGGGGCCGACCGCCCACCAGCACGACGAAGGCCCCGCATCAGCGGGGCCTTCGTCGTTGCCGGCCGGTCGGCCGAGGTGGTGCGTGTGCCCCCAGAAGGATTCGAACCTTCGCCCCTGCCTCCGGAGGGCAGTGCTCTATCCCCTGAGCTATGGGGGCCAGGGACCTCGACAAGGCTAGCAGCGATTGCACGCGGTCACGGACGTGGTCGACGGACGCGGCGACCGGACGGGAGCAGGCTGGTCCTGTGACTCCTCCCGACTCCGCGCCCGGCGCCTCCTCGTCCTCGTCCTCGTCCTCGTCCTCGTTCCGCGACCGAGTGAGAGGGGCGGCGTCGCCGAGCCCCGACGTCCGCGAACTCGATGTCTCGTCGACGCCTGCCGACCCGGTCTCGCTGTTCCTCGAGTGGCTCGACGCCGCCGTCGCCGCCGGTGTTGTCCAGCCGCACGCGTTCACGTTGTCGACGGCCTCGACGGCTTCGGGGCCCACCGCCCGCACGCTCCTGCTCAAGGACGTCGACGACGCCTTCTGGTTCACCTCGTCGGCGCTGAGCCCGAAGGGCCGACAGATCGCCGAGGACGAGCGCGTCGCGCTCACCTTCTTCTGGGCGGCGCAGGGGCAGCAGGTCCGCGTCACCGGCTCGGCGGTCGCCGGCCCGCGGGACGTGGCGGAGCAGGACTTCCGCCACCGGCACCCCGACTCGCGTGCCGTCGCCGTCGCCGTGCCGCAGAGCACGGAGGTGGACGACGTGCGGGCGGCCGACGAGGCGCTCGACCGTGCCCGCGCCGAGGTGGAGGCCGACGACGACCTCGTGCCCGACGACTGGACCGCGTACCGAGTCCTTCCGGTGTCGGTCGAGTTCTGGCAGGCCACGACGGGCCGCGACCAGGTGCGCGTGCGGTACGACAGGGTCGGCGACGACTGGCGCCGCGCCTCCCTCTGGCCCTGAGGCAGCGACCGGTTCTGCTGTCGGGCCGACGCCGGAACCGTAACGCCGCGACACACAGCTGGCCAGGGCCGCGGCCGCCGACGAGCATGGAGCCATGACCTCCTCCCTCGTCCGCCCCGGGTCCGCTGCCGTCGTCGCCGCGCGCCCGATGCTGGCCGTGGTCGAGGTGACGGCGCACCGGCCCCACGCTCCGCGGTACCACGCGTACGTCCAGACGCTGAACGAGCGGATCGTCGAGGACGCGATCGCGCTCGGCTGGGACGCCCGGCGTCTCGCAGCGGGCGACCTCGGCGCCGCCGAGCTCCTCCGCGTCACCGACGGTGCCTCCGCGATCGTGATCGCCGGGGGAGAGGACCTCGATCCGGTCACCTGGGGCGGACGCCGCGGCTACGAGGGCGAGGGCCGTCACGACGAGGAGGCGGACGCCGGCCAGATCGCCCTCGTGCGTCGTGCACTCGTGCGGTCCACGCCCCTGCTCGGCATCTGCCGCGGGCACCAGGTGATCGACGTGGCGCTCGGCGGCACGCTCGTGCCGCACCTCGACGACGCCGACGGCGCCCACCGGGGCTCCGGAGCGGTCGAGAGCCTCATGGTCGACCACGACGTCGAGTTCGCCCCTGGCAGCCGCGTCGCGGCGGCGTTCGGCAGCACCACGGCCCGTGTCCGCAGCGCGCACCACCAGGCCGTCGACCGTGTCGGCGAGGGCCTGGAAGTCGTCGCCCGCACCGCCGACGGCGGGGTCGAGGCCGTGGAGCACCAGACCGCGCCGATCACGGGCGTGCAGTGGCACCCGGAAGACCGCGGCGCCGACCGGACGCAGCTGCCGCTCCTCCTGTCCCTGCTGGCGGCCCAGGCCGCCGAGGTGTCCCGCGCCGCCTGACCGCCGCGTCCCGCGCACCGTCCCGACGACCGCGGCTCGGCCGGTGGTCGACCGATCCGCCGGTCGCCCCGCGCCCAGCCGGTAAGATCGACGACCGTGACTCCCGCCGAACTCTCCACGTCCCTGCTCGCCGTCGTCGACGGGGTGCTCCAGCGTCGAGGCGTTCCCGCCGACGTCGTCGTGACGCCCGCCGACGTCGTGCTCGAGCGGCCCCGCAACCGCGACCACGGCGACTGGACCACCAACGTGGCGATGAAGTTCGCCAAGCGGGTCGGCGCCTCGCCGCGCGACCTCGCGACCGAGATCGCGGCCGAGCTGGCCGAGGTCGACGGCGTGTCCGACGTCGACGTCGCCGGGCCCGGCTTCGTCAACGTGCGGCTCGACGCGGCCGCCGCGGGCCTGCTCGCGCGGACGATCGTCGAGCAGGGCGCCGAGTTCGGCCGCGGCACGTACTACGACGGCGTCACCATCGACCTCGAGTTCGTCTCGGCGAACCCGACCGGGCCGATCCACATGGGCGGCGTCCGCTGGGCGGCCGTGGGCGACAGCCTCGCCCGCGTCTTCGAGGCGCAGGGCGCGCTCGTCACCCGCGAGTACTACTTCAACGACCACGGCGGGCAGATCGACCGCTTCGCGCGCAGCTTGGTCGCCCGGGCGCTCGGCGAGCCGACCCCGGAGGACGGCTACGGCGGTCAGTACATCTCCGACATCGCCGACCGCGTGCTCGCGGCGACCGACGTCGACGTGCTCGCGCTGCCGCGCGACGAGGCACAGGAGGCCTTCCGGGCCGCCGGGGTCGACTTCATGTTCGCCGACATCAAGCAGTCGCTGCACGACTTCGGCGTCGACTTCGACGTCTACTTCCACGAGAACGAGCTGCACGAGTCGAAGGCCGTCGAGCGCGCCGTCTCCCGGCTCCGCGAGCTCGGGCACATCTACGAGGCCGAGGGCGCCACCTGGCTGCGCACCAGCGAGTTCGGCGACGACCGCGACCGGGTCGTCATCAAGACGGACGGCGAGGCGGCGTACATCGCGGGCGACCTCGCCTACTACCTCGACAAGCGCGAGCGCGGCTTCGAGCGCAACCTGATCATGCTCGGCGCGGATCACCACGGCTACGTCGGCCGCATGATGGCGATGTGCGCCGCGTTCGGCGACGAGCCGGGCGTCGCCCTCGAGATCCTCATCGGCCAGATGGTCAACCTGCTCCGCGACGGCGAGCCGATGCGCATGTCGAAGCGCGCCGGGACGGTCGTCACGATGGAGGACCTCGTCGACGCCGTCGGCATCGACGCCGGCCGCTACTCGCTGGTGCGCAGCCCGGTGAACAGCTCGATCGACATCGACCTGGACCTCTGGACGCGGCGCACCAACGACAACCCCGTCTTCTACGTCCAGTACGCGCATGCCCGCACGCGGTCCGTGGCGCGCAACGCCGAGGCCGCCGGCGTGACGCGCGACGCGTTCGACGCCTCCCTGCTCGTCCACGAGACCGAGAGCGCCCTCCTCGGCGCCCTGGCCGAGCTGCCGCGCGTCGTCGTCCAGGCCGCCGAGCTCCGCGAGCCGCACCGGGTGGCTCGCTACGTCGAAGAACTGGCAGGCACGTACCACCGCTGGTACGACAGCTGCCGGGTGACTCCGCTCGGCGACGAGGAGGTGACCGACCTGCACCGCACGCGCCTCTGGCTCAACGACGCGGCCGGGCAGGTCATCCGCAACGGCCTCGGCCTCCTGGGAGTCTCCGCTCCCGATCGGATGTGACGAGGGCATGAGCGACGTCGACGACTTCTTCGCCGAGCGGGCCGTCCCGCGCCGCCGTGCCCGGGGCGCCGCCGCCGGTCTGTTCGTGCTGGTCGGCGTCCTGGTGGTGCTCGCGATCCTCGCGGTCGTCGCCGACGTCGTGACCCGCGGCCTGGTCGAGCAGCGCGCCGCAGCCGAGATCTCGACCGCGACCGGCCTCGACGACGTGGCCGTCGACGTCCACGGCACCTCCGTGCTCTGGCAGATCGTGCACGGCTCGCTCGACGACGTGACGCTCTCCTCGGGCTCGGCGGGCGACCCCGTCTCGTTCCGGTTCGACGTCAGCGACGTCCCCACCGATCTCGAGGGCACCTCCGGCGCGGTCACGGGCACGCTCTCGGCCGACTCCGCGACGGTGAGCTCGCTCGAGGGCGTCTCATCCGCCGGCGCGACCGTGACGCTCGGCGACGGCGAGATGACCTACGCCCGCAGCTTCGACGTGCCCCTGCTCGGGCCGGTGCCCGTCGACGTGACGGCCACGCCCGCGATCGCCGACGACGGCCGTGCCCTCGACTTCACCCCGACGCGGGCGTCGCTGCCCGACACCTCCCTGTCGCTCGACCTGACGCCGTTCCTCGGCGACTTCGCCCAGCGCGTCTGCGTCGCCGAGCAGCTGCCCCCGGGCGTCGTGCTCACGTCGGTCGACGTCGAGCCGGGCCGGGTGCAGCTCGGCCTCCGGTCGGACGGGCTGCCCCTGACCTCCTCCGGCCTGGCCGCGAAGGGCAGCTGCAGCTGATGCCGGGGCGCCGACCGCCGCAGGGCTCCGTCACGCGCGGCCGCTGTCGCTAGGCTCGTCGTCGTCCCGCCCCTCCCGATCCCCACCGAGGTCCCCGTGTCGCCCAACCCCCTCGCTCCCGACTGGCTGCTCGAGCCCGACGACGTCGACGAACTCGACCGCTCGGTCTGGTCGCACGGCGCCCTCCGCGGCGACGACGGCGTCGTCGCCGTCGCCGGCGTCCGGGCCACCGAGCTCGTCGCCCGTCACGGCAGTCCCCTCTACGTCGTCGACGAGGACGACTTCCGAGGGCGCGCCCGCGGCGCGAAGGAGGCGTTCGACCGAGAGCTCGGACGTGTCGGCACCAGCGCGGTCGTGTACTACGCCGCCAAGGCCTTCCTGTCCGTCGAGGTCGCCCGCTGGGTCGCCGAGGCGGGCCTGCGCGTCGACATCTGCACCGGCGGCGAGTTCGCCGTCGCCGCGGCGGCCGGGGTCGAGCCCTCGCGCATGGCGTTCCACGGCAACAACAAGTCGCTGGCCGAGATCGACCGCACCGTCGCGGCGGGCATCGGCAACATCGTCGTCGACAACGCGGAGGAGGTGGTGCGGGTGGCCGAGGCCGCGGCCCGTCACGGCGTCGTCCAGTCCGTCCGCGTCCGCGTCAACAGCGGCGTGCACGCGTCGACCCACGACTACCTCGCGACGGCCCGCGAGGACCAGAAGTTCGGCATCACCCTCGCCGACGCACCGGCCGTGGTGGCGGACATCCGCAGCCGGCCCTCGCTGCGGCTCCTCGGCCTGCACTCCCACATCGGCTCCCAGATCTTCGGCTCGGACGGCTTCGGCGAGGCCGCGCGCCGGCTCCTGGCCCTCCACTCCGAGCTGCTCGTCGACGGTCCGGTCCCCGAGCTCAACCTCGGCGGCGGCTTCGGCATCGCCTACACGTCGGTCGACGACGCACGGCCCCTCGACGAGCTCGCCGCAGCGCTGGCCGACATCGTCGCGGCCGAGTGCGCTCGGCTCGGCATCCCGCTGCCCGTGGTCGCCGTCGAGCCCGGCCGGGTGATCGCCGGGCCGTCCGGCACGACCCTCTACACGGTGGGCACGGTCAAGGACGTCGCGGTCACGGTCGACGAGCAGACCGGCGAGACCGCCGTCCGTCGCTACGTCAGCGTCGACGGCGGGATGAGCGACAACGCCCGGCCGGCCCTCTACGAGGCCGACTACTCCGCACGCGTGGTGAGCCGCGCCTCCTCGGCGGCCCCTGCCCTCGTCCGGGTCGCGGGCAAGCACTGCGAGAGCGGCGACCTCGTCGTGCTGGCCGAGTACCTGCCCGCCGACGTCGTGCCGGGCGACCTGCTCGGCGTGCCCGCGACGGGCGCGTACTGCTGGAGCCTCGCGAGCAACTACAACCACGTCGGGCGGCCCCCGGTCGTCGCGGTGCGTGACGGGGCCTCGCGGGTCATCGTCCGCGGTGAGACCGAGGCCGACCTGCTCGCCCGCGACGCCGGCCTCGACTGAGCCTCGCGGCGCACGTCTCCCGACCACCCCTGCCCCTCAGCTCACGGCGCCCCGACCGGGTCGCCTCCACAGAACGGAACACCATGGACGAATACCGCGACGTGAGGGTCGCCCTGCTGGGCGCCGGATCGGTCGGGTCGCAGGTGGCCCGCCTGCTCCTCGAGCACGCCGACGAGTTGGCGGGTCGCGCCGGCGCCGGCCTGCAGCTGGTCGGCATCGGGGTCCGCGACGTCGACGCGCCCCGCGACGTCGACCTGCCGCGCGAGCTGTTCACCACCGACCTCGAGTCGCTGATCCTCGGGGCCGACATCGTCGTCGAGCTCATGGGCGGGCTCGAGCCGGCCCGCCTCCACGTGCTGCAGGCGCTGCTGTCGGGCGCCGACGTCGTCACGGGCAACAAGGCGCTGCTCGCGCACCACGGCCCCGAGCTCTTCGCGGCGGCCGAGCAGGTCGGCGCCCAGCTCTACTACGAGGCGGCTGTCGCCGGCGCCATCCCCATCATCCGACCGCTCCGCGACAGCCTCGCCGGCGACCGGATCCGCCGGATCATGGGCATCGTCAACGGCACGACCAACTTCATCCTCGACCGGATGGACACCGACGGCGACACGCTCGAGGACGCCCTGGCGACCGCGACGGCCCTCGGCTACGCCGAGGCCGACCCGACGGCCGACATCGAGGGCTTCGACGCCGCGCAGAAGGCGGCCATCCTCGCGAGCCTCGCCTTCCACACGACGGTGCCGCTCTCGGCCGTGCACCGCGAGGGCATCACGTCCGTGACGCACGAGCAGGTGCAGGCTGCGCGCAAGGCCGGCTACGTGGTCAAGATCCTGGCGATCTGCGAGCGGCTCACCGACTCGGACGGCGTGGACGGCGTGAGCGCACGCGTCTACCCGGCGCTCGTCCCGCTCGACCACCCGCTGGCCGCCGTCCACGGGGCGAAGAACGCGGTGTTCGTCGAGGCCGAGGCCGCCGGCGACCTCATGTTCTACGGCGCCGGCGCCGGGGGAGTTGAGACCGCCTCGGCGGTGCTCGGCGACCTCGTGTCCGCCGCGCGCCGACACGTCATCGGCGGCCCCGGCGTCGCCGAGTCGACCCAGGCCGACCTGGCCGTGCTGCCCATCGGCCACGTCGTCACCCGATACCAGATCACCCTCGACGTCGCGGACCAGCCCGGCGTCCTCGCCGAGGTCGCGACGGTGCTCAGCCAGCACGGCGTCAGCGTGCACAGCGTCGAGCAGACCGGCGGGCTCGAGCCCGGCGCGTCACGTGACGAGGAGGCGCCCCCCGCGACCGCTACCCTGATCATCGGCACCCACCGTGCCCGCGAGTCCGACCTCGCCGCCACGGTCGTCGCCCTCCGCAACACCGCGGTCGTGAACTCCGTCACGAGCGTCCTGAGAGTCGAAGGAGCCTGATGGCCCACCAGTGGCAGGGTGTCCTGCGCGAGTACGCCGACCGTCTCGACGTGACGGAGGCGACCCCGGTCGTCACCCTCGGCGAGGGCGGCACGCCCCTCATCCCGGCGCCGGCGCTGTCCGCGCGCACCGGGGCGAAGGTGTTCGTCAAGTACGAGGGCATGAACCCGACCGGCTCCTTCAAGGACCGCGGGATGACGATGGCCATCTCGAAGGCGGTCGAGCACGGCGCCAAGGCCGTCATCTGCGCGTCGACCGGCAACACGTCGGCGTCGGCCGCCGCCTACGCCGCGCACGCCGGCATCACCGCCGCGGTGCTCGTGCCCGAGGGCAAGATCGCCATGGGCAAGCTGAGCCAGGCCGTCGCCCACGACGGTCAGCTGATCCAGATCCAGGGCAACTTCGACGACTGCCTCGACATCGCGCGCGACCTGGCCGAGAACTACCCGGTGCACCTCGTGAACTCGGTCAACAACGACCGCATCGAGGGCCAGAAGACGGCCGCGTTCGAGGTCGTCGACGTGCTCGGCGACGCCCCCGACTTCCACTTCCTCCCCGTGGGCAACGCCGGCAACTACACGGCCTACACCCGCGGCTACCGCGAGGACGTCGAGGCCGGTCGGTCCACCCGCCTGCCGCGGATGTTCGGCTTCCAGGCCTCCGGCTCGGCACCGATCGTGGCCGGCGAGGTCGTGAAGCACCCCGAGACCATCGCGAGCGCGATCCGGATCGGCAACCCCGCCTCCTGGCAGCTGGCCCTCGAGGCCCGCGACCTCACGAACGGCTGGTTCGGAGCGATCACGGACGAGGCGATCCTCGCCGCCCAGAAGATCCTGGCGGCCGAGGTCGGCGTCTTCGTCGAGCCGGCCTCGGCGATCAGCGTGGCGGGCCTGCTCGAGCGCTCCGACGCGGGCGTCGTCCCGGCGGGCGCGACGGTCGTCCTCACGGTCACCGGCCACGGCCTCAAGGACCCGCAGTGGGCCCTCCGTCGCGCCGACGGCTCCGAGGTCACGCCGACGGTCGTCGAGAGCGACACCTCGCGCGTCGCCGAGGTGCTCGGGCTCGTCCCGGCCTCTGCGTGACCGAGGCGTGCTGATGACCCGAGCGGGCGACGTGCGGTCGGTGCTGGTCCGGGTGCCGGCGACCTCGGCGAACCTCGGCCCCGGCTTCGACACGCTCGGGCTCGCCGTCTCGCTCTACGACGAGCTCGTGGTCACCACGACCACGGGCTCGGGCGTCGAGGTGCACGTCGAGGGCGTCGGGGCGGGCGAGGTCCCCACCGACGAGGGCAACCTCGTCGTGCAGGCGATCGCCGCGGCCTACGCATCCGTCGGCCAGCCGCTGCCGGGTCTCCGGCTCGAGGCCCGCAACGTGATCCCGCACGGGCGCGGCCTCGGCTCGTCGGCCGCCGCCATCGTCTCCGGCGTCGTCGCGGCCAAGGGCCTGCTGGAGGGGGTGGTCGAGTTCTCCTCCGCCGACCTGCTGCGGGTGGCCACCGAGATGGAAGGACACCCCGACAACGTGGCCCCGGCGCTCTTCGGCGGGCTGACCATCGCGTGGATGACCTCGTCGGGCCCCGCCCACAAGCGCCTGCTCGTGCACCGGGGCGTGTCTCCCGTCGTGTTCGTGCCGGAGTCGACCCTCTCGACGAAGCTCGCACGCAGCCTCCAGCCCGCGTCGGTGCCGCACGAGGACGCGACGTTCAACGTGTCCCGCTCCGCGCTGCTCGTGGCGGCGCTGATCCAGAGCCCCGAGCTGCTGCTCGCCGCCACGGAGGACAGGCTCCACCAGAGCTACCGGGCGAGCGCCATGCCCGAGACCGACGCGCTGATCACCATGCTGCGGGACGCCGGCCTGGCCGCGGTCGTGTCCGGCGCGGGGCCGTCGCTGCTGGTGCTCGGGAGCGACCCCGCGCAGCGCCTCTTCGCAGCGGATCTCGTGGCCGAGCACTCCCTGTCCGACTGGCGCGCCGTCATGCTCGCCGTCGACCTGCGGGGTGCTACAGTGAAGCCGCACCCGGTAGAGAATCAAGATCCCCTGGGCTTCTAGCAGCACCTCCTCGGTTCTCGAGTAGGCGTGTCGAGTCCCCAGGCTCCCTGATCCCCCCGGGCCGCACATCCCGTAGTGCACATCTCGCAGCGTCCGTCCGCCTGTCTGGCGTACGTGCGCCGCACCTCCGTGAGCTCCTCTGCGCATCCCGCGCAGCGCGCATCCGCGCAGGGCCTGCCGACAGGGCAGACCCCAGGCCACGAGGTGTGACCAGCTCAGCCTCGCGGCTCTCGCGGGGGAGCGGAAGGAACCCAACACCAGTGTCAGACGTCGACATCCCCAACTCTGCGGACACCACCGCCGAACTCAGCGCCATGCGCCTCCCGCAGCTCCAGGCCCTCGCCTCCTCGCTCGGCATCAGCGGTCTCTCCAAGCTCCGCAAGGGCGACCTCGTCGCCGCGATCGCCGCCGTGCAGGCGCAGTCGGCCGGGGGCGCCGCTGCCCCGGCCGAGGCCGCCGTGCCCGTCGTCGAGCAGCCCGTGCTCGACGTGCCCGTCGAGGCAGTCGCCGACGCGCCCGTCGAGGGCGTCACCGGCACCGAGCAGGCCGACGCTGCCCAGGTCCCCACCGCCGACGAGGCGCCCGTCGCCCCGACCCGTGCCCGTCGCGGCTCGCGTCGCGCCACCTCCGCGGCCGGCGCTCCCGCCCAGCGCGGCGCCGGCGACCACGTCAACGGCGGAGAGTCGGGCGTCGAGCCCGTCCTCCAGGCCCCCGCCGCGACCCCGGTCGAGGCTCCCGTCGCGCAGGCCGAGCAGGCTCCCGCGGCAGAGGTCGCCCAGGAGGCGCCCGTCGCCGCCGAGCGTCCCTCGCGCAGCCGCCGTGGCTCGCGCCGCGCCTCCGACGCGACCGTCGCCGAGGCTCAGGCCGCGGCGCAGGGCGAGCAGCCCTCCGACGCCACCACCGACCTCGACACGTCCGGCGACGCCGCCGAGCGCGCCCAGGGCGACCAGGGTGCGGACGACCAGGGCCAGGGCCAGGGCGACCAGGCGCAGGGCGATCAGGGCCAGGGCGACCAGTCCGGCCAGCAGGGCGGCGGCCGTCGCAGCCGCAGCCGCGGCCGCGGAGACCGCAAGAACGGCCAGTCCGGCCAGCAGGCCGCGGCCGGCGAGCAGCAGCAGGACCGTCAGCAGCAGGGCGGCCAGAAGGCCGACCAGCAGCAGGGCGACCGCCAGCAGCAGGGCGACCGCCAGCAGCAGGATCGCCAGCAACAGGGCGGCCAGAAGGTCGACCAGCAGCAGGGCGACCGCCAGCAGCAGGACCGTCAGCAGGGCACCGGCCCGCAGCAGCAGGACGAGAACGGCCGTCAGGGCCGTGGCCGTCAGCGTGACCGCAAGCGCGGACGCGGCGTCCAGACCGACGAGTTCGAGCCTGAGATCTCCGAGGACGACGTCCTCATCCCCGTCGCCGGCATCCTCGACGTGCTCGAGAACTACGCCTTCGTCCGCACCACGGGCTACCTGCCCGGCGCGAGCGACGTCTACGTGTCGCTCGGCCAGGTCAAGAAGTACCACCTCCGCAAGGGCGACGCCGTCGTCGGCGCGATCCGCCAGCCGCGCGAGGGCGACCAGGGCCAGGGGCGCCAGAAGTACAACGCGATCGTCCGGATCGACTCGATCAACGGCCAGCCCGTCGAGGAGGCCGCCAAGCGCGTCGAGTTCGGCAAGCTCACGCCTCTCTACCCCCAGGAGCGACTGCGCCTCGAGACCGAGCAGCAGAAGCTCTCGACCCGCATCATCGACCTCGTGTCGCCCATCGGCAAGGGCCAGCGCGGCCTGATCGTCTCGCCGCCCAAGGCCGGCAAGACGCTCGTGCTGCAGGCGATCGCCAACGCCATCGCGGTGAACAACCCCGAGGTGCACCTCATGGTCGTCCTGGTGGACGAGCGTCCCGAAGAGGTCACCGACATGCAGCGCACGGTCAAGGGCGAGGTCATCGCCTCGACGTTCGACCGCCCCGCTGAAGACCACACGACGGTCGCCGAGCTCGCGATCGAGCGGGCGAAGCGCCTCGTCGAGCTGGGCCACGACGTCGTCGTGCTGCTCGACTCCATCACCCGTCTCGGCCGCGCCTACAATCTGTCCGCCCCGGCCTCCGGCCGCGTGCTGTCGGGCGGCGTCGACTCGTCGGCCCTCTACCCGCCGAAGCGCTTCTTCGGCGCCGCGCGCAACATCGAGAACGGCGGCTCGCTGACCATCCTGGCGACCGCGCTGGTCGAGACCGGCTCGAAGATGGACGAGGTGATCTTCGAGGAGTTCAAGGGCACCGGCAACATGGAGCTCCGCCTCTCGCGCCACCTCGCCGACAAGCGCATCTTCCCGGCCGTCGACGTCAACGCCTCCGGCACCCGTCGCGAAGAGATGCTGCTCAGCCCCGACGAGGTCAAGATCACGTGGCGCCTGCGCCGCGCCCTCGCCGGGCTCGAGCAGCAGAAGGCGCTCGAGATCGTCCTCGGCAACCTCAAGGAGACGCAGTCGAACGTGGAGTTCCTCGTGCAGATCCAGAAGTCGATGCCCGCGAACGGCCACGACGCCGGCCACAAAGACCACTGATGTTCGAGTCGGTGTCCGTTCTCCTCGCGGAGCACGACGACCTCCAGACGCAGCTCAGCGACCCCGCGGTGCACGCGGACGCCGCTCGCGCCAAGAAGATCAACCGCCGCTACGCCGAGCTCAGCCGCATCGTGGCTGCCCACTCGGCGTGGCAGCAGGCGGGCGACGACCTCGAGGCCGCACGGGAGCTCGCGAAGGAGGACGAGGCGTTCGCCGACGAGGTGCCCGCGCTCGAGCAGGGCCTCGACGAGTCCCAGGAGAAGCTGCGGCGCCTCCTGATCCCTCGTGACCCCGACGACGGCCGTGACGTGATCATGGAGATCAAGGGGGGCGAGGGAGGCGCGGAGAGCGCCCTGTTCGCCGCCGACCTCCTGCGCATGTACCTGCACTACGCCGAGGGCATGGGCTGGAAGTCCGAGATGATCCAGAGCGACGACAGCGACCTCGGCGGCTACAAGAACGTCCAGGTGGCCATCAAGTCGAACGCCACCGATCCGTCGCAGGGCGTCTGGGCCCATCTGAAGTACGAAGGAGGCGTGCACCGCGTCCAGCGCGTGCCCGCCACGGAGTCCCAGGGGCGCATCCACACCTCCACGACCGGGGTCCTCGTGTTCCCCGAAGTCGACGAGCCGGAGGAGGTCGACATCAACCAGAACGACCTCAAGATCGACGTCTACCGGTCGTCCGGCCCCGGGGGCCAGTCGGTCAACACGACCGACTCGGCCGTCCGCATCACCCACCTGCCCACGGGCATCGTGGTGGCGATGCAGAACGAGAAGAGCCAGCTGCAGAACCGCGAGGCCGGCATGCGCGTCCTGCGCGCGCGCATCCTCGCGCGCCAGCAGGAGGAGCAGGCGGCGATCGCGTCGGACGCCCGCAAGAGCCAGATCCGGGGCATGGACAGGTCGGAGCGCATCCGCACCTACAACTTCCCGGAGAACCGCATCGCCGACCACCGCACCGGCTACAAGGCGTACAACCTCGACGCCGTGATGGACGGGGCCCTGCAGCCCGTCGTCGAGTCGTGCATCCAGGCCGACGAAGAGGCTCGCCTCGCCGAGATCGGCGACGCCGCGTCGTGACCGACGCCGTCGCCGACCTCGGGCACGCCCGCACGGTCGACTCCGCCCTCGCGGCGGGGTCGGCCGTGCTCTCGTCGTCCGGGGTGCCGACACCGGACGTCGACGCGGAGCTGCTGCTCGCCCACGTGCTCGACCTCGGTCGGGGTGTGCTCCGCGCCCGGGTCGTCACCCGGTGCGCCCTGACGGCCGACGCCGCCGGCGCGTTCGCCCGCGCGATCGCCCGGCGCGCCGCCCGTGAGCCTCTCCAGCACATCACGGGCACCGCTCCGTTCCGGTCGATGCAGCTGCACGTCGGACCGGGCGTCTTCGTGCCCCGGCCCGAGACCGAGGGGGTGGCGCAGCTGGCCGTCGACGCCCTGCGCGCCGCGGCCGAGCCCGCCCCGATCGCGGTCGACCTCGGCACAGGCAGCGGCGCCATCGCCCTGGCCATGGCCACGGAGGTGCCCCGAGCGTCCGTCGTCGCGGTCGAGCTCTCGGCCGAGGCCGCCGTCTGGACCCGTCGCAACATCGCCGCGGTCGGCGCCGAGAACGCCCGCCTCGTCGAGGGCGACCTCGCGGACGCCCTGCCCGAGCTCGACGGCACCGTGTCCGTGGTCGCCTCGAACCCGCCGTACATCCCCGTCGGGATGGTGCCGCGCGATCCCGAGGTGCGTCTGCACGACCCCGCGCTCGCCCTCTACGGGGGAGCCGACGGCCTCGACGTCGTGCGCGACCTGTCGGCGACGGCCCTCCGCCTCCTGCGCGTCGGTGGTGTGCTCGTCATCGAGCACGGCGAGGCACAGGGAGGCGCCATCCGGGACCTGCTGGACGCCGACGGCTGGCGGTCCACGGTCACCCACCCCGACCTCACCGGTCGCGACCGTGCGACGACGGCGGTGCGCTGACGCCCTCTCCAGGTCGTCCGCACTATCATCGTCAGGTCATGGCCTCCCTCTACGACCTCTCCGTCGACTCCGAGCTCCTCGCCGGCATGCGCCGAGCACGCGGCGCCATCGGCCGGGGCGAGCTCGTCGTCCTGCCCACCGACACGGTCTACGGCGTGGCCGCCGACGCGTTCGACCCCGGCGCGGTGCAGAAGCTCCTCGACGCCAAGGGGCGGGGCCGCCAGTCGCCGCCTCCCGTCCTCATCAAGGGGCAAGAGACACTCGCCGCGCTCACCTCGACGGTGCCCGAGGTCGTCAGGCCGCTGCTCGACGAGTTCTGGCCGGGGCCGCTCACCGTGATCTTCCGCGCGCAGGCGTCCCTCAGCTGGGACCTCGGCGACACGCGGGGCACCGTCGCCCTGCGCGTGCCGAGCCACCCGCTCACCCTCGAGCTGCTCGAGGAGACGGGGCCGCTCGCCGTCTCGAGCGCCAACCTCACCGGCCAGGCGGCGGCCGAGACCGCCCAGGCGGCCCTCGACATGCTGGGCGACTCGGTGTCGGTGTACCTCGACGCCGGGCCCGTGGGCAGCGACTGGGAACGACGGCCCGGCGCCAACACGGGCTCGACGATCGTCGACGCGACGGGTGCGTCCGACGGCGTCGTCCGCATCGTCCGGCACGGCGTCCTGCCCGACTCCGAGATCAGACGCGTCGTCGGGGCCGACGCCCTCGCGTGAGGTACTACCTGCTCGCGATGGTCATCGCGGCAGTCGTCAGCTTCGTGCTGTCCGTCGTCGTGTGGCGCCTCGGCCTCCGATTCAAGCTCTACCCGACGATCCGCGAGCGAGACGTCCACCAGACGCCGACGCCTCGGCTCGGGGGAGTGGCGATGTGGGCGGGAGTCGTGGTCGCCCTCCTCGCGGCGTGGTTCGTCTTCCCCCTCATCTCCGGCGTCGACTACTTCCGCCTCGTGTTCGCGGACCCCGGCCCGCCGCTGGCGATCCTGGGCGCGGCGACGATCATCGTCGTGATCGGCGTGGTCGACGACCTCTACGACCTCGACTGGATGACCAAGCTCGCCGGCCAGATCATCGCGGCGGGCGTCCTCGCGTGGCAGGGCGTCCAGCTGGTGTCGCTCCCGATCGGCGGCAGCCTCGCCATCGGTTCTCCCTACATGTCGCTGATCCTGACGATCCTGGCCATCGTCCTGGTGATGAACGCGGTCAACTTCATCGACGGCCTCGACGGGCTGGTCGCCGGGGTGACGATCATCGCGAACAGCGTGTTCTTCATCTACAGCTTCGTCATCTCGATCACCATCGGCCAGACCGAGTACTTCAACCTGGCTGCGCTGCTCACGGCCGTCCTCATCGGTGCCTGCCTCGGCTTCCTCCCCCTCAACTGGCATCCGGCACGCCTCTTCATGGGCGACGCGGGCGCCCTGCTCACCGGGCTCGTGATGGCGACCAGCGCCATCTCCGTGACGGGCCAGATCGACCCGGCCACGATCTCACGGTCCGCGCTGCTGCCCGCCTTCATCCCGATCCTGCTGCCGTTCGCCGTCCTGGTGGTGCCCCTCCTCGACTTCGGCCTCGCCGTGCTTCGTCGCGTGAGCGCAGGCAAGTCGCCGTTCACTGCCGATCGCAAGCACCTGCACCACCGCCTCCTCGACATGGGCCACTCGCACTTCCAGGCCGTGCTGATCTTCTACTCGTGGACCCTCGTGGTCTCCGTCGGCTGCCTGATGTTCCTCTTCGTCAAGCCCGCCTGGCTCGTCGGGCTCTTCCTCGGCGTCGGCCTCGTGGTCTGCGCTGCCCTGACCCTCGCTCCGCTCAGCCGCAGGAAGCGCGTCGAGGTCGCCGTCCAGAGCACCCGCACCGCCGACCTCGCGGCGAGCGAGTCGGGACGCTTCGACCCGCTCGACGAGGCCGCCGGAGTCCTCGACCCGTCTGACACCGACACGGCGCAGAACGCCGTGGTGCCCGAACTGACACCCCCGGAGGAACGCCCATGAACGCCCGATCGATCTTCACCAAGATCCTCACCTACACGGGCTTCCTGGCCCTCGCGATCGCCGTGGTGGGAGGCGGTCTCGGGTACGCCCTCGCGGGGACGGACGGGCTCTGGAGCGCGCTCGTCGGGGTGGCCCTCGCCGTCGTCTTCGCCGGCATCACCGCGGCGAGCATGCTCATCGCGATCCGGTTCCGCCTGGCGGCCTTCTTCGGCATCGTGATGGGCGCGTGGCTGCTCAAGCTCGTCATCTTCGTCGTGCTGCTGGTCCTCGTGAAGGACCAGCCCTTCGTGAACGACGTCGTGCTCTTCCTGGCCCTCGTCGTGTCGATCATCGGCACCCTGGCCATCGACGCCCTGGTGGTCGTCCGCGGTCGACTCGGCAACGTCAGCGACGCGGTCCTGCCTCCCGCGCCGCAGGACTGACGGGTCCACGGACCACCACGACGAGGCCCTCCCGGGCCCGTGTGCGGCGGCGACCGGGTCATGTTCCTTGCAGGGCATGAAAAGACCGCCGCCGATTCGTGCCAGCGCCGAATACCTTGATAGAGTCATGACCGTTCCCCGGCCGCGATTCTCTGCGGGTTCGGATGACAACCCCACCAATCGTCGCGACACTTCAGGGTGCTCGCCCCGACACAGGAGATAGCGCTGATAGCGAACGCTGTGAACCTGCTCTCCGCTGCCGAGACCGGCCACGGAGACGGGGGATTCCACGCCCCGACTCTTGACGAGTTCTTCCCGTCCGCGATCTTCTTCGAAGGCACCCCCTTCGAGCTGAACCGCATCATGCTGGTCCGCCTCTTCGCGATCGCCGTCATGCTGCTGCTCTTCTGGCTCGCCCTCCGCAAGGGGCGCCTCGTGCCGTCCCGCGGCCAGAGCATCGCCGAGCTCGGCCTCGACTTCGTCCGCGTGCAGATCGTCGAAGAGATCTTGGGCGAGAAGCTCGGCCGAAAGTACCTGCCGCTGCTGGCCGCGATGTTCTTCGGCATCTTCGCGATGAACATCACGGGCATCGTGCCCGGGCTGAACATCGCAGGCACCTCGGTCGTCGCCATGCCGCTGCTGCTCGGCGTCGTCGCGTACGTCATGTTCATCTACGCGGGCTTCCGCGAGGTGGGCGGGGCGACCTTCTTCCGGAACGCGCTGTTCCCGGCCGGTGTGCCGTGGTACATGTACATCCTGTTGACGCCCATCGAGTTCATCAACATCTTCATCGTCCGGCCCATCTCGTTGGCCTTGCGACTGCTGCTGAACATGATGGTCGGCCACCTCCTCCTCGTGCTCTGCTTCGCCGCGACGCACTTCTTCTTCTTCAGCATGAGCGGTGGGTTCATGGCGTTCGGCGCCCTGACCCTCATCGGCGGATTCGTGATGACCATCGTCGAGATGGCCGTCGCCGTGCTGCAGGCCTACGTCTTCACGCTCCTCGCCTCGGTCTACATCCAACAGGCCGCGTCGAACGAACACTGAGCGTCGAACGAACACTAAGAACGACGGGGCCCGTCGCCTGACGAGCCCCGCCCAACCGGAAGGAAACACAAGTGGACACCACCACGATCCTCGCTGAGATCAACGGCAACATCGCGACCGTCGGCTACGGCCTCGCAGCGATCGGCCCCGGCATCGGCATCGGCATCGTCGCGGGCAAGACCGTCGAGGCCATGGCACGTCAGCCCGAGCTGGCCGGCCGCCTCCAGGTCACGATGTTCCTCGGCATCGCGTTCACCGAGCTGCTGGGCTTCATCGGCCTCGCCGCCGGCTTCATCTTCTCCTGATCAGTTAGGACGACACACCGATGATCGAGACGATCCTCGCGGCCGAGGGCGGTGCTCCCGAAGGGGCTGCCGTCTTCTTCCCCGCCGGTTACGACATCCTCTGGTCTCTCGTCGTCTTCGTGGTCATCGCCGCGTTCTTCGGGATCTTCGCGATCCCGAAGTTCCGCAAGATCCTCGACGAGCGTGCCGAGCGCATCGAAGGCGGCATCGCCCACGCCGAGGCCGCACAGGCCGAGGCGGCGAAGGCCCTCGACGAGTACAAGAAGCAGCTTGCCGACGCCCGTGCCGAGGCGGCTCGCATCCGTGAGGCCGCTCGTGCTGAGGGCGCCGAGATCCTCGCCGACCTCAAGCAGCAGGCACAGGCTGAGGCCGATCGCGTCACCGCGAACGCCCACGTCCAGATCGAGGCCGAGCGCGCGGCTGCTGTCGCGTCGCTCCGCGCCGAGGTCGGCTCGCTGGCCATCGACCTCGCGTCGGGCGTCATCGGCGAGTCCCTGGCGGACGACGCCAAGGCATCGGCCGTCGTCGACCGGTTCCTGGCCGACCTCGAGGCCGACCAGAACACGAAGGCGGGCCGCTGACGATGGGCTCCATGTCCCGTGAGGCGCTCGGGTCGGCGAGGTCCACCCTCGCCGACCTCGGCGGTGCCGCAGACCTGACCACGGGCGAGCAGGTGCTCGACGCCGGTCGCGTCATCGGCGGCAATGTCCAGCTCCAGGCCTACTTCGCCGACCCCGCCGTCGGCGCGGCCACCAAGAAGCAGCTCGTCGACCGCGTGTTCGGTGCCTTCACCGAGCCGGCGCGTGCGCTGGTGCTGTCCGTGGTGGGTCGCCGCTGGTCCTCGAAGCGCGATCTCCTCGCGGGCATGGAAGAGATCGGCATCCGTGTCGTCGCCTCCACGATCCCCGACGGCAGCACGATCGCGAACGAGCTCTTCGCGTTCGACGCAGCCGTCCGTTCCGACTCCTCCCTCGAGCTCGCCATCGGCACCAAGCTGAGCGATCCCGAGGCGAAGGCAGGCCTCGTGCAGCGCCTCCTCGGGGGACGCGCGAGCGAGCAGACGATCACGATCGTCGGCCACCTCGTCCGTCAGCCCCGCGGCCGTCGGATCGGGGAGCTCCTCCGCACGGCAGCCGAGATCGTGTCCGACCAGTCGGACCAGCTCGTCGCCACGGTCACGACCGCGCGCGTCCTCGACGACGCCCACGCGGCCCGCCTCGAACAGGGTCTGTCCCGACAGTTCGGGCGTAGCCTCCGCATCAACCAGGTCGTCGACCCCGCCGTGATCGGCGGGCTCCGCGTCCAGGTCGGCGACGAGGTCATCGACGGGACCGTCGCCACCAAGCTCAGCGCGCTCCGCCTCCAGCTCGCCGGCTAGGCACGCACCCCACACAGACTCGAGGCCTCCTGAAGCCTCGCTACGAATAGGAATCACAATGGCAGACATCAAGATCAGCCCCGATGAGATTCGCGATGCGCTGAAGGACTTCGTGTCGTCGTACGACCCGTCCAAGGCCTCGACGACCGAGGTCGGCTACGTCACGGACGCCGCTGACGGCATCGCGCACGTCCAGGGTCTCCCCGGCGTCATGGCCAACGAGCTCATCCGCTTCGCGGACGGCACGCAGGGCCTGGCCCAGAACCTCGACGAGGACGAGATCGGCACGATCGTGCTCGGCGAGTTCTCCGGCATCGAGGAGGGCATGGAGGTGACCCGCACCGGCGAGGTCCTCTCGGTCCCCGTCGGCGACGGCTTCCTCGGCCGCGTGGTCGACCCCCTGGGGGCGCCCATCGACGGTCTCGGCGAGATCGCGAACGAGGGGCGTCGCGCCCTCGAGCTCCAGGCCCCCGGCGTCATGCAGCGCAAGTCGGTGCACGAGCCCATGCAGACCGGCATCAAGGCCATCGACGCCATGATCCCGGTCGGCCGTGGCCAGCGTCAGCTGATCATCGGCGACCGCCAGACCGGCAAGACGGCCATCGCGATCGACACGATCATCAACCAGAAGGCCAACTGGGAGTCGGGCGACGTCAACAAGCAGGTCCGCTGCATCTACGTCGCCATCGGCCAGAAGGGCTCGACGATCGCGTCCGTGAAGGGCGCCCTCGAAGAGTCCGGCGCCATGGAGTACACGACGATCGTCGCCGCTCCGGCGTCCGACCCCGCGGGCTTCAAGTACCTCGCCCCCTACACCGGCTCGGCCATCGGCCAGCACTGGATGTACGGCGGCAAGCACGTCCTCATCATCTTCGACGACCTCTCGAAGCAGGCCGAGGCCTACCGTGCCGTGTCGCTCCTCCTGCGTCGCCCGCCGGGCCGCGAGGCGTACCCCGGCGACGTCTTCTACCTGCACTCGCGTCTGCTCGAGCGCTGCGCGAAGCTCTCGGACGAGCTGGGCGCCGGCTCGATGACCGGTCTCCCGATCATCGAGACCAAGGCCAACGACGTCTCGGCGTACATCCCGACCAACGTGATCTCCATCACCGACGGCCAGATCTTCCTGCAGTCCGACCTGTTCAACGCCAACCAGCGTCCCGCTGTCGACGTCGGCATCTCGGTCTCGCGAGTGGGCGGCGACGCGCAGCTGAAGTCGATCAAGAAGGTCTCCGGCACGCTCAAGCTCGAGCTGGCGCAGTACCGCTCGCTCGAGGCCTTCGCGATGTTCGCGTCCGACCTCGACGCGGCGAGCCGTCGTCAGCTGGCTCGTGGCGCGCGCCTCACGGAGCTGCTCAAGCAGCCGCAGTACTCGCCGTACCCCGTCGAGGACCAGGTCGTCTCGATCTGGGCCGGCACGAACGGCAAGCTCGACGAGGTCCCCGTGCCCGACGTGCTGCGCTTCGAGCGTGAGCTGCTCGACTACCTCGGTCGCAACACCTCGGTGCTGTCGGACCTCCGTGAGAAGAACGTCCTGTCGGACGACATCGTCTCGGCGCTCGACGCCGGCGTGGACGCCTTCAAGCAGGAGTTCCAGACGGGGGAGGGCAAGCCCCTCGCCTCGGTCGGCACCGAGCAGTTCGAGGCCACCGACGCGGCCGACGTCAACCAGGAGAAGATCGTCAAGGCCAAGCGCTGACGCGCTCGACCGACGATCACGACTGACGAGACAACAGGAGAGTCATGGGAGCCCAGCTAAGGGTCTACCGCCAGAGGATCCGGTCCGCGCAGACCACCAAGAAGGTCACGCGTGCGATGGAGCTCATCTCGGCCTCGCGCATCCAGAAGGCGCAGGCCAGGATGAAGGCCTCCGGACCGTACTCGCGTGCCATCACGCGTGCGGTCTCGGCCGTGGCGACGTTCTCGGACGTCGACCACATCCTCACCACCGAGCCCGCGACCGTGGAGCGTGCAGCGGTCGTCGTGTTCACGTCCGACCGCGGCCTGAACGGCGCCTTCAGCTCGAACACGCTGAAGGAGGCCGAGCAGCTCGCGACCCTGCTCCGCGGACAGGGCAAGGACGTCGTGTTCTACCTCGTCGGCCGCAAGGCGCAGAACTACTTCGCGTTCCGCAAGCGCGACTCGGAGCAGATCTGGACGGGCAACACCGACCAGCCCGAGTTCGCGACTGCGAAGGAGATCGGCGACGCAGTCGTGGCGAAGTTCCTGACGGACGCGTCCGAGGGCGGCGTGGACGAGATCCACATCGTCTACAACCGCTTCGTGAACATGGTCAGCCAGGTTCCCGAGGTCGTCCGTCTCCTTCCCCTCGAGGTCGTCGAGGGCGTCGAGGCGCCCGCCGACGACGAGATCCTGCCGCTGTACGACTTCGAGCCCGACGCCACCGAGGTGCTCGACTCGCTGCTGCCGGTCTACATCGAGAGCCGCATCTTCAACGCGATGCTGCAGTCGGCGGCGTCCGAGCACGCTGCTCGCCAGAAGGCCATGAAGGCTGCCAGCGACAACGCGGACACCCTCATCCGGGACTTCACCCGTCTGGCGAACAACGCTCGCCAGGCCGAGATCACGCAGCAGATCTCCGAGATCGTGGGCGGCGCAGACGCCCTCAGCTCGGCCAAGTAGATCTGCCCCCCAGCATCACCATCCGAAGAGAGAGAAGCCATGACTGACACCGCAACCGCGCCGGTCGCGACCGAGTCGGCTCCCGGCGTCGGGCGAGTCGCCCGGGTCACGGGCCCCGTCGTCGACATCGAGTTCCCGCACGACGCCATCCCGGGCGTGTACAACGCGCTCCACACGACGATCACCATCGGCGACACGACGAGCGAGCTGACCCTCGAGGTCGCACAGCACCTCGGCGACGACCTGGTCCGTGCCATCGCCCTCAAGCCGACGGACGGCCTCGTCCGCGGCCAGGAGGTCACCGACACCGGTGCTCCGATCTCGGTGCCCGTCGGAGACGTCACCAAGGGCAAGGTCTTCAGCGTCACGGGCGAGATCCTCAACCTCGGGGGCAACGAGCAGGTGGAGATCACCGAGCGCTGGCCGATCCACCGCAAGCCCCCGGCCTTCGATCAGCTCGAGTCGAAGACGCAGCTCTTCGAGACCGGCATCAAGTCGATCGACCTCCTCACGCCGTACGTGCAGGGCGGCAAGATCGGCCTCTTCGGGGGTGCGGGCGTCGGCAAGACCGTCCTCATCCAGGAGATGATCCAGCGCGTCGCGCAAGATCACGGTGGTGTGTCGGTGTTCGCCGGCGTGGGCGAGCGCACCCGCGAGGGCAACGACCTCATCGCCGAGATGGACGAGGCCGGGGTGTTCGACAAGACCGCCCTCGTGTTCGGCCAGATGGACGAGCCGCCGGGGACGCGCCTCCGTGTCGCCCTGTCGGCGCTGACGATGGCGGAGTACTTCCGTGACGTGCAGAAGCAGGACGTCCTGCTCTTCATCGACAACATCTTCCGCTTCACGCAGGCCGGTTCCGAGGTCTCGACGCTGCTCGGCCGCATGCCGTCCGCGGTGGGCTACCAGCCGAACCTCGCCGACGAGATGGGCGTGCTCCAGGAGCGCATCACCTCGACGCGTGGTCACTCGATCACCTCGCTGCAGGCGATCTACGTGCCTGCCGACGACTACACCGACCCGGCCCCCGCCACGACGTTCGCGCACCTCGACGCCACGACGGAGCTGTCGCGTGAGATCGCCTCGCAGGGCCTCTACCCGGCGATCGACCCGCTGACCTCGACCAGCCGCATCCTCGACCCCCGGTACCTGGGCGAGGCGCACTACAACACGGCGATCCGCGTCAAGGCGATCCTTCAGAAGAACAAGGAACTGCAGGAGATCATCGCCATCCTCGGTGTCGACGAGCTCTCCGAGGAGGACAAGATCACGGTCGCTCGCGCGCGCCGGATCCAGCAGTTCCTCTCGCAGAACACCTACATGGCGAAGAAGTTCACCGGCGTCGAGGGCTCCACGGTCCCCCTCAAGGAGACCATCGAGTCCTTCACCGCGATCGCGGACGGCGAGTTCGACCACGTCGCCACGCAGGCCTTCTTCAACGTCGGGTCCATCTCCGACGTCGAAGAGAAGTGGGCTCAGATCCAGAAGGAGAACGGCTGATCGTGGCTGCTCTCACCGTGAGCGTCGTCTCGGCCGACCACGAGGTGTGGTCGGGCGAGGCGTCGTCCATCGTCGCCCGTACCGCTGAGGGTGAGATCGGGATCCTGCCGGGTCACGAGCCTCTCCTGGCGATCCTGGCCACGGGCAAGGTCCGCGTCCGCCTGACCGACGGCTCGACCGTCGAGGCGACGGCGGACGACGGGTTCCTCTCCGTCGAGAACGACACGGTCACGGTCGTCGCGCGCAACGCGCAGCTGGCCTGACCTTCGTTCCGACCCTGCCTGATCCACCGTGCTGTTCCTGCTGCCCCCGTCCGAGACCAAACTGGACGGGGGCAGCGGCATGTCCGGGCTCGACCTCGCGTCCCTGTCGTTCCCGCAGCTGAGCGAGGTCCGTCGTGACGTGACGGACCGCCTCCTGGCTCTCTCGTCCGATCGAGAAGCGATGATGTCCGGCCTGAAGCTCGGACCGCGTCTCGCCGACGAGGTCGAGCGCAACAGAAGGGTCGAGTCCTCGCCGACGATGCCGGCCCTGGCGCGGTACACCGGGGTCCTGTTCGATCCTGTCGGGGTCGACGAGCTGGACGAGACGGGCTGGCGGTGGGCTCACCAGCACGTGGCCGTCCACTCTGCGTTGTTCGGGCTGGTCCGGGCGGGGGACCCGATCCCGGCGTACCGGCTGTCCCACGACTCCCGTCTGCCTGTGGCGTCGCTCCGATCCACCTGGTCCGACTCGGTAGCGTCCGTCCTGGCCGACGTCGTCGAGTCAGGGGAGTTCGTCGTCGACCTCCGTTCCGAGGGCTATGTCGCGCTCGGGCCTGCTCCGTGCCCCGGGTCGGTCTTCGTCCGTGTCGTGTCCGACGCGTCCGGTCGACGTCGAGCCCTCAACCACTTCAACAAGAAGTCGAAGGGGCTGCTCGTCGGTCGCCTCCTCCAGGACCGCCCCGAGCTCGCCGGGCTGGACGACCTCCTCGCGTGGGCCCGGAGGGCCGGCATCGTCTTCGAGCCGTCGGCCGAGGGTGAGCTCGTCCTGGTGTCCGAGTCGCTGCTCGGGGACCCCGGTCAGACGACCGGCACGGGCCCGATCCGGTAGACGATGCCCTCGTGGCGCAGCAGCCACTGTTTGGTCGGCACGCCCCGGCCGACCGTGTAGCCGGTGACGCCGCCCGTCCGGCCGAGGACCCGGTGGCACGGGACGAGCAACGGCAGGGGGTTCGACGCGACGGCGCCGCCGACGGCCCGCCCGGCCTGCGGGCTCCCCACAGCACCGCCGAGGCGCCCGTAGGTCGTCGTCAGCCCCCACGGGACCGAGACGAGCGCCGACCAGACGGACAGCTGGAAGGCGGTGCCGATCGGCCTGACAGGGAGGTCGAACTGACGACGTCGGCCGTCGAAGTAGTCGTGCACCTGCCGTCGGGCGGCCTCGAGCAGGTCGTCCGAGTGCTCGACGAGCCCGTCGTGGGGCAGGCCTCGTCCGTCGTCGACGAGGACGCGTTCCACGGCGTCCCGTCGACTGTGGATCTCGATCCGACCGACGGGGGAGTGGAGCCGCACGAAGCGCACGTCGCCCGGGTCGTCGTGCAGCCCCGGCGCCAGCGGAGGGACGAGGGTGAGGTCGGGCATGGGGGCACGCTACGGAGGTGCTCCCGCGAGGTCGTGCTCGGCTGCGGCACTTGTGGAGAGGGTGAGGCCGGCGGATCCTGGGGAGGGACCTCGCCAGGAGGCGCGACGCGCGGAGGTGGGGAGCGATCGACCGGTAGCGTGGTCGCGAGGCGTGACGCGCCTCCTCGACCACCCCCTCGTGAGGACACCGTGACACGATCCGATCCACACGACGGCGAGGAACTCGACGACACCGTCCTCGTCGTCCGTGGGGCCGCGACGTCACCGGTCCCTGACGACGACACGGTCGTGCGTCCCCGCGCCAGGACCCACGACGAGCGCCGCAGCGCACCGCCCGTGCCCCCGGCCCCGCCCGCGCAGCCCGCCCGTCGGGTGCACGCGCTCCGCGTGGGCGGCGAGAGCCATCGGCTCGAGGGCCCCGTCGTCGTCGGTCGACGACCGGCTGCCCCGCGTGTCCCGACCGGTGCCCCGATGGTCCTCGTCGTCGTGCCCTCGCCGACCGGCGAGGTCTCGGGCAGCCACGTCCGCGTCGAGCAGGTGGGCGCGACCGTCGTCGTCACCGACCTGCGCTCGACGAACGGCACGGTCGTGACGATGCCCGGACGCCTTCCCGTGACTCTCCGGCAGGGCGAGTCGTCCGTGGCGCTGGCAGGGACCATAGTGGACGTCGGCGACGGCAACCTCCTCGAGATCCTCCCGCCTCCCCGACCCTCAGCCCACGAAGGACCTCGCCCGTGACAGAGCTCGGCCGCCCCACGACCGCCCACCCCCTCGCCGCCGACGCGCCCGGCCTGTCGATCGACTGGGCGGGCGTGACCGACGTCGGCCTCCGCCGCGCGCACAACGAGGACAGCTACGTCGCCGAGGCGCCGGTCTTCGTCGTCGCGGACGGCATGGGCGGGCACAGCGCCGGCGACGTCGCCAGCGACGCGGTGGTGCGGCGGATCGCCGAGGCGGCGGTCCGGGACAGCCTCAGCACGGACGAGCTCGAGGATGCGCTGCGGCGTGCGACGGCGGACATCGCCGTGGCCGCGGCCGAGACCGAGCTCGGGGTCGGCACGACCGCCACCGGCGTGTTCCTCTCCGGCGAGGACGGCGAGGCCGAGTTCACGGTCTTCAACGTGGGGGACTCGCGGGTGTACCTCGTCGCCGACGGCGCCCTGCAGCAGATCACCGTCGACCACTCCGTGGTCCAGGAGATGGTCGACGCGGGCCTCCTCCGTGCAGAGGACGCCGAGTCCCACCCCGACAGCAACGTGATCACGAGGGCCGTCGGCTTCGACGTCGACCAGCGTCCCGACTACTGGCGGATCCCCGCTCGCGCCGGCCTGCGCCTCCTCGTCTGCTCGGACGGGCTGACCAAGGAGCTGTCCGGCCCCGACATCGAGCGTGTGCTCGCCGAGCAGCCGGAGTCGCACGCCGCGGCGTCGGCGCTCGTCCGTGCGGCCGTCGAGGCCGGCGGCCGCGACAACGTCACGGCCGTCGTGGTCGACGTCCGGGGTACAGCGACCGAGCTGCCCGAGGCCTAGCCGCGGCCGTCGTCCACAGGCGTCGAGGCCTTCTTCCTCCCCCGAAGTGGGGGCCCGTCGGTCGTCCCCCGTCCGAGCCGGACGGGGCACGGCCCCCGAGGGCCCGACCTACAATGGCGAGGGCCGGCAGCGTGTCGGCGCGTCCTGCGCGGGCGCACGCCGGAGACAGCCGAGGAGGGTGACGTGGCACGACGACTGCCGTCCCCGCCGCCGGTGCTGCCCGGTTTCTCGCATGTCCACGTGCTCGGCTCCGGCGGCTTCGCCGACGTCTTCCTCTACGAGCAGAACATGCCGAGGCGTCAGGTCGCCGTCAAGGTCATGCTGACCGAGGTCGTGAACGACCAGGTCCGCCAGATGTTCCAGGCCGAGGCCAACCTCATGGCCCAGCTGAGCGCGCACCCCTCGATCCTCACCGTGTACCAGGCGAGCGTGTCGGCCGACGGCCGCCCGTACCTCGTCATGGAGCTCTGCTCGTCGTCGCTCAGCGAGCGCTACCGCCGCGACCGCATCCCGGTCGCGGACGTGCTGCGGATCGGCGTCAAGATCGGCAGCGCCGTCGAGACGGCTCACCGTCAGGGCGTGCTTCACCGCGACGTCAAGCCCTCGAACATCCTCATGACGGCCTACGGCCACCCCGTCCTGTCCGACTTCGGCATCGCCGCCTCGCTGAGCGAGAGCGAGCCGCAGGAGGCGGTGGGCATGTCGATCCCCTGGTCGGCGCCCGAGGTCCTCCTCGACGAGACGAACGGCACGATCGAGTCCGAGGTCTGGTCGCTGGGCGCGACCGTGTACTCGCTGCTCGCCGGCCGCAGCCCCTTCGAGATCCTCGGCAGCGACAAGAACGGCGCCTCCGACCTGATCGGGCGGATCGACAAGGCGAAGTTGGCGCCGACCGGCCGCACCGACGTCCCCGCGAGCCTCGAGCGCATCCTCGCCCGGGCGATGTCGAGGCGACCGGAGCAGCGGCAGGCGAGCGTCCTCGAGCTGCTGCGCGAGCTGCAGCAGGTCGAGTCCGAGCTCGGCGTGGGGCAGACCCCGATCGAGGTCGCGGTCGACGACTGGGCCCTCGCGACGGTGGCCGACCTCGAGGACAGGACGCGCCTGCGCGGTGCCGCCCCGGTGCAGTCGACCCGACGTCGTCGCCGACGCCGTCGCGTGACGGAGGCGCAGGCGGCGGCCGTCCACGGCTCGGGACTCGGGCACAGCAGGGCGGTGCCGCGCAGCACGGGGACCCGACCAGCGCCCCGCAGCCGTCGTGCCCTCGTGCTCGTCTGGTCGCTCGTCGCCGCGGCCGTCGTCGCCATCGGCCTGGGCGCGACGGCCACGCTCGTCCTCGTGCGGGCCACGTCGACCGAGATCCCGCGCGTCTCCGAGATCTCGGCCACGACCGAGGGCTCGTCCGTCGTCTTCACCTGGAGCGACCCGGGCCTCCGCTCGGGCGACGCCTACATCATCTCCACGGGCTCGGACACGAGCCAGCAGACGTCCAACCGCTTCGTGGCCAGCGCCTCCGACACGGGCGAGCAGCTCTGCATCACGGTGAGCGTCAACCGGGCTGGCCAGAGCGGCGAGCCGAGCGGCGAGCAGTGTGCCGTGGCCGGGGGCGGCGAGTGACGCGCCTCGGCGCCTGGGCCCGGTCACGTCGGTCCGCCGTGGCGACCGGCGTGAGCGTGGTCGCCGTCACGGCGCTCGTCGTCACCGTGGCCGTGGCCAGCACGGGCTACGAGGCCCAGCGCCTCGATCTCGACGACGGCACCGTCTGGGTCGCGAACGGCTCGCGCACGGCGCTGGGCCGGGCGAACACCGATGTCGCCGAGCTGAACGCGGCCGTCAGGAGCACCGGAGGCGACCTGTCCGTCGCGCAGTCGTCCGACGCCGTCCTCATGGTCGACCGGAGCAGCGCGACCGTCGGCATCGTCGACCCGGCGACCTCCACCATCGGCGAGAGCGTGCCCCTGCCGCCCGACTCGCCCGACGTCCTCCTGTCCGGCGACCGGGCCGTGGTCGTGTCGGGCGGCACGGGCGAGCTGTGGAGCCTGCCCGTCTCCGACCTGGCGACGTTCAGCGCGGAGGACGACGCCGACCTCAGCCTCGGCGAGGACGCCGTCACGAGCGTCGCCCCGGACGGCACGGTCACCGTCTTCTCGGCCGCCAGCGGCGACGTGTCGCGCGTGGGCCCCGGCGACGCCTTCGACGTCGACTCGACCCGGTCGACGTCCCTGACGGGCCCCGGCGAGCACCAGGTCACGAGCGTGGGCACGCACTGGGCCGTGCTCGACGTCGAGGCCGGGCGTCTCGTCGTGGACGGCGACGAGGTCGACCTCTCGAGCTCCGCCGCGGGCGGGCTCGCGCTCCAGCAGGCCTCCGACGAGGGCGACGGCATCCTGGTGGCGACGAGCACGTCGCTCCTGCGGGTCCCGTTCGACGGGGGCGAGCCGAGCGAGGTCGTCACCGACCAGACGGGGCTGCCCGCACGGCCGGCTGTCGTCGGGACGTGCACGTACGCGGCCTGGTCGGGCGGCACCGCCTGGAGCGACTGCTCGCGGGCTCGGGGCGGCGTGATGCAGCTCGACGGCGTGCCGGGGGCGGCCGCACTGGTCTTCGACGTCAACGGTCGTCGGACCGTGCTCAGCGACCCCGTCGGGGGCAGCAGCTGGGCCGTGCAGAGCCGCGGCCAGCTGATCGACAACTGGGACGAGCTCCTCGACCGCGACGACGAGCAGCAAGAAGAAGAGAACGACACCACCGACGAGCCGCCTGAGCTCGATCCCGACCAGAAGCCCCCGGTGGCGATCGACGACGACCTCGGCGCGCGCCCGGGTCGGGCCAGCACCCTCTCCGTCCTGCTGAACGACTACGACCCCAACGGCGACCCCCTCGTCGTCGACCAGGTGTCCGACCTCGACCCGGCGACGGGCCGCCTCGACGTCGTGAACGACCGCCAGCAGGTGCTGCTCACCCTCACGGACGAGGCGACCGGGTCGTTCAGCTTCGACTACACCATCAGCGACGGGCGCGGGGGGACCGCGACGGCGACCGTGACCGTCACCGTGCGAGCGCCCGGCGAGAACAGCCCCCCGGCACAGGTGCGGCGGACCTCGGCCGATGTGTCGTCGTCGGGGCGCGTGACGACCTCCGTGCTCGGCGACTGGGTCGATCCCGACGGCGACGCGTTCTACCTGACCAGTGCCGCCGGCGGCGAGGGCGTCTCGTACAAGCCGTCGGGCGACGTCGTCTACCAGGACGCGGGCGCCGGCGCCACGACGCTCGACGTCGGGCTCGTCGTCTCGGACGGCCAGGTCGAGGGCCGAGGGAGCATGACGATCCGCGTCGCGGGGTCGTCGCCGCTCACCGCCGACTCCTTCTCGGTGCAGGCCTACGCGGGCCAGCAGATCACGGTGCGTCCCCTCCCGTACGCGAGCGGGGGCTCCGGCTCCATCCGGCTCAACAGCGTGCCGGCGAAGAACGGGTCGACCGTCACGCCGAGCTACGAGGCAGGCACGTTCCGGTTCGTCAGCGACGAGGTCCGCACCCACAACCTGGAGTACGCCGTCACCGACGGCGACCAGACCGCGACCGGCACCATCAGGGTCGACGTCCAGTCGCCGCCCGATCCGTCGAGCCCGCCCGTCACGACGCCGAAGACGGTCTTCGTCGAGACCCTCAGCAGCCAGACCCTCGACGTGGTGGCGACGGACCACGACCCTGCCGGCAACGTGCTGATGGTGACGTCCACCTCCGAGGTCCCGCTGTCGTCCGGCGTCCGCGTCGAGACGCTCGACCAGCGGTACCTGCGCCTGACCCTGGCCGCGCCCCTCGACGAGGGACCGGTCACCTTCACCTACACGGTCACCAACGGCCTGGCCTCGGCCGAGGGCACGGTCACCGTCATCGAGACGCCGCGGCGTTCGCAGACGCAGCCGCCCGTCGCGACCGACGACCAGGTCACCGTGCGCGTCGGCGACGCCATCGACATCGACGTGCTGGCCAACGACGAACAGCCCGACGGCGACGAGATCACGCTGGTGCCCGACCTCGTCCAGGACGTCCCGACGGACGGCGGGCTGCTCTTCGCGTCCGGCTCGATCCTGCGGTACCTCGCCCCGACGACGCCCGGGAACGTGACCGCCGTCTACGCGGTGGAGGGACGCGACGGTCAACGCGACACCGCGCAGGTCACCATCGCGGTGCGCGAGGCCGACGTGGCGACGAACAACCCGCCCGTGCCCCAGACCGTGACGGCCCGGGTCGTCGCGGGCGAGTCCGTCCGCGTGACCGTGCCCCTCGACGGCGTCGACCCCGACGGGGACAGCGTCTCGCTGCTCGGCGTCGGCACGAACCCGGAGAAGGGCAGCGTGACGAGCGTCGGGACGGACTCGATCGAGTACCAGGCCAACGGCACGAGCGCGGGCACCGACACCTTCACCTACACCGTCGTCGACGGCCTGGGCGCGCGCGCCAGCGGCAAGGTACGGATCGGCATCTCGGCACGGGCCGACGGCTCGCGCAACCCGATCGCCGTGGCCGACGACGTGACCATGCGGCCCGGCGGCACGATCACCGTGCGCGTGCTCGACAACGACTCGGACCCCGACGGCGGGGCGCTGTCCGTCACCGGCGTCGAGGCCAACGACGCGGACACGACCGCGGAGGTCGTCGACGGGACGATGATCGCCGTGCGGCCGCCCGCGGCCGAGGGGCAGTACGGACTCGTCTACACCGTCGAGAACGAGCAGGGCGGCTCGAGCTCGAGCTTCGTGACGGTGAACGTCGACGCCGACGCGCCGCTGAACCACCCCGTCGTCGACGACACGGTGCTCGACCTCAGCGACATCGCGGGGCGGCAGTCGGTCGACGTCAACGTCCTGACCAACGTCTTCTTCGCCGACGGCCCGGTCTCCTCGCTCGGGCTCGACCTCGAGCCCGGCTACGACACGACCTCGCAGATCACGCCGGACCGCCGCGTGCGGGTCACGATCACCGACTCCAGCCAGATCATCCCGTTCTCGGTGTCGCACCCCGACGACCCTGCCGTCCGCACCTACGCGTTCGTCCGGGTCCCGGGCTTCGACGACGCGCTGCCGCAGCTCGACAAGACCGCACGTCCCCTCACCGTCGTCAGCGGCGACCGGCTGACGATCGACCTCACCCGGTACGTCATCGCCGCCGGCGGCAAGAGCATCCGCCTGACCGGGGACGACTCGGTCATGGCGACGCACGCCGACGGCTCCGACCTCGTCGTCGGCCCGACCACCCTGGCCTACACGTCGGAGGAGCTCTACTTCGGCACCGCGTCAGTCTCGTTCGAGGTGACCGACGGCTCGTCCGCGGACGACCCCTCGGGCCGCACGGCGACGTTGGTCCTGCCCATCACGGTGACCCCGCGGGAGAACCAGCCGCCGACCTTCACCGGCACCTCCGTCGACCTCGAGCCGGGGCAGTCGCGGACCCTCGACCTGCAGCGCCTCACCTCGTACCCGTACCCGGACGACCTCTCGGAGCTCCGCTGGAGCGCCGACGCCCAGGCGGTGCCCGGCTTCGCGGTCAGCGTCTCCGGTCGGGACATCACGATCACGGCCGACTCGGGGACGCCCAAGGGCACCACACGCGCGCTGCCCGTGTCGGTGGCGGACGCCGTCACGACGGGTCAGGCCGGGGCGATCCGCCTGGCCGTCGTCGGTTCGAGCAGGCCCCTGGCGCAGCCCGCGGCCGACACGCAGGCGGTGCGCCGTGGCACCTCGGCCTCGATCGACGTGCTCGCGAACGACCAGGCGACCAACCCGTTCCCGGGCCAGCCGCTGCGCGTCGTCGACATCCGAGGGCTCGGCGGAGGCGGGCTGCCGGCAGGCGTCAGCGTCACGCCGAGCGCCGACAACCGCACCCTCGCCGTCACCGTCGGGCAGGGCGCCCAGCCCGGCGACACCAACCTCCAGTACCGCGTGGCCGACGTCACGGACGACCCCGACCGGTACGTGTGGGGCAACGTGACCATCTCCGTGCAGGACATCCCGGACGCTCCGGCGGCTCCCGTCCGCACCGGCACCTTCACGGGCGGCCAGCTGACCCTGAGCTACGCCGCACCCCAGGCGAACAACTCGCCCCTGACGCGCTTCCGCCTGACGGGCACGGGCAGCGCGGGCGGTTCGTACTCGAAGGACTGCGGACTCACCACGGTCTGCACGCTGACCGACCTCGACCCCGAGCAGACGTTCCGCTTCACGGTCGTCGCCACGAACGGCCTCGGCGACTCGGCTCCCAGCGCGGCCAGCCCCTCGTACAGCGCCGACTTCGTCCCGGCCGCGCCGACCGGAGTCACGGTGACGCCGTCGTCCACGACGCCGAACGAGCTCGTCGTCCGGTGGAACCCCGTGCCCAAGCCAGAGCGGGGAACCCCCGTGCTGGGTGCCGGCGGCTACGTGGTCGAGGTCACCGGTCCGGCGGACGCCCCTGTGGCGATCACCTCGTCGACCACGACAGCCTCATTCGCAGGCACACCGGGCGCTGTGTACGACGTGCGCGTCTACGCGAAGAACCGGGCACAGGTCTCGAGCGAGGCGGACTGGGCACGGAGCGGAGTCGCGAGGGGAACGGCCGTGGGGACGCCTGGATCTTTCGCTGTCACGGCGACGTCGACGGCCAACGACGCGACCGTTCGCTGGACTGCGCCCGTCGCGGCCGGGGGCGCAACGATGACCTTCTCCGTCTACCGCCAGAGCGGCAGTGCAGCCCCTGCACAAGGGTGCACCGCGTCGGGGCAGCGCATCGTCGAGAACACCTCGGCGACGGTCGTCGACGACTCGCCGCCAGAGGGGTCCTATACCTACACGGTCGTCGCCTCGAACGGGTTGTTCTGCTCCTCGGCGATCGCTGCCACCGAGAGCGTCACGCCCCCGGGCAAAGCCACCGGCACCGTCCGAGTCGTCTCGACCGGCGATTCCGGACTCTTCAAGCTGGCCGTCGATCAGGTCAACGCCTCGGGTGCGGTCGACAAGTACCAGTACCGAGTCGCGGGTGGCGCATGGGCAGACGTCCCCACGGGCGGGGATCGGACGATCGCCAACGACGCCGCGAACGGCTCGATCGTCACCGTGGCTTTCCGAGGATGTCGTTCCGGCGCGACGCGTGTCGAGTGCGGCCCGGCCTCGGATGCGGTTTCGGCCGTCCCGCTGACGACGCGGGCACCCAGCGCGATCTGCAACGTCGGTCAGCCACTCGACGTGGTCGATCCCCGGAACGCGTCAGAGGCGGTCCTCACGTCGATGTCGGTCCAGTTCCGACTCGTCACCCTCGACGTCGGGGGCATCCCCTTGGCCAGGGAGTGGGCGTCGGCAGGGCCGGATGATGATGTTCCGTACACCCGGACGTCCGTCGTCCCGTCGAACGCCGACGCTGTCCGCGTGGTCAGCAGGGTAGACGCGAACGGGGCGACCTACGACGATCCCAAGTACCTGGAGACCGCGTGTTCTGCAGGATGATGGCCACTCACACCACCACGAGAGAGACGAACACCGCATGAGCATGACCCCCGAGCAGGCGACCTGGTTCTCCGAGATCTTCGGTCGCCTCGTCGCGAACGTCGACCAGGTCCTCCTGGGCAAGACGTTCGTCGTGCGACTGTCGTTCACGGCGCTGCTCAGCGAGGGGCACCTCCTGCTCGAGGACTTCCCCGGCACGGGCAAGACGTCGCTCGCCCGCGCCATCGCCCAGAGCGTGCAGGGCACGAGCAACCGCGTCCAGTTCACGCCCGACCTGCTGCCCGGCGACATCACCGGCGTGAGCATCTACGACCAGAAGGCGGGGGAGTTCGAGTTCCACCGAGGGCCGATCTTCTCGAACATCGTCCTCGCCGACGAGATCAACCGGGCCAGCCCGAAGACCCAGTCGGCCCTGCTCGAGGTCATGGAGGAGAGCCGGGTCACGGTCGACGGCGTCAGCCACGACGTCGGCAGCCCCTTCATGGTGATCGCCACCCAGAACCCCGTCGAGCAGGCCGGCACGTACCGGCTGCCCGAGGCCCAGCTCGACCGGTTCATCATGAAGACGTCGATCGGGTACCCCGACCACGCGGCGACCGTCCGGATCCTCGAGGGCTCCGCGACACGGGTCCACGAGGGCAGCCTCAGCCCCATCGTCCAGGCCGGCGTCGTCACCGAGATGGCGCAGCTCGCCCGGACCGTGCACGTCGAGTCGACCATCAGCGACTACGTCGCCCGCCTCGTCGAGGCGACGCGGACCGCCGAGGAGGTGCGGCTCGGCGTCAGCGTGCGAGGCGCCCTCGCCCTCGTCCGCACCGCCAAGACCTACGCCGCCTCCCAGGGGCGCCACTACGTCGTGCCGGACGACGTCAAGGCCCTCGCCGAGCCCGTGCTCGCCCACCGGCTGGTGCTCGACCCCGAGGCGGAGTTCGACGGCGTGACGCCGTCGAGCATCGTCAGCCAGCTGCTGATCGAGACGCCGCCGCCCTCCGAGCGGATCGCCGTGTGAGCGACGCCGGACCAGGCAGCACCGACAGCCGCGCACGTCGGGACCGCGACGCGTCCCGCAGCCGGACGCACACCCGCGGCGGCCGCACCCAGTCGCGGACGGGCTTCGACGGCGGGTTCGCGACGGGGACCCAGGGGCTGACGAACGCGCGCACCCGCATCGTGGGCGACCGCTCCGGGCCCGTGGCCGACGCGCTCGTCCTCGCCGTGCGCCTCCTCCGCTCTGCCAGGGCGTGGCTGACCCGGGCGTTCCGGGCGGTCTCGAGCGTCGTGACGCCCGTCGGCTGGGCCGTGCTCGTCGTGGTGCCCGTCGGCTTCGTCGTCGGCTACCTGCTCGGCTGGCTCGAGCTCGTCGTGGTCGCCTGGGCCGCGCTCGTCGTGCTCGTCGTCGCCGGCCTGAGCCTGATCGGCCGCAACGCGTTCCGCGTGGCGCTCGACATCCCGCACGAGCGCGTCACGGTCGGGGAGCCCGCCTGGGGCAGCGTCGTCGTCGAGAACCCGACCCGCCGCCGCATCCTCGGCGTCTCGGTCGAGATCCCAGTGGGGGCCGGTCTCGCCGAGATCAGCCTGCCCGGCCTCCGTGGGGGCGACAGCGTCACCGAGACCTTCTCGGTCCCCACCCAGCGGCGCGGCGTCATCCGGGTCGGTCCCGTCCGCACCGTCCGCGGCGACGCCGTCGGGCTGGTGCGGCGCGAGCTCGACTGGACGGGGGTCACGGAGATGTTCGTCCACCCCCGCACCATCGGCATCCCGAGCACGAGCACGGGCCTCATCCGCGACCTCGAGGGCAACCCGACCCGCGACCTCTCGCCGAGCGACATCTCGTTCCACGCGCTCCGCGAGTACCAGCCGGGCGACGAGCGGCGCAACATCCACTGGAAGTCGACGGCGAAGACCGGCACCTACATGGTCCGACAGTTCGAGGAGAGCCGGCGGAGCCACATCGTCATCGCGCTCAGCCTGGCCACCGCCGACTTCGCCTCGGACGACGAGTTCGAGCTGGCCGTGAGCGTCGCGGGCTCGCTGGGGGCGCGGGCCGTGCGCGACGCCCGCGAGGTGAGCGTCGTCGTCAGCGAGCGCACGCCCGAGTTCGCCAAGCGCAAGACCCTCGAGATCCGGTCGCTGAGCACGCTGACCCGCACGCGCCTCCTCGACGACCTCGCGGTGGTGGAGCACGCGGAGTCGGCCCTCGGCATCGTCGACGTCGCCCGTGTGGCCGGCGACCGCGTCGCAGGCGTCTCCGTCGCGTTCCTCGTCGTCGGCAGCACCGCCACCCTGACCCAGCTGCGCTCGGCCGGCCTGCACTTCCCGGTCGGCGTCGAGGCGGTCGCCATCGTCTGCGATCCCGAGGCCGTGCCCGGGATGACGCGGATCAGCGACCTGACCGTCCTCACCATCGGCTACCTCGAGGACCTGCAGAAGTCGCTCGCCCGGGCGGCCGCCACATGACCGGCGTCCAGGCTCCCGCCGCGTCCCGGCCGGGCGATCTCCGGACGCGCGTCCGCCGACCCCGGCTGCGCGCCTCCTTCGTCCTGCTCGCGAGCGGGCTGCACGTCGTGGCCCTCTTGGCGGCCGCGGCGGTCTTCTGGCCCGTCTACCAGAGCGCCGAGTTCGTCGTGCTGGCGCTGGTCACGGTGGCGGTGGGCAGCGTGGTCGCTGTCGCGGGGGCGGTGCTGCGGCTCTCGAGCTTCGGGGTGCTGGTGCTCACCGTCGCGGCGTACCTGCTGCTCGGCGTGCCGCTCGCCGTCCCGTCGCAGGCCCTGTGGGGCGTGGTGCCGACGCTCGGCGGCCTGGGCCAGCTCGTCACGGGCACCGCTCTCGCCTGGAAGCAGCTCGTCACGATCACCCTGCCGGTCGGCAGCTACGAGTCCCTGCTCGTGCCCGTGTTCGTCCTCCTGCTGCTGGCGTCCGTCGTGGGGCTGACGACGGCCCTGCGGTCGCGCCGGGCCGAGCTCGCGGCCCTCGGCCCCGTCGTCGTCTGGCTGGCCGGCATCGTCCTCGGCCCCGCACAGGCCTTCTTGCCGGTGGTCTCAGGGCTCACGGTGCTCGTCGTCTCGGTGGCGTGGGTGGTCTGGTGGCGCCTCCGTCGTCGCCGGCTCGCCGTCGAGGCCCTCGGGGGAGGCTCGGCGGGCGCACGGGCGCACGGACACGGCTCCGTCGCCGGGAGGGCCGTCGCCGGGACGGTGGTCACCCTCGTCGTCGCCGGAGCCGCCGCCGCGGGCGCCGTGGCCGTCGTCCCTCCCGCCGCGGAGCGCACCGTCGCGCGGACCGTCGTCGTCCAGCCCTTCGACCCCCGCGACGTGGTCAGCCCGCTGACGAGGTTCCGCGTCTACGAGCAGGACCCGACGGTCGACGAGACGCTCTTCGAGGTCGAGGGGCTCGCGACCGGCCAGCTGCTTCGCCTCGCGACGCTCGACACGTACGACGGCGTCGCGTACACCGTCGGCAGCGACGAGGTGACGAGCGAGTCCGGCTCCTTCGACCGGGTCCCCTCGGTGTTCGACCAGTCGGGGGTGTCCGGGCGACAGACCACCCTCGCCGTCACCGTCGACGGGTACAGCGGGGTCTGGCTGCCGACGGTCGGCAAGTTCGAGTCGATCGACTTCGGCGGCGCGACGGCGACCGACCGGCGCGACGCCTTCTTCTACAACGACACGAGCGGCACCGCCGCCGTCGTCGGCGGGCTCGAGGAGGGCGACCGCTACCGGCTGGAGGCGGTGCTGCCCGACCAGCCCGCCGAGGGCGAGCTGGAGGGCCTCACGCCCGGCTCGGCCCGGGTCCCCTCGCCCCGTGCCGTCCCCGACGAGCTGACCGACGCCGTGCAGGAGGCGGCGGAGGGCGTGCAGGGACCGGGCGCCCGCCTGCAGGCCGTGCTCGACCTGCTCGCCGAGGACGGCTACATCAGCCACGGTGTCGGAGCCGACGAGCCGATCAGCCTGTCGGGCCACGGCTCGGCGCGCATCGCCCAGCTCTTCACGGACCCGGTCATGGTCGGCGACGCCGAGCAGTACGCGACGGCCGCGGCCCTGATGGCCGACGAGCTCGGTTTCCCCTCGCGAGTGGTCATGGGCTTCGTCCCGGACGCCGACGAGCTCGCCGACGCGACCGGCCCGGTGCCGGTGCGCGGGGGAGACGTCACCGCGTGGATCGAGGTGGACACGGCCCAGGCGGGCTGGGTCGCGCTCGATCCCGTCCCGGCCGAGCGCCCCATCCCCGAGGACGTCGTGCAGGACCCGAGCGAGGTCTCGCGCCCCGAGTCGGTCGTCCAGCCGCCGCCGCAGGAGCCTCAGGTGCGCGACGACCAGACGCCGCCGCAGTCCGAGCAGGAGGACCCCGACACGGCGCCCGCCTGGCTGGCGGTGCTGCTCGTCGTCGTCCGGGTGATCGGTTGGACGGCGCTCGTCGCCGGGGTGGTCGCGGCGCCGTTCCTGGCCGTGGTGGCGGTCAAGCTGCGCCGTCGCCGTGCCCGACGTCGTGCTCCCGACGCCGCTTCGCGGATCACGGGCGGGTGGCGCGAGTTCGAGGACGCCGTCGTCGACCACGGCATCGAGACGCCGCGGTCGGGGACGCGGAGCGAGGTCGCCCAGGCGGTCGGCGGGGCCCGGCCGGCCGTGCTGGCCCGCGTCGCGGACCGGGCCGTCTTCGCCCCGACGCCGCCGCCGGCCGAGGACGCCGACCGCGTCTGGGCGGCCGTGGCCGAGATGCGCCGGGCGCTCGACGCCGACCTGACGCGGTGGCAGCGCGCCAAGGCCGCGGTCTCGCTCCGCTCGCTCCGTGGATACCATGGCGGGACACGTCCCGAGCGTTAGAGGTCCCGATGCACTGCCCCACCTGCGACAGCCCGCTGCCCGTCGGCGCCATGTTCTGCGGAGTGTGCGGCCGCGCCGTCACGAGCGCCGACGTCGCTGCGGCGGCCGCACGTCGCGACGAGGGCGCGGAAGCCGGCTCAGGCGCGGGCGCGCAGGCCGAGCCGCCGGCGTGGCAGCTGCGCCAGCCGCCGCGGCCCACGACGTCGGGCGACGCGCCCTGGTGGGTCCGAGACCGTCGCGTCGAGCAGGAGCCGGTCGACCAGGCACCCGTCGGGGCCGCACGCGACGAGGCTGCCCCCGACCGTGATCGTGGGGACGAGCGCGCAGGGGGCGAGCGTCGCGCGGCCGAGGCCGGAGCCGAGGAGGCGCCTCCCGCGTGGATCGTCCCTGCCCGGTCGGTCGAGATCACGGGCGCTGACGCGACCCTCGTCGACCGCGAGGCGGAGGCCCGCGCGCGACAGGACGATCCGTCGTCCGCCGAGCCCTCGGCCGAGTCGCCGTCGGAGGTCGCGGAGCCGGCGGCACCGGCACCGGCACCGGCACCGGCTCCTCGGCCTGCGGAGCCCGTGGCGCCGGCGCCCGCGCCCGCACCTCTGCGTGCGCCCACTCCGCACGCCGACAACGGCCCGCGACCGACGTCGGCCCCCCTGTGGACCGCGTCGTTCTCGCGGCTGCCCTCCGAGGACGACGTCCCGGCCCCGGCCCCGGCCCCGCGCGACGAGACGCCCTCGGCGGCCGGCCCGGCGGACGACGCCGTCGCGGCCGAGGCATCCGGCCAGGAGGCCGGGCAGTCGTCCGGCGTCCGGCACGACGCCGCCCGTCCCGAGGGCGGCGGAGTCGTCGGCTCCTCGGCCGCGGCCGACGGGGACGACTCGGGTGACGGACACGACAGCTCCGCCCCGGGAACGACCGAGACCCAGACGGCGCCGGACGAGACGCCGGGACCGGCCGACCCCGCGGGGCCCGTCCCCGGAGCCGACGACGGCGAGGACGCCGCCGAGCCCGAGCTCTCGTCCGAGGTGGCACCCCACCCCGGTCCCGACGCATCCGAGCCCGGGCAGTCGTCCGAGCCAGGGCGGCCGTCTGCGGCCGACCCCGTGGCCCCGGTGCCCCTCCGTGAACCGGCTCCCGCTCTCGACGGCGTGGCCGGCGACACGGCTCCGGTGACACCGCTGCCTCGGGCCGTCCCCGGCGCTTCCCCGGCGGTCGCGCCGGTGCCGGACGGCGACCCTGTCCCGCTGGTCGAGCCCGGTCAGCAGAAGGTCGTCGAGCACTGCACGCACTGCGGCGCCCTGCTCGACGAGGACGACATCTTCTGCCCCGAGTGCGGGGCCGTCGTGCAGTCGGTTGCGCTGTCCTTCACCGGACCGGTCGCCCCGCTGCCGCCCGAGTGGCGTCCGAGCGCTGCGGCAGCGTCACCGGCACCGGCACCCGCACCCGATCCCGAGAGCGTCGTCGACGCGGGCGGCGCGGCCAGTCCGGTCGTCGACGAGCACCGTGCCGAGCTGCGGCCCGAGCGACAGGCCGACCGGCCGACCGCTCCGAGGTCCGAGCCGCCGGTCCAGCCGGGGGTGGTCCCCGGCCGCTGGGCGGGGGCGACCGCAGGAGACGGCGGGACAGGTCTCCCTGACCTGCCTCCCATGCCGACGTCGGCGCCGGCGTCGGCCCTGTCGGGTCTCCTCGCCGGTGACGCCCGCTCCCGATTGGTCACGGACGACGACGTCGACGAGACCCGTCTCGTGAGGAGGGGCCCCGTCGGCACGGAGTACCTCTTCCAGTTCAGCACGGGCGAGAGCGTCACCGTCGACGGTTCGGGCCTGCTCGGACGGGCACCGACACCGCAGCCGGGGGAGCGGTTCGACCACCTCGTCCGCATCGCCGACCCGGGCAAGTCCGTCTCGAAGACCCACCTCGAGTTCGGGCAGGAGCTCGGGGCCCTCTGGGTGAGCGACCGGTGGTCGGGCAACGGCACCGTCGTGCGGCCCCACGAGCAGCCCGCGCGACGTGTCGAGCCGGGAACGCGCGTGCGCGTGGCCCGCGGCACGAGGGTCGAGATCGGCGAGCAGTTCTTCATCGTGAGCTGATCACGTGAGCTGATCCCTCCCCAGGCCGCTCTCCGAGCCGAGGTCCGACCTCGGGTCGGGGACAGCCGCTACGGTGCCGGGTCGTCGTGGTGGGCTGACCTCGTGACCGTCCCCGACACCGCGACCACCTCCTCCTCGCCCGGCGTGGTCGTGGTGCCCTCTCCGTCGCCCGAGCCGTCGCGTCGGGTCCTCTCCGTCGCCGCCGCCCTGGTCGCCGGCCTGACGGTCGGGGGTGCGGGAGCGGCCCGTGGCGACCTCGACCTCCTCGCCGTCCTCCTGGCCGGGGCGTCGGTGGCCTCGGCGCAGGGCCTCGCGGGCCTCGTCGGACGGCAGGCGGCCCGCGCCGCCCGAGACCGGTGGTTCGCGGCCCTCGACGAGACCGAGGCGATCTGCGACGCCCGGCTCGACTCACGTCGTCGCTCCCTGCAGCACGTCTGGCCGACCTCGGCCGACCTCGTGGAACGGCTCCGTCGAGGTGAGGTCCCACCGGTCGTGGGCGTGCGCTCCCTCGTGGTGCTCGGCAGCGGCCGGGTCGACAGCGGGATCGTCCTCGTGGGCGACACCGGCACCGCCGTCGTGCGTCACGCCCGCACCGAGGTGCTCCGACGGCGCGTCGACGAGCTGTCCGACGGTCCGCTCTGCGTCGACGCCGCCGGCGGGGTGCACGTGCGGGGCCCGGAGCTGCTGGCACGGTCCCTCGCGGGCGGCTACCGCGCCCAGCTGCGGCACCGGGGCTCTCACGACGGCCTCGTGACCTGGCAGCCGACGGTGGCCGACGAACACGATGGGGGAGAGAGCCGAGCTGCCGAGGCCGAGGCAGGGCAGGGCGGAGGAGGCGGTGGCTCCGGCCCGTCCGCCGCCTGCGTCGTCGAGATCTCGCGCCACGGTGCGGTGGTCGTCGTCCGACGCGACGGCACGGCCTGCTCGGTGCCGGTCGCTCCGGCGTGGACGTCGGTGCTCGACGCCCCCGACGCCCCCGAGGCCCCCGAGGCCCCCGACGCCCCCGACGGACGTCGCCGTCAGCGGGTCAGGCCCGAGCGGCCGTGAGCGCCCCGCTGAGTCGGAGCGAGCCGACGGGGACGCCCCCGCCGAGCACCTTCTCGAGGGTCGCGGCGGTGACGCGGTCGGCGGCAGCCTGCTCCACGACGCCCTGCTCCACGAGGAGGTGCAGGGCGACGAGGGTGCCGGCGCGGACGTTCCCGTCGAGCACCTTGACCGCGACCCCGACGCCGCCGGTGGTCCCCATCACCATGACGCCCTCGGCCCCGAGCTTGGCGAACACGCCGAGCTCGTCGATCGTGACCGTGTTGTCCCGTCCCGGGCCGTCGATGGCCCACGCGTCGGCGAGCACCGAGCGGACGAGGTGCGCCGCGTCGGGGTCTCGGTCGTCTCGGACGTCGCCCGCCGACCCGGCCACCCGGCCGACGGCCCGGGCGAGGCCGGTGACCGTCGTGGCGAACACGGGAGCGCCGCAGCCGTCGGTCCCGGCGTGGTCGACGACCTCGCCGGTGAACTCGGCGACGGTCTCTCGCACTGCCGCCTGGAGGGGGTGGTCGATCGCGGTGTAGGTGGCCGCGTCCCAGCCCTGCCGGTCGCAGGCGAGGAGGAAGGCGGCGTGCTTGCCCGAGCAGTTCATCGCCGCGCGACGGGGCTCGTCGAGCAGGCGGGCGCTGCGGCGGTCGCCGGGCCAGTCGGCGGGGCAGAGCAGGTCGTGCTCGTCGTGGTCGCCGCGGGTGAGCATCGCCTCGACGACCTCGAGGTGGGCGGGGGTGCCCGCGTGGCTGGCGGTCGAGAGCACCGCCTGCGGCCCCTGGAGGTCGACGCCGGCGCGCAGCACGGTGAGAGCCTGCAGCGGCTTGAGGCAGGAGCGGGGGTAGATCGAGGCCCCGACGTCGCCGACCGAGCGGAGCACGGCCCCGTCCGGCCCGACGACGACCGCGGCGCCGAGGTGGCGGCTCTCCTCGAGGCCCGAACGGACGAGGACGGCGAGCTCGACGCTCCCGTCGGCGGTGAGGGGACGGCGCGGGTCGCCGGCGGAAGCGCTCAGGTGGGTCATGATGGGGAGTGTATCGACGCCCCGCCGAGGAGGATCCCGTGCTCGACCACCACTACGCCGTCGACCTCGCCTGGACGGGAGACCGGGGAGCCGGCACGACGTCGTACCGCAGCTACGGTCGCGACGCCACCGTCTCCGCCGCCAGCAAGCTCCACGACATCCAGGGGTCTGCCGACCGCACGTTCCACGGCGACGCCGATCGCTGGAACCCGGAGGAGCTGCTCCTCGCCGCCCTGGCCGAGTGCCACCTCCTCAGCTACCTGCACGTCGCCGCGTCCGCGGGCGTGGTCGTGGTCGCCTACCGGGACTCGGCCGAGGGCTCCATGACGCAGACCGCCGACGGGGGAGGCCGCTTCACCTCGGCCACCCTGCGACCCGTCGTCACCGTGGCGGACGCGTCGATGGTCGAGCTCGCGGGCACGCTGCACGCCGAGGCCGCCCGCAAGTGCTTCATCGCCGCGTCGGTCGCGTTCCCCGTCGGTCACGAGCCCACGACCCTGGTGGCCGCCGCCTCCTGATCCGGGTCGACGTGCCTCGGCTGTTCAGCGGGCCCTGCGGCAGCGTGGGGCAGAATGACCTGACCCGGCGCCTCGCGACCCGGGCGGCTCCGTGCCGTCCCGGCTCCGCGCCGTCCCCGCCCCTCGATCGAGAGACTCCCATGCGCCGCTCCCTCTCCCTGCTCGCCGTCCCCGTCCTCGTGCTGGGCCTCGCCTCCTGTGCCTCCGAGGCCAGCACCGGCGACACCGCGACCTCCGCCCCGTCCTCGTCGTCGAGCGCTCCCTCCGACGTGCCCACCCGTGCCAGCGGCGAGGCGCAGGAGCCGCAGGCCGGCTTCCCGACGGTCGAGCTCGACTCCGACGGCCGCCCGACCGTCACCCTGCCGGGCACGGAGGCGCCGACCGAGCTCCAGGTCGAGACGCTGATCAAGGGCGACGGCCCCGTCGTCGAGGACGGCGCCCAGGTCACCGTCCAGTACCAGGGCTCGCTCTGGAAGGACGGCACGGTCTTCGACGAGAGCTGGAAGCGCGGCGAGCCGACCACGTTCGGCACCGGCCAGGTCATCCCCGGCTTCGCAGCGGGCATCGTCGGCCAGACCGTCGGCTCGCAGACCGTCGTCGTCATCCCGCCGGCCGAGGGCTACGGCGAGGCGGGCGCTCCGCAGGCCGGCATCGCGGGCGACGACACGCTCGTCTTCGTGATCGACATCCTGGCCGCGAACTGACCGTGACCGTCATCGGTCGCCGCGCGCGCCTCCTCGGCCTGGTCGGGGTGCCGCTCCTCGCGGTCGCCCTGGTCGGCTGCACGGACGACGCGGCGCCCGAGCCGTCGGCCACCACGCCCGGCGCGAGCCCTGCCGCGACCGCCTGCCTCGGCGGCGGCGCCGAGGCGGACTCGGTCGAGGTGTCGGGCGAGGTGGGGCAGAAGCCGACCATCGCGCTCTCCGGCCCCCTGGGCGCGGCGACGAGCCAGCGGGCCGTGGTCTCGCAGGGCACCGGGCCGGAGACGAAGTCGGGCGACGTCGTGCAGGTGGCCGTGACGGTCTTCGACGCCACGACCGGCGCCGAGCTGAGCTCGGCCGGCTACGAGCGCGGCAGCGGCGAGCAGCTCACCATCAGCGCCGACTACTACGTGCCCGGGCTGGAGGCCGCGCTGCTCTGCAACCAGGCCGGCTCGCGATCGGTGACGGTCGCCAGCGCGGCAGACATGCAGCCGGCCCAGACGGGCACCGCGCCGCCGAACGCGGCGGCCGTGATCGTGGTCGACACGTTCTCGATCGTGCCGACGCGCGCGACCGGCGTCGACCAGCCCGCTCAGCCGGGCTTCCCCGAGGTGAGCCTCGCCGACGACGGCCGTCCGACCGTGACGATCCCCGACTCCGACCCGCCGGCCGAGCTGCAGGTCGAGGTGCTCAAGAAGGGCGACGGCGAGGTCGTCCCCGACCCCGCGAACGTGACGGTCCAGTACCAGGGCGTCAACTGGCGCGACGGGAAGGTCTTCGACGAGAGCTGGGGCGAGGGCACCCCGACCCCGTTCTCGACCGCGCAGGTCGTCCCGGGCTTCGCCGCGGCGATGATCGGCCAGACCGTCGGCTCGCAGGTGCTCGTAGTCGTCCCGCCCGCCGAGGGCTACGGCGACGGCGGACAGCCGAGCGCGGGCATCGAGGGCGGCGACACGCTCGTCTTCGTCATCGACGTCCTCGCCGTGGCCTGAGCGGCACCTCCGCACCGGGCCGGGCGCGCCCCTAGGCTGACCGCATGCGTCGCGTCATCCTCCTCGGCTCCACCGGCTCCATCGGCGTGCAGGCGCTCGACGTGGTCGCCGCCCACCCCGACCTGTTCACTGTCGTCGGGCTGTCGGCCGGCTCGAACGCCGCCCTGCTGGCCGAGCAGGCAGCCCGCTTCGGCGTCGAGCACACCGCGCTCGGCACCGACGAGTCGGTGGCGCTCGTCCGCGACGTCGAGGCCGACGTCGTCGTCAACGGCATCACGGGCAGCGTGGGCCTCGCGCCGACGCTCGCCGTGCTCGACTCCGGCGCCACGCTGGCTCTGGCCAACAAGGAGAGCCTGATCGTCGGCGGCGACCTCGTGCGCGAGCGCGCGGCACCGGGGCAGATCGTGCCGGTCGACTCCGAGCACTCCGCCATCGCGCAGGCGCTCCGCTCCGGCGACCGCGGCGAGGTCCGTCGCCTCGTGCTCACCGCCTCCGGCGGGCCCTTCCGCGGCCGGACGCGCGCCTCCCTCGCCGACGTCACCCCCGCCGAGGCCCTCGCGCACCCCACGTGGGACATGGGCCGCGTCGTCACGACGAACTCGTCGACGCTCGTCAACAAGGGGCTCGAGGTGATCGAGGCGCACCTGCTCTTCGACGTCGACTACGACCACATCGACGTGACGGTCCACCCGCAGTCGATCGTGCACTCGATGGTCGAGTTCGTCGACGGCTCCACGATCGCCCAGGCGTCGCCGCCCGACATGCGACTACCGATCTCGCTCGGGATGGCCTGGCCCGACCGCGTGCCGGGCGTGGGCGTGCCCCTCGACTGGACCACCGCCTCCACCTGGACCTTCGAGCCGCTCGACGACGAGGCGTTCCCGTCCGTGCTGCTGGCGAAGCAGGTCGGCCGGGCGGGCGCCACCTGGCCCGCCGTGTTCAACGCGGCGAACGAGCAGGCCGTCCACGCGTTCCACGACGGCAGGGTCGGCTACCTGGGCATCCTCGACACCGTGCGCGAGGTCGTCGACCGGCACACAGCGGGGCCGAGCACCCTCGAAGGCGTGCTCGAGGCCGAGCGCTGGGCCCGCGAGGCTGCCGACGCGCTGCTCGCCCGCCGCTAGCGGCCACCGTCCCGCCGTCCCGCCGTCAGTGCGTCGGGCACACGGCCGGGCCGAGGAGGCGCGGGCCCCGACCCCTCACAGCGTCGCCATGGCCGGTGCGGGGCCGGCTCCCCGTCTCGGACGGCTACCCTTGCCCGGTGGAAACCGTCCTGCTCTACCTGCTCGGCATCGTCGTGATCGTCATCGGGCTCGCCGTCTCGATCGCGCTGCACGAGATCGGGCACCTCGTGCCGGCCAAGAAGTTCGGCGTCAAGGTCGGGCAGTACATGATCGGGTTCGGGCCGACGGTCTTCTCCCGCCGCCGGGGCGAGACCGAGTACGGCGTCAAGGCGCTGCCGCTCGGCGGCTACATCTCGATGTCGGGCATGTACCCGCCGGCACGCGAGGGCCAGAGGGGCCGGACGGCGAGCACGGGCTTCTTCCAGACCCTCGTCCAGGACGCGCGCACCGCCAGCGCCGACACGATCGACCAGGGCGACGAGCACCGCACCTTCTACCGGCTGCCCGTCTACAAGCGGATCATCATCATGCTCGGCGGGCCGACGATGAACCTGCTCATCGCGGTCGTGCTCTTCACGATCCTGCTCTGCGGCTTCGGCACGGCGCAGTCGAGCACCACCGTCGGCCTCGTCAACCAGTGCGTGCTGCCCGCCGGCTCGACCGAGACCGAGTGCCCGGCCGACGCCACGGCGGCGCCCGCCTTCGCGGCCGGCATGGAGAACGGCGACCGCATCGTGTCGATCGACGGCGTGGCGATGACGGACGGCGACCAGGTGACGAGCGCGTTCCGCGCGGCTCCCGACCAGACCCTCAGCGTCGTGGTCGAGCGAGACGGGAGCGAGCAGACGCTCGAGGTCACCCCGGCGCTCTCCGCACGTCAGGTGATCGACTCGGCGGGGGTGCCCGTCGTGGGCGACGACGGCGCCCCGGTCACCCAGGAGGTCGGCTTCGTCGGCATCGGCTTCGCGACGGTGACGGTGCAGCAGCCGGTCACGGCCGTGCTGCCGACCGTCGGCACGAACATCGGGCACGTCGCGAACGTCATCGTGCACCTGCCGCAGCGCATGGTCGCCGTCGCCCAGGCCGCGTTCGGCGGGGGAGAGCGCGACGCGAACGGCCCTGTGAGCGTCGTCGGGGTCGGCCGGATGGCGGGCGAGGTGGTCAGCCTCGACACCGTGCCGTTCATCGACCGGGCCGCGTTCCTCGTGAGCCTGCTCGCGAGCCTCAACGTCGCCCTGTTCGTCTTCAACCTCGTGCCGCTGATGCCCCTCGACGGCGGCCACGTCGCGGGCGCGCTGATCGAGGCGATCCGTCGTGGCTTCGCCAAGCTCTTCCGCCGTCCCGACCCAGGGCCCGTCGACACGGCGAAGGTCATCCCGCTCACGTTCGCGGTCGTGACCGTCCTCGGCGGCATGGGGCTGCTGCTCGCCTACGCCGACATCGTGAACCCGATCTCGCTGATCCGCTGACCCGCTCGGCAGCCGGCCCGCGGACGTCCTGACCTGCTGGCCCGCTGGGCGTCCTCGCCTCCGACATCGCGCGCCCAGCGCACGGGTCTACGATCGACGACGTGCCTGCAGTCAATCTCGGAATGCCGAAGGTCCCCGAAACCCTTGCCCCGCGACGCAAGTCGCGGCAGATCAAGGTCGGCAAGGTCCTCGTCGGAGGCGACGCTCCCGTCAGCGTCCAGTCGATGACCACCACGCCCACCACGAACATCAACGCGACGCTCCAGCAGATCGCCGAGCTCACCGCGTCGGGCTGCGACATCGTGCGCGTCGCCGTGCCCACTCGCGACGACGCGGAGACGCTGCCGATCATCGCGAAGAAGAGCCAGATCCCGGTGATCGCCGACATCCACTTCCAGCCGAACTACGTGTTCCAGGCGATCGACGCCGGCTGCGCCGCGGTGCGCGTCAACCCCGGCAACATCCGCAAGTTCGACGACCAGGTCGGCAAGATCGCCGCCGCCGCCAAGGCCGCGGGCGTCTCGATCCGCATCGGCGTGAACGCCGGGTCGCTCGAGCCCAGCATCCTGCAGAAGTACGGCAAGGCGACGCCCGAGGCGCTCGTCGAGTCCGCGGTGTGGGAGGCGTCCCTCTTCGAGGAACACGACTTCCACGACTTCAAGATCTCGGTCAAGCACAACGACCCGGTCATCATGGTCAAGGCGTACCGGCAGCTCGCCGAGCGTGGCGACTGGCCCCTGCACCTCGGCGTGACCGAGGCCGGCCCCGAGTTCCAGGGCACCATCAAGTCGGCCACGGCCTTCGGCATCCTGCTCGGCGAGGGCATCGGCGACACCATCCGCGTGAGCCTCAGCGCGCCTCCTGCGCAGGAGGTCAAGGTCGGCCTGCAGATCCTCCAGTCGCTGAACCTGCGCGAGCGCAAGCTCGAGATCGTCAGCTGCCCCAGCTGCGGTCGTGCGCAGGTCGACGTGTACAAGCTCGCGAACGACGTCACCGACGGCCTCGAGGGCATGACGGTCCCGCTCCGCGTGGCGGTCATGGGCTGCGTCGTGAACGGCCCGGGCGAGGCCCGCGAGGCCGACCTCGGCGTCGCGTCGGGCAACGGCAAGGGCCAGATCTTCGTCAAGGGCGAGGTCATCAAGACCGTGCCCGAGTCCGAGATCGTCCAGACGCTGATCGACGAGGCCAACCGCCTCGCGGCCGAGATGCCCCCGGGCGAGGTCGGCTCGCCCCAGGTCCTCACGGTCTGAGGCTGATCGCGGGTCGGTCACCGACCCGACCGCCCCGAGGAGGCGCGGTGCAGGCTCCGGCCGCACCGCGCCTCCTCCGCGTCGCAGCCTGCCCGCCGCCGGTGACGTGTCCGGCCGACGCTGGTGCCCCCGCCTCCCGGCCTCCCGATCAGTGTTCGTGCATGCTCGCGGAGCAGGTGTGTCGCCGTGTGACGCGCCGATTGTGACCCGGCCCGCCCCGCCGGTCACGATGGAGGGACGCACGGTCGTGGTGCCGGCAGCAGCAGCCGGCGACGTGCGTCGCACCGTCTGAGAGGAACGTCATGTCCGAGGCAACACCCCTGATCGAGGCCCCGAAGAAGAAGCGCGGACGGCTGATCGCGATCGTCGTGGCGGTCGTCGTCGTCCTCGCCGCCGTGGGCGTCGGCATCGCCGTCGCGAACCGGGGCGGCGACGCCGTGCGCATCGGGGTCGTCGGCGCGAGCGACCCGTACTGGGCCACCTTCACGCAGGCCGCCGCCGACGAGGGCATCGACGTCGAGATCGTCGACTTCGCCAACTACGAGCAGCCGAACCCGGCGCTGACCGAGGACGAGCTCGACCTCAACCAGTTCCAGCACATCGTCTACCTGGCCCAGTACGACGTGTCGGCCGACGCCGACCTCGTGCCGATCGGCTCGACGGCGATCTACCCGCTGCCCCTGTACTCGCAGGAGCACACCTCGCTCGACCAGTTCAGCAAGGGCGACACCGTCGCCGTGCCCGACGACGCGAGCAACCTCGCCCGCTCGCTGCTCGTGCTGCAGTCGAACGGCCTGATCGAGCTCAAGGACGGCGGCGACATCTTCTCCGGCCTCGACGACATCGACACCGAGGCGTCGACGGTCACGGTCTCGCCCGTCGCGGCCGACCTCGCCGCGACGTCGCTGCCCGACTTCGACGGCGCGATCATCAACAACGAGTACGCCACCAAGGCGGGGCTCTCGCCCGACACGATCATCGCGACGGACGACCCGAAGGACCCGGCGTCGCTGCCCTACGTCAACGTCTTCGCCGCTCGTGAGGGCGACGCCGACGACGAGACCTACAAGAAGCTCGTCGAGATCTACCAGGACACGAAGGCCGTCACCGACGGCGTCGTCGAGAACTCGGGCGGCACGGCCCTCACCACGAAGGTGCCCGTCGCCGACCTGCGCGAGTCGCTCGAGCAGACGAAGGAGCTCGTGGAGCAGAACGGCTGACGCCGCCTGCCCCCGCCCGGGCCCGACCCGCTCGCCACGACGGCGCGCTGGTCGGGCCCTTCCGACCGTGACGAGGAGACCATGCCCGCCATCACCCTGACCGACGTCGTCAAGACCTACCCGCCCCGCGAGAAGGGCGCCGCACCGCTGACGGCCGTCGACGGCGTCAGCCTCGAGATCGCCGACGGCGAGATCTTCGGGATCATCGGCTACTCCGGCGCCGGCAAGAGCACGTTGGTGCGCCTGATCAACGCGCTCGAGCCGACGACGAGCGGCCGGATCGAGATCGACGGCCGTCCCGTGACCGGGCTGCGCGAGCGCGAGCTCCGCGGGGTGCGCGCCGGCATCGGCATGATCTTCCAGCAGTTCAACCTGTTCTCGTCGAAGACGGTCTGGGGCAACGTCGAGTTCCCGCTCAAGGCGGCCGGGGTGCCGAAGGCCGACCACCAGCGGCGGATCAGCGAGCTGCTGCACTTCGTCGGGCTGGCCGACAAGGCGCACGCCCGCCCCGACCAGCTGTCGGGCGGCCAGAAGCAGCGCGTCGGGATCGCCCGCGCACTCGCGACGTCGCCGGGCGTGCTGCTCGCCGACGAGGCGACGAGCGCGCTCGACCCCGAGACCACGCAGGAGGTGCTGGCCCTGCTCCGGCGGGTCAACGCCGAGCTGGGCATCACCATCGTCGTCATCACGCACGAGATGGACGTCATCAAGTCGATCGCCGACCGCGTCGCCGTGATGGACCGTGGTCGGGTCGTCGAGATCGGTCGCACCTTCGAGGTCTTCTCGGCCCCGCGCGAGGCGTCCACACGGCGCTTCGTCTCCACCGTCGTCGCCGGCTCGCCGGAGGGCGACGACCTCGCGGCGCTCCGCCGTCGCCACGAGGGCCGCCTCGTGACCGTCCGCGTCTCCGAGGGCGGCGTCGACCAGCAGCAGGTCTTCGGCGTGCTCGCCCGCCACGGCGTCCGCTTCGAGATCGTCTTCGGCGGCATCGACGAGATCGGCGGTCGGACCTTCGGCACCCTGACCCTGGCCCTCACGGGCGCCGACGGCGACGTCTCGGCGGCCGTCGCCGAGCTCGGGGCCGCGGCGACCGAGCTCCCGGCCTCGCCCACGACCGAGGCCGCGCCCGCCCGGCCGGCCCACGACGCGGAGGCTCGCTGACCATGGACTCCCTGATCGACCTGCAGCCCCAGCTCTGGAAGGCGGCCTACGAGACCGTCTACATCGTCGCCCTGACCCTGCTCTTCGGCGGGCTCGGCGGGCTCCTGCTCGGGCTCGCCCTCTACCTCACGCGCGAGGGCGCCCTCTTCGCGAACCGCGTCGTCTTCGGCGTCCTCAACGTGGTCGTCAACGTGTTCCGGCCGATCCCGTTCATCATCTTCCTCGCGGCCGCGCAGCCCCTCGCCCGGGCCGTCGTGGGCACGGGCGTCGGCAACACGGCCATCATCTTCACGTTGTCGCTCGCGGCCTCGTTCGCGATCTCGCGGATCGTCGAGCAGAACCTGCTCACCGTGCAGCCGGGCGTCGTCGAGGCGGCCAGGGCCGCGGGTGCAGGGCCGTTCCGGATCATCGGGAGCATCGTGCTGCCGGAGGCGCTCGGCCCGTTGATCCTCGGCTACACGTTCATCTTCGTCGCGCTCGTCGACATGTCGGCGGTCGCGGGCTACGTCGGCGGCGGGGGACTCGGCGCGTTCGCCCTGCTCTACGGCTACCGGCAGTTCGACCCCGTGGTCACGTGGGGCGCGGTGCTGCTCATCATCGTGCTGGTGCAGCTCGTCCAGTTCCTGGGCAACCACCTCGCGAGGAGGGCGCTCCGGCGGTGACGTCGGACGCCTCGGTTACAGTGGGCCGGGTGACCGACACCTCCACGACGCCCCCGCCTCCCGCCGCGGTCGGCACCCCGATCAGCCCCGCCGACCTCGAGCGTGCCGCCGGTGTCGTCGATGCCGTGTCGCACGCGTTCTCGCGCAAGGTGGTGGGCCAGACCGGCCTCCGCGACACCCTGCTGATCGCGCTGATCACGGGCGGGCACGTGTTGCTCGAGAGCGTCCCCGGGCTGGCCAAGACGACCGCGGCGGCGACGCTCGCGCAGTCCGTCGAGGCGAGCTTCACCCGCATCCAGTGCACGCCCGACCTGCTGCCGAGCGACATCACCGGCACCCAGATCTACGACGCGCAGAAGTCGACCTTCGTGACGCAGCTCGGCCCCGTGCACTCGAACTTCGTGCTGCTCGACGAGATCAACCGCTCGAGCGCGAAGACCCAGAGCGCGATGCTCGAGGCGATGCAAGAGAGGCAGACGAGCATCGGCGGCACCGTCTACCCGCTGCCCCGGCCCTTCCTCGTGCTGGCCACGCAGAACCCGATCGAGCAAGAGGGCACGTACCAGCTGCCCGAGGCGCAGCTCGACCGGTTCCTCCTGAAAGAGGTGCTCGACTACCCGTCGCCCGCCGAGGAGGCCGAGGTCATCCGGCGCATCGAGGCCGGCGTCTACGACGAGCAGCAGGTCGACGCGCCGACCGGCGTCTCGCTCGAGGACGTCGTGTGGCTGCAAGAACTGGCCAAGCGCGTGTACGTCGACGCGTCGATCGTCAACTACATCGTCCAGCTGATCTACGTGACGCGGCACCCGCAGCAGTACATCCCCGGCAGCCTCGCCGACTACGTCCAGTTCGGCGCGAGCCCGCGTGCCAGCATCGCGTTCATGCAAGCCGCGCGTGCCCTGGCCCTGCTGCACGGCCGCGACTACGTCATCCCGGAAGACGTGAAGCACCTGCGGCACGGCGTGCTGCGGCACCGCGTCATCCTCGGCTACGAGGCCACGGCGGACGACGTGGCCCCCGAGACGATCATCGATGCCGTCTTCGCCTCCGTGCAGACTCCCTGACGACCGTGGCGAGCCTCCTCCTCCGGGTGCGCACGAAGATGTCCCTGTTCGCGCACCGCCGCACCCTCGACCTGCTCGAGGGCGGCTGGGCGTCGGTCCACCACGGCCGCAGCCACGACTTCGACGACCTGAGGGCCTACGTGCCGGGCGACGAGGTGAAGGACATCGACTGGAAGGCGACCGCCCGTCACGGCGAACCGCTGGTGAAGCGCTACGTCGCCAGCAGGAGGCGGTCGCTGGTCCTCGTCGTCGACACCGGTCGCAACATGGCCGCGACGGCCGCCAGCGGCGAGACCAAGAAAGAGATAGCGATCATGGCGGCCGGCGCCCTGGGCTACATCGCGTCGCGCCACGGCGACGTCGTCTCGCTCGTCGCGGGCGACGAGGGCGGCACCGTCGCCCTCCCCGCCGGGGCGACCGAGGCGCACCTCGAGCGCCTCCTCCGCCAGGTCGACCGTCGTGTCTCGCTCGACGCACCCCGCAGCGACCTGCGGGGCGTCCTCGACTGGGTCGCCCGCGGCGTCCGCCGCCGGTCGATCCTCGTCGTGGTGACCGACGACGTCGTCGTCGACGCCGAGCTGGTGAGGCTCCTCCGACGGCTTCGCGCCCAGCACGAGATCGTCTGGGTCACCGTCGGCGACGCCGACCTCATGACGCGGTCCGGCCACGCCGGGGACGTCTACGACGTGCAGGAGGTCACGGCCCTCCCGGCGTACCTGCGCGAGAACGCGGCCCTGCGACGCGCCTTCGACGAGTCGTCCGAGCGGCGTGCGGACGACGCCGGCCGGCAGCTGCAGGCACTGGGCATCAGCAGCGAGAGGCTGTCGAGTCAGGCGGGCGTCGTGCCCGGGCTCTTCACGCTGATGGAGAAGCACCGCCGTGCTTGACGACAGGGGCTTCTTCGGGCCGTACCAGTACCCGCTCTGGGTCCTCTGGCTGGTGCTCGGGCTCGTCCTCCTGGGCCTCGTGGCGGCGTGGATCGTCTTCGTGCTGCGCTTCTCGGCGCGGCGGCTGCCCCCGTCGGCCCGCCGGGCGGCAGCAGCCGCGGTCGTCGACCTGCCGTCGGTCCGGCTCCGATACCTCGGCCTGATCGACGAGGTGCAGGCCGCCTCCCGCGACGGCCGTCTCGGCGAGCGGGCGGTGCACAGCCGGCTCAGCCTCCTCCTCCGGTTCTTCGTCCACGAGACGGCGGGCGCCGACACGCACGTGATGACCCTCGCCGACCTGCGCGAGGCCGACCTGCCCCGCGTGGCCGACGCGGTCGAGCAGTGGTACCCGCCGGCCTTCGCGCAGCAGCACTCCGGCGACCCCGACCGTGCCGCCGAGACCGCGCGCGAGGTGGTGCGCTCGTGGTCCTGATCTGGTGGTGGGCCCTGCTCGCAGCCCTCGTCGTCGCCGGGCTCGGCGCCTGGCTCTGGCTCGTGCTGCGACGCCGCGAGCGCGCACGACTGCGCCGCGCCGGCACCCCCGTCGCCCACAGCGAGCGCCTGACCGAGCTCCCCGTGTACCGCCGGCTCGTCGCCCGCTACCGCGCGGCGCTCGTGGGCGCCCTCGTCCTCGTCGTCGCCCTCACCGGCCTCGGCGCCCTGCTGATCGCCCGGCCGGGCACGGTCCAGGTCGTCGAGCCGCCGTCCTACAAGCGCGACATCGTGCTCTGCCTCGACGTCTCGGGGTCGATGACCGAGGTCGACTCCCAGATCGTGTCGACCTTCGCCGAGCTCGCGTCGGGCCTCGACGGCGAGCGGATCGGGCTGACCCTCTTCGACAGCTCGTCCGTGCAGGCGTTCCCCCTGACCGACGACTACGACTTCGTCGCCGAGCAGCTGAGCCAGTACCGCGACTCCTTCGACAGCGCGGGCGAGGACGGCACGCGGTACTGGACGGGCACCGACCTCGGGCAGGGCGCCTCGCTGATCGGCGACGGCCTCGCCGCCTGCGCCCTCAGCTTCGACGGGGGCAGCGAGAGCACCCGGCCGAAGTCGATCGTGCTGGCGACCGACAACTACGTGAACGGCGCGGCCCTGCTGACGCTCGACGAGGCGGGGCAGCTCGCGACCGACCGCGGCATCCGGGTCTACGCGCTGAACCCCGCGGACTACTCCGACGACGCCGTGGCGGACGAGGTCGCCGGCGAGCTGCGCACCGTCGTCGAGTCGACCGGCGGTGCCTACTACGCGCTCGACGGCGCGACCACCGTGGCCGAGATCGTGCAGCAGATCGACGACCAGGAGGCGGGCCTCTTCACCGGGACGCGTCGCCTCGTCACGACCGACGCCCCGCAGGTCGCCGTCATCGTCGCGCTCCTGCTCGCCGCGGCCTCGTTCGTCCTGCTCTGGCGGGTGCGGCTGTGACCGCGGCGACGGCGGCGCTGCCCGCCGCGATCGTGCTGCAGCCCGTTCTCCCGTGGTGGCTGCTCGCCGTCCTCGGCGTCGCGCTGCTGGGCTTCGTCGGGTGGCGGGTCGTCGCCGAGCGGGGCGACCGCCGCCTCCTGCGCAGCTGGGTCCGCCGTCTCGTGGTGGTGGCGCTGCTGCTCGTCGTCGCCGTGCGCCCGGGCGTGCCCGGCGGCAGCGCGCAGGCGTCGACGGCGGCGCTCAACGTGTTCTTCGTCGTCGACACCACCTCCAGCATCGCGGCGGAGGACTGGGACGGCGACCGCCCGCGGCTCGAGGGCGTCCGGAGCGACGTCGACGCGATCGCGAGCGAGCTGGCCGGCGCCCGCTTCTCGCTCATCTCGTTCGACAGCACCGCCGTGCTCCGCACCCCGCTCACCGACGACGCGGCGGCCGTCGTGACCGCGGCCTCCGTCATGAACCAGGAGATCACCTACTACTCCAGCGGCAGCAGCATCACCGAGGCCTCCGACCTCCTGGCCGAGCGACTGCAGGAGGCGCGCGAGGCCGACCCCGAGAGGGCGAACGTCGTCTACTACCTGGGCGACGGAGAACAGACGGCCGACGAGGCGCCCGGCTCGTTCGCGGCGGCTGCAGCCGACGTCGACGGGGGAGCGGTGCTCGGCTACGGCACCGCCGCGGGCGGGCGCATGAAGGTCTTCGACGGGTACGGCGACGCCTACAGCAGCACCGAGTACATCAAGGACAGGACGCAGCCGGGCGAGCCGGACGCCCTCTCGGTGATCGACGAGGACGCCCTCCGCACGATCGCCTCCCAGCTCGGCGTCGACTACGTGCACCGGGAGGCCGACACGGGCGTCGGGGCCGTCGTCGCCGACGCGCGCGACGGGTCTGTCGCCTCGGACGAGGGCCGTGCCGAGGCCGTCGTCGACCTGTACTGGATCGCCGCCGTCCCGCTGTTCCTGCTCGCCCTGGTCGAGGTGGCCGTCGTCGCCCGAGCCCTCGCCGAGATCCGCGTCCGGCCCCGGGCCGACCGTGCACCCGGAAGGACGTCGTCGTGACCGACACCCTCGCCCCGCCGCCCGTCGACGACCGCGACCGGGCGACCGCCGCGGAGCCGAGCCTCGACCAGTACCGTCGCCGGCTCCGACGCCGGATGTTCCTCTGGTCGGCCCCGGTCGTGCTGGTCGTGCTGCTCGTGGCGCTCAAGCTGCTCAGCCTCCCGCTCTTCGCGGGCCTGACGGAGCACGCCTACGACGCCCGCGCCTACGAGCGTGCCGCCTCCCTCACCGCGCCCCTCGGCGTCGCCAACGTGGTCGAGCCGTGGGTGCACCACTTCGACCGCGGCACGGCGTGGGCGAGGGTCGGGGTGCTCGACGTCGCGCGGCAGGAGTTCGTCACCGCGCTCGACCTCGCGCCCGAGGGCGACGAGACGATCTCGTGCGTCATCCGCACCGACCTCGTGCTCGTCATCGAGGCCCAGGGCGACGCCGCGCTGCTCGAGCTGCGCTACGCCGACGCCGAGCAGCTCTACGAGCTGGGGCAGTCGACGATCGCCGAGGCTCCCGAGGGCTGCTTCCAACCCCCGGACGACCCGCAGCAGCCCGACACGTCGCAGCCCCTCGACGACGCGCAGGGCAGGCTGGGCGACAAGCAGCAGCAGGCCGAGGGCGGCGACCAGGGCGACCCCTCGGGAGGCGACGGCTCGGATCCCGGACAGGGCGGCGGCGAGGACGAGGGCGACGCCGGGGCGGGCGGCACCGACCCGCTCGACCAGCTGCAGCAGCAGGGCGACGAGAGCCAGCAGGAGCGCCAGCAGGACACCGACCGCGAGCGGTACTACGAGCAGGCGCCGGGGGAGTACGACGGCAAGCCCTGGTGAGCGTGACCGGGACGAGCCTCGGGGCACGGGGCCGCGTCCCCTCCGGGCACGCCCCTATGCTGGGCGGGTGTCCACGCGCCTCTCCCAGCTCTTCGTCCGCACCCTCCGTGAAGATCCCTCCGACGCGGAGGTGACCAGCCACCGCCTCCTCGTGCGGGCCGGCTACATCCGCCGCCAGGCGCCCGGCGTGTTCGCCTGGCTGCCCCTGGGCCTCCGGGTCAAGGCCAGGATCGAGGCCGTCGTCCGCGAGGAGATGACCGCCGCGGGCGCGCAGGAGGTGCACTTCCCGGCCCTGCTGCCGCGCGAGCCCTACGAGGCGACCGGCCGCTGGACCGAGTACGGCGAGGGGATGTTCCGCCTCAAGGACCGCAAGGACGCCGACTACCTGCTCGCCCCCACGCACGAGGAGGCCTTCACGCTCCTGGTGAAGGACCTGTACTCGTCGTACAAGGACCTGCCGCTGACGCTGTTCCAGATCCAGGACAAGTACCGCGACGAGGCACGGCCCCGTGCCGGCCTGCTGCGCGGTCGCGAGTTCACGATGAAGGACGCCTACTCGTTCGACGCCAGCGACGCCGGGCTCGAGGCCAGCTACCAGCTGCAGCGCGACGCCTACGAGCGCATCTTCACGCGTCTCGGCCTCGAGTACGTCATCGTCCAGGCCGACGCCGGCGCGATGGGCGGCTCGCGCTCCGAGGAGTTCCTCCACCCCACCGAGGTCGGCGAGGACACCTTCGTCCGCTCGGCCGGCGGCTACGCCGCGAACGTCGAGGCGTTCACCACGACGGTGCCCGAGGTCAGGCAGATCGAGGGTCAGCCGGCCCCGGTGATGCTCGACAAGGCCGTGACGCCGACCATCGCCTCGCTCGTCGACCAGCTGAACGCGTCGCACCCCCGCGAGGACGGCCGGGACTGGGCCGCTGCCGACACCCTGAAGAACGTCGTCGTCGCGCTCACGCACCTCGACGGGACGCGCGAGCTCGTCGTCGTGGGCCTGCCCGGCGATCGCGACGTCGACATGAAGCGCCTCGAGGTCGCCTTCGCGCCCGCCGAGGTCGACGCGGCGGGCGACGCCGACTTCGCCCGGACCCCCGGTCTCGTCAAGGGCTACATCGGGCCCGGCGGCGCGGGCTGGGGAGCCGCGATCCGCTACGTCGTCGACCCCCGTGTCGTCGAGGGCAGCTCGTGGGTGACCGGAGCGAACATCGACGGCGTCCACGTCGCCGGGCTCGTCGCAGGTCGGGACTTCGAGCACGACGGCGTCGTCGAGGCGGCGCAGGTCCGCGAGGGCGACCCGGCCCCCGACGGCTCCGGTCCGATCGAGACGGCTCGCGGCATGGAGATCGGCCACGTGTTCCAGCTCGGCCGCAAGTACGCCGAGGCCCTCGGCCTCAAGGTGCTGGACGAGAACGGCAAGCAGGTCACCGTGACGATGGGCTCGTACGGCATCGGCGTGACGCGCATCCTCGCGGTGATCGCCGAGGCGAACAACGACGCCAAGGGCCTCGTCTGGCCCGCCAACGTCGCGCCGTTCGACGTGCACGTCGTCGCGACGGGCAAGGACCCGGTCGTCTTCGAGGTGGCCGAGGCGCTCACCGCCGAGCTCGAGGCGCACCGCCTCGACGTTCTCTACGACGACCGCCCCAAGGTCTCGCCCGGGGTCAAGTTCGGCGACGCCGAGCTGCTCGGCGTCCCGCAGATCGTCGTCGTCGGGCGCTCCGCCGGCGAGGGGATCGTCGAGCTCTGGGACCGCCGCACGGGCGAGCGCACGCCCGTCCCGGTGGCCGAGGCCGTCGCGGCCCTCTCGGCTCCGCGCGCCTCCTGACGTCGTCGGCCCGCGCCTCCTCGAGTCCCCACGGACGCAGGAGGCGCGGGCCGCGTCCGGTTCTCCGCCCCCGTCGCACTCGGGTACCGTAGGGGGATGCTGTGCGCGCCACCGTGTGCGCAGCCTGAAGATCTGAACAGTGGAGGCCCTCAGTGGACATCGACCTGAGCGTGCTGCGTCTCATGGAACGCGAGCGCGAGATCCCCTTCGAGGAACTCGTGGGCATCATCGAGCAGGCCATCCTCACGGCCTACCTCAAGCACACCGACCAGCCGGAGAGCCGCGTCCCGGCGGCCCGGGTCGAGCTCGACCGCAAGACCGGGCACGTGTCCGTCTTCGCCATCGAGCGCGACGAGGAAGGCGAGGTCGTCGGCGAGTCCGTCGACAGCCCCAGCGACTTCGGCCGCATCGCCGCCTTCGCGGCCAAGCAGGTGATCAACCAGCGCCTGCGCGACATCGGCGACGACAAGGTCCTCGGCCAGTTCAAGGGGCGCGAGGGCGACATCGTCGCCGGCGTCATCCAGCAGGGGCCGAACCCCCGCATGGTGCACGTCGACCTCGGCACCGTCGAGGCGATCCTGCCTCCCGAGGAGCAGGTGCCCGGCGAGAAGTACGACCACGGCACGCGCATCCGCGTCTACGTGACCGGCGTCAGCAAGGGCACGAAGGGGCCGCAGATCACCGTCTCGCGGACGCACCCCTCGCTCGTCCGCAAGCTCTTCGCGCTCGAGGTCCCCGAGATCGCCAGCGGCGTCGTCGAGATCGTGTCCCTGGCCCGCGAGGCCGGGCACCGCACCAAGATCGCGGTGCGCGCGACCGAGCCCGGCGTCAACGCGAAGGGCGCGTGCATCGGCGAGATGGGCGCTCGGGTGCGGGCCGTGCAGACCGAGCTCGGCGACGAGAAGATCGACATCGTCGACTACTCGAGCGACCTGCCCGTCTTCGTCGCCAGCGCGCTGTCGCCGGCCAAGGTGTCGTCGTCCTTCGTCATCGACCAGGCGACGAAGGCCGTCCGGGCCCTGGTGCCCGACTACCAGCTGTCGCTCGCCATCGGCAAGGAGGGGCAGAACGCCCGTCTCGCCGCGAAGCTCACGGGCGCGCGCATCGACATCCAGCCCGATTCGATCCTCGAGGACGACTGACCGATCCCGACGCCGAGGGCGGGCGGCGCACCACGCCGTTCGCCCCCGGCGTCTCCCGTCCGCCCACCCGAGGGGGTAGAGTGGTACCCGTAAGAACGTGCATCGGTACTCGAGCGCGCGCTCCGCGGTCCTCACTCGTGAGGGTCGTCGCCCGTGACGGACGCCTGGTGGTCGACGAGACCGCCACGCTGCCCGGGCGGGGCGCGTGGTTGACGCCTTCGATGGACGCGTTCGAGTCGGCAGTGAAACGCAGGGCATTCCGCCGTGCGCTCCGCCTCGACTCCGAGCCCGACACCGAGCAGCTCCGCGACCACCTGATGCGGCTGCAGACCGATGTGCACACCCCGAGTTCCACCACGACCACTGGCCACGACAGAACAGGCTGACAGGCACATGGACAACTAATGAGCGGCTCGAAATGAGACCCGTCCAGAACTGACGGCTCCCTCCTGACCGGGAAGGGGCCCGAGACAGGAGAACTGTGGCTAAACCACGCGTACACGAGATCGCCAGCGAGCTGGGGATCGACAGCAAGACAGCACTAGAGAAGCTCAAGGAGATGGGCGAGTTCGTCAAGGGACCGTCCTCCAGCGTCGAGCCCCCCGTGGCCCGCAAGCTGCGCCAGGCGTTCGCCGGTGCCGCCGCCGCGCCCAAGGCCGGCGCCGCACCTGCCGCGAGCCCGAAGGCGTCGGCTCCCGCCGCCTCCTCCGCACCGAAGCCCGGCGGGCCCCGTCCTGCCGCTCCCAAGCCTCCCGTCGCCGAGCAGCCCGCTGCTCCCGTCGAGGCCCCGGCCGCCGCTGACGACACGGAGGCGGCACCTGCCCCCGTCGCGCCGCTCACCGTCGCCGAGCGCCAGGCCAAGGCCGAGGCGGAGCGCGCCGCGGCCGCGGCCGCCAAGGAGTCGGGCACGGCGCCCGCCGAGTCCGACGCTCCGACCGAGGCCGGCGCGTCCGCGCCGAAGCCCGGCGGACCCCGCCCCGGCGCCCCGCGCCCCGGCAACAACCCCTTCGCCAGCAACCAGGGCATGGGCCGCCCGAGCGCGCCCCGTCCCGGCGGCTCCGGCGCCGCGACCAGCATGCCCCGCCCCGGCGGAGCAGCGGGGCCGCGCCCGATGGCTCCCCGTCCCGGTGCTCCTCGTCCGGGCGCTCCGCGTCCCGGCGTCGGCGCCAGCCCCCGCCCCAACGGCTTCGGCCAGCGCCCCGCGGGTGCCGGCGGTCGTCCCGGCGGTGCCGGCGGCGGCTTCCAGCGTCCCGGCGGCGGTGCTCCCGGCGCGGCCGGCGGCTTCCGTCCCGGCTTCGGCGCTCCCCGCCCTGCGGGCGGCGGTGGCGGCGGCCGTGGTCGCGGCCCCGGCGGCGGCACGGCCGGCGCGTTCGGTCGCGGCGGCGGCAAGAGCAAGGCACGCAAGTCGAAGCGGACCAAGAGGGCCGAGTTCGAGATGCGCTCCGCCCCGTCGCTGGGCGGCGTCAGCGTCCCCCGCGGCGACGGCAGCACGATCGTCCGTCTGCGTCGCGGCGCGTCCATCAGCGACTTCGCCGACAAGATCGACGCCAGCCCCGGCAACCTGGTGACCGTCCTCTTCCACCTGGGAGAGATGGCGACCGCCACGGAGTCGCTCGACGACGCGACGTTCCAGGTGCTCGGCGAAGAGCTCGGCTACCGCATCCTCGTCGTCTCTCCCGAGGACGAGGACAAGGAGCTGCTAGAGGGCTTCGACATCGACCTCGAGCAGGAGCTCGAGGACGAGGACGAGGACGTGCTGCAGGTCCGTCCGCCCGTCGTCACGGTCATGGGCCACGTCGACCACGGAAAGACCCGACTGCTCGACGCGATCCGCAACGCCAACGTCGTCGCCGGCGAGGCCGGCGGCATCACGCAGCACATCGGTGCTTACCAGGTCTGGGCGCCCCACGAGGGCGTCGAGCGAGCCATCACCTTCATCGACACCCCGGGCCACGAGGCGTTCACCGCCATGCGTGCCCGTGGTGCGCAGGTCACCGACATCGCGATCCTCGTGGTCGCGGCGGACGACGGCATCATGCCGCAGACGGTCGAGGCGCTGAACCACGCCCAGGCTGCCAACGTGCCGATCGTCGTCGCGGTCAACAAGATCGACAAGGAGGGCGCGAACCCGGCCAAGGTGCGTCAGCAGCTGACCGAGTACGGCCTCGTCGCCGAGGAGTACGGCGGAGACGTGATGTTCGTCGACGTGTCCGCACGCGACAACAAGAACATCGACGCGCTGCTCGAGGCCGTCCTCCTCACGGCCGACGCCGGTCTCGACCTGCGGGCGAACCCGGACAAGGACGCTCGTGGAGTGGCCATCGAGGCACGCCTCGACAAGGGCCGCGGCGCCGTCGCGACCGTGCTCATCCAGTCGGGCACCCTGCGGGTGGGCGACGCGATCGTGGCGGGAACGGCCTACGGCCGTGTCCGCGCGATGATGGACGAGAACGGCGAGACCGTCGACGAGGCCTTCCCGAGCCGTCCCGTGCTCGTGCAGGGACTCTCGAGCGTGCCCCGTGCCGGCGACACGTTCCTCGTCACCGAGGAGGACCGTACGGCCCGTCAGATCGCCGAGAAGCGCGAGGCCGTCGAGCGCAACGCGTCGCTGGCCAAGGCCCGCAAGCGCATCTCGCTCGAGGACTTCACCCGTGCTCTCGAAGAGGGCAAGGTCGAGGCGCTCAACATCATCATCAAGGGCGACGTGTCGGGTGCCGTCGAGGCGCTCGAGGAGTCGTTGCTCAAGATCGAGGTGGACGACAGCGTGCAGCTGCGCATCATCCACCGCGGCGTGGGCGCCGTCACCGAGAGCGACGTCAACCTGGCGACCGTCGACAACGCGGTCATCATCGGGTTCAACGTCCGACCGGACACGAAGGCCCGCGAGCGTGCTGCCCGAGAGGGCGTCGACGTGCGCTTCTACTCGGTCATCTACGCCGCGCTCGAGGACATCGAGAACTCGCTCACGGGCATGCTCAAGCCCGAGTTCGAGGAGAAGCAGTCCGGTGTCGCCGAGATCCGCGAGATCTTCCGCTCGTCGAAGGTCGGCAACATCGCCGGTGTCATCGTGCGGTCGGGAACGATCACGCGGAACGCCCGGGCCCGTGTCATCCGCGAAGGCGTGGTGGTCGGCGACAACCTCGCCATCGACTCGCTGCGTCGCTTCAAGGACGACGTCACCGAGGTGCGGACGGACTTCGAGGCCGGAATCGGTCTGGGCAAGTTCAACGACATCCAGATCGGCGACGAGATCGAGACCATCGAGATGGTCGAGAAGCCGCGGGGCTGACGCCCGGCGACGCATCGTCAGAGGCCCCGCCACGACCACGGTCGGGGCGGGGCCTCACCCCTCTCGCCTGCGGGCGAACAGCAGAAGGAGCAACGAATGGTCGACGCACAGCGCGCCCGCAAGATGGCCGACCGCATCCACGAGATCGTGGCGCGGCGGCTGGAGCGCGGCATCAAGGACCCGCGCCTCGGGTTCGTCACCATCACCGACGTCAAGGTGACCGGTGACCTGCAGCACGCGTCCGTGTTCTACACGGTCTACGGCACCGACGAGGAGCGCGCCGACACCGGCGCCGCCCTCAAGTCCGCCACGGGCATGCTGCGCAGCGAGGTCGGCAAGAACATCACGGCACGGCTCACCCCGAGCCTCGAGTTCATCCTCGACGCCCTGCCCGAGAACGCGGCGTCCATCGACCGCCTCCTGCAGGAGGCGCGTCAGCGCGACCAGGACAGCCAGACCGTCGCGGCCACGGCCGAGTACGCCGGAGACTCCGATCCCTACGTCAAGCCCCGCGACGAGGACGACTACGACGACGAGGACGACGACCTCGACGACGACGACACCGACGAGGTCGCTCCGGTCGTCGACGAGGCCGACGTCGAGTCGGGCGCCGTCGACGACGGCACGGTGGAGCCGGACGGCTCCACGCGCTGACCCAGCTCGGCTGCCGGGCGCTTAGCTCGGCAGCGACCAGCCCTCGTCGACCGATCCCGTGACCAGCCCGTCACGGAGGAGGCCGGCGAGGGCTCTGTCGCGCTGTTCGGCGTCGGGCCACACGCGGTCGACCTCGTCGCTCGTGACCGGCACGTCACTGGCCCGCAGCTCGGCCATGACCAGGCCGCGTACCTGTCGGTCCGAGCCGGCGAAGGCGGCCTGACGGCGGAGGGGAGGCCCCGCGTGCTCGGGGCGCCCGCCCAGCACCCACGCGCACTGCACGACCAGCGGGCACTCGTCGCAGCGCGGCGACCGCGCCGTGCAGACGAGCGCGCCGAGCTCCATCACCGCGGCGCTGGCGACCCGGGCCTCGGCGACGTCGGTCGGCAGCTGCGACTCCATCGCCGGCAGGTCGCGGCGGGCGTTCGGCGCCCAGGGCTCTGCGAGGCCCTCGACCGCACGGGCGAGCACCCGGCGCACGTTCGTGTCGACGACCGGGTGCCGGTGACCGTAGGCGAACACCGCCACCGCGCGTGCGGTGTAGTCGCCCACGCCCGGCAGAGCCAGCAGCTCCGGCACGGTCTCGGGCACGACGCCGCCGTGCCGCTCGGTGATGACGACGGAGGCGGCGTGCAGGGCGAGCGCCCGGCGCGGGTACCCGAGGCGGTCCCACGCGCGCACCGCCTCCGAGGCGGGGGAGGCGGCGAGGTCCGAGGGCGTCGGCCAGCGCTCCAGCCACTGCTCCAGGCGGGGGACGACCCGCACGACCGGTGTCTGCTGCAGCATGACCTCGCTGACGAGGGTGCCCCAGGCGGTGAAGCCGGGCCGACGCCAGGGCAGGTCGCGCCCGTGCTCGCGGAACCACGACGAGACGGCGGGGGCGATGGTCACCGGACGATCCTACGGGCGCTCGGACCGCTGTCGGCGGCCCGGCCTAGGGTGACCGCATGACGACTCGTTGGGCCCCCGCCAAGAAGGACACGCTGCGCGCTCTCGCGACCGAGATCCTGCACAACTACTCGAGGGGCCGGGCGTTCGTCGCCGTCGACGGCCCCGCGGGTGCCGGTCAGTCGGCCTTCGCCGACGACCTCGCGGCTGCCCTGGTCGAGGCGGGCCACGCGGCCTTCCGAGCGTCGGTCTCCGACTTCGGCAGGCCCCGGGGCGAGGGAGGCGCGGTCGCCGACGGCGAGCCCGCCCCGGTCGACGGGGCGCTCCTGCGCCGGGTCCTCGTGGAGCCGTTCCGGCTGGGCGGCAGCACCGCGTGGGTGCCGGCGGCGTTCGACAGCGCCTCGCAGCGCGAGGTCGAGCCGCGTTGGGTGACGGGCCCCGACGACGCCCTGCTCGTCGTCGACGGCGAGGCGCTCGGGCGCCCCGAGCTCGCCGGGCTCTGGAACTACACGGTCTGGGTCACCCCGGGCGGCGGTCGCGGCGGCCTGCGGGCCGTCGCCACGGCGGTCGTCGACGTCGCCGACCCCGAGCACCCGCGCCGCGTGTTCGACGACGCGTGCTGAGCGTCGGCCCGGGCACGGTGCGGTAGCGTCGTCGCGTGAACAGCGGCATCCTCCTCGTCGACAAGCCGCAGGGCATCACCAGCCACGACGTGGTCGCCCGCGTCCGCAAGGCCGCCGGCACCCGCAAGGTCGGCCACGCGGGCACGCTCGATCCCCTCGCCACCGGCCTGCTCGTGCTCGGCCTCAACTCGTCGACCAGGCTCCTCACGTTCCTCGTCGGGCTGGACAAGACGTACGAGGCGACGATCCGGCTGGGCGTCTCCACCGCCTCCGACGACTCCGAGGGCGAGGTCACCTCCACCTCCGACGCGTCGGGTGTGGCCGACGCCGCGGTGGACGCCGGCATCGCCGACCTCACCGGGCCGATCAGCCAGGTGCCGACCACGGTCAGCGCCATCAAGGTGGGCGGTCGACGTGCCTACGACCTGGCCCGTGAGGGCGTCGAGGTCGAGCTCAAGGCGCGTGACGTGGTGGTCTCCGAGTTCGTCGTGCTCGACCGCCGTGACGCCGTCGCCGACGGCGTGGCCGTCCGCGACCTCGACGTCCGGGTCAGCTGCTCGTCGGGCACCTACGTGCGGGCCCTGGCTCGCGACCTCGGCGGCGCGCTGGGCGTGGGCGGGCACCTCACCGCGCTGCGGCGCACGCGGGTCGGATCCTTCGACGTGGCCGACGCCGCGGTGCTCGAGGGCATCGAGGTCGCGCCGGCCCTCCTCGCTCCCTCGGCCGTCGCCTCCTCGTTGTTCCCCGTCTGGTCGATGACGGCCGACGAGGCGACCGACCTCGGCCACGGCAAGCGGCCCGCCGCGGGGCTGGCCGACACCGAGGGCCCCGTGGCCGCGGTGACCGCCTCGGGCGATCTCGCCGGGCTGGTCTCGGTGCGCGGCGGCCGTGCCGTGCCCATCGTCAACTTCCCGACCGACGAGGTGCGCGCGTGATCGAGTGGTTCACCTGGGCCCAGGTGATCGTGGCCTGCGTCGCCGGGCTGGTCTGCCTGGTGGCCGGCTTCTCGGGCAAGCTGCCGAACGACATCACGGTCGGCGCCACGGCGCTCGTGCTGCTGCTGCTGCTCGTGCAGCTGGTGGTCGCGATCGTCGCCCCGTTCACGGGCAACCCGCCGACGGGCAACGTCGTCGAGTTCTACATCTACCTCGTCTCGGCGATCCTGCTGCCGCCGCTCGCCGTCGTCTGGGCGCTCGTCGACCGCACCCGGTGGAGCAACCTCGTGCTCGCGGCGGCCGTCTTCGCGGTCGCGGTGATGGTCTACCGCATGCTGCAGATCTGGACCGTCCAGGTCGCGTGACGAGCGCCTCCTGCGTCCTGGCGCCGGTGCACAGGCGCGCGCCATATCCTTGTCGGTGATGGTCACTCAGAAGTCTTCTCGTGCGGTCGGCGTCGGCCGGGTCCTCATCGCGGTGTACGCGGTGCTCGCCCTGGCGGCGACCGGCCGGTCCGTGTTCCAGATCCTCGAGCAGTTCGACGAGGCGCCGCTCGCGTACACGCTGAGCGCCCTCGCCGCCGTGGTCTACATCGTCGCCACCGTGTCGTTGATCCGCCGCGGACGCACCTCGTACGCCGTCGCCTGGGCGACCATCTCGTTCGAGCTCGCCGGAGTGCTGATCGTCGGCCTGGTGACCGTGCTCGACCCGGAGCTGTTCCCCGACGACACCGTGTGGTCGTGGTTCGGGCGCGGCTACGGCTTCGTCCCCCTCGTCCTGCCCGTGCTGGGCATCCTCTGGCTGCTCCGCTCCCGGCCCGCCGTCGCCGCCGAGGCGGACGCCGCCGACCGGACGGAGTAGCTGCCGTGCAGTTCTGGGACGCCCTCGCCGACGTGCCCGCCGATGTCGGCCCGACCGCGGTGACGATCGGCAAGTTCGACGGCGTGCACGTGGGGCACCGCGCCGTGATCGACCTGCTCGAGCAGGTGGCGGCCGAGCGCGGCCTCACCTCGGCCGTGGTCACCTTCGACCGGCACCCCCTCGCCGTGCTGCGGCCGGGCTCGGTGCCGCGGTCGCTCGTCAGCAACCGCCAGAAGCGCGAGCTGCTCGGGGCCGCCGGGGTGGCGGCGACCCTCATGCTCACCTTCGACGACGAGCTCCGCAGCCTCACGCCCGCGCAGTTCGTCGACCGGATCCTCGTCGGCGCCCTGCACGCCCGCGTCGTCTTCGTCGGCGACGACTTCCGCTTCGGCGTCCGGGGCAGCGGCAACGTCGACGCGCTGCGCGAGCTCGGCGCCGAGCGCGGGCTCGAGGTCGTGTCGATCGACGACGTGCGTCTCGGGGGCGGGCGCCGCGCCTCCTCGACCTGGATCCGGGAGCTGCTCGAGGCCGGCGACGTCGCGCGCGCCGGCGAACTGCTCGGCCGGGAGCCGGCCGTCCGCGGGATCGTCGTGCACGGCGAGCAGCGCGGTCGCGAGCTCGGTTTCCCGACCGCCAACCTCGCGCCCGACAGCGAGGGCTACGTCCCGGCCGACGGCGTCTACGCGGCCCGCGTGCTGGTCGGCGACACGACCTATCCCGCCGCCGTCTCGGTGGGGCACAACCCGACCTTCGAGGGCGTGCCCGAGAAGCAGGTCGAGGCACACCTGCTCGACGTCTCGATGGACCTCTACGGCCAGGAGCTGACGGTGATGTTCGTCGACTGGGTCCGCGGCAACGTGGCCTTCGAGGGCATCGACGCGCTGATCGAGCACATCCGGGCCGACGTCGTCCGCACGCGCGAGGTCCTCGGCCTGTCCTGAGACCGGCGGCGTACCGTCGTCGACATGCCTGCTGAGAACGACCCGACGACGAACGCGCCCACCGGAGCGCCTGAGGCGACCGTCGAGACCGACGTCACGCGCGACACGGACGAGGCGGTCTCGCGCCGCCGCGTGCTCGTCACCGGGGCCACCGGCTACATCGGAGGCCGCCTCACCCCGCGCCTGGTCGAGGCCGGAGCCGACGTGCGCGTCCTCGTCCGCTCGCCCGAGAAGCTCGTCGACGTGCCGTGGGCCGACGACGTCGAGGTCGTCCAGGGCGACCTGACCGACCCCGAGTCCGTCCGCGTCGCACTCGACGGCGTCGAGGTGGCGTACTACCTCGCCCACGCCATGGGCAGCAAGGGCGACTTCGAGCGGGCCGAGGCCGAGGCCGCCCACGTGTTCGCGGACGCCGCCCGCGACGCCGGGGTCGCCCGCATCGTCTACCTCGGGGGCCTGCACCCCGACGGGGAGCTGTCGCAGCACCTCCGGAGCCGCCGCGACGTGGGCGACGTGCTCCTGGCGAGCGGCGTGCCCACCGTCGCCCTCCAGGCCGGGGTCGTGATCGGGTCGGGCTCCGCGTCCTTCGAGATGATCCGCCACCTCACCGACGTGCTGCCCTACATGCCCGCGCCGAAGTGGGTCCGCAACCACATCCAGCCGATCGCCGTCCGCGACGTGCTGCACTACCTGATCGGCTCGGCCGACGTGCCCGCCGACGTCAACCGCACGTTCGACATCGGCGGACCCGACGTGCTCCGGTACGGCCAGATGATGAACGGCTACGCGCTGGAGGCGGGCCTCGCGCAGCGCCCGATCGCCTCCCTGCCCGTCTTCACGCCCTGGCTCGCCTCGCAGTGGGTGAACCTCGTCACGCCGATCCCGCGCGCCCTCGCGATCCCGATCATCGCCTCCCTGCAGTACGACTGCGTGGTGAGCGAGAGCGACATCGACGACGTCGTGCCGCCGCCCGCCGAGGGGCTCCTGCGCTACCGGGCCGCCGTGCGGCTGGCGCTGCAGCGCGAGAAGGACGGCGAGGTCGAGACGAGCTGGCAGGACTCGTCGGTCGCCGGCGCCCCCAGCGACCTCCTGCCGAGCGACCCCGACTGGTCGGGGCACACGGTGTACACCGACGACCGCGAGACCGACTCGACCGCGTCGCCGGAGGCGCTCTGGCGCGTCGTCGAGGGCATCGGCGGCGAGAACGGCTGGTACTCGTTCCCGCTCGCCTGGGCCGCGCGCGGCTGGATGGACCGGCTCGTCGGGGGAGTGGGGCTCCGTCGCGGGCGGCGCAGCGCCACGTCCCTCCGGGTCGGCGACGCGCTCGACTGGTGGCGCGTCGAGACGCTCGAGCGAGGCCGGCTGCTGCGGCTGCGCGCCGAGATGAAGGCGCCGGGCGGGGCATGGCTCGAGATGCGCGTCACCCCGCGCGAGGGAGGTGGCTCGCACTACCGCCAGCGCGCCGTGTTCTTCCCGCACGGGCTCGGCGGCCGGCTGTACTGGTTCGCCATCCTGCCGTTCCACGGGGTGATCTTCAGCGGCATGCTGCGCCGGATCACGGCGACGGCCGCACGGGACGCGTCGGGCCTGGGCTCGGGTTCGGAGAGCGCTGCCGGTGCCGGTGCCGACGTGGCGTCCGAGGTCGCCGCGGCCCGGTCGTGACCCTCGCGGCCGTCCTGGCGGCGACGCCGACCCCGCTCTACCCCGCGGAGGCCGGTGCGGGTTCGCCGGTGCCCCTCTGGCTCGGCGTGGCCTTCGGGGTGCTCGTGGTCGTGGTCTCGTTCGTCGTGCTGCTGCCGAGCGTCCGGCACGCGCTCGACCGGATCGCCGCTCGGCGGCCGCGGCGCTTCCGCCGCTGAGACGGCCGCCCGGGTCGTGCGCAGCCGGCGAGCGGTACGCTTCCCCGAGACGACACGCCGGGGGCCGTCCGGCCCCTCGGCACATCGACACCACCCGGAGGTACCCATGGCGCACGGCGAGAGACTGGTCTTCGTCGGAGACAGCACGACGGCAGGCGGCGACTGGTCGGCCTGGTTCCCGGACGACGACGTCGTCGCCCTGGGCCGTGACGGCGACACCACGGCGAGCCTGACGGAGCGCCTCGACGAGGTCGTCGCGGCACGTCCCGACTCCGTCGTGCTGCTGATCGGCAACGAGGACTTCACGGCCCGACGCACCGTGGAGCAGGTCGTCCGCGGCGTCGAGTCGCTCATGGTGACGATGCGTCGCGAGCTGCCGGGCACGCGCCTGCTGCTGCAGTCGATCCTGCCGCGCACCGCCGACCAGGCGCCGCGCATCCAGGACGCCAACCGCCACCTCCGCCAGTTCTCGTCGACGGTCCGGGCCCAATGGCTCGACCTGTGGCCGGCACTGGCCGACGAGTCGGGGGAGGCGCTCCGCCCCGAGTTCACCACCGACGGCGTGCACCTGAGCGACGAGGGCTACCGTGCCTGGGTCGCCGAGCTCCTGCCCGGGCTGGAGCGCCTCCGCGGCGAGCCGCCGATGAGCCGGCCCCTCACGGTGCTGCACGTCCCTTACGACATCGACTGAGGTCCGCCGTTCAGCCTCGACGCCCCCTCGACGAACCGTCGTCCCGGGGGCGTCGCCGCGTCCAGGGTGCGCCACGACGCCCGTCGCTAGGCTCTCCCGGGCACGATCGTGCCCGACATCGACGAGAGGCGGCTCCGTGCCCACGCCCCAGGCCCCCGATTTCCTCCGCCCGGCCCTCGCGCCCGGCCTGCTCGGCGCCGTCGTGCTCACGGTGGGGGCCTTCCTGCTCGACTCCGGCACGTTCACCGTCGTGCGCTACGTGGTCGCCATCCTCGCCCTGATCATGGCGGTCTTCGCCTGGCGCGGGCGGGCCTGGTGGGCGGTCGCGCTGCTCGGCGCGATCGCGGTCCTCTGGAACCCGGTCGTCGTCGTGCCCCTCAGCGGTCAGCCCTGGGCCGCGATGCAGTTCGCGGCAGCGGTCGTCTTCATCGTCGCGGGCGTCCGCACCAAGGTGCCGAACGCCGAGGCGGGCCGCGGCGCCGGAGGCGGTCGTCCCGCCCCCGGACGGCGTCGCTGACCGCCCTGCACGCCGCATCCTCCGCCACCCGCCAGCACCCCTGCACGCGGCCCGCTCCGCGGACCGCTAAATTGGGTGTCGACGTGCACGAGCCTGCCCGAGGCGAGCACAGGGAGTTGAGCCTAGATGGTCACCGAGATCACCGGAACGACGGAGAGTCCGCTCCTGACGCCCCGTCCCCGAGCCGGTGGTCTGGACCGCGACGACGTCGTGGTCCGCAAGGGCCAGTTCACGCTCCTCAACGGCCACCTCACCCCGCAGCAGTCGATGATCGAGGACCTGCTCTTCATCCGTCGGGTGCTCGACGAGGCCGAGGTCCCCTTCTTGCTGGTGCGGGGCAACGACGTCCGTCCCGTCATCGCCGTCGACACGGTCCACCGCGACGCCTTCGCCGAGGCGATGACCGCAGCGGCCGCGACCGAGCCCTTCTACGCCAAGCCCCCCAAGGGCCAGGCCGTGCTCGTGTCCGAGGGCGGCCTGCTCGACGAGGACGAGCGCATCTTCCGCCTCTACCGTCCGCGCGTCGAGCCCATCGGGCGCCTGCGCTACGGCGCCGGCACCGCGGTCCAGGTCGAGTTCTGGATCCTCACGGACGACCAGATCCTCGTCCCGGTCGAGAACGCGCTCATGCGCACCGACCTGCCGCGCTCCGAGGCCGTCGAGGAGACCGTCGAGCGCTACGGCATGCAGTGGCCCACGCTCGCCCACATGTTCGACGACCACGCCACCGACATCACCTTCGACGTCGACATCGTCTTCTCGTGGGTCGACGGCAACTCCGTCGAGTACCAGCGCGCCCGAGCAGCCCGCGCGAACGGCCACGTGGTGGGCGAGGGCGACGACGCGCCCGCGCGGTTCCGTCAGATCGACGAGCTCAAGTACGCGCTCCGCTCGGTCTACATGTTCGCGCCGTGGGTGCGGAACATCTACATCGCGACCGACTCGCCCGTGCCCGAGTGGCTCGGCGACCACCCCCGGGTCCGCGTCGTCCGCAGCGAGGAGTTCTTCTCCGACCTCTCCTGGCTGCCGACGCACAACTCGCAGGCCGTCGAGTCGCAGCTGCACCACATCGAGGGCCTCAGCGAGCACTTCCTCTACTCGAACGACGACATGTTCTTCGGTCGCCCGGTCGCGCCGTCGATGTTCTTCTCGCCCGGGTCGGTGTCGAAGTTCATCGAGGCCGACACCCGCATCGGCCTCGGGCTGAACAACCCCGAGCGCAGCGGCTTCGAGAACGCCGCCCGGGTCAACCGTCGCCTCCTGCAGCAGCGCTTCGGGCGGGTCACGACGCGTCACCTCGAGCACACCGCCGCGCCTCTGCGCCGCAGCGTCCTGTTCGAGATGGAGCACGAGTTCGCCGACGACTTCGCCGCCACGGGCGCCAGCCCGTTCCGCGCGAAGGAGAACATCTCGGTCACCAACTCGCTGTACCACTACTACACGCTGATGACCGGCCGGGCGATCGTGCAGGAGAACGCCAAGGTGAGCTACGTGGACACCACGATGGTCTCCGGTCTCGCGTCGCTGTCCGAGGTGCTGAAGAAGCGCTCGTTCGACTTCTTCTGCCTGAACGACGGCAGCTTCCCCGAGGTGACCGACGAGGAGCGCACCGACACGGTGACCGACTTCCTCGAGCGCTACTTCCCGTTCGCGGCGCCGTGGGAGCAGGCCGAGATGGACCGGGTCGCGCGAGAGGCCGCCGAGCAGGAGCGACGTACGCTGCGTGCCGGCGGCCCGCAGGGCAGCATCGAGTCCTAGGAGGCGGGGGCCGCGCCGGCAGGACCGCCGACGTCGTCCCGGCGCCGGCCGCCTCCCCGGAGCTCGTCCGCCGCGGTGAACCGGGCGCCGGGCTCGTCCGAGAGCCCGGCGTCGATCCTGCCGCGCATCTCGTCGCTGATCGGCGGGAGCGCGTCCTGGGGGAACCACCGCGCCTCCGTGTTCTCTCCGTCGGCCGGGGCGGGCTCGCCCGAGACCCAGCGCAGGGCGAAGGTGTGGTCGAGGTAGCTCGCCTGGTCGCCGTTCGGGTAGGTGACGACCCCGGTGACCCCGACGGCCGCGAGACGGACGGGCTCGGCCGTCACGTCCGCCTCCTCGAGCACCTCGCGGACGGCCGCGTCGGCAGGGTGCTCGCCCGGGTCGACGATGCCGGTGACCGGCGTCCACGCCCCGGTGTCCGAGCGGCGGACCATCAGCACGTCGTCGCCCTTCGTCACCACGGCGGTGACGCCCGACAACCAGAGCGGGGCGGTGCCGACGGCCTCGCGGAGGGACAGGACGAAGTCGGGGGTGGCCATGCCGAGAGCCTAGCGAGGCGCCCGGCGGCCTCCCCGGGCGGCCGCCCTAGGCTGGCCCGGTGCACGAGGACGAGGTGAGACAGGGCCGCGACGTCCGCGGCATCCGCGACATGGCGGGGGAGGCCCTGCTGCTCGGCGCGGGCGGACGCGCCATCCTGCTGCAGCTCGCCTGCCCGGGCGTCGGCCACGGCGTGGCCGAGCACAGCGACTTCGTCGACCGGCCCCTGCAGCGCCTGCACGGCACGATGACCTACCTCTACGCGATCGTCTACGGCAGCGAGGAGGAGTCCGCGGCCGTTCGCCGTCTCGTCGACCGGGCGCACGCACCGGTCCGGAGCGACGCCTTCTCGTCCGTGGCCTACGACGCGCACGACCCGCAGCTGCAGCTCTGGGTCGCCGCGACGCTCTACGACTCGGCGATCGACCTGTACGAGCGCGTCTACGGCCCCGTCGCGGCGTCCGAGGAGGTCTACCGCGACTACGAGCGGGTGGGGACCGCCCTGCAGCTGCCCCCGGGGGCCTGGCCCGCCGACCGGGCGACCTTCCGCGCCTGGTGGGACGCGCGTCTCGACGAGCTCGTCGTCGACGACGTCACGCGCGACGTGGCGCACCAGCTGCTGCACCCGCGGGCCGTGCCCCTCGCGCTGCGGCTCGCCATGCCCCTCGCCCGGCTCGTGACCACCGGGCTGCTGCCGGATCGCCTGCGCGAGGCCTTCAGGCTCCCGTGGGGGCCCGTCCGGGCCCGCGCGTTCGGCGCGGTGCTGCTGCTCTGCCGTCTCGTCGTGCCGCGGCTGCCGGCTCGCCTGCGGCACGTGCTCCGCGACCACTACCTGCGCCGGCTGCGCGCGTACCTCGCCCGCGGCTGAGCCGGACGAGACGGGCCACGGAGCCGTCCGGCGTGACCAGCACCCAGGGGCCGCCCCGTCGGTCGACGTACCCCGACGAGTGTCGTCCGGGGTACGTCTCGTGGTAGACAAGTCACGCCCTCCCGCTGTCGGCCCCGAGCCGTGCCGCCCCGTGACGTCGCCGTCCGGTCGGGTGCACGCCGACGTGCACCCGGGCGAGCAGGAGGCGCGGATCGTTCGTCGAGGAGGACAACGCCCCCATGCCCCACCCGATCACCCCCGCCCCGGGACGACGTCAGGGTCGTTCACCGTCGCCTTCCGGCTCCCGCCCGCACGGCCGTCGCGTCGCCGCAGCCCTCACCGCCCTCGCGGTCGCCGTCGGCGGAGGCGCCCTCACGGGGCTCGCCGCCGTGCCGGCCCAGGCCGCTCCCGCTCCCGCCCCCGGCGTCGGCGTCTCGGCCCCCGACACGGGCCTGTCGGCGCTCGTGAACCCCTTCGTCGGCACCGAGAGCGAGGGCAACGCGTTCCCCGGCGCGACGGCGCCGTTCGGCATGGTGCAGCTGAGCCCCGACAACACGGCCTCGTACGCGTCGACGTCGTACAGCAAGGACGCGGGCGAGGTCTGGGGCTTCAGCCACCAGCACGTCAACAGCGCCGGCTGCCCGGCCGCGGGGGAGGTGCTGGTCACCCCGAGCGCCGGCGGCGCCCCCGTCACCGAGCGGACGGCGATCGCCCTGAAGGACCAGGCGACCACCGAGCAGGCCTCGGCCGGGTACTACACGGCGCTCCTCGCCGACGACGTCGAGGTCGAGCTCACCGCGTCGACACGCGTCGGCGAGCACCGCTACACGTTCCCCGAGGGCGCCACGGGCTCCGTCTCGGTCAACGTGGGCCAGACCCTCCGTGACGCCGGCGCCAGCAGCGTCACGTGGCTCGACGACCGCACCGTCGAGGGCTGGGTCGACAACGGCGGCTTCTGCGGCGGCACCGACGACTCCGTCCGGTACTTCTTCAGCGCCGAGTTCGACCGTCCCGCCGCGATGCACGGCACATGGGGGACGGACGGCAGCTTCGTGCCCGCGTCCGAGGCGAGCGCCGTCGACGTCGGCCTGAACGGCGCGGCCGCGACGTTCGACACGACGACCGACCGGACGGTCGAGCTCAGCGTGGGCGTCTCGTTCGTCGACCTCGACGGAGCCCGGGGCAACCGCGTCGCCGAGACCACAGTCGACGGCGAGCGTCTCGGCTTCGACTCCGTGCGCGCCTCGACGGCCGCGGCGTGGGACGACGCGCTCGGCCGCTTCGACGTGACGACCGAGACCGACGAGCAGCTGCGGGTCTTCTACACGCAGCTCTACAAGAGCCTCCTGTCGCCGACGACCGGCAGCGACGTCGACGGCCGCTACCTCGGGATGGACCTGCAGCAGCACGTCGCCGAGGGATGGACCTACTACCAGCGCTTCTCCCTCTGGGACACGTACCGCACGCAGGCGACCCTGCACGCGCTGTTCGAGCACGACCGGGCGGAGGACGTGGTGCGGTCGATGCACCGCGCGAGGATCGAGGGCGGCTGGCTGCCCCGGTGGTCGCTCGGCGCGCTCGAGACGAACATCATGGCCGGCGACCCGGTGTCGCCTTGGCTGGCGGAGAACTTCGCCCTGGGCACGGTGCCGGACGACATCCACGACGAGCTCTGGGGCTTCCTGACCGAGAACGCGACCACCGCGCCTCCGGCGGGCGTCGCCTCCGTGGGCCGCCAGAGCGCCGAGTTCTACCTCGCGAACGGGCACGTGCCCTGGTACGCCGAGAACGGCGGCGGGCTCGGCGGGCAGTTCGAGGAGTACCGCCACGGCGGCTCGGCGACGATGGAGTTCGCCCTCGCGGACGCGGCGATCGGCGCGGCGGCGCAGCGACTCGGCAAGGACGACGAGGCGGCACCGTTCCTCGAGCGGGGCCGCAACTGGCGCACCCTGTGGAACCCCGACGTCGAGCTGACGGGCGGCTTCACCGGCATCGTCAACGCCGTCGGACCCGACGGCACGTTCAACTCCGCGCCTGAGCTCGCCGAGGTGCAGCAGTCCGGGTTCCACGAGGGCACGCCCTGGCACTACCAGTGGATGGCCCCGCAGGACGTCCCCGGCCTCGTCGACGCCATGGGCGGTCGTGAGTCGTTCCTGGAGCGCCTCGACCAGTACGTCGACCTGCCGGCCCTGCGCGCCGCGCCGGGCGTCTCGCCGGCGAGCTGGGCCGAGGGCGGCAGCGACTACTACTCGAGCATCGGCTACAACCCCGGCAACGAGCCCATGTTGATCGACCCCTGGCTCTACGACTTCGTCGGCGAGCCCGCGAAGGTCAACGACGTGCTGGCCGCCAACCTCAACCGGTTCCCGGACACGCCTGGCGGAGGCGTCGGCAACGACGACCTCGGCACCCTCTCGTCCTGGTACGTGCTGGCCTCGCTCGGCATGATGCCGGTCGAGCCCGGCTCGGGCATCATGGCCGTCAACGCGCCGCGGGTGCTGTCGGCGACGGTCACGCTCGACGACGGCGCGCAGGTCTCGGTGTCCGCGCCCGCGGCCTCTGGCGACTCCCCCCGCTACGTCCGCGGCCTCAGCGTCGACGGCGTGCCGCACACGCGCACCTGGTTCGACGCGACCGACCTGCAGGACGGCGCCGAGCTGGTCTTCGACCTCGCGTCGTCGCCCGAGGGCCTCACCTGGGGCACCGGCCCGGACGACGCCGTCCCGAGCGTGTCGGCCCCCGGCCAGGCCGAGCTCGCCCTCGCTCCGGTCGGCGCGCAGCCCGTGCCGGCCGAGGTGGGCAGCGCGGTCGAGCTGCGGCTCGCCCGTGCGTCGCTGACCCGGGTGACGCCGGCGTTCCCGGTGTCGTCGGGCGTCACCCCGACGCCGGCCGTGCTCGCGACCGAGACCACCGCGATGGAGGCGCAGGTCGAGTGGGACGACGGCGTCGCCGCCCCGGCCACGGTCGTCCCCGACGGCGACACCTGGCTCGTGACGACGACCCGGGCCTTCGACGTGGCCGGCGACCGAACGGCGACGGTGACGGTCTCGAGCGCGGCCGACCTGCCGGCGTTCGCACCCGTGCCCTTCGCCCCGGCCTCGATCGCCGTGCCCGTGTCGGTCGGGGCTGCCCCGGTGGTGCCCGGCGACCCGCCGGGCGGCGGGGGAGACGGCGTCGGCCAGGGAGCAGGCACCTCGCCCGGGTCCTCGGGCGACGGGACCGCCTCCGACGGCTCGTCGTCGACCCTCGCCGACCGCGGAGCCCTCGCATCCACGGGAGCCGGCCCCCTCGGGGCGCTCGTGGCGGCGGCGCTGACGGCGCTCCTCCTCGGTGCCCTGCTCGTGCGTCGGTCGTGGCGTGCCCGGCGGCTCACCACGCGCTGACCGGCCCTGTCGACTGACGGTGACGACGCTGCCCCCGGGAGCCCGGGGGCGGCGTCGTCGTCAGGCGGCCGTGCGGGCCGCGCGTCCTCAGAGGGTGTCGATCGGACCCGTCAGCGCGAGGTCGCGCACGATCGGCACGGGCGCCGTGTCGGTGCGGCGGTGCCGCGGCGCGGCGGCCTCGATCCGCACGCCGGCGACGGCGAGGCGCTCGGCCGTGGACTCAGCGGAGACCGGCTCGCCCACGGTGTCGTAGGTGCCCATCGGCACGACCGAGTGCACGACCGTGTCGCGGTACAGGTGCACGAGGTTGAACGACTGCGCGCCGTCGCGGCCGCGGGTGCCGCCGAGACGCGAGTTGAGGTCCTGCGTGTAGCAGGTGGCGGAGGCGACGCTCACGGGGACGCCCGCGAACATCGCGGTGGTCGAGTAGTGCAGGTGGCCGGCGATGATGGTGCGGACGTCGCTGCCCTCGATCACCTCGGCGAGTGAGGCCTGGTCGCGCAGCTCGACGAGCACGCTCAGATCTTGCACGGACGGGACGGGCGGGTGGTGCATGGCGATGACCGTGCCGTCGGGGGCGGGCGTGCTGAGCTCCTCGGCGAGCCAGTCGAGCTGGGCGCCGCTGAGCTCGCCGTGGTGGTGACCGGGGACGCTCGTGTCGAGCGTGATGACGCGGAGCCCGTTCACGTCGTAGACGAGGTCGACGGGCCGGTCGGAGGGGAGCTGCCCGAAGAGCTGCTCGCGGAACGCCCCGCGCTCGTCGTGGTTGCCCATGGCCCAGATGAGCTGAGCGCCGAGCCGTTCGGCCGCCGGCTCGAGCAGTGCCCGGAGCTTGCGGTACGCCTCCGGCTCGCCCTTGTCGGTGAGGTCGCCCGTCAGCACGATCGCCTCGGGGCGGACGCCCGAGGCCTCGATCTCGCGGATGATCTGGCCGAGGCGGGCCTCGCTGTCGACGGCCCCGTAGAGGGGCCTGTCGCCTCCGACGAGGTGCGTGTCGCTCAGGTGCAGGACGAAGTGCTCTGGCCGGGGGTGCTCGGCCGTCCGGAGATCCATGAGTGCTCTCATTCGATGTCACCGACGGGGGCCTCGGGATCGGGACCCTCGTTGTGTGTTCGACACCAGTCCATCATCCGGTAGCTCCGTGTGGGGTGAACGGACCTGCGTGTTCCGGTGAACGGTGGGCGAACTCAGGGCCGGACCCAAGGCCGGGGGCGCAGGAGGCGCCTCCTCGGCTCTCGGGTCCGGCCCGGTGAGCGGATGGTGCGGTCGGTCAGGGCTTGAGGACGACCTTGATGCAGCCGTCCTCCTTCTTCTTGAAGATCTCGTACATCTCGGGCGCCCGGTCGAGGGGCACCGGGTGCGTCGTGAGGTCCTCGGTGCCGAGCGGGTCGGACGGGTCCTCGACGAGGGGCATGAGGGTGTCCATCCACTGGTGCACGTTGCACTGGCCCATGCGGATGGTGATCTGCTTGTCGAAGAGCGTGAGGAACGGCGTCGGGTCGGCGGTGCCGCCGTACACGCCGCTGAGCGAGACGGTGCCGCCGCGGCGGACGACCTCGAAAGCGAGGTGCATCGCGCTGAGGCTGTCGACGCCCGCCTTCTGCATCAGTGCCTGGCCGACCTTGTCGGGCAGCGCCGCCGCGAACTTCTGCACCATGCTCACGCCGCCGTGGTCGTGGGCCTCCATGCCGACCGCGTCCACGACCGAGTCGGGCCCCCGGTCGTCGGTCATGCCCTTGATGACGTCGGCCACGTCTTTCGTGAGGTCGAGGACCTCGACGCCGTGGCGCTCCGCCATCGCGCGGCGCTCGGGCACCGGGTCGACGCCGATGACGCGGAAGCCCTTGTGCACGCCGATGCGCGAGGCGAACTGGCCGACCGGGCCGAGGCCCAGCACGACGACGGTTCCGCCGTCGGGCACGTTCGCGTACTCCACGCCCTGCCAGGCGGTGGGGAGGATGTCGCTGAGGAAGAGGTAGCGCTCGTCGGGGAGGTCGTGGCCGACCTTGACGAGGTTGGCGTCGGCCAGCTTGATGCGCAGCTGCTCGGCCTGGCCGCCGGGGACCTGCCCGTAGAGCTTGGTGTAGCCGTAGAGGGTGGCGCCGGAGCCGTACTCGGTGACCTGGGTGGTCTCGCACTGCGAGAAGAGGCCGCGCTGGCACATGAAGCACTCGCGGCAGGCGATGACGAAGGGGACGACGACGCGGTCGCCGACCTGGATGCGCGAGACGGCGGAGCCGACCGCGGTCACGACGCCCATGGTCTCGTGGCCGAGCACGTCGCCTTTGTCGAGGTAGGGGTCGAAGACGTCGTACAGGTGCAGGTCGCTGCCGCAGATCGCGGCGGACGTGACCTTGATGATCGCGTCGGCGGGATCGACGATGGTGGGATCGGGCACCTCGGTGACGGCGACGTCGGCGATGGACTGGTAGGTGAGAGCCTTCATCCGTCCCGTCTACGCCGGGGGACCGGGAGCGCCCTGGACCGGCAGGGTACAAGTCGGGGGGACACGACGACGGCGGCCGCCCCCGTGAGGGGGCGACCGCCGTCGGACGATCCCGCGCGTGCGCGGGACCGGGTGCTACGCGTCGACCGCGACCTGGGTCGCGACGATGTTGACGACCTTGCGGCCGCCCTTGTTGCCGAACTCGACCGCGCCGGGGGCGAGGGCGAACAGGGTGTCGTCACCGCCACGACCGACGTTGGCGCCGGGGTGGAAGTGGGTGCCGCGCTGGCGGACGATGATCTCGCCGGCGAGGACGACCTGGCCGCCGAAGCGCTTCACGCCGAGGCGCTGTGCGTTCGAGTCGCGGCCGTTACGAGTGGACGATGCGCCCTTTTTGTGTGCCATGTGGTGTCAGCTCCTGGGATGTCTTCGGCGTCGCGGTGCTACTTGGTGGTGATCGAGGTGATCTTGACGCGGGTCAGGTCGGCACGGAAGCCCATGCGACGCTTGTAGCCGGTCTTGTTCTTGTAGTTCTGGATGACGATCTTCGGGCCGCGGAGGTCGTTCAGGACCTCGCCCTCGACGGTGACCTTCGCAAGGTCGTCGCCGGTGAGGATCGTGTCGCCGTCGACGTGCAGGACGGGGACGAACGAGACGGTGTCGGATGCCGAGGCCTTGAGGCGGTCGACGGTCAGGATCGTCCCGACCTCGACCTTCTCCTGACGGCCGCCGGCGCGCACGATTGCGAATGCCATGGGAACTCCTGGGAAGATTGGGGTGTGACGTCCGGATCGCCGGACGACGTCGCGCTGCCGCTCGGGCAACTTGGATAGTCTTTCACAGATGTCACGACCGATCAAACTTCGACGCCCGCCGCAGTTCACGGCCGAGATCGTCGACGACGCCCGGGGGCGCCTCGTCGACCTGCTGGCCGACCTGCACGCCCTCACGACCGAGCACGGCGACGACATCGAGGTCTGGGGCTCCGCCGTCACGGCGGCGGGCTGGGAGATCGCGAGCCTGGGGCAGTGGCTGGCTCTCGAGGGGGAGGCGGTCCTGCTGCTGGGCGGCGCCTCCTACCCGGAGATCGCCGAGCACCAGGGCACCAGCGCGTCGGCGGTCCACGGCCGGGTCGGCCGGTCGCTGACGCTCGGCCCGTACGCCCAGGCCGCGGGGCCGGACGGCGCCACGACGCGGGTCACCGCGGAGGGGCTGGCGCACGCCCGTGCCGAGTACGTCGCCGAGGCCGGGGTCGACCCTGCCTCGGCCGACGACGGGCCGCAGGCCCCCGCGGGCAGCTCGTCGGGTGACTCGCTCGCGGAGCGGCTGCCCGAGGTGCTCCGCGCCGGGGCCCTGCGCACCACCGGGATCGTCGAGGCGCTCCCGGGCTACCGCCGCTCGAGCGTGCTCTCGACCCTCTCGGTCCTGGCGCGGCAGGGCGTCATCGTGCGGACCGGCCACGGCGTCTACGCCCTGCCGCCCGCCGAGAGCGGGACGGCAGCGGCGCAGACGCCGTAGACCTGCGGGGTCCTCTCGGTCAGCTCTCCGGGATGAGTCCGAGGGCTGCCTGCTCGGCGTCGTCGAGCATGCGCGACCGGATCAGGAACCGGCGCCCCTCGGGCGACTCGACCGAGAAGCCGGCGCCCCGGCCCGCGACGACGTCGATCGTGAGGTGCGTCCACTTCCAGTACTCGAACTGGCTGCGCGACATGTAGACCTCGATCGGGTCGAGACCGTCGACGTGCAGGTCGCCGAGGTGGACGTCGACCGCGCCGACCCGGAAGAAGCCCACCGGGTAGCACATCGGCGACGAGCCGTCGCAGCAGCCGCCCGACTGGTGGAACATCAGGGGGCCGTGCTCGGCCGTGAGGTCGACGAGGAACGCCGCCGCCTCCGCGGAGACGTCGACCCGGGAGGGCAGGGCGACCGCTTCGGGGGCCGGGGCAGGATCGGCCGGGACGACCCGAACCTCCTTCGCTGCGGTCTCCATCAGAAGAAGCCCATCGGGCCGTCCGCGTAGCTGACGAGCAGGTTCTTCGTCTGCTGGTAGTGGTCGAGCATCATCTTGTGGTTCTCGCGCCCTATGCCGGACTGCTTGTAGCCGCCGAACGCCGCTCCCGCGGGGTACTGGTGGTAGGTGTTCGACCAGACGCGGCCGGCCTGGATGTCGCGGCCGGCCCGGTAGAGCTGGGCGCCGTTGCGGCTCCACACGCCGGCGCCGAGGCCGTAGAGGGTGTCGTTGGCGATCTTGATCGCGTCGTCGTAGTCGGAGAAGCTCGTGAGGCTGAGGACCGGGCCGAAGATCTCCTCCTGGAAGATGCGCATCGAGTTCTTGCCCTCGAAGATCGTCGGGTTCACGTAGTAGCCGTCGGTGAGGTCGCCGCCGAGATCGGCGCGGTCGCCGCCGAGCAGCAGCGTCGCTCCCTCCTGCTTGCCGATGTCCATGTAGCTGAGGATCTTCTCGAGCTGGTCGTTCGAGGCCTGAGCGCCGATCATGGTGTCGAGCGAGAGGGGGTCGCCCTGCTTCACCTTCTTCACCCGCTCGATGCCGTCGGCCGTGAACTGGTCGTAGATCGACTGCTGCACGAGCGCCCGGGACGGGCAGGTGCAGACCTCGCCCGAGTTGAGGTTGAAGAACGAGAAGCCCTCGAGCGCCTTGTCGTAGAAGTCGTCCTGCTCGTCGGCGACGTCGGCGAAGAAGACGTTGGGGCTCTTGCCGCCGAGCTCGAGGGTGACGGGGATGAGGTTCTCGCTGGCCATCTGCATGATGAGCCGGCCGGTGGTCGTCTCGCCGGTGAAGGCGATCTTGCGGATGTTCGGGTGGCTGGCCAGGGGAGCGCCGGCCTCGACGCCGAAGCCGTTGACGATGTTCAGGACGCCGGCGGGCAGCAGGTCCTTGATCAGGTCCATGAAGACGTGGATCGACGCGGGCGTCTGCTCGGCCGGCTTCAGCACGACGCAGTTGCCCGCGGCGAGGGCAGGCGCGAGCTTCCACACCGCCATCAGCAGGGGGAAGTTCCAGGGGATGATCTGGCCCACCACGCCGAGCGGCTCGTGGAAGTGGTACGCGACGGTGTCACCGTCGATCTCGCCGGTCGAGCCCTCCTGGGCGCGGATGGCGCCGGCGAAGTACCGGAAGTGGTCGATCGCCAGCGGCACGTCGGCGGCCAGCGACTCGCGGATCGGCTTGCCGTTGTCCCAGGTCTCGGCGACGGCCAGCATCTCGAGGTTCGCCTCCATCCGGTCGGCGATCTTGTTGAGGATGATCGAGCGCTCGGTGATGGTGGTGCGCTTCCAGGAGTCGAAGGCCCGCCACGCCGCCTCGACGGCGCGGTCGACGTCCTGCGCGTTGCCCCGGGCGACCTCGGTGAAGGGCTTGCCGTTCACGGGGCTGGGATTCTCGAAGTACTTCCCGCTCGCCGGGGCGACGTACTCGCCCCCGATGAAGTGGTCGTATCGGGCCTCGAACTGCACGGCGGCGCCCGGCTGGCCGGGCTGCGCGTAGGTGCTCGGGGGAGTGGTGACGGTCATGGCTGTCCCTTTCGACGACGGTGTCGGAGGCCACGGATCGCGCGGCCCGTGGGGTCAGGGTAGGTCGGCCGACGTTGCGTCCCGTTGCGCGTCTCGATCCGCTGCGGGACCCCCGACGGCGCCCGCGACGAGACCCGCCCGGCGGGGCGACCGGGGCGGCAGCAGCCGCAGCAGCTCGCGGCGGGCCGGCTCGTCGTCGGCGCCCTGGGCGGTGGCCACCCACTGCAGCAGCACGTCGACCGAGGCGGAGGTGCGCAGGGACTCCCCGAGGTGTCGCGCGAGCTCGCCGCGGAGGCTCTCGACGCCCGGGGCCGACGAGCCCGGCAGGAGCGGGCCCGTCGCGGCGCGCAGGGCGGCGCGGTGCGCGCCGCGGTCGAGCAGGTGCACGACCTCGTCGGCGTCCGTGGCCAGTCCCGTCGGCAGCCGGTACGGCCGCGACGTCGGCACGAGCGAGGGGGCGACCGCCTCGAGCACGTGGCGGAGCCGGACGAGCTCGGGCCGCAGGGTGCCGACCGCGCCGCGCTCGCCCCAGATCGCGTCGGCCAGCGCCTCGGCCGACCACCCCTCCGGCCGAGCGGCGAGCAGGAGGAGGAGCTCGGAGTGCCGGGCGCTCAGCGTCGTGGCGGTCCCGCCGGCGTGGAGCACCGCCTCGTCACGGCCGAGCACGTCGAGCCGCGGGGGTGCCGGCGTCGCCGGACCGGTCTGGTGGGCCCGAGGCCGTCGGGCGGGGCGGGAGCCGGTCCTGGGGCTGGAGGCGGCGCCGGGGGCCGCGCCTGCGCCGGTGCCGACGCGGCGTGGGGACCGCGTCCTCGAGAGGGCGAGCTCCGCCTCCATCGCGGCGACCGTCGCGCGCAGCAGCGGCAGCGTCTGCTCGCCGGCGGCACGGTCGTCGCCGGTGATGTCGACCACGCCGATGAGGCGTCCGTCGGCGGGGTCGTGCACGGGGACGGCGGTGCAGCTCCACTCCTGGACGAGGTGGGAGAAGTGCTCGGGCCCCCTGACCTGCACGCCGCGGTCGAGCTCGAGGGCGGTGCCCGGCGCGGAGGTGCCGACCCTCGACTCGGCCCAGCCGGCCCCGGCGACGAAGAGCATCGACTCGGCCCGGCGCCGTGCCTCGCGGTCGCCCTCGACCCAGAGCAGGCGACCGCGTTCGTCGCCGACGGCCACCAGCAGGCCGCTGCCCTCGACGTCGTCGATCAGGAGGCGCTGGACGACCGGCAGCAGCAGCGCGAGCGGGTGCTCGCGGCGCCACGAGGCCAGGTCGTCGTCGGGCAGCTCGAGCAGGGGGAGCGCGTCGGGGTCGACACGGTGGTCGGCGGCCCGCTTCCAGGACGCCGCGAGCAGGAGCCGGCGCGCGGCCCCGCGGGACGCGCGAGCGGTCGGCGGGTCGGGTCGCGCCGCTGCCATGTCGCCCCTCGTCATCGAGCGGAGGCGTCGGCAGGGCAGTCGGGCCCGGCATCGTCGCCGTGGTGTCGGCAGCCTACGTCGCGGCTGCTCGCGGCGGAAGTGCCACGGGGGTGCCCCGCAGGGCAGGGTCAGCGAGCGCAGTCGATGCAGAGGCGGGCGGTGGGCCGGGCCTCGAGCCGCGCCTCGCCGATCCGCGCGGCGCAGCGCTCGCAGCGGCCGAAGGTGCCGTCGGCCAGCCGGCCGAGCGCCGCCTCGGCGTCGGCGGCGCGCTCGAGCCCTGATCGACGGACCGCGTCGAGCTGCGACCGTTCGTAGGCGATGGTCGAGCCCTCGGGGTCGTGTTCGTCGTCGACGTTCGCTCCCTCGCGGGCCTCGGCCACCGCCTCCATGTCGCGCAGCAGTCGCTCGGCCAGCGCGAGCGCCTCGTCGCGGGTCCGGCGCAGCTGCTCGGTGGGGTCGGTCACGCGACGCGCGGCGGCACCCGCTCGCCCTCGGGAGGCGCGGCCGGGGGAGTGCCGTCGCCGAACGGCCGCCCGCCGAGCTCCTCACGGCCGTGCTCGGTCAGCCAGCCCGACGGGTCGGGGCCGGCCGGGACGATCCCCGTCGGGTTGATGTCGCTGTGCACCACGTAGTAGTGCGCCTTGATCTGGGCGAAGTCGATCGTGTCGCCGAAGCCGGGCGTCTGGAACAGGTCGCGGGCGTAGGCCCAGATCACCGGCATCTCGGCCAGCTTCGAGCGGTTGCACTTGAAGTGGCCGTGGTAGACGGCGTCGAAGCGGGCGAGGGTGGTGAAGAGGCGGATGTCCGCCTCGGTGATGGTGTCCCCCACGAGGAAGCGCTGCCCCGCGAGGCGATCGGACAGCCAGTCGAGGCGCTCGAAGAGCGTGCGGTACGCCCGCTCGTAGCTCTTCTGCGAGCCGGCGAACCCGGCGCGGTACACGCCGTTGTTCACGTCGCGGAACACGACCGCGTTCACCTCGTCGATCTCGGCGCGCAGGCGCTCGGGATAGAGCTCGGGCGCACCCTCGCGGTGGTGCTCGGTCCACTCGGTGGCGAAGTCGAGGGTGATCTGCGGGAAGTCGTTGGTGACCACCTTGCCGGTCGGCACGTCGACGATCGCGGGCACGGTGATGCCGCGGGCGTAGTCGGGGGTGCGGGCGAAGAACGCCTCCTGCAGGCGCTCGATGCCGAGCACGGGGTCGCGGCCGTCCGGGTCGAGGTCGAAGGTCCAGCTGCGGGCGTCGTGGGTCGGCCCGGGCAGGCCGAGCGAGATCGCTCCCTCGAGGCCGAGGAGGCGGCGCGAGATGACGGTGCGGTTGGCCCAGGGGCAGGCGCGGGCGGCGACGAGCCGGTAGCGGCCGGCCTCGACGGGCCAGCCGTCGACGGCGTCGCGCGTGATCCTGTCCTCGATGTAGTTCGTGTCGCGGGTGTACTCCTGGCCGGGCTCGACGTACGTGCCCTTCGCCTGCTGCTCGTCGCTCATGCTCGCCACCCTACGCAGACGCGTCCGAGAGCCCCGCCGGGAGCCTCACGCGGACGCGTCCGAGAGGTCGGGCAGCTCGTGCCCCTCCGGTGCCGCTCCGGCTGCGCCCGCCGCCGCACGGCCTGCCTGCCAGTCGCGCCACATCGCCTTGAGGTCCCAGGCGGCCTCGGCCTCGAGCGAGATGCCGCGCTCGCCGGTGCGCCTGGTCCGCCCCTGGATCAGCAGCAGCTTCGTGCCGAACAGCTGCGGCCCCGACCTCGCCTGCGCCTCCTCGAAGAACGTCGCGTCGGCGCAGCCCGTGCCGTCGTCGACGCTGATGAACACGACCCGTTTGCCGCTGCGCATCGGCGGCGTCTGGGTGGCGATCCGGATGCCCGCGACGAGCACGGTGGTGCCGTTCCAGTGGTCGCGCAGATCGGCTGCCCGGACGACGCCGAGGTCGTCGAGCATCGGGCGGTAGCTCTCGATCACGTGCTCGCTGACCTCCATCGACAGGATGTCGAGCTCGTCGCCCACCCTGTCGCGCAGGCTCACGTCGGGGGTGCCGGTGGGCACCTCCGCCGAGTCGTCGACCGAGAAGTCGAGCTGGTTCTGCACGTCGGAGGCGCGTGGCCGTGCGGTGCGCTGCGTCAGCGACCGCACACGGGCGAGCACGTCGCCCCTCGTCCGCCCGGGGCCGGCCAGGGAGTCGAGCGCGCCGACCTGCGCCAGCCGCTCGATCAGCCGCCGCGACGGCGTGGCCCGCTGCCAGAAGTCGGTGATCGACTCGTAGGGCCGGCCCACGACGACGCGGGCGAGCTCGGAGTCGCTGATGCCGTGCACGTCGGACAACGACAGCCGGATGCCGAGGTCGCCGGGGCGGCTGGGCGCGATCGGCGTCGCCGGGGCACGCACCCGCTCGACCCTGTAGACGTCGGTCGACGCGTTGACGTCGAGCGGCAGCACGGGCACGCCCATGCGTCGCGCCTCGGTCAGCAGCAGCCGCTTCGGGTACATCCCGGGGTCGTGCGTCAGCACCCCGGCGAGGAACTCCGCCGGGTAGTGGGTCTTGAGCCAGGCGGTCTGGTAGGTGGGCAGCGCGAACGCGGCGCCGTGCGCCTTGCAGAAGCCGAAGGAGCCGAACCCCTTGAGCACCGCCCAGATCTTGTCGACCTGGGCGTCGGTGAACCGCCTCCTGCCGTCGTCGTCGACGTTCCCGGTCGTGCGGCGTCGGAACTCGACCTCGAGGGCGTCGTCCTGGCCCTTGCCCATGTGCCGGCGGATCTCGTCGGCCTCGGCGAGCGAGACCTCCATCGTGGCCTCGAGGATGCGCAGCACGTGCTCGTGGTAGATCACCACGCCGTAGCTGTCGTCGAGGAACGGCGCGAAGCTCGGGTGCAGGTAGTCGGGCCGCTGGAACCCGTGCTTCGTGTCGAGGAACGGCGCGACCATGTTGCCCTTCATCGGGCCGGGGCGGAACAGCGAGATGTCGGCGATCAGGTCGCTGTAGCGGTCGGGCTGCATCTTGCCGATCAGCTCGCGCTGCCCGGGGCTCTCGATCTGGAACATGCCGAGGGTGTGGGTGGTGCGGATCGCCTCGAAGGTGGGCTCGTCGTCGTGCGGGATCTCGTCGAGCTCGACCCGCCCCTGCCGGTTCACGTAGGGGACGTCGACGGCGAGCCCGCCGGCCAGGGCGGCGCGGGCGCCGTTCACCCGCTCGATCTCGTCGAGCGCGTAGGCCATCGAGCTCTGCATCCGGACCCCGAGCACGTCGAGCTTCAGCAGGCCCGCGTCGTTCATGTCGTGCTTGTCGAACTGGCTCATCGGCAGCCCGATGCCGCTCGGCTGCACCGGGGTCGTGCTGAGCAGGTCGGAGTCGCCGAGGATCACCCCGCACGGGTGCATCGAGATGTGCCGGGGCAGTCGGTCGAGCCGCTCGGTCAGGTCGACGAGCAGGTCGATCTGGCCGTTCTGCCGGGCGAGGTCGGCGATGGCCCGCAGCTCGGGCTTCTCGGCCATGGCGGTGCGGAGGTCGCGGGCGTTCGAGCGCCACACGTTGTTCGCGACGAGGTCGATCTGGTCGTCGTCGAGCCCGAGGGCCTGGCCGGCGTCGCGCACCGCCCCCCGGCCGCGGTAGGTCGACTGCATGGACATGAGGGTGACCCGGTTGCTGCCGTAGCGGTCGAAGATCGCCCGGTAGATCTCGTGCCGCCTGGCCGACTCGACGTCGATGTCGATGTCGGGCAGCGTCTCGCGCTTGTTGCCGAGGAACCGCTCGAACAGCAGGTCGTGCTCGATCGGGTCGACGTTCGAGATGCGCAGGAGGTAGGTGACCAAGCTGCCGGCGCCCGACCCCCGCGCGGCGTTCCGCACCCGCATGTCGCGCATCAGGGCCGAGACGTCGGCGACGGTGAGGAAGTAGCTCGCGAAGCCGAAGCCCGTGATGATCCCCAGCTCGTAGCGCATCCGTTCGTCGACGGTGCGACGGAGGGCCTGGTCGGCGTGGCCGAAGCGCTCGGTGACGCCCGCCTCGGCCCGACGGAACAGCACCTGGTCGGGATCGCCGTCGACGCCGATGGCGCTGAGCTCGGGCGTCTTCGGTCGGCGCCAGCGCAGGTCGGCGTCGGGGTCGAGGCGGCAGCGGTCGGCGAGCCGCTCGGTCTCGGCGAGCATCTCCTCTGCCGCCCGGCGGGGGCACGAGGAGGCGTCGGCGACGAGGGTCGCCAGCGCGCGCATCTCGTCGCCCCGCTTGAGCGACGCCTGGGCGTTCGGCTGCGGGGTGAACGCCCCCAGCGGGGCCAGGTGCCCCGCCGAGTCGAGCACGTCGGCCGTGACCGCGCCGTCGGGGTCGAGGTAGCGCACCGCGTTGGTCAGCACGGCGGGCACCCCGACGTGATCGGCCAGCTCGAGCATGCGCGCCGCGTGCCGCACGCTGCGGCTCTCGCCCGGCTCGGTGAGGTGACAGACGACCTCGACGGCCACGCCGCCGGGCAGCTCGCGCGCCCAGGCGGCCAGCGACGCCGCAGCGGCAGTGTGCCTGCCCTCCGCCACCAGCCGCCCCACGTCGGAGTCGGGCCCGAGCAGCACCGTCGCGTCGGCGCCCTCGTCGCTGCGGAGGAACGCCCGCAGCCGTGACCGCGGGATCGTCGCGACGCTGTTCGCGCTGCCGCTCACCCGCCTCGTCGCCCTGCCGTGCGCGGCGCTGATCAACCGGCAGAGAGCGGCCCAGCCCGCACCCGGACGCCCCCCGCCCGCCCCGTGCGCGAGCACCACGATCCGGTCGACCGAGGAGGCGCCCGCCCTGCCCCCGGGACCGGCACCGGCCGCCGCGCCACCCTGGCCCTCGTCGTCGGCCGTGTCGTCGACGCAGCCGAGCTCGACGCCCACGATCGGGTCGATGCCCGCCGCCCGGCAGGCGCCGATGTGCCGGATCGCCCCGTAGAGGCCGTCGCGGTCGGTGATCGCCAGCGCGTCCGCGCCGTGGGCGGCGGCGTGCTCGACGAGCTGCGCCGGCGGCGTCGTGCCGTAGTGCGCGCTGAACGACGATGCCACGTGGAGGTGGGTGAAACGCATCGTGCTGCCTCGGTGCTTCTCTCGTCGGACCTCCCGGCCGAGGTCGGTTCGAACGTGTGTTCGACGAGTGTACGTCGCCCTGGCGGGGTACGACGACCCTGCCGGCGCCCCAGGCGGCGACCGCGCCCTGCTGTCATCATCGTCAGATGCCAGACCGACGAGCCGCCGCCCAGGACTCCGCCAGGACCGCCTCCCGGTGGACGCGGACCCTGCTGGCCCAGCCGCGCCTCCTCATGGCCGCGAAGGGGGCGCTCGCCGCGGCTCTCGCCTACTGGATCGCGCCCCACGTGCCCGGCGTGGCCGCCGAGTACCCCTACTACGCTCCGCTCGGGGCCGTGCTGGCGCTCTGGCCGACCGTGAAGACGTCGCTCAAGCAGGGGCTGCAGACGATCCTCGGCCTCGTGATCGGGGTGCTGCTCGCGACGACGGTGTTCGCCCTGCAGGAGGGGCAGCCGGGCGTGCTGGCCGTGGCGCTCGTCGTCGGCCTCGGCACGCTCATCGCGGGGATCCGCTGGTTGGGCGCCGGCCGCGACTGGGTGCTGACCGCCGGGCTCTTCGTGCTGCTGCTCGGCGGAGCGAACGCAGGGGACTACTCCACCGGCTACGTCGTGCAGATCGGCGTCGGCGTCGCCGTGGGCGTCCTCGTCAACCTCCTCCTGGTGCCGCCCCTCTACACCGGCCGTGCCGAGCAGCGGCTCCGGCTCGTGCAGGCGTCGCTCGCCGACCGCGCCGACGACGTCGCCACTGTGTTCGAGGCGGACTGGCCGATCGAGGACGACGACTGGGAGCGACGCGTCGCGGTCCTGCCGAGCACCCTGCGGCACGTCCGCGACGCCGTCCAGTACGCCGACGAGTCGCGCCGCCTCAACCCGCGGTGGCTGCTGCGACGACGCGACCTCGGCACCGAGTACGCCGACCTCGTCGTCTTCGAGCGGGTGGGGTTCCACCTGCAGGACCTCGCCGAGGTCTCCGGCATCCTCGGCCGCCGGATCGGCCGACAGATCGGCATCGTCGACGACCTCGCCCCCCTCGTCGCCCGTGCCGTCCGCAGCGTCGGAGAGGTGATCAGGAGGCGCGGCGGCGACGACCGGGACGCCTTCGTCACCGCCCGCCGCGACGTCGAGGCGCTCTGGCGGGCCATCGACACGCACCGCGAGCTGCCGACGGTCGCCACGAGCGGCGGCGTCTCGGTCGCCGTCTCGCTCGGACGGATCGTCGCCGCGCTCGACCCCGACGACTCGACGGCTCCCCGCCCCGACGACGAGGCGGTCGGCGACCTCGACGGAGACGGGGACGTCGATGCCGACGACGTCGCTGCCGAGGTCGGCGGCACCACGAGCACCGGCCCCGTCGACGACCCCACGGCACCCCGCGACACCGCGCCGCGTGACAGCGAACGACGCCAGGAGGCGCAGGGCCCGGCCGCCGACGGCGAGGCGGAGGACGCTGCCCGCGAACGCTGACGGCGTCCGACGCCCGGGCGCAGTACGGTGGGGGAGGCATCGTCGCCGAACGCCCCGCCGCGCCCTGCGCCGGTCTCGCGGATGCGCCCACGGCGTGCCGCGACTCCGCCCCGGCCCGGCAGCCCGTACCCCTCACACACCGAGCGGCGACCCGTCGCCGCCTTCACGGAAGCCGTACCTGTGACAGACACCACCACCCTCATCATCCTCGGAGCCTCGGGAGACCTGACCGAGCGCCTCCTCCTCCCCGGTCTCGCGAGCCTGCTCAAGAGCGACCGCGGGGTCGACGTGCAGCTGATCGGCACCGGCCGCAGCGAGCGCAGCCCCGAAGAATGGGACGACGTCGTCACGACCGCCTTCAACGGCGACGCGGGCAGCGACCTCGCGAAGAAGACGCTGGCGTCCAGCCAGTACATCCAGGGCGACCCGACCACGGTCGAGCACCTGAAGGCCCTCTTCGAGGCGTCTGAGGGCACGCCCGTCATGTACTTCGCGCTGCCCCCGGCCATCAGCACCAAGGTGATCCAGGCGCTCGCCGAGATCGACCTGCCCGACGGCCTCCGCCTCGCGCTCGAGAAGCCCTTCGGCTCCGACGAGGCGAGTGCCCGAGAGCTCAACGCCGAGCTGCTCAAGATCGTGCCGGAGGAGCGCATCCACCGCACCGACCACTTCCTCGGTCGCGCCACGGTGCTCAACATGATCGGCCTGCGCTTCGCCAACCGCCTCTTCGAGCCGGTCTGGAACAGCGAGAACATCGAGAAGGTCGAGATCTTCTACGACGAGGTCCTCGGCCTCGAGGGCCGCGCGCAGTACTACGACAAGGCCGGCGCGCTGATCGACATGATCCAGAGCCACCTGCTGCAGGTGCTCGCCGTCATCGCGATGGACGCCCCGTCGAGCATCGACTCGGTCGAGCTGCGCAGCGAGATCGCCCGCGTGCTCCGCGCGACGTGGGTCAAGGGCGCCGACCCGATCGCCTCGAGCCGCCGCGCGCAGTACGCGGCCGGCACCATCGACGGCAAGGACGTGCCCGCCTACGCCGACGAGGACGGCGTCGACAACGAGCGCCAGACCGAGACCCTGGCCGAGGTCGAGTTCGAGGTCAAGACCCGTCGCTGGGCGGGCGTCCCGTTCATCCTCCGCTCGGGCAAGGGCATGACGAAGATCCGCAAGGAGGTGCTGATCACCTTCAAGCCGGTGCCCGCGCTCCCGGAGGGCCTCAACGGCTCGTCGACGCCCGACACGCTCCGCATCGAGATCAGCCCCGAGACGATGGAGCTCGGCGTCACGACCAACGGCTCGGGCAACCCCTTCGACCTCGAGAAGTCGACGATGTCGGTCACCCTGGGCAAGCCCGAGCTCACCCCCTACGGCGAGGTCCTCAGCGGCATCTTCCACGACGACCCGACGCTGTCGATCCGCGGTGACGTCGCCGAGCGCTGCTGGGCGATCGTCGCTCCGGTGATCGAGGCCTGGAAGGCCGGCGACGTGCCGCTCGACACCTACGCGGCCGGCTCGACCGGCCCGTCGGACTGGCCCGCCTGAGCCTCGGCGCTCCTGCAGCCGACGGCCGCCCCGCTCCTCGAGCAGGGCGGCCGTCGCCGTCGTCAGACGTCCTGCGACACCGGCCCGCCGTCGGCGTCCCGTGCTCGGCCGATCGCATCGGCGGCCCGGACGAGGGCGAGGTGCGACAGCGCCTGCGGGGTGTTGCCGAGGTGGTGCCCGGTGGCGACCTCGATCTCTTCCGAGAGCATGCCCACGTCGTTGGACCAGCCGATGAGCCGGTCCATCAGAGCGGTCGCCTCGGCGAGGCGCCCTGAGCGCGCCCACTGCTCGACGAGCCAGAACGAGCAGGTGAGGAACGGGTTCTCCGCGCCGTCGAGCCCGTCGACGCCGGACTCCGTGCGGTAGCGCAGCAGCAGCCCGTCGCTCATGAGGTCGTGCTCGATCGCGGCGACGGTGCCGAGCATGCGCGGGTCGTCGGGCGCGACGAAGCCCACCTGGGCGAGCTGCAGCAGCGAGGCGTCGACCTCGGAGGATCCGTAGTGCTGGGTGTAGGTGCCGCGCTCGGCGTCCCAGCCCTTCTCCTCGATCTCGCGTCGCACCTCCTCGCGGAGGCTGCGCCAGCGCTCGACGGGGCCGTCGAGGCCGTGCTGCTCGATGCCTGAGACGGCACGGTCGAGCGCCGCCCAGATCATCACTCGCGAGTGGGTGAAGTGCCGGGGCTCGCCGCGGATCTCCCAGATGCCGTTGTCGGGCCGGGTCCAGTTGTCCTCGATGAACTGCATCAGCAGGCGCTGCAGGGGCCAGGAGGCGGCGCTCTCGGTGACCCCGAGCTCGCGAGCCTCGTGCAGGGCGACCATGACCTCGCCGAAGATGTCGCCCTGGTACTGCTGGTAGGCGGCGTTGCCGAGTCGCACCGGCGAGGCGCCCTCCCAGCCCGGCAGGTGCGGCAGCTCGCTCTCGGTGAGGGTGCGCTCGCCAGCGAGTCCGTACATGATCTGGACGTCGGCCGGGTCGCCGGCGATGGCGCGGAGCAGCCACTGACGCCACTTCTGGGCCTCGTCGGCGTATCCGTGGAGCATGAGGGCCTGGAGGGTCATGGAGGCGTCGCGCAGCCAGACGTAGCGGTAGTCCCAGTTGCGGGCGCCTCCTCGCTGCTCGGGCAGGCTCGTCGTCGCCGCGGCCACGATGCCGCCCGTGTCCTCGTTCGTGAGGGCGCGGAGCAGCAGCAACGACCGCCGCACCTCGGCGGCGTAGGCAGTGGGCTCCTCCGAGCGCGACGCCCAGTCCCGCCACCAGGAGACGGTCTTGTCGAGGGCCGCCTGGACGTCGACCCCGGCGGGAGGCTCGCGGTGCGAGGGGTACCAGGTGAACGTCATGTCGACCGTCTCGTCGGCGGCGACGTCGAACTCGGCCTGGTGGGCGTGGTCGACCGCGGTGAGGCGGGGGCCGCGGACGACGACCGCGTCCGGACCGGCGACGGCGAGCAGCGCGACGTCGTCGCCGTCGGGCACCTGGCGCACCCAGGGGAGGGCGGCGGCGTAGTCGAACCTGATGCGGAGGTCGACGTGCATCGCGACGGTGCCCTCGACGCCCCTGATGCGCCGCACGACGTCGGCGCGACGGTCGCCGACCGGCATCAGGTCGGTCACCTCGACGATGCCGGTCGGCGTCGTCCAGCGCGTGACGAGGACGAAGGTGTCCTCGACCCACGACCGGGTGGACGTCGAGGCGGCGTCGACCGGGGCGACGAGCCAGCGCCCGTGGTCGGGGTCGCCGAGCAGGGCGCCGAAGACGGACGCCGAGTCGAAGCGGGGCAGGCAGAGCCAGTCGATGCTGCCGTCGGTGCCCACGAGGCAGCCGGTGTGCAGATCGCCGATGAGCGCGTAGTTCTCTATGGCCAGGGGCATGGGCACATCCTGCCAGCGGCTGCTCTGATCCAGCTCGGCTCGGCTCAGCGTTGCAGCGTCGGGTCGGGCCAGAGGGTCTCGACCTGCGGCTTGCTGCGGCGGGTGCGCGCCCACACGAAGAAGCCGACCAGGGTGAAGGCGCCGTAGAAGACGTACATGAGGCCCGAGGCGTAGTAGCCGGCACTGAAGAGCAGGGGCGTGCCGACGAGGTCGACGGCGACCCAGATCAGCCAGAACTCGACCCAGCCCTTGGCCATGCCCCAGGTGGCGAGCAGCGAGCCCGTGAAGATCCAGGCGTCCGCCCACACGGGCTCGTACGAGCCCAGGGCGCTGAAGACGGGGGTGAGGACGGCGGTGCCGCCGAACAGGGCCACGACGAGCACGACCCGGTTCTTCGCGCCGGCCCAGCGGGGCTCGACAGGTGCGCTCGCGCCTCCGTCGCGGGAGCGGCTCCAGCGGTACCAGCCCCAGATCGACACCGCGATGAACATCACCTGACGCCCTGCCTGGCCGAGGAGGTTCACCGGGTTCGGGGTGTCGAAGACGGCCCCGAGGAACACGGTGAACAGCAGGGCGTTGCCCACGATGCCGACCGGCCAGGCCCACACCTTGCGGCGCATGCCGCCGAGGGCGCTCAGCAGGCCGAAGACGTTGCCGATCACCTCGCGCCACAGGATCGTCTGGTCGCCCAGCACGAGCTGCGCGTCGAACAGCCAGCGGATCAGGGTCATCGTGTCCTCCTCGTCGGTGACGACGCCGGGCGTCGTCGGATCGGGGAGGCGCGACCGCAGGCGCGATCGACGCTCGCTTCTCTCATCCAGACTTTACTGTCGGCTCCAGAATTGCCCTCGCAGGGCTGTCACTGGATCAGCCTCTCGGTGTCGAGAGGGTCGCGGGCTGTCACCGCCGGTACGGAATCACACCGTCCCCGAAGCACTCGTGAGAACGAGTCTTGCACCCCGGGCATTCCCGAGGGTCGCGGGCGTCTCGCGACGTCACGCGAACAGCTGCTGCTCGACCCGGTCGTCGAACACGCCGAGGAGCAGCCACGAGCCGTCGGCGCCGTCGCAGGCGAGGTCGAAGGTGCCGTCGACCCGGTGCGCCCCGTCGGTCAGCGGCAGCGCGTCGACCCGCCAGACCGGCAGCTCGAGCAGCGCCTCCCCGGCGCCCCGGGGCGCCCTGGCCGCCGATCGCCACCACTCGCGTCGGGTGACCCACCGCTCCGGCGGGCTCACCACGCCGTACACGACCCCCCGCCAGACGAACCGCAACGGCGCCCCGCCCTCGGTCGTCTCGACCGGCACCGCTTCGTCGACCTTCATGCCGCCTCCTCGTTCGAACGTGTGTTCGACCTCGAGTGTAGGTCGGGCCCCCGACATCGGCCAGGGGCCTCCGTCACCAGGGCAGCAGGCTCTCCTGCACGTGACGCGCGACGCCCCCCGGCACCCCGGCCTCGTCGGCGAAGCCGCGCCAGCCGGCGACCGCGTCGTGCACCTCCGCCACGATGTCCGACGCGCCGGGCACGAGGTGTCGGTCGGCCAGGCGCATCACGTCCGCCTCGGCGGGGTCGCGCCACACGCCGTCGACCCCCATCAGGTGCTGGTACGTGAACCTGCCCGTCGGGTTGTGCGCGAACGTCACGTCGTACGCGGGCGCCAGCTCCCACGGCGACGTCGCCGACCGGAGCAGGAACGACGTGTTCTTCGTGTGGTCGTCGTTGTTCGCCGCCAGCACGTTGAACACCATGCGCCGGAACGCCTGCGGCAGCGCCTCCCGCCCGACGACGCGGGTCGCCACGTCGAACAGCTGCCCGTAGTCGTGCACCTGTCGCTGGCGGAAGTCAAGGTGCGCCGTGCCGCAGAGGGTCACCGTGTGCGCCTTGCCCGACGGCAGCCGGTCGAAGCGCCGGGTCATGAAGTGGGCCCTGTCGCCCTCCTCGAGCAGCCGGCACTCGGCCATGTCGATGCCGGCGGCCCCTGCCATCGCCGAGTACGCCAGCTCCACCCTGCCCGACGAGTCGCCCTGCCCGAGCTCCGAGTCGGCGCCCATGCCGTCGAGCTTCAGCAGCCAGTGCTCGAACCCCTCGGGAGCCGGCAGCTGGCCGGACCGGACCTCGCCGGTCTCGCGGTCCCACGCGACCACGGCCTTGGCCCGGGCCCCTCCCGCCGACGTCCCCACCTGGATCAGGGAGCGGACCGCCGACTCGTTCTCCCGGTCGTCCGAGAACTCGGCGTCGAGGACGCTCCGCGCACCCGCGACCAGGTCGCTCAGCTCGACCGCGCTCGCGGTCCGGTGACGCGGCCCCCGGGACGGCCGGAACTCGAGGGCGCCCATCGCCCGGTCCGCCATGTAGGCCAGCCGGTCGAGCGGCGTCGCCGCCCCGCGCCCGACGCCCTGCCTCGCCAGCCACGCGTCGATCACGGCGTTCCCGAAGTCGTCGGGCAGAGCGTCCGCCAGCAACGCGGGGAGGCGGTGGAACGTCGTCTCCGGCAGCTGCGGGAACACGTGCCGGCGCCGACGGACCGGCATGGTCAGCGGGGCGAGCTCGACGCCCCGCGCCGCCCACTCGGGGTAGTACTCGAACACGTACGCACCGAGCGCGGGGTCGAGGGCGACCGCGCCGACCCGCTCGCCCCAGGCCGTGACCTCGACCGCCTGGACCGGCACCCAGCTCACGACCCGCTGCTCCCGCGCGGTGCCCGTGGCCGGTACACGCGACGACGCGGGGCCGGGTCGGCCGATCGGAGGACGTCGATGGGGCTCACGGCGCTCGCCGGGGCCAGGGCGTCGAGGGCGTCCTCGGCGCCGAGGGCCCTCAGCACGCGCACCAGGGTCGAGAGGGTGCTCCCGCGGCCGTTCTCGAGCGACTGGAGGGTGCTGGTCGAGAGGTCGGCCCGGCGTGCCAACGAGATCTGGTCGAGCCCGGCATCGAGTCGCGACGCCCGCACCTGGCTGCCGATCCGGGCCTCCCACTCGTCCGTGGACCGCGCGGGGGGATCGGGGAAGGGCTGATCCATCATGGTCCTCCTGTACGTGGATTTCCGATCATAAGAGCCACATCGCATCCTGACAACCGGATTTCCCGTCATAGCAGGACCGCAACTTCTCGCGACGGCTCAGGGCGTCCGGGCGGTGACGACCCCTGCCTCCGTCAGCTGGTCCCAGAGGCCGGCGCCGTCCGGCGCGGACACCCAGGCGACGTCGGTGCCCTGGGCGTGCTCCGACCGGGACCGCCCTCCGGCCAGCACGGCCTCGCTCGGCGACAGCTCGCGGATGGCCACCGCGGCCACGTTCTCGGGGTGGTCGTGCAGGAACCGGCCGTAGAGCTCCTCGTCGTGCTGCCCGTCGTCGCCGACGAGCAGCCACCGTACCTGGGGGAACTCCTCCGCCAGCCGGTCGAGCGAGCCCTGCTTGTGGAGTCGACCGCTCCGGAAGAAGCGGTCGTGCGTGGGACCCCAGTCCGTGAGCAGCAGGGGGCCGCGGGGATAGAGGTTCCGCGAGAGGAACCGCGAGAGCGTGGGGGCGACGTTCCAGGCGCCCGTCGACAGGTAGACGACCGGGCAGCCTCCCGACGACGCGTGCAGCCGTTCGTACAGGACGGCCATGCCGGGCACCGGCCGCCGAGCGTGCTCGTTGAGGACGAAGGTGTTCCACGCCGCGAGCAGGGGCCTCGGGAGGGAGGTCACCATGACCGTGTCGTCGATGTCCGAGACGATGCCGAAGCGCGCGTCGGGGTCGATCACCGCGACCGGCGCCTCCACCGGGAGGGAGCCCTCCGTCGTGATCGTCACGACGTGCCAGCCCGGCGCCAGGTCGGACTCGAGCCGCACGTCGAGGACGCCGCCGCGATCCGTGGTCACCGTCTGCGTCCGTCCGCCGATGGTCACCTCGACGACCGCGTGCTCGACGGGCACGCTCGTGAAGCTGCGCCAGCCGCGGACGTTCGCCCGGTCGGCGCCGTCGAGGGTGCCGGTCCGCGTGAGCAGCACGCGCGACAGGACACGGACCCACCCGCTCGAGCCGTAGCCCGTGTACGGCACGATCGTCGGACGCAGGCCTCGCTTGCGGGCCCGCTTCTCGCGGAACCGGTGCACGGAGTTCTCGATGCGCGCCGCCCGGTGCAGGAGGGGCTCGACAGCGGCCGGGGCCGGCTTTCGGATGTCGGGCATCCGGTCATCCTCGCACGGTCGACCGACCGTGCGCCCTCACGGCCTCACACGGGCAGCAGCAAGGAGGGGGAGTCGTTCGCGACCGAGCCGACGTCGGGGGAGACCTCGTGCACCACGAGCCGAGCGGCGATCTCGTCGGACAGCCCCGCGACGCCCTGCAGCAGGTCGTCGTCGCCCTCGGCCTCCGGGTCGAGCCAGTCGTCCATGACGTCGGCGCCGACGAGCACGGGCATCCGGTCGTGGGCGGCCGCGAGCGGACCCGAGGAGGCGCGGGTCAGCACGGTCGTGGACAGCAGCCACCGGGACGGCGACCCCACCTCCGCGCCCGGGTCGCGCCACCACTCGTAGAGCGCCGCGAACAGGACGACCTCGTCGTCGGGGAGCCGCACCGCGACGGGACGCTTGCCCCCGTCGGGCAGCGCCTGCCACTCGTACCAGCCCGTCGCCGGCACGAGGGCCCGCCGTGAGGCCAGGGCCTCGCGGAACATCGGCTTCTCGGCGGCCGTCTCGGACCGTGCGTTGAACACCGGGGGGCCGACCGGACCGTCGGAGCCGGCCGGGACGAGGCCCCACCGAGCGGCGGCGAGGCGGCGCACGGGAGGCCCGCCCGCGTCGTCCCCGCGGGGCGCAGCGTCGATCAGCACCGTCACCGGGCGGGTCGGAGCGATGTTCCAGGAAGGGTCTGGGAGACTGTCGCCCGAGACGTCGACGTCGAACAAGGGCACCAGGTCGCTCGAGGCACGCGCCATCACGAATCGTCCGCACATGCGCACCATTCTCCCGGCTGCGACCGACATCGGTCGACGAGGTCGCCCTGACGCCCCCTCAGGACCCTGACCCGCCGGTCACGGACCGCACCGCACGCACCACGTCGCTCCGGCGACGCCGCACGAAGGAGAACCCCTTGCTCGTCACCGACGTCCACGACGCACTGCCCGGGGGTTCGTCGCTGCTCAGGAACGAGCCCGTGCAGGCTCGCAGCTCCGCACGGCTCACCGGCCTCCTCGACGCCGCCGCCGCGATCATCGACGAGATCGGCTACGAGCGCCTGACGACGGCGATGGTCGCCGAGCGGGCCGGCGCCTCCATCGGCACGGTCTACCGGTACTTCCCCGACCGCATCGCGGTCGTCGACGCCCTCGCGCTGCGCTGCGTGCAGCGCTTGACGAACCGGGTGGCCGACACCCTCGACGCAGACGGCGCTGCCGACTGGCGCGGCGCCGTCGACATCGTGATCGACTCCAAGGTCGAGCTCTACCGGAACGAGCCCGGCTTCCGGGCCATCCGCTTCAGCGACGCTCCCGACGCGGGCTCGCCGCAGGCCACCTCCTCGCTCAGCCCCTTCGCCGAGGCCGTGCTCGGGATGTTCGAGCAGCGCTTCGGCGTCGTCCGCGACGCCGACTCCGAGCTCGCCGTGCAGGTCGTGGTCGAGATCGGCGTCTCGCTCCTCGCGCGGGCGTTCCTCGCCGGCGGCGACGGCGACGCGCGCTTCGTGGACGAGTGCCGTCGTGTGTCGAAGTCCTACCTCGAGGCGCACCTCACCCTCGCCTGACGCGTCGGCGGGCCCCGGACGGTCCGTTCTGCGAAGAGGACGAGGCGGGGACAGCCCTCATCCGTCGTCGTGTGGTTCAGTGTCGGGACTGGCAAGTGTCGATTCGTGCTGCCCACGAGGAATGAGCCACCCATGATCGAGTTCACCTCGGTGACCAAGCAGTATCCCGACGGCACCCTGGCCGTCGACGACTTCAGCCTCGTCATCCCGTCCCGTCAGACGACGGTCTTCGTCGGGTCGAGCGGCTGCGGCAAGACCACCATCCTCAGGATGATCAACCGGATGGTCGACCCGACCAGCGGGTCGATCGAGATCGACGGAGACGAGATCGGCGGCCTCGAGCCCGTGGGCCTCCGCCGCAGCATCGGCTACGTGATGCAGAACTCGGGGCTGCTGCCGCACCGCCGGGTCGTCGACAACATCGCGACCGTCCCGGTGCTCAAGGGCGTCTCCAAGAAGGAGGCGCGGAGCCGGGCCCTGGACCTGATGGACACGGTCGGCCTCGACCGCTCGCTCGCCGACCGCTGGCCGAGCCAGCTCAGCGGAGGCCAGCAGCAGCGTGTCGGCGTCGCCCGCGGCCTCGCGGTCGACCCGAACATCCTCCTGATGGACGAGCCCTTCGGCGCCGTCGATCCGCTCGTCCGGGCCGACCTGCAGCGTGAGCTTGTCCGGCTGCAGCGCGACCTCGACAAGACGGTCGTGTTCGTCACGCACGACATCGACGAGGCCTTCCTGCTGGGCGACCAGGTCGTCATCCTCGAGAAGGGCGGCAAGATCGCCCAGAAGGGCTCGCCCGCCGAGATCCTCTCCGACCCGTCCAGCGACTTCGTGGCCGACTTCGTCGGTTCGAACCGGGGCAAGCGGGCCCTGCACATCGAGCAGACCGCCACCGGCCAGGTCGTCGTCGACGACGAGGGCCGCACGACCGGCGTGCTGACCGCACCCGGCACCGTGCCGCGCGCGAGACCGGCCAGCCCGAGCGAGGCCGGTGCCGTCTCGGCGCCGGGTGCCCCGGCGCAGGGTGGGCACGCGTCGTGAACTGGATCTGGTCGAACGCCGACTACATCTGGGACAAGACGCTGGTGCACCTCGCCCTTAGCGTGCCTCCGGTCGTCCTCGCCTTCGTCATCTCGCTGCCGATCGGCTGGCTGGCGAACCGCTACCGCGTGTCCCGCGGCATCCTCACGGTCGCCGGCCTGTTCTACGCGATCCCGTCGCTGCCCCTCTTCGTCGCCCTGCCCGCCCTCGTCGGCACGTCGCTCCGCAGCCCCGTCAACATCGTGATCGGGCTGACGCTCTACGGGGTCGCGCTGATGGTCCGCTCGGTCGCCGACGCCCTGGGCGCCGTCGAGGTCGACGTGCGCCAGTCGGCGACCGCCGTGGGCTACTCGAGCTGGCAGCGCTTCTGGCGCGTCGAGTTCCCCCTCGCCGGCCCCGTCATGCTCGCCGGCCTCCGGGTCGTGGTCGTCAGCACGGTCAGCCTCGCCACCGTGGGCGGCGTGCTGGGCGTCAACGGCCTCGGGCTGCTCTTCATCGACGGCTTCCAGCGGGACATCCCCGAGGAGATCCTCGCGGGCATCGTGATCACCATCGTCATGGCGCTCGTGCTCGACGGGTTGCTCGTCCTCCTCGGCCGCGCGCTGATGCCGTGGAGCCGTCCCGGCAGGCCGCGCCGCGCCTCCTCGAGGCGCTCGTCCGCCCGCTCGTCCGAGACCGGCGCCTCCTCGCCCCAGTCGTCTCGCCGAGAGGCGGTGCGCTCGTGAACTTCTTCGCGGAGGCCTTCGCGTTCATCGGCGACGGCAGCAGCTGGGGCGGCCCGAACGGCATCCCCACCCGCCTCGGCGAGCACCTCTGGTACTCGGTCGTGGCGGTCGCCCTGGCGTCGATCGTCGCGATCCCCGTCGGCTTCGCCATCGGCCACACCGGTCGGGGGCGTGCGATCGCCGTCGCCGTGTCGGGGGGAGCCCGGGCGCTGCCCACCTTCGGTGTCATCACGCTCATCGCCGGCTGGGTCGGCATCGGGCTCACGGCCCCGATGATCTCGTTCGTCATCCTCGCGATCCCGTCGGTGCTCGCCGGTGCCTACGCGGGGTTCGAGGCCGTCGACCGCTCCACCGTCGACGCCGCCCGTGCCGTCGGCATGACCGAGTGGCAGATCGTCACGCGCGTCGAGGTTCCCCTCGGGCTGCCCCTGCTGATCGGCGGGATCCGCTCGGCCGTGCTCCAGGTCGTCGCGACCGCGACGCTCGCGACCATCGTCGGCTCCGGCGGCCTCGGCAGCTACATCATCACCGGCCTGCGCGCCAACGACTACGGCACGATGCTGGCCGGCTCGATCCTCGTGATCGCCCTCGCCGTGGCCCTCGAGGTCGTCTTCTCCGTCGTGCAGCGACTCGTCGTCCCGGCCGGCGTCACCGCCGGGCGCCCCACCGACTCCCGCGCGCGCGTCGCCCGACGCGCCCCGGGCACCGCAACACCCCTCCAGGAAGGAACACAGTGATCAACACAGCGAAGAAAGGCCGGCTCACCGTTCTCGGCGCAGTCGCGATCGGGGCCGTGGTGGCCCTGGCAGGGTGCTCGTCGAGCGACCCTCTCAGCAGCGGCTCCGACGACACGGCGTCGTCCTCCGACGCCCTCGTGATCGGTTCGCAGCAGTACTACTCGAACAAGATCGTCGCCGAGCTCTACGCCCAGGCGCTCGAGGACGGCGGCTACACGGTCGACCGTCAGTACGACATCGGCCAGCGCGAGGTGTACCTGCCCGAGCTCGAGGGCGGCAGCATCGACGTGTTCCCCGAGTACTCCGGCAACCTGCTCCAGTTCTACGACGCCGAGACGACGGCCAAGACACCCGAGGAGGTGGAGTCCGCCCTCGCCGACGCGCTGCCCGACGGCCTCACCAGCCTCACCGCCGCCGAGGCGACGGACCAGGACAGCTACAACGTGACGAAGGAGTTCTCCGAGGAGAACGGCATCACGAGCCTGGCCGACCTCAAGGACTACTCCGGCTCGATCGCCCTCGGCGCCCCGCCCGAGAACGTCGACCGTCCCTACGGCCCTCCCGGCCTGAAGAGCATCTACGGCGTCGACGTCACCTCGACCCCGATCGACGACGGAGGCGGCCCGCTGACGGCCAAGGCGCTGTCGGACGGCAGCGTCCAGATCGCCGACCTCTACTCGGCCAGCCCGCTGATCGTCGAGAACGACTTCGTCACCCTCGACGACCCCGAGAACATGATCCTGCCGCAGAACGTGGTGCCGATCGTCTCGGACAAGGTCGACCAGGGCGCCCAGGACATCATCGACGCGGTGGACGCGGCGCTGACCTCGGCCGACCTGCAGGAGATGAACTCGAGGAGCCAGACCGACAAGGAGTCCGAGGGCACCATCGCCAAGGACTTCCTCGAGAGCAAGGGGCTCGTCGGCTGACCAGCGGCGAGCAGAGGAGGGGCCGGCACGCACGTGCCGGCCCCTCCGTCGTCAGACGGCGTCGTCGTCCGGGTGGGCCATGTGCTTCTCCTCGCGCCGGTGCACGAGCCGCTTGACGAGCAGCACGACCACGGCGAACGCGACCACGATGCCGACGAAGACGTAGCCGGCGCCGTGCAGCCGGTCGGCGAGCTCCCGGTAGCTGCCGGCGGCGGCCGCGCCCACCGACACGTACGCCGTCGCCCAGAGGAGGCAGGCCGGCGTCGTCCAGGCGAGGAACGTCCGGTAGCGCATCGGGCTGGTGCCCACGGTCAGCGGGATGAGCGAGTGCAGTACGGGCAGGAAGCGCGACACGAAGACGGCGATGCCGCCGCGCCGGGCGAGGTAGTTCTCGGCCCTGGCCCAGTTGTGCTCGCCGAGGCGCCGGCCGAGACGGCTGCGCCGGATCGCCGGGCCGAAGTGCCGCCCGAGCGCGAAGCCGATGCTCTCGCCGGTGAGGGCGCCGAGCACGAGGGCGACGACGAGCGAGGCGAACTCGACCGGGCCGACCACCGCGGTCGCGGAGACCACGGCCACGGTGTCCCCGGGCACGAGCAGCCCGAGCAGCACGCTCGTCTCCAGGATCATCGCGAGCCCGGCGAGCAGGGTCCGGAGGAGCGGGTCGACCGACTGCACGAGGTCGAGGAGTCCTGTCAGCACGTCGTCCACCCGGCCGATCCTATGCACCGCCGGTCGGGAGCCCCCTGGTCCCGCAGGTCGTGAGCCCCCTGGTCTCGCAGGCCGGTCAGGACCTCGCCGGGAGCGGGCGACGCAGGGCGTCGAGGCGGGCCTGCCACGTGGCGAGCCTCCCAGGCTGCTCCGCCGGGGAGGGGCCGTCGACCCACCCGGAGACGATGCGGACGCCGTGCAGCGCGCTGAGCGACCATATCTCGGCGCCGTCGAGCTCCGCCGGCGTCGTCCGGTCGTGCAGCACGTCGACGCCGAGCACGGCCGCGAGGGTGAGCACGGTGCGCGAGGTCACCCCGGGCAGGCGGGGCAGATCGTCGGCCGGCGTGCAGAGGGAGTCGCCGCGCCACCAGACGAGCGAGCTCCACGCGCCCTCGACCACGTGGCCCTCGGGGGAGAGGATCACCGCCTCCTCCGCTCCGCGAGAAGCGGCCTCCGCCCGGACGTCCCCGAGGGCGGCGAGATCGGGGCCCTTGACGAGGGGCGACGTGCGGGGGTCGCGGGCCGCGGTCGCCACCCGGACCGATCTCGTGCGGTCGGGAGCGGTCCGCAGTCGAGCCCGCAGCTCGGGTGCCCCGGCGGCGGCGCGGACCAGCTCGACGCGGGGGAACCAGGCGCCGTCCCGCGGCAGGCGGTCGACCACCGCGCCCCAGAAGGCCTCGACGTCGTCGTCGGCGACCAGGCCCGTGGCCGTCACGGACGACGTGAAGCGGTCCCGGTGCACGTCGAGGGCGCGGACGGCGCCGTCGAGCACGAGCCACGAGTCGGCGACGAGCACGTCGGGGGTCGACGCCGTGGGCTGCTCAGCCGTCGACGCCTTCGACGCCGTCGAGGCCGTCGGTCCCGCCGACTCCGCGGGCGACGACGCGAGCTCGCCCCCGCGCCACAGGAGGGTCTCGCCGGGGCTCATACACTCAGGGTATGCGCCTCCCGGTCCACCGTCGTCCGCTCTCGTGGCGCGACCCGGAGGCCGTCGTGCTCGCCCTCGCCCGCAGCGGGGACGTCGTCTGGACCGACGCGGGTCCCGGTGCCTCGTCGGGGCGCTCGGTCGTCGCCTGGGGCCCGGCGCTGACGGCGACGGGCCCCGACGACCTGGCCGTCGCGTGGACCGAGCTCCGGGCCGTCCTCGCCGATCCCCGAGGCGACGCCGATCCGCTCGGACCCGCCGGCTGGCTCGGCTACGGCGTCGGGACCTGGCTCCTCGACCGGGACGCGACCGTCGGCGTGGGCCGGGGCGCGCCTCCCTCGGTCACGGCCGGGCTCCCGCTCGACCCCGACGCCCCCGCCGACCTCGCGCTGCTGCTGACCGACCGCGCGCTGGTCTTCGACCACGGCGACAGGACGGTGGAGGCGGTGGTCCTGGGCGACGACCGCTGGCTGTCGGCCGTCGCAGCGGCCTGGTGCGACGTTCCCGAGGGCGACCCCGGGCACCCGGCCGAGGCGACGGCACCGTCGCGCCCCGCCGTGCGTCAGCACGACGACGACGCCTACCTCGCGCTCGTCGAGCGCTGCCAGCAGGCCATCACGGCGGGAGACGCCTACGTGCTCTGCCTCACGACGACGACCACGGTCGGGGGCGACGTGGACGACCTGGCCGTTTACTGGAGGCTGCGCCGGTCCTCTCCGGCCCCGCACGCCTCCTTCGTGCGGATCGGCCCGACGTCCGTGCTCGGGGCGTCGCCCGAGTCGTTCCTCCGGGTCGACGCGGCAGGCGTGGTCTCGTCGTCCCCGATCAAGGGGACCCGGCCGCGGTCGGCGGACGCGGTGCTCGACGCCCGCGCCGCCGCCGAGCTCGGCGCCGACGAGAAGGAGCTCGCCGAGAACCTGATGATCGTCGACCTCGTGCGCAACGACCTCACCCGCGTCGCGGCGCCCGGCACCGTCGCGGTGGCCGAGCTGTTCGCCGTGCGGTCCTACCGCCACGTGCACCAGCTCGTGAGCACGGTGACGGCCGTCCTGGCCCCGGGACGCACCGCCCTCGACGTCGTGGAGACGGCATTCCCCGCCGGCTCGATGACCGGCGCGCCGAAGCGCCGGGCCGTGCAGCTGCTCGCTGCCTGGGAGGGGCGGCCGCGCGGCGTCTACTCGGGCGTCGTGGGGCACCTCGGCCTGGACGGCTCCGCCTCGCTCGCCATGGCCATCCGGTCGATCGTCGTCGAGCGGGCGACGTCGCGACGGCCCGGCCGCGCGAGCGTCGGCGCCGGGGGAGGCGTCACTGCGTCGTCGGTGCCGTCCGTCGAGCTCGAGGAGGTGCGGCTGAAGTCTGCCGCCCTGCTGCGCGCCCTCGACGCGGTCGCGGAGGGCGCCTCCTCGGCTCCCGCCGTGCCGACGCCGCCCGTGCCCTGACGAGACGGTCGGCCCGCTACCCTGGACGACGGACCGCCCCGCGCGTGTGCCCTCGGGGCGCCCCCGGGCCGTCCGCCTCCCCACCGCAGCGATTGAGAGTCCCGTGGCCCACGAGCACGACACGATACCGTCCGCCGACCAGGCGTCCACCACCCCGGCGTCCGAGACCCCGGCCCCCGCCGAGGGCGAGACGGAGCGCGCCTACGACCCCGCCCGCCTGCAGCACAAGTGGCAGGCGATCTGGGAGGAGGCGAAGCCCTTCGCCGTCGACCCGGACGACGTGCGGCCGCGCAAGTACATCCTCGACATGTTCCCGTACCCGTCGGGCGACCTGCACATGGGGCACGCCGAGCAGTACGCGCTCGGCGACATGGTCACGCGCTACTGGCGCCAGCAGGGCTTCAACGTGCTGCACCCGATCGGCTGGGACAGCTTCGGCCTGCCCGCCGAGAACGCGGCGATCAAGCGCGGCGTCGACCCCCGCGAGTGGACCTACGCGAACATCGAGCAGCAGAAGCAGAGCATGAAGCTCTACGCACCGTCGTTCGACTGGGACCGCGTGCTGCACACGAGCGACCCCGAGTACTACAAGTGGAACCAGTGGCTGTTCCTGCAGATGTACGACAAGGGCCTCGCGTACCGCAAGGACAGCTGGGTCAACTGGGACCCGGTCGACCAGACCGTGCTCGCGAACGAGCAGGTCCTCGCCGACGGCACGTCCGACCGCTCGGGCGCCGTCGTCGTCAAGAAGAAGCTGACGCAGTGGTACTTCAAGATCACCGACTACGCCGACCGCCTGCTCGACGACCTCAACCAGCTCGAGGGCCACTGGCCGACCAAGGTGCTGAACATGCAGCGCAACTGGATCGGCCGCTCGATAGGTGCCGACGTGCACTTCGAGATCGAGGGCAGGGAGGAGCGGGTCACGGTCTTCACGACCCGTCCCGACACGCTCTGGGGCGCCACCTTCATGGTCGTCGCGCCCGACTCCGACCTCGCGGCCGAGCTCGTCGCCGACGCGACCGACGACGTCAAGGAGACCTTCGCCTCCTACCTGGTCGAGGTGCAGAAGGCGACCGAGATCGAGCGCCAGTCGAGCGAGCGTCCGAAGACCGGCGTGCCCCTCGGGCGCGTCGCGGTGAACCCGGTCACGGGCGACCCGATGCCCGTCTGGGCCGCGGACTACGTGCTCGCCGACTACGGCCACGGCGCCGTCATGGCCGTGCCCGCGCACGACCAGCGCGACCTCGACTTCGCCCGCAAGTACGACCTGCCGGTCCGCGTCGTCGTCGACACCAACGCGCCTGTCACGGGCGTCATCCCCAAGCTGCAGCTGGACGAGGACGGCCAGGCGATCCTGCCCGACGACCTGCCCGACCTCGACCCCGCGTCGACCGGCGTCGCCCTGACCGGCGAGGGCCGGTTGATGAACTCGGGGCCGCTCACCGGCCTGAGCAAGTCGAACGCGATCAAGCGCGTGATCGAGCTGCTCGAGCAGTCGGGTTCCGGCAAGGCCGCGAAGACCTACCGCCTCCGCGACTGGCTGATCTCGCGCCAGCGCTTCTGGGGCACGCCGATCCCGATCGTGCACGGCGCCGACGGCGTCGAGGTGCCCGTGCCCGTCGACCAGCTGCCCGTGCTGCTGCCCTCGACCGAGGGCCTCGACCTCAAGCCCAAGGGCAGCTCGCCCCTGGGCGCCGCGACCGACTGGGTGAACGTGCCCGACCCGCGCGACGGCTCGCCGGCGCGCCGCGACGCCGACACGATGGACACCTTCGTCGACAGCTCGTGGTACTTCCTCCGGTTCCTCGACCCGACCGACTCCGAGCGGGCGTTCGACCCGGCCCAGGCGAGCAAGTGGGCCCCCGTCGACCAGTACGTGGGCGGCGTCGAGCACGCGATCCTGCACCTGCTCTACGCGCGCTTCATCACCAAGGTGCTCTTCGACCTCGGCCACGTCGACTTCACCGAGCCGTTCAGCGCCCTGCTGAACCAGGGCATGGTGCTGCAGGACGGCGCCAAGATGAGCAAGAGCAAGGGCAACGTCGTCAGCCTGTCCGACGAGATCGCGAAGCACGGCGTCGACGCGATCCGCCTGACGATGGCCTTCGCCGGCCCGCCCGAGGACGACATCGACTGGGCCGACGTCTCGCCGGCCGGGTCCGCGAAGTTCCTCGCCCGGGCGTTCCGGCTGGCGACCGACGTCGACAGCCCGCGCGACGTGGTGTGGGCCGAGGGCGACCAGGCGCTGCGCCGGATCACCCACCGGTTCCTCGCCGAGGCCCCCGGGCTCAGCGAGGCGTTCAAGTACAACGTCGTCGTCGCCCGCCTGATGGAGCTCGTCAACGCCGTCCGCAAGACGATCGACAGCGGCGCCGGCGCCGCGGACCCCGCGGTCCGCGAGGCGACGGAGACGGTCGCCCTCGGGCTCTCGCTCTTCGCGCCCTACACGGCGTCGGAGATGTGGGAGCTGCTCGGCTACGACGGCGTGGGCGTCGCCCACTTCGGCTGGCGCCGGGCCGACCCGACCCTGCTCGTCGAGACCAGCGTCACGGCCGTCGTGCAGGTGAACGGCAAGGTCCGCGACCGTCTCGAGGTCTCGCCCAAGATCGGGTCCGACGAGCTCGAGGCCCTGGCTCGCGACTCCGCCGCGGTGCAGCGTGCGGTCGGCGACAAGCAGATCGTGAACGTCGTCGTGCGGGCGCCGCGCCTCGTCGCCATCGCGGTGAAGTAGCCCACTCGCTCCTCCCCGCCGCCGACCGGCCGTCCTGGTTCCCCAGGGCGGCCGTCGTCGTCTGCGGGTGCTGTGCCGCTCCTCCTACGGTCGGGGGATGGTCGTCGACTTCCGCTCCGCGCCCGATCCGGCGGCCCCCCGCGGGCCGCGCTGGCGCCTCGGCGTCGGGGCCGTGGTCGTGCTCGTGCTGGCGGTGCTCGCGGTCACCGTCGCGATCTCGGCGGCGGCGACCCGAGGAGGCGCGGGCGAGACCGCGATCACGTCGCGACCGACGCCCGCCGACGGGATGTCCGAGGCGGCCGACTCGTCGGGGGCACCCGGGGCAGCCGGCTCGCCCGTCTTCGTGCACGTGCACGGCAGGGTCGCGCTGCCGGGTCTCTACGAGCTCGCGTCGGGGGCACGCGTCGTCGACGTCGTCGCGGCCGCCGGGGGCTTCGCCGACGACGCCGAGCAGGGCGCGGTCAACTTGGCCCGGCCCCTCGTCGACGGCGAGCAGCTGTACGTGCCCGCGACGGGGGAGGCGGCCGCGGCAGGGCCCGGCGGCGGGTTCGGCGCGGGGGCGGGGTCGGGGGCGGGTGCCGGCTCCGCGCTGGACGGCGGCGCGTCCGGGCCGGGGGCAGCTCTCGTCGACCTCAACTCGGCCGACGCCGCCGCGCTCGAGACGCTCCCCGGGATAGGGCCCGCGACGTCGGCGGCGATCCTCGAGTGGCGGAGGCAGAACGGCGCGTTCCGGTCGGTGGACGACTTGCTGGGCGTCAGCGGCATCGGGGAGAAGACCCTCGCCAAGCTCAGCCCCCTGGTCACCGTGTGAGGGCGCCGACTCAGGTCGACGTCCGCTGGGCCGCGCCGGCGGGCTCGTCGTGGGCCGTGCTCGTCGCGGTCCTGCCGAGGCCCGACCTGCACGTCACGGTGAGCGTCCTGCTCCTCCTCGTCGGGGCCGCGGCCCTGCTCGTCGCCGTCGGGGCCGGACGACGGGCTCGACGAGAGTGGTCCTCGGCGTCTGCGTCGCCGTCGCCGTCGGCGTCAGGTCGGCAGCGCGCCTCGGGGTCGCCGGGGTCTCGCGTCGTCCCCGCCGCGGCGTTGGTCGCGCTCGTGGCGCTCGTCGCGGGGCTCGTGCTGGCGGGTGCGGCCGCACGGCAGCACGTGCGCTACCCGGAGGAGCTCGTCGCCCTGTCGGGCCACTCCGCCGAGCTGCACGGCACGGCGACGGGCCGTGTGGCGGCGGGCACACGAGCCGTGCAGGTGACGGTGCGCGAGGTCGTCGTGGCCGACGAGGTCGTGTGGCGCGGGCGGGCGTCGTTCCTCCTCCTCGGGCCGAGGGTCGCGGAGGGGGCGGCGATCGAGGTGGGGCAGGAGGTGTCCGCCCGCGTCTCGGTCCTCCCGGTCGAGCCGGGCGACGACGTCGCCTTCGTCGCGGCCGTGCGAGGCCAGGTCGTCCCCGGGGCGCCGCCGTCCGGGGCAGCGGGCCTCGCCGACTCGGTGCGCTCCGACTTCCGCGGCGTGACCGCGGAGCTGCCGGGCGACGGCGGCAGCCTCCTGCCCGGGCTCGCCGTCGGCGACACGTCCGCCGTCGACGACGAGCTCGACGAGGCCATGAAGGCGTCCTCCCTCTCGCACCTGACCGCCGTGTCCGGGTCGAACTGCGCCGTCCTCGTCGCCCTCGTCATGCTCGTGGGCGGGGCCCTGGGAGTACCGCGGCTGGCGCGCCTCCTCCTCGCGGCGGTCCTGCTCCTCGCGTTCCTCGTGCTCGTCACCCCCGAGCCCAGCATCGTCCGCGCCTCGGTCATGGCCCTGGTCGTGCTCGTCCACCTCGCGGCGGGTCGGCCCGTGTCGGGACTGCCCGTCGTCTCGTTGGCGGTCTCGGGCCTGCTCCTCGGCGACCCCTGGCTGGCCCGCGACCTCGGCTTCGCCCTGTCGGTGCTCGCCACGGCGGGTCTCGTGGTGCTCGCGGCGCCCCTCGCCGACGCGTTCGCCCGGTTCCTGCCGCGCCCGGTGGCGGCCGTGCTGGCCGTGCCCGTCGCCGCGCAGCTCGCGTGCCAGCCGGTGCTGCTGCTCCTCGACCCCCGGGTGGCCGTGCACGGCGTCGTCGCGAACGTGCTGGCCGAGCCCGCGGCGCCCCTGGCGACCGTGGGCGGCCTCGTCGTGTGCGCCACCGCCTCCTGGGCTCCGGGCCCGGCCGAGCTCGTCGCACGGGCCGCGTGGGTGCCGGCCACGTGGATCGGCGCGGTCGCCCGCTCCGTGGCGTCCTGGCCGCTCGCCCGGGTGGAGTGGCCCGGCGGGCCGACGGGAGTCGTGCTCCTGGCTGCTCTGACCGTCCTCGTCGCCGGGGCGGTGCTCGCCCGGCCGGGCGGGCGGCTGCGGCGGGTCGTCGTCGTCCTGCTCACGGGCGCGCTCGCGGTGGGCGCCGGTGCGGTCGTGGGCGTCCGCACGGGGGAGCGCAGCGCCGTCCCTGCCGACTGGACGATCGCCCAGTGCGACGTCGGGCAGGGCGATGCTGTCCTCGTCCGGAGCGACGGCCAGGTGGCCCTCGTCGACGTCGGCGACGACGAGGCCGCGCTCGGCGGCTGCCTCCGCCGGTTCGGGGTCGACCGGATCGACCTCCTCGTGCTCACGCACTTCGACGCGGACCACGTCGGAGCCGTCGACGTGGTCACGGGACGAGTCGGCCGTGCCCTGGTCGGGCCGACCGCGAGCCCCGACGACGAGCGTGTCGTCGACGACCTGGCCGGCGGCGGTGCGGAGGTCGTCGAGGTCGCGGTCGGCGTGGGGGGAGTCCTCGGCGAGCTCGGCTGGTCCGTGCTCTGGCCGGTCCGGGCGGACGCGGCGGGCAACGACGCGAGCGTCGTCACCCTGTGGCGGCCGCTGCCCGGCTGTCGGACGGGCTGCCTGTCGCTCCTCGACCTCGGCGACCTCGCCGAGGCGCCGCAGCGTCTCCTCCTCTCGTCGTCGGGCGGGGCCCTCTCGGGCGTCGACGTCGTGAAGGTGTCCCACCACGGATCCGCCGACCAGCACGCGGGTCTCTACGCGGCCGCCCGGGCCTCGGTCGGGCTCGTCGGGGTCGGTGCCGACAACAGCTACGGGCACCCGCGACGAGAGGCTCTCGACATGGTCGAGGAGGCGGGCGCCGAGGTCACGAGGACCGATCTCGACGGCGACGCCGCGGTCGTCGTCGACGACTCGGGCGGCGTGCGGCTCTGGCGCCGACACGCCGTCGCGGGCCACGCGCCGTCCGCCGACCCGTCGGCCGCGGGGGCCGCGGGGTCCTGGGCGCCGGCGGCGTCGGGGGAGGCCGTTACGCTGGGAGCCGGGCGCCCGAGGCGTCCTCGACCGAGGAGGACCGTGGCCGCGAGAACCACCGGCAAGACGACGAAGAAGGCGAGCGTCGCCGTCGACCAGGTCCCCTGGCACGCGATCCGCCCCGCGCCGGTCGTCCTCGTCAGCGGGCCCGAGCAGTTCCTCGCCGAGCGTGCCGTGCGGCAGCTCCGCGACCAGCTCGTCGCCGAGGACTCGAGCCTCGAGGTCCACGACCTCGAGGCCGACCACTACCAGCCCGGCGAGCTCATCACGCTCGCGAGCCCGTCCCTGTTCGCCGAGCCGCGCCTCCTGCGCGTGGTGTCGGTCGAGAAGTGCACCGACGCGTTCCTCACCGAGACGCTCCGGTACCTCGAGTCGCCGGCCGACGACACCTACCTCGTGCTGCGGCACGGCGGGGGAGTGCGCGGCAAGAAGCTGCTCGACACGATCCGTGCGGGCGTGGGCGGCGGCGTCGAGGTCGTCTGTGCCGAGCTCAAGAAGGACACGGAGAAGCACGACTTCGCCGCGGGCGAGTTCCGGTCGGCACGTCGACGTGTGTCGAGCGGCGCACTCCGCGCGCTCGTGACGGCGTTCTCCGACGACCTCGCCGAGCTCGCCAGCGCCTGCCAGCAGCTGATCTCCGACGCGGCGGACGAGATCACGGAGGCGACGGTCGAGAAGTACTACGCCGGCAGGGTCGAGACGAACGCCTTCAAGGTCGCGGACGCGGCCATCGCGGGGCGCCAGGGCGAGGCGCTCGTGCTCCTGCGGCACGCCCTCTCGTCGGGTGCCGACCCGGTCCCCGTCGTGGCGGCCTTCGCGATGAAGATCCGCACCATGGCGAAGGTGCAGGGCGTCTACGGCCCGTCCGGCCAGCTCGCGTCTCGCCTCGGCATGGCGCCGTGGCAGGTCGAGCGGGCCCAGCGCGACGTGCGTGGCTGGAGCGAGGACGGCCTGGGCCGGTGCATCGAGCTGCTCGCCGAGACGGACGCCGCGGTCAAGGGCGCGCAGCGCGACGCGATCTACGCGCTCGAGCGGATGGTCACGACCGTGGCGACGCGGGGTGCCGTCGGGCGCTGACCGGCTGCCCGGCTCGCGGGTCTGTCATCCTGACGTCCTCGTGGAACGCGAAGGGCCCCGTCTCGGTCGAGACGGGGCCCTTCGCAGCGAGCGCGATGCGCTCAGGGGGTCAGGCTCAGAGAGCGCCGACCTGCTTCGCGATCGACGACTTGCGGTTCGCGGCCTGGTTCTTGTGGATGACGCCCTTGCTGGCGGCCTTGTCGAGCTTCTTCGAGGCGAGGGCCAGCGACGCGGTCGCCTTGTCCTTGTCGCCGGCGACGATGGCCTCGCGCGCGGCGCGGACGGCGGTCTTCAGCTCGCTCTTGACGGCCTTGTTGCGGTCCTGGGCCTTCTTGTTGGTGCCGATGCGCTTGATCTGCGACTTGATGTTCGCCACGTTCGCTACTTCCTGTTTCGTGTGTCGTATGACTGGGCTGTCGGCACCAGGATGCGGCGCCGTGCCCGGGGGACGGTTCTGTGAGGTGGTGCTGCGAGCCGACCGGGAGGAGACGCGCTCTCCCCGGACTGCCGCCGGTGGTGCCACCGGAGCGGCTCTCGGCTGCGTTCGCGATCCGTCACGTCAGACGTTCCGCGCAAGCCAACAGGCAACGTTACCAGCACGTCGCCCGACTCTCAATGATAGGGCGTCCCCGAGGGGCGGTGGTGACCCAGCGGGAGGGCGTGTCGCCCGTAGTACGGTGCCGTCATGCCGTCGCTCGCCCCGCACATCGCATCCGTCCCCGCCTCCGGGATCCGCAGGGTCTTCGAGCTCGCCGCCGGCCTGGACGACGTCGCGATGCTGGTCATCGGCGAGCCCGACGTGCCCGTTCCCCACCACGTCGGCGACGCGGCCCGCCGTGCCTGGTCGGAGGACCGCACCGGCTACACGCCGAACGGCGGCATCGCGCCCCTCCGCGAGGCCCTCGTGGCGAAGCTGGCCCGCGAGAACGACCTGCACGTCGACGTGGAGCAGGTCTGGGTCACGGTCGGGGCCACCCAGGCGCTCCACCAGGCCATGGGGCTCGTCCTCGCGTCGGGCGACGAGGTGCTGGTGCCCGACCCCGGCTACACGACGTTCTCGATGAACGCGCACATGCTCGACGCCGTCCCCGTGCCGTACGCGCTCTCGCCCGGCCACGGCTTCCTGCCCGACCTCGACCAGCTGGAGGCGGCCGTCACGGTCCGCACGCGAGCCGTCGTCGTCAACTCGCCGTCCAACCCCCTCGGGGTGGTCTGGCCGCGGGAGGTGCTGCAGGGGCTGCTCGACCTGGCCGCCCGACACGACCTCTGGGTGATCAGCGACGAGGTCTACGAGTACTTCACCTACGGGACGCCGCACGTGAGCATCGCCTCCCTCGACGCCGACGACCGCGTCTTCAGCGCGTTCTCGCTGAGCAAGACCTACGCCATGACCGGCGTGCGCGTCGGCTACCTGGTGACGCCGCGTGGCCTCGCCCCGACGATGCGGACGGTCCAGGAGGCGATGATCAGCTGCGTCGCCGAGCCCGACCAGCACGCGGCCCTCGCCGCCGTCACCGGCGACCACGGGCCGGTGTCCGAGGCCCGGGAGCACTATCGCCAGAACCTCGAGCTCGCCACGGCGCTGCTCGTGGAGCGCGGCATCGCCCACCTCGACCCGCAGGGCGCCTTCTACCTCTGGATCGACGTGAGCCACGCGTCGCAGGGCGACGTCGCCGGCTGGGCCGAGCGCTTCCTGCTCGAGCGGCGGGTCGCCGTCGCGCCGGGCAGCGCCTTCGGCCGGTCCGGCGAGGGCTGGATCCGCATCTGCCTGGCCGCGGCTCCCGAAGTGATCGAGCGCGGGCTCCGGGCCCTCCCCGCACCCGGCGCCTGACGGGGACGCCCCCGCCTCGATCCGGGGGTCTGCCCCCTTCAGGCGGGCTGCGTCTCCTTCGTAGGCTCGAGACATGACGAACACCGCACCGACCACCCCGCCCGTCGCCGCGCACACCGCGGCCCCTGCCGCTCCTGCCGCCCCCGCGGCGGCCGGCGGACTGCACTCGCCGCTGAGCCTCACGAGCCTCGTGCTCGGGATCGCGTCGGTGGCGCTGAGCTTCACCTTCGTCGTGCCGATCGTCGGCGTCGTCCTCGGCGTCCTGGGTCGCCGACGCGAGCCCGAGGGCCGCACGATGGCGCTGATCGGCATCATCTCGTCGGGGGTGATGCTGCTCGGCAGCGTCGTCCTCCTCGTCGTCGGGCTCCTGGCCGCGGTCCCGATCGGCCTGCTCGGCCTGTTCCAGTACTTCGGCTGACGCCTGCTCGTCAGCTGACGCCTGCCCGTCGGTTGACGCCTGCCCGTCCGCTGCCGCCCGCTCGGTGGGGCCGCGCCTCGTGTCGACAACTCCTGACGGGTGTGCCGGGAGCCCCCGGCAGCGCAGTCACGGCGATGGTGCAGTGCACAGCGCAGGAGTTGTCGACACGGTTCCCGAGCGCGACGTGGGAGAATCGAGGCGACAACCGCCCGCCACCCCCTGAGGACCGTGTGAGCCCCCTAGCAACCCGTGCACTCGAGCCGGCGAAGACCGCGCCCGAGCACATCCGCAACTTCTGCATCATCGCGCACATCGACCACGGCAAGTCGACGCTCGCCGATCGCATGCTGGGCATCACCGGCGTCGTCGAAGACCGGGCGATGCGCGCCCAGTACCTCGACCGCATGGACATTGAGCGCGAGCGCGGCATCACGATCAAGAGCCAGGCCGTGCGCATGCCCTGGGAGCGCGACGGCCAGACCTTCGCCCTCAACATGATCGACACGCCCGGCCACGTCGACTTCAGCTACGAGGTCAGCCGGTCGCTCGCGGCGTGCGAGGGCGCGATCCTCCTCGTCGACGCAGCGCAGGGCATCGAGGCCCAGACGCTGGCGAACCTCTACCTGGCGCTCGAGAACGACCTCGAGATCATCCCGGTCCTCAACAAGATCGACCTGCCGGCGGCCGACCCGGAGAAGTACGCGGCCGAGCTCGCGAGCCTGATCGGGGGCGACCCCGCCGACGTCCTGCGCGTCAGCGGCAAGACGGGCATCGGCGTCACCGAGCTGCTCGACCGCGTCGTCGACCGCATCCCGTCGCCCACAGGCGACTTCGACGCCTCGCCGCGCGCGATGATCTTCGACTCCGTCTACGACAGCTACCGCGGCGTCGTCACCTACATCCGCATGATCGACGGCACCCTGCACCCGCGCGAGAAGGTGCAGATGATGTCGACGAAGTCGACGCACGAGATCCTCGAGATCGGCGTCTCGTCCCCCGAGCCGACGCCGAGCCAGGGCCTCTCGGTCGGCGAGGTCGGCTACCTGATCACCGGTGTGAAAGACGTGCGGCTCTCGAAGGTCGGCGACACCGTCACGACCTCGGCCAAGCCCGCGACGGAGGCGCTGGCCGGCTACGTCGAGCCCCTCCCGATGGTCTACTCGGGCCTGTACCCGATCGACGGCAGCGACTACCCCGACCTGCGCGAGGCCCTCGACAAGCTCAAGCTGTCCGACGCCGCCCTCGTCTACGAGCCCGAGACCAGCGTCGCGCTCGGCTTCGGGTTCCGCTGCGGGTTCCTCGGGCTGCTGCACCTCGAGATCATCACCGAGCGCCTCGAGCGCGAGTTCGGCCTCGACCTCATCACCACGGCGCCGAGCGTCGTCTACGAGGTCACCACCGACGACAAGCAGACGGTGACCGTCACCAACCCGAGCGAGTTCCCCGGCGGCAAGATCGCCAGCGTGAGCGAGCCGATGGTCAAGGCGGCGATCCTCGCCCCGAAGGACTACGTCGGCGTCATCATGGAGCTCTGCCAGCAGCGCCGCGGCGCCCTGCTCGGCATGGAGTACCTCGGAGAGGACCGGGTCGAGATCCGCTACGCGATGCCCCTCGGCGAGATCGTCTTCGACTTCTTCGACAGCCTCAAGTCGAAGACGGCCGGCTACGCGAGCCTCGACTACGAGCCCACCGGCGACCAGGAGGCCGACCTGGTCAAGGTCGACATCCTTCTCCAGGGCGAGCAGGTCGACGCGTTCAGCGCGATCGTCCACCGCGACAAGGCTTACGCGTACGGGGTCCTCATGACCGGTCGCCTCCGCGAGCTCATCCCTCGACAGCAGTTCGAGGTCACCATCCAGGCCGCGATCGGCGCCCGCATCATCGCGCGCGAGAGTATCCGCGCCATGCGCAAGGACGTCCTCGCGAAGTGCTACGGCGGCGACATCAGCCGCAAGCGCAAGCTGCTCGAGAAGCAGAAGGAGGGCAAGAAGCGCATGAAGACCATCGGTCGCGTCGAGGTGCCCCAGGAGGCGTTCATCGCCGCCCTGAGCGGCGACACCGAGGCGAAGAAAGAGAAGAAGTAGCCGATGCGCCGCTCGACCCACGCCGAGACCCACACGACCTACGGCGAGGTCGGGGCGACGCAGGCGCCCGACCTGATGCAGTACCCGCCCAAGGGCTTCCGCCCCGCCGAGTACCGCACCAGGGTCGGCCACGGGGACGCCCGCTTCGAGGCGGCGTGGATCGCCACGATGACCTGGAAGATCCAGGAGCGCAGCGGCATCGAGGTCCACGTCGACTCGGTGCCGCCCGTCGAGGAGGGCGGCTACCACCCCGTCACCTTCGACGACGACGGCGTCCCCGTGGACCCGGCGCACTGGGAGCAGGGCCGCGACGAGTCCCGCTTCGCGCCGGACGGCACGCCGTTCCTCACCGCGGGCACGACGGCGACCCTGTCCATCTCGGCCTACGGCCGCAGCGTGCAGGCACCCGTCCGGGTCGTCTACGTCGTCGACGAGCCGAGGCGCAAGGGCTTCGCCTACGGCACGCTCGACGGCCACCCGGAGAGCGGCGAGGAGAGCTGGGTCGTCGACCAGACCGACGACGGCTCCGTCTGGCTGTCGATCCGCTCGTTCTCCCGCCCCAGCACCTGGCGCTGGAAGCTCGTCGAGCCCTTCATGCGCCGCCAGCAGGCGATGTACACGCGTCGTTACCTGCGCGCCCTCAGCCTGAGCGAGCCCGACGTCCCGGCCGAGGCCGACGTCGACCTCGAGGCCGCCGCCGAGGCCGCTCACGACGACGAGATCCGCGAGCCCGGCTCGCGCCGGTCGGGCGACTGACGGTGCCCGGAGCCCTTCCCCTCGGCGACCCTGCCCCCGTCGACGGCTCGCTGCCGGCCTCGGTGGTCGAGGGCGTCGCCGACCGCAACTTCGGCGTGTACCTGCACGTGCCCTTCTGCCGGGTGCGCTGTGGCTACTGCGACTTCAACACCTACACGGGCGACGAGCTGCGCGGGGCCCGACGTGACGACTACGCGCAGGAGGCGGTGGACGAGGTGCGCCTCGCCGGTCGCGTCCTCGGGGGCGCCGGGCTGCCTCCTCGTCCCGTCTCGACCGTCTTCTTCGGCGGCGGCACGCCCACGATGCTGTCGCACTCCGACCTCGCCGCGATGCTCTCGTCGGTCGTCGACACCTGGGGGCTGGTCGACGGCGCCGAGGTGACGACGGAGGCGAACCCCGACTCGGTCGACGCCGAGTACCTCGAGGCGCTGGCGACCGCCGGCTTCACGCGCGTCAGCTTCGGCATGCAGTCCGCGGTGCCGAGCGTGCTCGCGACCCTCGAGCGGACGCACGACCCCGAGCGCGTGCCCCTCGTCGTGCGCTGGGCGCGCGACGCCGGGCTCGACGTCAGCCTCGACCTCATCTACGGCACGCCCGGCGAGACGATCGACGACTGGTCCCGGTCGCTCGACGTCGCCCTCGAGCAGGAGCCCGACCACCTGTCCGCGTACTCGCTCATCGTCGAGGACGGCACGAAGCTCGCTCGGCAGATCCGCCGTGGCGAGGTGGCCCAGCCCGACGACGACACCGCGGCCGACATGTACGAGCTCGCCGACGACCGGCTCGCCGCCGCGGGCTACGGTTGGTACGAGGTGAGCAACTGGGCGCGCGACGAGCAGCACCGCTCGCGCCACAACCTGTCGTACTGGCAAGGCCACGACTGGTGGGGCGTCGGCCCGGGCGCCCACAGCCACGTCGGCGGGGTCCGCTGGTGGAACGTGAAGCACCCGGCTGCCTACGGCCAGCGCATGGCCGCGGGGGAGTCGCCGGGGGCCGGCCGCGAGACGCTCGACGCGGAGACGCGCCGGGTCGAGCGGGTGCTGCTCGCCGTCCGGATGCGCGAGGGCCTGCCCACCTCCGACCTCGATCCCGAGGGCCGCGCGGCCGTGGCGGGGCTCATCGCGGACGGCTGGGTCGAGGGGCGCGAGGCGCTGGCCGGTCGGGTCGTCCTCACGCGCACGGGGCGGCTCATGGCCGACGCCGTGGTCCGTCGGCTGCTCCCGGTCTGAGGGCCGACGCGACCCGAGTCGACGCTGGACGCGGCCGGGACGACGCGAGGCGCGCCTCCCGAGCGGGAGACGCGCCTCGACGAGCGTGCCGGCGGGCTACGCCTTGACGAACTCGATGCTCAGCGGGTACTTGTAGTACTCGCCGCGGTTGGCGGCGAGGGCCGCGATGATCCCGAAGACGATCACGACGATCGCCGCGGCGAGCGTGATCAGCACGCCGATGCCGAGGAACGACGTGGCGCCTCCGACGACGTACGCGATGACCATCGTGATCTGGAAGTTCAGTGCGACGCGGCTGTGCTCGCGGACGAACGGGCCGCGGTCCTTGAGCACGAGGTAGCCGACCAGGGGCGCGACGAAGCTGAGCAGGATGCCGCCGACGTGGATCAGCGTGGCCCAGAGCTTCTCGTCCTCGGGCCGCAGGGGCTGCGGAGGCTGCGGGGCGCCGTAGCCGGGCTGCTGCCCGTAGCCGGGCTGCTGCGGGCCGGGCTGACCCGGCTGCTGCCCGTAGCCGGGCTGGCCCTGACCCGGCTGGCCCTGGCCGGGCTGCTGGCCCCAGCCGGAGCCCTGCGGGTCGTGCGGCTGGGAGGGAGGGGTGTCGGTCATCTGCTCACCTGTTCGTCGTCGTGGGCCCGACCGGGTCGAGGCGAACGGGCGCATCGCGGGTGGTCGGTGCTGGCCGCCCGGCCGGACGAGGTCGTCCGGCGGGCGTCACGGCGAGCATAGGGCAGGAGGTGCGGGTCGAGTAGGCCTCGCGGGCCGCGTGACGTAGGATTGGCAGTCTGGCAGGACGAGTGCCAGCGAGCTCGGGTCGTCGTCGTGACGTGCCCCGCCGCCGGCCGTGCGAGAGGGAGGTGCGTCGTGGTCTCGGAACGTGGTCTCGAGGTGCTGCGCGTCATCGTGCACGACTACGTCGCCTCCCGCGAGCCCGTGGGCTCGAAGTCGATCGTCGAGCGTCACCACTTCGGCGTCTCGGCCGCCACGATCCGCAACGACATGGCGCTCCTCGAAGAAGAAGAGCTGATCGCGGCGCCGCACACCTCGTCGGGTCGGGTGCCGACCGACAAGGGCTACCGTCTCTTCGTCAACCACCTCGCCGACCTGCGTCCGCTGAGCAGCGCGCAGCGGCAGGCGATCGAGACGTTCCTCGGCGACTCTGCCGACCTCGACGAGGTCCTCGGCCGCACGGTCCGCCTCCTGTCCCAGCTGACGAACCAGGTCGCGCTGGTGCAGTACCCCTCATTCTCGCGGGCGCGCGTGCGGCACGTCGAGCTGGTCAGCCTGGCCGAGCGGCGCGTCATGACCGTGCTCATCACCGACACGGGGCAGGTCGAGCAGCGGCTCGTCGAGCTGCCCGTCGTCGTCGACGACGAGTTCCTCGCTGAGCTCCGCGGGGCGCTCAACGCGGCGGTGGGCGGCACCGAGCTGAGCGCGGCCGCCGCGCTGCTCGGCGACCTGCACGACCGCTTCCGCCCTGAGCAGGCCGTCGTGGTCGGCGTCGTCGTCGCCAGCCTGGTCGAGCAGCTCGCCGCCGGGCGTCAGGAACGCCTCGTGATGGCCGGCGCGGCCAACCTCGTGCGCACGGGCGACGACTTCAGCGGCGACCTCTACCCCGTCCTCGAGGCGATCGAGCAGCAGGTGGCCCTGCTGCGCCTCTTCGGCGAGATGCAGCTCGACGCGGTCGACGTCGCCGCGAGCATCGGGCGGGAGAACGCCTCCTTCGGCCTCTCCCAGGCGTCCGTGCTCGCGAGCGGGTACACCTCGACGGGCAGCGAGGTCGCGCGCCTCGGCGTGCTCGGCCCGATGCGCATGGACTACTCGACCAACATGGCCGCCGTGCGTGCGGTGGCCCGCTATCTGTCGTCGCTGCTCTCCGAGCGCTGACGAGCCGCACCTCCCCGGCCCTGCGCGACCGCGCCGCGCCCCCTGACCAGCCCCCACGAGACCACCCCCAGACACCAGAGGCAGACGAGAACAAGTGGCAGATCATTACGACGTGCTCGGAGTCGACCGGTCGGCGACGCCGGACGAGATCAAGAAGGCGTACCGCAGGCTCGCGCGCGAGCTGCACCCCGACGTCAACCCGAGCCCCGAGGCGTCCGAGCGCTTCAAGGACGTCACGCACGCCTACGACGTGCTGAGCGACCCGCAGCAGCGCGAGCGCTACGACCTCGGCCCGCAGGCCGGGTTCGGCGGCGGAGGCGGGGGCGCGGCGGGCTTCGGCGACATCTTCGACGCGTTCTTCGGAGGCGGAGGAGGCGGGGGCCAGCGACAGGGCCCGCGTTCGCGTCGCGAGCGCGGCCAGGACGCCCTGTTGCGCCTCGAGGTCGACCTCGAGGAGATCGTCTTCGGCACGACCCGCGACATCGAGGTCGACACGGCCGTGCTCTGCGAGACCTGCAACGGGTCGTGCTGCGCGCCCGGCACCTCGCCCCAGACCTGCGACATCTGCCACGGCTCCGGCCAGATCCAGCGGACCGTCCGGTCGCTGCTCGGCAACGTCATGACGTCGAGCCCCTGCGGCACCTGCCGCGGCTACGGCACCGTCATCCCGAACCCGTGCCCCACCTGCCAGGGCCAGGGCCGGGTGCGCGCACGCCGCACGATCCCGATCGACATCCCCGCGGGCGTCGACACGGGCATCCGGCTGCAGCTGCCGAGCCAGGGCGAGGTCGGCCAGGCCGGCGGCCCGAACGGAGACCTCTACCTCGAGGTCAAGGTGCGCCACCACGACATCTACAGCCGCGACGGCGACGATCTGCTCGCGACGCTCGAGGTGCAGATGGCCGACGCCATCCTGGGCACCGAGACCACCCTGCACGCGCTCGACGGAGAGGTCGAGATCGAGCTCAAGGCCGGCACCCAGAGCGCCGACGTCATCACGATCCGCGACCGGGGCATCACGAAGCTCCGCGGCACAGGTCGAGGCGACCTCAAGATCGGCGTGCAGGTGGTGACGCCCACCAAGCTCAGCCACAAGGAGCGAGAGCTCATCGAGAAGTTCGCGGCCGGACGCCGCTCGGCGGCGCCCGAGCTCTCGCAGTTCCAGCAGGGCCTGTTCGGCAAGCTCCGCGACCGGTTCCTGCACTTCTGATCGTGGCCCACTTCTACCTGGTCGACGACCTGACGGACGCGTCCGTCGGGAGCACCGTCGTGGTCGAGGGACAGGAGGCGCGGCACGCGGTGACGGTCAGCCGGGTCCGTGTCGGCGAGTCGCTCGCGCTCGGCGACGGGCGGGGCACGTCGGTGCGCGGAGAGGTCGTCGAGGCGACGGACTCGCGGCTCACGCTGGTCGCCGCCGAGGTGACCCGGGTCGAGCGGCCGGGGACCCGGCTCGTGCTCGTCCAGGCGCTGGCCAAGGGCGACCGCGACGAGCTCGCCGCCCAGGCCGCCACCGAGCTGGGCGTCGACGAGGTCGTGCCGTGGTCGGCCGCCCGCAGCGTCTCGCGCTGGGAGGGCGCCAAGGTGGCCAAGGGCACCGCCCGGTGGCGCTCCATCACGCGGGAGGCGACGAAGCAGGCGATCCGGCCCTGGGCTCCCGTGGTCTCCGAGCTGTCGTCGACGAAGCAGGTCGCGGCGCGCGCCACGGACGCCACGACGCTCGTTCTCGTGCTCGAGCCGAGCGCCGAGCGCGCACTCTCCGACGTCGTCGTCGAGGGCGGGGGAGGCGCGCCGTCGTCGGTCCTGGTGGTGGTCGGCCCCGAGGGCGGCATCTCGCCCTCGGAGCTCGAGCTGCTCGCGAGCGCGGGGGCCGTGCCGGTGCGGCTCGGCGACGCCGTGCTGCGCACGTCGACGGCGGGGCCCGCCGCCCTCGCGGTCCTGAGCGTGCGGCTCGGGCGCTGGTAGGCGCCGGGCCGGCGGTGGGGGCCGTGGGGCCGTGCCGGCGGTGAGGGCCGTGCCGCTGGTGGGGGCCGTGTCGGCGGCCGCGACTACCATGGGACGCATGTCCGAGCCAGAGCCAGCACCGACCGAGGCGTCGGTCTTCAGCCGCATCATCTCGCGCGAGATCCCCGCCGACGTGGTCTTCGAGGACGACTCGGTGATCGCCTTCCGCGACATCGCGCCCCAGGCGCCGTTCCACGTGCTCGTCGTGCCCAAGACCGCGCGTCACCGCGACGTCGTCGAGCTCGCGGCCGCCGACCCGGCGCTGCTCGCCCAGATCGTGGCGACGGCCTCGGCGCTCGCCTCCGACCCGGCCCTCCTCGGCGACGAGGTCGTGGCGGCCTCGGGCGGCACGGGCGATTTCCGACTGATCTTCAACACCGGCGCCTCCGCCGGCCAGACCGTGTTCCACGTGCACGCCCATGTGCTCGCAGGCCCCCTCGAGGAAGGCTCCCTTGCCCACTAGCGAGACCCGCTCCACCGACCCTCAGCCCGCAGGCGAGGGCACCACGCGTGTCGACCTCACCGTCGACGGCGTCGCCATGGTCCAGCTGCTCGGTCCCCAGGACCGCCTGCTGCGCACCGTCGAGAAGCAGTACCCCGACGTGCGCGTGCTCGTCCGGGGCAACGAGGTCGCCCTCGAGGGGCCGACCGCGTCCGTGAGCCGGGCCCGGGTGCTCGTCGACGAGCTCGTCGGGCTCGTCCGCGGGGGCCACGACCTCGCGCCGGCCGAGGTCGAGACGTCCGCGAAGCTGCTCGACTCGGGCGCGGCGGCCCCGTCCGACGTGTTCGGCCAGTCCATCGTCTCGAGCCGCGGCAAGGCCGTGCGCGCGAAGACGCTCGGGCAGAAGCAGTACGTCGACGCCATCGACCAGCACACGATCACGTTCGGCATCGGCCCCGCAGGCACGGGCAAGACCTACCTGGCGATGGCGAAGGCCGTCCAGGCCCTGCAGCGCCGCGAGGTGCAGCGCATCATCCTCACGCGCCCCGCCGTCGAGGCCGGCGAGCGGCTCGGGTTCCTGCCCGGCACGCTGACCGACAAGATCGACCCGTACCTGCGCCCGCTCTACGACGCCCTGAACGAGATGATGGACCCGGAGATCGTGCCGAAGCTCCTGGCGGCCGGCACCGTCGAGGTGGCGCCCCTGGCGTACATGCGCGGCCGGACGCTGAACGACGCGTTCGTGGTGCTCGACGAGGCGCAGAACACGACGCCCGAGCAGATGAAGATGTTCCTCACGCGCCTCGGGTTCGGCTCGCGGATGGTCGTCACCGGCGACGTGACGCAGGTCGACCTGCCCACCGGGGCCAGCGGCCTCCAGCTCGTCACCCGTGTCCTCGACGACATCGACGACATCCACTTCGCCCGGCTGACCAGCGACGACGTGGTCCGACACACCCTCGTCGGCCGGATCGTCGACGCCTACACGACCTACGACGCCGAGCGGCAGGCCCAGCGGGCCGAGCGGCAGGAGGCGGCCGACTCGGCCGCCTCGGCGGGGGTCTCCGGCGACGGCGCGAACCGGGCCGAGCGCCGGTCGTCCGCCAGCCGCGACCGGCTCCCGAAGAGAGGCACCCGATGAGCATCGAGGTCAACAACGAGTCCGGCCTCGAGGTCGACGAAGCGGCGATCCAGCGCCTGGCGACCTTCGCGCTCGACCAGATGCACGTGCACCCCGAGGCCGAGCTCGCGATCGTCTTCGTGGACGAGGCGGCGATGGAGCAGCTGCACGTCCAGTGGATGGACGAGCCGGGTCCCACCGACGTGCTCAGCTTCCCGATGGACGAGCTCCGTCCCGGCACCGAGGACGAACCCACGCCGGCCGGCCTGCTCGGCGACATCGTGGTCTGCCCCCAGGTCGCGGTCGCCCAGGCGGTCACGGCGGGCCACAGCCCCCTCGACGAGATGTTGCTGCTGACCTGCCACGGCGTGCTGCACCTCCTCGGCTTCGACCACGCCGAGCCCGACGACGAACGCGAGATGTTCGGTCTCCAGCGCGAGATCCTCGCCGCGTTCGCCGGCGCAGACGAGAGACGGTGACGCCGTGATGGTCACCGTGTTCGTCATCGTGGCCGTCGTGCTCGTCGTCCTCGGGGGGCTGCTCGCGGCCGTCGACGCCGCGCTGGGGGTGCTGAGTCGGGGCGACCTGCTCGAGGAAGCCGAGTCCTCGCCCCGCAGCAGCGCCTCGTTGTCCGCGGTCGCCGCCGACGTCGGAGCCCACGTCAACGCGGTCAACTTCACGCGGGTGGTCGCCGAGACGTCCGCTGCGGTCCTCGTCTCGCTGTCGTTCGCGTTCACGGTCGAGCACTGGTGGCTCGCCCTCCTGTTGTCGGCGCTGATCATGACCCTCGTGTCGTTCGTGCTCGTCGGCTCCAGCCCGCGCAGCGTGGGCCGGGCGCACGCCCGAGGCCTCGTCGTCGCGACCGCGGGCCTCGTCCGGGGACTCCGTGTCGTGCTCGGACCGCTCGCCGACGCCCTCGTCGCCATCGGCAACAGGGTCACGCCGGGCCGGCCCCGCAGTGCGTCGTTCTCGTCCGAGGAGCAGCTCCTCAGCATGGTCGACGAGGCCACCGAGCTCGACGTCCTCGAGGAAGACGACCGTGAGCTGATCCACTCGATCTTCGAGTTCAGCGACACGGTGGTCCGCGAGGTCATGGTGCCCCGCACCGACATGGTCACCATCGAGTCGACGGCCTCCGTCCGCTCGGCGATGAGCCTCTTCCTGGGGCGCGGTGTCTCGAGGGTGCCGGTGGTCGGCCGCGACAGCGACGACGTGGTCGGCGTCGTCTACCTCCGCGACCTCGCCCGGCGCCTGCACGAGCACGCCGGCGCCGACGACGCCGCGGTGGCCGACCTCGCACGCCCCGCGGTCTTCGTACCCGAGTCGAAGAAGGCCGACGACGCGCTCCGGCAGATGCAGCTCGACAAGAACCACCTCGCGATGGTCGTCGACGAGTACGGCGGCATCGCCGGCCTCGTCACCCTCGAGGACCTCATCGAAGAGCTGGTCGGCGACATCAGCGACGAGTACGACCGCACCGTCGCCGAGCACCGCGAGATCTCTCCGGGGGTCTACCGCGTCAGCGCACGGCTGGCCGTCGACGAGCTCGGCGACCTCTTCGGCATCGAGCTCGACGACGACGACGTCGACTCCGTCGGCGGCCTCCTCACGAAGCAGCTCGGGCGCCTGCCCGAGAAGGGCTCGACCGTCACCGTCTCCGGTCTCGTGCTCACGGCCGACCGCACGGAGGGGCGACGTCGCGACCTGCAGACGGTCCTCGTCGAGCGCGACCCAGCCCTGGTCTCCGCCCAGGCGGCCTTCACCGACCCCGATCCCGTCCCCTCCCCGAGAGAAGCACCATGACGACCACCGGCGACGACTCCGTCCTGCCTCCCATGCCGACCGCCGGCCCCGACCACCGTGCGGGCTTCGTCTCGTTCGTGGGGCGGCCGAACGTCGGGAAGTCGACACTGACCAACGCGCTCGTCGGCGAGAAGGTGGCCATCACCTCCTCGAAGCCCCAGACGACCCGGCGGGCCATCCGCGGGATCGTGCACCACCCCGCGGGCCAGCTCGTGCTCGTGGACACCCCGGGCATGCACCGGCCCCGCACCCTGCTCGGCGAGCGCCTCAACGACGTGGTGCAGACGACCCTGGGCGACGTCGACGTGATCGGGCTCTGCATCCCGGCCGACGAGAAGATCGGGCCGGGCGACAAGTTCATCAACGAACAGCTCGACGCGTTCCCACGGGCCAAGAAGGTCGCGATCGTCACGAAGACGGACACGACCTCGCGGCCGGCCGTGGCGGAACAGCTGCTCGCGGTGAGCCGGCTCCGCGACTGGGAGGCGATCATCCCGCTCTCCGCCCTCGGCGACGTGCAGCTCGACGTGCTCGCCGACGAGCTCATCAAGCTCATGCCGCTCTCGCCCGCGCTCTACCCGGCGGACGCCGTGACCGAGGAGGTCCTCGAGGACAGGGTCTCCGAGTACATCCGGGAGGCGGCTCTCGAGGGCGTGCAGGACGAACTCCCGCACTCCCTCGCGGTCACCATCGACGACATGGTCCAGCGCGACGACAAGGACATCCTCGAGATCTACGCGAACCTCTTCGTCGAGCGCGACAGCCAGAAGGCCATCGTCATCGGCAAGGGCGGCGCGAGGCTGCGCGAGGTCGGTGCGCGCGCACGGGCGCAGATCGAGCCGCTCGTCGGCCATCAGGTGTTCCTGTCGATCCGGGTCAAGGTCGCGAAGGACTGGCAGCGCGACCCGAAGCTGCTCGGCCGCCTGGGCTTCTGATCCTCGGTGGCCGCCCGTCCCTCCACAGGATGATCCTGGTCGGCCGCTGGTCGTCGGGACGTCCGTGGCCCACCCGGTCGGCCCGTCCGCGCCCTACGCTCGTCGGATGAGCTTCCGCCGCCTCGCGCCCTACCAGGTGGTCGTCGACGTCTCGGCGGCCCTCCTGCTCGGGTTCGTCTCCCTGCTGTTCCTCGAGGGCGACCTCGCGGGGGGCCTGGTCGTGCTCGGCATGGTCGTCGCCGCGGCGATCCGGCGCCTGTCCCCGTCGCTGGCGTTGACGATCGCCTGGGCCGTCGCCCTCGGCGAGATGGTCTCGCTGTCGACACCAGGCGTCAGCAACCTCGCCGTCTGCGCCGTGCTCTACTCCGTCGCCGCCTACGGCAGCGAGCGGGCGAAGTGGGCGGGTCTCGGGTCCGTGGCCCTGGGCGCGATCTCGGGCACCTTCTACGTCTCGTTCGTGCAGACGTCGCTCTTCGGCATCGACTACAACGTCTACGGCATCACCGACGTGGTCCGCATCTTCCTGCAGCTCGGCATCACGTTCCTCGGCTTCCTCGGGCTCCTCGGCCTCCCGTGGGCCGCCGGGCTGCTGACCCGGGCGCGCTCGACCGCGCGGGTGAGCCGGGAGGCGCAGCTCACCGCCGAGCGCGAGACCGCACGGGCCGAGGGCGACGCCGCGCGGGCCGAGCGCGAGGCGGCGCGGGCCGAGCGCGACATCGCCGTCGAGCAGGAGCGCAACCGGATCGCTCGCGACATGCACGACGTCGTGGCCCACTCGCTCGCCGTCGTCATCGCCCAGGCAGACGGCGCACGCTACGCCGCGAGGGTCGATCCCACGAGCGTCGACGAGGCGCTGCAGACCATCGCGGGCACGGCCCGCGAGGCGCTCGGGGACGTCCGTGTGCTGCTGGGGCAGCTGCGGCACAGCCAGGGCGAGGCGCCGCAACCCGCGCTGGGCGACCTCGACCGCCTCCTCGACCAGATGCGCGGCTCCGGTCTGCAGATCGACCACCGCGTGCACGGCGAGCCCCAGCAGCTCGGCACCAACCGACAGCTCGCCGTGTTCCGCATCGTCCAGGAGTCGCTGACCAACGCGCTCCGACACGGTGCGCGGGACGCTCCGGTCGAGCTGCTGTTCGACTGGCGCTACGACGCCCTCCACCTGGTGGTCTCGAACGTGGTCCGTCCGGTCACCGAGCCCGTCGACACGCGGGCGACGGGCGAGACGCGCCGCGGCGGCCACGGCCTCGACGGGATGCGCGAGCGGGCCACGCTGGCAGGCGGGTCGCTCACCACCCAGGACGCCGACGGCCGGTTCGTCGTCCACGCCATCGTGCCGACGCTGGCGCTTACCCAAGAAGTAGGGATGATCCGATGACCACCACGATCCGTGTCGCCCTGGTCGACGACCAGGCGCTCTTCCGGGCCGGCATCAAGATGCTCGTCGGCTCCCAGCCCGACCTCGAGTTCGTCGGCGAGGCCAGCGACGGCGAGGAGGGGGTGGCGATGGTCGCCGAGGCACGTCCGGACGTCGTCCTGATGGACATCCGGATGCCCGTGATGGACGGGATCGCCGCGACGAGCGCCGTCCTGGCCCAGGCCGAGGCGGCCGCCCGCCGCCCGCCGCGCATCATCGTGCTCACGACCTTCGACCTGGACGAGGCGGCGACCCGCGCGATCCGGGGAGGCGCGAGCGGCTTCGTCCTGAAGGACGCGGACCCCGAGTTCCTGCTCGCGGCGATCCGCACCGTCCACGCGGGCACCGCCGTGATCGCGGCCTCGGCCACGCGGGAGCTCTTCGAGCACTTCGACGGCCGCTCCTCCCGGGCGGCGTCGATCCCGCCCGCCTTCGGCACCCTGACCAGTCGCGAGCGGGACATCTTCGACCTCGCAGCCAGGGGGCTCAGCAACTCGGAGATCGCCGGGCGCGAGTTCCTCAGCGAGGCCACGGTCAAGACGCACATCAGCCGGGTGCTGTCGAAGCTGTCGCTGCGCGACCGCGTCCAGCTCGTCGTCTACGCGTACGAGCACGGGATCACCGAGTAGCGGCGGCCGACGGGGCTCGTCCGTCACGGACCGGGCTCGGGTGCTAGATTCGCCTCGTGCTGTTCGGTCTGCTCCTCCTTAGCTGCCGCGACGAGTCCTGACCCAGGCCTCCCTCGTCGCGGAGTTCGTCGTCGGCCGACACCATCCACGCGCTGAGGCCCCGTCGTCGGGGCAGAGAAGACCTGAGTCATGAAGAACGCACAGATCCCGTCGGGGATGCCGATCCACAAGTACCGCCCGTTCCACGAGCAGATCGCCGTCGACCTGCCCGACCGAACGTGGCCCTCGCGTCGCATCACCGAGGCCCCGCGCTGGTGCGCCGTCGACCTCCGCGACGGCAACCAGGCGCTCATCGACCCGATGAGCCCCGAGCGCAAGCGCATCATGTTCGACCTGCTCGTCGGCATGGGCTACAAGGAGATCGAGGTCGGCTTCCCCAGCGCCTCGCAGACCGACTTCGACTTCGTCCGCAGCCTGATCGAGACGGGTGCGATCCCGGACGACGTGACGATCCAGGTGCTGACCCAGGCGCGCGAGCACCTGATCGCCCGCACGTACGAGGCCATCGCCGGTGCCAAGCAGGCGATCGTGCACCTCTACAACTCGACGAGCGTCCTGCAGCGGGACGTCGTCTTCCGCACCGACCGGCAAGGGATCGTCGACATCGCCCTCGAGGGCGTCCGGCTCTGCCGTGCGGCCGAGGCGACCATCCCCGAGACGGCCGTGTTCTACGAGTACTCGCCCGAGAGCTACACCGGCACAGAGCTCGACTTCGCCCTCGACATCTGCAACCAGGTCATCGAGGCCTTCGACGCGACCCCCGAGCGCCCCGTCATCGTCAACCTGCCGGCCACGGTCGAGATGGCGACCCCGAACGTGTACGCCGACTCGATCGAGTGGATGCACCGCAACCTCGCCCGCCGAGACAGCGTCGTCCTGTCGCTCCACCCGCACAACGACCGCGGCACGGGCATCGCCGCCGCCGAGCTGGGCTACCTGGCCGGCGCCGACCGCATCGAGGGCTGTCTCTTCGGCAACGGCGAGCGCACCGGGAACGTCGACCTCGTCGCGCTCGGCATCAACCTCTTCACGCAGGGCATCGACCCCCAGATCGACTTCAGCGACCTCGACAAGGTCAAGCGCACCGCCGAGCACTGCAACCAGCTGCCGGTGCCGGAGCGCAGCCCGTGGGCGGGCGACCTCGTCTACACGGCCTTCAGCGGCTCCCACCAGGACGCCATCAAGAAGGGCTTCGAGGCGATGGCCGCCGAGGCGGAGGCGACGGGGACGAGCGTCGACGACCTCGTCTGGGCTGTGCCCTACCTGCCGGTCGACCCGAAGGACCTGGGCCGGAGCTACGAGGCCGTCATCCGCGTCAACTCCCAGTCCGGCAAGGGCGGCGTCGCCTACCTGCTCAAGGCCGACCACGCGATCGACCTGCCGCGCAAGCTGCAGATCGAGTTCAGCGGGGTCGTCCAGGCGCGCACCGACGCCGAGGGCGGCGAGATGTCGAGCGCCCACATCTGGACGATCTTCCAGGACGAGTACCTACCCGCTCCGATCGACGACGACAAGTGGGGCCGGTTCGAGCTGACGCGCACGGGGACGTCCAGCGACATGGGCGGCGTGACGTCGCTCGACGTCGACCTGCGCGTCGGCGACACGGTCGAGTCGACCTCCGGCCGGGGCAAGGGGCCGATCGACGCCTTCATCCAGGTCCTCGCCGACCACGGGGTGCGGGTCGAGCTCTACGACTACGTCGAGCACACCCTCAGCGCCGGCGGCGACGCCCAGGCTGCGGCGTACGTCGAGCTCGACGTCGACGGGACGCGCCTCTGGGGCGTGGGCATCGACGCCGACATCTCGACGGCGTCGCTCAAGGCCATCGTCTCCGCGGTGAACCGAGCCGTCCGCCGGACGACGACGGTGCGCGAGCTCGCCACCGCCTAGCCGCTCCGCGGCCGCGGGCACGGGCCGCCGCTCGGCCCGGCTGCAGCTGGCCGCTTGCTCCGTCGGCAGGCCGTCGATCGTGTCGGCAACTCCTGACGCGTGCCCGGTCACGCGTGCGGGTAGCGCTGGCGCGCGGCAGCGCCGGCGTGCCCGTCAGGAGTTGCCGACACGGAGCGCGCCGGTGCGACGGCCGGCGCCGACACCGAGCGCGCCGGTGCGGCGGTCGGCGCCGGCGCCGGCGCCGCAGCGCATGCCGGGCGACGTCAGCGCGGTCGACGCCAGCGCGGCAGCCGGCTCAGAGCACGCTGCTCGGGCAGGGTCCAGCCGAAGCGCACGGCCAGCAGCCGGATCACCAGGGTGACCGACGTGCCGATGATCGCGGAGAGCGCCACCGGTGCCCCGACCGAGACGAGCACGACGAGCACGACGGTACCGGCGGCGGCGGCCACGGCGTAGAGCGACCCGACGTGCATCATCGCGATGGTCAGGTTCATCAACAGGTCTCGCAGCACCGAGCCCCCGACAGCGGAGATCACCCCCACGAACACGGCGGGGATCTCGGGCAGCCCGAGCGCCAGCGCCTTCGTCGAGCCGATCGCGCCGAACAGGCCGATGGTGAGGGCGTCCAGGGCGGTGATCAGCCCCGCGAGCCGGTGGAACAGGCGCTGCAGCGCCATCCCGACGAGGGCGGCGGCCACGGCCACGAGCAGGTACCAGTTGCTCGACATGGCACGGGGCACCTGCCCGAGCAGCACGTCGCGCAGGATGCCGCCGCCGAGCCCGGTGGCGATGCCGATGATCGCGACCCCGAGCAGGTCGAGGCGTCTGTCCTTGAACTCGGAGGCGAACATGGCGCCCTGCAGGCTGCCGACCCCGACGGCGAGGAGGTCGGCCCACAGGGGGATGGCGAAGGCCGTGGCGTGCATCCTGCACTTGTACCACGCGTGGGATCATGGCCGAGTGCCCGTGTACCGAGATGAATGCGTCGTGCTGCGCACCCACAAGCTGGGTGAGGCGGACCGCATCCTCACCATGCTCAGCCGCCAGCACGGCAAGATCCGGGCCGTGGCCAAGGGGGTCCGGCGCACCGGGTCGAAGTTCGGCTCGCGTCTCGAGCCGATGATGGTGGCGGACGTGCAGCTCTACGAGGGCCGGTCGCTCGACGTGGTGACCCAGGCCGAGTCGCTGGGCTCCTACGGTGCCCTGATCGCCGCCGACTACGCGAGCTACACGGCCGGGAGCGTCATGGTCGAGACGGCCGACAAGCTGACCGACGCCGAGGCCGGCCTGCAGCAGTACCTCCTCCTCGTCGGCGCCCTGCGGTCGCTGAGTCGGCGGGAGCACGCCCCCCAGCTCACCCTCGACTCCTACCTGCTCCGCGCGCTCAGCATCGCCGGCTGGTCGCCGAGCTTCGGCGACTGCGCCGTGTCGGGCGCCCCGGGGCCGCACTCGGCGTTCGTGGTGCAGCTCGGGGGAGTGGTGGCCGACGAGCACGCGCCTCCGGGGGCTCCGCGACTCGCGCCTCCTGCGCTCGAGCTGCTCTCGGCGCTGTTGACCGGCGACTGGGAGGCGGCCGACGCGACCCCGGACGCGACCCGCAACCAGGCGAGCGGCGTCGTCGCCGCCTACACCCAGTGGCACCTCGAGCGCGGCCTCCGCTCGCTCCAGCACATCGACCGAGAGCCCGGCCGGGCACTGCCCGCCGCCGCGAGGGAAGGCACCCCGTGAAGAAGACCCACCGCGACTCCGTCGACTGGCGCCCCGTCGACTGGACGGGCCTGTACCCGCCCGAGCTGCCCCGGGGCGCCGTCCCCGAGCACGTCGCCATCGTCATGGACGGCAACGGGCGATGGGCGAACGCGCGGGGCCTGTCCCGTGTCGAGGGCCACAAGCAGGGCGAGGCCTCGCTGCTCGACGTCGTCGCGGGCGCCATCCAGCTCGGCGTGAAGCACCTGAGCGTCTACGCCTTCTCGACCGAGAACTGGAAGCGCTCGCCCGACGAGGTGAAGTTCCTGATGGGCTTCAACCGCGACGTCCTGCACCGGAGGCGCGACCAGCTGAACGCGTGGGGCGTGCGCGTCCGGTGGGCGGGCCGCAAGCCGCGGCTCTGGGGCTCCGTCATCAAGGAGCTGCAGTACGCCGAGGAGCTCACCCGGGGCAACGACGTGCTGACCCTCACGATGTGCGTCAACTACGGCGGCCGCACCGAGATCGCCGACGCCGTGCGTGCCATCGCCGAGGACGTGGCGGCGGGCCGCGTCAAGCCGTCGGGGGTCACCGAGAAGCTCATCCAGCGCCACCTGTACGCGCCCGAGCTGCCCGACGTCGACCTCTTCGTCCGCAGCTCGGGCGAGCAGCGGACGAGCAACTTCCTGTTGTGGCAGTCGGCCTACGCCGAGATGGTGTTCCTCGACCGGCTCTGGCCGGACTTCTCGAGGACCGATCTCTGGGAGGCGGTGGTCACATACGCCAGACGCTCTCGCCGCTTCGGCGGGGCTGTCGACGCGCCGACGACGGCGGCCAGCGGCACCAGCACCGGCGCCGACACGACCGGCAGCGCCTAGAACTGGATGTTCGCGCCGAGGAAGATCCTCTCGGCGGGCCAGAGGAACTGCAGGGTGAGGGGCCCGTCGGCGGGCCGGTGGAACCAGGCGTTGGCGAACACGGCCGACTCGCCCGGCAGCAGGTACCAGGTCGCCGCGTCCGCCGGGAAGGCCGACCCGAGCGACGTCGAGTAGCCGGCGTCCGTCAGCAGGTCCTGGCCGGCGAACACGTCCTGCTGGGCGAGGTCGTTGCCGTAGGCGGAGTAGTCGGCGCTGAGGTCGGTGAGGTCGAGCCGACGTTGCGAGTTGTTCGCCAGCACGTAGGCGGTGGCCTCGACGGTGGTGCCGGCGGGGTAGGGGTCGCTGCCGTCGGGCCGCGCGTAGATGGAGGGCGCCGTGGTCGTCAGCGTGCCGACGCTGTAGACGTAGATCGTGAGGTCCTTGTAGTTGACCTGGTTGAGGAGCGTGCCGCCCGGTGCCAGCTCGTCGGGCGAGGCGCCGCCCGTCCCTCCGCCGGTGCCCGGCGCACCCGTGACCTGGGGCTGGGGCGCCTGGGTGGCCGTGCCGCCCAGGCCCGAGCCGCCGTCGACGCCGGCCTGGCCGACCGGCTGGAGGGTCGTGAGGTCGGGGAAGCAGGCGGTGAGGCCCACCAGCAGGACGGCGGCGAGGCCGACGGCGGTCAGTCGTCTCTTCACGGAGCGGGCACCCTTCGTCTCGTCCGGTCAGCCTAGCTCGGGCCTGTGACAGCGCCCTGCGGCCCGACCGCCTCGAGGCCGTGCCGGTCCGGCAGCACCGCGGCCACCGCCTCCGTGAGGACGCGGATGCTGGGAACCCGCCGGGCCCCGCGGCGGTGCGCGACCGCGATCACCCGCGAGACGGACGGGGGCAGGGTGACGACCCGCACCTCCTCGGGGAGCGCCGCCGACTGCAGCGACAGGCCCGGCAGCAGCGCGATCCCGAGGCCCGCCGCGACGAGGCCGAGCACGGCGAGCGCGTTGTCGGTCTCGAGGACGATCTCGGGCGCGAAGTCCGCGGCCGCGCAGGTGGTGAGGAGGTGGCCGCGGCAGCGCGGGCAGCCCCCGATCCAGCGCTCGGCGTGCAGCGTGCCGAAGTCGTCGCCCTCGACGAACGGGTGGGGGCGGGGCAGCACGAGCACGGTCCGGTCGGCGAACAGCGCGGTCTCGCGGAGCGACTCGGGCACGCTCTCGCGATCGGTGGCGGCCCGGCCCGCATGGCGGAACACCACCGCGGCGTCGACGGCTCCGTCGCGCAGCAGCGTCAGCGCCTCGGGGGGCTCCGCCTCGACGTAGTCGACCTGCAGTCCGGGGTGGCTGGTGCGCAGCCGCGACAGCACGTCGGGCACGAGTGTCGAGGAGGCGCTGGGGAAGCCCGCGAGCCGCACCCGTCCCGAGGTCGCGCCGCCGAGGTGGTCGAGCTCCTGGCGAGCGGCGTCGAGGGCGGCCTGCACGTGGACGGCGTGCTCGGCCAGGCGCCGCCCGGCCTCGGTGAGCTCGACCCCGCGGCCCGCCCGCAGCAGCAGCGGGTGGCCCACCCGGGCCTCGGCCCGCCGCAGGTGCTGGCTGAGCGCCGGCTGGCTGTAGCCCAGCTGGGCGGCGGCCGCGGTCACCGTGCCTGTGTCGGCGACGGCGCGCACGATGCGGAGGGTCGACAGATCGAGGTCGTCGGTCATGCTCGAACCATAACGCGACGTTATGTGTGGTGTCGTCATCCTGGTCTTGTCGTCCTGCGGCGCACGGCCCAGTCTGGGGCGATGCCCGACACGACCAGCATCCTCACCGTCCCGGAGGCGGCCTCGCGCTTCGCGAGCGGCACCGGGTACCTCGCCGCCTGCACCATGGGGCTGCCCCTGGCCGAGACGCTCGCGGCCCAGCGAGACGACCTCGCCCGCTGGGCCACCGGGTCGCGCTCGCCCGTCGGCTACGGGGACGTCGTCGAGCAGGCCAGGGCCTCGTACGCGCGGCTGGTGGGCGTGCCCGTCACGAGCGTCGCCGTCGGCTCGCAGACCTCGGCCATGGTCTCCGTGGTCGCCGCGGCCGCGCCCGACGGCGCCGAGGTCGTCTGCGTCGACGGCGACTTCAGCTCGGTCGTCTACCCGTTCCTGCAGCAGGCGCACCGGGGCGTGACGGTGCGCAGCGTCCCGGTCGACGAGCTGGCGGAGGCGGTGGGGCCCTCGACGTGGTGCGTGGCGTGGTCGGCCGTCCAGTCGGCCACCGGCGTCGTGGCCGACGACGCGAGGATCCGCGCCGCGGCCGCGGTCCACGGCGCCCTCACCGTCTGCGACGTGACGCAGGCGGCGGGTGTCCTGCCGGTCGACGCCTCCGCGTGGGACGTCTCGGTCGGACACGCCTACAAGTGGCTCTGCTGCCCCCGGGGCGCGGCCTTCATGACGCTGTCCGAGCGTGCCCTGGCGGAGCTGCGGCCCGTGCAGGCCGGTTGGTACGCGGGCGACTCGGTCTGGTCGTCCTGCTACGGGCCCGCGATGCAGCTCGCCCACGACGCCCGCGCCTTCGACGTCTCGCCGGCCTGGCCGGCCTGGCCGGGCGCCGCGGCGGCCCTCGCCACGTTCGCCCGCCTCGACCCTGCCGAGACCTGGGCACACGCCAGCGGGCTCGGCGACGAGCTCTGCCGACGCCTCGACCTGCCCGAGCAGCACCAGGCGATCGTCACGTGGGCCGACGTCGACGGCCGGGCCGCCACCGCGATGGGGGAGGCGGGCCTCACCGTCTCCGCCCGGGCCGGTCGCGTGCGGGTCGCCTTCCACCTCTGGAACACGGCCGAGGACGTGGAGGCGGTCGTCGCCTCCCTGGGACGCTGACCCGGATGGTCGAGGCGTCGAGGCGTCGGGGCGTCGGGGCGTCGGGGCGTCGAGGCGTCGAGGCGTCGGGGCTCGTCCGGACGCCGGGCCGGGGCGGGCCGAGCCGCCCGCGCGGCTAGAGTTGCCGGGTACCTCGACCGCCGGGCCCCGAGCCCGGACCGATCCTCTGGAGCACACCCCGTGGCAGCACCCAACCGTCTCGATTCCGTCATCGCCCTGGCCAAGCGCCGCGGGTTCGTCTTCCAGTCGGGCGAGATCTACGGCGGGTCCCGGTCGGCCTGGGACTACGGGCCCCTCGGCGTCGCGCTCAAGGAGAACATCAAGCGCCAGTGGTGGCAGACCATGGTGCAGGGCCGCGACGACGTCGTCGGGCTCGACTCGGCCGTCATCCTGCCGCGCCAGGTGTGGGAGGCCTCGGGGCACGTCGAGGTGTTCAGCGACCCCCTGGTCGAGTCGCTGCACACCCACAAGCGCTACCGGGCCGACCACCTCCTCGAGGCGTACGAGGCCAAGCACGGTCACCCGCCCGAGAACGGCCTCGCCGACGTGCGCGACCCCGAGACCGGGCAGCCCGGATCGTGGACCGAGCCGCAGAACTTCTCCGGCCTCCTCAAGACGTTCCTCGGGCCGGTCGACAACGAGCAGGGCATGGCGTACCTCCGGCCCGAGACGGCCCAGGGCATCTTCACCAACTTCGACAACATCCTGCAGTCTTCTCGCATCAAGCCGCCCTTCGGGATCGGCCAGATCGGCAAGAGCTTCCGCAACGAGATCACCCCCGGCAACTTCATCTTCCGCACGCGCGAGTTCGAGCAGATGGAGATGGAGTTCTTCGTGGAGCCCGGCAGCGACGAAGAGTGGCACCAGTACTGGATCGACGCCCGCTTCCAGTGGTACGTCGACCTCGGCATCGACCCCGAGAACCTCCGCCTGTACGAGCACGCTCCCGAGAAGCTCTCGCACTACTCGAAGCGCACCGTCGACATCGAGTACCGTTTCCGGTTCGCCGGCGGCGAGTTCGGCGAGCTCGAGGGCGTCGCGAACCGCACCGACTACGACCTCAAGACGCACGCCGCCGCCTCCGGCAAGGACCTGTCGTACTTCGATCAGGCCAAGAACGAGCGCTGGACGCCGTACGTCATCGAGCCCGCCGCCGGCCTCACCCGGTCGCTCATGGCGTTCCTCGTCGACGCGTACACCGAGGACGAGGCGCCCAACGCGAAGGGCGGCGTCGACAAGCGCACCGTGCTGAAGCTCGACCGCCGCCTGGCGCCGATCAAGGTCGCCGTCCTGCCGCTGAGCCGCAACGAGCAGCTCTCGCCGATGGCGCGCGGCCTCGCCGCGGACCTCCGCAAGTACTGGAACATCGACTTCGACGACGCCGGGGCGATCGGCCGTCGCTACCGTCGCCAGGACGAGATCGGCACGCCCTTCTGCGTCACGGTCGACTTCGACTCGCTCGAGGACGACGCGGTGACGGTCCGCGAGCGCGACACGATGGAGCAGCAGCGCATGCCCCTGTCGGCGCTGCGCGGGTACCTCGCGGAGCAGCTGCTCGGCGCCTAGCGCCCCGCGGGCCTGCCGGGCGCCGCCGGGCCGCCGGCCCTCCGCGCCTGCGGTGCCCGCCGCGCATGTCCGGGCCACCGGCCGCGGGCGACTCTCGGGGGCCGGGCCGGGCCGGGTCGGGTCGCCGGTCGGCAACTCCTGCACGGTGCCCCGTCGCAGTTGCACGCAGCGGGGTCGCGTGCGACTGCCTGCACTCGTCGCAGGAGTTGCCGACGCCGGCTGCTCCGCGTCGCTCTCGACTCGTACTCGCGGCCTGCTCGCGACCTGCACGTCCCGCGGCTCGCACGACCCGGGGCCTGTACGGCCCGGGGCCGGCACGACCGCTGTTCGCCGGCCCCGGGCCCGGGCTGCCGGATGCGCCGCCCGCGGTCGGCAACTCCTGATCGGGGACGCCCGACGGGCTGCGATGCGCAGGTCGGTGCACCGTGCGTCGCGTTCTTCAGGAGTTGCCGACGTGCACAGGGCGGCCCTGGCACCGGGCGCCTGCACGCGGCGGTGGAGTCGCGTCCTCCCCGTGGCGGTGGAGGTGCGTCCTCCACGCCGTCGAGCGGTGGTCGTCTCGTCCACACGCTGGCCCTCGAGCCCACCGCTACGAGCACATGGGCGTAGATCCTCAGGAGATGACGACGATCCGAGAACTGGTGGCTGCGGCCGGCGGGCTGCTGCACAAGCGCGACCTCGTCGGATACGGCGCCACCGACAGGCACCTCACGGCGGCGGTCCGGGCTCGCGACGTCCGGCGTCCGAGGCGCGGCTGGTACTCGACCTGGCCGCCCACCGACCCGAGGTTCGTCGCCGTCGCGGTCGGGGGGAGGCTGACCGGGGCAGCCGCGCTCGCCCTCCTGGGCGCGTGGGCGTGGGATCTCCGTCCCCCCGACGTCGTCGTCTCCGTGTCCCGCACCGCCTCGCGCCTGAGGCGCCGCCACGGCGTGCGCGTCGTGTGGGACGGAGCAGACGTGGCCGAACGGGGCGGCGCCGCGACCGTGGACGCCCGCGACGCTCTGGCCCGCGCCGTGGTCGAGACGCCCACCTTCGAGGACGCGGTCGTCCTCGCCGACTGGGCCCGCTCCGTCCAGCTGATCACCGAGGCGGACGACCGAGTCGTCCTCGGCCGGCACCGAGCGGACGCATCGGGGCTGGCTGAGTGGAGCGACGTCGGCGCACAGAGCATCCTCGAGAGCGCGGCGGGCACCCGCCTGCGCCTGGCGGGCCGCGTGGTCGAGCGTCAGGTCGTCGTGGGTCCGCGAGGCGAGGCGGTCGACCACGTCGTCGACGGGACGGCGTCGCTCGAGACGGACGGTCGCGAGCACCACGCCGACCACTTCGAGCGCGATCGACGGAAGGACCTCCTGACGATCGCGGCCGGATTCGTGCCGTGCAGGGTCAGCTACCGGCAGGTCCGCGAGGAGTGGGCGGCGGTGCAGGAGGCGGTGAACAGGCTCGTGGGGCTCGCCGGCGGCCCGCCGCCCTCCGCGCGCCCCGAGGCGCGGCTGCCCCGCGTGCTGCGCGCGAGGGGCCGGCGCCGCTGGAGGCTGGGGCGTGACCCGGGAATGCCTCGGACCCGCACCGACTTTGCCCTGTCGTGACCGACACGACCACCGCCTCCTCGCCCCTCGCCAGTTCCCCGATCAAGGTCGACGTCTGGAGCGACATCGCCTGCCCGTGGTGCTACATCGGCAAGCGGAAGTTCGAGGACGCGGCGGCGCGCTTCGACGGCGAGGTCGAGGTCGAGTACCACTCGTTCGAGCTGTCGCCCGACACACCGGTCGACTTCGAGGGCGACGAGGTCGACTTCCTCGTGGAGCACAAGGGCATGCCGGCCGACCAGGTGCGTGGCATGCTCGACCAGGTCACCGGCATCGCCGCCGAGGTCGGGCTCGCCTACGACTTCGGGTCGCTGCACCACACGAACACGGTGAAGGCGCACCAGCTCCTGCACTTCGCGAAGGCGCGCGGCCTGCAGCTCGAGATGACCGAGCGGCTGCTGGCCGCCTACTTCGTCGAGGGCCGTCACGTGGGCCGCGTCGCGGACCTCGGCGACCTGGCCGCCGAGGTCGGCCTCGACAGCGACGAGGTCGTCGCGGCCCTCGAGTCCGATCAGCACCTCGCCGACGTGCGCGCCGACCAGCAGCAGGCGCAGGCGTTCGGCATCACGGGCGTGCCCTTCTTCGTGCTCGAGGGCAAGTACGGGATCTCGGGTGCCCAGGCGCCCGAGGCGTTCCTCGGCGCCCTGCAGCAGGTGCAGTCCGAGCTGGCCACGGCGAGCGGCGCCGCGTCCGCGCCGGGCACGGCCGCGACCGGGACGGACGCCGTCCGATGAGCCCGTTCGCCATGCTCGGCGACGCGGACGCCCTCGCCTGTGAGGGCGATTCGTGCCTGCTGCCGGCCGCTGTCGCCACCGTCGGTGCCCTGACCCCGTGCGCGTCACCGGCCGACGTCCGGACCGAGGCGGACCCGGCCCCGGAGGCGGCGGTCAGTCGCTGATGTCCGCCACGGTCGCGGAGTACGCCTCGATGAGCTCGTCGGCCTCGACGAACGCGCTCAGGCCGTGCCCGCCGGCGCCCATGGCCACTCGACGCCCGACGATCCGCTCGTCGGCCACGACGGGCCAGGCGGTCGAGCTGCCGACGGGAGTGATGGTGCCGCGCTCGAAGCCCGTCGCGTCGAGGGCGACCTCGGCGGCAGGCATCGAGAGCTTGTTCACCCCGACGACGGTCCGCAGCTTGCGCCACGAGATCTGTCGGTCGCCGGGGACGAGCGCGAAGAGGAACGTCCCGTCGTGCCGCTTCACCACGAGGCTCTTCACGACCGAGGACGGGTCGACCCCCATCAGGGCCGCCGCCGCCTCGAGGCTGTCCGCCGCCGGGCGCGCGACGATCTCGACGGCGAGGCCGCGTTCCGCCGCGTCAGCGAGGAGCCGCTGCGTGCCTCGCCCCTGCACGTCGCTCGGCCCTGTGACGTCCTCCACAGGCGAACCGTCGGAGGCTGTCGGGGCAGGATCGCTCATGGGAGAATCGTACCGATGACCACCACCACCCTGCCTTCCCCCGGCCTCTCGATCGGACCGATCGACGTGGCCTCGCCCGTCGTGCTCGCGCCGATGGCCGGGATCACCAACACGGCTTACCGTCGCCTGTGCCGCGAGCACGGCGCCGGCCTGTACGTCAGCGAGATGATCACGAGCCGCGCCCTCGTCGAGCGCACCCCCGAGTCGATGCGGCTGATCACGCACCACGAGAGCGAGACGCCCCGCAGCATCCAGCTCTACGGCGTCGAGCCGAACACCGTCGCCGAGGCGGTCACCATGCTGGTCGCGGAGGACCGCGCGGACCACATCGACCTCAACTTCGGCTGCCCCGTGGCGAAGGTGACGCGGCGCGGCGGGGGAGCGGCCCTCCCCTGGAAGATCGGGCTCTTCCGCGAGATCGTCGAGCGAGCGGTGAAGGCCGCCGGCGACGTCCCCCTGACCGTGAAGATGCGCAAGGGCATCGACGACGAGCACCTGACGTACCTCGAGGCGGGCCGGGCGGCCGAGGGCGCGGGGGTCGCGAGCGTCGCTCTGCACGCCCGCACGGCCTCCGAGTATTACTCGGGCCAGGCCGACTGGTCGGCGATCGCGAAGCTGAAGCAGACGGTCACGAGCGTGCCCGTGCTCGGCAACGGCGACATCTGGTCCGCGGCCGACGCTCTCCGCATGGTCGACGAGACGGGCTGCGACGGTGTCGTCGTCGGCCGGGGCTGCCTCGGGCGCCCGTGGCTGTTCGGCGACCTCGCGGCCGCGTTCCGCGGCGAGGAGCAGAAGGCCGAGCCGGCCCTCGGCGAGGTGGCCGCGGCGTTCCGACGGCACGCCGAGCTCCTGGTCGAGTTCTACGACGGCGACGAGCCGCACGCCTGCCGCGATATCCGCAAGCACGTCGCCTGGTACTTCAAGGGCTACCCCGTGGGCGGCGACACGCGAGCCGCCCTGGCGGCCGTCGAGTCGCTGCAGCAGATGGACGACCTGCTGGCGACCCTCGACGCCGCTCAGCCGTACCCCGGCGATGCGGCCGAGGGGCCGCGAGGTCGCGCCGGCAGCCCGAAGCGGCCGTCGCTGCCCGACCGCTGGCTCGAGAGCCGAGAGCTCGACGAGGCGTTCCGCGGCGAGCTCGTCGCGGCCGAGCTGCACCACAGCGGGGGCTGAGGCGTGACCTCCTCGACGTCCGTCCGCCCCACCCCCTCGATCGCGACGGCACCCGCCACGGCGGCCGCACCCGCACCCGCCAGCCTGAGAGGCCCCCGGTGACCACTGCCTCCCTGCACGGCGTCGGCGTCGACTACGCCCCCGCCGACTCCGAGCGCTGGCTGCCCGAGCAGCACTCGAACCGCCGGAGCGACTTCGCCCGCGACCGAGCACGCCTGCTGCACTCGAGCGCGCTCAGGCGCCTCGCTGCCAAGACGCAGGTGCTGAGCCCGACTGCCGGGCTCGACTTCGCCCGCAACCGCCTGACGCACTCGCTCGAGGTGGCGCAGGTCGGCCGCGAGCTCGCGACGAGCCTGGGCCTCGACCCCGACGTCGTGGACACCGCGTGCCTGGCCCACGATCTGGGCCACCCGCCCTTCGGGCACAACGGCGAGCGAGCGCTGAACGAGTGGTCCTCGGGCATCGGCGGCTTCGAGGGCAACGCGCAGACCCTCCGTCTGCTCACCCGCATCGAGCCGAAGGTCATCGACGCGACGGGCCGCAGCTTCGGCCTCAACCTCACCCGCGCCAGCCTCGACGCGAGCTGCAAGTACCCGTGGCCAGCAGCGCAGGGCGTCCCCGACCCGGGCGGACGCATGAAGTTCGGCTTCTATGACGACGACACGGCCGCCTTCGACTGGCTGCGGGCCGGTGCGCCGAGGCGTCGCCGCTGCATCGAGGCCCAGGTGATGGACCTCTCCGACGACATCGCCTACTCGGTGCACGATTTCGAGGACGCCGTCGTGAACGGCTACGTCGACGTGTCGAGCCTGGGCTCGCCCGACGGCCACGAGGCCCTGGTCACGGCCATGCACGCGTGGGTCGGCGGCGAGCTCAGCCGCGACGAGCTCGAGGAGGCCTTCGACCGCCTCCGCCGCCAGCCCTTCTGGCTCCGTTCCTACGACGGCGGCCGTCTCGACCAGGCCCGACTGAAGAACCTGACCAGCCAGCTGATCGGCCGCTTCGCCGGCTCGGCCACGCAGTCCACGCGAGAGTCGTACGCCGAGCAGTCCCTCATCCGGTTCAGCGCGAGCATGGTCATCTCTCCCGACGTGATCGGCGAGATCGCCGTGCTCAAGGGCATCACGGCGGCCTTCGTGATGACGCAGGGCCACCGCCAGCCGATCTACGAGCGTCAGCGCGAGGTGCTCACGACCCTGTCCGACGCCCTCTGGGCGACGGGCGACTCCGAGCTCGACCCCGGCTTCCGTGCCGACTGGGCCGTCGCCGACGACGATGCCGGCAGGAGGCGCGTGGTCGTCGACCAGGTCGCCTCCCTGACCGACCAGAGCGCCGTCAGCTGGCACGACCGCCTCGTCGGGGCGCGATGAGCGGCCCCGTGACCTCCGTCGCCACCCGGCCCGAGCACCCAGGAGGGACCGTCCCGTGCCCGGCCTGATCAAGCGCGACGACATCGACGAGGTGCGCTCCCGCACGAACATCGCCGACGTCGTCGGCGACCACGTCACGCTCAAGGGCGCCGGCGTCGGCTCGCTGAAGGGCCTCTGCCCGTTCCACGACGAGCGCAGCCCGAGCTTCCACGTCCGCCCCCAGGTCGGCCGGTACCACTGCTTCGGCTGCGGTGAGGACGGCGACGTCTACAGCTTCGTCATGAAGACCGACCACACGACGTTCCAGGAGGCGGTCGAGCGGCTGGCGAGCCGGATCGGCTTCACCCTGCGCTACGAGGACGGCGGCAAGGCGAGCGACCACGGCGGCCGTGCGCGTCTCATCGCCGCGAATGAGGCCGCGCGGGAGTTCTTCGCCCAGCACCTCACCGCCGCGGACGCGGACCCGGCCCGTCGGTTCCTCGGCGAGCGCGGTTTCGACCCTGCGGCGGCCGAGCGCTTCGGCGTGGGGTTCGCGCCCAAGTCGTTCGACGCCCTCCGCTCGCACCTCAAGGGCGCGGGCTTCGCCGACGAGGAGCTCGTCACGGCCGGGCTGCTGAGCCAGGGCGACCGCAGCCCCTACGACCGGTTCCGGGGCCGTCTCGTGTGGCCGATCCGCGACGTCACCGGGTCGACCATCGGCTTCGGGGCCAGGCGCCTCCTCGACGACGACAAGGGCCCGAAGTACCTGAACACTCCCGAGACGCCGATCTACCACAAGTCGCAGGTGCTCTACGGGCTCGACCTCGCCCGCCGCGACATCGCGAAGGGCAAGCAGGTCGTCATCGTCGAGGGCTACACCGACGTCATGGCGTGCCACCTCGCAGGCGTGACGACCGCCGTCGCGACCTGCGGCACCTCCTTCGGCGTGGACCACATCAAGCTGCTGCGGCCGATGCTGGGCGAGAGCGCTGGACACGACCTCTCGGCGCTCGGCCAGGTCGTCTTCACCTTCGACCCCGACGAGGCCGGCCAGAAGGCCGCGTCCCGGGCCTTCGCCGAGGAGCAGCGGTTCCAGACGCAGACGTTCGTGGCCCTCCCGCCGGAGGGCCTGGACCCCTGCGACCTGCGGCTCGCGAGGGGCGACGACGCCGTCCGGCGCATGATCGACACCCGTCGACCGATGTTCGAGTTCATGATCCAGCGCAGCGTCGTGGGGTTCGACCTCGAGACGGTCGAGGGCCGTGCCAGCGCGGTGCGAGCAGCTGCCCCGGCCGTCGCGTCCATCCGCGACAACTCGATCCGCCTCGGCTACGCGCGGTTCCTCGCGAAGGCGGTCGGAGAGGACACGGAGAGCGTCGTCGAGGTCGTGACGTCCGTGATGCGCCAGGCGCAGGCCGTCGCGGCGGCACCTCGTGCGCTGCCGGCCAACGCCTCCGAGGGGCGTCAGTCCATCACGAGCCTGCCGCCCCTGCCCGAGGAGCCCGCGGGCCCCAGCCTCATGACGCTGCCCGGCGACCTGACGACCCGCACCGAGCGCGACGCGGTCATGGCCATGCTGCAGCACCCCGACGCCGTGGGCTTCGAGCTGATGCGGCGAGCGGTCCAGGCGCGACTCGAGACCACCTCCCTGGCGGTCGTGCGCGACGCCATCGGCGCGAGCCTCGACAAGTTCGGCGACGCCTCCTGGCTCGACGTCGTGCTCGACCAGACGCCCGCGCCGTTCGACGCCCTGGCGAAGGAGCTGGCGGTCGCGCCGATCCCGGAGCGCCAGGACAGGGAGATCACGACCTACTGCCGCGGCATCGTCGTCTCGATCGTCGAACGGGACCTGATCAGGGAGAAGTCGGAGCTGATGGGCCGGTCGTTCCGCACGGACGTCAAGACCGACCCCGACAAGTGGCGTGAGATACAGGTGCAGCTGGCCGCCCTCGAGGTCGAACGGAGGGCGCTCACCGCCGAGCAGTGAGGCGACCGGACCACGTGGCAAACTTCGTTGCGAGTTTGTAAACGATCGCCTATCGGTTGCAGCCGAGAGCTGACTGTGTGTTACCAATAGCTACCCCCCGTGCACTGTCGCACCCACAGCTGCGGCCTCGGGGTCCCTGCACACAGAGAAAGAGGCAACCGGAATGACATCCGACTCCAGGCTCAACCGCCGCGTCCTCGCCGTCATGGGAGGAGCAGCCGCCACGGCTCTCGTCCTGGCCGGCTGCGCGTCCGGCGGCGACGCGGCCGACGACGCGCTCAACGGCATCAGCGTCGGCACCACCGACGTCATCACCTCCCTCGACCCGGCCGGGTCGTACGACAACGGCTCGTTCGCGGTGCAGAACCAGGTCTTCGGGTTTCTCATGAACTCGCCCTACGGCAGCCCGGACGTCGAGCCCGACCTCGCCGAGTCGGCCGAGTTCACCGACCCGACCACCTACACGGTCACCCTCAAGGACGGCCTGACGTTCGCCAACGGCAACGCGCTGACCTCGAGCGACGTGAAGTTCACCTTCGACCGCCAGCTGGCCATCGCGGACGACAACGGCCCCTCGTCGCTGCTCGGCAACCTCGCCAGCACCGAGGCCCCCGACGACAAGACCGTCGTCTTCACGCTCAAGGGCGCCGACCAGACCTGGCCCCAGATCCTCTCGAGCCCCGCCGGGCCCGTCGTCGACGAGGACGTCTTCTCGGCGACCAGCCTGACCACGCCGGACGACATCGTCTCGGGCAACGCCTTCTCCGGCCAGTACACGATCACGGACTACTCCGAGAACGAGTCGATCCAGTACGCGGCCAACGAGTCCTACGACGGCGTGCTCGGCGCGGCGAAGACGGACTCGATCACGGCCACGTACTACACGGAGGAGACCGACCTCAAGCTCGCCGTGCAGGAGGGCGACGTCGACGTCGCGAACCGCAGCCTGAGCCCGACCGACCTCGCCGACCTGGCCAAGGACGACTCGCTGACCGTGCACAACGGCCCCGGCGGCGAGATCCGCTACATGGTCTTCAACTTCGACACGATGCCCTACGGCGCGACCCAGCCCGACGCCGACGCGGCGAAGTCCCTGGCCGTGCGTCAGGCCGTCGCGAGCGTCGTCGACCGCGAGGCCCTCGCCAAGGAGGTCTACAACGACACGTACACGCCGCTCTACTCGGTCGTGCCCGACGGCCTGACCGGCGCCACCAAGCCGCTCGAGTCGCTCTACGGCGACGGCCAGGGCGGCCCGGACGCCGACGCCGCGACCGCGGCGCTGTCGGCGGCCGGCGTGGACGTGCCCGTCCAGCTCGACCTGCAGTACAGCCCCGACCACTACGGCGCGTCGAGCGACGAGGAGTACGCCCTCATCAAGACGCAGCTCGAGGCGTCCGGCCTGTTCACGGTGAACCTGCAGTCGACCCTGTGGGACACCTACTCCACCGAGCGCCGCCAGGACGCCTACCCCGTCTACCAGCTCGGCTGGTTCCCCGACTTCTCGGACGCCGACAACTACCTGTCGCCGTTCTTCGTGAAGGACAACTTCGTCGGCAACCACTACGACTCGGCGGCCGTCCAGGCCCTCCTGTCGCAGGAGATCGCCGAGGAGGACGAGACGGCCCGCACCGCGCTCATCGGGGACATCCAGGACGCCGTCGCGGCCGACCTGCCGACGCTGCCGCTCCTCCAGGGCACGCAGGTCGTCGTCTCGGCCAGCGACGTCCAGGGCGTCGACGACACCCTCGACCCGTCGTTCAAGTTCCGCTACGGAGCGCTCAGCCGCTAGTCGGCAGGACGACCGCCACACGGCACGACGACGAGGGGTGCTCCGCCCACGGGCGGGGCACCCCTCGCGTCCGCCCCCGTTCCACCCAGAGAGGCACATCGACGTGACAGTGCTCACCGGCGACCAGATCGCCCCCGAGCGGCCCGCCCCCGCGGCCCCCCGACGACGCCGTGCAGGCGGCGGAGGCGGTGGTCTCGGACGCTACCTGGTGGTCAGGGCCGTCCTGATCATCCCCACCGTCTTCATCCTCGTCACGCTGGTGTTCTTCCTGATGCGCGTGGTCGGCAACCCGATCACCGCCTCGGTGGGCGACCGCCTGACGGAGGCGCAGCTCGCCGAGCGGCTCGCCGCGGCCGGCTACGACCGGCCGATCATCGTCCAGTACGTCGAGTACCTCGGCCAGATCGTGCGCCTCGACTTCGGCACGACCGCCACGGACAACCGCCAGATCAGCGACATCATCGTCACGTACGGCGCCGCGACCCTCGAGCTCGTGATCTACGCGCTCATCGTCGCGCTCGTGATCGGCATCCCGCTCGGCATGCTCGCGGCCTACCTCCGCGACCGCTGGCCCGACGCCGTGCTGCGCATCCTCGCGATCTTCGCCTACGCCACGCCCGTCTTCTTCGCGGGCCTGCTGCTCAAGCTCACCTTCTCGGTCTGGCTCGGCTGGCTCCCGCTGAGCGGGCGCGCCGACACCCGGATCGCGATCGCGCTCGGTCGGATCGAGAACCCGACCGGCATCTACATCCTCGACGCGCTGCGGCTCGGCAACTCGACCATCACGCTGAACGTCCTCAGCCACGCGGTGCTGCCCGCCCTCACGCTGGGCCTGCTCACGGCGGGCATCTTCCTCCGCCTGGTGCGGACGAACGTCATCGGCACGCTCGGCTCCGAGTACGTGGACGCCGCGCGCTCGCGCGGCGTCTCCGAGCTGCGTCTCGTGCGGAAGCACGCGCTCAAGCCGGCGCTCATCCCCATCATCACGGTGATGGGCCTGCAGATCGCGATGCTGCTCGGCGGCTCGGTGCTCACCGAGACGACCTTCGGCTGGCGCGGCCTCGGCTTCCAGCTGCAGCAGTACCTCTCGGCGCGAGACTTCGTCGCCGTGCAGGGCATCGTCGCCGTGCTCGCCGTCATCGTCGCCGTCACGAACTTCCTGGTCGACGTCATCGCGGCCCTCATCGACCCGAGAGTGAGGTACTGACCGTGTCGTCCACCACCTCCGGCGTCCTGTCCGACCGGCACGAGCCCCTCTGGAAGCGCCTCCCGATCGTCGCCCACGTGCGCCGCTCGGTCGGCCTGCAGCGCGGCATGCTCGTCGCCGGGATCGTCATCTGCGTCGCGTTCATCGTGCTCGCCGTCTTCGCCCCGCTCATCGCGCCCTACGGCTACGGCCAGCTCAGCGACGACGCGGGCACGTTCGCCCGCCAGGCCGCGCCCTCGGCCCAGCACCTCTGGGGCACCACGGTCGGCGGGTACGACGTCTTCAGCCGCGTGGTCTGGGGCACCCGGACCGCGATCTCCGTCGTCGTCGTCGCGGTCGTGCTCTCGATCGTCCTCGGCGTCGTCCTCGGCCTCGTCTCCGGCTACCTCGGCGGCTGGGTCGACCGCGTGCTCGTCGTCGTGGCCGACGCCGTCTACGCGTTCCCGTCGCTGCTGCTCGCGATCGTCGTCTCGATCGTCATCAGCGGCGGCCAGTCGAGCCTCTGGGGCGGCATCCTCTCGGCGGGCATCTCGATCACCGTCGTGTTCGTGCCCCAGTACTTCCGGGTCGTCCGCGCTGAAGCCGTCCGGCTCAAGTCCGAGGCCTTCGTCGAGTCCGCCAAGGTCGTCGGCAGCAGCACGCCCCGCATCATGTTCAAGCACGTGCTCCGCAACGCGACCCGCAGCCTGCCGCTCATCCTCACGCTGAACGCGTCGGAGGCGATCCTCACCCTGGCCGCGCTCGGCTTCCTGGGCTTCGGCATCGGCCCGACGTCGGCCGCCGAGTGGGGCTACGACCTGAACCGCGCGCTCAGCGACACGGCGAGCGGCATCTGGTGGACGGGCGTGTTCCCCGGCGCGGCCATCGTCCTGATGGTGCTCGGCATCACCCTCGTGGGCGAGAGCCTGAACGACCTGGCCGACCCGCGCCTCCGGACGCGTCGTCGGGCCGGTCGCGGCAAGAAGGCAGGGCGCAGCGGCGCCGGCAGCACGACGACCACGACGGCCGCAGCGCCGGTCGAGCCGCAGGAGGCGACAGCATGACCACCGGACCGCTCGACCAGGGCGCACAGGCCGCCCAGCCCGTCCGCCACGCCGCCCACGACGTCGCCCGCGACGAGCGCGACGTGGCCGTCGGCATCACCGACCTCCGTGTGACGTTCGCGACCGACGGCGGCGACGTCGCGGCGGTCCGCGGCGTCACCCTCGACGTGCGCGCGGGCGAGGTGCTCGCCATCGTCGGCGAGTCCGGCAGCGGCAAGTCCGTGACGGCCAAGACGATCCTGCGGCTCCTCCCCGAGACGGCGGTCGCGTCCGGTGCCGTCGTGCTCTCGGGGAAGAACGTGCTCGAGATCGGCCGCGGCGCCGTGCGCGAGATGCGCGGCACCGAGGTCGCGATGGTCTTCCAGGAGCCGTCGACCGCCCTCAACCCCGTCTACACGGTGGGCTGGCAGATCGCCGAGGGCATCCGTGCCCACGGCAAGGTCGGCCGGAAGGAGGCGCGGGCGAGGGCCGTCGACATCCTGCGGAAGGTGGGCATCCCCGACCCCGAGACCCGCGTCGACTACTACCCGCACCAGTTCTCGGGCGGCCAGAAGCAACGCGTGGTCATCGCCATGGCCCTCGTGCTGAACCCGTCGGTCATCGTCGCCGACGAGCCGACCACGGCGCTCGACGTGACGGTGCAGGCCGAGATCCTCGACCTGCTGCGCCGCTGTCGCGACGAGTTCGGCACCGCCATCGTGCTGATCACCCACAACATGGGCGTGGTGGCCGACCTGGCCGACCGGGTGGCCGTGATGTACCAGGGCGAGGTCGTCGAGCAGGCGACCTCGGAGGCGCTGTTCGCGTCGCCGCAGGACGACTACACGAAGCGCCTCCTCGGCAGCGTCCCCGTGCTCGAGCCGCGCGGCGCGCAGGTGCAGGCCGGCGAGGCCGACCGCGACGTCGTCGTGCGCGCCACGGGCCTCGAGATCGAGTACCCGGGACGCCTCGGCCGCGGCGGGTTCCGGGCCGTCAAGGGCGTCGACTTCTCGATCGCGAAGGGCGAGGTGCTCGGCCTCGTCGGCGAGAGCGGCTCGGGCAAGACCACCATCGGCCGTGCCATCGCCGGCCTGACCAAGGTGACCGGCGGCTCCCTCGAGGTGCTCGGCGTCGAGATGAACGGCGTGCACGAGCGCGACTTCAAGCCGCTGCGGGCCGACATCGGGTTCGTCTTCCAGGACCCGGCGTCGAGCTTCAACCCGCTGCTGACCATCGCCGAGTGCGTGGCCGAGCCCCTCATCGTGCACGGCCGCGCCGGCGACGCGCGCGCCGCGCGCCCACGCGTCGACGAGCTGATGGAGGCGGTGCAGCTGCCCAAGGCGTTCGGGGACCGCTACCCGCACGAGCTCAGCGGCGGCCAGCGGCAGCGCGCCAGCCTCGCCCGGTCGCTGGCCCTGGAGCCGAGCCTCCTCATCGCCGACGAACCCACGAGCGCCCTCGACGTGTCGGTGCAGGCACGCGTGCTCGAGCTCTTCCGCGAGCTGCAGGCCGACCTCGGCTTCGCGGCGCTCTTCATCAGCCACGACCTCGCGGTCGTGAACATGCTCGCCGACCGCATCGGCGTCCTGTACCACGGCGACCTCGTCGAGAGCGGGCCGAACGACCAGGTGCTCGGCGCCCCGGAGCACCCGTACACCCAGCGGCTGCTCGCCTCCCTGCCGGTGCCCGACCCGGCCGAGCAGGCGGCGCGTCGTCGCCGTCTCGCCGAGCTCGACGCGCGCGCGGCGTCGGGCGAGGTAGCGTGACGCGGGTGAGCCCCGAACTCGACCTGGACCGCCCCGTCACGACGGACGATCTCTCGCTGACCTACCCGGCGCGTGCGGGCCACCCAGCGCTGCGGGCGGTCGACGGGGTCACCCTCGACATCCGGGTCGGCGAGATCATCGCCGTGCTGGGGGAGAGCGGCTCCGGCAAGTCGACCCTGGCGCTGGCCGTCGCCGGCCTCGTCGGCAAAGGCCGCCCGCCGGAGGGCCGTCCGCAGATCAGCGGGGGAGCGGCGAGCGTCTTCGGCCTCGAGCTGACCCGGGCGAGCGCTCGACGTCGCGGCCGGCTGTCGTCGGTCGTCGGCTACCTCGCGCAGGACGACGGCGAGGCCCTCAGCCCCGACCTGACTGTCGGCGAGGCCATCGCCGAGCCGATCTACCTGCGTGACCGGCACTTCGACCGCCGCGAGGCGGGTCGTCTCGTGACGGCGCTGGTCGACGCGGTGCACCTCCCGCTCGGGACGATGCTCAAGCAGACCTGGGAGCTCAGCTCGGGTCAGCGGCAGCGCGTGGCCCTGGCGCGGTCCCTGGTGCTCGAGCCGCGCCTCCTCGTGGCCGACGAGCCAGCGCGGGGCGTCGACGTGCTCGTGCGGCAGGCCGTGCTCGACGTCATGAAGAACCTGCACGCCGACCGCCAGTTCTCGGCGATGGTCGTCACGTCGAGCGTGTCCGAGGCGCGGGCGATCACCGACCGCGTCGCCGTCATGCGCGGCGGCCGCCTCGTCGGCCTCGGTCAGATCGACACGGTCCTCCGCGACGGGGTCGACCCCTACGTCAAGGTGCTGTCGACCACGACGCCGATCGACGTCATCAGCCCCGAGGAACGCGAGCGCGGCGACCGACGGCGCGACGAGCGACGACCGTGACCGCGGGAGGCGCGCGCGGCCACCGAGCAGCGGCCACCGCGGCCGTCGACCTGCCACCGGAGCGCCGCCCTCGTCCCGGCGCCGTGAGCGTCGGCCCGCGCGGCTCGGCGGTCTTCGAGGACGCCGTGCACGAGGCGGGCGGTGAGCTCGTCCCGCTCGGCCCGGACACCCGTGGCCTCATCTGGCTCTCGTACCGCGACGTCGCCGGCCTCGAGGCTGCCCTCGCGGAGCACCCGGGCATCGAGTGGGTGCAGCTGCCCTGGGCCGGGGTGGACGCGTTCTCCGGGGTGCTCGAGGCACATCGCGACCGGGCGCTGCCGCTCTGGACGAGCGCGAAGGGCGCCTACGCCGAGCCGGTCGCCGAGCACGCGCTCGTGCTGCTCCTGTCGCTGTTGCGCGTCGTGCCCTCGCGGGTGCTGGCGTCGACGTGGCAGACCGAGCAGCGGGGCATCTCGCTCTACGGCCGGCACGTCGTGATCGTCGGTGCCGGGGGCATCGCGCGCGAGCTGGTGCGCCTGCTGGCGCCCTTCGAGGTGCGGGTGACGATCGTGCGCCGCACGGCGGACCCGGTCGAGGGCGTCGCGCGGACCGTGGGGGTCGACCTGCTCGACGAGGTGCTGCCCACCGCCGACGTCGTCGTGGTGGCGGCAGCCGCGACCCCGGGCACGGCCCGGCTCTTCGACGCTCGCCGGCTGGCCCTCCTCCCGTCCCGTGCCGTGTTCGTCAACGTCGCCCGGGGGAGCCTCGTCGACACCGACGCCCTCGTCGCCGCCGTCCGCGCCGACCGGCTCTGGGGCGTCGGCCTGGACGTCACCGACCCGGAGCCGCTGCCGGACGGCCACCCGCTCTGGCGCGACCCTCGGGTCGTCGTCACGCCGCACCAGGCGGACACCCCGGAGATGACCGCGCCGCTGCTCGCCGGTCGCATCCGCCACAACGTCAGGGCCCTGGCGGGCGAGGGGCACTTCGTCGGCGTCGTCGACCCTGTCGTCGGCTACTGAGCCGGCGGGTCGGTCGAGCCGCTCGGGCCCGACCGTCGAGGAGGCGCGCGACGCGCCCGGCGGTCACCTCGTGTTCAGAGACCGCCGTGACATGCGCTAGTGTTGTGTCCGCTGTCAGGGACTCCGGTCCAAGTCAGCTGCCATTCCTCGATAGCTCAATTGGCAGAGCAGCCGGCTGTTAACCGGCAGGTTGTTGGTTCGAGTCCAACTCGGGGAGCGAAGGCCCAGCGGCTCCACCCGCTGGGCCTTTTCTCTTTCGTGGGTGCTCGGTCAGTGTGGGTGCTCGGTGAGGGCGGGTGCTCGGTCAGTGTCAGTGCTCGGTCAGTCGTCGAGGTGGTCGACGCCCGGCAGCCAGGTCTGGCCCGGCACGCCCCAGCCCGACTTCTTGACGCTCTTGACCGCGGCCTTGTGCAGGGGGTGCTCGAGGCGGTCGGCGTAGAGGACGCCGTCGAGGTGGTCGTACTCGTGCTGGAAGATGCGGGCGAGCCAGCCGTGCGCCTCGATCTCGTACTCGTCGCCGTCGAGGTCCGTCGCGCGGAGCAGCACGCTCTCTGCCCGGCGCAGCGGGAACCGCTCGCCCGGGATCGAGAGGCACCCCTCCGACTCGTCGTCGTCGTCGAGGGGCTCGATGCCGAGCGGGCTCTGCCAGAGCGTCGGGTTGATCGCGACGCCGCGCCAGGGCTCGCCGTCGTCGTCCACCCACGAGTACACGAAGAGACGGAGTCCGACCCCGACCTGCGGGCCCGCGAGGCCCACTCCGGGTGCGGCGTCCATCGTCTCGAACATGTCGGCGACGAGCGTGCGCAGGTCGTCGTCGACGACCTCCACCTCGGCGGCTCGGGCGTGGAGGACGGGTTCTCCCGTGATGGTGATGGGTCGTACGGCCATTCGCCCAGACTATCCAGCGCGCTGCCGCTACCGTGTCACCGTGAGCGCTGACCTCGGGGACCTGACCGCCCAGGTGTCGTTGACCCCGTACCAGGCGCTGGGCATCCCCATCGCCCTCGTCGGCGCGGTCTTCCTCTCGATCGGCGCGCAGCTGCAGAGCCGCGGTGTCGAGAAGGTCGAGCGGCGCCTCGGGGCGGCGCAGAGCGGCATGAGCGTGCGCCAGGTGGTCGCGCTGGTCGGCAGGCCGTCCTGGGTGGCCGGCACGCTCCTCCTGGGCCTGGCTGTGGTCTTCCAGCTGACCAGCCTGAACATCGCACCTCTGCTCGTCGTCCAGCCGCTCGGCGCCGTGGCCCTCGTGGTCACCGCCGTCGTCAACGCTCGCGTGACCAAGCAGCGGCTGAGCGCGAAGGTGAAGCGGTCGATCGCGCTCTGCGTGGGCGGCATCGGGCTCTTCGCGACCGTCGCCGCGTTCGCCGCGACCGAGTCGCCGATCACCACCCGACAGCTGGTCACGGTGCTCGTCCTGCTGCTGGTCGTGGGGGCCGTGCTGGCTGCCGCCTTCGTCGTGCTGCGGCACCGCCGCAACGTCCTGTTCTACGTCATCGGCGCCGGGGTCCTGTACGGGTTCGTCGCGACCCTCGCCAAGGTCGTGCTCAACAGGATCACGTCGGGCACCTTCGACTGGCTCGAGGTCGTCTGCATCGTCATGCTCGTCGCGGCCGCGGTGCTCGGCGGCTACTTCGTCCAGAACGCGTACTCGTCGGGGTCGCCCGACCTCGTCATCGCGGGCCTGACCGTCGTCGACCCGATCATCGCGGTCACCATCGGGATCGTCGTGCTCGGCGAGGCGGCCACGGCGCCGCCGATCGCCGCCGTGCTCTTCCTGGTGGCGGGGGCCGTCGCCGTCGCCGGCGTCTTCCAGCTCGCCAAGCACCAGCCGCAGAAGAAGAGGGTCAGCTGAGCTACCGTGGTCGACGCGGGTCGCCGGGCGTCCGGTTCTCCGATCCGCCGTCCCGCCTCCTCCTGCACCCGGGCCCGACCATCCCTCACGACAAGGACTGACAACGTGACCGACGCCCACGGACCGACCGATCCGAGCGACACCGCAGCCTGGGCCGACGCGCCGAGGTTGACCGTGCTGATCGCCGCCGACACGTTCCCGCCCGACGTCAACGGTGCCGCGAACTTCGCCGAGCGGCTCGCCGTCGGCATGGCGGCCCGGGGCCACGACGTGCACGTCCTCGCCCCCGCCGCCAGCCGCAAGCACGGCACGTTCCTGGAGCAGCACGCGGGCGTGACCCTGACGGTCCACCGGCTCTACTCGACCCGGTGGCCCCTGCACGACTGGCTGCGCTTCGCGACGCCGTGGCGCGCCGAGGCCAACGCCGAGCGCGTCATCCGCCAGATCCAGCCCGACGTCGTCCACATCCAGTCGCACATCGTGATCGGCCGCGCGGTGGTCCGGGTCGCGAACCGCCTCGGCATCCGGGCCGTGGCGACCAACCACTTCATGCCCGAGAACCTGCTCGAGCACACGGGGCTGCCGCACGCGCTGCGGGCCACGGCGGTGAAGATGGCCTGGGCCGACGCGAGCCGCACCTACCACCGCGTCGAGTCGATGACGACGCCGACCGACAAGGCGGCCCGGTTCCTCGAGAAGGCGATCGACGTCGAGGGCGTGCTCGCGGTCTCGTGCGGCATCGAGGCGTCGAACTACACGGCCCGCGACGACCGGCCCGAGGGCAACCGCATCGTCTTCGTCGGACGCGTCACCGCCGAGAAGCAGATCGACGTGCTGCTGCGCGCCATGACGCTGATCGACCCGACGCTCGAGAGCACGCTCACGATCGTCGGCGGCGGCGACCTCATGCGTCACCTGCAGCAGCTCAGCGTCGACCTGGGCCTCGCCGGGCGCGTCACGTTCGCCGGCTACCTCTCCGACGCCGAGCTGCGCCGCACCCTCACCGACGCCACCGTGTTCGCGATGCCGTCGATCGCCGAGCTGCAGAGCATCGCGAGCCTCGAGGCGATGGCGTCAGGTCTGCCGATCGTGGTCGCGGACGCGATGGCCCTGCCGCACCTGGTCGACGACGGCGGCAACGGCTGGTTGTTCCGCCCCGGCGACAGCGCCGACCTGGCCGACAAGCTGACGCGGGTGCTCACGTCCCCCGACGACGAGTACCTCACGATGCGGCGAGCCAGCCTCCGGATGATCGAGGGGCACGACATCGAGCGCACGCTCAACGTCTTCGAGGGCCTGTATCGTGGGCAGCCGGTGGCTCCCACCACCGACGTCGTCTCGTACTGACCACACCCGCGGGTGCCGGTCGGGCCGGCGACACGGGGCGGTAGCTCAGCCGGTTAGAGCAGTCGACTCATAATCGATCGGTCACGGGTTCAAGTCCCGTCCGCCCTACTCCCGCGCCGGCGCCGGAGCCGCGCCTCCCAGCCCTCCCGCTCGTCCGTCTGGCACCATGGCGGGATGTTCTTCAGCAAGAGCGCAGGCCCCGACCAGGGGGACGACTCCCTCGCGTCCGTCGGCGCCGAGCCGCGGATGGGTGTCGGGGCGCAGGTGTACGTGCTCGACTCCGACGAGGATCCGACGTCGCCGTGGCCCTTCGGCCCCACGGGCGTCGTCATGCGCGCAGGTGGCTCAGCGTGGCAGGGCGTGTCCGCGATCGGCGGCTCGGCCCGGACGTGGTGGGTTGAGTTCGACTCGCCGCAGCTCGACCGTGACGGTGACGGCCCGGTGCAGAGCGCCCAGGTCGCCGAGCGGTTCCTCCGCCTCGCGCCGCCGATCGCACCTCGCTGACACGGCCGGGAATAGTCCCGCCCGACAGGTCGTTCACCCATCTACATGCAGACGCATGAACTAGATCTGAGGTGAGACCATGCAGTTCGGAGTCTTCTCCGTCGGCGACATCACGGCCGACCCGACCACCGGCCGGGTGCCGACCGAGCACGAGCGCATCAAGGCGATGGTGACCATCGCCCAGAAGGTCGAGGAGGTGGGCCTCGACGTCTTCGCGGCTGGCGAGCACCACAACCCGCCCTTCGTGAACTCGAGCCCGACGACGCTGCTCGCCACGATCGCGGCGACGACCGAGCGCATCCAGCTGAGCACGGCGACGACGCTCATCACGACGAACGACCCGGTGAAGATCGCCGAGGACTTCGCGATGCTGCAGCACCTCGCCGACGGCCGGGTCGACCTGACCCTCGGCCGCGGCAACACGGGCCCGGTCTACCCCTGGTTCGGCAAGGACATCCGCCAGGGGATCAACCTGGCCATCGAGAACTACGCTCTGCTGCGCCGCCTCTGGACCGAGGACGTCGTCGACTGGAAGGGCCACTTCCGCACGCCGCTGCAGGGCTTCACCGCGACGCCCCGCCCGCTCGACGGCGTCGCCCCGTTCGTCTGGCACGGCTCGATCCGCAGCCCGGAGATCGCCGAGCAGGCCGCGTACTACGGCGACGGGTTCTTCGCCAACCACATCTTCTGGCCTGCCTCGCACACGAAGCAGATGGTCGACCTCTACCGCAGCCGCTTCGAGCACCACGGCCACGGCCGCGCCGACCAGGCGATCGTCGGGCTCGGCGGGCAGGTCTTCATGGCCAAGAACTCGCAGGACGCGAAGCGCGCCTTCCGCCCGTACTTCGACGAGGCCCCCGTCTACGGCCGCGGTCCGAGCATGGAGGACTTCACGAGCCAGACGCCGCTCACCGTCGGCAGCCCGCAGGAGGTCATCGACCGCACGCTCGGCTTCCGCGAGTACGTCGGCGACTACCAGCGTCAGCTGTTCCTCATCGACCACGCGGGCCTGCCCCTGCAGACCGTCCTCGAGCAGCTCGACATCCTCGGCGAGGAGGTCGTGCCCGTGCTCCGCCGCGAGTTCGCGTCCCGTCGTGCTGCGGGCGTCCCCGACGCGCCGACGCACGCCTCCCTCGTGGCCGCGGCCGCCGCCTCCGCCGCGACCTCGTCCGTCACGTCCTCGGTCACGGCCGACGCCGCGTCCGTCCCGAGCCTGTAGGAGGCGCCCCGTGAGCACCAGGAAGATCATCGTCCTCTCGGCAGGGCTCGGCCAGCCCTCCTCCACCCGGCTCCTCGCCGACCGTCTCGCCGAGGCGAGCGCCCGGGCCCTGCTCGACCAGGGTTCGCCCGCCGAGTTCCGGGTCGTCGAACTCCGTGACCACGCCCACGACGTCACCGACGCGATGCTGACGGGGTTCCCGTCCGAGGCGCTGGCGGACGTGCTGGCGGCCGTCGGCGCCGCGGACGGGGTCGTCGCCGTCACGCCGGTCTTCACGGGCTCCTACAGCGGCCTCTTCAAGTCGTTCTTCGACGTGCTCGACAACACGGCCCTGACCGGCACGCCCGTGCTGATCGGCGCGACGGCGGGCACGGCGCGGCACTCGCTCGTCCTCGACCACGAGCTGCGCCCGCTCTTCTCCTACCTGCGTGCCGTCGTCGTGCCCACCGGCGTCTTCGCCGCGGCGGAGGACTGGGGCGCCGGCGACTCGACGGCCACGGGCCTGCCCGAGCGCGTGACGCGCGCGGCGGACGAGTTCGCCGCGCTGGTCTCCCTGCGGCACACCGAGCGTCGCGACCCGTTCGTCGACGTGGTCTCGTTCGAGGAGCAGCTGGGCCGCCTGGGCGTCCCGGACGACGTCTGACCCGCCCACCGGGCCGATCAGCCCCGGACCTCGCCGTGCCGCAGGGCGCGCGGCCCCGGACGGGTCGATGATGGTCACGCCCGACGCGGCGACCCGCGCGCACCCCGAGGAGGACGCATGACCGACACCCGCAGCCCCGCCGACGAGCTCGCCCGGTTCCACGAGGCCAGGCGCGCCCGCGCCGTGAGCCCGCGCGGCCCCCTGGCGCTCGTCAACACGCAGTGGGTCGACTCCGCCCAGCCCGTCTGGGGCGTCGCGGGCACCTGGGCCCCGGCGCCCGACGGCCTCGCGGGGCTCCTCGTCACCGCGACGGCCGCCGACGGCGTCCGGGTGGACGACGAGGTCGTGGACGGCACCGTGCTCGTCGTGGGCGACGACGCGGTGACGCCGAGCGCCGTGAGGTTCTCCGACACCCTCTCCGGGACCGTCATCGCGAACGACGACAGCACGAGCTGGGGGCTGCGCGTCTGGGACGCGGACTCCGAGGGCATCCGTCGGTTCGGGTCGATCGACTCGTTCGAGCACGAGCCTGCCTGGGTGGTGACGGCCGACTTCGTGCCGACCGAGGCAGGCACGGAGGTGGACATCCGGCACCAGGCGGACCTCGACCTGAGCCGCCCGAAGCCCCTGCCCGGGCTCATCCGGTTCTCGCTCGGCGGCGTCGACCACGAGCTGGCCGCGTTCCCGAGCGGATCCGGCGAACGCCTCCAGCTCGTCTTCGGCGACGCGACGAACGGCGAGAGCACCTACTCGGTCGGCCGCTTCCTCTTCCCGACCCCCGGCGACGACGGCACGATCGTGCTCGACTTCAACCAGGCAGTTCTGCCGCCCTGCGCGTTCTCGTACGCCTTCAACTGCCCGATCCCGCCCCCGCAGAACCGACTGACAGTGCCGATCGAGGCCGGCGAGAAGAACGTGCTCGACCGCGACGGCGCCCTGCTGCACTGACGGCGTGGCCGGTCCCGACGGAGCGAGCGGCGAGGCTCCGGGGCCGTGGGCGCGTCCTGTCGCCCGGGGGTGGGATGATCGACGGATGTTCGTGCTCGCCCGTCGCCTCGCCGACGGCGACGTCGAGCTGACGACGTGGCGGCGTCCCGCCCCCGACCAGGTACTGGCCCCGGGCGACGTCGAGGTCGTCGGCGACGCCGACCTGGCCGAGGCCGTCCGGAGGCGCGAGTCGGGCCCCGAGGGCACGGCAGGGCCCCGCTGGGTCTGGGACGACACCCCCCGGTGGTACCCGCGCCTCCTCGAGGCGGGCGTCCGCGTGGCGCGCTGCGTCGACCTGCGGCTCTGCCACGCGCTGCTGCGGTCGGCCGTCGCGACGGCCGGGTCGGAGCTGCACGGGGCGCCCCGCGGCCCGTGGGACGTCCCGCAGGGCGTGGACGGTCCCCGCGACGGGCTCTTCGACGTGCTGCCCGAGTCGCTGCCCGACCCGGCGGGGGAGTTCCTCCGTCAGCGGGCGGCGATCGAGACGAGCCCCGAGCGGGCACGACTCGAGCTGCTGTCGACCGCGGAGTCGACGGGCGCGCTGATCGCCGTCGAGATGCGGCACCACGGCGTGCCGTGGTCGGCCCGCGTACACGACCGCGTCCTCAGCGAGGCTCTCGGGCCACGGCCGGCCGCGGGGGAACGACCGGCGCTGATGCGCACCGACCTCGACGAGGTGCGCAGCCGGCTCGACGCCCCCGACCTCAACCCCGACTCGCCCGCCGAGCTGGTGCGCGCGCTCAACTCGGCCGGCGTCCACGTCGCCTCGACGACCAAGTGGGAGCTCGAGCGTCACGACCACCCAGCCGTCGAGCCCCTGCTGCGGTACAAGAAGCGACAGCGGCTGCTCGTCGCCAACGGCTGGGCCTGGCTCGACGCCTGGGTGCGTGACGGGCGCTTCCGGCCCGACTACGTGCTGGCCGGCAGCGTCACGGGTCGCTGGGCCACGAGCGGGGGAGGCGCCCTGCAGCTGCCGCGGGCCGTCCGGGCGGCCGTCGTGGCCGACCCGGGCTGGAAGCTCGTCGTCGCCGACGCCTCGCAGCTCGAGCCGCGCATACTGACCGGCCTCTCCGGCGACCGCGCGATGGCGGCGGCGGGCCAGGGCGACCTCTACGAGGGCATCGTGGCGAGCGGCGCGGTGGCGAGCAGGGCCGAGGCCAAGGTCGCGATGCTCGGGGCGATGTACGGCGCGACCCAGGGTGAGAGCGGGCGTCTCGTACCGCGGCTGGCACGCCGGTTCCCGCAGGCGATGGCCCTCGTCGAGACCGCCGCCCGGACCGGCGAGCAGGGGGGAGTGGTCCGCACCCTCCTCGGGCGGACCTCGCCGTCGCCGGCCGACACCGCCGCCGACGAGCTGCCACCCGAGATGCCCCGTGCCGAGGTCGGGCGCGACGCCCGGTCGTGGGGGCGCTTCACCCGCAACTTCGTCGTACAGGGCACGGCGGCCGAGTGGGCGCTGTGCTGGCTGGGGGCGTTCCGCCAGGCGCTGCACGACCGCTTCGGCGAACGCGGCGACGACGCCCCGCACCTCACGTTCTTCCTGCACGACGAGGTCGTCGTGCACGCGCCGGCGGACACGGCCGACGAGGTCGCGGCCCTCGTCGTCGAGGCGGCTGCGGCCGCGGGCCGGATGCTGTTCGGCGACGCCCCGGTGCGGTTCCCGCTGACCGTGGCCGTCGTCGACGACTACTCGCAGGCCAAGTAGGAGGCGCGGGCGGGTCCGAGGGCGCGCCCGCCGCCTCCTCGTCGCGCGTCCTGCCCTGCCCGGCGGGGACAGGCCGGGCCGATTGCCAGCCGTTGCACGGTTGTGACGTTCAGGGAGCACGTGTCATGATCGACCCAGCGGACCGAGGTCCGCGCACAACCGAACATGCACGAAAGCACGCACACGGTCCACGTGTCCACAGGTCGATGGGGAAGTCGCACCTAACGGATGGAGGAATCGTGGCTGCTGCAACGGCTAGGGGAGTGCTCTTCGTGCACTCGTCCCCTCGTGCACTGTGCCCGCATGTCGAGTGGGCGGTCGGTCGTGCCCTCGGGCACGCCGTGAACTTCGCCTGGGTGGCGCAGCCGGTCCTCTCCGGCGCCCAGCGGACCGAGTTCTCCTGGCAGGGCGACGAAGGTGCCGGCGCGCGCATCGCCTCGGCGCTGCGCGGCTGGGAGCACCTCCGGTACGAGGTCACGGAAGATCCGGGCGTCGAGAACGACGGCGGGCGCTGGATGCACACGCCCGACCTCGGGGTGTTCTTCGCGCAGACCGACACGGCGGGCAACACCGTCGTGCCCGAGGACCGGATCCGCTACGCCATGGACATCGCGGGCTCGAACGCGCTCGAGCTGCACCGCGAGCTGCGGCTCGCGCTCGGCCAGGCCTGGGACGACGAACTGGAGCCGTTCCGCTACAGCGGCGAGGGCAACCCCGTCGTCTGGCTGCACAAGGTCGGCTGACCTCGGTCGCCGGCCTCGGTCGCTGACCTCGGTCGTCGACGCCCGTCGGCTGACCTCCACGCACCCGCGCGACGCGACGAAGGCCGGTGACCCCGTGGGGACACCGGCCTTCGTCGCGCCCGTCGCGGAGGCGCGGGCAGGGAGGATCAGACCGAGCGGAACGCGACGACCGCGTTGTGCCCGCCGAAGCCGAACGAGTTGCTGACCGCGACGATCTCGCCGTCGGGCAGCCGGCGCGGCTCGCCGACCACGACGTCGAGGTCGATCTCGTCGTCCATCTGCGTGACGTTGATCGTCGGGGGAGCGATGCGCTCGTGCAGCGCCTTCACCGTGAAGAGGGCCTCGATGGCTCCGGCACCGCCGAGCAGGTGCCCGGTCGACGCCTTGGTCGCCGAGACGATCAGCTTCGAGGTGTGGTCGCCGAAGACCCGCTTGATCGCGTGGTACTCGGCGATGTCGCCGACCGGCGTGCTGGTCGCGTGCGCGTTCACGTGCACGACCTGGTCGCGCTCGACGCCGGCGTTCTCGAGCGTCGCGATGACCGCCCGGGCGGCACCGGTGCCCTCGGGGTCAGGGGCGGTGATGTGGTACGAGTCGCTCGTGACCGCTCCGCCGATCAGCTCGGCGTAGATGCGGGCGCCGCGGGCCAGCGCGTGCTCCTCGGTCTCGAGGACGAGCGCCGCGCCTCCTTCGCCGAGGACGAAGCCGTCCCGGGTGACGTCGTACGGACGGGAAGCGGTGGCCGGGTCGTCGTTCCGCTTCGAGAGCGCCTGCATGGCCGCGAACGAGGCGAGGGGCATCGGGTGGATGGCCGCCTCGGAGCCGCCGGCGACGGCGATGTCGGCGAGGCCGGACTGGAGGTGGTCGTAGGCCATGGCGATCGACTCGGTGCTGGAGGCGCATGCCGAGACGACCGTGCGGGCGCCGGCGCGCGCGCCGAGGCTCATCGAGATCGCGGCGGCGGGCCCGTTGGGCATCAGCATCGGCACGGTCATCGGCAGCACGCGCCGCGGGCCCTTCTCGCGGAGGGTGTCCCACGCGTCGAGCAGGGTCCACACGCCGCCGATGCCGGTGGCCCAGTCGACGATGAAGCGCTCGGGGACGACCTCGGGCGAGCCGGCGTCGGCCCAGGCCTCGCGCGCGGCGGTGAGGGCGAACTGGCTGGACGGGTCGAGGCGCTTGGTCTCGCGGCGGTCCAGCACGTCGGCCGACGGCACCTTGGCCTGGCCGGCGATGGTGACGGGCAGCTCGTACTTGGCGACCCACTCCTGCTCGAGGGTCGTGATGCCGGACTCGCCCGTGAGGAGCGCGTTCCAGCTGTCGACGGCGGTGCCGCCGAGGGGGGAGGTGCCACCGAGGCCGGTGACGACGATCTTCTTGGTCATGACGATTCTCCTGGAGAGACGGTGCGTCCCTCGGCAGGCGCGGAGCCCACGAGGGGGGACGGAGAGGCCCGGTCGCCCCGAGGGGAGACCGGGCCGTCGACGTCTAGTCCTGTGCCTTGGTGATGAAGGTGACGGCGTCGCCGACGGTCTTGAGGTTCTTGACCTCTTCGTCGGGGATCTTCACGTCGAACTTCTCCTCGGCGTTGACCACGATGGTCATCATCGAGATGGAGTCGATGTCCAGGTCGTCGGTGAACGACTTGTCCATCTCGACGGTGTCGGTCGCGATGCCCGTCTCGTCGTTGACGAGCTCGGCCAGGCCGGCGAGGACTTCTTCGGTGGACAGTGCCATGGTGTGTTCTCCTTGAGGGGGTGTCGTGGTGACCGGGGTAAAGCCTATACAGGGCGGCGGCGGCGAGCCGTCGCGGCGCGCTACGGGAGGACGACCACCTGGGCGCCGAACACGAGCCCCGCGCCGAAGCCGATCTGCAGCGACAGGCCGCCGCTGAGCTCGGGGTGCTCCTCGAGGAGGCGGTGGGTCGCGAGCGGGATGCTGGCGGCGGACGTGTTGCCGGTGGTCGCGATGTCGCGGGCGATGACGACCGTGTCCGGCAGGCCGAGCTGCTTGGCGAACTCGTCGACGATGCGCATGTTGGCCTGGTGAGGAACGAACGCGGCGAGCTGGTCGCTCGTGACGCCGGCCTGCTCGAGGGCCTGCTTCGCGACCTTGACCATCTCCCACACGGCCCAGCGGAAGACGGTCTGGCCCTCCTGGCGGAGGGTGGGCCAGGCGACCTCGCCGGCCCCGGCGCGGTACTCCTGCATCGTGTTCGTCATGCGGATGGCGTCCCACTTCGAGCCGTCGCTGCCCCAGACGGTGGGGGCGATGCCGGGGGTGTCGCTCGCGCCGACGACCGCCGCGCCCGCCCCGTCGCCGAGGAGGAACGAGATGGTGCGGTCGGTCGGGTCGATGAAGTCGCTGAGCTTCTCGGCCCCGACGACGAGCACGTACTCGGCGAGACCGGACTTCACGAACGAGTCGGCCTGCGCGATGCCGTAGGCGTAGCCGGCGCAGGCGGCCGAGATGTCGTAGGCGGCGGCCGGGTTCGCACCGATCTTCTCGGCGAGCAGCGAGGCGACCGAGGGGGTCGCGACGCCGCCGCTGATGGTCGAGACGAGCACGACGCCGATCTGGTCGGCACGGATGCCGGCCTTGGCGATCGCCTCGTTCGCGGCGGCCTCGGCGAGGTCGACGACGTGCACCTCGGACGACGCCCGCACGCGCGTCACGACGCCGGTGCGCTGCTGGATCCACTCGTCGCTCGAGTCGATCGGCTCGACGATGTCGGCGTTCGGCACGACCTGGTCGCCCCGGGCGGCGCCGATGGACAGGATGCGCGTGTACTCGGTGCCGTGCTGCTGCTTGAGCTGGGGGGTGGTCATTCTGCTCCCTCGAGGAGGTCGACGGCGGCCTGCAGGTCGTCGGGGGTCTTCACCGCGACGGAGGGGACTCCGCGCAGCGCGCGCTTGGCGAGGCCGGTCAGGGCGCCCGCAGGGGCGAGCTCGACGATGCCGGTGACGCCGGCGTCGGCGAACGAGGTCATGACGGCGTCCCACCGGACAGGCGAGGACACCTGGCCGACGAGCAGCTCGACGAAGCGGTTGCCGGAGTCGACGGCGCTGCCGTCGTGGTTCGTCCAGAGCCGCAGGGTCGGGTCCGAGGCGGTGACGGAGGAGGCGGCGGTGCGGAGGCGCTCGACGGCCGGCTCCATGAAGCGCGTGTGGAACGCCCCGGCGACCTGCAGCGGCACGACCCGGCTCTTGGCGGGCGGCTCGGCGGCGAGGGCGGCGAGGGCACTCAGCTCGCCCGCGACGACGATCTGTCCGCCGCCGTTGTGGTTGGCTGCGGTGAGCCCGAGGGCCTCGAGGCGGGCGGCGAGCTCGGCCTCGTCCCCGCCGAGGACGGCGCTCATGCCGGTCTCGACCGACGAGGCTGCCTCGGCCATCGCGCGGCCGCGCTCGGCGACCAGGCGCACGGCGTCGTCGTCGGTGAGCACGCCGGCCACGGCCGCCGCGGTGAACTCGCCGACCGAGTGGCCGGCGACGCCGCCGACGCGGCTACGGTCGACGCGGGAGAAGAGGGCGCGAGCCGTGAGCAGGCCGGCGGCGACGATGAGGGGCTGGGCCACGGCGGTGTCGCGGATGGTGTCGGCGTCGGACGTCGTGCCGTGGGCGACGAGGTCGACGCCGGCCGACTCGGAAAGCTGCTCGAGGAGGCGGCGCTGGGCGTCGTCCTCCAGCCAGGGCTCGAGGAATCCGGGGGACTGGGAGCCCTGTCCGGGCGCTACGACGACGATCACTCGACCATCATGCCAACGACGTGTCCCGTCCGTGTGGAGCAACTCGACCAAAGATCGCTGGGGACACTGTGGATCACCACAGCCGCGACCCACAGCCGCGACCGCAGCGGTCAGCGTCGCCGGGGCGTCTGCCCGTCCGTGTCGGCGATCGACCCGAGGATGAGCGCCGACTGCAGCACGATGGCCTCCCGTGAGCCGGTGGCGTCCCAGCCGATCACGTCCGAGACGCGCTTGAGGCGGTAGCGGACCGTGTTGGGGTGCACGAACAGCTCGCGTGCCGTGGCCTCGAGCGACCGCCCGTTGTCGAGGTAGCACCACAGGGTCGTGAGCAGCTCGGTCGAGTGCGTCTTCAGCGGCTTGTAGATGCGGTTGACGAGGGTCGAGCGGGCGAGGGGGTCGCCGGCGAGGGCGCGCTCGGGGAGCAGGTCGTCGGCGAGCACCGGACGAGGCGCGTTCCGCCACGACCGGGCGACGGCGAACCCGGCGAGGGCGGCCTTGGCGCTCTGCGCCGCCTCGACGAGGCTCGGCACCTCGTGGCCGAGCACGAGGTGGCCGTCGCCGAAGCCGGGCTCGAGGGCCGACGCGATGTCGGTGAACGGGGGCTGCGACGTCGAGACGCCGTTCTCGTCGGTCTCCTGCTCGGCTCGGCCGATCACGAGCACCAGCCGGCTGCCCTGCACGCCGATCAGGACGTCGGCGTCGAGGTGGCGCGCCGTGCGGCGGAGCTGGTCGACGTCGAGCATGCGGGGGGCCGTGCCGACCAGCACGGACACCTCGCCGTGGCCGTGCCAGCCGAGCGCGGCGATGCGGCTCGGCAGCTCGTCGTCGTACTCGCCCCGCAGGATCGAGTCGACCACGAGGGCCTCGAGCCGGGCGTCCCAGAGGCCGCGCGCCTCGGCGGCCCGGGCGTAGACGTCCGCCGAGGCGAACGCGATCTCCCTCGAGTACAGGAGGATCGCCTCCCGCAGGCTGTCGTCGCCGTCCTTGACGCGTTCTTCGACCACCTCGACCGTGACCCGGATGAGCTGGAGGGTCTGTTGGAGGCTGATGGAGCGGAGCAGCTCTCGAGGGGCCGCGCCGAACACGTCGGCGGCGATCCACGGCGTCGACCGGGGATCGTCGAACCAGCTGATGAAGGAGGTGATGCCCGCCTGGGCGACGAGCCCCACCGCCGACCGGCGGCCGGGCGGCATGTCGCCGTACCAGGGGAGCGTCTCCTCCAGCCGCTTGATGGTCGCCGTCGACAACTCCCCGGACACCGTCCGCAGCCACGCGAGCGTTCGCCCCTTCGTGGCCGCGGACGGCTCCATCGGCGAGGCTGGGACCCGCTCGGCGCTCACGCGGTCGTCAGCTCTCCCCGCCGGCGGTGCCGCTGGTGCCGGCCGTCACGTCGTGCAGCTGGTAGCGGTCGATCGCCTGCTGGACGACGCTGCGGTCGACGTCGCCGCGACGCGCGAGCGCCTGCAGCGTGCGGACCACCATGGAGGGGCCGTCGATCTTGAAGAACCGACGAGCAGCCGCGCGGGTGTCCGAGAAGCCGAAGCCGTCGGCGCCGAGCGTCAGGTAGTCGCCGGGCACGTACTCGCGGATCTGGTCGGGCACGGCCGCCATGAAGTCGGACGTCGCGATGACCGGGCCCTCGGAGCCCTGGAGCTTCTCGGTGACGTAGGGCGTGCGGGGCTCGGCGCTCGGGTTGAGGAAGTTGTGCTCCTCGGCCTCGAGACCGTCGCGGCGCAGCTCGTTCCACGAGGTGACGCTCCACACATCGGCGGCCACGTTCCAGTCGTCGGCGAGCAGCTGCTGGGCCTCGAGGGCCCAGCGCACGCCGACGCCCGAGGCGAGCAGCTGGGCGCGGGGCCCCAGGTTCTCGGCGGACTTCAACTTGTAGATGCCGCGCACGACGCCGTCCACGTCGAGGTCGTCCGGCTCGACGGGCTGCTGCATCGGCTCGTTGTAGACGGTGATGTAGAACATGACGTTCGGGTCGTCGTGCGACGGGGTGCCGTCGTCGTTCTTGCCGTACATGCGGTCCATGCCCGCCTTGACGATGTGCCCGAGCTCGTAGCCGTACGCCGGGTCGTACGAGACGACGGCGGGGTTGGTCGAGGCGAGCAGCAGCGAGTGGCCGTCCGCGTGCTGCAGGCCCTCGCCGGTCAGCGTCGTGCGGCCCGCCGTGGCGCCGATGATGAACCCGCGGGCCATCTGGTCGCCCGCTGCCCACATGGCGTCGCCGGTCCGCTGGAAGCCGAACATCGAGTAGAAGACGTAGACCGGGATGAGCGGCTCGCCCTGCGTCGAGTACGACGTGCCCACGGCGGTGAAGGCCGCGAAGGCGCCGGCCTCGTTGATGCCGACGTGCAGGAGCTGGCCCTGCGGGCTCTCCTTGTAGGCCAGCAGCAGCTCCCGGTCGACGGACGTGTAGTGCTGCCCGTTGGGGTTGTAGATCTTCGACGTCGGGAAGTACGCGTCCATGCCGAAGGTGCGGGCCTCGTCCGGGATGATCGGGACGATGCGGTGGCCGAAGTCGGGGGAGCGCAGCAGGTCCTTGAGCAGGCGGGCGAAGGCCATCGTGGTGGCCACCTCCTGCTTGCCCGAGCCCTTGCGGACGACGTCGTAGGACTTCGCCTCGGGAACCGCGATCTCGGTGTACTTGCTGCGGCGCTCGGGCACGTAGCCGCCGAGGGCGCGTCGACGCTCGTGCAGGTACTGGATCGCCTCGTCGCCGTCGCCCGGGTGGTAGTACGGCGGCAGGTACGGGTCCTCGTCGAGCTGCGCGTCGCTGATCGGGATGCGCATCTCGTCGCGGAACTGCTTGAGGTTGTCGAGCGTGAGCTTCTTCATCTGGTGGGTCGCGTTGCGACCCTCGAAGGCCGGGCCGAGGCCGTAGCCCTTGACGGTCTTCGCGAGGATGACGGTGGGCTGGCCCTTGTGCTCGCTGGCGGCCTTGAAGGCCGCGTAGACCTTCTTGTAGTCGTGGCCGCCGCGCTTGAGGTTCCAGACCTGGTCGTCGGTGAAGTCCTTCACGAGCTCGAGGGCGCGGGGGTCGCGGCCGAAGAAGTTCTCGCGGACGTACGCGCCGCTCTCGGCCTTGTAGGTCTGGAAGTCGCCGTCGGGCGTCGTGTTCATCAGGTTGAGCAGCGCGCCCTCGGTGTCGCGGGCGAGCAGGTCGTCCCACTCGCGGCCCCAGACGACCTTGATGACGTTCCAGCCGGCACCGCGGAAGAAGCTCTCGAGCTCCTGGATGATCTTGCCGTTGCCGCGGACCGGGCCGTCGAGGCGCTGGAGGTTGCAGTTGATGACGAAGTTGAGGTTGTCGAGCCCCTCGTTGGCCGCCACCTGGAGCTGGCCGCGGCTCTCGACCTCGTCCATCTCGCCGTCGCCCAGGAACGCCCAGACCTGCTGGTCGGAGGCATCCTTGATGCCGCGGTTGGTGAGGTACTTGGCGACCTGCGCCTGGTAGATCGCGTTGATCGGCCCGAGGCCCATCGACACGGTCGGGAACTGCCAGAACTGCGGCATGAGCCGGGGGTGCGGGTACGAGCTGAGGCCGCCGGTGTGGTGCGACTTCTCCTGGCGGAAGCCGTCGAGCTGGTCGGTGCCGAGGCGGCCCTCGAGGAACGCGCGGGCGTACATGCCGGGGGAGGCGTGGCCCTGGAAGAAGACCTGGTCGCCGCCGCCCGCGTGGTCCTGGCCGCGGAAGAAGTGGTTGTAGCCGACCTCGTAGAGGGCGGCCGACGAGGCGTAGGTCGAGATGTGGCCGCCGACCGAGACACCGGGGCGCTGGGCGCGGTGCACCGTGACGGCCGCGTTCCAGCGGACCCAGCGGCGATAACGGCGCTCGAGCTCTTCGTCGCCGGGGAACTCGGGCTCGTCCTCGGGGGCGATGGTGTTCACGTAGTCGGTCTTCGGGACCATCGGCACGCCGAGGTGCAGCTCGCTCGAGCGAGACAGCAGGCTCTTCATGATCTGACGTGCGCGTTCGTGGCCCTGCGCCGCGACGAGGGAGTCGAGGGACTCCCTCCACTCGGCGGTCTCCTCGGGATCCTGGTCGGTCGTGTCGACCGTGTACGGATCCTGATCGTTTACCGTCACCCTTGACCTCTATCACTCGTGTGTGGTGGACAACAGCCGCCGCCCCACGGGGGCGCACGGCGGCCAGCTCGACGCGGCTCGGGTCCCGGGTCGTCGTCGCGCACTGACCTGGCGAGTCTAGTTGGCTCCGCCGACGGAGGCTCGGCACGCCCTGGGAGAACGTCCTCGCGCGCGGCCGTCAGAGGCGTAACATCGCTCCTCGTGTTGACGTCGGTCGCCCGGACCGGCGCGGAAGGAACGTGCTCATGGCGCTGGAGAACGACATCCAGGCTCCCGACTTCGATCTGCCGAACCAGTTCGGCGAGCACGTGCGACTGGCGGACTACCGCGGCGTGCGCCCCGTCGCCCTCGTCTTCTTCCCGCTGGCCTTCTCCAGCACCTGCACCGCCGAGCTCTGCACGCTCCGCGACAACCTGGCGATGTTCCAGGACGCCCGCGTCGAGCTGATCGGCATCTCCGTCGACTCGAAGGCGACCCTGCGGGCCTTCGCCGAGGAGGAGGGCTACGACTTCACCCTCCTGGCCGACTTCTGGCCGCACGGCGAGGTCTCGAAGGAGTACGGCGTGTTCCTCGAGCACAAGGGCTTCGCCACCCGCGCGACGTTCCTCATCGACGTCGACGGCGTCATCCGCGAGCACTTCCTCACCGAGCCCGGCCAGGCACGCTCGCTGGCCGACTACCGCGCCGCGCTCGACCAGCTCACGTCCGTCCCGGCCTGACTCGCCGTCAGGGCCAGCCCGCAGGAGGCGCCGGTCGCGTCTGCTTCGCGATAACCTGTCTCCTGCTCGCCCGGCCCGCCCGGCGCGAGGGCCTTTAGCTCAGTTGGTAGAGCGCCACGTTTACACCGTGGATGTCATCGGTTCGAGCCCGGTAGGGCCCACCCCGCGAGTCGTGATCCACGTGTCGAGCCGTCGTGTCCTCGGACGTCCTGGTCGGCCGACCCCGAATCGATCGTCAGCGGCGCGCGAGCTGCTCAGGCCCCTGCGCCGTGTCGGCTCGCGGTGGACGGCGGCGCACGGCACGGCGACGTACGGAAAGTGAGTGCGGCCGCTCGGTCGCGTGGCGGAACAGGCGCAGGAAGGCGCGGGGTACAGCGACATCCCCATCTTTGGGGACACCCGACCCCTTACCGTCCTGGCGACCCGTCGGTACCGTCACGTCATCGGCACCGTGCCGACCCTCGCGAATCCCTACCCGACCGGCACCACCGGGGGCTCCCGAGGCGCGACCCGAGAGACCTCCCGACATGTCCCGAACGATCAGCCGCGCCCGCTGGACGCGCCGTGCCCGCTGGGCAGCCCTGCCCGTCGCCGTGATCGCCTCCGGCGCGATCATCTCGACCGCCTCGTACTCGGCGTTCTCCGCCAGCACGTCGAACCCGACCAGCAACTGGTCGACCGGCACCGTCCAGCTCACGGACGACGACTCCGACGTCGCCCTGTTCTCAGCTTCCGGCCTGAAGCCCGGCGACACGGGCAGCAAGTGCATCACGGTCACGTCGAAGGGCACCCTGCCGTCGGCGGTCAGGCTCTACGGCACGTCGGCGACGACGACGAACTCGCTCTCGTCCTACCTCGACCTGCGGATCGTGCAGGGCACCGGCGGGTCGAGCGCCTCGTGCGACGGGTTCACGCCCGCGACCGAGGACGCCCAGGTCTGGTCGGGCACCCTCGCGGACTTCGCGAGCCAACGCACCGGCTACGCGACCGGCGCGCCGACCTGGTCGCCGTCGGGCACCGCCCCCGAGTCGCGCTCCTTCCAGTTCACCTACACGTTGAGCTCGGCCACTCCGAACACCGGGCAGGACTCGCGTGCCGCCCTCGCCTTCACCTGGGAGGCCCAGACCCGCTGACCGCGGTCGACCCCGGTCGACCACTCGGAGCGGGAGTCCTGTCATGACCCCGACCACCACGCCGCAGCCCGGCCGCACGGCCTTCTCCTTCTGGGGTGCCCTCTGCGTCGCGACGTGTGCGCGGGTGGCCCTCACGACGATCGCCTGCCTCCTCCTCTGGGCAGCCGTGCCGGCCCTCTGGGGCTGGTCGCCGACCACCGTCGTCTCGGGGTCGATGGCGCCGACGATCGTCGCGGGCGACGTCGTCGTGGCGATGCCCCTGGACGCCGACGAGCTCGTCCCCGGTCAGGTCCTGCTCGTGGACGACCCTGACCGCCCCGGCGAGCTGCGGCTGCACCGGCTGGTCGAGAGCACCGCCGACGGGCTCCGGCTGCAGGGCGACGCCAACACGACGGCCGACTCGAGCCCGGTGCCGGTCGAGGACGTCCACGGCGTGGGCGTCCTGCTCGTGCCCGGGGTCGGCTCCCCGATGCTCTGGCACGGCGGCGACCGTGTGGCCGGCGGCCTGCTGGCGTCGCTGGTCGTGCTGGCGCTGATCGCCCTGACCCGGCTCGAGCCGAGGGGCGACGAGGAGGTGGTCGACCCGCTCGGTCTGTCCCGTCACCGTGCGCGTGCCCCCGTGACGACCATGACGTGGGCGGCCAGGGCGTCCGGGACGGTGCTCGCCGTGGTCGGCGGCGTAGCCGTGCTGCTGCTGGTCTTGGGCTCGAGCCACTCCGCGTTCGCCGGCACGACCTCGACGGCGAGCAGCCTCGCCACGTCACGGTTCACCTGCCTCGATCGACCTGTCGCCGCGCAGACGCACTTCGCCTACCAGTACAACGACGGTGCCGGCACGTCGCTGCGGGACAGCAGCGGCAACGGGCGCGCGGGCACGCTCACCCAGGGGGCGATGATCCAGAGGGGGAGCTGCGCGTCGGGCCCGAGCCCGTGGCTGTCGCTCGACGGGGTGACCGGGCAGGTCACGACGCCCGAGCGGCTGAGGGCGCCCCAGGTCTTCTCGATCGAGACGTGGTTCCGGACGACGACGACAGCCGGGGGGAAGCTCGTCGGCTTCGGCAACAGTCAGGCGGGGGCGTCGACCCAGTACGACCGGCACCTCTACCTCACGAACCGGGGCACGCTCGTCTTCGGCGTGTACAGCGGCCAGCAGTACACGATGTCGAGCACCGCCTCCTACGCCGACGGGGCGTGGCACCTCGCCACCGTCACCTTCGACGGGTCGGGCATGGTCCTCTACGTAGACGGGGCGCAGGTCGCGTCCTCGCCGCAGAACGCGGCCGAGGACTTCCTGGGCTGGTGGCGGATCGGCTACGACACGGTGGGGGGAGTGTGGCCGGAGGCGCCGTCCAGTCCGCACTACCGAGGCGATCTCGAGAACACCGCGGTCTACGACGTCGCCCTGACGGCGGCCGACGTGGCTGCCCGCCACGCCGCCGGGCGCTGAGCAGGCCCACCACCTCGGGGGAGGGGCCGGGACGTCCGTGACGGCCCGGCGCACCCCCGCGACGACGACGGCCCTAGCGGCGGGCGGCGCTGCGTCGGCCGGAGACGGCGACCCAGATCGCGAGGACGACGATCGCGCCGATGATCGAGCCGATGATGCCGGCGGGCTGGAAGAAGCCGTCGGTCGGGTCGTGCTGGAACAGCAGGAAGCCGAGGAACCCGCCGACGAACGAGCCGATGACGCCGAGGAGGATCGTCATGGCGATCGAGAGGCTCTGACGCCCGGGGACGACCGCTCGGGCGATGAACCCTGCGATGAGGCCGATGACGAGCAGGCTGATGATGAGTCCGATCATGGTGTTCTCCTTCCGGGAGAGGTGCGCGACGGGCGCCGTCGGTGCCGTGGAGTCGCGCAGCTCAGCAGACCACCCCTGGAGGTGTGGCGGCACACCCCTCGGGGTGGGATGGTGTCGTCATGCCCCTCGCCCCGACCCGCTCGATCACCGTCGCCCTCGTCGACGACTACGACGTCGTGCTCGCCGGCCTCGCCCACATGTTCGACCAGTACCGCGACCGGGTCGTCGTCGCCGAGATCGACGCGACGACGGCGCTGTCCGACGAGGTCGACGTCGTCCTCTACGACTCCTTCGCCCAGCCCGAGTCCGACCACCACGAGCTCGCCGAGCTCGTCGCGAACCCCGCGGCCGGCAAGGTGGTCGTCTACACCTGGAACTTCCACCCGGAGCTGGTGGAGGCGGCCCTCGCGCAGGGCGTGCACGGGTACCTCTCGAAGACCCTCACTGCGCGCGAGCTCGTGGAGGCGCTCGAGGCGGTGCACCGAGGCGAGCAGGTCGTCAGCGACGTCCGGGGCCGTGCGCCGAGCGCCCCCGGCCTCGACTGGCCCGGCCGCCGCGAGGGCATCACTGACCGCGAGTCGGAGATCCTGGCGCTGATCACGCAGGGCAAGAGCAACGCCGAGGTCGCCGCCCTGACCTACCTCAGCCCGAACACGGTCAAGTCGTACATCCGGTCGGTCTACCGGCGCATCGGTGCGACCAGCCGCACGCAGGCCGTGCTCTGGGGCGTGCAGAACGGCTTCCGCCCCGACCACCACCGGATCGACCACTGGCTCGGCGGTCCCTGAGGCCCTCGGCCACCGCCTCCGGCGGGCACGGTGCGCCTCCTCGGCGCCTGCCGCCCGGCGTGTTCTGCTGGGCGCATGCCTGACGCGAGCGAGCTGACCACATACCTGCCCTGGGCGGTCGCCGCCGTCCTCCTCATCGTGCTGATCGTGCTCGTGGTGCTGCTGCGTCGACGGGCGACGGCGGCGCAGGAGGCGCTGCGGACCCGCGAGGAGGCGCACCGGAGGGCGCTCGACGAGGCCACGGCCGAGCGCGAGCGCGCCGCCCGCGACGCCGCCGAGGCCCACGCCCGCGAGCTGGAGCAGGTCGAGGCGCGGCGCGTCGACGCCGAGACGTCCGCCCAGCAGAGCCGCGCCCTGGTCGCGGCCGGGGCGAAGTGGGAGGAGACCTCCCGCCGCATGGTGCTCGACGCGGTCACCGACCTCGGCCTCGACGGCGCCCTCGTGACGAACCTCGTCTTCGTCCCCGTCGACGCGACGCGGACCCGGCGTTTCGTCGCGCAGGTCGACCACGTCCTCCTGCTGCCGACGGTCGCCCTCGTGATCGAGAACAAGGGGTGGAAGGGCGTCGTGCTCGACGGCGTGCACCCGCGGGACGCCGGCTCGTCGTTCGCGACGCTCCTCGGCGACCTCGAGCTGGAGCCGCCCTTCGCGGTCCAGGTCAAGCGCGACTCGCTCACCTCGCTCGAGCTGCGCACGCACGACCAGGGCCACGCCCCGCGCAAGCAGGTCCGGCGCCAGGCGCAGCGCATCTCCGACCTCGTCCGTGCCGAGACCCACCGCAAGCCGTGGTTCGACACCGCGGTGCTGTACTCGCACCCCGACGCCGACGTCCACGCCGACCCCCGGGCCGACGACGAGGGCGTGAGCACCGTGGTCATCGCCAGCCAGGCCCAGCTCCGCGCCCACCTCGAGGAGCTCGTCCGACGCCGTCGGCCCGGCCCCGACAGCCCCCGCATCGACGAGCTCTCCGCCCTCTTCGCCGGTCTCGGGGCCGAGGTGACCTCCTTCGGCAAGCCGCTCGACCGCGCGACGGCGGCGGGCCTAGCTGGCCCGGCAGGCCAGCCCGAGAACGCAGAGTCCTCGCCGACGCAGACGTAGCGCTCCTCGGTCGTCGCGCCTCCTCTGACGCCGGCCTGCCGCGTCGGGCCTACTGGACCGACGCGGTCAGCCGTGCCACGTTGTCGAGCACCTGCAGGCCCGCGGGACGGGACAGCCAGCCCTCGAGGGTGATCTCGCGCGACTTGCGGCGGTAGTCGTCCTCGATGAGGCGGACCTCGTCGACGAACGACTTGCCGTGCACCATCAGCGACACCTCGAAGTTGAGGCTGAACGAGCGCATGTCCATGTTGCTCGAGCCGATCACCGCGACGGTGTCGTCCACGGTGAAGTGCTTCGAGTGCAGCACGATCGGGCGCTCGTAGAGGAAGATGCGGACACCGGCCCGCAACAGCGTCTCGTAGTACGAGCGCTGGGCGTGGTAGACCATGAACTGGTCGGCCACCTCGCACGCGAAGAGCTGGACCTCGACGCCGCGCTCGGCAGCCGTCGTGATCGCGTAGAGCATCGAGTCGTCGGGCACGAAGTAGGGGCTCGCGATGATCAGCCTCTCCTGCGCGCCGTAGACGAGTGCGTTGAACAGGCGCAGGTTGTTCTCGCCGTCGAAGCCCGGGCCGCTCGGCACGACCTGGCACTCGAGGCTGTCGGGCCCCTGCCGCTGCTCGATCAGGGGCTCGGCCTCGGCATCGGTGGGCAGCTCGTCGGTCTCGCTGTACCAGTCGGTGATGAAGAGGGCGTTGAGGCCGACGGCGGCGGGGCCCTCGAGCCGCACCATGAGGTCCTTCCACTGCAGCCCGCGCTTGATGTTGCCGCGCTTGTTGTAGCTGGGGTCCGTCATGTTCTGCGAACCCGTGAAGGCGACGTCGCCGTCGATCACGACGATCTTGCGGTGGTTCCGCAGGTCGGGTCGGCGCCACGCGCCCTGGAACGGGCGGAAGGGCAGCATCTCCTCGAACCGGATGCCCGAGTCGCGCAGCCACTGCCGGGTGACCCGGCCCTGAGGGTTCCGCATCGTCGCCCAGTGGTCGTAGAGCACCCGGACGGCGACGCCTCGCGCGTGCGCGCGCTCCAGCGCCTCGAAGAAGAGGAAGGTCGACTCGTCACGGGTGAGGATGTAGAACTCGACGTGCACGTACCGCTCGGCCTTGTCGACGGCGGCGGCCATGGCCGCGATCGACTCGGCGTAGTCGGGCAGCAGGGTCGCCGTGTTGCCGGGCAGCAGGGGCATGGCGCCGAGCGTGCGGTTGAGGGTCACGACCGTGCCGAACCACGGCGGGCGCGGGTCCGTCACAGCGTGGACGTCGTCGATGCCCTTGGTCGCGTCGAGGATGCGGTCGTTGATCTCGCGCTGCTTGTCGCGGCGGTCCTGGGGCAGCTTGGAGCTGCCGAGCAGGCCGAAGAGCACGCTGCCGGGGATCGGCGACACGAAGATCGCCAGCAGCCAGGCCATCGCGGAGCTGGGGCGCCGGTTGCGGGGCACGGCCACCACGGCCACGATCCGGATGAGGATGTCGACGACCAAGATCACCGTCGGGAAGTGCTTGAAGATCCTGCGCCACGTCATGCGTCGATCTTGTCAGCCCGGGGGCCGGCTCGTCGCTGCCGTTCGTCCGCAGGACATGTGAATTGCACTATTGCCCGCAGAGTGCAATCATCTCCGGTGGGCACCCGCCCTCCGGCGACGTCGCCGCACCGCGCACCGACGACCGAGAGGAGGCACCCCGTGAGCACCGAGACCGTCCCGTCCGTCAGCAAGGCCGCGATCCGCCGCCTGCGGACCCGCTCCGAACTCGTGGGCGTGGCCCGCCGGCTCACCGCCGAGCACGGGCTGGCTGGCTTCACCCTCGAGCAGCTCTGCGACGAGGTCGGCATCTCCCGGCGCACGTTCTTCAACCACTTCGCGTCCAAGGACGACGTGGTCGTCGGCGTGGGGCTGGACGACGACGAGGACGAGGCGCTCGAGGGCTACGCGTCCTCGCGGCGCGACCCGCGCCTCCCCGTCTTCTCGACGACGCTCGACGACCTCGCGGCGCTCGTCGTCCAGCGTGTCGAGCACGTCGGCCTCACCCGCGAGCGGGCCGCCGAGTTCAAGGCGGCACTCGACCGCGAGCCACGGCTGCTGCAGGCGATGCTGACGCAGGGCGACGAGCAGCAGCGTCGCGTCGCGGCCGCCGTGGCGTCGCACGAGGGCGTCCCCGCCGACGACCCGCGCATCGGCGTCGTCGTGGCGGTCGCCGGCTCGCTGGTGCAGCGCGCCATGACCCGCTTCTTCTTCGACGAGGGCCCGCCGGGCCTCCGCTTCGACCACGTCCTCCGTGACCAGCTCGCCCTCGCCCGCGCGCTGTTCTCCGCCGCACCGCCCCTCGACCAGGAAGCACGCTGACACGACCATGACCACCACCACCGCGAAGACGGCCGACGCGCCGTTCCTCCTCACCCAGAGGCGGATCTGGATCATCTTCGGCGCCCTCATCTCGGGCATGCTGCTCTCGAGCCTCGACCAGACCATCGTCTCGACCGCCATGCCGACGATCGTCGGCGAGCTGGGCGGCGTCGAGCACCAGGCCTGGATCACCACGGCCTACCTGCTCGCGACCACGATCGTGATGCCGATCTACGGCAAGTTCGGCGACGTGCTCGGTCGACGGAACCTCTTCCTGGCGGCCATCGCGATCTTCACGCTCGCGAGCATCGGCTGCGCGTTCGCCACGGACTTCTGGGCGTTCGTCGTCTTCCGGGCGATCCAGGGCCTCGGCGGCGGCGGCCTGATGATCCTCTCGCAGGCGATCATCGCCGACATCGTGCCTGCCTCGGAGCGAGGCAAGTACCTCGGCCCGCTCGGCGCCGTCTTCGGCCTGTCGGCCATCGGTGGCCCCCTGCTCGGCGGCTTCTTCGTCGACCACCTCACCTGGCAGTGGGCGTTCTACATCAACGTGCCCGTGGGCATCGCCGCGTTCGCCATCGCCTGGATGGCGCTGACCCTGCCGAGCAAGAAGGCCACGAAGCGCGTCGACTGGCTGGGCGTCGTCCTGCTCTCGGCCGCCACGACCTGCCTCATCTTCTTCACGGAGTTCGGCGGCCAGGCCGACCACGGCTGGGGTGCGCCCGAGACGTGGCTGTGGGGTGCGGGCGTGCTCGTCGCCGTCAGCGCGTTCGTGCTCGTCGAGTCGCGCGCCGAGGACCCGATCATCCCGTTGTCCTTCTTCCGCAACCGCGTGTTCGTCCTGGCGACGGCCGTCGGCTTCGTGCTCGGCATCGGCATGTTCTCGGCGATCGCGTTCGTCCCGACGTTCCTGCAGATGTCGTCGGGCGCCTCAGCGGCCGTGTCCGGGCTGTTGCTGCTGCCGATGATGGCCGGCCTGATCGGCACCTCGATCCTCTCGGGCAACCTGATCACCAAGACGGGGCGCTACCGCGTCTTCCCCATCGTCGGCACGCTGCTGACGGGCGTGGCGATGGCCCTCTTCACGACCCTCACGGCCGACACGCCCCTCTGGCTGATCTGCGTCTTCCTGCTGGTCTTCGGCGCCGGGCTCGGCCTCATCATGCAGGTCGTGGTGCTGGTCGTGCAGAACTCCGTGGACGCCGCGAACGTCGGCACGGCGACGAGCACGAACAACTACTTCCGCGAGGTGGGTGCCGCCCTGGGCGTCGCCATCTTCGGCGCCCTGTTCACGAGCCGTCTCACGGAGAACCTCACGAGCGTCTTCACCGGTGCCGGAGCGTCGAGCGGCGACGCCGCCCAGGCCACGGCGACGCTCGACCCCGCGGCCCTGAACGAGCTGCCCGAGGCGATCCGCCGCCAGGTCGTCGAGGGGTACGCCGACGCCTTGGCGCCCGTGTTCGCCTACCTCATACCGTTCATCGCGGTCGCCTTCGTGCTGGCGCTGTTCCTGCCCCAGATCGCCCTCAGCGACGTCGCCGGCATGGTGGCGCGCGGCGAGGCGGTCTCGGGCGACGAGGCGGAACAGCTCGAGAAGGAGGCGCGCGGCCGGTCGACGGGCGCGGTCGCCGAGGCGGCCACCGCGTCGGCGGTCGCGGCCGGAGCGCCGTCGACGGCGGTCGGCGACGGCCCCCGGGGGAGCGTCGCCGGCGGGACCGCGGACGGCGGCGACCACGAGGTCACGGACGCCGGGGGAGCCGACCGCGACGGAGACCGCCGTCCCTGAGCTCTGAGCAGCGGGAGGGCGTCCGGTGGGGGAGGCGCCCTCCTGGTGGGCTCACGCCAGGAGATGTCCCGGTCGCACCGGCGAGTCCGCCGGGCGTGGGCCCCGGGCGGACGTACGATCCGACCATGAGCGAGAGCACCGGCACGACGGAGTGGGACGTCGACGTGCTCCCCGTCGAGGCGCCGCCCTCGCCGCGGGGAGCCCGCACCGCCGTCCCGGCTCCTCCCGCAGTCGACCCCACCGCGTCGCACGCACCCGCGACGCACGAGCAGGAGCACCGCCCCGTGACACCCGTCCTCGCACCCGAGGCCCCCGCAGCACCGTCCGACGTCCTCGTCACCCGCCGCGATCCGCGTCCGGCCTCGGTGCCTTTGCACCGCGCCGACACGACCGACGACGTCGTGCCCACCGACCCGACGGAGCCGCGACCGGCCAGCGTCGCCCGTCACTCGGTCGAGACCTCGGCCATCACCCTGCCCGTCTTCGCCCCGGACGTCGATCCCTCGCTGCCGCAGCCGCCCGATCGACTCACCCTCGACGACGACGTCCTCGTGCGGATGGTCGAGCGTCGTCTCGACGACACGGCGACCGTCGACCTGATGGCGGTCGTGCAGGCTCAGCTCCAGGCGCGCCGCGTCGAGGCCGCCCGCTTCGCCTCCTGGGCTCGCGAGATGGACCGCGTGGGCACCGACGAGGCCGCGGACGCCCTCGAGCGGACCCGGCTCCGCTTCACCGGCGTCATCGACGTCGTGCTGCCGATCGACCTCGACGAGGTCCACGGCGACGACGCCGTCGACGATAAGCCCGAGGCGACGCCCTACACGACCACCGACGTGCAGTCGTCGGACCCGGCTGCGACCCCCTCGGAGGCCTCGGGCGCACCGAGCGGCCTGTCCGCGCCCGCACCTGCTCCGACTCCCGCCCCTGCGCCGACCCTCGCGCCTGCGGCCCTCGCCGAGCCGGCCCTCCAGATCGACGAGGCCCACGAGGTCGAGCGGTCCGCCGGTCAGGCGCCGCGCATCCCGATCGTCGCCGGTCTCGTCGTCGCGGGACTCGTCGTCCTCGCTGCCGTGGTGCTCGCCCTGGTCGTCCCCGAGCTGCTCGCCTCCGCCGTGCTCGCCACGGTGGCCGTCCCCGTCGCGGGCGGCCTCGGTGCGGCCGCCGCGCTGATCGCCGTGGTGCACGGTCCGGCCGACGCCCTGCGCGTCGCCGCCCGCGGGCCCGTCGCCGTCGTCGCCGGCATCGTCGTGTCCGCCGCGCTCGGCTACGGCGTCCTGGTGACGGTGCCGGCGTCGCTGGCCTGGCAGGGCTGGCTCGGCCGCCTCGTCGGCTTCACGGGCATGACGCCCGGCATCGCCGCCGTCGCCGCGCTGCTCGTGGCCGCAGCCGCCGCCTTCGTGGTCGCCGTGCTCGCGACGGGTCTCCGGTCGAGCTCCCGCCGCTAGGCTGAGGCGGTGTCCACACTCGCCTCCGTCAACGCCGTCGTCGAACGCCTCTGGCCCCTCTCGGGCGCCGAGCCGTGGGACTCCCCGGGCGTCGTCGTCGGCGATCCCGATCAGCCCGTGACCCATGTCCGCCTCGCGGTCGACCCTGTGCTCGAGGTCGTCGACGAGGCCGTCGACATCGGTGCGGACCTGTTGCTCGTCCACCACCCGCTCCTGTTCCGCGGCGCGACCACCATGGCCGAGGACACGACGAAGGGCGCGGTCGTCTCCCGCCTCGTGCGGGCCGGCTGCGCGCTGATCGCCGCCCACACGAACGCCGACGTCGTCGAGACCGGCACCTCGCGTGCCCTCGCCCACCAGCTCGGCCTCGTCGACCAGCGACCGATCACCGAGGGCGCGACGAGCTCGACCGGCCTCGGCGTCACGGGCCGCCTGCCGCGCCCCATGAGCCTGGTGTCGTTCGCCCGTCAGCTGGGCGAGCTGCTGCCGCCGACCGCCGCGGGCGTCCGCGTGGCCGGTGACGCCGAGCGCGTCGTCGAGACGGTCGCCCTCTGCGCCGGCGCTGGCGACTCGCTGCTCGACCACCCCGTGGTCGGGGCGGCCGACGTCTACCTGACGAGCGACCTGCGCCACCACCCCGCGAGCGACGCCCGCGACCTGATGCTCCTCGGCCGGGGCCCCGCGCTCGTCGACGTCTCGCACTGGGCGAGCGAGTGGCTCTGGCTCGACACGGCCGCCGCGCAGCTGCGGGAGGCCCTCCACGACGTCGAGGTCACCCTGAGCGACCTGCGCACCGACCCCTGGGACTTCACGGTCGTGCAGTAGCCGACCCGACCCTGCCTCGCCCCCGGCCCTGTCGGGCCCGCCACATGAACGCCGCACCACCACCGCCGCACCACGACCACGAAGCAGGCACCATGGCCCTCCAAGCAAGCCCCGCCGACCAGGCGCTCCTCCTCGACCTCCAGGCGCTCGACACGTCGATCCAGCAGCTCGCCCACCGCGCGGCGAACCTGCCCGAGATCGCCGTGCTGGCCACGATCGACGGCGACGCTTCCCGCCTCCGCAGCCGCCTCTCGTCAGAGCAGGGCGCCTGGGAGGACGCGCAGACCGAGCTGACGCGCATCGAGTCCGACGTGGCCGTCGTCGTGGCCCGTGCCGAGCGCGACCGCACACGGCTGGCGTCGTCCTCGTCCGTCAAGGACGTCGCGGCGCTGGAGGGCGAGCTCGTCGCCCTGGCCCGTCGTCAGAGCGACCTGGAGGACGCGCAGCTCGAGGTCATGGACCGGGTCGAGTCGCTCGGTGCCGTCGCCGCGCTGACGAAGTCCGAGCTCGACCAGATCGAGACCCGTCGTGCCGAGGCGGCCGACGGCCGTGACGCCGGGCTCGGCAGGCTCGAGGTGGAGCGGGGCGAGGTCGAGGCCGACCGAGCCGCCATCGCCGAGAAGGTCCCCGCCGAGCTGCTCGCCCTGTACGAGCGCCAGCGGGCCCGCTACGGCGTCGGCGCGTCGCTGCTCCGCGGCGGGGTCTCCAGCGCGAGCGGAGTGACGCTCACCGGCAGCGACCTCGCGGCCGTGCGGTCCGCCTCCGCGTACGACGTCGTCCTCTGCCCCGACAGCGACGCGATCCTCGTGCGCACGGGCGAGTCGGGCATCTGACCGTCCCGTCGTGACGGGCGGGTGACGCCCGCTAGCATGGTCGACGCGGATGGGTCGGCAAGACGGTCGCGTCACCGCGGGGTCCGCCCCGCGGTGCCGAGGAACGTCCGGGCTCCACAGAGCAGGGCGGTGGGCAACACCCACCCGGGGCGACCCGCGAGACAGTGCAACAGAGAGAAGACCGCCACGGTCGTCGCCGAGAGGCGGCGCCGGGGTAAGGGTGAAACGGCGGTGTAAGAGACCACCAGCGGTTCGGGTGACCGACCGGCTATGTAAACCTCGCCCGGAGCAAGGTCAGACAGAGGACGTCGAGGCTGCTCGCCGAGTCCTCGGGTAGGCCGCTAGAGGGCTGCGGCAACGCAGTCCCGAGAGAGATGGCCGTCCATGGTGCTCACGCACCGGGACAGAACCCGGCGTATCAGCCGGCCCATCCGCCTCAGCCGTGCACGCGGCTGACACACGACGAGAGGGACCCTGGTCCAGGAGGCGCGCCTCCCGAGCCAGGGTCCCTCTCGTCGTGCCGGCCGCGGGTCCGCCGCGCCGCCTCAGGCAGTCGGGCGGGAGCCCGCGGCGAGAGCAGCTGCGCCCATGATGCCCGCGTTGTTGCGCAGCACCGCCGGCACGATCTCGGCGCGGAGGTCGAGCAGCGGCAGGAACTCCTCGTGGTGCTTCGAGACGCCGCCGCCGACGATGATGCGCCGGGGGTAGAGCAGCGCCTCGAGGTGCGAGTAGTACTTCTGCAGGCGCTTGGCCCAGTGCTTCCAGCTGAGGTCGTCGCGCTCCTTGGCGGCGTACGAGGCCTTCGTCTCGTAGTCCTTGCCGCCGATCTCGAGGTGGCCGAGCTCGGCGTTGACGATGAGGACGCCGTCGTTGATCAGGGCGGTGCCGATGCCGGTGCCGAGCGTCGTCATGATCACGAGGCCGGGCACGTCCTTCGCGGCGCCGTAGCGGGTCTCGGCGTAGCCGGCGGCGTCTGCGTCGTTGACGAAGTGGATCGACCTCCCGAGGGTGGTCTCGAACAGCTTCTCGGCCTCGAAGCCGATCCACTTCTTCGACACGTTCGCGGCCGAGAGGGTCTTGCCGTCCATGATGGCGGCCGGGAAGCAGACGCCCACCGGGATCGCGTCGTCGTCGAGTCCGAGCTCGTCGACGATCTGCTTCACCACCGCCACGATGGCGTCGGGTTCGCCTCCCTCGGGGGTCGGCTTCTTGATGCGGTCGGTGAGGAGCTCGCCCGACTCGACGTCGACGATCGCCCCCTTGATGCCGGTGCCGCCGATGTCGATGCCGACTGCCTTCTGTGCCACGGGTCGTCCTTCTTCCTGGTGCTCGTCGTCAACTGAGGGTGAGGACGTCGGCACCGCGTTCGGTGACGACGAGGGTGTGCTCGAACTGGGCCGTGAGCGACTTGTCGCGGGTGGTGACGGTCCAGCCGTCGGCCCAGATGTCCGCCTCGACGCCACCGAGGGTGAGCATGGGCTCGATGGTGAAGACCATCCCCGGCACCATGACGTCGTCGAACTGGGGGGCGTCGTAGTGGGGGATGACGAGGCCGGAGTGGAACGCGCGGCCGACGCCGTGGCCTGTGTAGTCGCGTACGACCCCGTAGCCGAAACGCGCGGCGTACGACTCGATCGCCCGGCCGATCACGTTGACCTCGCGACCGGGGGCCACCGCCTTGATGCCGCGGCGCAGGGCCTCGCGGGTGCGGTCGACGAGGTCGACGGTCTCCGGGGCCGCGTCGCCGACCACCACGGTGCGGTTGAGATCGCCGTGCAGCCCGTCCTTGAAGGCGGTGATGTCGATGTTGACCAGGTCGCCCTCGACGAGCACGGTGTCGTCGGGGATGCCGTGGCAGATGACCTCGTTCACCGACGTGCAGACCGACTTCGGGAACCCACGGTAGCCGAGCGTCGACGGGTAAGCGTCGTGGGCCACGAGGAAGTCGTGGGCGACCCGGTCGAGCTCGTCCGTCGTCACGCCGGGGCGGATCGCGGCCTCGACGGCGTCGATCGCCTGCGAGGCGATCCGGCCGCTCGCGCGGATCAGCTCGATCGTCGGGGCGTCGTACACGTCGCCGCCGGTGTAGGGAGCGGGGCCCGCCTTGCCGACGTACTCGGGTCGGGTGATGGACGAGGGGACCGGCCGGAGTGGTGAGACCCGGCCAGGGGTCAGTGATCCGTCGAGGTCCCGGGGCATGCCGTCCAGCTTAGGGGGAGGGCGGCTCCGCGGGATGCGCCGTGCACGGACGTGTCGAAGGCGTCGTCGCTGGCGTCGTCGCTGGCGGAGGCGCTGGCGGACGCGCTGGCCGCTGCCCGAAGAGGGGGGAGCGACGGGCGAGCCCCGCCGGTTAGCGTTCATCGACTCCCGTGCCCGACGGGAGTCGACTTCTCGCTCTCGTCCCCAGGAGGACCGTGTTCCCGCGCCGTGCCCGCATCGTCACCCTCGCCGCAGCCGTGCTGGCGCTCGTGATCGGTGCCCCCGCTGTCATCGCGGCCTCGGCCCCTGCGGCAGCCCCGGCTCCCCGGGGCGCCCTCGACCTCATCGAGGTCAGCGGCGACGTCGTCTCGGTCGCCGGCTGGGCGTGGTCGGGCGTCGCCGGACCCACCGAGGTCCACTTCTACGACCGGGCCGGCGGCTCCGTCTACGCGGGCAAGCTCAGGACGTCGGTCAGTCGCCCGGATGTCGCGGCCGCCGTGCCGGGAGCGCCGGCGGACACCGGCTTCGAGGGCGAGTTCAGGATCCCTGACGGAGCCCACCGCATCTGCGCGTACGCGATCGGCGGGGCGAACCCGATGATCGGCTGCCTGGCAGCCTCGACCGCGAAGGTGACCGCGCGGGACGTCACCGTCGGGGCACTCGACGCCGTCTCGCGTGAACGGGAGGGCATCCGTGTCCGGGGTTGGGCCTGGGCCCCCCAGGACGACGGCGGCCTCGCCGCCGTCACCGTCACGGACGAGACCGGCGGGACCGTCGTCGAGCTCTCCGTCGTGTCCGACGGGCAGAGTCGTCCCGACGTCAACCGTGCGTTCCCCGGCGCGTACATGACCACCGGCTTCGACATGTCGCTCTACGAGGGGATCCCCCAGGGCGACCGGAAGATCTGCGCGACCGCCGGATCGGGCACCGGGGCGAGGAGCCTCGGCTGCCGGACGGTGCTCGGCGTCGGCGACCCCGTCGGCGCCTACGACGCGCTCGTGTCGTCCCGGGCCGGGCAGCTCACCGCGAGCGGCTGGGCCTTCGACTGGTCCGGCCAGCCGACCGACGTGCACCTCTACGACAACGGCCGCTTCCTCGCCGCCGTGTCTCCCGACCACAGCCGCGCGGACGTCCTCCGTGCCTACCCGGGATCGCCGGACCTCGACGGCTGGGCCACGAAGGTCTCGGTGGCCGTGGGGTCACACACCGTCTGCGCCTACGCCTACAACACCCCCGACGGCAACAACCCGCTGCTCGGCTGCAAGACCGTCACGGTCCGGTAGCCGACGCGGGGATCCCGGTCGCAGTCGCCCGGACCTGGTCCGGGACGGCCTCGCCCGGGCGCGGTACCCTCGCCCCATGACGACTGAGTTCTGGTTCAACACCCGCACGCACGAGGTCGAGGAGGGCAAGGTCTCGCCCGCGGTCGACCGCGCCGGGCCCTACGCGACGCGCGAGGAGGCTGCAGCCGCGATCAGGACGATCCAGGAGCGCAACGCCCGCCTCGACGCCGAGGACGCGGCCGACGACTGACGGATCCTGCGCGGGCGTGACCGTGGCCGACGGGTGCGTCCACTAGCCTCGACGCAGAGCAGAAAGGCTGTCGATGGACAAGCAGAGGGACTTCGTCCTCCGGACGATCGAAGAACGCGGCATCAAGTTCATCAGGCTCTGGTTCACGGACGTGATCGGCACCCTGAAGAGCGTGGCCATCGCCCCGGCCGAGGTCGAGGGCGCGTTCGCCGAGGGCATCGGCTTCGACGGCTCCGCGATCGAGGGGCTCACCCGCTCGTACGAGGCCGACGTGCTCGCGCAGCCCGACCCGACCACCTTCCAGATACTGCCGTGGCGGGGCGAGATCGACCCGACCGCGCGCATGTTCTGCGACATCACGACGCCCGACGGGCAGCCGGCCGTCGCCGACCCGCGGAACGTCCTCAAGCGCACGCTCGCGCGCGCAGGCGAACGCGGCTTCACGTTCTACACGCACCCCGAGGTCGAGTTCTACCTGCTGAAGGACGCGCAGGGCGGGCCGGACGGCCCCCAGCCCGTCGACTCCGCCGGCTACTTCGACAACGTGCCCGGCGGGACGGCCCACGACTTCCGCCGCCGCTCGGTCCGCATGCTCGAAGACCTCGGGATCTCCGTCGAGTTCAGCCACCACGAGGCGGGCCCCGGGCAGAACGAGATCGACCTGCGCTACGCCGACGCCCTGACGACCGCGGACAACATCATGACGTTCCGCACCGTCATCAAGGAGGTGGCGATCGAGCAGGGCGTGTACGCCACGTTCATGCCCAAGCCCTTCAGCCAGCACCCCGGCTCCGGGATGCACACGCACATGTCGCTCTTCGAGGGGGACGGCAACGCGTTCTACGAGGCCGGCGCCGAGTACCAGCTCTCCCGCATCGGCCGGCAGTTCATCGCGGGCCTCCTGCGCCACGCGCCCGAGATCACGGCGGTGACGAACCAGTTCGTGAACAGCTACAAGCGCCTGTGGGGCGGCGACGAGGCGCCCAGCTTCGTGACCTGGGGCCACAACAACCGCTCGGCGCTGGTGCGTGTGCCGCTGTACAAGCCGAACAAGGGCAACTCGAGCCGCGTCGAGTACCGCGCGATCGACTCCGCCGCGAACCCGTACCTCGCTTTCTCGCTCATGCTCGCCGCCGGCCTCAAGGGCATCGAGGAGGGCTACGAGCTCCCCGCCGAGGCCGAGGACAACGTCTGGGGCATGAGCGACGCCGAGCGTCGTGCGCTCGGCTACAAGCAGCTGCCCGCCAGCCTCGACCACGCCCTCTCGATCATGGAGGACAGCGAGCTGGTCGCCGAGACGCTCGGCGAGCAGGTCTTCAACTACGTGCTGCTGAACAAGCGGCAGGAGTGGAAGTCCTACCGCGCGCAGGTGACGCCGTTCGAGCTGCGCTCCAACCTCGAGATCCTCTAGCGGGCCGGCTCCACCATGCCCCGAGCCGCGACGGCCCTGTCCGACCTGGCGCGGCTCGGGTTCGCCGAGCTCGGCACCGCGCGCGAGCGGCTGGACCGCCTCGTCGAGGCGACCCCGTCGCTCGCGTCGGCCGTCGCCTCCTTCGCTCGCAGTCCCGATCCCGACCAGGCCCTGCTGCACCTCGAGCGTCTGCTCGAGCGCTCGCCCGACGGCGTCGCCGCGCTGCTCGAGGCCGGTGCGGGGGAGCGCCTGCTGCGCCTGCTCGGGTCGTCGTCCGGCCTCGCCGAGTTCCTGGTGCGCCGACCGGCCGAGCTCGGGCTGCTCCTGCAGCCCGCGCCCGTTCCCCGCAGTCGCGACGCCTACGTGGACGACCTCCAGTCGCGCGTAGCCGGGCTGGTCGACGAGGAGGCGCGGTTAGCCCTCCGCGTCGGCTACCGCCGTCACCTCGTGCAGATCGCCGGCTGGGACCTCGACCGGCCCGACCCGGTCGAGGCGCTCCCCGTGGTCGCCGCGGCCCTCGCCGACCTGGCCGGTGCCGCTCTGCACGCCGCCCTCGACGTGGCCCGGCGCGAGGTGCCGTTCCCCGCGGACGACGTGTCGCGCACGCGGCTCGCGGTGATCGGCATGGGCAAGGCGGGGGCACGCGAGCTGAACTACCTCAGCGACGTCGACGTCGTGTGGGTCGCCGAGGGCGCCGACGGCCTCGAGAACGGGCGCGCGGTCGAGATCGGCACCCGGCTCGCGGTGCACACCGTGCGGGCGATCACGGACCTCGCGCTCGAGCCCGAGCTCTGGGAGGTCGACTCCAACCTGCGGCCGGAAGGGAAGGACGGCGCCCTGGTCCGCACCCTCGAGTCGCACGTCGCCTACTACGAGCGCTGGGCGAAGGGATGGGAGTTCCAGGCGCTGCTCAAGGCGCGTCCGCTCGCGGGGGACGTCGACCTCGGCGACCGGTACGCGGAGCGCATCGCGCCGTTCGTGTGGTCCGCCGCCCAGCGCGAGGCCTTCGTCGAGTCGGTGCAGGCCATGCGCGAGCGCGTCACCGACCTCCTCCCCGCCGACGAGGTCGACCGGCAGCTGAAGCTGGGGCCCGGCGGGCTCCGCGACGTCGAGTTCACGATCCAGCTGCTGCAGCTCGTCCACGGCCAGGCGGACGACGGCGTGCGGCAGCGGTCGACGCTGGAGGCGCTGGCCGCCCTCGCGAGACGGGGCTACGTGGGGCGCGCCGAGGCCGCCGAGTTCGATCGCGACTACCGGGTGCTGCGCGTCCTCGAGCACCGCGTGCAGCTGGCGCACCTGCGGCGGACCCACCTGATGCCGACTGACGAGAACGCGCTCCGGGTGCTCGCGCGCTCCTCCGGGCTGAGCTCGTCGGGCACGGGTCTCGTGGAGGCGTGGCGCGAGGTGAAGCGGCGCGTCCGCACCCTGCACGAGCGCCTCTTCTACCGGCCCCTGCTCTCGGCGGTCGCGGCCCGTCCCGAGGAGGACCTCGCGCTCAGCAGCGACCAGGCCGCCGCCCGGCTGGCCGCGATCGGCTTCTCCGACCCGCGCGGTGCACTCGGGCACATCGCCGCCCTGACCGGGGGAGTCTCCCGGCGGGCGAGCATCCAGCGGCACCTGTTGCCCGCGATGCTGCAGTGGTTCGCCGACGGCACCGACCCCGACCTCGGACTGCTCGCCTTCCGCAGGCTCAGCGACGGGCTCGGCGAGTCGTACTGGTTCCTCCGCATGCTGCGCGACTCGTCGGGGGCTGCCCACCGGCTCACGACCGTCCTCTCGTCGTCGACGTTCGTCGCCGACCTGCTCGACCGGTCCCCGGAGGCGGCCGCCTGGTTCGAGTCCGACGCCGAGCTCAGACCACGGACGCTCGCCAGCCTGCTCGACGAGACGAGCGCCACCGTGGCGCGGCACGAGTCGAAGGAGGGGGCGGCCGGCGTGCTGCGGCAGGCCCGTCGCCGCGAGGTCCTCCGGCTGGCCATCTCGGGGATCCTGGGCCTCGTCACGATCGACCAGCTGGCTCAGGGGCTCACGGACGTCACGACCGCGACGATCACGGGCGCCCTCGCCCTGGCCCGTCGGGACGTGCCCGACATCGAGATGGCCGTCGTCGCCATGGGTCGCTACGGCGGACGCGAACTCGGGTTCGGGTCGGACGCCGACGTGCTCTTCGTCCACCGGGGGGCCGAGGGCGACGACACCTCGCAGCGCCGGGCCGCCGGCGTGGTGGCCGAGATGGGTCGTCTCACCTCGGACGCCCTCGTGCCGCTCGACCTCGACACGGGCCTGCGTCCCGAGGGCGGGAACGGACCGGTGACCAGGTCCCTCGCCTCCTACCGGGCGTACTACGCCAGGTGGTCGCTCACCTGGGAGGCCCAGTCGTTGCTGCGCGCCCGCGTGGTGGCGGGCGACGCCGGCCTGGGGGCCGAGTTCACCGCGCTGGCGGACGAGGTCCGCTACCCGGCGTCCCTCTCGGACCAGGAGGTGCGCGAGGTCAAGCGCATCAAGGCCCGCGTCGAGGCGGAGCGCCTCCCCAAGGGCGCCGAGCCGTCCCGTCACCTCAAGCTCGGCCGCGGCTCCCTGAGCGACGTGGAGTGGTTCGTGCAGTTGTTGCAGCTCCGGCACGCGCACGACGTCCCCGGTCTCCGCACGACCTCGACCCTGACCGCCCTCGAGGCGGCGGCCGCCGCCGGGCTCGTCGACGTCGAGGACGCGGCCAAGCTGCACGACGCCTGGCTGATGGCGTCCCGTGCCCGTTCCGCCGTCGTCCTCTGGACCTCGCGCACCTCGGACGTCCTGCCGACCGACCGTCGCCAGCTCGAGGGCGTCGCCCGCCTGATGGAGTACCCGCCGGGGTCGGCCACACGCCTCGAGGAGGACTACCTCGCGGTGACCCGTCGCGCGCGTGCGGTGTTCGAGCGGGGCTTCTACGGCCTGGACGAGGCGCCGGAGCCTACCGCCTGACCTCGCCCGGCGCGACCGGCGTCGCGGTCACGAGGTGCGACACGCCCGGGATGCACTCACCCGGGGGGTGACGCCCGAATTGGTCACGGGTGATTTTGTCGTACCCCGAAAAGGGGGTGCGTACCCCGGTCGAGATGTCTGCCGTGTTTCGGACGCATGACCGCCCAGCACGCACGGCCCCAGAGCGCCATGGGCTTTCCTCACCTCCCGCACCGCGGGCCGAGTCGAGGCGGGGTGGTCAGAACGGCCCTCTGACCTGGCTTTTCGCTCGCGGCCTCCGTGCGCTCAGGAGGGCAGGAAAGGGTCGTGTCCGGTGAGTGCCGCTGCGCCTCTGACAGGCACTCGGCCCTGTCGGCATTTCGTGCGACACCGATGGGAGGACAAGGGCGTACCCCGCCCGGCCGGGCCGAGTCCCCGAACGGGTGGTCGGTTGTGAGTCCCCTCCGAACCGCCGCAAGATTGCACCGACCCGACAGACCCCTTTCCTCGAAGACGCGGAATCATCCTTTTCCCATCCCCGTGAGGCGGCCCTCGTGTTGACTTTCATCCTCCAGATCCGATCGATGGCAGGCGGCCACGCCGAGCTGTACCTGTTCGCGGTCTACTCGGCATTCATCTGGATCCTGTGGATCATCAAGGTGCTGCTCTCGAGGCGGTACCGTCCCTTCACGGGGGAGTTCTCCGGCTCCACGAGCGTCGTCGTCCCCGTGGTCGACGAGCCCCTCGACCTCTTCCGCGACGTCATCGGCCGCATGGTCGAGCAGCAGCCGGGCGAGATCATCGTGGTCATCAACGGCAAGCCCAACCCGGAGCTGGCCGCCGTCTGCGACGAGTACGCCCCCCTCGTCCGCTGGGTGCACACCCCCATCCCCGGCAAGCGCAACGCCGTCATGATCGGCACCGAGCTCAGCCGCGGCGACATCACCGTGCTCGTCGACTCCGACACGGTGTGGACGCCGGGGACGCTCTCCGAGCTCGTCCGTCCCTTCGCCCACGAGAACGTCGGGGGCGTGACCACGCGTCAGCGCATCCTGGAGCCCGAGCGCAGCTGGATCACCCGTTGGGCCGACTGGCTCGAGAACTCGCGTGCGCTCTACTCGATGCCCGCGCAGAGCGTCCTGGGGCAGATCGGCTGCCTCCCCGGCCGGACGATCGCGTTCCGCCGCGAGATCCTCGTGCGGGTGATGGACCGGTTCATGACGGAGAAGTTCATGGGCGTCTTCCTCGAGGTCAGCGACGACCGCACCCTGACGAACCTCACGCTGAAGGAGGGCTACCGCACCGTCTACCAGCACACGAGCCTGGTCTACACGGACGCCCCGCTCGAGGTGAAGAAGCTGTTCAAGCAGCAGCTCCGCTGGGCCCGCGGCAGCCAGTACAACACGTTCCGGATGATGCCGTGGATGCTCGGGCACGCTCCGATGCTGGCGTTCTTCTTCGCGATGGACATCATCCTGCCCTTCCTCCTGATGGGCGTCATCGGCGGCTGGATCTACCGGGGCATCACCGGCCAGGGCGTCAACCTGTACCGCGGCATCCTTGCCGAGTACGGGGTCTCCACCGGGCTGGTCAGCATCGTGGTCCTGATGGTGCTGTCGTCCGTGCTCAGCATGGCCATCCGACAGATGCGGCACCTGGCCGAGAAGCCGTCGGACTTCCTCCGCCTGCCGGTCTTCATCATCGTGTCGACCTTCTTCCTCATGCCGATCCGCGTCATCGGGTTCTTCCGCATGGGGCACGCCAGCGGCTGGGGGACCCGTGCCGGCGCCTACGCCGGCGGAGCCGCGGACGACGCGGCCCAGCAGATGGCCCACCAGGCCACCGGCGACGACTCGCTGCAGGTCCTGGAGCGCGAGTTCGACGACGAGACCGATCCCGGCGTCGACGCCCTCTTCGACTTCGGCGGTTCCCCGACCCCGGCCGGTCCCACGTCGGACGCGACCACCGTCCGACGCGGCGACACGGGCGTGGTCCTGGTGCGGAGCCACCGCGCCGAGACGGCCGTCGAGACCGCGCCGTCGCCCCAGGACGACGCCGTGACGACCTCGTCGGCGACCGCCTTCGCCGCGGCCACGGCCCCCGTGGCCGCCGTCGCGCCTCCTCGTCGTCGCCTCAACCCCAAAGCCGGCTTCCCGTACCTGATCGGTGCCGTCATCATCGCCCTGGAGGTGTGGTTCATTGTCTGAGTCCCCGCAGACCTTCGTCGCCCCGCTGCACGTGCAGTCGGGAGCCTGGTGGGCCTCGTCCCACGGGAACGCCCGCCGCACGGCCCTCGGCGCGACCGCGACCGTCGTCCTGTTGGCCATGATCTCGTGGCTCATCTGGATCTCGCCGACGGACAACCCCGTCCGCACCGCCGTGCAGGAGGCGGTCGGCACGTCCCCTGCCCAGGTCACCACCCTCAAGGAGGACCGCTCGGCCCTCCTCGACCAGCTCGTCGCCGCCAAGCGGCAGCTCGCCGCGAGCAAGACCGAGCTGGCGGACGTGCAGCAGCAGGCTTGGACGTCCGAGGGGCAGCTCACCGACGCACAGGCTCGCCTCGCGTCGGCGCAGGACGCCCTCCGTGACGCCCAGGCCGCGACAGGCGGCGGCTCGTCGTCCGGCGGCGGCTCGTCGGCCGGCGGCGGCAACGGCAGCGGAGGCTCCGGGGCCGTGGCCACGGGGCCCAAGGGCGGCTCCGGCAGCGGCAACGGCTCAGGCGTCTCCGGCTCGGGCAGCGGCAGCGGCAACGGCTCAGGCGGGGGCGCGACGACCGGCCCCGTGCCGATCACCGCTCCGCCCCTCGCGGACATCGTCTCGCCGGAGTCGCGCTACTTCGGGCTCTACACGACCCAGTCGCCCTTCAGCTGGTCCGAGTTCGACGACGTGAGCACGAAGATCGGCGCGCAGCCGAACATGGCGGGCTACTTCCAGGGCTTCGACCAGGAGTTCAACGCCACGGCGGTCAACCGGTCGTGGGCCAAGGGCGACCTCCCGTTCCTCACCTGGGAGTCCCGACCGATCGCCGCCGGCAACGAGGCGGTCGTCGACCCGGACTACGAGCTGAGCAAGATCATCGAGGGCGACTTCGACGCGTACCTCACGCGCTGGGCCGACGCGCTCGTGGCCAACGGCCTGCCGATGGCCATCCGTCTCGACCACGAGATGAACGGCAACTGGTACCCGTGGGCCGAGGGCGTGAACGGGAACGAGAAGACCGAGTACGTGCAGATGTGGAGGCACGTGCACGACCTCTTCGAGGCACGCGGCGCGAACGAGCTCGTCGCCTGGGTCTGGGCCCCCACCCGGGTCGAGGGCGTGCCCACCAAGAACAGGGGCGTCGAGTACACGGCGAGCCTCTACCCCGGCGACGACTACGTCGACTGGGTGGGCATGACCGGCTACCTGCGGAACAGCCCCGAGACGCCCCAGACCGGCGACTTCCAGGGCACCTTCGGCAAGACGCTGGCGCAGCTGCGGCAGATCACGACCAAGCCGATCATCCTCGCCGAGATGGGCGCGGCCGAGCTCGGCACGACGAAGGACGCCCAGAAGCCGAAGTGGATCGACTCGCTCTTCAGCGAGCTGGCCAAGCCGGAGAACGACGACATCCTCGGGTTCTCCTGGTTCAACCTGACGGCCACGACCGTGTCCAGCGGCTCGTATCTCACGAACGACTGGCGGATCGTGTCCCGGCAGGACTCCCTCGACGCCTTCCGCCGCGGCATCGCCCGCACCGACACCGACTTCGCCCTGAGGACGCTGCCGTGACCACGGCCGACGACTCGAGGCTCTCGTCCCTCCCCACCCCCTCCGCCCCACTGACTGCAGCACCCCAGATCGCGAGGAGCGCATCATGAGCAAGAACACCAGCCCGGCCGACGGCGCCGGCACCGACCCCCAGTCCGTCGACGCCGCGGTGACGTCGGCCTCGACGAAGCCCCGCATCAGCGTCATCGGCACCGGCTACCTCGGGGCGACCCACGCCGCCGCGATGGCCGAGATGGGCTTCGACGTCATCGGCGTCGACACGGACCCCTCGAAGGTCGAGGCGCTCAGCCAGGGCCGAGTCCCCTTCTTCGAGCCGGGACTGCCCGAGCTGATCCTCCGCCACGTCGAGTCCGGTCGACTGCTCTTCACGACGGACATCGCCGAGGCCGTCGCCCTCTCCGACGTGCACTTCATCTGCGTCGGCACGCCGCAGCGCCGGGGGAGCCACGCCGCCAACCTGAGCTACGTCGAGGAGGCCACCCGCAAGGTCGCCGAGTCGCTCAGCCACGACGGCCTGATCGTCGGCAAGTCGACCGTGCCGGTCGGCACCGCGGCCCGCCTCCGGGAGATCGTGGCCGGCGTGCTGCCTCCCGGGGTGTCGGCCGACGTCGTGTGGAACCCGGAGTTCCTCCGCGAGGGCCACGCCGTCGAGGACACCCTGCGTCCCGACCGCATCGTCTTCGGCGGCACCGACGTCCGCAGCGAGGCGATCCTCCGCGAGGTCTACGCCGAGCCGATCTCGACGGGCACGCCCGTCATCTCGTGCGACCTGCCGACGGCCGAGCTGGTCAAGGTCAGCGCGAACGCGTTCCTGGCGACGAAGATCTCGTTCATCAACGCGATCAGCGAGCTCTGCGAGGCCGCCGGGGCGAACGTCTCGACGCTCGCGGACGCCCTCGGCTTCGACGACCGGATCGGCCGCAAGTTCCTCAACGCGGGCCTGGGCTTCGGGGGCGGCTGCCTGCCGAAGGACATCCGCGCGCTGATGTTCCGGGCCAACGAGCTGGGAGCGCACCGTGCGGTCAGCCTCATGCAGCAGGTCGACGAGATCAACATGGCCCAGCGCCAGCGGGTCATCGACCAGGCCATCGACGCCTGCGGCGGGTCGGTCCTGAACCGGCGCATCGCCGTCCTCGGCGCCGCGTTCAAGCCGCACACGGACGACGTCCGCGACTCGCCGGCCCTGAACGTGGCGGCGGCGCTGCACCTGCGCGGCGCCCAGGTGCTGGTCGTGGACCCGGAGGCGACCCAGACGGCCCAGCGCAGCTTCCCGACCCTGTCGTTCGCCGACAGCATCGAGGAGGCGGTCTCGGACGCCGACGCCGTGCTGCTGCTGACGGAGTGGCCCGAGTTCGTCAGCGCGGAGCCCTCGGCCCTCGCCGAGCTCGCGGCCAACCCCGTCGTGATCGACGCCCGGAACGTGCTCGACGCCGAGGTCTGGTCGAGCGGCGGCTGGGAGGTGCGACCCCTCGGCGGTCGTCGGACCCCGGCTCAGCGCCGCGTCCTCACCGGGAGCAGCATCCCCGCCTGACGCCGACCGGCGACGGGAGAAGGCCCGCACCCCGAGGGGGTGCGGGCCTTCTCCCGTCCGATGGCCACGACGACGGACGGGGCGCGACCGAGTTGGTCGCGCCCCGTCCGGTGTCGCCTAGACGCCGAAGTAGAGCTCGAACTCGAAGGGGTGCGGGCGCTGCGCCATCGGCAGGATCTCCTTCTCGCGCTTGTACGCGATCCACGTCTCGATGAGGTCCTCGGTGAAGACGTTGCCCTTGGTGAGGAACGCGTGGTCGGCCTCGAGCGCGTCGAGGGCGCCGTCGAGCGACGCGGGCACCTGGGGGATGCCCTTCGCCTCCTCGGGGGGCAGCTCGTAGAGGTCCTTGTCGACGGGCTCGTGCGGCTCGATCCGGTTCTGGATGCCGTCGAGGCCCGCCATCAGCTGCGCGGCGAACGCGAGGTAGGGGTTGGACGCGGCGTCGGGGACGCGGAACTCGATGCGCTTGGCCTTGGGGTTCGTGCCCGTGATCGGGATGCGGATGGCCGCCGAGCGGTTGCCCGCCGAGTAGACCAGGTTGACGGGGGCCTCGAAGCCCGGGATCAGCCGGTGGTACGAGTTGATCGAGGGGTTCGTGAAGGCGAGCACGGCGGGTGCGTGCTTCAGCAAGCCGCCGATGTACCAGCGAGCGAGGTCGGAGAGCCCGCCGTAGCCGTTCTCGTCGTAGAACAGCGGCTTGCCGTCGCTCCAGAGCGACTGGTGGGTGTGCATGCCCGAGCCGTTGTCGCCGAAGAGCGGCTTGGGCATGAAGGTCGCGACCTTGCCCCACTGCTCGGCGGTGTTCTTGACGATGTACTTGAACTTCAGGATGTCGTCGGCCGCGTGGACCATGGTGTCGAACTTGTAGTTGATCTCCTGCTGGCCGCCGGTGCCCACCTCGTGGTGGGCGCGCTCGAGCTCGAGGCCCGAGTCGATCAGCTTGAGGCTGATGTCGTCGCGAAGGTCGGCCGTCTTGTCGACCGGGCTGACCGGGAAGTAGCCGCCCTTGTAGGCGGTCTTGTTGGCGAGGTTGCCGCCCTCCTCGACACGGCCTGTGTTCCAGGCGCCCTCCTCGCTGTCGACGCTGTAGAAGCTGGCGTTCTGCTTCACCTCGTAGCGGACGTCGTCGAAGATGTAGAACTCGGCCTCGGGGGCGAAGAACGCCGTGTCGGCGATGCCGGTGGAGGCGAGGTACTTCTCGGCCTTCTTGGCCACCTGGCGGGGGTCGCGGCTGTAGAGCTCGCCGTTGCGCGGGTTGAAGATGTCGAACACGAGCACCAGGGTGCGCTCGGCGCGGAAGGGGTCGACGTAGCCCGTGGTGACGTCGGGGATGAGCTGCATGTCCGACTCGTGGATCGACGCGAAGCCGCGGATGGAGGACCCGTCGAAGAGCTGGCCGACGGAGAAGAACTCCTCGTCGACGGTGGACGCGGGGATGTTGAAGTGCTGCTGGACGCCGGGCAGGTCCGTGAACCGGATGTCGAGGAACTTGACGTCGGTGTCCGTGATGAACTTCAGCACCTCGGAAGAATCGGTGAACATCTAGGTGTCTCTCCAATGGGCTCAGATCGGTCAGACTGCCGGACGCAGCCTTCGACGACGTTATGGCGGGGCCGTTTCGTCGCGGTGTCCCCATTGTTTCAGAGATGTTACGGGTGCCGCGTCGGTAGGCTCGGAGGCATGCACGACGACCGCTCCCGCCCTCCGTCCGACCCCGTCGACGGCGGTGCGGCGCCCCGGCAGGACTGGCCGGGCCAGCGCCTCGGCCTGCCCCGCACGGGCCCGCGCTCGATCGCACGTCTCGGTCGCCGGATCGCCGGGGTGACGATCGACTGGGCGCTCGCCTACGTCGTCGCGTTCGCCTTCTTCGACGGCCAGGGGCTCGCCATCACGGTCGTCTTCAGCGTCGTCCAGATCCTCTTCCTGGTCACCCTCGGCGGCACCGTCGGTCACCTGGTCCTCGGCATGCGCCTCGTCCCGATGGCCGGTGGCCGGACCGGTCTCTGGCGCCCGGTCGTCCGGACCCTGCTGCTCGCGGTCGTCATCCCCGCGGTGGTCTGGGACCAAGACCAGAGGGGCCTGCACGACCGCGTGGCGGGGACGGTCCTCGTCCGCGTCTGACCGACGCTCCACAGACGGAGGCGCCCGTCCCCTCGAGGGGGACGGGCGCCTCCGTCCGTCGCCGGTCCGTTCAGCGGGTCGCGTCGACCGTCAGCGCGGTCGTCCGGCCCGCACCTTGAACGGGTCGACGCCCTTGGGGATCGGCAGGCCGTTCTTGCCGAGCGACTGGAGGCGGTTGCTCACGGCGAGCACCTCGTTCCGGTTCAGCGACGACTTGATCTTGTTCATGCGGCCGGCGATCTTGTGCAGCGGCACGGACTCGGCGTCGGGGCCGACGTGCAGCACCGTGATGGGGACGTTGGGCAGGATGCGTGCGACCTTGCGGCGCTCCTCGTCGACGAGCTTCTTGGTCTGCGCGACCGAGCCCTCGCCGATCAGCACGACGCCGCCCTTGCCGACGGCTCGGTAGACGGCGGCCTGCGAGCGGCCCTGGACCGCGACGGGCATCTCGGCGGCGCGCCACGAGCGACGGAGGCCGCTCTTCATGACGGCGCCCACGGCGCCGGGCTGCCCCTCGATCTGCGAGTAGGCGGCCCTCTCGGCCTTGCGTCCGAGGACGATCAGCAGCAGCAGGATGCCGAGCATCAGGCCGACCACGATGTACAGCACGAGCGCCAGGACGTTGCCTGCCGAGAGGAAGAGACCCGCGAGGACTCCGGCCGCGACCGGCAGCAGCAGCGCCAGCAGCATCAGCGGCAGCGCCGACTTGTCGACGCGGCGGGTCATCTTGAACACCTGCCACATCTGCGAGAAGCGGCCCGGTTCCTTGGGCGGCTTCGGGGACGTGTTCTCCGGTGACGTGCGTCGTGCCATGCAGACCAGGATACGGGGTCGCGAGCCGCCGTGGGTCCTCCCCGGGGGGCTCGCCGTCGTCGGTCGTCCCCGGCCGGGACGAGGAGGCGCGCGTCGGCCCCTCGGAGACCAGCACGATGGCCCCATGGTCACCTCCTCACTCGGCCCCTACGAGCTCGCGCCCGGGTCGTCCTGGCCCCCCGGTCCGGGCGGCGCCGTCGGGGGCACCGCGCCCGACGGCAGCCGGGTGCTGCTGCGTCGCTCGTCGCCGGCCCTCGTCGCGGCGGCGAGCTCGTCGCCGCACCCGCACCTCCTCCGCCCGGTCGACCTGATGGTCGACGACGAGGGCGCCCTCGTGGTCGTCTCGGACGAGCCGGGCGGGGAACGACTCGACAGGTGGGCTCGGCGCCGCGGCACGATGTCGGCCGGAGAGGCCGTCACGGTCCTGCTCCCCGTGCTCTCCGCGGTCGCCCACCTGGCCCGGCGGGGGACGGCGCTGGGCAGCGTCGGCCTCGAGGACGTCGTGCTCGACGACCGGGGCGCCCCGGTCCTCGTCGGCGGCAGGACCGCACAGCCCGGTGCGGCGCCGCTCGTGGCGGCGGCCGAGGGGGCTCAGGCCCTCGTCGAGGCCGTGGCAGGTGAGCTGTCTCCTCGCGACCGGGCCCGGTTGCGGGGCCCGAAGGGTGCCGACACCTGCCTGGACGAGCTCGTCGAGCGGGTCCACGACCTGGCTCCTCCCGTCGCGTTGCCGACCGTCGTGCCGAGCACGGGCGTCGAGGAGGCGGCGGTCGCCTGGCGACCACCGCTGGGAGACCCGCCGAGATCCGGCTGGACCAGCGTCCTGCCCGAGTCCGCGCTCCTCGACGGCGTCGCGGACTGGTGGGAGGCGGTCGCGGCCGTGCCGATCGTCGACCGACTGCGGGCGGTCAGGCCACGCGCCTGGGTCCTGGCCGGCCTCGTGGCAGTGTCTCTCGTGGTGGGGGCAGCCGTCGTGCCGCGGGGCGGCGACTCCGGCCTCGGGCGCTCCGACTCGGCTCCGCCCGCGGTGACGTCCCCTGCCGATCGGCCGTCCGGCCCGGCCGTCTCGGCGCCCGGCCCGGTCACCGCCGTCCCCGTCCCGGACCGCGCCCTTGACGAGCCGGTGAGCACGGAGGAGGCGGCGGTACGGGGCGACGACCCGCTCGCGGCGGCCACGGTGCTGCTCCGAGCCCGGGTCTCGTGCGTCCGCGAACCGTCGACGTCGTGCCTCGCAGCCGTGGACCAGGAAGGGTCGCCCGTGGCGGCGGGAGACTCCCGGATCATGGCCGACCTCGCGTCGGCGGGCGACCTGGTGCTGCCCACGGTCGTCGAGTCGGAGGTGCAACGGCTGGGGGAGACCGTCCTCCTCGCCTGCCGCACCGCCGACGACGAACCGGCCTCGGTCCTCGTGGTGAGGACCGAGGCCGGCTGGCGTCTCAGAGAGGTACTGCGTCGCTGACGTGCGCGATCACCGTGGCGAGGTCAGAAGCCCAGCACCCCGGCGAAGTCGCCCGCCTCGAGGCGGGTCTTGACCGCCACGAGGAACCGGGCGGCGTCCGCACCGTCGACGATGCGGTGGTCGTACGACAGGGCCAGGTAGACCATCGATCGGACCGCGATGGCGTCGGCGCCGTCCACGGAGACGACGACGGGGCGCTTCACCACGACGCCGGTTCCGAGGATGGCGACCTGGGGGAGGAACACCACGGGAGTGTCGAACAGCGCGCCCCGCGAGCCCGTGTTCGTCACCGTGAAGGTGCCGCCGGCCAGCTCGTCGGGCTTCAGCTTGTTGTCGCGCGTGCGCTGCGCCAGGTCCGCGATCTGGGCGGCGATGCCGGCCAGGTCGAGGTCGGACGCGTCCTTGATGACGGGCGTGAGCAGACCGCGCTCCGTGTCGACGGCCATGCTGACGTTCTCGTGGTCCGGGTAGACGATCGAGTCGCCGTCGACGGTGGCGTTCAGCTTCGGGTGCGCCTTGAGCGCCTCGGCGGCCGCGAGCGTGAAGAACGGCAGGAAGGACAGCTTGTTGCCGGTCTTCTCGAGGAACGCCGCCTTGTTCGCGTCACGGAACGTCGCGACGGCTGTGACGTCGACCTCGACCACGCTCGTGAGCTGGGCCATCGCCTGCATCGACTGGACGGCGCGCTCCGCGACGACCTTCCGCAAACGCGTCATGGGCACGGTCGTGCCGCGCAGCGGCGAGACCTCGACGGGCGCCGACGCCGTGGCCGACGTCGTGGACGCCGAGCTGGCGGCCTCGACGGCAGCGAGGACGTCCTCCTTGCGGATGCGGCCGCCGACACCGCTCCCGGTGAGGGTCGAGATGTCGATGCCCTTCTCGTTCGCGAGCTTCCGGACCAGTGGTGTGACGTAGCCGGTCGGAGCCGACGACGAGTCGGCCGAGGCCGCCGGCGCAGCGGCTGCCGGGGCGGCGGCTGCGGGGGCAGCAGCTGCAGGAGCGGCCGCCGCCGGGGCGGGAGCTGCCGCTGCGGGGGGCGCGGCCGCCGCGGGGGCCGCCGCGGCAGCCGGGGCGGTGGCGGCGACGGCCGGGGCCTGGTCGGCAGGCTGCTCGGCCGCCGGCGCCGGGTCGACGTCGTCCGCAGGTGCGGGGGCGTCGGCCGACGACTCCTCGCCGGGTGCCGGTGCCGCCGACGACGCGACGACGGCGTCGTCCGCCTCGTCCTGACCGCCCTCGGCCGGGCTCTCGGGCTGCGAGGCCTCGGGGGTCTCCTCGGCAGGAGCGTCGTCGGAGGAGTCGCCGCCCTGGCCGCTGCCGTCGCCGATGCGGACCAGCGCGGTCCCGACCTCGACGGTCTCGTCCTCGGGCACGAGGATCTCCTCGATGACGCCGGCGACGGGGGAGGGGATCTCCGTGTCGACCTTGTCGGTCGAGACCTCGAGCAGGGGCTCGTCGACCTCGACCCGGTCGCCGACGTTCTTCAGCCAGCGGGTGACCGTGCCCTCGGTGACACTCTCTCCGAGTGCCGGGAGGTTGACGGATTCGCTCATGCGGGGGACTCCTTCGAAGACATCGTGTGTCTGTGTGATCGGGTGGTGCGGAAGTGTGCGGGTGGTTCGGGTGTGACGGGGGACGCGACTACATCGCGTGGAGCGGCTTGCCCGCCAGGGCCAGCATCGCCTCTCCGAGAGCCTCGTTCTGGGTCGGGTGGGCGTGCACGAGCGGCGCGACGTCCTCCGGGTAGGCCTCCCAGTTGACGGCCAGCTGGGCCTCGCCGATGAGCTCGCCGACACGGGCGCCGATCATGTGGACCCCGACGACCGGACCGTCGACGACGCGGACGACCTTGACGGAGCCGCTGGTGCCGATGATGTGGCTCTTGCCGTTGCCGGCGAGGTTGTAGTCGTAGCTCGTCACCTTGTCGGGGCCGTGCTTCTCGGCCGCCTTGGCCTCCGTCAGGCCCACGGACGCGACCTCGGGGTCGGAGTAGGTGACCTTGGGGATGTTGGTGTCCTCGATGACCTGCGGCGCCAGGCCCGCGATCTCCTCGGCGACGAAAATGCCCTGCTGGAAGCTGCGGTGCGCGAGCTGCAGGCCGGGGACGATGTCGCCGATCGCGAACACGCCGGGGACGCTGGTGTGCAGTCGCTCGTCGGTGATGACGAAGCCGCGGTCGATGGTGACGCCCACCTCCTCGAAGCCGAGACCCTGGGTCGAGGGTCCGCGCCCCACGGCCACCAGCAACAAGTCGGCCTCGATCGTCTTGCCGTCCTCGAGGGTCACGACGACGCCGTCGTCGCTCTGCGTCACGCTCTTGAACCGGACGCCCAGCGCGAAGCCGATGCCGCGTTTGCGGAACGCGCGCTCGAACTGCTTCGAGATGGACTCCTCCTCGTTGGGGACGAGGTGGGGGAGGGCCTCCACGATCGTGACGTCGGAGCCGAAGGACTTCCAGACGCTCGCGAACTCGACGCCGATCACGCCGCCGCCGAGGATGGCGACACGGGCCGGCACGTGGTCGAGGGCCAGGGCGGCCTCGCTCGTGATGACCTTGCCGCCGATCTCGAGGCCCGGGAGGCTGCGCGAGTACGAGCCGGTCGCCAGGACGACGTTCTTGGCCGTCAGGGTGGTCTCGCCCACCTGGACTGTGGTGGGCGAGGTCAGACGACCTTCGCCCTCGACGACGGTGATGCCGCGGGCCTTCACGAGGCCCTGCAGGCCCTTGTACTTGCTGGCGACGACGCCCTCGCGGTAGGCCGTCACGGCCGGGACGTCGATGCCGTGGAAGTCCGTCGACACGCCGTACTTCGCGGACTCACGCGAGACGTCGGCGACCTCGGCGGAGTGCAGCAGCGCCTTGGTCGGGATGCAGCCCCGGTGGAGGCAGGTGCCGCCGAGCTTGTCCTTCTCGACCAGCGCGACGCTCAGCCCCAGCTCGGTGGCCCGCAGGGCCGCGGCGTAGCCGCCGCTGCCGCCGCCGAGCACCACCAGGTCAAAATTCTGTTCCGACACCCAGCAACTCCCTCGTGCGTTCGGAGGTTCCCGAGGCGGGGGAGGCGCCGTCGTGGTGACGTCGGCGTCGCGTCCGCGTCCACCTCGGTGAGGAGGAGGCGGCGTCGCCCGGGGGACCGATCTCGGCGGGTCGCTCCCGCCGCCTCGACCCTACTACGCGGCCGAAAAGTCGCGGGCCAGCTCTAGCAGCGTTCTCACGGAAACGCCCGTGGAGCCCTTGCCGGTGTAGCCCCAGCCCCCGCCCTTGTTGTTCGACGGCCCGGCGATGTCGAGGTGCGCCCAGGGCAGCGGCGTTCCCGTGCCCTGCTTCTCGCCCACGAACTCGTTCAGGAACACGCCCGCGAGCAGCATGCCGGCGGCGGTGTTCCCCGGGGTGGCGTTGACGAGGTCGGCGACGTCGGACTTGAGCCGGCTGCGCAGCTCGCCGGGGAGCGGCATGCGCCACGCCGCCTCGCCGGCGCGGTCGGCGAGCTCGACCACGCGGCTCGCGAGGTCGTCGTTGCCCATGACCCCGACGGTGCGGGTGCCGAGCGCGACGACCTGGGCGCCGGTCAGCGTCGCGACGTCGACGATCGCGTCGGGCTGCTCCTCGCTGGCCGCGACCAGGCCGTCGGCCATGACGAGGCGGCCCTCGGCGTCGGTGTTCGTCACCTCGACGGTGGTGCCGCCGCGGATCGTGAGGACGTCGTCGGGCCGGATGGCCGTGCCGCTCGGCATGTTCTCGGCGACGCAGAGCCAGGCCGTGAGGCGGACGGGCAGCTCGAGCCGCGCCGCGGCGACGACGACGGCGAGGACCGTGGCGGCGCCCGTCATGTCGTCCTTCATCCCCAGCATGCTGCCCGCAGGCTTCAGCGAGAGCCCCCCGGTGTCGTAGGTGATGCCCTTGCCGACGAGGGCGAGGTGCTTGGAGGCGCCCTCGGGCGCGTAGACGACCTTGACCATCCGTGGACCACGGCTGGACCCCTGGCCGACGCCCAGGATCCCCCCGAAGCCGCCCGCGCGCAGCTCGTCCTCGGCGAGGACGGTCACGTCGAGCGGCAGGTCCGTGGCGAGCTCGACGGCGTGGTCGGCGAGCGCCTGGGGGAACATCTGCTGCGGGGGAGTGTTGGCGAGGTCGCGGACCGTGTGGACGGCCTGTGCGACCACGGCCGCCTGCCGCACCGTCGCCTCCTCGACGTCGAGGTCGGTCGCGAGCACCAGGGTGCGGGCATGTCGGCGCGACTCCGACGCCGACGACCCGCGGAACGCGTCGAACTCGTAGGAGGCGAGGGCCGCGCCCTCGAGGACGGCCAGGGCCTCCGCCTCGGTCGAGACGGGCAGGTCGAGCACGACTCGGTCGACGCCGGTCAGCTGGCGGACGGCGGCGCCGGCCGCGTAGCGCAGGGCCTCGGCGTCGACGACGTCGCCGAGCCCCACGAGGGCCGTCACCGTCGCGGCGCCCGTGCTCGGCAGCTTCACGAGCTCGTCTCGCGCGCCGATGACCCCGAGCGCCCGCAGGTCCGACGGCAGGCCGGGCACGTCGCGGGTGACCGAGGGGCCGTCGGCCCCCGTGACGACTCCGACGACGAGGACGTCGGCCTCGACCTCGGCTGCGGGGGAACGGGTGGTGGACAGGAAGAGCTCGGTCATCCCTCGATCGTAGCCACCGCGGGTGTTCGCTCTCGGCACGTCGCCGGAGGCGGCCGGTGCCGGGCGGGTTGCCTAGCATTGAGGACATGCACGACCCCGCCGGACTCTACGACCTCGCTCCCGACGCCTCCGACGTGCCCGAAGGGCTGCCGCTCGTGGCGGGCCTGACCGGCTCTTCCGACGCGGGGGGCGCTGTGGGGCAGCTCGCCGAGTTCCTCGTGGGCGAGCTCGACCACTCGATGGTCGCCTCCTTCGACGCCGACGAGCTCCTGGACTACCGCGCCCGTCGCCCCGTCTTCACGTTCGACCAGGACCACATCTCCGAGGTCTCGACGGCGACCCTCTCGCTCCGGTTGATGAGGGACGACATCGGACAGCCCTTCCTCCTCCTGTCCGGTTTCGAGCCCGACTTCCAGTGGCAGCGGTTCACCTCCGCCGTCGTCGACCTCGTGCGTCGCTACCGGGTCTCGACGACCACGTGGGTCCACTCGATACCCATGCCCGTGCCCCACACGCGTCCGATCGGGGTCACGGTCAGCGGCAACCGGTCCGACCTCGTCGAGTCCCTGTCGGTGTGGCGGCCCGTGACCCAGGCGCCCGCGAACGCGCTGCACCTCGTCGAGCAGCGGCTCGGCGACTCCGGCCACCCCACCGCGGGCTTCGTCCTCCTGGTGCCGCACTACCTGGCCGACACCGAGTTCCCGGACGCCGCCGTCGCGGCGCTCTCGAGCATCAGCGCGGCGACGGGACTGATCTTCCCCACCGACCGGCTCCGCTCGGAGGGGCGCGACTTCCTCGCCAAGGTCGACGAGCAGGTGCAGGGCAACCACGAGCTCTCGCGGCTCGTCTCCACGCTCGAGGAACGCCACGACACCTACATGGAGGGCAACCCGCTCCCCTCGCCGCTCACGGACCAGGACGGCCAGGTCCCCTCCGCGGACGTCCTCGCCGCCGAGCTCGAGCGCTTCCTCGCCGGCCGGCGCAGCGACGAGGAGTCCTGACCCTCGACCGCTCCACGGCCGTCTCGCACGGCCAGGAATCGAGGACGCACGACTCCAGCTAGGGTCGTCGGGTGAACTCGTCGCGCGCCTGGCTCGTCTGGGGCGCCGCCGTCGTGGCCTACGTCGTCGCCGTCCTCCAGCGGTCCTCGCTCGGCGTCTCCGGGGTCGAGGCCCAGCACATCTTCGGCATCTCGGCGTCGACGCTGTCGACGCTGGCCGTCGTGCAGCTGATCGTCTACGCGGGCCTGCAGATCCCCGTGGGCGTGCTGCTCGACCGCGTCGGCCCCCGGGCCCTGATCGTCGCCGGCGGGGTCCTGCTGGTCGTCGGGCAGTCGGTGGTCGCGCTCGCGCCCCCGCACATCGGCGTCGCCATAGTCGGGCGCGTCCTCGTGGGCGCGGGCGACGCGATGACCTTCATCAGCGTCATCCGCCTGCTGCCCGCCTGGTTCCGAGGGCCGATCCTGCCCCAGATCTCGCAGTGGACCGGCAACGTCGGCCAGCTCGGCCAGGTGCTCTCGGCGGTGCCCCTCTCGATCGTCCTGCACGGCAGCGGCTGGCAGCCGGCCTTCCTCGGCGCGGCGGGCCTCTCGGTGGTCGCCGTCGTCCTCGTGGTGGTCGTCGTGCGGGACTCCCCGCTCGGACGCCCCGCCGAGTCGGCCGGGACGACCTGGCGCGACGCCGGTCGTCAGCTCGGGGAGAGCATCCGGCGACCCGGCACCCGCCTCGGCTTCTGGTCGCACTTCGTGACGCAGTCGTCCGGGACGGTCTTCAGCCTGCTCTGGGGCGTCCCCTTCCTCGTCGGGGCGCTCGGCTTCACGGCGACGCAGGCATCCGGCATGCTCACGCTGCTCGTCGCCTCCGGCGTCGTGGCCGGCCCGGTCCTCGGCCTGCTCACGGCCCGTTACCCGCTCCGGCGCTCGAACCTCGTCCTCGGCATCGTCGCGGCCCTGGGGATCACGTGGACCGTCCTGCTGGCCTGGCCGGGGCAGCCCCCGCAGTGGCTCGCGTTCGTCCTCGTCGTGGTGCTCGGCGTCGGGGGCCCCGGCAGCCTCATCGGCTTCGACTTCGCCCGGTCGTTCAACCCGATGCGCAGCCTCGGCGTGGCCAACGGCATCGTCAACGTCGGGGGCTTCCTGGCGAGCTTCGTGATGATGTTCCTCATCGGCGTCGTGCTCGACCAGCTCGACGCGGCACGGGTGGCCGGCGGGGCGCCGAGCGACCTCTTCTCGTTCGAGTCGTTCCGCGTCGCGTTCCTGGTCCAGTACGTGGTCGTCGGCGGAGGCGTCGTCTGCCTCGTCCTGGAGCGCCGACGCACGCGGCGCCTCCTTCACCTCGAGGAGGGAATCCAGGTGGCCCCCCTGTGGGTTGCACTGAACAGGAGATGGCAGACCCGCCGTCGGCGGAGTTCCTGACGCCCGGGGCGGCCCGTGGTCGGCGTCGCCGACCAGACGTGCAATAATCGGAGTCGGACCCGTTCATGTTCCGTGCAGGTGCTCGACTCTCGTCGGGGCGCTCAGCCATGGGGACTTGACATGGGTCCTAGTACTGCCCGAAAGACCCAGTGCAGATGAAGTGGAAGGTGTTCGCATGGCTACTCGCAGCAAGGCGACCACGGTCGTCGACGAGACCGTGACCGACGGCGTGGTGCTCGAGACCGAGCCCGCGACGACCGAGGAGGCGCCCGCGGCGCCCAAGAAGGCCCCCGCCAAGCGGGCGCCCGCCAAGAAGGCGGCGGCTGCCAAGGCACCCGCCGCGAAGAAGGCCGCCCCCGCGAAGGCGGCGAAGGCCGCTGAGCCCGAGGGTGACGACGAGGCCGAGCCCGTCGACGCCGACGCGGCCGACACAGACGCGGACGGCGAGGGCGGCAAGCCCACGACCCCCGAGGTGCTGCCCGCAGGGGCCCTCGTCATCTCGCAGGACGACGACGACGAGATGCCCGTCTACTCGACGACGATCACCGGCGCCACCGCCGACCCGGTCAAGGACTACCTGAAGCAGATCGGCAAGGTCGCCCTGCTGAACGCCGCGGAGGAGGTCGAGCTCGCGATGCGCATCGAGGCCGGTCTCTTCGCCGAGGACAAGCTCTCCCACAGCACGGGCCTCAGCAAGGAGCTCGAGCGCGAGCTCCGCTGGGTGTCGCGCGACGGTCAGCGGGCCAAGAGCCACCTCCTCGGGGCCAACCTGCGACTCGTCGTCAGCCTCGCCAAGCGCTACACGGGCCGGGGCATGCAGTTCCTCGACCTCATCCAGGAGGGGAACCTGGGCCTCATCCGTGCGGTCGAGAAGTTCGACTACACCAAGGGCTTCAAGTTCTCGACCTACGCCACCTGGTGGATCCGCCAGGCGATCACGCGGGCCATGGCCGACCAGGCGCGCACCATCCGCATCCCCGTGCACATGGTCGAGGTCATCAACAAGCTCGCCCGCGTCCAGCGGCAGATGCTGCAGGACCTCGGCCGCGAGCCCACGCCCGAAGAACTGAGCCGCGAGCTCGACATGACGCCCGAGAAGGTCGTCGAGGTCCAGAAGTACGGCCGCGAGCCCATCTCGCTGCACACCCCCCTCGGCGAGGACGGCGACAGCGAGTTCGGCGACCTCATCGAGGACACGGAGGCGGTCGTCCCGGCCGACGCCGTGGGCTTCACCATGCTCCAGAAGCAGCTCGAGTCGCTCCTCGACAGCCTGTCCGAGCGCGAGGCCGGCGTCATCCGCATGCGCTTCGGCCTCGGCGACGGCATGCCGAAGACGCTCGACCAGATCGGCGACACGTTCGGCGTGACCCGCGAGCGCATCCGCCAGATCGAGTCCAAGACGATGGCCAAGCTCCGCCACCCGTCCCGGTCGCAGTCGCTCCGCGACTACCTCGAGTAGGCCCGTGCGATACCTCGTGCCCGTCCTGGCGGGCCGGCTCGTCCGTGCGGTCGCCCGCCTCCGCGGCGGCGGCTCGGCCTACCCGGGCCGCACCGTCCTCGCGCTGGCGCCCGACTTCCTCACCCACGTCTCGTCGCAGTTCGAGCAGGGCGTCGTCTTCGTCCTCGGCTCGAACGGCAAGTCGACGACCACGATGATGCTGACCGAGACGCTCCGGGCCCACGGCCTCCGCGTCTTCACGAACCCCACCGGCGCCAACCTCCCGCAGGGCATCGCCTCTGCGTTCCTCCGCGAGGTGACGCCGTTCGGCCGCGTGAAGCACGACATCGGCGTGATCGAGGTCGACGAGGCCTTCGCGGTCGAGCTGACCCGATCGCTGCACCCGTCGACCGTGCTCATGCTCAACGTGCAGGTCGACCAGCTCTACCGCTTCTTCGAGACCGAGCGCGTCGGCACGATGATGACGGACACCGCGGCCCTGGCCACGCGCGCCGTCGTGACGAACCGCGACGACCAGCACCTCGCCCCCTACGAAGCGAAGCCCGGCCAGACGGTCACGCGCTTCGGCGCCGCCCCCGACGTCGTCGCTGCCGCGCCCAACGGGCTGCAGAACGCGAACGACTTCTCCCGCGAGGCGGACTCCACCCGTCCCGTCGAGGCCGAGGTCGTCGCGATGGACGGCGACCGCGCGAGCATCCGGGTCGGCGAGACCACCGTCGACGTGCGGCTCCCCGCCCGCGGGCTGCACTACGCCGTCGACGCGGCGGCGGCCCTGCAGACCGCGTCGGTCGTGCTCGGCGAGCCCGTCGACCAGGAGGCGGTGGCTCGTGCCTTCGACACGATGAAGCCGGCCTACGGTCGGGGCGAGCGCATGTCGCTCGGCGCCGACGAGGCCGAGTTCATCATGTTCAAGAACGCGGCCAGCCTGCAGCTGAACCTCGACGCACTGCCGCAGGGCGCCGAGCAGGTCATGCTCGCGATCGACGAGGGCACGCCCGACATCTCGTGGATCTACGACATCGACTTCTCGCGCCTCGACCACGTCGACGTGCTGGCGGGCGCCAAGGCCTGGCAGCTCGCCCTGCGCCTCGAGCACGAGGGCATCCCCGTGCACGTGATCGAGGAGGACATCGCGAAGGCGATAAAGCTGATGCGCGCGCTGCCCTCGCCCCGCGACCACACGAAGCACTTCGTGACCAACTACGAGCAGATGATGCTGGCCCGTCGCATCCTCGGCCACCCCGACCTGGAGAAGACCGCGTGAGCGCCGACACCCTCCGCCTCGTCCACCTCTACCCCGAGCAGCTCGGGGTCAGCGGCGACCGGGGAAACGTCACGACGCTGGTGGCCCGTGCGCGGCGCGCCGGCCTCGAGACCGAGGTCGTGGAGTACCGGGTCGGCGACGACGTGCCCACCGTGGCCGACGTCGTCCTCCTCGGGCACGGCCCGCTCTCGGGGGTCCGCTCGGTGAGCGCCGACGCCCAGCGCCTCGTCCCGGCCCTCGAGGGCTTCGCCGCGTCGGGCGTCCCCGTGATCGGGGTCGGCGGCGGCATGGAGCTGCTGACCAGGGGCGTCGTCACCGAGCAGGGCGAGACCGTCACCGGCATCGGGTTCTTCGACGCCACGGTCCGTCGCGGCGCCCCGCGCCGGACGAACTACTTCCAGGTGACGACGACCTACGGCGGGGACGAGCTGACCCTCTTCGGCTTCGAGGACCACGCCGCACACCTCGAGCTCGGCACCGGCGTCGAGGCCTTCGGCCGTGTGGTGCACGGCGGGGGCAACGGGACCGGCGGCGCCGAGGGCGTCGTGCGCGGCGCCTCCTTCGGCACGCAGCTCAAGGGGCCGTTGCTGCCCCTCAACCCGGCGCTGAGCGACCGGGTGCTCCGCGCGGCGCTGACGCGTCGCAGCATCTCGTACCACGCGGGGGAGGCGCACGCGAAGCTCGACGAGTACGCCGAGCAGTCGCAGCGCGTCATCCGCGAGAACCTCGAGCGGTCGTTCAAGGCCATGTGACCGGGTCTCCGCCGTCGGACACATGAAGGGCCCGCATCCGTGAGGATGCGGGCCCTTCGTCGTGCCGCCGAGGTGCTGCTCCCCGGACGGTCTCGTGGTCGTCGAGCTCAGTGCTCGTGGAGCTTGGAGCTCTCGTCCAGCCACTCGACTGCGGTGGGCTGGAGCTTGTCCTTGACCTTGGCACCGTGGTGCGCGCAGAACAACAGCTCGCCGCTCGCCATGGTCACGCGGACGTAGGCCTGGGCCCCGCAGCTGTCGCAACGGTCGGCGGCGGAGAGCTGGTAGCGGGAGCCGAGCTCGTCGACGGCGGTGTGGTCGGTGGCCATCTGAGTCATGTGATGCTCCTCCTGACGGTGGTGCTGCGGATGTGAAGACCTCATCAAAACACGCGCTCCCGGGTATCGGGTGCGATCCGAGCCGATTTCGCTCATCGCGTAGTGACGGAGGGGGGTGAGCGCCTCCCGGGACTGTCCGTGGGCGCTCGTAGGATGGAACCAGACCCCCGCCTCCGGAATTCCCGCCGGTCGGCTCTGCCTCGCGTCAGGAGAACACCATCGCCACGTCGGACTACTCGGCTCGCCACCTCTCGGTCCTCGAGGGGCTGGAGGCCGTCCGCAAGCGTCCCGGCATGTACATCGGGTCGACCGACTCGCGCGGCCTCATGCACTGCTTGTGGGAGATCATCGACAACTCGGTCGACGAGGCCCTCGGCGGGCACGGCGACGCCATCGACGTCGTCCTGCACGCGGACGACAGCGTCGAGGTGCGCGACACGGCCCGCGGGATCCCCGTCGACATCGAGCCCAAGACGGGGCTGACGGGCGTCGAGGTCGTCTTCACCAAGCTGCACGCGGGCGGCAAGTTCGGCGGCGGCTCCTACGCCTCGTCGGGCGGCCTGCACGGCGTCGGGGCGTCCGTGGTCAACGCGCTGTCCGAGCGGCTCGACGTCGAGGTCGACCGTGGCGGCAAGACGTGGGCCATGTCGTTCCGCAGGGGCGAGCCCGGCACGTTCGCCGACGACGGCGCGCCCACCCCGGACGCGCCGTTCACGCCTTTCGTCTCGGGCAGCGTGCTGCGCGAGGTGGGCAAGGTGAAGCGCGGCGTGACCGGCACGCGCATCCGGTACTGGGCCGACCGCCAGATCTTCACCCGTGGCGCGTCCTTCCAGCCCGACGAGCTGTCCGGGCGCGCGCGTCAGACGGCGTTCCTCATCCCCGGGCTCACGCTCCGCATCCGCGACGAGCGGCCCGGGTCGCTCACCGACGGGGGGTTCCCCCACGAGAGCACGTACCGCTTCGACGGCGGCATCAGCGAGTTCGTCGAGTTCCTCGCCCCCGACGCCCCGGTCACCGACACCTGGCGCATGACGGGCACGGGCACGTACACGGAGACGGTGCCCGTCCTGACCGAGGGCGGCGCGATGGTCGCCACCGAGCTCCAGCGCGAGTGCGAGGTCGACATCGCCCTCCGGTGGGGCGGCGGCTACGAGACGGTCCTCCGCAGCTACGTGAACATCATCGCGACCCCGAAGGGCGGCTCGCACCAGACGGGCTTCGAGGCGGGGCTGCTCAAGTTCATGCGCCAGCAGGTCGAGCTCGCGGCGCGGCGGCTCAAGGTCGGCACCGACAAGATCGAGAAGGACGACGTGATGGCGGGCCTGACCGTCGTGCTCACGGTCCGCCTTCCGGAGCCGCAGTTCGAGGGTCAGACGAAGGAGATCCTCGGGACGCCCGCCGTCCGGGCGATCGTCGCCAACGTCGTCCAGACGCGCTTCGCCGAGCTCTTCGCGTCCGCCCGCCGCGAGGACAAGGCACAGACGGCCCTCGTCCTCGACAAGGTCGTCTCCGAGATGAAGTCGCGCATCGCGGCGCGAGCCCACAAAGAGACTCAGCGGCGCAAGAACGCCCTCGAGAACTCGTCCCTGCCGGCGAAGCTCGTCGACTGCCGGTCGAACGACGTCGGCAACAGCGAGCTCTTCATCGTCGAGGGCGACTCGGCCCTGGGCACGGCGAAGCTCGCCCGCAACAGCGAGTACCAGGCGCTGCTCCCGATCCGGGGCAAGATCCTCAACGTGCAGAAGGCGTCGGTGAGCGACATGCTCTCGAACGTCGAGTGCGCCTCGATCATCCAGGTGCTCGGAGCGGGGTCGGGCCGGTCGTTCGACATCGACGCCGCTCGCTACGGCAAGGTCATCATCATGAGCGACGCCGACGTCGACGGAGCCCACATCCGCACCCTGCTCCTCACGCTGTTCTTCCGGTACATGCGCCCGATGATCGAGCAGGGTCGCGTCTTCGCGGCCGTGCCGCCCCTGCACCGCGTCGTCGTCATCAACCCCGGCAGCAAGCCGAACGAGACGATCTACACCTACTCCGAGAAAGAGCTGCAGACGCTCCTCGCGAAGCTGCGTCGCTCGAACAAGAAGTTCCAGGACCCGATCCAGCGCTACAAGGGCCTCGGCGAGATGGACGCCGAACAGCTCGCGACGACCACGATGGACCGCTCGGGGCGCATGCTGCGCCGGGTGCGGGTCGACGACGCCGAGGCCGCGGCCAGGGTCTTCGAGCTCCTCATGGGCAACGAGGTCGCGCCGCGCAAGGAATTCATCATCGACGGCGCGGGCCTGAGCCGGGAGCGCATCGACGTCTGATCTGCGCTGACCGCCCGTGCGGCCAGACCGCCCGCCAGGCCGGAACGCGGTCAGGCCGACCCGCGCATCTGGCCACCCCACGCATCTGGCCACCCGGCAGCTGGCCGGGCTGGCGGGCCGTCCTCACTCGGGCTCGGTGCCCGCGGGCGCTCCCGTCGCGGCGTCGGTGACGTGGGCCAGCGACGCGCCCACCGCGGCGACGACCGCCTCCAGGGGCGTGCCGGACGCGTCGCGACGCACGAGCGTCTCGGGGAGCGACCGGACGCCTCCGTCGACCGCCACCGCTCGGGCCGGGGCGGGCCCCACCCAGGCGAGCGACAGCTCGGACTCGCCCTTGAGCAGCGCGTGCGACCGGACGCCCCCCGTGGCGCGGCCCTTGGCGGGGAACTCGGAGAAGGCGCTGACCTTGGCACGACCGGGGTCGGTGCCCTCGAGCGCGCCGGCGGCGGACGAGATGGTGGCGACCACCGCCTCCTGCCCCTCGGGGACGGCGCCGAAGAAGACGACGCGGGCGTCCGGGGCGACGGAGACTCCGGCGACGCCGCCACCGGCGGGCCCCTGGGGGCGCACCGACGACGCCGGGAACCGCAGCAGCTGCGTGCTCGACGTCACGAAGACGAGCTCGTCGTCGTCGGCGCCCTGGGCCGCCCCGACGACGGAGTCGCCCTTCTTGAGCGTGATCACCGGGAACTCGGGCTTGGGCGGGTACTGCCCCGTCGCCACGCGCTTCACGACGCCCCGGGCGGTGCCGAGGGCGATCGGGCGGTCGGCCGTCAGCGAGACGAGCGCGAGCACCCGCTCGGACCTGTCGGCCAGGCCGAGGTAGTCGCGCACGGGGACGCCCGCTCCGAGCTGCACCGAGGTGGGCGGCACCGCCGGCAGGTCGACCGGCGTGAACCGCAGCAGCCGCCCCGTCGTCGTCACCGCTCCGATCTCGGCGCGGGTCGTCGTGTCGATCGACGACAGCACGGCGTCGTGCGCCGTCCGCCGGGACGGGGGAGCGGGCGTGGCCGCCGTCGGGTCCTGGTGGTCGACGCGCAGGAGGCGCCCCGTCGTCGACAGGAACACCCGCGTGGGAGTGTCGGCGATCTCGAGCACCGGGGCGTTCTTGCCGCGGCCCTGCTTCGCGATGCTCGGGGCGGCCTCGGTGAGGAGGGTGCGGCGTGGCGTCCCGAACTGCTCGGCGATGTCGGCGAGCTCGCTCGAGACGAGCGCCCGGAGCCGAGCCGGGTCGCCGAGCAGCGCCTGCAGCTCGGCGATCGCGGCGCGCAACTCGTCGCGCTCGGTCTCGAGCTCGACGCGGCTGAACTTGGTGAGGCGCCGCAGCTGCAGGTCGAGGATGTACTCGGCCTGGATCTCGCTCAGGTCGAAGACCTCGCGGAGGCGGGCGCGGGCGGCGGCCGTGTCGTCGCTCGAGCGGATCACCTGGATGACCTCGTCGATGTCGAGGATGGCGATCAGGAGCCCCTCGACCAGGTGGAGGCGCGCCTCCTTCTTGCCGAGGCGGTGCCGGGTGCGACGGGTGACCACCTCGACACGGTGGCCGACGTAGACCTCGAGCATCTCCTTGAGGCCGAGGGTCCGCGGCTGGCCCTCGACGAGCGCGACCGCGTTGATGCTGAAGCCGTCCTCGAGGGGGGTGTAGCGGTAGAGCTGCTCGAGCACGGCCTCCGGGCTGAAGCCCGTCTTGATGCCGATGACGAGGCGCAGGCCGTGGGTGCGGTCCGTCAGGTCGGTGACGTCGGTGATCCCCGTGAGCTTCTTCGCCTGGACGCCGTCCTTGATCTTCTCGATCACCTTCTCGGGGCCGACGAGGTACGGCAGCTCGGTCACGACGAGGCCGGACTTCCGAGCCGTGATGCTCTCGACCTGCACGCGCGCGCGGGTCTTGAACGACCCGCGTCCGGTCGCGTAGGCGTCGCGGACCCCGGCGAGGCCGGAGATGGTGCCGCCGGTGGGCAGGTCGGGCCCCGGCACGAAGGCCATCAGGTCGTCGAGGCTCGCGTCGGGGTGGTCGATCAGGTGGCGGGCGGCACCGACGACCTCGACGAGGTTGTGCGGGGCCATGTTGGTCGCCATGCCGACGGCGATGCCGCTCGCGCCGTTCACGAGCAGGTTCGGGAACGCCGCGGGGAGCACCTCGGGCTGCATGAGCTGGTTGTCGTAGTTGGGCACGAAGTCGACGACGTCCTCGTCGAGGCTCCGCGTCATGGCGAGCGAGGCCTCGGCGAGCCGGGCCTCGGTGTACCGCGGCGCGGCCGGTCCGTCGTCGAGCGAGCCGAAGTTGCCGTGCCCGTCGATCAGCGGGACGCGCATCGTGAACGACTGCGCCTGCCGCACCATCGCGTCGTAGATCGCGGTGTCGCCGTGCGGGTGCAGCTTGCCCATCACCTCGCCGACGACGCGCGCGCTCTTGACGTGGCCCCGGTCGGGGCGGAGCCCCATCTCGGACATCTGGTAGAGGATGCGTCGCTGCACCGGCTTGAGGCCGTCGCGCGCGTCGGGCAGGGCCCGGGAATAGATGACCGAGTAGGCGTACTCGAGGAACGACCCCTGCATCTCGAGCGAGACGTCGATGTCCTCGATGCGCTCTCCGGAGTCGGTCGGGCCGGTCGTGTTCTCGGTCGTCGTCATGCACTTCTCTGGGACAGGAGGTGCGGGAGGCACCTGGGCGGGCGGTCGTCGACGCGAGGAGGCGGCAGCGGCGGGAGGGCGGTCCGCTCGCGGACCCGCTGTGCCAGACTGGTGCCGATGACGACCATCGTACCGGCGCGTCCCCCCGGCGCGGTGAGCCTGGCCGACGTCCTCCCGTCCGTCCTCGCCGCGCTGACCGGCGGCGTCGGGGCCGTCCCTCTCCCGCCCGCCCGCTCGGCCGTCGTCCTGCTCGTCGACGGGCTCGGCTCCGCGGCCCTCGGGGCCCGCCGCGGCCACGCTCGCCACCTGGCAGGCGCCTCCGGCAGCCTCTTCTCCGGCTTCCCGACGACCACCGCGGCAGCCCTCACGACCTTCACCACCGGCCGCCTGCCGGGCGAGCACGGCCTGGTCGGATACTCGGTGCTCGACGCCGAGCGCGACCGCGTCGTCAAGCAGCTCTCCGGCTGGGACGCCGGCATGCGGCCCGACACGTGGCAGCTCAGCGGCACGGTGTTCGAGGACGCCGCCGCCCGGGGAGTCCGCAGCGCGGCCGTCGGCCCTGCGCGCTACGCCCGGTCAGGGCTGACGGAGGCGATCCTGCGCGGCGCCGCCTACGAGACGGCCGAGTCGATCGCGGACAGGTTCCGTCGCGCGCGCGACCTCGTCGCCGCCCCCGGGGCCACGATCGTCTACCTCTACGTGCCCGAGCTCGACATGATCGCGCACCGCCTCGGCTGGCAGAGCGACGAGTGGACGGCCGCCCTCGAGGAGGTGGACGGCGAGGTGGGCAGGCTCGCCGCCTCCCTCGGGCCCGACGAGGGACTCCTCGTGACGGCCGACCACGGCGTGCTCGACGTCGGAGAGAGGGGACGCATCGTCTTCGGGCACCGCGCCGCGTTGGTGGACGGGGTGCGTCACGTGGCAGGCGAGCCCCGGTGCCTGCAGCTGCACTTCGAGCCCGACGCGTCGGAGGCGGTCCGCGCCGCCACCCTGGAGGCCTGGCGCGCGGCCGAGTCGGACCGCGCCTGGGTCGTCACCCGCGAGGAGGCGGTGCAGGGCGGGTGGTTCGGCCCCGTCGATCCCGTCGTGGCACCCCGCATCGGGGACGTCCTGGTCGCCGCCCGCAAGGGCGTCGTCTGGTACGACGGCAGGACCTCGGGAGGACAGGCAGGGTCGATGATCGGCCAGCACGGTTCGTGGTCGGGCGACGAGACGCAGGTGCCGCTGCGACGATTCGGCGCCTTCGCGCGCTGATCCGCGCGCACGTCGTGCGCGCGAGGACTCAGACGGGGCGTCAGGCGGGGTCGTCGTCCGAGCGGGCTCCGAAGACGATCTCGTCCCAGCTCGGCATGGACGCGCGGCCGCGGGCCTTCTTCGGACCGCCCTGACCGGGCACGACGCCGTCCGGTCCGGGCATCGGGCGTCGACCGCCGCGGGCCTGTCCCACGGTGCGCGCGCGCTGCCCGCCGTCTCCCTGCGCCGAGGGGGCACCAGGGAGGAGGGGCTGCGGCGTCGTCTCGCCCTCGGGCAGGTCGAAGTCGTCGAGGGGCACATCGATGACCCGGATGGAGCTGGTGGCGAGCTCGTCCCGCGACGAGTCGTCGGAGAAGCGCGCCGCCTCGCGCTCGCCTCGGCGTCGACGGAGCGCCTCGAGCAGGTCGGCGGTCTGGGCGTGCGGGTCCCCGGCGGCGGCGTCGGGGTCGCGGTTCGTGGCCGCGAGGGAAGCGGGGGAGCGGACGTCCTGTCGCGCGACCGCTGCCGGGCGGTCCGAACGGTGCTCGTCCGGGGCCGCGTCGTCCAGGTGCCCGTCCTCGGGCTCGACGAGGAACGCGCCACTGTCGAAGCGCCCCGTCACGGGCTCGTCGTCTGCCGGGCGGAGGCCGACGGCCCGGAGACGCGGGACGAGGGGGCCGACGTCGGCCGAGTGCTGCGAGAGGGTGCGGGCGTCGCCGGCGTGCGGGACCAGGGAGAGGGCCTTGGGGTCGAAGCGCCAGGTGGCGTCTCGCGACACCTCCTGCGTCACGTACGAGACGGAGACGAGCCAGCCGTGCTCGGCGTCCTTGTAGCTGGTCCAGTGACGGTCGGTCGCAGCGGCGGTGTCGAGGCGCGACTCGATGACGCCCCCGAAGGAGGACGAGTCGCCGTCGGGCTGCACGTCGGAGGCGACGGTGACGGCGACGCCGAGGGCGGTGCGCAGGGCGTGCGACCTCTCGGCGAGGACGGGGCCCTCGAAGCGCCGGACGTAGGCGAGGTCCGCTCCCGTGCGCTCCGCCGCCTGCTCGGGCGAGAGCCCGGAGCGGATGAGCGACTGGATCTCGCGCGGCGGCGCCTTGCGCTCGACCGGGGTGCTGTCGGGGGCCGCAGCGCGCAGCTGCGACCTCAGCGACGGGGTGACGGGGAGCCGGTACTCGGCACCGCCGTCGGCGGCGACGACGAGCGCTCCGCTCTCGACCCCGATGACCCTCAGATCCTGCATCTCGCACGCCTTTCCACCGTCGTGTCCTGGCCAGAAGCGTCCCACGTCAGGGGCGTGTTCCCGGGAATGGATCGGGCGTGCCGCGAGTTCCTCCAGAGCGGCCGAGAGGCCCCTTCGGCGGGTTTGCTATTCGACAACGAGTGATGCAAACTGTGCCCGCCGAATTCGGTACACGAACTTCGGTACACGAACTATTGAAGAACTGGATGGGCATGGCCACCGACTACGACGCACCTCGCAAGAACGACGACGACGGCTCGGAGTCGATCGAGGGGCTCAAGGAGCGCACCCCCGACAAGACCACCGGAGTGATCGACGACGACGCGGACAACCCGGGCTCGTTCGAGCTCGCCGGCCAGGATCTCTCCGACCTCGACCTCGACGTCGTCGTCCTGCCCCCGCAGGTCGACGAGTTCACCTGCGTCGAGTGCTTCCTCGTGAAGCACCGCTCGCAGCTCGACCACGAGACCAAGCTGGGCGCTATCTGCCGGGAGTGCGCTGCCTGAGCGACTCCAGGAGACGGACGACCTCGTCGGGTCGTCTCGTCGACACCAACCAGTAGGGTGCGGGATCCGTCTCGTCGGTGAGGGTGATCCTCACCACCGGCTTCACCCAGCCACGGAAGAGGGTCCAGGCTCGCGCGTCGAGCCGGGGCCCTCTCTGCTGTGTGGCCTCCGCTCCCGAGAAGCCCCGCACCTCTCCGATCTCGTGCGGGAAGAGACGGGCGCGCCCGGCGGAGAACCCCTCGTCGTCGATGCGGAGCACCGGCGAGGTGAAGACGAGGGCGAGCACCGTGGCCGCGTAGAAGAGGACCGCCACGACGACCCCGACGAGCTGGTCGATGGGCAGGAAGACGAGCAGCGTCGCGGGGACGACCAGGGCGGTCGCGACGAAGACGGTGGCCGGCGGCGTGAGCCGTTCGCGGTACGGGTTCATGGGTCCATTCGACCAGACTTCTGCACTAGCCTCGACACGTGACCCCGACCCTCGACGTCCTCTTCACGGCCGACCGAGCCGGCGCCTCCTCGTCCCCGGACGACCTGGCCCCGCGGTACGCGCACCCCGGCGACGCGGGGGCAGACCTCCTGTCGTCCGAGGCGCTCGTCCTCCGGGCCGGCCACCGGGCGCTGGTCGGCACCGGCGTGTCGATCGCGCTGCCTGACGGCCACGCGGCGTTCGTCGTCCCGCGCAGCGGGCTGGCGGCCAAGCACGGCATCACCGTCGTGAACAGCCCGGGCACGGTCGACGCGGGCTACCGCGGCGAGATCAAGGTCACGCTCCTGAACACCGACCTCGAGTCGGACCACCAGATCGAGGTGGGCGACAAGATCGCCCAGCTCGTCGTCGTGCCCGTCGTCCGGGCCGTCTTCGTCCCCGTCGACGAGCTGCCCGAGAGCAGCCGGGGCACGGGCGGCTTCGGCTCGACGGGCTACGCACACACCACCGGAGGCACCGCATCATGAGGAAGTCGAAGCGCGAGGCGCAGCAGCTGGCCGAGATCGAGGTCGAGACCGCCGACCTGGCCGACGTCGAGGTCGACATCGAGGCCCTGGACGACGCCGAGGTCGAGGTCTTCGACGACTCGAAGTCCGCGCCCGCCGACCGGGCCGACGAGGGCCCGCTCGACGAGACCGAGGCCAATCCTGTCCGCCCGTACGTCGACCTCGGCGGCGTCAAGATCGTCCCGCGCGACGGCCTGCACCTGCGACTCGAGGTCGAGGAGGGCAGCAAGCGCGTCGTCGCGGTCGGCCTCGACTTCGCGAAGTCGACGCTGCAGGTGCAGCCCTTCGCGGCTCCCCGCACGACGGGCCTCTGGAACGAGATCCGCGAGCAGATCAGCGAGCAGATCCAGAAGCAGGGCGGCACGACGACCGAGGTCGACGGCCCGTTCGGCCCCGAGGTCCGCGCCGAGATCCCGCTCATGGGCGGCGACCCCGGCAGCACGCGCCTCGCCAGGTTCATCGGCGTCGACGGCCCGCGCTGGTTCCTCCGCGGCGTGATCGCCGGCGACGCCACCGTCGACGACGAGGCCGCCGCGAAGATCGAGGAGCTGTTCCGCAGCATCGTCGTCGTCCGGGGCACCACCCCGATGCCTCCTCGCGAGCTCATCCCGCTCAGCATGCCCAAGCCGAGCGCGGTCGACGCGTCCGCGGGCGCCGCCGACCAGGCCTGACCCTCGTGGAGCACGACGGGGCGACGGCCCGGCCCGACGACGAGCGACCCCTGCCCGGCGAGGAGTCGCCGCTCGACGATCCGCGCGTCTCGTTGGCCGCCCAGCTGCGGGCCGCGGCGCAGAAGGCCGGCATCGGGCAAGTGGCGCCCGGCGAGGTGCCCACCGCCTCCGCGCTCCTGACTGCCATCGGCGGGGTCCGCGGCCTGGCGGAGTCGATCGTGCCGGGCCTGGGCTTCGTGGTCGTCTACACGATCACCGGCCAGCTGCTGCCGTCGGTGCTGATCCCCGTCGCCCTCGCCGCCCTCTTCGTCGTGTCCCGCGCCGTGCAGCGCGGTCCGGTCGCGCAGGCACTCGCCGGCGTGCTGGGCGTCGCGCTGTCGGCCGGCATCGCCCTGCTGAGCGGTCGGGCCGAGGGGAACTTCGTCCCCGGCATCGTGATCAACGCCATCTCGCTCCTGGCGATGGTCGTCAGCATCGCCGTTCGCTGGCCCCTGGTCGGCATCATCGTCGGCCTCCTCACCAACGAAGGAGGCGCTTGGCGGCATGACCGCGCCAAGCGCCGCGTCCTCGTGCTCGTCACCTGGCTCTGGGCCGGTCTCTTCGCCGCTCGCCTCGCGGTGCAGCTCCCGCTCCTGCTGAGCGGGCAGATCACCGCGCTCGCCACCCTCAAGCTCCTCATGGGCGTGCCCCTCTACGCCGGCCTCCTCTGGGTCACGTGGTTGCTCGTCCGGACCGTCTACCGCGGTCGCGCCTCCGGCGACGATGTCGTCGACGCGCAGGGTACCGTCAGCTAGCCCACCGCCTCCGGTGCTAGGTTTGTCTCGACATCAAGACAGTTCGACGACATGCGCCCGTGGTCCGTCGGCGACTTAGGCTGACCTCGCTGGTGCGGTCCCTCGTCGTCGGGTCATGATGAGGGCGAAGTCCAGCAAGGGAGACGGCACGTGTCTGCAATCAACAGCTTCAGCTCGAAAGACGTCCTGACGGTCGGCGGCACCGACTACGAGGTCTACCGCATCGACGCGGTGGACGGCTCGCAGAAGTTGCCCTTCAGCCTCAAGGTCCTGCTCGAGAACCTGCTCCGCACCGAGGACGGCGCGAACGTCACGGGCGACCAGATCCGCGCGCTCGGCTCGTGGCAGCCGACCGCCGAGCCCGACACCGAGATCCAGTTCTCGCCGGCGCGCGTCGTCATGCAGGACTTCACGGGGGTGCCCTGCATCGTCGACCTCGCGACGATGCGCGAGGCGGTCTCGGCCCTCGGCGGCGACCCCACCAAGATCAACCCCCTCGCCCCGGCCGAGCTCGTGATCGACCACTCGGTCATCGCCGACCTGTTCGGCTCGGCCGACGCCCTCGAGCGCAACGTCGAGATCGAGTACGAGCGCAACGGCGAGCGGTACCAGTTCCTCCGCTGGGGCCAGACGGCCTTCGACGACTTCAAGGTCGTGCCGCCGGGCACGGGCATCGTGCACCAGGTCAACATCGAGTACCTCGCGCGTGTCACCTACAGCCGCGAGGTCGGCGGGGTCCTCCAGGCCTACCCGGACACCCTCGTCGGCACCGACTCGCACACGACGATGGTCAACGGCCTCGGCGTGCTCGGCTGGGGCGTGGGGGGCATCGAGGCCGAGGCGGCCATGCTCGGCCAGCCCGTCTCGATGCTCATCCCCAAGGTGGTGGGCTTCAAGCTCAGCGGCTCGATCCCGACCGGCGTCACCGCGACCGACGTGGTGCTGACGATCACGCAGCAGCTGCGTCGCCACGGCGTCGTCGGCAAGTTCGTCGAGTTCTACGGCGACGGCGTGGCCGAGGTGCCCCTGGCGAACCGCGCCACGATCGGCAACATGAGCCCCGAGTTCGGCTCGACGGCCGCGATCTTCCCGATCGACGACGTCACCCTCGACTACCTGCGCCTCACCGGCCGCAGCGACGAGCAGATCGAGCTCGTCGAGAAGTACGCGAAGCTCCAGGGCCTCTGGCACGACCCGTCGGTCGAGCCGGTCTTCAGCGAGTACCTCGAGCTCGACCTCGCGACCGTCGTCCCGTCGATCGCCGGGCCGAAGCGTCCCCAGGACCGCATCGAGCTGACGAACGCGAAGAGCCAGTTCGGGGTCGACCTCGACAACTACGCCACGACGGACCACTCGATGGTCGACGCCGCGGTCGAGGGCACGTTCCCGGCGTCCGACCCCGTGGGCCTCACCGCGCAGGACGAGGAGTCCTCGCACGCCCACTCGCACACGCACACCTCGCACGCTCCGTCGACGGTGTCGAAGCCGACCCAGGTCGCCCTCGACGACGGCTCCTCGTTCACGCTCGACCACGGCGCGGTCGCCATCGCGGCCATCACGTCCTGCACCAACACGTCGAACCCCTCGGTGATGCTGGCGGCCGGCCTGCTCGCCCGCAACGCCAGCCAGAAGGGCCTGAAGGCCAAGCCGTGGGTCAAGACGACCCTGGCGCCCGGCTCCAAGGTCGTCACCGACTACTACGAGAAGGCCGGTCTCACCAGATACCTCGAAGACCTGGGCTTCTACACCGTCGGCTACGGCTGCACGACCTGCATCGGCAACTCGGGCCCGCTGCTGGACGAGATCTCGACTGCCGTCCAGGACAACGACCTCGCCGTCACGGCCGTCCTCTCGGGGAACCGCAACTTCGAGGGCCGCATCAACCCCGACGTCAAGATGAACTACCTGGCGAGCCCGCCGCTGGTGATCGCCTACGCGCTGGCCGGGTCGATGAACTTCGACTTCGAGGCCGACGCGCTCGGCACGTCGCCGGACGGCAGCGACGTCTACCTGCGCGACATCTGGCCCGACGCGGCCGAGGTGCAGTCGACCATCGACTCGTCGATCGACACCGACATGTTCACGCACGAGTACGCCGGCGTCTTCGACGGCGACGAGCGCTGGCGGTCGCTTCCGACGCCCACGGGCGCGACCTTCGAGTGGGACCCGGAGTCGACCTACGTCCGGAAGCCCCCGTACTTCGAGGGCATGACGCTCGAGACGACCCCGGTGACGGACATCGTCGGGGCGCGCGTGCTGGCAAAGCTCGGCGACTCGGTCACGACCGACCACATCAGCCCCGCCGGGTCGATCAAGACGGACAGCCCCGCCGGCCACTACCTGGCCGAGCACGGCGTCGACCGCAAGGACTTCAACTCCTACGGGTCGCGTCGCGGCAACCACGAGATCATGATCCGCGGCACCTTCGCCAACATCCGGCTGCGCAACCAGCTGCTCGACGGCGTCGAGGGCGGCTACACGCGCGACTTCACGCAGGCCGACGCCCCCCAGTCGTTCATCTACGACGCGAGCGCCCGGTACCAGGAGCAGGGCACGCCCCTCGTCATCCTCGGCGGCAAGGAGTACGGCTCCGGCTCGTCGCGTGACTGGGCGGCGAAGGGCACGAGCCTCCTCGGCGTCAAGGCGGTCATCACCGAGAGCTTCGAGCGCATCCACCGCTCGAACCTGATCGGCATGGGCGTCGTCCCGCTGCAGTTCCCGGCGGGCGAGACCTGGGAGTCCCTGGGCCTCGACGGCACCGAGTCCCTCAGCATCCACGGGCTCGAGCAGCTGAACGAGGGCACGACGCCCAAGACCGTGCACGTGACTGCGGAGCCGACCGAGCACTCGGCCGACGGCGCCCGCACGATCGAGTTCGACGCCGTGGTCCGGATCGACACGCCGGGCGAAGCGGACTACTACCGCAACGGCGGCATCCTGCAGTACGTCCTCCGCAGCCTGGTCTAGCCGCACCCCGAGGCCCTCGACGTCGTGTCCGCACGGCGCCGGGGGCCTCCCGGCGTTCCCGGCGGTCCGCGCCTAAACTGAGGATCGCCGCCTCCGGGCTGCCGGAAAGGAAATCCCGATGAGCATCCTCGAGACGATCAAGGGTCCCCGCGACCTCGATCTCCTCACCGACCAGCAGATGATCGCGCTGGCCGCCGAGATCCGCCGCTTCCTCGTGACCGAGGTGTCCAAGACCGGCGGGCACCTGGGGCCGAACCTGGGCGTCGTCGAGCTGACGCTGGCCATGCACCGGGTCTTCGAGTCGCCGCACGACGCCTTCGTCTTCGACACCGGCCACCAGTCGTACGTGCACAAGCTCGTCACCGGGCGGCAGGACTTCAGCGGGCTCCGTCTGCGCGGCGGCCTGGCGGGCTACCCGCAGCGCTCCGAGTCCGAGCACGACATCGTCGAGAGCTCCCACGCCTCCAGCAGCCTCTCGTGGGCAGACGGGATCTCCCGGGCTTTCCAGCTCACAGGTCAGTCGGACCGACACGTCGTCGCGGTGGTGGGCGACGGCGCCCTCACCGGCGGCATGACGTGGGAGGCCCTGAACAACATCAGCGACGACAACGGTCGCCGGCTGATCATCGTGGTCAACGACAACGGCCGCTCGTACGCGCCGACGATCGGCGGCATGGCGCGGTTCCTCAACACCGTCCGCACCCGCAGCACGTACCGCGACATGCACCGCGGCTCCGAGGCCGTCTTCGACCACCTCGGGCACCCCGGCCGTGCGCTCTACCGCGGCGTGCGGGGCGGCCTGCACGGTTTCCTCAGCCGCTTCACGAACAACGAGGCGCTCTACTCGAACCTCGACATCAAGTACCTCGGCCCGGTCGACGGACACGACCAGAAGGCGATGGAGGAGGCGCTCACCCAGGCGAAGGACTACGGCGCCCCGGTCATCGTCCACGCCATCACGGAGAAGGGCCGTGGCTACGACCCGGCTCGTGCCGACGTCGCCGACCAGTTCCACGCGGTCGGCCAGATCGACCCTGAGACGGGCGAGCCGCTCGAGACGGCCAACGCCCCCTCGTGGACGAGCGTCTTCGCGGACGAGATCGTCTCGATCGCCGAGCGCGACGAGACCGTCGTGGGCATCACCGCCGCCATGCTCCGTCCCGTCGGGCTGCACAAGCTCGCCGAGCGCTTCCCGAGCCGCGTCCTCGACGTCGGCATCGCGGAGCAGCACGCCGTGACGAGCGCGGCCGGCCTCGCCTTCGGCGGCCTGCACCCCGTCGTGGCCCTCTACGCCACCTTCGTCAACCGCGCCTTCGACCAGGTGCTCATGGACGTCGGCCTGCACCGGGCGGGCGTGACGTTCGTCCTCGACCGGGCGGGCGTCACCGGCCCCGACGGGCCCAGCCACCACGGCATGTGGGACCTGGCGCTCCTCCAGATCGTCCCGCACATCCGCCTCGCCGCCCCGCGGGACGCGTCTCGCCTGCGCGAGGAGCTCCGGGAGGCCGTCGCCGTGACCGACGCACCGACGGTGGTGCGCTTCTCGAAGGGCAGCGTCGGCACCGAGCACGAGGCCGAGTCGCGCCTCCCGGACGGCGTCGACGTCCTCGCGAGCGACGAGCGGCGCGACGTGCTGCTGGTCTGCGTGGGGCCGATGGCCACCGTCGGCCTGGACGTCGCCGAGCGCCTCGCGGCGCAGGGGATCGGGGCGACCGTCGTCGACCCGCGCTGGGTCGTCCCCGTGCCGCGGTCCGTCATCGAGCTCGCCGCTGAGCACCGCCTCGTCGTCACCATCGAGGACGGCGTGCGCGTCGGGGGGATCGGCACCCGTGTCCGTCAGGACCTGCGCGAGGCCGGCGTCGACACCGCGCTCACCGAGCTCGGGCTCCCCGACGAGTTCCTGCAGCACGGCTCTCGCGCCGAGATCCTCGAGGAGGCGGGCCTCACCCCGCAGCACATCGCACGGGACGTGGTGGCCCAGGTCCTCGGCAGCAAGATCCCCGTGGCCCGCCCGCTGGACGACGCCTCGTCGCGCCGGGTGGACGCGCAGCAGGACTAGGGCGTCCGTACAGCGGACGGCGCACGACGAGGGAGGGCCCCGACCAGGTCGTCGGGGCCCTCCCTCGTGACGTGACGGGCGCCTCCTCGGCAGACGCCGGGACGCCCGTCTCAGGCCGGGACGCGCACCGCGTGCTCCGGGCCGACCACGAGGGGGTCGTGGAACGTGCGTCCCCGCACCCGCTCGGAGGCTCCGACACGGTCGAGGTAGGGCGTCACGCCGCCCATCTGGAACGGCCAGCCGGCGCCGAGGACCATGCACAGGTCGACGTCCTCGGCCGCCGAGACGACCCCGTCGTCGAGCATCCGGCCCACCTCGTCGGCGAGGCCGTCCTCGATGCGGCGCCGCAGCTCGTCGTCCGTGAGGGGAGTGCCCTCGCCGGCGACGAGCGCGACGGCCTTCTTGTCGAACCCCTTGCGACGGCCCTTGGCGTCGCGCTCGAAGACCCGCCCGTACTCGGCGAGCCGGTGCAGGCCGTCACTGGCGAAGAATCGGTCGGGGAACGCCGCGTTGTGCGTGTCGAGCACGTGCGCCCCGACGGTGAGGCCGACGAGCTCGAGCAGCTCGAAGGGCGTCATCGGGAGGCCGAACGGTGCGGTGGCCCGCTCGACCGTCTCGAAGGGGGTGCCCGTCTCGACGGCATGCATGGCCTCGCCGAGCAGCTTGGCCAGGACGCGGTTGACCACGAAGCCGGGCGTGTCGGCGGTGATCACGGCGTTCTTGCGCAGTGCGGCTGCCGTCACCATGGCCGTGCTGAGGGTCGCCTCGTCGGTCGCCGGTGCCTTCACGACCTCGATCAGCGGCATCACCGCGACCGGGTTGAAGAAGTGGAAGCCCACGAGGCGCTCGGGGTGCGCGAGGCGCGCCCCGATCTGCTCGACGCTGAGCGACGACGTGTTCGTCGCCAGCACCGTCGTCTCCGAGACGACGGCCTCGACGTTCGCGAAGACCTCCTGCTTGACGCCGAGTTCTTCGAAGACGGCCTCGATGACCCAATCCGCGTCGGCGAAGTCGGCGAGGTCGGTCGTGCCGGTCACGAGCGCGGTGAGCCGGTTCGACTCGTCGCCCGAGATGCGCCCCTTCTCGGCCAGCTGCAGGATCTCGCCGCGGATGCGCTCCACTCCGGCGTCCACGCGGGCCTGGTCGATGTCGGTGATGACCACCGGGACCTGCAGCCTCCGGACGAAGAGCAGCGCGAACTGGCTGGCCATCAGGCCGGCCCCCACGACGCCGACCTTGCCGACCTTCCGCGCGACGTCGGGCGACGGAGCCCCCGCAGGCTTCTTCGCCCGCTTCTGCACCAGGTCGAAGGCGTACATGCTGGCGTGGAACTGGTCGCCCGACACGAGCTCGGCGAGGGCTTCGTCCTCCGCGGCGAAGCCCGTCGCCCGGTCGGTGTTCCGTGCCGCCTCGAGCAGGTCGAGGGCGACCCAGGGAGACCGCGCCACCCGGCCGATCTTCGACTCGAGCGACTTGCGGGCGATCGAGATCGCGGCGCCCCACTTCACGGCCCGCTCGATCTTCCCGGGCACGTTCGGCCGGGCGACCTTCGTGCGGCCCGCCACGACCCCGTCGGCCCAGCGGATCGAGTCCTCGAGGAACGCGGCCGGGCCGAACTCGACGTCGACGATGCCGAGCTCGAGGGCCTGCGCGGCCTTGAGCGTGCGGTTGTTCTTGAGCGGGTTCTCGAGCACGACCTTCAGCGCGTTCTCGATCCCGATCAGGTTCGGCAGCAGCCAGGCGCCGCCCCACGCGGGGACGATGCCGAGGAACACCTCGGGCAGGGCGATGGCCGCCGCGGACGAGTCGACCGTGCGGTAGTCGGCGTGCAGGGCTATCTCGAGCCCGCCTCCCAGGGCCAGGCCGTTCACGAAGACGAACGTGGGGACACCGGCATCGTGCAGCTTGCCGAGGGTCGAGTGGCCCAGACGGGCCAGCTCGCGGGCGACGTCGCGGCTCGGGATCTGGCTGACCTTGCTGAGGTCCGCACCGGCCGCCAGGAAATACGGCTTGCCGGTGACCGCGATGGCCTGGACCTCACCGTGGGAGGCGCGGGCCCGGAGGCCGTCGAGGGTCGCGGACAGCTCGACGAGGGTCGCGGGCCCCAGCGTGCTCGGCCGCTTGTGGTCGCGGCCGTTGTCGAGCGTGACGAGGGCGAGGACGCCGCCCGAGGGCAGCGGCACGTCGCGGACGAACGAGTGCGTCACCACCTCGTCGGCGCTGAGGGCGGTGAGCTGGTCGACTGCGCTGCTCACGATCGAGCCGCCTTCCGTGAGTGGTGGGGGTTCTCCCAGATGACGCTGCCGCCCTGGCCGAGGCCGACGCACATGGCCGTGAGCCCGTAGCGGACCTCCGGGTGCTGCTCGAACTGGCGGGCCAGCTGGATCATCAGGCGGACGCCCGACGACGCGAGCGGGTGGCCCACGGCGATGGCGCCGCCCCAGGGGTTGACGCGCGGGTCGTCGTCGTCGACGCCGAAGTGGTCGAGCAGCGAGAGGACCTGGACGGCGAAGGCCTCGTTCAGCTCGAACAGGCCGATGTCGTCGATCGTCAGCCCTGCCTTGCGGAGGGCCTTCTCGGTCGAGGGCACCGGGCCGATGCCCATGATCTCGGGCTCGACCCCGGCGTAGGCGAAGCTGACGAGGCGCATCTTGACGCCGAGGCCGAGTTCGTCGGCGGCTCCGCGGGAGGCGAGCAGGCTGACGGTCGCACCGTCGTTCAGCCCCGACGAGTTGCCGGCGGTGACCCGCCCGTGGGGGCGGAACGGCGTGCGGAGCCCGGCCAGCCCCTCCATCGTGGTCTCGGGCCGTGGCGCCTCGTCGCGCGTGGCCAGGCCCCAGCCCTCGGGCGTCTGCACCGCGACCGGCACCAGGTCCGGCTGGATGTGGCCCGCGTCGTAGGCGGCGGCGAGCTTCTGCTGCGACCGAAGGGCGAAGCGGTCGGAGCGCTCCTTGGTGAGCTGCGGGAACCGGTCGTGGATCCGCTCGGCGGTCGAGCCCATGTTCAGGGCGTCGCCGCTGACCAGCTTCTCGGTGAGGAACCGGGGGTTGGGATCGGCCGCGAAGCCCATCGGGTGCCGACCCATGTGCTCGACGCCGCCCGCGAGGACGACGTCGTAGGCGCCGAACGCGATGCCGCCGGCGAGGGTCGTGACGCTCGTCATGGCGCCGGCGCACATCCGGTCGATGGCGAAGCCCGGCACCGACCGGGGCAGCCCCGCCAGGAGGGCTGTGGTGCGACCGAGGGTCAGGCCCTGGTCGCCCTGCTGCGTCGTGGCGGCGATCGCGACGTCGTCGACGCGGTCACGGGGGAGCGAGGGATTGCGCTCGAGCAGGCCCTTCATGGCCTTGACGACGAGGTCGTCGGCCCTCGTTCCCCAGTACATGCCTTTTTCTCCGGCCCTGCCGAACGGGGTGCGTACCCCGTCGACGAAGACCACGTCTGTCGTGTCGGCCACAGTGCCTCCAGTGCTCGGAACTGCTCCGATCCTAGGGAGGGGCCTGCTGCCGGGAGAATCCTTGGCGGATTGCTACGAAGCGTCGGCGGGGTCGCTCTCGGGTTCTTGGTGGGCGTCGACAAAGGCCTCGGCCAGCCGCTCGGCGACGGCGTCGACCTGCCACGGGCGGGCGCCGAGCTCGACGAGGGCCGCCGCCAGCGTCTCGGTGTCGAACGGGATCGGCGGCTCCCAGCAGAGGCGCCGCAGCAGCTCGGGCGTGAGCAGGTTCTCGACGGGCAGGTCGAGTCCCTCGGCGATCTCGGCCACCGCGGGGCGTGCGTGCCGGAGGCGCGCGTCGGCCATCGGGTTCTTGTCGGCCCAGCTGCGGGGAGGCGGCAGGGTGTCGCCCGCCGGCCCGCGGGAGGAGGGCAGGTCACGGGTCGCCATGCCGCGCTCGATCGCGGCCCACCAGCGGTCGAGCTCGCTGCGGCTGGCGCGACCGACGAACTCCTTGACACCGGCGAGGGCGCGCTTGTCGGCGGGCTGCGCCTTCGTCGCGGCGACGAGCGACTGGTCGGGCACGAGCCGGCCGGCGGCCGTGTCGACCTGGCGGGCGTAGTCGTCCCGGGCCTGCCAGAGCTCGCGGGCGACGGCCAGCGAGCGGGCGCCGCGGACGGTGTGCAGGCCGGTCAGGCGCCGCCAGGGCTCCGCCTTGGCCGGCTTCGCCTCACGAGCCACCGTCGCCGCGAACTCCTGGCGCGCGATGTCGAGCTTTCCGTCGCGCTCGAGCAGCTCGGCCATGGCGTCGCGGAGGTCGACGAGGAGCTCGACGTCGAGGGCGGCGTAGACGAGCCAGCTCTGCGGCAGGGGCCGCGTCGACCAGTCGGCGGCCGAGTGCTCCTTGGCGAGGTGGACCCCGAGCAGCTGCTCGACCACGGCGCCGAGGCCGACCTTGGGCAGGCCCGCCAGACGGGCGCCGAGCTCGGTGTCGAAGACGAGGTCGGGGTCGAGCCCGACCTCGCGCAGGCACGCGAGGTCCTGGCTCGCGGCGTGCAGCACCCACTCCTCGTGGCCGATGACGGCCTGCAGCTCGTCGAACGAGCCGATGGCCGGGGGGTCGAAGAGGAACACGCCGCTGCCCCGGCGGAACACCTGGATGAGGTAGGCGCGCTGCGAGTACCGGTAGCCGGAGGCGCGCTCGGCGTCGATCGAGACCGGTCCGTGCCCCGCGGCGATCGCCTCCACGGCCTCGAGGTAGGCCTCGCGGTCCGCGATGACGTGCACCTCGCCGTGCACGGAGTCGGCGGTCGCGGCGCGCGGGACGATCGTCTCCGGGACGACCGTGACGGCGGGGGAGGAGGGCGACGACTCGTCGACCGGGGATGACTCGGGTGTGGGGGCGCTCATGTCTCCGTCGTTCCGGGGGGTCAGTCGCGGCCGACGCGACGCGACGCGAGGAGCGTGACGCCCTCGACGGTCGGCGGCAGGCCCGCGAGGGTGCAGATCAGCTCGCTCCACGCCGCGACGTGGGGGGCGAGATCGGTGCTGGTGGGGGTCCACGAGGCGCGCAGCTCGAGCTGCGCCCCGTCGCCCTGGGCGGCGAGCTCGCCGTAGCCGGACGAGAGCACCTTCGTGGCGGTGCCCGAGGCGGAGTGCCGGGAGGCGCCTCCTGCGTCGAGCGAGTCGACCAGCCAGGACCACGCGACGTCCGCGACGAAGGGGTCGAGGGCGAGGTCGGTCTCGAGCGGGGCCTGCGCGAAGCAGACGACGCGGAAGACACCGCCCCACGCCTCGGGCGCGCTCTCGTCGTACAGCAGGACGAAGCGCCCGGTGCCTAGCTCGGCGTCGGCCCGCCCGGACGCGCCCACCACGTCGCCGGCGAGGGCGAGGGCGTGCGGGGCGAGGCCGCCGGGAGCAGGGATCTCGGACACGGCGAGGTCGTCGCGCGAAAGGGCCTCGCGGACGGCGGCCGACGCGGCGGCGAACGCGGCCGGGACCGGCGGCGAGGAGGTGTCGGACACCTCAGCAGACTAGGCTCCCACCCGGCTCACAGCCGAGCGGCACGCCGCAGGTGCCCCCGCGCACGTGCCCCGTAGCTCCGCCCCGCCCGCCCGGAGGTCTCGATGTCCCGTCGCCCACGCACACGCCCTCGCCGCACGCCGGCGGCCGTCGCCGGCCTCGTCGTGTCCGTCTCCCTCGGCGGCACCGTGGTCGCGGCGTCGCTCGCCCTGGCGGCGGGCGCCGTCACGATGGCGCGGAAGGTCGTCACGCCGGCGCGGCGCCGCCCTGACGACGTCCGGGTGCTCGGGCACGACCCGGCGGCAGCGACGGTGACCCTCGCGGCGAACGCCGACACGCGCCTGTCCGGCCGCTACAGCTTCTGGTTCGACCACGGGAGGGGGCACGCCCGCCTCGGCGAGGTCGTGCGGGAGGAGCGGGGCCGCGTCGTGCGCCGTGTCGAGGCCGTCGACGAAGGCGACCTGGCCACGGCGCGGGCCGGACGGATCGGCGGCTGGCTGTGGCGGTCGCCGCGCGACGCCGGGCTGACGGTCGAGGACGTCGAGGTCGGGACCCCGGTCGGGCCGGCGCCGGCCTGGCTCGTGCCCGGTCCGGACGGCACGGAGGGGCCATGGATGATCGGCGTGCACGGGCGCGGCGTGACGCGGGCCGAGACCGTGCGCGCAGCGCCGGTCTTCCACCGGGCGGGGCTGACCTCCTTGCTCGTGTCGTACCGCAACGACACCGAGGCACCCCGGTCGGCCGACGGCCGATACGCGCTCGGCGACGCGGAGTGGACCGACGTCGAGGCCGCGATGAGCTGGGCCGTCGACCACGGCGCGACGTCGATCGTGCTGATGGGCTGGTCGATGGGCGGCGCCACCGTGCTGCAGGCGGTGACCCGGGCCGAGCACCGCGACCGCGTGGTCGGCGTCGTGCTCGAGTCGCCCGTGGTCGACTGGCGCACCACCCTCCGCTACCAGGGGACGGCCATGCGCGTGCCGCGGGTCGTGCAGGAGCTGGCGATGCGCCTCCTGCAGTCCCCTCGGGCGTCACGGCTGAGCGGCCGGGCCGAGCCCCTGGACCTCGATCGTCTCGACCTGGTGGAGCGGGCCGGCGAGCTGCGCGTCCCCGTGCTGGTGCTGCACAGCGACGACGACGGCTTCGTGCCGTCGACGGCCTCGCACGCCCTCGCCGCCGCCCGGCCCGACATCGTGCAGCTCGAGGTGTTCGAGGTCGCCCGGCACACGAAGATCTGGAACTACGACCCCGAGCGCTTCGAGGCGGTCATCGCCGAGTGGCTGGGCCGTCTGCCACGAGCCAGCGTGCGTACAGGGCGCTCTGGTCGTCCATCATCAGCTGGCTGAGCGAGAGCCGCGACGGGTCGAAGCGCTCCCGGCCGAAGACGGGCAGCCCGCTCCCGATGACGACGGGCGAGGTGGAGAGGCAGAGCTCGTCCACGAGGCCGTCGTGCAGCAGCTGCCCGGCCAGCGAGGGGCCGCCCTCGCAGACGAGCGAGCGCAGGCCGTGGCCGCGGAGGCGGTCGACCAGGGTGGCGGGAGCGACCACGCCGTGGTCGTCGTCGACGACGAGGACGGTCGCCCGGGCTGCGACGTCGACGCCGAGGGTCTCCGTGACGCGATCGACCGCCGCTGCGGGGCAGACGACCACGACACGGTCGGCGCGCTCCGGGTCCATCCGGTGTCCGCTGAGGTCGCCGCTGGCCGTGAGCACGACGAGCTGGGCGGACCGGGGCACCCGGTAGCCCTCGGCGCGGACGCTCGCGGCGCCCACGAGCACCCCGTCGGCCAGGTCGCGGATCGCGGCCAGCACGGCACGGTCGTCCGCGTTGCTCAGCGTGTCGGAGGTGCCGTCCTCGCCCGCCGCGTCGCCGCTGACGGCCGCGATCAGGTTGAGGCGCAGCCAGTCGGCCGCAGGAGGCGCGTAGAGCTCGCGCAGACGCGCCCGCCCTTCGTCGGTTCCTGCCTCGACGACCGTGCCTGCCTCGATGACAGGGTCCGCCCCGACGACACGGTTCGCCTCGACGAGCGCGCCGGTGCCCGCACCCCGCGCAGGAGCCGGGTGCAGCACCCGCAGGGTCACGCCGCCGACTTCTCTCGGACCTGGCGCTTGGCGCGGGCGAGCAGCGCCGTCATGCCCCGCACTCGGAGCGGGCTGACCGCCACGCCGAGGCCGATCGTCTGCGGGTAGTCGTCGGGGACGTCCTCGAGCACCTCGCGCACCGACAGGCCGCTCAGCCCCTGGGCGAGGATCGACGCGAAGCCGCGTGTCGTCGGCGCCTCGCGAGGAGCCGTCGCGTGCATCGTCACGACGTCGTCGGACACCTCGACGAAGATGAACACGGGCGACTGGCACTCCTCCACGCGCTCGAGCAGGTCGGGGTGGCCCTCGTACTCGGCGGGCAGCGACGGCAGCTCGTCCGAGAACTCGAGCAGCAGCTGCAGCCGGTCCTTCACGTCGAGGGCGAGGAAGTCCTCGCGGGTCTCCGCCAGGACGCGGGGGAGCGCCCCGGGCTCGGAGGCCGACACCGCGCTCAGCGCCCCGGGACCGTGCCGGGCTCGACGCCCTGCACGATCGGCACGCGCACGGCGCTGCCCCACTCGGTCCACGAGCCGTCGTAGTTGCGGACGTTCTCGAACCCCATCAGGTGGTGCAGCACGAACCACGTGTGGCTCGACCGCTCGCCGATGCGGCAGTACGCCACGACGTCGTCGCCGTCGGAGAGGCCGGCGCCGTCGCGGTAGATCGCGTCGAGCTCGCCAAGGCTGCGGAAGCGGCCGTCCTCGGCCGCCGCCTTGCCCCACGGCACGTTCTGCGCCGACGGGATGTGGCCGGCGCGCAGCGCGCCCTCCTCGGGGTAGGCCGGCGCGGTGGTGCGCTCACCCGAGTACTCCTCGGGGGAGCGGACGTCGATCAGCGGCGAGCCGAGGTGCGCGAGCACGTCGTCCTTGTAGGCGCGGATGCGGCTGTCGTCCCGCTCGACGACGGGGTAGTCGGTGGCGACCGGCTCGGGTGCGTCGGTCGTGTACCCACGGCCCTCCGCCTCCCACGCGGCTCGTCCGCCGTCGAGCAGGCGTACGTCGTCGTGGCCGAAGAGGGAGAAGACCCACAGGGCGTAGGCGGCCCACCAGTTGTTCTTGTCGCCGTAGATCACGACGGTGCTGTCGCGGGAGATGCCGCTGCGCGACATCAGTGCGGCGAACGCCTCGCCGTCGACGTAGTCGCGCTGCACGGGGTCGTTGAGGTCGAGGTGCCAGTCGATCTTGACGGCGCCCGCGATGTGGCCGGTGTCCCAGAGCAGCACGTCCTCGTCGGACTCGACGACCACGAGGCCGGGCGTGCCCAGGTTCTGCTGCAGCCAGTCGGTGCTGACGAGGCGCTCGGGGTGGGCGTACTCGCTGAACCGTGCGGACGTGTCGTGCTCGACGACCATTGCTGTACCTCCTGGGTCGGCCCCGAGGGGCTGGGCGGTGTCGTGGGGGCGGCGGATAGGATCGCCGCGCGGCCCCGTCGAGGCTACGCACCCTCGGTGTGCCCCGGCCGGGTCCCTCTGACTCTGACACAGATCGCGTCCCGGACATTCCCGCGGGCGCCCGTCCCGACGCCTGCGAGGTCGCACCGATGCCCACCGATCCCCTCCGCACCGTCGTGTCGCTCGTCGACCGGGCACCGACCATCACGGGCGCCGAGATCGTGGCCGAGCTCGTGCCGCCGCGGCAGTTCGCCGAGGCCTCGCTCGAGAACTACCGACCCGACGACGCGTTCCCCTCCCAGGCCGAGGCGGTCGAGGCCGTCGCCTCCTTCTGGGCCGCCGCCGAGCGCCCGGCCCGGCGCGGGCTGTTCCGACGTCGTCCGGAGACGCAGGAGGCGCCTCCCGGCCTCTACCTCGACGGCGGCTTCGGCGTCGGCAAGACGCACCTGCTGGCCGCGGCGTACAACCGCGCGGCAGGCCGGCGCTACTTCGGCACCTTCATCGAGTACACGGCCCTCGTCGGCGCGGTCGGCTACGCAGGGGCGGCGAAGCAGCTCGAGGGCGCGGCGCTCGTCTGCATCGACGAGTTCGAGCTGGACGACCCGGGCGACACGATGATGATGACCCGCCTGCTCGGCGACCTCGCGGACGCGGGCACCCGCATCGCGGCGACCTCGAACACGCCGCCCGGCGCACTCGGCGAGGGGCGCTTCGCCGCGGCGGACTTCCTCCGCGAGATCCAGGGGCTCTCCGACCGGTTCCGCACCCTCCGCATCGACGGGAACGACTACCGGCGCCGCGAGGTCGAGGCACGGGCGCACGTCGTGGACGACCTGGACGCGGCCGTCGCCGCGGTCGCGGGCACCGCCTCCCTCGACGACTTCGGGGCTGCCGTGCAGCACCTGTCGACGGTGCACCCCAGCCGCTACGTCAAGCTCATCGGCGGCCTCGACGCCGTCGGGCTGCGCGACGTGACGCCGCTCACGAGCCAGACCGACGCCCTGCGCTTCGTCGCCTTCGTCGACCGCCTCTACGACGCGCAGGTGCGCGTGCTCGCGACCGGGACCCCCCTCGACGAGGTGTTCAGCGACGAGATGCTCGCCGGCGGCTACCGCAAGAAGTACCTGCGCGCGACGTCGCGGCTCGTCGCGCTGACCTCCTCCTAGACCTCTCCGAGCAGTTCCGGGGCGTCGTCCCGGCTGCCGGGGAGCCTCCGGAAACGCGTTGTTCACACGGGGCCGGATCCTGTTACATCGCCGAAACACGGGTGCACACGGTCCGAAACGAGGCGCCGCGACACTGGGGACCGCACCGCCCGAGCCCCGTGCTCACAGCCCGCTCACCCTCGCGGACGGGTCGGGACCGGTGCGCCCCTGGCTCCCGAACTCGAGAGGTACCACCCATGGATCAAGGCAACACCGCGTTCATGCTGATCTGCGCAGCACTCGTGCTGCTCATGACGCCCGGACTGGCGTTCTTCTACGGCGGCCTCGTCAAGGCCAAGAGCGTCATCAGCATGATGATGCTCAGCTTCGGTGCGATGGGCCTGATCGGCGTCCTCTGGGTGCTCTACGGCTACGCGATCGCGTTCGGCAACCCGACCTCGATCCCCGGCGGCTCCGACGCCTTCGTCGGCATCCAGGGCTGGTTCGGCATCGACACCGCGTCGCTCGGCCTCGACAGCGCCTTCCAGGACAGCCTCGCCCCGGCCGGCGACTACCCGACGATCGCTTTCGCCGCCTTCCAGGCGACCTTCGCGATCATCACCGTCGCCCTCATCTCCGGCGCCATCGCCGACCGCGCCAAGTTCGGCGCGTGGATGATCTTCGCCGGCGTCTGGGCCACGGTCGTCTACTTCCCCGTCGCGAGCTGGGTCTTCAACTTCACCACGGACGACGACGGCAACGTGGTCGGCGGCTGGATCGCCGCCATGGGCGTCATCGACTTCGCCGGCGGCACGGCCGTCCACATCAACGCCGGTGCTGCGGCGCTCGCCCTGGCGCTGGTGCTCGGCAAGCGCGTCGGCTTCGCCAAGGGCGCCGACAAGCCGCACAACCCGCCCTTCGTGCTGCTGGGCGCCGGGCTCCTCTGGTTCGGCTGGTTCGGCTTCAACGCCGGCTCGGAGCTCGCTGCCGACGGCGTCGCCGCCCTCGCGTTCCTCAACACCATCGCCGCCCCCGCCGCTGCCGTCCTCGGCTGGCTCGTCGTCGAGAAGCTCAAGGACGGCAAGGCCACGTCGGTCGGCGCCGCCTCGGGCGCCGTCGCCGGACTCGTCGCCATCACCCCGGCCTGCGCCGCGCTGACGCCCGGCTGGGCGGTCGTGCTCGGCGTCGTCGCCGGCGCCGTCTGCGCCCTCGCGATCGACCTCAAGTTCAAGCTCGGCTTCGACGACTCCCTCGACGTCGTCGGCATCCACCTCGTCGGCGGCCTGCTCGGGACGCTCTACCTGGGCATCTTCGCGAACGAGACCGGCCTGATCTTCTCCGGCACCTTCACGCAGCTCGGCATCCAGGCGCTCTCGGCCGTGGCCGTCATGCTCTACTCGTTCGTGCTCGCCTTCGTCATCGGCTTCGTGATCGAGAAGACCATCGGCTTCCGCGTCAAGAACGAGGACGAGGTGGCCGGCATCGACCTCGCCCTGCACGGCGAGGAGGGCTACGTGCTCGAGAACGCGCGCGCCTAGCGCTCGGCCTCACCGCACCTCCCCGGCGGCCCCGGTCCTCGCGACCGGGGCCGCCCTGTGCGCTCTGAGTGCGTCGCGCTGGTCCTGCGGCCACTGCGCGCCGCTCGTGCTGTCGCCGGGGCTGCTGCGCGCCGCTCGTGGTGTCCCCGGGCCTGCTGCACGCCGCTCGTGGTGTCCCCGACGGACCGCGCGCACGCAAGGGGGTCCGTACCCGAGGAACTCGCGCGGACCACGGAACGCGCAGCAGGGTGTGCGCGGTCCCCAGGGCTCCAGGAAAGCGAGGAGGCGTGCGCCGGGCACGCGGGGGAGCTTCCGACAGCGTGGGCCAGATCGGCGAACGACACGAGCCCGGTGACGGCACGAGTCCGGGAACGACGAAGGCCCCCGATCTCTCGGGGGCCTTCTCTGTGTGAGCGATACTGGGATCGAACCAGCGACCTCTTCCGTGTCAGGGAAGCGCGCTACCGCTGCGCCAATCGCTCATGCTTGTTCAGTTGTCATCGTCTCGGGAGACGAATCGATCATAGACCCAGAGGATGATCCATGGAGGTGGAGACGGGATTTGAACCCGCGTGAACGGCTTTGCAGGCCGGTGCCTCGCCTCTCGGCCACTCCACCAGATGAGATACTCCCAGAGGGAGCCACCATCGGTGGACTCCCTCTGGTGAGCTTTACACTCGAGCGGATGACGAGATTCGAACTCGCGACCCTCACCTTGGCAAGGTGATGCGCTACCACTGCGCCACATCCGCACTTCGTTCTGCATTCCTGCGAACAAGAAGAACACTACCCAGACCCTGGACAGAAAACAAATCGAGAGATGTTCGTGTCTTGGTCGCCTCCTCGACGCCTCGCCGGAGGCGCAGCCGGCCTCCTCGAATGGCGCCCGGGTCACAAGATCCACTAGTATCGACGAGTCCCGATCAGGGGCGATTGGCGCAGTTGGTAGCGCGCTTCCTTCACACGGAAGAGGTCATCGGTTCGAGTCCGGTATCGCCCACCACGAGTCTGAACGACCACGAGCCCCGGCCCGCCAGCCGGGGCTCTCGTCTTGCCCGGGCGCCGTCACCCGACGGTGCCAGGATCGGGGGATGCGCGCCGTCCAGTACGACCACTTCGGGTCCGTCCCGTCCATCGTCGAGCTCCCAGAGCCCGTGCCCCCGGCTGACGGTGTCGTCGTCAGGGTCGCCGCGACCGGCGTCTGCCGCAGCGACTGGCACGCCTGGAAGGGACACGACGACTCGGTCCGGCTGCCGCACGTCCCCGGGCACGAGTTCGCCGGCGTGGTCGCGGCCGTGGGCCCGGACGTCGCCCGGGTCTCGGTCGGGGACCGCGTGACCGCTCCCTTCGTCTTCGCGTGCGGCACGTGCGACGAGTGCCGCGCGGGCGCCACGCAGGTGTGCACGCGTCAAGAGCAGCCCGGCTTCACCCTTGCTGGCTCCTGGGCCGAGTCCGTGGTCGTGCCGCACGCCGACGTCAACGTGATCGCCCTGCCGGACGCCGTCGGGTTCGTGGCGGCCGCCGCGCTCGGCTGCCGTTTCGGGACCGCCTACCACGCGCTCCACGACCGGGCCCAGGTCCGATCGGGCGAGCAGGTCGCCGTCTTCGGCTGCGGTGGGGTCGGCCTCTCGGCGATCGCGGTGGCCGTCGCCTCCGGTGCCCGCGTCGTCGCCGTCGACGTCTCGCCCGCGGCCCTCGAGCGGGCGGCCGCCCTCGGTGCCGACGTCGTCCCGATGGACGAGCAGGCCGTCGACGCTGTCCGTAGCCTCACCGGAGGCGGTGCGGACGTCGCCCTCGACGCCTACGGCAGCCGCGCCACGTCCGCCGCCTCGGTCCGCTCGCTCCGGCCCAGGGGGAGGCACGTCCAGGTGGGGCTCCTCCTCCACGACGAGGCCGCCCCCGTCATCCCGATGGGCAGGGTCATCGCCGACGAGCTCGAGCTGCTGGGCAGCCACGGCATCTCGGTCGGGGAGTACGCCGCGATGATCGCCGACGTCGTCGCGGGCCGGCTGCGGCCCGAGGAGTCGATCGGCCTGACGATCGGCTTCGACGACCTCCCCGGCGCCCTAGCCGCCATGGAGCGTCCGGCGACCACCGCCGGGATGACGGTCGCCGTCTTCTGACGACTCGGAACTGAGCGGCCTCTCGGGCGCACGCCGGGACGGCCTCCTCGGGGACCTCGCCTCGGGACCAGGGCAACATGGACGGACAGGGCTCGCCGGCAGGACGAGCCGACGCCGACCCAGGAGGAGACCGCGGTGCCGCGACTGACGATGGACGAGCTCACGGGCTGGATCGACGAGTTCCACTCGTCCGAGCAGGTCGACGCCGCCGCACCGCAGGCCGTGGACACGTCGTGGGACGAGACGACGGTCGACACCGGGCTCGTCGTCCTGCGTCTCGAGACGTCCGGGACCGAGGTGTACCTGCGCCGCAAGATCGGTGGGTCGCCCGAGTGGACGGTCACGTTCGAGGCCCGCGAGCACGCCGCCGAGGCGACGTCAGCGCAGGTCACGGCCCTGGCGGCCGAGGTGAGCGCCGTCGCACGGCTCTGTTCGTTCCTCAGCGAGCGCACCGCCGAGCACGCCCGGCTCCGGTCGGGATGACGGAGGGCCGTCTCCCGCGCCCGGCGGACAGGCGAGGTGCGCAGACCGCTCAGGCCGTGACGCGCTCCCAGCCGCCGTCCTCGGCGACGCGCACCGCGCCTCCTTCGCGGAACGCCTCGAGCCAGCCGCCCATCGGCCACTCGCCCCACCGCTCGGCGAACCGCCGGCCGTTGCGGAGGATGTCGTCGAGGTGCTGCCAGGGCGGCGCCGTCGTGGGGTGCCACTGGTGGTACGCGTGCGCGCCGCCGACCCAGACGAGCGGGAGGCCGAGCGACCGGGCGGTGAAGGCGAAGTCGGTGTCCTCGCCGCCGTAGCCCTCGTAGCCGGGCTCGAAGCCGCCTGTCCGCGCCCAGGTGTCGGCGGCGAGGGCGAACGAGAGCGACCAGAACAGCGCGTACTGGTCGTGCCCCGCGACGACGGTCTCGCCGGCCTCGGGCGAGGGGCGCGCCGCGTGCGGCCGCGTCGCGGCGTCGAGCGAGTGGTCGTCGAGGCCGACGTGGCCCTCGGGCAGGTACGTGACCGGGCCGCAGAGCAGCGCGTCGGGGTGCGCCGACGCGGCGGCCTCGTACCGCACGACCAAGTCGGGGCCGGGAACGCAGTCCGCGTCGAGGAACACCACGAGCGAGGCACCGAGGGCGATCGCCTGCTCGGCACCTGCGTTCCTGCCGGCCGCGAGGCGCAGGCCGTCGGGTCCCGGCGGCACGTGCAGCACGTGGGCCTCGGCCAGCTCGGGGAGCGCGGGCGCCGGCGTCTCGTCGAGCCAGACGACGACGTGGGGCACCGACGGCCGGAGGCGCGCCAGGGCCTCGCGCTGGGGCAGGAGGTGGTCGAGACGGGCGGCCGAGCAGAGCGTGACCGCGACCGTCGAGCCGGTCGGCGCGGGCTGCCGCCCCGTCACCGGGCGACCTCGGAGATCACCGCGGCGGCTCGGGCACCGGCGCCGTCCACTTGCCAGAGCGACCAGTCGGGAGCGAGCGCGCACGCCCGGTCGAGCAGCTCGGGCCACGCGTCCGGCGCGGGCCAGCCGTGGTCGGCACGGCCGTGATCGGGCACGACGGCGAGCCCGCGCTCGGCGAGGAGGCGCCCCGTCGTCCGCTGCTCGTCGAACGGGCGGTCCTGGGGGACGACGACGGCGCGGGCGCCGGCGGCCGCGAGATCGGCGACGCTGTTCTGGCCGGCGGCCGAGACGACGACCTCGGCTCGGCGGAGGAGAGGCCACGGGTCGTCGACCCAGCTGTCGGCCGAGGCGCCGAGCAGGGACCAGCGCCAGGCAGGCGTGGCCCTCGAGGCCTCGGCGACGCGCTGCGCGAGCCCCTCGCGACCCTCCGCGCCCCCGCCGGCCAGCACCAGGACGGTGCCGGGGGCCGGTGAGCCGGGGCCGTCGACCCGGCCGTCGTGCCGGGAGATCCCGCCCACGAACCGGACCCTGTCCCGGACGCGGTCGAGAGCGGACGAGACGTGCAGCCCCTCCGCCCAGGGCGCGAGGACACGGTCAGCCGCGTCCCAGCCGAGGGCGTGCGGAGCGTCCGAGCGGTCGCCGGGCTGGGCGACGACGACGGGCGGCACCCCGAGCAGGCGGACGAGCAGCGTGACCTCGACGGAGACGTCGACGACGAACGCCCGGGGCCGGGCGTGCGCGATCCAGGCCGCGACGGCGGCGAGGCGCCCGGCGTGGCCGTCGTGGTGCAGCGGCGCCCAGTGCAGCATGCCGCGCACCGTCGGGTCGGTGCCCGACTCGGGGTCGCCGGGGGCCCGGGTCGTGCCGTCGGGCGCGACCACGTCGTGGTCGTCCCGCGGGAGCTGCAGCCAGGTCGTGGCCTCGGGCAGGACGGCCGGTGCAGCGAGGGAGCTGAAGACGACCACGTCGGCCTCGAGGTGCGGCCGCACCGCCAGCAGCCGCGTCAGGTGGCCGGCACCGTGGTGGTGCACATACCAGCCGACGAGGGGACGCGCGGTCACGCGACGGCCTCGGGGGCGAGCAGGGCCCTGGCCCTCCCGGCACCGGTGAGGTGGCCCGCGACCAGAGCCTCGTGCACCTCCTCGACCACCTCGGCACGGCGGTGCAACGAGAAGCGTGCCACCGCGTCGGCCCGCACCCTGCGGCGGAAGCCCGGCGTCGTCGAGGCCTCCGCGGCGAGCCCGGCCACGAGGTGCGCGAGCCCGGCCACGTCGTCCCGCGGGACGAGACCTGCCCCGATGCTCGAGCCGACGACCTCGGGGACGCCGCCGGTCGCGAAGGAGGCGACGGGCGTGCCGGTCGACAACGCCTCCGCGATGACGAGCCCGAACGGCTCCTCCCAGCAGGGCGTGACGAGGGCGCAGGCCGACCGGCCGACGAGGTCGGCGAGCTCGGGCTGCCGCAGCGGCCCCACGTGCTCGGCGTCCGCCCCCAGCAGGGGCACGACCATCGACTCGTGGTAGTCGACGTCCCCGACCCGCCCGGCCAGCACGATGCGTCGGCCGGCGAGGCGCGCGGCCTCGATCGCGAGGTGCGGCCCTTTCTCGGGCACGATCCGCCCGGTCCAGACCAGGTCGTCGCCGCCGGGGCCGAGGGGCCAGAGGTCCGTGTCCACCGCGTTGGGCAGCACGCGCGCCTCGACGCCCTCGGCTCGCCAGACGGCCGCCGTGTGCTCGCTCACGGCGAGGAACGCGCTGCGCGGCTCGACGCCGGCCCGGTGGTGCTCGAGCAGGTCGGGCAGCGTCGGGGTGTGCAGGGTCGAGACGACGGGCACGCCGAGCTCGCCGGCCCGCGAGAGCACGTGGCCGCTGAGGGAGTGGTTCTCGACGACGTCGATCTGGTCGGCGTGGTCGCGGATCCAGTCCAGGGCGCGGTGGAGCGCCGGCACGGCCACGTCCAGGTAGCCGGCGGGGTAGGTCGAGTCGGTGGCGTCGGCCGGGTCGTCCCAGTGCACGGCGGGAAGTGCGAACTCGGGGGGCCCGCCGAGCAGGTGGTCGCTGCCCTCGACCGCGCAGAGCAGCACCTGGTGGCCACGGGAACGGAGGACGCGCACCTGGTGCCACACGCTCGACTCCAGGCCGCCCGCGTGGGGCTCGGCGATCGGGTAGCGCAGAGGAGCCACGACGACGATGCGGCGCGGGCGCGCGGCCGTGCGCGCCGGCTCGACGAGCCCGGTCGACGAGGAGGCGGCGCCCGTCCCGGACACGGCCGTCACGAGACCAGCTCCGAGGGCCGGGCGGAGGAGGTGGGCTCGGTGGCACCGGACGCGTGACGGGCCGCGGCCGTGACGACGGCGCGCTCGTACGCCGCGAGGTGCGCCTGCGCGATCTCGCCCCGCTGGGCCCGTCGCTGCTCGCGGCGCTCCGCCACGAGGGCCCGTCGGGCCGCTGAGCCGGGCCGGGTGGGAGCGTCGCCGCGCGCCCGCAGGAGCGAGGAGACGGCGGCCGCCAGCTGGCCGGCGTCGCCGGCGTCGAAGGACGCGGTGTCCACGGCGGCGGGGTGCTGGTCGGCGACGTGGCCCACCCGCGGTGCTGCGACGGGCACGCCCAGGTCCCAGCTCAGCTCGACCCAGCCGGAGTGCGTCCCGTGCGAGTACGGCAGCACGACGACGTCGAGGTCGGCCAGCGCCTCCGCCAGCTCGTCGTCGTCGAGCCGCGGGTGGACCGCGAGCGAGACGTCGAGATGACCCGGCGCGTCGGCGACGAGGGCCCGCACCTCGGCGAGCGCCGCCGCGTCGCGGACGCGCTCGTTGACGTCGACCCGCACGGCGACGGGCCGACCGTCCTCGGCCAGCAGCCCGGCGGCCGCGATCAGGGTCGCGACGGAGCCCGGTCCGTCGACGTTGGGGCGCAGGTCGCGCAGGCTGACGCCGACGACGACCTCGTCGTGCGCGGCGCCGGTCGGGGCTGCCGAGTCGAGGGGAAGGAGGTGCGGGTGCGGCACGACGACGGGCCGGCGCCCGAAGGTGCGCTCGACCTCGTCGGCGGCTCCCTCCGTCAGGGTGAGCACCTCGTCGGCCTCGGTGACGAGCAGGCCCAGGTGGGCGCGGTGCGGCGCCTGGTCCACCAGCTGCGGGTTCACGAGGTCGTGCACGGTGTGGACGATCGGCAGCCGTGCGGCACGGGCGGCGTCGACGACGCGGCGGAGGTGCTCGAGGTCGTACGACTCGGTGCCGAAGTGCACGTGCAGCACGTCGACCTGGGCGGCGTGCTCGGCGATCCAGCCGGCGTCGAGCACGACGGGCGGCCACCAGCGGGCGGGCTCCGAGGGGTCGGGCAGCGGGTCGGCGAGACGGACGACGACCCGCGCGACGGCGGAGTCGTCGACCGGCTCGAGGTGGCGGACGTAGGGGTGGCCGGCGGGCACGGACGCGACGCGCAGGGCGTCGCGGGCGGGCGGCGGGGTGTCGATCATCGGGCCTCCTCGGCTCAGTCGGGGCGCGACGGTCGGGCAGACCGTCGGGAGGTGAGCCGGGGCGACTCGGGGACCCTGGGGAGACCGGGGGCCCGGTTCGCGTCGAGGGAGGGGCCGATGGGAGCGGCCTTCCTGCACCATAGCCGGAGAAGGGCCTGTGTGCCCGGTGACGCAGAGTGGCCCTCACGGGGCGCCATCCAGCACGATGGGGTCGTCGCGTCTGCCACCTGCGGGACGCCACGGAGAGGCACCATGACCCAGCACACCCCGGCCGTCGACGGCCGCACCCGGCACTACGGGCATTTCTACGGTCTCGGCGAGCCCGAGGGCGACGGTCCCGTCGCCGTCGTGATCGGCAACTGCCAGGCCGAGTCGCTCCGGGTCGCTCTCGACGGGGGCGGCCTCCGCACCGTCCGGACACCTGCTGTTCACGAGCTCGTCACCGCCGACCTGCCGCACCTGGACCGCTGGCTGGCCCGCGCCTCCGTGCTGGTCTCCCAGCCGGTGCGCGACGACTACCACGACCTCCCGCTCGGCACGCGGCAGCTGACCGCCCGGCTCGGCCCCGGGGCACGCGTCGTCGCCGTGCCCGTCGTCCGCTTCGCGGGCCTCTACCCGACGTCGGCGATCGTCCGGCCGCCGCACGACCCGTCGCTGGTGCCGCCGCTGGTCGACTACCACGACCTCGTCGTGCTGGCCGAGGCGGCCGCCCGGCGTGACGGCACGACGACCCCGGTCCCACGGCTGGACGCAGAGTCGGTCCGGTCGGTCGCCGCGCTCTCGCTGCACGAGCTGCGGAAGCGCGAGGAGGCGCACGACGCGGTGGTCGCGTCCGACCTGTTCGACGACCCGTCGTTCGCGCAGATGCGCACCCTCAACCACCCGGGCAACCCCGTGTGGACGGCGCTCGCGTCCCGTGTCCGCGATCGCCTGGGGCTGTCCGAGCACGTCGTCGACCCCGGACGGCAGCTGCTCGACAGCGTCCACGCGCCGCGGCTGCAGGCGGTCGTCGACGCCTTCGGGCTCGACGACGAGGCCACCGACCACTGGATCGTCGAGGGCACCCGGGTGCCCCGCGAGGAGGTCCGGGAGGCGCACCTCCGGTGGTACGAGCGCGAGCCGCAGGTCGTCGACGCCGGCCTCGCCCGCCACGCCGACTCCTTGGCGCTGCTGGGGCTCGCGTGAGCGCCGACGACCGCGCCGCGCCGCACCCGGAGGCACCTGCCCTCGTCGTGACCGACGACCCGCAGCACGGCGTGACCGTCCTCGCCCGGCGCGTCGCCGACGCGGTCGCCCGCCGCACTGGTCGGGACCTCGCGGTCTCGCCGTCCGACCTGACCGGGCCCAGGCCGCCCGCCTCGGCCCACCTGCACTTCACCGACCGGCTGTGGGCGACGTCGCCCGAGGACGCCGCGGACCGCCTCGTCGACCTCGCCGGCCGGGTCGCCCTGACGGTCACGCTGCACGACCTGCCCCAGCCGTCCGACGGCGAGCGCAACCTCGTCCGGCGCGGCGACTGCTACCGGCGCGTGGTCGAGGCCGTGGCGGGCACGGTCGTCAACAGCGAGCACGAGGCGCTGCTGCTCGCCGAGCACACGACCGACGGGGTGCGACCCGGCATCGTCCCGCTCCCCGTGGACCTCGCCCCGCCGCCGACCGGACGGCCCGCGGCCGACGGCACCGCCGCCGTCATCGGCTTCGTCTACCCCGGCAAGGGCCACGCGGAGCTCGTCGACGCCGTCGCCCGGCTCCGGGCCCGCGGGGACGACGCGGCAGGGTCGCTCCGCGTCACCGCGCTCGGCCGTGCCAGCGCGGGGCACGAGGCCGAGACCGACCAGCTCGTGTCGGACGCCGCCTCCCACGGGGTCGTCCTCGACGTGACCGGGTACCTCGACGACGCGGTGCTCCTCGACCGCTGCCGCCGCGCCTCCGTGCCGGTCGCCGTGCACCGACACGTCTCGGCGTCGGGCTCGATCGCGACCTGGATCGGCGCCGGGCGACGCCCGATCGTGCCCGACACGCGGTACTCCCGCGAGATGGCGGCGCTCCGGCCCGGCACCCTCAGCCTGATCGACGACGATCCCGACGCCCTCGCCGAGGCCATCGCGCGGGCCGTCGCCGACCCGGACTCCACCTGGCTGGCTCCCGACGCCTGGACAGCGCCCGACATCGACGACGTCGCGGCGGCGTACCTCGCGTGGTGGGGCGGCCGCGAGCGAGCGGGGGCGACGCCGTGACCGACGAGCGACGAGACGAGGAGGCGCCCGCCCGTGCCCTGAGGGAGCCCAGGGGAGTGCCGGGCAACCGCTGGGACCTGCTCGACGGCCTCGTGCCCGACCCGCTGCCGACCGTCTCCGTGGTCGTGGCCCACTACCGCCAGCAGGCCGAGCTGGACCGGACCCTCGCCGCCCTCGCGCGTCAGGACCACCCGGCCGAGCTGCTCGAGGTCGTCGTTGTCGACGACGGCTCGCCCGAGGCGCCCCGCGTGCCCGACGGCATCCGGCTGGTGGTCCAGGCCGACGAAGGCTTCCGGCTCTCCGCGGCGCGCAACCTCGGGGTGCGCTCGTCGACGGGCGAGGTGCTCTGCTTCCTCGACGCCGACACGGCGCCCGAGCCCGGCTGGGTGACGGCCATGTCGAGGCTGCCCGCCCTCGCGCCGGAGGCCGTCGTCGTCGGCACGAGGCGCCACGCCGACTTCGGCGGCGTCGCCGTCGACGCCCCTGTCGAGCAGGAGGGGCCACGGCACGAGCTGCCCGCCCCGCGCTGGCTCGACGACGCCTACCGCGCCAGCCGCGACCTGCTCGACTCCGACGACCGCTCGTACCGGCACGTCATCGGCGCCGTGCTCGCGTGCTCCCGCTCGTTCCTCGAGGCCGTCGGCGGCTTCGACGAGGACTTCACGACCTACGGCGGCGAGGACTGGGAGTGGGCCTGGCGTGCCTGGCGCGGGGGCGCGGTGCTCGCCCACGAGCCCGCCGCCGTCGCCTGGCACGACGGCCCCGACTGGGCCGGCCGCGACTCGGTCGACCGCCAGCGGCAGAAGAACGGCGAGACGCTCGTGCTCAGCGGGCTCGTCCCCGTCGAGGGCTCGCGGCCGCGAGGGCTGCGCGGGGCGACCCCCGACGTGCTGGTGCGGCTCGCCGCAGCGCCCTCGGCGGGCACCGCCTGGCTCTGCGTCGACACCGTCCTGGCCGCGCTGCCCGGCTCCGTCGTCGTGGTGCCCGACGAGCACCTGCCCGTCTTCGCTGCCGACGCCCGGGTCGTCGGAGCCTCGGACGAGGTCGCTGCCCGGGCGACGCGTACAGCGCGGGTGACCGTCGACCTGCCGGCCCCGGTGCGCGTCCGCGACGCCGCCTCCCTGCTCGAGGCGGTCTCCTCAGTGGGCGTCGGGGCCCTCGGCACCGTCGAGGTCACGGAAGGCTCGACGGGCGACGGGCAGGACGGCGCACCGGACGAAGGAGGCGGCACCTCCGTCCTGCGCATCCGCTCGAGCCGGGCCGAGGCCCGCGCCCGGCTCCACGGCACCGAGGAGTTCTTCGAGACCCGCTGCGTCGCCGCGACCTGGTGCGAGCGCGTCGAGGGCGAGCCGTCGCTCGCCGCCTACCTGGGCGGCTGGGGCTGAGTCGGGGCGGGCGATCCAGGGGCGGGCAGGCCCGGGGCGGGCACGCCCGACGGCCGAGGGCCCGCGCGCCATCGACCGTTCACCCGCGCTCCACCCGGCGCCCCCCGGACCGACGCCGGGCCTCCCTACCGTGCACGCAGGCCGACCGACGCCCCTCCGCGAGCTGATCCCCAGACGCGACCGGCGGCCGAGCACCAGGAGGACCCACCCGTGATCGACAAGCGACACCTCGCCGCCGCCGCCGCCCTCGGCGCCCTCGCCCTCGCCCTCGGCCTGACCGGCTGCTCGGCCTCCGCCGACGCGTCCGACGCGGCAGGCGCCTCCGGCACCGACGCCACCACCGCGACCAGCGCCGCCGACCTGGGCGGGATGGACGCCCTCGTCGCCGCCGCCGAGGCGGAGGGCGAGCTCAACGTCATCGCCCTGCCCGACACCTGGGCCAACTACGGGAAGATCATCGACGCGTTCGAGGCCGAGTACGACATCACGGTCAACTCGGACAGCCCCGACGTGTCGAGCGCGGAGGAGATCACCGCCGCGCAGAACCTGGCGGGGCAGGACGGCGCCCCCGACGTCTTCGACCTCGGCTCGGCCGTCGCGCTGGCGAACACGGACCAGTTCGCGCCCTACAAGGTCACCACGTGGGACGACATCGCCGACGACCACAAGGACGCCGACGGCACCTGGGTCTACGACTACACGGGCCTGATGTCGGTCGGCTACGACGCGGACGCCGTCCCCGAGCCCAGCAGCCTCGACGACCTGCTCGGCGACGACTACAAGGGGAAGATCGCGATCAACGGCGACCCGACCCAGGCGGGCGCGGCCGCGGCCGCCGTCCAGTGGGCCGCCCTGCAGGACGGCGGCAGCGCGGACGACGTGCAGCCGGGCGTCGACTTCTTCGGCCAGCTGGCCGACGCCGGCAACTTCCTGCCGACCGACCCGACCCCGGCGACGATCGCCTCGGGCGAGACTCCCGTGGTCTTCGACTGGAGCTACAACAACCTCGCTGCGGCGGCCGACGCGGGCGGCCGTGACTGGAAGACCGCCGTGCTGCCCGGCACGGCCCTCGCCAGCTACTACAACCAGGCGATCAACGTCGACGCGCCGCACCCGGCCGCCGCGCGTCTGTGGCAGGAGTTCATCATGGGCGACACGGCGCAGAACCTGTACCTGGCCGCCGGTGCCTACCCCGTCCGCCTGGCCGCGATGGTCGAGGCCGGCACGGTCGACCAGGACGCCCTGGACGCCGTGGGCGAGCAGCCCGAGGACACCGTGCAGCTGACGAGCGAGCAGACCGAGGCCGCCTCGGCCCTGCTCGCGCAGTCGTGGGCCGCGGCGATCGGCTGATCGTGACCACCCTGGCGGAGACCGTCCCCCAGGCCTCCGTCACCCCGGACGGCGCCGTGCCCACGAGGGCCCGGCGCCGTCCGGCGGCGTGGTGGGGGCTCACGCCGTTCGTGCTGTACGTGCTGGCGTTCCTCGTGCTGCCGTGCCTGCTCGCGCTCGGCACCGGCCTCGTCGACGGCGACGGCCGGCCCACGCTGTCGAACCTGAGGGCGCTCGGCGACCCCGTCGTGCTGCGCACCTTCGCCAGCTCGTTCCTCGTCTCGGGAGTGACTGCCGTCGGGGGAGCGGTCGTCGGCGCCGTCGTCTGCTGGGGCCTCACCGCTCTCCGCCCCGACGGGCTCGTCCGAAGCCTCGTCGACGGCGCCGCCAGCGTGCTCGCCCAGTTCGGCGGCGTGATGCTCGCCTTCGCGTTCACCGCGACGATCGGCATCCAGGGCGTCGTCACGCAGCTGCTGCTGACCCGGGCGGGCGTCGACATCTTCGCCGACGGAGCGTGGATCTACGAGGTCCCCGGTCTGCTGCTGCCCTACCTGTACTTCCAGGTGCCGCTGATGGTCATCACCTTCATGCCCGCGGTCACCGGCCTCGCGCCCCAGTGGCAGGAGGCGGTCGCCACGCTCGGCGGGACGTCCCGCCAGCACCTGCTGCGCGTCGTCGTCCCGGTGCTGGCGCCCGCCTTCACCGGCAGCCTGCTCCTCCTCTTCGCCAACGCGTTCTCGTCCTACGCGACCGCGGCGGCCCTGATCAGCCAGGGCTCGCAGATCGTGCCGCTCCAGATCCGCGCCGCCCTCGTCAGCGAGACGGTGCTCGGCCGGGAGAACGTCGCTGGCGTGCTCGCCCTCGGGATGGTGCTCGTGATGGTCGTGCTCATGGTCGGCTACTCCCTGCTGCAGCGCCGCACCGACCGGTGGACGCGATGAGCGCGGCCGGCCGCGGCACGACCCGCGGCAGCGGCCCCGGCGCAGCGTCGTCCGCCGCCCGCCGCGCGGCCCTCGTCGTCATCGGCCTCGTCTTCGCCGTGCCGATCGCCGCCATGGTCGCCTTCTCGCTGCGGAGCGCCGACGGCACCGGCCACGACCTCGGCCACTGGCTCGCCCTGGCCGACCCGGAGAACGGCCGCGCCTACCGGAACCTCGTCGAGGGCGTGACGAACAGCCTGGTGCTCGCGGTCGTCACCGCGGTGCTCGTCCTCGTGATGCTGGTGCCCGCGATGGTGCTGGTCCACCTGCGGTACCCGCGCCTGTCGCGGGTGCTCGAGTTCGTCTGCCTGGTGCCGATCACGGTCCCGGCGATCGTGCTCGTCGTCGGGCTCGCGCCGGTCTACTCGGTCGTGGCGCGCCTCCTCGGCTCGGGGGCCTGGACCCTCGCCCTCGCCTACGGGGTGACCGTCTTGCCCTACGCCTACCGGGCCGTGCAGTCGGACCTCGCGGCGACCGACCTCCGGACCCTGACCGAGGCGTCGCGGACGCTCGGCTCGAGCTGGCTCTCGACCCTCGTGCTGGTCGTCGTGCCGAGCCTGCGTCGCGGGCTGCTCGCCGCAGGGTTCATCACCGTCGCCGTCGTGCTCGGCGAGTACACGATCTCGTCGCTGCTGAACCGCGTCACCCTGCAGACCTCGCTCGTCCAGATCAGCCGCAGCGACCCGTTCGCCGCCGTGATCGTCGCCCTGCTCGCACTCGCCTTCGCGTTCGTGCTGCTCGTCGTGATGGGCCGGGTCGGCTCCGTCGGCACGGCGCGTCCCGCCGTCTCCTCCTCCACCTCCCGGAAGGCCCTCTCGTGACCGCCACCCTGCCCGAGCGGCCCGCCGCCGCCTCCTCGACGACGACCGGCGCCGCCGGCGCGACCGTCGCCTTCCGGTCCGTGGTCAAGGAGTACGCCGGCCACCGCGCTCTGACCGGTCTCGACCTCGACCTGGGTGCCGGCGAGCTGGTCGCCCTGCTCGGGCCGTCTGGCTGCGGCAAGACGACGGCGCTGCGCAGCCTCGCGGGGCTCGAGGCCGTGACGAGCGGGACCGTCTCGATCGACGGCCGTGACGTCGTCGGCGTCCCGACGCACCGGCGCGACGTCGGGATGGTGTTCCAGGCGTACTCGCTGTTCCCGCACCTCACAGTCCAGCAGAACGTCGAGTTCGGCCTTCGGATGCGACGCGTGGCCCGGGCCGAGCGGGCACGGCGGGCTGCTGAGATGCTCGACCTGGTCGGGCTCGGCGACCTCGGCTCCCGGTACGCGCACCAGCTGTCGGGCGGCCAGCAGCAGCGCGTCGCGCTCGCCCGCGCCCTCGTCACGCGGCCGCGCGTGCTGCTGCTCGACGAGCCGCTGAGCGCCCTCGACGCGAAGGTGCGCGTCCAGCTCCGCGACGAGATCCGCCGGATCCAGCGTGAGCTGTCGATCACGACGCTGTTCGTCACCCACGACCAGGAGGAGGCGCTGGCGGTCGCCGACCGCGTGGCGGTCATGCGCGCCGGCGGCATCGAGCAGATCGGTGCCCCCGAGGAGCTCTACGCGACGCCGGCGACGCAGTTCGTCGCGGAGTTCGTCGGGACGAGCAACCGGCTGCGCTCGGAGGTCGTCTCGGGGAGGGTCCGGCTGCCCGGGGGAGAGGTGCCGGCCGTCGGCGTCTGCGCGGACGGCCCGGTCTGGGCCTACGTCCGGCCGGAGGACGTGGTCTTCGCCGACCGGGGCCTCGCCGGCACGGTCGAGCAGGTGTCGTTCCGCGGGGCCACCGTGCGGACCGTGGTGCGGACGGCGGGCGACGTGCTGATCACCCTCGACCACCGGGCCGACCGCCGCCGCGCCGTCGGGGACACCGTCTGCCTGGCCATCACGGCGCAGGCCGTCGCCGTCGCCGCGATCGACTGACGCGGCGGCTGCGGCTGCGGCGGGCACGTCCGAGGGCAGGGCCGCGGCGGTCGGGCCGCCGCGGCGAGCCCGCTAGTCGTCGTGCTTCTTCGTCTTCTTCGTGGCGATGGCGTCCCGCTCGCCGCGCAGCGACTGCACGGTCTCGGGGTCGAGGAAGTCGACGAAGGGGTTCGGCTGGCCCGTCTTGTCGGCGACGACCTGTGTGTAGGCGGAGGCGGCCTGACGCACCTTCTCGGTGGCCCTGCCCGCGCGCTTGGCGCTGACGGGACGGTCGCTCATCACCTCGCCGTGGTGCTCGAGGGCCTTGACGAGGGACTTGAGGGCTGCGTCGATCTTCTTGCTCACGAGGGCATTGTGTCGCACCGAGGTTAACGCGCAAGTCGGCGTCCCCCGGTCGGCGGTCGACGTCCCCCACCGGCGACACGTGTCGATCTCCTCACCACGGACGAGCCAGGTGCTCCCTGAGGACGACGCGCCGTCGGGCCCGCTGCTCGTAGCGTCGACCCGACGTCGACCACCGGCGTCGGGAGGAGGGCGTCGTGACCGGTGCACGATCCGTCGCGGGCAGCCGCGCAGGAGGCGCCGACCGCCTCCTCGAGGTCGGTCGCGACCTCGTCGCGTTCGGCGTGCAGCAGGCGCTCTCGTGCGCGTTCGCCGTGGCCGTGCTCGCGGGCCTCGCCCTGACGAGCGTCGTCGACGTCGGGCTGCCGCGCTACGACGCGATGCTGGTCTGGTGCGTGCTCGTGCAGGTCGTCTTCGTCGCGACGCGCCTCGAGACCCGTGACGAGCTCGTCGTGATCTGCCTGTTCCACCTGCTCGGCCTCGGTCTCGAGGTGTTCAAGGTGGCGGTCGGGTCGTGGTCGTACCCGGAGCCGGGCGTGCTGCGGATCGGCGAGGTCCCGCTCTACAGCGGCTTCATGTACGCGGCGGTGGGCAGCTACGTCTGCCAGGCCTGGCGGCGTCTCGACCTGCGGGTCGACCGGCTGCGGATGCTGCCGACCCTCGCCCTCGCGCTCGCCTTCTACGTCAACTTCTTCACGAACCACCGGTTCGTCGACCTGCGCTGGGCGCTGCTCGGCGTGGCCGTCGTGCTGCTGGGACGCAAGGGGGTGACGTTCCGGGTGCGGGGCCGCGACCGGAGGATGCCCCTGCTCGTCGCCTTCGCCCTGATCGGCTTCTTCATCTGGGTCGCCGAGAACGCCGCGACCCTGATGGGCGCCTGGACCTACGCCTCGCAGGCCGACGGCTGGTCGATCGTGCACCCCAGCAAGATCGGGTCGTGGATGGTGCTCGTCGTCTTCAGCTTCACTCTCGTGCTGTGGCTGAAGCAGCGCCGAGCAGGCTGACCACGGCGTCGAGCAGGGCGCGCGCCGTGTCCGCCTTGGTGCCGCTCGACTCCCCGACGACGGCGCCGTCCCGGCCGAGCAGGACCGCGACGGACTCGTCCCGGCCGAAGCCCTCGGCCCAGCCGACCTGGTTGAGCACGAGCAGGTCGGCGGGCTTCCGCATGAGCTTGCGGCGGCCCAGGGCGATCAGGTCGTCCCGCCCGGTCGAGGTCTCGGCGGCGAAGCCCACGACGACCTGGCCCGTCCGGCGCCGTGCCACGAGGCCGGCCAGCACGTCGACGGTCCGCACCAGGTCGAGGGTGAAGCGGTCGCCCGCGTCGTCCTTCTTCAGCTTGGCGTCGGCGACGGAGGCGGGCGTCCAGTCCGCGACCGCGGCCGCCATCACGACGACGTCGGCCTCCTCGGCGGCCGCCGTGGTGGCGACGTCGAGCTCGGCCGCGGTGCCGGCGGTCCGCACCTCGACGCCCGCCAGCTGCGCGACCGCAGCCGCGACCTCGTCGTCGACGTGGGCCGCGAGGAAGACCACGCGGGCGCCACGGGCCGTGGCCTCGCGGGCGACGGCGAGGGCCTGCTTGCCGCTGGAGCGGTTGCCGAGCCAGCGCACCGGGTCGAGGGGCTCGCGCGTCCCGCCGGCCGTGACGACGACGACCCGGGAGGCGAGGTCGCGACCGGCCAGGTCACGCCGTCGCGCCTCCTCGGCCCGGCCCTCGACCACCGCGAGCGCCGCGTCGACGATCACGTCGGGCTCGCTCAGCCGGCCGGGGCCGCTGTCGCCGCCGGTCAGCGGGCCGTCGTCGGGACCGACCACGACGACGCCCCGCGCACGGAGCAGCGCCACGTTGTCGGTGGTCGAGGCCGCCTGCCACATCTGCGTGTGCATCGCCGGCGCGACGACGAGCGGCGCCGTGCTCGCGAGGACGGTCGTGCCGAGCAGGTCGTCGCTCAGCCCGTGGGCGAGCTTCGCGAGGGTGTGCGCGGTCGCCGGCGCGACGACGATCAGGTCGGCCTGCTGGCCGAGGGCGACATGTCGCACCTGGGCGACGTCGTCGAAGACGGAGGTGTGCACCGTATTGCGGCTGATCGCCTCGAGGGTGGGGGCGCCGACGAACCGGAGGGCCGCCTCCGTGGGGACGACGTGCACGTCGTGGCCCCGGAGCACGAGCTCGCGCACCACGGACACGCCCTTGTAGGCGGCGATGCCGCCGCAGATGCCGACGACGACGGTCAGCCGGCGGGCGTCGGGACCGACCGCGTGGTCGTCTGCGGCTGCGGCGGTGCTGTCGGTCACGATGGTGCTGTCGGTCACGATGGTGCCCTGTCGGTCGGCCGCCGAGCTGGTGCCCGTCGGCGGGTAGCGTTGCAGCCACCACGATGCCGCATGCCGACGGATCGTGCCGGAGGAGGCCGCACCGTGTGCACCGTCGTCGTGTCCGTCGCTCCTGGCACCGAGTGGCCGGTGGTGTTCCTCGGGCTCCGCGACGAGTCGGCCGACCGCCCCTGGGATCCTCCCGCCGCCTGGTGGCCCGAGCTCGGCGACCGCGTCGAGGGCCTGCACGACCGCGAAGCCGGGGGAGCCTGGCTGGCCACGGCGACCGGGCCGGCCCGCGCCTCCGTCGTCCTCAACCGGCGGGAGCAGCCGCCCGTCCCCGAGGGGGGCTGGCGCACCCGCGGGGCGCTCCCGCTCGAGGCGGTGTCCGCCGGCCGACTGCCGACCGGACGTCCCTCGACGCGCACCTTCAACCTCCTCTCGGCCGACGCCTCCGGAGCCGTGCACACGAGCTGGGACGGCGACCGGCTCGCGAGCCTGCGGCTCTCGCCGGGCGTCCACGTCCTCACGCACGGTGCGCCCGATGACGACCAGGTGGCCCGGGTGGCGCGCTGGCTGCCCCGGTTCCGAGGCGTCGCCGCACCGGTGGGCCCGCTTCCCGAGCAGGACGAGGGCAGCTGGCGGCCGTGGCTCGACCTGCTGCGCGAGAGCAGCGCGCTGCCGTTGTCCGACGAGGAGGCGCTGGTCCGGGCCGACCTGCTGCAGGGCACCTGGTTCGGCTCGCTCTCGCTCAGCCTCGTGGCGCTGTCCGCCGACGGCGTCGCCCACGAGCACCTCCGGCTCGACGCCGGCTCGGGCGTCGACCTGCCGGGTGCCCTCGCCGCCCGCTGACGCTGCCCCGAGCACCCTCGCCGACGTCATGAGACGACACGGGGAATCACCGCCGCGCCTGCGCGGTTAGGGTCGGAGGCCCGGCAGACCCGGGCCGCTCATCGACCAGGAAGACCACCCGTGACGTTCTCGACTCCTCGCCTCTCCCGCACGACCCGGATCCTCGCCGTCGGCGTCGCCTCCGCCGCAGCGCTGCTGCTGACGGCGTGCGCGCCCGCCTCGACCGACGACGTCGTCTCGCAGACCGGGAGCGCCACCGCGGACACCAGCGCGGCGAAGAGCCTCTCCGACATCCAGGACGCCGGCGTGCTCGTCATCGGCACCGAGGGCACCTACCAGCCCTTCACCTACCACGAGGGCGGTTCGGGAGCCCTGACCGGCTACGACGTCGACGTGGCCACTGCCGTCGCCGAGAAGCTCGGCGTCGAGCCCAGCTTCCAGGAGACCCAGTTCGACGCGCTGCTCGCGGGCCTCGACGCCGGCCGCTTCGACGTCGTCGCGAACCAGATCTCGATCACCGACGAGCGCGAGGCGACCTTCGACTTCTCGACGCCGTACACGGTCAGCCGCGGCGTCGTCGTGACCGCCGCCGACGACACCTCGATCACGTCGCTCGCCGACCTCGCGGGCAAGACGACCGCACAGTCGCAGTCGAGCAACTTCTACGACACGGCGAAGGACGCCGGCGCCGACGTGCAGGTCGTCGAGGGCTGGGCCCAGTCGGTCGCCCTCGTCGAGCAGGGCCGCATCGACGCCACCGTCAACGACGAACTGACCTTCCTCGACTACGTGAAGACCAACCCCGAGCAGGCGGCGGCGATCAAGATCGCGGCGACGACCGACGACGTGTCGCGCTCGGCGCTCGTGACGACCAAGGGCAGCGACGACCTCGTGCAGGCGATGGACGACGCCCTGGCCGAGCTGGGGGCCGACGGCACGTTGGCCCAGATCTCGGACAAGTACTTCGGCCAGGACGTCAGCGAGTAACGTGCAGTCCTCACTCGACCTCTTCGGCCGGGCGTTCTGGCCGATCGCGTCGGGTGCCCTGGTCGCCTCGATCCCATTGGCCCTCGCCTCCATGGCGATCGGCCTGGTCATCGCCCTCGTCGTCGCGATGATGCGGTTGTCGGGGCGCGCCTGGTTGTCCGGGCTGGCGCGGTTCTACACGTCGGTGATCCGGGGCACGCCGTTGCTCGTGCAGCTGTTCGTCGTCTTCTACGGGCTGCCGTCGATCGGCGTGCGGCTCGACCCGTGGCCGAGCGCGATCATCGCGTTCTCGCTCAACGTCGGCGGGTACGCGGCCGAGGTGATCCGGGCGGCCATCCTCTCGGTTCCCAAGGGCCAGTGGGAGGCGGCGCACACCATCGGCATGTCGCGCGCCCTGGCGCTGCGGCGCATCATCTTGCCGCAGGCCGCGCGCGTCTCGGTGCCCCCGCTGTCGAACACGTTCATCAGCCTCGTCAAGGACACCTCGCTCGCCAGCGTCATCCTCGTCGTCGAGCTGTTCCGGCAGGCGCAGCAGATCGCGACCGTGTCGAACCAGTTCTTGCTGATCTACCTCGAGGCGGCCCTGATCTACTGGGTGATCTGCCTCGTGCTGTCGTTCGGGCAGGACGCCCTCGAGAAGAGACTGGACCGACATGTCGCCCGCTGACCCGCCCCTGTCCGGCGCCTCCTCCCGTCCCACCCGCCCCGGCCAGGCTGCCGAGCTCGTCCTCCGCGTCGAGGGCCTCCGCAAGTCGTTCGGCGCCACGGAGGTGCTCAAGGGCATCGACCTCGAGGTGCGACGCGGCCGCGTGGTCGCGATCATCGGGCCGTCAGGCTCGGGCAAGACGACCGTGCTGCGGTCCCTGAACAGCCTCGAGGTCCCCGACGGCGGACGGGCGACCCTGTCCGACGGGCGGGTCGTCGAATTCGGAGGCAAGGTCGCGAAGCGCGACCTGCTCGCCCTCCGCGACCGGTCGTCGATGGTGTTCCAGCACTTCAACCTGTTCCCGCACCTCACGGTGCTGCAGAACGTGGTCGAGGGGCCGATCCGCGTCCAGGGCCGTGACCCCGAGGAGGCGCGGGCCGAGGCCCGCGAGCTCCTCACGCGGGTGGGCCTCGCCTCCCGAGGCGACGCCTGGCCGGTCGAGCTCTCGGGCGGCCAGCAGCAGCGGGTCGGCATCGTCCGCGCCCTGGCCCTCCGGCCGGAGCTGCTTCTCTTCGACGAGCCCACGAGCGCCCTCGACCCCGAGCTCGTCGGCGACGTCCTCACCGTCGTCAAGGAGCTCGCCGACGAGGGCTGGACGATGGTCGTCGTCACGCACGAGCTCGAGTTCGCGCGCCGGGTCGCCGACGAGGTCGTCTTCATGGACGACGGCGTCGTGGTCGAGCGCGGGGCCCCCGCCGAGGTGCTGAACCGCCCCCGCGAGCCGCGCACGCAGCAGTTCCTCCGCCGCGTGCTCAAGCCCCTCGACGACTGACCTCGCCTCAGCCGAACAGCCGCGAGCTCGCGATGCGCGCGCCCTCGCCGAGCGCGGCGAGCTTCGCCACGGCGATCTGCGGGTGGATGCGACCGCCGAGGCCGCAGTCCGTCGAGGCGACGACCCGCTCGGGCCCTACGACGGACGCGAAGGCCTCGATGCGGTCGGCGACGAGCTCGGGGTGCTCGACCACGTTCGTCGCGTGGCTCACGATGCCGGGGATGATCTTCTTGTGCGCCGGCAGGTCGAGGTCGCGCCAGACCTTCCACTCGTGCTCGTGCCGCACGTTGGCCGCCTCGAACGAGTACGCGCCGGCGGTGATCTCGAGCATGAGGTCGGCGATGTGCCGGAACTCGATGTCCGTGGTGTGCGGCCCGTGCCAGCTGCCCCAACAGAGGTGGAACCGGATCTGGTCCTCGGGCAGGCCGCGCAGGGCGTGGTTCAGCGCCTCGACCCGGATGCGCGTGAACGCGCGGTAGTCCTCGACGCTCGGCTCGGGGACGATCTGGTCCCAGTTCTCGGCGATCGAGGGGTCGTCGATCTGCACCGTGAGGCCGGCCTCGACGATCGCCGTGTACTCCTCGCGCAGCACCTCGGCCCAGGCCCAGATGTGCTCCTCCTCCGTCGCGTAGAAGTCGTTCGCGATGCGCGCGCCGCTGCCGGGCGACAGCGACGTGATGAAGCCGGACGACGGGTCCGCGCCGGTCGCCGCGAGCCCCGCCTTCAGGTTGGCGATGTCGGAGGCGATGGCCGCCTGGCCGACGTAGGCGAGCGGCCCCGTCGTGCTGGGGAACGCGGTCGCGGTCTTGCCCGTGCTGATGCCCGAGGTCGGGTCCTGGTAGGCGTCGGCGAAGATCGTCCAGTCGCGCCGGTCGGGGAACGACGTCAGCCGCACGTTCCCCGGCGACGAGCGCACCGGCTCCTGCGAGAAGATGTCCGCGCCCGTGACCGTGAGGCCCGAGACCCGCTGGAACGAGTACGACCACCAGGCGCCGTAGTCGACCGCGCTCGTCATGGCCTTGCCGTACTCGCCGTCGCCGACGACGGTGATGCCGAGGTCCTGCTGGCGGCGCACGAGGTCGACCACCGCGGCGGTCAGCAGCTCGTCGAACTCGGGCGTGCGCTCGAGCGTGAGGCCGTCGTCGGCCAGGCGGCGGGCGTCGTTGGCCGCGATGAGCTCGGGCGTGCGGGGCAGGCTGCCCGCGTGGCTGGTCTCGATCCTCTGGTTCGTCATGTGCCGATGGTGGTCCTCGGTCCCGCCGGTGTCACGTTCCTGTGTCACGCGCCGTCACGAAGGCGCAGGAGGCGGCGGCGCGGGAACAGGACGGGCACGCTGTTCGTTGCCCCCGTCGACCGCCGACCGGCCCTGGCTACGATCGTCGGGAAGGGACACCGTGACTCAGACACCGCAACAGACCACCGCCGGCCCCGCCCGCCCCCTCGACGACGTCGAGGTCGAGCGGCTCCGCGCCGACTTCCCGATCCTCGGGCAGCAGGTCTCGGGCGAGCCCCTGGCCTACCTCGACTCCGGTGCGACGGCACAGCGCCCGCGCTCGGTGCTCGACGCCGAGCGCCGGTTCCTCGAGGCCGACAACTCGGCCGTGCACCGCGGCGCACACACCCTCGCCGCGCTGGCGACGGAGGCGTTCGAGGAGGCACGCGAGACCGTCGCGCGCTTCGTGGGCGCCGCCTCCCACGAGGTCGTCTGGACGGCGAACGCGACCGACGCGATCAACCTGGTCGCGCACGGCTTCACGGCGGCGACCCTCGGCCGCGGCGGCGAGGCCGCCCGCCGCTTCGCGCTCCGCCCGGGCGACGAGATCGTCGTGACCGAGGCCGAGCACCACGCGAACCTCGTGCCCTGGCAGGAGGTGGCGGCCACCACCGGCGCCGTCCTGCGCGTCGTGCCGGTCGACGACGACGGCGTCTGGACCCTCGACGACGCGCGAGGCGTCGTCACCGAGCGCACGCGGGTGCTGGCCTTCGCCCACGTGTCGAACGTGACCGGGCTCGTGGCGCCCGTCGAGCAGCTGGTCGAGCTCGCCCACGGGGTCGGCGCGCTGGTCGTGCTCGACGCCTGCCAGTCGGTGCCCCACCGCCCCGTCGACTTCCGTGCGCTCGGCGTCGACTTCGCCGCGTTCTCCGGCCACAAGATGCTCGGGCCGACCGGCATCGGCGTGCTCGTCGGCCGCGGCGAGCTGCTCGACGCCCTGCCCCCGTTCCGCACCGGCGGCTCGATGATCACGACCGTGACGCTCGAGTCCGCCGAGTACCTGCCCGCGCCCCAGCGCTTCGAGGCCGGCACGCAGCCGGTCTCGCAGGCCGTCGCCCTCGCCGAGGCCGTCCGCTACCTCGAGGCCGTCGGCCTCGAGCGCGTCCGCGACCACGAGGAGGCGCTGGCCGAGCAGCTGGTGGTCGGCCTGTCCGCGCTCCCCGGCGTCCGCGTCGTCGGCCCGCCCGCCGGCGTGCCGCGCTCGGGCCTCGCCAGCTTCGTCGTCGACGGCGTGCACGCGCACGACGTCGGCCAGTACCTCGACGCCCAGGGGATCGCCGTGCGCGTCGGCCACCACTGCGCGCAGCCGCTGCACCGGCGGCTGGGCGTGACCGCGACCACGCGGGCGAGCACCTACCTGTACACGACCGTCGCCGAGGTCGACCGTCTGGTCGCCGGCGTCGCCGGGGTCCGCAGCTACTTCGGGGCGGAGGACGCCCGATGAGCGCCTCCCTCGACTCGCTCTACCAGCAGGTGATCCTCGACCACGCGAAGGCGCGGCACGGCGACGGCGAGCTCGCCGGCGCCGATGCCGAGCACTTCGAGCGGAACCCGACCTGCGGCGACGAGATCACCGTGCGGGTCCGGCTCGAGCCGGGCACCGACCGCGTGGCCGACCTGCGCTGGCAGGGCGCGGGCTGCAGCATCTCGATGGCGTCGGCGTCGGTCCTGTCCGGCCTGGCCCCGGGCCGCACCCTGCCCGAGCTCGCGGCGCTCGTCGGCGAGTTCCGCACGATGATGCGGTCGCGGGGCGCGGGGGAGCCCGACGACGAGGTGCTCGGAGACGCCGTCGCGCTGCACGGCGTCTCGAAGTTCGTCATGCGGGTGAAGTGCGGCATGCTCGCCTGGGTCGCCGCCGAGGCCTGCGGCGCGGAGCTCTCGGCTCGTTGACCCTCGAGGGCACCCCGGCGCGGCGGTCCAGGGTTCATCCCTGAGGTGCAGGTGCCCGGGCGAGTCGCCGCACTAGTGTCGGCCCATGGAACCTCGGGGGAGCGACCGGCCGACGACGCCCTGGCCGGCACTGATCGACCAGGCGCGGCACTACCCGTCGCCGCACAACTCGCAGCCGATCGTCGTGCAGCCGACCTCCGCGACGACCGCGACCGTCTGGTACGACCTCGACCGGGGCCTCCCCGCCGAGTCGTTCGGCATCCCGTTCGCCCACGTCTGCGGAGGGGTGTTCCTCGCCGGCCTCGCGATCGTCGCCCGCGCCCAGGGCTTCGTCGTCCGCGAGACGCTCGACCTCTCGCCGATGGACTTCGGCGGGGACGCCCGGCTGCACCGCCTGGCCGAGGTCGTGATCGAGCCGCACGAGGCGACCGACGCTGACCGCGCCGCCCGTGGCGCCTTCCTCGCCCGGCAGACGTCGCGCCGCCCCTACGACGCGACGACCGTGGACGAGGAGGTGTTGGCCGGCGCCCGCGCCATCGCCGCCTCCCACGGGCACCTGCTCCGCAGCACGACCGACGCCGCGACGGTCGACGACGTGGTCCGCATCAACCAGGAGACGCTCTTCGACGACCTGCAGGACGACGACGTGCACGCCGAGATCATGACCTGGCTGCGCTTCTCGGCGAAGCAGGCCGCGGAGACCGGCGACGGCCTGAGCGCCGAGACCATGTTGATGCCGGGGCCGGTGCTCCGGTTCGCCATGGGCCACCGTGGCCTCTGGACGGCGCCCGTCGTCGGCGACGCCGTCAGGCGGATCTACCTCGGCACCATGAAGGGCGTGCGCCAGCTCGCCTGGCTGGAGGGCCCGTTCGCGGGCCCCGCCGACCACGTCGAGGCGGGCCGGACGTTCCTCGAGGTGTGGCTCGAGCTGTCGCGGCACGGCGTCGCCCTGCACCCGTTCGGCACCGTCGTCACCAACCCGCGGTCGCACGCCGCGTTCGTCCGCGCCGTCGACGTCGACGAGCAGGACGGGCGGATGGCCTGGATGCTGTTCCGGCTGGGGCGGAGCGCTCCGCCGCCCGTGGCCCATCGACGCCCGGCCGCCGCGATGACGATCGGGGCGGGGGAGGGACGATGAAGCGGCTCGTGGTCTTCACGCTCCTCCGGGTCGTCGACGGCCTCGTGAAGCTCGCGATGCCCCGGGTCGAGACGCACCGCCTCCTGCTCGTCCCCGGCATCGAGCCGCTGCGCTGGCGGCTCGGGCGCTGGCGTGCCTGGCGCACCATGGAGCGAGCGGCGCGGTCGGTCCCCGCCTACCGGGCGTTCCTCCGCGAGCACGGGCAGGGCCGTCGACTCGACACGCGGAACGGCGTCGAGGCGGCTTTCGCCCGACTGCCCGAGATGGACAAGGAGTCGTACGTCAAGCGCTGGAGCATCGCCGAGCGCTGCCTCGGCGGCCGCCTCCCGCGCCGAGGCGTGGTCGTCGACGAGTCGTCGGGCAGCTCGGGCGTGCCGACGAGCTGGGTGCGCGGCCCCGACGAGCGCCAGGCCACGAGACAGCTGCTGCAGCTCGGGTTCGCGCGCACGTCGGCCGAGCTGCCGCACCCGCCGTTCGTGCTCAACGCGTTCTCGCTCGGCGCCTGGGCCACCGGCATGAACGTCACCGCCTCGCTCACCGAGTCGACGATGATCAAGTCGATCGGACCGGACCCGGACAAGATCATCCAGACGATGCGCGAGTTCGGCACCGGCTTCACCTACGTCATCCTCAGCTACCCGCCGTTCCTCAAGGGCCTCTTCGAGGACGACCGGCTCGACTGGTCGCAGTACACCATCGTCGCCGCGTTCGGGGGCGAGGGCATCAGCGAGAACATGCGCGGACACATCCTCGAGTACGCCCGCGCGGTCCTCGGCTCGTACGGCGCGAGCGACCTCGAGATCAACCTCGGCATCGAGACCGAGTTCACTGTGGCACTCCGCCGCGCGATCGCGGACGACCCCGACCTCGCGGCCCGGCTCACCCGGCAGCAGGAGTACGGCGTGCTGCCGATGATCTTCCAGTTCAACCCGTTCGGGTACCTGATCGAGACGAACGACGCCGGCGAGCTCGTCGTCACGATCGCCCGCGCCGAGAACATCAGCCCCCGCATCCGCTACAACATCCACGACCGGGGCCACGTCACCCGGATGCGCGACGTCCTGCCGGTGCTGCGCGAGAAGGGGCTGTCGGCGGTCGTCGCCGAGAAGTTCCTCGACCTGCCGCTGCTGTTCCACTACGGCCGGAGCGACCTCTCGGTCGACTACAACGGCGCCGTCGTCGCGCCCGACGCCCTCCGGGACGTGCTCCAGGGCGACCCTGCCCTGCTGCAGGCCGTCGAGAACCACCGGCTCATCGCCTTCGAGGACGCGGCGGGCGACCGTCAGCTCCACATCGCGCTGCAGCTCTCGGCCCACGCCGGAGACCTGGACACCGGCCCGTGGCGCGACGTCGTCGTGAGCGGCCTGAGGCGCCTGAACCTCGACTTCTCGAACGCGATCCGCACCGCGGCGCCCGCGACCCTCCCCACCGTCGCCTTCTACGCGCACCGGACAGGCCCCTTCGCCCGCGACGGCGCGAAGCTGAAGAACGAGTACGTCTGGCAGCTCGGTCCCGGCGAGGTCGACCAGCACGACCTCGACCTGGGCTGGACGGCGCCGAGGGAGGCCTGACCGGCGGAGGCCGCCGCTGCCGACGGCACTAAACTGGCGCGCGTCCCCTCGATCGTCAGGAGCCCTCCACCGTGTCAGACCAGCCTGCCCCCGCCGCCCTCTCCGCCGCGCCTGAGACCGTCGAGGCGACCGAGACCACGACGGGGCTCGAGCTGTTCACGGACAAGGGCGTCGTCGCGATGCGCGTCGCCGGCGAGCTGCGCGACCTCGCGTCCGAGCTGCACGCGGGCGACGTCGCCGAGGCCGTCACCATCGGCTCGCCCGACGGCCTGGCCGTGTTGCGGCACTCGGCCGCGCACGTCATGGCACAGGCCGTGCAGGGCATCAACCCGGAGGCGAAGCTCGGCATCGGCCCGCCCGTCACCGACGGCTTCTACTACGACTTCGACGTCGCCGAGCCCTTCACCCCCGACGACCTCAAGGCGATCGAGAAGGGCATGGAGCGGATCATCCGCCAGGGCCAGCGCTTCCGCCGCCGCGTCGTCACCGAGGCCGCGGCCCGTGCCGAGCTCGCCGGCGAGCCCTACAAGCTCGAGCTGATCGGCCTCAAGGGCGGCTCGGCCGACGAGATCGGCGACGACGGCGAGTCCGTCGAGGTCGGCGGCGCCGAGCTGACCATCTACGACAACGTCGACCCGAAGTCCGGCGACGTGCTCTGGTCCGACCTCTGCCGCGGCCCGCACGTGCCGAGCACCCGCGTCCTCGGCAACGCCACGAAGCTGATGCGCGTCGCCGCCGCCTACTGGCGCGGCTCGGAGAAGAACCCGCAGCTGCAGCGCATCTACGGCACCGCCTGGCCCACGAAGGACGAACTGCGCGAGTACCAGGCCCGCCTCGAGGAGGCGGCGAAGCGCGACCACCGCAAGCTCGGCGTCGAGCTCGACCTCTTCTCGTTCCCGGACGAGATCGGCTCGGGCCTCGCGATCTTCCACCCGAAGGGCGGCATCATCCGTCGCGAGATGGAGGACTACTCCCGTCGTCGCCACGAGGCCGCCGGCTACGACTTCGTGTACACGCCGCACATCACCAAGGCGAGCCTGTTCGAGACCTCGGGCCACCTCGGCTGGTACAAGGACGGCATGTTCCCGGCCATGAAGCTCGACGAGGCCCGGAACGACGAGGGCGAGGTCACCCGCCAGGGCGCCGACTACTACCTCAAGCCGATGAACTGCCCGATGCACATCCTCGCGTACCGCTCGCAGCCCCGGTCGTACCGCGACCTGCCGATGCGCCTCTTCGAGTTCGGCACCGTCTACCGCAACGAGAAGTCAGGCGTCATCCACGGGCTCACCCGGGTGCGGGGCATGACCCAGGACGACGCGCACATCTTCACCACGCGCGAGAAGATGAAGGAGGAGCTGACCGGCACCCTGAACTTCGTCCTGTCCCTGCTCCGCGACTACGGCCTGACCGACTTCTACCTCGAGCTCTCGACGAAGGACCCGGTCAAGTACGTCGGCGACGACGACATCTGGGACACCGCGACGCAGACCCTCCGCGAGGTCGCGGAGGAGTCCGGACTCGAGCTCGTCCCCGACCCGGGCGGAGCCGCGTTCTACGGCCCCAAGATCTCGGTGCAGGCCCGCGACGCCATCGGCCGCACCTGGCAGATGTCGACCGTCCAGCTCGACTTCAACCTGCCCGAGCGCTTCGAGCTCGAGTACGCGGCCGCGGACGGCACCCGGCAGCGTCCGGTGATGATCCACCGCGCGCTGTTCGGCACCATCGAGCGCTTCTTCGGCGTCCTCACCGAGCACTACGCCGGGGCCTTCCCCGTGTGGCTGTCCCCGGTCCAGGTCGTGGCGGTCCCCGTGGCCGACGAGTACGGCGACTACCTCGACGACGTCGTCCGCCAGCTGCGGGAGAAGGGCGTCCGCGCCCAGGTCGACCACGGCGACGACCGGTTCCCCAAGAAGATCCGCACGCACACGAAGTCGAAGGTGCCCTTCCAGCTCATCGCGGGCGAAGAAGACCGCACCGCCGGCGCCGTGAGCTTCCGCTACCGCGACGGCTCCCAGGAGAACGGCGTGCCCGTCGCCGACGCCGTGGCGAAGATCCTCGAGGCGATCGAGACGAAGGCCCAGGTCTGACCGTGGGGGCAGGCGCCGACGAGCTGCCGGCCGACGTCGACCCGGCCGACCACGGGTCGGCGCGCGTCGAGTCGTCGGACGACTTCGCGTCGGCGCCCGACGCGTTCCAGCGCCTCTGGACGCCGCACCGTGCCGTGTACGTCAGCCGCGGCCAGGGCGCCCACGACGACGCGTGCCCCTTCTGCGCCGCTCCCTCTCGGAGCGACGACGACGCGCTGATCGTCGCCCGGGGACAGCACGCGTTCGTGCTGCTGAACCTGTACCCGTACAACCCCGGCCATCTGCTGGTCTGCCCCTACCGGCACATCTCGACCTACGACCTGGCCACGCCCGACGAGGTCGCCGAGATCGGTGCCCTGACCCAGACCGCCATGCGCGTCGTCCGCGAGGTCTCACACGCCCAAGGGTTCAACATGGGCATGAACCAGGGGTCGGTCGGCGGTGCCGGCATCGCCGAGCACCTGCACCAGCACGTCGTGCCGCGCTACGGCGGCGACTCGAACTTCTTCCCGATCATCGCCCAGACCAAGGCCGTCACCCAGCTGCTCGGCGACGTCCGCGAGGCGCTGGCGGCCGCGTGGCCCGCCGGGGGAGACCAGGCCACTCGGTGACGAGCGGCACATCGGCGACGCACGCCCCCGGGCAGCGCCTAAACTGAGGCCATCATGAGCGACAGCACCCCCACCTCCGTCCCGTCCGCCGGCAGCACGACCGGATCGGACCGCGTCAAGCGCGGTCTCGCCGAGATGCTGAAGGGCGGCGTCATCATGGACGTCGTCAACGTCGAGCAGGCGAAGATCGCCGAAGAGGCGGGCGCCGTCGCCGTCATGGCCCTCGAGCGCGTGCCCGCCGACATCCGCTCGCAGGGCGGCGTCGCCCGCATGAGCGACCCCGACATGATCGACGAGATCATCGCAGCCGTCTCGATCCCCGTCATGGCGAAGGCGCGCATCGGCCACTTCGTCGAGGCACAGATCCTCCAGACGCTCGGCGTCGACTACATCGACGAGTCCGAGGTGCTGAGCCCCGCCGACTACGTCAACCACATCGACAAGTGGAACTTCACGGTCCCCTTCGTCTGCGGTGCGACGAACCTCGGCGAGGCGCTCCGTCGCGTCACCGAGGGTGCCGCCATGATCCGGTCCAAGGGCGAGGCCGGCACCGGCGACGTGTCCGAGGCGACCAAGCACATCCGCACCATCTCGAGAGAGATCGCGCAGCTGCAGGGGCTCAAGACCGACGAGCTGTACGTGGCCGCGAAAGAACTGCAGGCGCCGTACGAGCTCGTCAGGGAGGTGGCGGAGACCGGCAAGCTGCCCGTCGTCCTCTTCACCGCCGGCGGCGTCGCGACGCCCGCCGACGCGGCGCTGATGATGCAGCTGGGTGCCGACGGCGTCTTCGTGGGCTCCGGCATCTTCAAGTCGGGCAACCCCGCCGAGCGAGCCGCCGCGATCGTCAAGGCCACGACGTTCTTCGACGACCCGCAGGTCGTCGCCGACGCGTCGCGCGGCCTCGGCGAGGCCATGGTCGGCATCAACGTGCCCGACTTGCCCGCGCCGCACCGCCTCGCCGAGCGTGGCTGGTAGCCGACACGAGGAGGCGGCGGCCCCGCGGGTCGGGGTCCTCGCCCTCCAGGGCGACTTCCGTGAGCACCTCGCGGTCCTGACCTCGCTCGGGGCGGTCGCCGTCCCGGTACGCAGGCCCGACGAGCTCGCGTCGGTGTCGGGTCTCGTGATCCCCGGCGGCGAGTCCACGGTGATGGACAAGCTCAGCCGCACCTTCGGCATGGCCGAGCCGCTGCGCGCGGCCGTCGACGCGGGCCTGCCCCTCTACGGCACCTGCGCCGGGCTGATCATGCTGGCCGACCGCGTCGTGGACGGGCCGGCGAGCCGACACCTGACGGGGCAGCGCACGATCGGCGGGCTCGACGTCGCCGTGCGCCGCAACGCCTTCGGCGGCCAGAACGAGTCCTTCGAGACCGATCTCCTCGTGCCCGTCGTGGGCGACGACCCCGTGCACGCCGTCTTCATCCGGGCGCCCGTGGTCGCCGAGGTCGGCCCGCTCGCCACCGCGATCGGCGTGCTCGACGACGGCCGCGTCGTCGCCGTCGAGCAGGACAACCTGCTCGGCACGTCGTTCCACCCCGAGGTGACCGGTGAGCTCCGGTTCCACGCGCGGTTCCTCGACAAGGCTCGCGCCTGGTCCTCGCGCTGACGCGCCTCCTCATCCTGCGCCCTGCCCGGTCCTGACCCGTCGCTGCCGCCCCGGCGGCGGGCCTGCCGGTAGGATGGTCCGGATCGTCAACCGGAAGTGAGGAGCACCGTGTCCGGGCATTCCAAGTGGGCCACGACCAAGCACAAGAAGGCCGTCATCGACAGCCGTCGCGCCAAGTCGTTCGCCAAGCTCATCAAGAACATCGAGGTCGCGGCCAAGCAGGGCGGGGCCGACATGTCCGGCAACCCGACGCTCGTCGACGCCGTCCAGAAGGCCAAGAAGACCTCGGTCCCCAACGACAACATCGACCGCGCCGTCAAGCGCGGCGCGGGCCTCAGCGGCGAGTCCGTCGACTACCAGACCATCGTCTACGAGGGCTACGGCCCCAACGGTGTCGCCCTGCTGATCGAGTGCCTGACCGACAACAAGAACCGCGCGGCGGCGAACGTCCGCACGGTCATGTCGCGCAACGGCGGCACCATGGCCGACCCGGGCAGCGTCGCCTACAACTTCAGCCGCAAGGGCGTCATCGCCGTCATGAAGACCGGCGAGCTCAGCGAGGACGACGTGCTGGCCGCCGTGCTCGACGCCGGCGCCGAAGAGGTCACCGACCGCGGCGAGGGCTTCGAGATCGTGACCGAGCCGTCCGACCTGGTGCCTGCGCGCACGGCGCTCCAGGAGGCGGGCATCGACTACGACTCCGCCGACGTCGAGTTCGTCCCCGGCCTCAAGATCGAGGTCGACCTCGAGACCGCCCGCAAGGTGTTCCGCCTCGTCGACGCGCTCGACGACGACGACGACGTGCAGAACGTCTACGCCAACTACGACGTCCCCGCCGACGTGCAGGCCGCGCTCGACGACGACGACGACTGAGCCGCCGAGGTGACCCTGCGGGTGCTCGGCATCGACCCCGGCCTGACCCGCTGCGGGGTCGGCGTCGTCGAGGTCGACGCGACCCGCCGGGCCACCCTCGTGGCGGTGACCGTCATCCGGTCGCCGGCCGACATGCCGCTCGAGCAGCGCCTCCTCACGATCGGGCGTGGCATCGAGCAGCTGGTCGACGAGCACCGCCCCGACGCGATGGCCATCGAGCGTGTCTTCGCGCAGAACAACCTGTCGACCGTGATGGGCACCGCCCAGGTGAGCGGTCTGGCGCTGCGCGCCGCCGCCGAGCGCTCCGTCCCCGTGGCCATGCACACGCCGTCCGAGGTCAAGGCGGCCGTGACCGGCTACGGCTCGGCGGACAAGGCCCAGGTCGGTGCCATGGTCGCCCGCCTGCTCGGCCTCGCCGAAGCGCCGAAGCCGGCCGACGCCGCCGACGCCCTGGCGCTGGCGATCTGCCATGCGTGGCGTCGTGGCGGCCTCCCCTCGGCACCGGCCGGCGGCGGTCTCACGGCCGCGCAGAAGGCGTGGCGCGAGGCGGAGAAGTCGGCGCGGACTCCTAGGCTGGGCAGATGATCTCGAGCGTCCGCGGCACCGTGCTGTCCGCCTCCGGAACCAGCGTCGTCGTCGAGGTCGGGGGAGTCGGCCTCCGGGTCGGAGTGACGCCCCAGCTCGCCCTCACGGCGACGGTCGGCACGACGCTCCAGCTGTTCACGACGCTGATCGTGCGAGAAGACGACCTCTCGCTCTTCGGCTTCGCCGAGCTCGAAGAACTCGAGGTGTTCGACCTGTTGCGGAGCGTCACCGGCGTCGGCCCGAAGTCGGCGCAGGGCGTGCTCGCCACGCTCAGCCCGTCGCAGGTCGCGCACGCGGTCGCCGACGACGACGACGCGCCCTTCCGACGTGTGTCCGGCATCGGGCCCAAGACCGCGAAGCTGATCGTCCTCTCGTTGGCGGGCAAGCTCGACGTCCGGGTAGCCGCGCCCTCCGTGACCGCCGCCTCCTCGACCTCGGCCGACGTCCTCACGGCGCTCGTCGGGCTGGGCTGGTCCGAGAGGGAGGCGCAGGCCGCCGTCGACTCGGTGGTCGCCGACCGCGGGCCCGACGTCGCCGTCTCCGTGCCCTCCCTCCTGCGTGCTGCACTCGGCCACCTCGGCCCGCAGAAGTCGCTGGGCGCCCGAGCGTGACCGACGCCGACCTCACGCGACCCGTCGTCGAGTCCGAGGCGGAGCTCGCCTTCGAGGGGGCGCTCCGCCCTACCTCGCTCGACGAGTTCGTCGGCCAGAAGAAGGTGCGCGGACAGCTCGAGCTGCTGCTCAAGGCGGCGTCGATGCAGGGGCGCACCCCCGACCACATCCTCATGGCGGGTCCTCCCGGGCTCGGCAAGACCACCCTCGCGATGATCGTGGCGCACGAGAGCGGCCGGCCGCTCCGCATGTCGTCCGGACCAGCGATCCAGCACGCAGGCGACCTCGCCGCCGTGCTCTCGGCCCTCGTCCCCGGCGAGGTGCTCTTCATCGACGAGATCCATCGCATGGCGCGCTCGGCGGAGGAGATGCTGTACCTCGCCATGGAGGACTACCGGATCGACATCATGGTCGGCAAGGGCGCCGGCGCGACGAGCATCCCGCTCGAGCTGTCGCCGTTCACGCTCGTCGGCGCCACCACGCGGAGCGGCATGCTGCCGAACCCCCTGCGCGATCGGTTCGGCTTCACGGCCAACCTCGAGTTCTACGACGCCGCCGAGCTCACCGAGGTGCTCCGCCGCGCCGCGACCCTGCTCGGCATCCCCGTCGACGGCGACGCCCTGGCCGAGATCGCCGGTCGGTGCCGCGGCACGCCGCGCATCGCGAACCGCCTGCTCCGTCGGGTCCGCGACTACTCGCTCGTCCACGGACGGGACGCCGACCTGGCGACGGTGCGGGACGCCCTGGCCCTCTACGACGTCGACGACCTGGGCCTCGACCGGCTCGACCGCGAGGTCCTGTCGACCGTGCTCACGAGATTCGGCGGCGGGCCCGTCGGGCTCGGCACGCTCGCTGTGTCGGTCGGAGAAGAGGCGGACACCATCGAGTCCGTCGTCGAGCCGTTCCTCGTCCGCATCGGACTGCTGATCCGCACCCCCCGGGGCCGCGTGGCCACGCCGGAGGCCTGGCGGCACTTCGGGCTGCCGCGCCCGTCAGGGGCGCTGTTCGGCGATGAACTATGATCGCCGCTAGGCCTGTCGGCGCGAGGCACCCTCACCACCGCCCGCGCCGCCCATCCCCACGAGCTTCGAAAGGCAGTTCCTCATGGACGCCACAACAATCATCATGGTCCTCCTCCTGGTGGTCCTCGTCTTCTTCATGTTCCGCAACAAGCGCAAGCGCGACGCCCAGCAGGCGACGCTGCAGTCGAAGATGGTCCCCGGCGTCGAGGTGATGCTGAGCTTCGGCGTCTACGGCACGCTCGTGTCGATCGACGACGAGGCCAACACCGCCGAGGTCGAGGTCTCGCCCGGCACCGTCCTGCGCGTGCACCGCCAGACCCTGGGCCGCGTCGTCGAGCCCGTCGTCGCCGACGAGGCCGTGGTCTCCGACGCGGACGAGCTCGACGCCCGCCCGGCCGACGACCTGATCGTCGACGACACCACGACCGCCGACCGCACGTCGCCCGCCTACGGCGAGCGGGTCGACGAGACGCGCCTCGACTCCACCACCGACACGGACAAGCCGAACAAGGCCTGACCCGCCGACAGCCGGGGCCCACTCGTGGGCTCCGGCCCAGACGACGACGCGCGCCCCTCGGGGCGCGCGCTCCCATGAGAAAGCAGAACCTCCGTGGCACGTTCGACGCCGGTCAAGAAGGCAATTCGTTCCCTGACGTGGTTGCTCGTCATCATCGCCGGCCTCGCCGCGCTGAACGGCACCGCCACCGCCCTCAACGACTCGGGCCGTGACGGCTGGTGGGACGGTGCGAGCTGGGTCCCCGAGCTGGCGCTCGACCTGCAGGGCGGCACGCAGATCACCCTCGCCGCGCAGCTCGACAACGGCCAGTCCGTGTCCAGCCAGCAGCTCGACCAGGCCGTCACGATCATCCGCCAGCGCATCGACAGCGCCGGCGTCTCCGAGTCGGAGATCACCCGCCAGGGCGCGCAGAACATCGTCGTGTCGATCCCCGGTCGGCCCGACAACGAGACGCTCGAGCGCATCGAGGCCTCGGCCAAGCTGACCTTCCGGCCCGTGCTCTACACCGAGGCAGTGAGCAACGCCGCGGTCGGCGGCGACGCCGACGCCACGGCGAGCCCCTCGGCGACGCCCTACACGCCGAACCCCGACCTCAACTCGACTCCGACGGCCTCGCCGACGAACGCCTCCGACCTGAACTGGATCACGGAGCAGCTCGCGGACGAGTACACGAACTACCAGTGCGCCGCCGACAACGACCTGTCGACCGCTCGCGACGACGAGCCGCTCGTCACCTGCTCGACCGACGGCACCGCCAAGTTCATCCTCGGCCCGGTCGAGGTGCAGGGCAGCGACATCAGCGACGCCACCAACGGCCTCGCCACCGACTCGCAGGGCAACTCGACGAACACGTGGGCCGTCAACCTCGAGTTCGACCGCCAGGGCACCGACCGGTTCAGCGACGTCACGTCACGACTGGTCGCCCTCCAGGCCCCTCAGAACCAGTTCGCGGTGACGCTCGACAACCAGGTCATCACGGCCCCGTCCGCGAACGCCGCGATCACCGACGGCAAGGCCCAGATCACGGGCACGTTCACGCAGGACACCTCGAAGACCCTCGCCGACCAGCTCAAGTTCGGCGCCCTGCCGATCAGCTTCTCCGTGCAGAGCAACGAGAACATCACTGCGACCCTCGGCCAGACCCAGCTGGTGAGCGGCCTGATCGCGGGCCTCATCGGCCTGATCCTCGTCGTGATCTACTCGCTGATCCAGTACCGCGCGCTCGCCTTCGTCACCGTCCTGTCGCTGATGATCGCCGCGCTTCTCACGTACCTCGTGATCGCGATCCTGTCCTGGCGAGAGGGCTACCGGCTCTCCCTCGCCGGCGTGACGGGGTTGATCGTCGCGATCGGCATCACGGCCGACTCGTTCATCGTCTACTTCGAGCGCATCCGCGACGAGCTGCGCGACGGCCGCATCCTCGAGAGCGCCGTCGAGTCCGGCTGGAAGCGCGCGATCCGCACGATCGTCGCCTCCGACACCGTGAACTTCCTCGCCGCCATCACCCTGTTCATCCTCGCGGTGGGCAACGTGAAGGGCTTCGCCCTCACGCTCGGCATCACGACGGTGATCGACCTGATCGTCGTCGCGCTCTTCACGCACCCGATGCTGCAGCTGATCGCCCGCACGCGGTTCTTCGGCGAGGGCCACGCGTTCAGCGGGCTGAACCCGAAGGCGCTCGGCGCCGTGTACCGCGGTCGGGCCCAGTTCCGCACCCCCGTCCCCACGGGGGCCCGAAAGGGCGCGGGCGGACGAGAGGCGGCCAAGCGCCAGACCATCGCCGAACGCAAGGCGGCAGAGAGCACGAGCACCCGGGTCGACGACTCAGCGCGCGGTGAAGGGAAGGACAGCTGATGGCCAGCTTCTCCAAGTTCGGCAACGACCTCTACACGGGGGCTCGTTCCTACGACATCGTGGGCCGTCGGCGCACGTGGTACATCATCGCCGCGTTCGTCATCGTGATCTGCGCGACGGTGCCGTTCCTCCGGGGCGGCTACCACTTCGGCATCGAGTTCACCGGCGGCTCCGAGTTCCAGGTGGCCCAGCCCGCCGAGCTCGACCAGGACCTCGCGACGCGGACGGTCGACGACGTCGCCCCGGGCGCGAACCCCCGGGTCACCCAGGTCGGCAGCGACACCATCCGCGTCCAGACCTCGCAGCTCGAGGCGACACAGACCAACGACGTGGCCGACGCCCTCGCGACGGCCTACGACGTGCCCGCCGAGCGGGTGACCTCCTCGTTCATCGGCGCCTCTTGGGGTGCCGACATCACGGGCCAGGCCATCAAGGGCCTCGTGATCTTCCTGATTCTCGCGGCCATCGGCATGACGCTCTACTTCCGCACCTGGAAGATGTCGCTCGCCGCCATGACGGCGCTGCTGCACGACCTCGTGCTCACCGCCGGCATCTACGGCATCGTCGGTTTCGAGGTCACGCCCGCCGCGGTCATCGGGTTCCTCACCATCCTCGGCTACTCCCTCTACGACACCGTCGTGGTGTTCGACAAGATCCGCGAGAACACGGCAGAGGACGGCGAGGGCTCCAGGCGCACCTTCGGCCAGTCGATCAACCTCGCGATCAACCAGACGCTGGTCCGGTCGATCAACACCTCGGTCGTCGCCCTGCTGCCCGTCGCCGCGATCCTCTTCATCGGCGCGTTCGTCCTCGGTGCCGGCACGCTCCGTGACATCTCGCTCGCCCTCTTCATCGGCATCCTGGTGGGCACCTACTCGACGATCTTCATCGCGTCCCCGCTCTACGCGACGCTCCGGATCGGCGAGCCCGACATCAAGAAGCGCGACGACCGCAAGCGCGACGATCGTGCGCGGGACGCCGACGCCGCCGCGGCCTCGGTGATCGCGTCGTGAGTGCGCCCCTGGGCGGAGGCCCCGCCTCCTCGATGCCCGAGGTGACCGCGCAGGAGGCGGTGGCCTTGGTGGGCGACGGCGCCTACCTCCTCGACGTGCGCGAGCAGTCGGAGTGGGACGAGGGCCACGCCTCGCGGGCCGTGCTCCTCCCGCTCTCCGAGCTGGCCGAGCGGGTCGACGAGGTCCCCTCGGACCGCGACGTGCTCGTCGTCTGCCACTCGGGCATGCGCTCGATGCGGGCCACGGCCGCGCTCCGGCGCGCGGGCCTGCGGGCCGTGAACGTCGAGGGCGGCATGCTCGCCTGGCGAGACGCGGACGGCGACGTCGTCAGCGACGGCGACGCCCGCCCGACGGTCGACTGACCGGGAACGAGTAACGTTGTCCCGACTCGTGCACGACCCGACGCCCGTTCCCGGAGGCGCGTCACCGTGCACGAGCGACGACGAGGAGGCGCGCTCGTGACCGAGATCACCACGAGGGAGACCCCCGCGGGTCCCGAGCAGGGCGGCACGGCCTCCCTCCGCACCCTGCTGCCGAGGTTGTTCTCCCGCAGCCAGCCCGCCGGTGCCGTCGACCGCCTCGTCAAGACGGTCCGCATGCACCACCCGAAGGCCGACCTCGTGGTCATCGAGCGGGCCTACACGGTCGCCGAGAAGGCGCACCGCGGCCAGCTGCGCAAGAGCGGCGAGCCCTACATCACGCACCCGGTGGCCGTCGCGCAGATCCTCGCCGACCTCGGCATCGGCTCGAAGACGATCGCCGCCGCGCTGCTCCACGACACCGTGGAGGACACCGACTACACGCTCGACATGCTGCAGCGCGACTTCGGCGACGAGATCGCCATGCTCGTCGACGGGGTGACGAAGCTCGACAAGCTGAAGTACGGCGACAGCGCCCAGGCCGAGACCGTCCGCAAGATGGTCGTCGCGATGTCGAAAGACATCAGGGTGCTCGTGATCAAGCTCGCCGACCGGCTGCACAACGCGCGCACGTGGGGCTTCGTCGAGTCGTCGTCGGCGACGCGCAAGGCGACCGAGACGCTCGAGATCTACGCCCCCCTCGCTCACCGGCTGGGCATCCAGGCCATCAAGTGGGAGCTGGAGGACCTCAGCTTCGCCGTCCTCCACCCGAAGCTCTACGTCGAGATCGACAACCTGGTCAAGCAGCGCACCCCGCAGCGCGAGCAGTTCGTCCAGAACGTCATCAACGCGGTCAAGTCCGACCTCAAATCGACGAAGATCCGCGGCGAGGTGGTCGGTCGGCCGAAGCAGTACTACTCGATCTACCAGAAGATGATCGTGCGGGGTCGCGAGTTCGACGAGATCTACGACCTCGTCGGCATCCGCGTGCTCGTCACGTCGCTGCGCGACTGCTACGCCGTGCTCGGCTCGATCCACGCCCGCTGGAACCCGATCCCCGGTCGCTTCAAGGACTACATCGCGACGCCCAAGTTCAACCTCTACCAGTCGCTCCACACGACGGTCATCGGCCCCAAGGGGCGACCGGTCGAGATCCAGATCCGCACGCACGAGATGCACCAGCGAGCCGAGTTCGGCGTCGCGGCCCACTGGAAGTACAAGCAGAGGATGAACGGCGGTCGCGACGACACGGCCACCGGTGCCCGCACCGAGACCGACATGGCGTGGCTGGCGCACATCTCCGACTGGCAGGCCGAGACGGCCGACCCGGGGGAGTTCCTCGACAGCCTCCGCTTCGAGATCGGCGCGAAGGAGGTCTACGTCTTCACGCCCCAGGGCAAGGTCATCGGCCTCCCGTCGGGAGCGACGCCCGTCGACTTCGCCTACGCGGTCCACACCGAGGTCGGGCACCGCACGATGGGCGCCAAGGTCAACGGCCGTCTCATCCCGCTCGAGAGCGTGCTCAACAGCGGCGACGTCGTCGAGGTCTTCACCTCGAAGAACCCCGACTCCGGTCCCAGCCAGGACTGGCTCGGCTTCGTCAAGAGTCCCCGTGCCCGGAACAAGATCCGGCAGTGGTTCACGAAGGAGCGCCGCGACGAGGCGATCGAGCAGGGCAAGGACGCGATCGCCCGCGCGATGCGGAAGCAGAACCTGCCGCTGCAGAAGCTGATGAACCAGGACAGCATCACCGAGGTGGCGTCCCAGCTGCGCTACGACGACGTCTCGAGCCTCTACGCCGCCGTCGGCGAGGGCCACCTGTCGACACAGTCGGTCATCGAGAAGGTGCTCGCCTCGGTCCAGCAGCAGACCGAGGTCGAGGGGGAGTACGAGTTCCCGAGCAAGGGCGTGTCACGGCCTCTCCGCAACAGCGACTCAGGCGTCCTCGTCCGCGGTGCGCCCGACATCCTCGTCAAGCTCGCGAAGTGCTGCACGCCCGTCCCCGGCGACCAGGTCGTCGGCTTCGTGACGCGCGGGCAGGGCGTCAGCGTGCACCAGGCCACCTGCCACAACGTGCAGGGCCTCATGCAGGAGCCCGAGCGGATGATCGAGGTCGAGTGGGCCCCGTCGTCGAAGAGCGTCTTCCTGGTCCAGATCCAGATCGAGGCCCTCGACCGCGCAGGCTTGCTGTCCGACGTCACGCGGGTGCTGTCCGAGCACCACGTCAACATCCTCTCGGCGAACGTGTCCACCTCGGACGAGCGCCTGGCGATCAGCCGCTTCGTCTTCGAGATGGGCGACACGACGCACCTCGACCGTGTGCTCAACGCCGTGCGTCGGATCGACGCCGTCTACGACGTCTACCGGGTCAGCGCCGGCTGAGTCGGGGCGGACGCCTCACTGCGGGGATCAGACGACCAAGGGGTCGACGAGCGTCCGCAGCCGAGTCGCCGCTCGCCGTCGGCCCGGCAGCCGACCGTGTCGTCGCACGAGGCCGGTGACCCGACGCGGATCGACGTGGTGCTCGACGAGCAGGGTGCGCACGAGGCGCTCCGCGTCGGCCGACCAGTCGTCGGCCCGGAGCAGGTCGAGGACGGTGCGGGTCGGGGTCGTCACCCGGACGCGTCCGACCTGCGAGATCTCGTCGGCGTCGATGAGGACCTCGCCCACCATGACGTCGGACCGATCGTCGCGGTGCCGTGCCCACGACGGCACCACCGCCTCCAGCCGGCGAGGGGCAGCGGCGCGCGCGCCCCAGATCCAGGCGGCCGTGCCCCGCGCTGCCACGACCACCGTGCCGAGGCGGTCGGCCAGCGCCTCCGCCCGCCGCCACGCGTCGTCGGGATCGGCGATCGACGCCCAGCTGTCGGCCACCCGGCAGACCTCGCCGTCGAGCGCCGCAGCCTGCAGCTCGACCTCGGGCAGGTCTCGAGCGGTCAGGAGTCTCGGCAGGGTAGGGGTCACCGCCCCAGCATGACCGCCGAGGCACAGGACGACGAACCGCCCGCCGCCTCCTGTGGAGAACGGCGGGCGGTCAGGGCCCGGGGGAGGCGCGGGTCAGGACCCGAGGGCGTCCAGCCAGACGCGACGAGCGTCGAGGGCCTCGCGCGCCTCCTTCACCTTGCGGGCGTCGCCGCCGGCCTCGGCCGCGGCGAGCTCGTCCTCGAGCTTGGTGATGGCGTCCTGCAGCTGGCTCGCGAGCCCCTCGGACCGGGCCTTGCGCTCGGGGTTGTTCTTCTCCCAGTGCGTCTCGTCGAGCTGGCGGACGTGCGACTCGACCTTGCGCAGCCTGTCCTCGACGGGTCGCACCTGGTCGCGCGGCACGCGGCCGATCTCGTCCCAGCGCAGCTGGATCGTGGTGAGTGCCTCCCGTGCCGACACGCGGTCGTCGTTCGTGAGGATCTTCTCCGCGTCGTCGAGCAGGGCGAGCTTCGCCGTGAGGTTGTCCGCGTACTCGGCGTCGTCCTGCGCGACGATCTCGCCCTTGGCGGCGTAGAGCACGTCGCCGGCGCGCTTGAAGCGGGCCCAGAGCGCGTCGTCGTACTTCTTGCCTGCACGACCGGCGCGCTTCCAGTCGTCGAGCAGACGCCGGTACTCGGGGATGCCGTCGGCGCCCTTGCTCGCGAGGGCGTCGGCCGACTCGACGAGCGCCTGCTTGCGCTGGCGTGCCTCGCGGTGGGTGGCGTCGAGGTCGGCGTAGAACGCCTTGCGGTGCTGATCGATGGTCGACCGGGCCGCGCGGAAGCGCTTCCAGAGGTCGTTGCCCTCGCCCTTGGGGATCCGGGGCCCCTCGGTCTGGTGCTTCTGCCAGCGGGCGAAGATGTCGTCGACGGAGGCGGTGACCTGCTTCCACTGCACGCGGGCGGGGTCCTGCGCGGCGAGGGCCTCGGCCTCCGCGACCAGGGAGGTGCGGTAGGCGACGGCCTCGACCAGCGCCTCCTGCGCCTCGGCGCTCTGCTTCTCGGTCAGCTCGCCCACCGTGCTGTCGAGGGCGTCGACGCGGGTGCGGAGCGCGGCGACGTCGCCGACGGCGCTCGGCTCGACGAGCAGCTGCTTCAGGTGCGCGACCGTCTTGGTCACGTCCGACGCCGAGGCGCCCCGCTTGACCCGCTGCTCGAGCAGGGTGACCTGCCCGTTCAGCTCGGTGTACTTGCGCTCGTAGTAGGCGAGGGCCTCGGCGGGCGTGGCGTCGGGGTACTGCCCCACAGCCCGCTCGCCGTCGCCCTCGCGCACGTAGACGGTTCCGTCGTCGTCGACGCGGCCCCAGGGTGCCTGATCGTCAGTAGCCACTGTCATCCCTTGCTGGAGGTGCTCGTCGCGGAGCCCAGGACGGGCCCCGGCGATGGGTGCCCAGCCTATTGCACGAGCAGGGACGCCCGCCTACTCCGTGGTCGGGCCGCTCCTGCGTCGGGTCTACTCGAGCGTCAGGGACGTGATCGTGGTCGGCACGACCGGGGCGCCGTCGTTGGGGACCTCGGCGGTCGACGGGGTCAGGCCCGCGTCCGTGATGTTCGCCGTGAGCTGGTCGAGGCCGCTCGTCACCCGGCCGACGACGGTGTAGCCGCCCGTCGACGTGTCGAGGTAGGTGTCCCCGTAGGTGACGAAGAACTGGGTCGACTGCGAGTCCGCCGCCTCGCCCCGCGCCATCGCGATGGTGCCGGTCGGGTAGAGGCCGTCGGCCGGCACGTTCTCGAGGGGCCCGAAGGTGAAGCCCGCGTCGCCCGTGCCGTCCCCGTTCGCCGAGCCGCACTGGATGAACTTCGCCGTCTCGGCGTCGCTCATCCGGTGGCAGGTCGTGTCGGTGTAGAAGCCCTGCTGAGCGAGGTCGATGATCACCGAGGCGGCCTGGGGCGCCGTGGCCCCGTCGAGCTCGACCCCGAGCTGGACGTCGTCGTTGAGGTCGAGCTGCCCCGTCCAGGTGCGTCCCTCGGCGATGTCGGCGCTCGGGACGTCCCCGGTCGCCGACGCCGTCTCCGAGGGGGAGGGGCTGGCGGAGGCGGTGGCCTCGTCAGCGCTGCCGTCCGTGTTCCACACGACCTGGGTGACGACCGCCAGGCCGACCACGACCACGACGCCGACGGCGGCGAGGAGGTTGTCCCGGCGGCGGCGGCGCACCTGCGTCTCGTGCACCCGCTGGCGGGCCGTGTACGCCCTCAGCCGGTCGCGTGCCTCACGGTCCTGGTTCCTGCTCGGTGCCACGTGTCCTCCATGCCGGTGATGTCCCGGACGACTGTATCCGAGCCGCCGGTCGGTGTCGGCGGCCCGGTCTACCATTGACCCCCATGAGCCCTCTCCCGCAGAGCTCGACCCCCCTCGCGGTCCGCATGCGCCCCACCAGCCTCGACGAGGTCGCCGGTCAGCGACACCTCCTCCGGCCCGGCTCCCCGCTCGTCACCCTGGCGAGCGACACCACCGGCGAGCAGGGCGCCGTCTCCGTCATCCTCTGGGGCCCGCCAGGCACCGGCAAGACGACGCTCGCGCAGGCGATCGCCCACACGTCGGGGCGGCAGTTCATCGAGCTCTCGGCGGTGACGGCCGGCGTGAAGGACGTCCGGCAGGTGATGGAGAAGGCGCTGACGAACCGCGACCTGTACGGCACGACGACGGTCCTGTTCCTCGACGAGATCCACCGCTTCACGAAGGCCCAGCAGGACGCGCTGCTGCCGGGAGTCGAGAACGGCTGGGTGATCCTCATCGCGGCGACGACCGAGAACCCGTCCTTCTCCGTCATCACGCCGTTGCTCTCCCGGTCGCTGCTGCTCACGCTCGAGCAGCTGAGCGACGACGACCTCGGCGACCTCGTCCGGCGGGCGGTCGTCGACCCCCGCGGCCTGGCCGACCGGGTCGTGCTGGACGACGAGGCGCTGGCGACGATCGTCCGCCTCGCGTCCGGCGACGCTCGTCGGGCGCTGACCGCCCTCGAGGCCTCGGCCCACTCCGCCGCCGCGACCGCCGAGGAGGCGCGCGGAGCCCGTCCGGACGACCCGTCCGCCGACGCGGACGCCGACTACGACCCCGACGCCGAGTACGACGACCCGGACGACGCCGACGACCGGCCCGTGATCACCGCCGAGACGGTCGCCCAGTCGGTCGACCGCGCGCTCCTCCGCTACGACCGCAACGGCGACGAGCACTACGACGTCATCAGCGCGTTCATCAAGTCGGTCCGCGGCTCCGACGTCGACGCCGCGCTGCACTACCTCGCCCGGATGATCGAGGCCGGCGAGGATCCCCGCTTCATCTGCCGGCGCATCATCGTGTCCGCTGGCGAGGACATCGGCATGGCCGACCCGAACGCCCTCACGGTCGCCGTCTCGGCGGCCACCGCCGTGCAGATGATCGGCATGCCGGAGGGGCGCATCCCGATGGCCGAGGCGGTCGTCTACCTGGCCACCGCACCGAAGTCGAACCGTTCCTACAGCGCCCTCGACGCCGCGATCGCCGACGTCCGCGCCGGCGCGGCCGGCCCGGTGCCCAAGCACCTCCGCGACGCGCACTACCCAGGCGCGAAGCGCCTCGGCCACGGCAAGGGCTACAAGTACTCGCACGACTCCGAGTTCGGGGTCGTCGAGCAGCAGTACCTGCCTGACGAGCTCGTCGGCCGCACGTACTACGACCCGACGGCCAACGGCAACGAGCGCGACGTCGCCGCCCGGCTCGAGAAGCTGCGTCGGATCACCCGCGGCGGCTGATGCGGGGCGAGAGGCCGTCGGCTGGTCGACGACACGCGCCCAGGTCGGGGTCGCCCACCAGACCGTGCTCCTGTATGCTCGGGGGGTTGCCTGCACTCGGGCGTCGACGCGCGGCTGCTGATGACGACCCGACCAAGGCGGTCCGACCTGTAGCCGGTCTCCGCCGCGGCGATCATCCCTCTTGTTAGGCCCGTCGGCGCTCACGCGCCTGGCTGGCGGAACATCACCACCGACAAGATCTCGATAGGAACACGCATGTCCACCAAGTCCCGCACCCGGAGCAAGACGCGTCTCTCGCGTGCTCTCGGCATCGCCCTCACCCCGAAGGCCGCCCGCTACCTCGAGAAGCGTCCCTACGCTCCCGGCGAGCACGGCCGCACCAAGCGCAAGACCGACAGCGACTACGCCGTCCGTCTCCGGGAGAAGCAGCGCCTGCGCGCCCAGTACGGCATCCGCGAGGCCCAGCTCAAGATCGTCTTCAACGAGGCCCGCAAGGCCTCGGGCCTGACCGGTGAGAACCTGGTCGAGCTGCTCGAGACCCGTCTCGACGCCCTCGTCCTGCGTGCCGGCTTCGCCCGCACCACGGCGCAGGCTCGCCAGATGGTCGTGCACCGTCACATCCTCGTCGACGGCAAGCTCGTCGACCGCCCCTCGTTCCGCGTCAAGCCCGGCCAGATGATCCACGTCAAGGCCAAGAGCGAGACGACCGAGCCCTTCCAGGTCGCCGCGGCCGGCGGTCACGTCGACCTGCTGCCCAAGACCCCGAGCTACCTCGAGGTCGAGATCGACAAGCTGCAGGCCCGCCTCGTGCGTCGCCCGAAGCGCGCCGAGGTCCCCGTGACCTGCGAGGTCCAGCTGGTCGTCGAGTACTACGCAGCCCGCTAGCACCACCCGCACCACTTCCGAGGGAGCGCTCCACGTCGCGTGGGGCGCTCCCTCAGTCGTTCCCCGCGGAGCTCCTCCCTGTGCCGTTCCCGGCGCAGCTCCTCCCTCCGCAGTTCCCGACGGGCGACGGCGACGAAGTAGGCTGACGTGTCGTCCCGTGTGCTCGTCACGGGACACGTCGTGAGGAGCACCCGTGAAGAACCTGGTCCTGCTGTCCGTCGGAGTCGCGCTCGGCCTCGTCGGTGCGCACCTCCTCAACTCGACCCCGCGTGGCCGCCGCTTCTTCGGCGAGCTCGACGGCGGACTCGACCACTTCCGCGCCGCGGTGGTCGACGGGTACCGCTCCCGTGACGCCGAGCTCCGCGCCACCGACCCGAGCGACGACGGCGGCCCCACGACAGGGCCGGCCGGCACCACCAGCGCGAGCTGACCGCGCGAGGCGCCCGGCGCCTCCTCGTCAGCAGCCCCACCGACCGACCCCCTCCCTCAGGAGAACCATGCAGACCGCCGAGATCCGCCGCCGTTGGCTCGACTATTTCGGGGAGCGCGGGCACACCGTCGTCCCGTCCGCCTCGCTGGTCAGCGACGACCCGTCGCTGCTCTTCACCGTGGCCGGCATGGTGCCGTTCATCCCGTACCTGACCGGTCTCGTGCCGACCCCGTACGCGCGGGCGACGAGCGTGCAGAAGTGCATCCGCACCAACGACATCGAAGAGGTCGGGAAGACCCCCCGGCACGGCACGTTCTTCCAGATGAACGGCAACTTCTCGTTCGGCGACTACTTCAAGGAGGAGGCGATCGGCTACGCCTGGGAGCTGCTGACCTCGAGCGAGGCCGACGGCGGCCTCGCGTTCTCGCCCGACGACCTCTGGGTCACCGTCTACGAGGAGGACGACGAGGCGATCGCCCTCTGGAAGAAGGTGGCGGGCCTCCCCGACGAGCGCATCCAGCGCCTCGGCAAGGACACCAACTACTGGCACACCGGCCAGCCCGGCCCGGCGGGCCCGTGCTCCGAGATCTTCTTCGACCGCGGCCCGGCCCACGGCGCCGACGGCGGCCCCGCCACGGACGACGACCGCTACGTCGAGATCTGGAACCTCGTGTTCATGCAGTACCAGATCGAGAACGTCCGGTCGAAGGTCGACTTCGACATCGTCCGCGAGCTGCCGAACAAGAACATCGACACCGGCATGGGCCTCGAGCGGGTCGCGTTCCTCAAGCAGGGCGTCGACAACATGTACGAGATCGACCAGGTCCGTCCCGTGCTCGACGCCGCCTCCGAGCTGTCGGGGCGCCGCTACGGCGCCGTCCACGACGACGACGTGCGCATGCGCGTCATCGCCGACCACGTCCGCAGCGCCCTCATGCTCATGAGCGACGGCGTCCGGCCGTCGAACGAGGGCCGCGGCTACATCCTGCGCCGCCTGCTGCGACGCTCGGTCCGCTCGATGCGCCTCCTGGGCGTCGAGGGCACCACCTTCCCGGTCCTGTTCGCGGCGTCCCGCGACGCGATGAAGTCGGCCTACCCCGAGGTCGAGCGCGACTGGGACAGGATCTCGGGCCTCGCCTTCGCCGAGGAGGAGACGTTCCTCCGCACGCTGGCGGCCGGCACGAGCATCCTCGACATCGCCGTGGAGGACACCAAGGACAAGGCAGGCGCCGGCACCGCACCTCGCCTGGCCGGCGACACGGCCTTCCTGCTGCACGACACCTTCGGGTTCCCGATCGACCTCACCCTCGAGATCGCCGAGGAGAGCGGCCTCACGGTCGACCGCGAGGCGTTCGACCGGCTGATGAGCGAGCAGCGCGCCCGCGCCAAGGCCGACGCCAAGTCGCGCAAGGTGGCCCTCGCCGACCTGAGCGTCTACAGCGCCTTCCGCGCGCAGGGCGAGACGGTGTTCACCGGGTACGACGTGCTCGACACCGAGACGCGCGTGCTCGGCCTCATCGTCGACGGCGCCAGCGTCGACCGCGCCGTCGCGGGCGACATCGCCGAGGTGGTCCTCGCCGAGACGTCGCTGTACGCCGAGTCGGGCGGCCAGGACGCCGACGCCGGCAGCATCGTCGGAACGGGCTTCGACCTCGAGGTCCTCGACGTCCAGAAGCCGGTCAAGGGCCTGGTCAGCCACCGTGTCCAGGTGCGCTCGGGCGAGGTCGGTGTCGGCGACGCCGCCACCAGCGTCGTCGACCCTTCCTACCGCCGCGGCGCCACGCAGGCGCACTCGGCGACGCACCTCGTGCACGCCGCGCTCCGGGAGGTGCTCGGCCCGGAGGCGCACCAGGCCGGCTCGTACAACAAGGCCGGCTACCTCCGCCTCGACTTCAACTGGAGCCAGGCGCTCAGCCCGGCCACCCGCAGCGAGGTCGAGGAGGTCGCGAACGCGGCCGTCCGAGAGGACCTCGCCGTCACCACCCGCGTGCTGCCCCTCGACGAGGCCCGGTCGATGGGCGCGATGGCGCTCTTCGGCGAGAAGTACGGCGAGACGGTCCGGATGGTCGACATCGGCGGCCCGTGGTCGCGCGAGCTCTGCGCGGGCACCCACGTCGCCACGAGCGCACAGATCGGCCTCATCAACCTCGTCAGCGAGACCTCCGTCGGCTCCACGAACCGTCGGGTCGAGTCGCTCGTCGGCCTCGACGCGTTCCGCGACTTCGCCGCGGAGCGGGCCATCGTCTCGCAGCTGACGTCCTCGCTCCGCACGCCGCGCGAGCAGCTCCCGGAACGGATCGGCGACCTGGTCTCCAGCCTGCGCGCGGCCGAGAAGAAGATCGCGGAGTTCGAGTCGGCGCAGCTGTCGCTGCGCGTCCCCGCGCTCGTCGAGCAGGCGGCTGCCGTCGGGTCCCTCACCGTCGTCGCCGAGTCGGTGGGCACGGTCAAGACGACCGACGAGCTGCGGTCGCTCGTCCTGTCGGTGCGCGAGCGCCTCGGCAGCGACTCGGCCTCGGTGGTCGCGCTGGCCGCCGACGTCGCCGGCAAGCCCGCCGTCATCGTCGCCACGACGGCGCCCGCCCGCTCGGCCGGCGTCAAGGCGGGTCAGCTCGCCCGTACGGCGGCAGGGATCCTCGGCGGGGGCGGCGGCGGCAAGGACGACCTGGCGCAGGGCGGCGGATCCGACGTCACCGCGATCACGACGGCGCTCACGGGCATCGTCGCCGCGCTGCGGTCCTGAGCGCCGCGTGAGGACGGGAGTGCGCCTCGGCGTCGACGTGGGGAAGGCCCGCATCGGCGTCGCCCGCACCGATCCGTCGGGCATGATCGCGACGCCCGTCGAGACGGTGCCGCGGGCGGCGTCGGGGTCGGCCGACGTCGACGCCATCCTCGGCCACGTGTCGGAGCTCGACGCCGTGGAGGTGGTGGTCGGCCTCCCGCTGTCGCTGTCGGGAGGCGACACTGCGTCCACCGGCGACGCCCGCGACTTCGCGGCGGCCATCGCGGCCCGGTGTCCCGTGCCCGTGCGCCTGGTGGACGAACGACTGTCGACGGTGAGCGCGCAGACTGCACTTCGCGCTTCAGGGCGCAAGGGCAAGAGACAACGATCCGTCATCGATCAAGTCGCCGCTGTTATCATCGTCCAGCACGCGCTCGAGCTCGAGCGGTCGAGCGGTCTCCCGCCCGGTCAGCTCGTGAGCGCCCCGGTCGTCGACGACGGCGCCGGAGACCGACCCGACACCGACGAAAGACGATGACGCGTGGCCGACGATCCGAACTGGGACGACATCTTCTCCTCTCAGCCCCCCACCGAGGCGAAGGACGACGCCGGTCGCCCTCCCGCTGCAGCACCGACCACCCGCAAGTCGACGCGCGAGCAGGAGAAGGCCCCTCGACGCCCTGAGCGCCGTGCCGCCCGCGACGACGGCGGCCACCGGCCCCGTCGCAGCCGCAAGGGCGGCATTGTCCTCCTCGTCATCGCCCTCGTCGTGGTGGGAGGCGGCACCGCCGGCGTCGTAGCCGCGTGGGGCGCGGTCGCGCCCCTCGTCGCGAAGCTCGGCGGGAACGACGCGCCAGAGGACTACCCGGGCACCGGCAACGGGACCGAGGTGTCGTTCGCGATCACGAGCGGCGAGAACGGCTCGGACATCGCCACGAACCTCTTCGACAGCGGCGTCACGGCCAGTTTCGAGTCGGTCTACGCGATGCTCGTCGCCGACGCCGCCCTCACCTTCCAGCCCGGCACGTACACGCTCCAACAGGAGATGAGCGCGACGTCGGCCGTCAGCGCCCTTCAGGACAGCGCCAACCGGGTGACCGACAAGCTGGTGATCCCCGAGGGCACCGCCGCCGTCGACGTCTACAGCCTCATCTCGTCGGCGACCGAGATCCCCGAGGCCGACGTCCAGGCCGCGGCGGCCGACGTGGCCTCCTTCGGCCTCCCTGCCGAGGCCACGTCCCTCGAGGGCTGGTTGTTCCCCGCGACGTACGAGCTCGATCCCGGGCTCGACGCGCACGGCTACCTGCAGCTCCTCGTCGACACGATGAAGCAGCGCCTGGTCGACGCCGGCGTCGCGCCGGCCGACCAGCAGCACGTCATCGTCTTCGCCTCGCTGATCCAGCGCGAGGCCGGTCTCGCGGACGACTACCCGAAGGTCGCGCGCGTGTTCCAGAACCGCCTGGACGACGGGATGCTCCTCCAGTCAGACGCGACCGTCGCCTACGGCACCGGCAACACCCACCGGGTCACGACGACCGACGAGGAGCGCGGTGACGAGTCGAACCCGTACAACACCTACCAGCACCTCGGCCTGCCGGTCGGGCCCATCTCCAACCCGGGCGACCTCGCGATCAACGCGGCGATCGCGCCCGCGGACGGCACGTGGCTGTACTTCGTGACGACGAACCTCGACACGGGCGAGACGACGTTCTCGACGACGTTGGCCGAGCACGAGGCCGCCGTGAAGGTGTGGCAGGCGTGGATGCGGGAGCACCCCGAGTACCAGTGACCCCCTCGACCGACACGAACGCCGCGGGCGCGGCACCGCTCGACCGCCCCGTGGCGATGATCGGCCCGATGGGCGCGGGCAAGTCCAGCATCGGCAAGAAGCTCTCCCGGCGTCTCGGCGTGGGGTTCGTCGACACCGATCGCCTGCTCGTGCAGCGGCACGGCCCCGTGGCCGAGATCTTCTCCCGTGACGGCGAACCGCGCTTCCGGGAGCTGGAGCGCGAGGTCGTCGCCGAGGCGCTCGCCTCGACCGGCGTGGTGTCGCTCGGAGGAGGCGCGGTGCTCGACCCGCTCACCCGGGAGCGCCTCCGGGGCGCCTCCGTGGTCCTCCTCACGGTGACGCCCGAGGCGGTGGCGGACCGGCTCGCGGGGTCGACTCGCCCCCTGCTCGCCCAGGGCGGCATGGACGCCTGGCGGGCCATCGCGCTCGAGCGCGAGCCCGTCTACCGCAGACTGGCCGACCTGGTCGTCGACACCTCGAGGCGCCCCGTCTCCCACGTCGTCGACGACGTGGTCGCCTGGCTAGCCGCCGCCGCTGCCGGCTCACCCGACCTCCCGCACCACCGACAGGAAGACGACGCATGACCGACGAGACGACCGACGTCACCACCATCCGCGTCGAGGGCGAGGCCCCCTACGAGGTCCTCGTCGGCCACGGGGTCCGCTCGCGCATCCCCGCGCTGCTCGGCCCGCAGACGAAGAAGGTCCTGATCGTGCACGCGCCGACGCTCGGGCGCAAGGCGAACGAGCTCCGCGACGCGCTGGTCGAGGCCGGTCTCGAGGCCCTCATCGCCGAGGTCCCCGACTCGGAGGACGCCAAGCGCGTCGAGGTGGCGGCGTTCTGCTGGCAGGTGCTCGGCCAGGCCGACTTCACCCGGACCGACGCGGTGATCGGGCTCGGCGGGGGAGCCGTGACCGACCTCGCCGGCTTCGTCGCCGCCACCTGGCTCCGGGGCGTGCAGCTCGTCCAGGTGCCGACGACCGTGCTCGGCATGGTCGACGCCAGCGTCGGCGGCAAGACCGGCATCAACACCGCCGAGGGCAAGAACCTCGTGGGCGCCTTCTGGGCCCCGACAGCCGTGGTGGCCGACCTCGACATGCTGGACACGCTGAGCCGCAACGAGATCCTCGCGGGCTTCGCCGAGGTCGTGAAGGCCGGCTTCATCGCCGAGCCCGAGATCCTCGACATCGTGGAGGCAGACGTCGACCGTGCCGTCGACCCGACGACCCCCGAGTTCCGACGGGTCGTCGAGCTGTCGATCGCCCTCAAGGCACGGGTCGTCGGCCAGGACTTCACCGAGCAGGGCCTCCGCGAGATCCTCAACTACGGGCACACGCTCGGCCACGCCGTCGAGCACGCCGAGCGCTACCAGTGGCGGCACGGGGCCGCGGTGTCGGTCGGGATGGTCTTCGCCGCCGAGCTCGGCAGGCTGACGGGGCGGCTGTCGGACGAGGCCGTCGACCGCCACCGGCGGATCCTCGAGTCGTTGACCCTGCCGACGAGCTACCCGCTCGGCCGCTGGAACACGCTCCTCGCCACGATGCAGCGCGACAAGAAGGCCCGAGCTGGCATGCTCCGGTTCATCGTGCTCGACGACATCGGCAAGCCGACGGTCGTCACCGGCCCCGACTCGAGCCTGCTCTTCGCGGCGTACCAGGAGATCGGCTCCTGAGGGCTCGCGGCCCGTCCGCTACACTCGAACCCGGCCAGATCCGGCCCCACCCACCTCACTCCCGATCGGACCTCGCACGCATGGCGACCACCAACGACATCAAGAACGGCGCCGTCCTCGACCTGGACGGCCAGCTCTGGAACGTGATCGAGTTCCAGCACGTGAAGCCGGGCAAGGGCGGCGCCTTCGTCCGCACCAAGATGAAGAACGTGCGCTCGGGCAAGGTCGTCGACAAGACCTTCAACGCCGGCACCAAGATCGAGTTCGCCAACGTCGACCGCCGCGAGTACACGTACCTCTACGCCGAGGCCGACGGCTACGTCTTCATGGACACGACCGACTACGACCAGATCAACGTGCCCGCCACCATCGTCGGCGACGCGAAGAACTTCATGCTCGAGAACCAGAACGTCCAGATGGCGCTGCACGACGGCAACCCGCTCTACATCGAGTTGCCCGCCTCCGTCGTCCTCGAGGTCACCTACACCGAGCCCGGCCTGCAGGGCGACCGCTCCACCGGCGGCACGAAGGCGGCCACCGTCGAGACCGGCTACGAGATCCAGGTCCCGCTGTTCCTCGAGACCGGCACGAAGGTCAAGGTCGACACGCGCGACGGCGGCTACCTCGGCCGCGTCAACGAGTAGTCGGCGGCCACCCGCACAGTGAGCGCACGCACCAAGGCGCGCAAGCGCGCCCTCGACGTCCTGTACGTCGCCGACATCCGCCAGATCAGCATGACCGACGCCCTGGCCGCCGAGACGGCGCGGGCCCGTCAGGAGCCCGAGCGGAACTCCAGCTGGGGCTACGCCCGCGACCTCGTCCAGGGCGTCATCGACCACCAGGCCGAGATCGACGAGCTGATCGAGACGTACGCCCAGGGCTGGACGATGGCCCGCATGCCGACGCTCGACCGGGGCATCCTCCGGATCGGCGTCTTCGAGCTGCTGCACAACGACGAGGTCCCCGACCACGTCGCGATCAGCGAGGCGGTCGAGCTGGCCCAGTCGCTCAGCACCGACGACTCGGCTCCCTTCGTGAACGGGCTGCTCGGGCGCATCGCCACGAGCGGCTAGGCTCGGTGCCGGCGACGGGCACCCTCGACGGGGCGACCGAGCCGGCACCACCACCGACGTCCTTTAAGTTCCGTCCCGAGAGGCGGGGAAGGAGGTCCGATTGAGCACACGCACCGTGCTGAGTCAGGCTGACATCACGCGCGCCCTGACGCGCATCTCCCACGAGGTCCTCGAGTCGAACCGGGGCCCCGACGGCCTCGTCGTGCTGGGCATCCCCACGCGAGGCGTCGTCCTCGCCGAGCGGATCGGCGCCCAGCTCTCGTCGATCTCCGGCGTCGCCGTCCCGACCGGCTCCGTCGACGTGACCATGTACCGCGACGACCTGCGGCGCAACCCGACGCGGGCCAGCCAGCCCACCCGCCTGCCCGACGGCGGCATCGACGGCGCGACCGTCGTCCTCGTCGACGACGTGCTCTACTCCGGTCGCACCATCCGCGCCGCCCTCGACGCCCTCAGCGCCCTCGGACGCCCCCGGGCCGTCCGCCTCGCCGTGCTCGTGGACCGGGGCCACCGCGAGCTCCCGATCCGCGCCGACTTCGTGGGCAAGAACCTGCCCACGTCGGCGGCCGAGCGCATCTTCGTGCGGCTGCACGGCGTCGACGACGACGAACTCGTCGCCATCGAGGGGGGTGCCGACTCGTGAAGCACCTCCTCAGCACCGCCGACCTCGGTCGCGACGACGCCCTGCGGATCCTCGACGTCGCGGAGGACATGGCCGACGTCTCGACCCGTCAGGTCAAGAAGCTGCCGACCCTGCGCGGCACGACCGTCGTGAACCTCTTCTACGAGGACAGCACCCGCACCCGCATCTCGTTCGAGGCGGCGGCGAAGCGCCTCAGCGCCGACGTCATCAACTTCGCCGCCAAGGGATCGAGCGTCTCGAAGGGCGAGTCCCTCAAGGACACGGCCCAGACGCTGGCCGCGATGGGCGCCGACGGCATCGTCATCCGGCATCCGGCGTCCGGGGCGCCCCGCGTCCTCGCGGACAGCGGCTGGGTCGACGCCGGGATCGTCAACGCGGGCGACGGCACGCACGAGCACCCGACGCAGGCCCTGCTCGACGCCTTCACGATGCGCCGTCGGGTCCACGGCGACGCGAGCCGCGGCCGGGACCTCGACGGCCTGGAGGTGCTGATCGTCGGCGACATCCTGCACTCGCGGGTCGCGCGGTCCAACGCGTGGCTGCTGCGGACCCTCGGGGCCCACGTGACGGTGGTGGCGCCTCCCACGCTCCTGCCGGTCGACGTCAGCCGCCTGGGCGTCGACGTGCACTACGACCTCGACGAGGCGATCGCCCGGGTGCAGCCCGACGTGGTCATGATGCTGCGCATCCAGCAGGAGCGCATGGCCGAGGCGTTCTTCCCCAACGCCCGCGAGTACGCGCGTTCCTGGGGCCTCGGGGCGGCGCGCTTCCGGTCACTGCCGCCCGCGGCGCTCGTCATGCACCCCGGCCCGATGAACCGCGGCCTCGAGATCGGCGACGACGCCGCCGATTCGCCCCGCTCGACCGTGCGGGAGCAGGTCGGCAACGGCGTGGCCGTCCGGATGGCCGTGCTCTACCTCACACTCGCCGGCGACCGGGAGGACTCCCTGTGACCACCACCCACCTGATCCGCGCCGTCGAGACCGTCGATGGCACCCGTACCGACGTCCTCGTCCGCGACGGCGTCGTCGTCGAGCTCGGCTCCGGCCTCAGCGCCACGGGGGCCGAGGTGATCGACGCCGACGGCCTGCTCGCGCTGCCCGGCCTCGTCGACCTGCACACGCACCTCCGCGAGCCGGGCGGCGAGGGCGCCGAGACCGTCCTCACCGGGTCCCGCGCGGCCGCCGCCGGCGGCTTCACCGCGGTCAACGCCATGGCGAACTCCTCGCCGGTCGCCGACACCGCGGGCGTCGTCGAGCAGGTGCAGGCCCTCGGCGAGCGCGCGGGCTACGTCACGGTCCGACCGATCGGCGCCGTCACCCAGGGCCTCGAGGGCCGCCGGCTCTCCGAGATCGGCGCCATGGCCCGGTCCCGCGCGGCCGTCCGCGTCTTCTCCGACGACGGCCACTGCGTCTCCGACCCCCTGCTCATGCGCCGCGCGCTCGAGTACGTCAAGGGCTTCGGGGGAGTCGTGGCCCAGCACGCGCAAGAACCTCGCCTCACCGAGGGGGCCCAGATGAACGAGGGCGCCCTGTCGGCCGAGCTCGGGCTCGGCGGCTGGCCCGCCGTCGCGGAGGAGTCGATCATCGCCCGCGACGTCCTGCTCGCCGACCACGTCGGCGCCCGCCTGCACGTGTGCCACGTCTCGACGGCAGGCAGCGTCGAGGTCGTCCGCTGGGCCAAGGCACGGGGCATCGACGTGACCGCCGAGGTCACGCCGCACCACCTCCTCCTCACCGAAGATCTCGTCTCGAGCTACGACTCGCGCTACAAGGTCAACCCGCCGCTCCGCCGGGCGGAGGACGTGGAGGCGCTCCGGGCGGCCCTGGCCGACGGCACGATCGACATCGTCGCCACTGACCACGCCCCGCACACCTCGGAGGCGAAGCACTGCGAGTGGGACGCCGCCGCGAACGGCATGGTCGGCCTCGAGAGCGCCCTCTCCGTCGTGCACCGGACGATGGTCGAGACGGGCCTGATCGGCTGGGCGGACGTGGCCCGCGTGCTGTCGGTCGCACCGGCGCGCATCGGGCAGGTCGAGGGGCACGGACGACCGCTGGCCGTCGGGGAGCCCGCCGAGCTGACCCTCTACGATCGAGGGGTGAGCAGGACCTTCGGCACCGAGCACCTCGCGGGCCGCAGCCGCAACTCGCCCTTCCTCGGGCACACGTTGCCCGGGCAGGTCGTCGCGACGCTGCACCAGGGCTACGCCACCGTCCGTGACGGCCTCGTCGTCGACGAGCGCGAGATCGCCGACCGCGCCGCACGCGTGGTCGCGGCGGCCGTGCTGGCCGCCCCCGAGCCGGCGGGCGCCCCGTGAACCGCTGGGTGATCGGCGCGGGCATCCTCGTCCTGCTCGTGTTCGTCGTCCTCCTCATGGTCCGCTCCTGGCGGGCGCGAGGTCGACGACAGGCGGACATCGCCCTGCCCGAGACGGCTCCCGACGCCCTGTCGACGGCCCTCGTCGAGCACGACGGCTTCTACGTCGCGACGACCCGGGCGGGCGACCCGCTCGACCGGATCGTGGTCGGCGGGCTGGGCTTCCGGGGCAGGGCCGTCATCTCGGTGCACCGGGAGGGCGTCCGCCTCGAGATCGCGGGCGAGCCCGCGAAGCTGATCCGCGCCTCCTCGATCCGCGACGTCGGCCGCGCGACCTGGACCATCGACCGCGTGGTCGAGACCGACGGGCTCGTGCTCGTCGCCTGGAACCTCGGCGACACCGACGTCGACACCTACCTGCGCGTCACGGACGACCCCCGCCCGCTCGTCGACGCCGTCCGCACCATCACGACCTCGGCCCCCACGGCCGGCACCACCACAGGAGAGCAGACCATTGACTGACGCGTCCACCACCACCCGGGCCGTCCTGGTGCTCGAAGACGGGACCCGCTACGCCGGCCGCGCCTACGGCGCCGTCGGGCGGACGCTCGGGGAGACCGTCTTCGCCACCGGCATGACCGGCTACCAGGAGACCCTCACCGACCCGTCCTACGCGGGCCAGATCGTCGTCATGACGGCCCCGCACATCGGAAACACGGGCGTCAACGACGAAGACCCAGAGTCGCGTCGCATCTGGGTCTCGGGCTTCGTCGTCCGCGACGCCAGCCGCGTCGTCTCCAACCACCGAGCCCAGGGCAGCCTCGACGACCAGCTCGTGGCCGACGGCGTCGTGGGCATCCGCGGCATCGACACCCGCGCGCTGACCCGTCGCCTCCGCGACGTCGGCTCGATGCGCGGCGGGGTCTTCAGCGGACCCGACGCCGAGCTCCGCGACGACGAGCAGCTCGCCCTCGTGCGCGGCTCGGCCGACATGCGCGGCCTCAGCCTCTCGAGCCAGGTCTCGACGGTCGAGCCCTACGTGCTCGAGGCCGAGGGCGAGCTCGTCGGCTCGGTCGCGGTGCTCGACCTGGGGGTCAAGACCTCGACGCTGCGCTACCTCGCCCAGCGCGGCTTCCGGGTGCACGTCCTCCCGCAGGACACGACGCCCGAGCAGCTCCGCGCCCTCGCGCCCGACGCCCTCTTCTTCTCGAACGGTCCCGGCGACCCCGCGGCCAGCGACGCCCAGGTCGAGCTGCTGCGCGGCGCCCTCCGTGACGGCCTGCCCTACTTCGGCATCTGCTTCGGCAACCAGCTGTTCGGCCGGGCCCTCGGCTTCGACACGTACAAGCTGCCCTTCGGCCACCGGGGCATCAACCAGCCGGTGCTCGACAAGACCACGGGCAAGGTCGAGATCACGAGCCAGAACCACGGCTTCGCGGTCGACGCGCCCGTCGAGGGCGTGCTCGACTCGCCCGCCGGCTTCGGCCGCGTCGAGGTCAGCCACTTCAGCCTCAACGACAACGTCGTCGAGGGCCTCCGCGCCCTCGACATCCCGGCCTTCTCGGTGCAGTACCACCCCGAGGCGGCAGCCGGGCCCCACGACAGCAACCACCTCTTCGACCGCTTCCGCGAGGCGGTCGTGGCACGCAAGTCCGGCCAGCCCGTCGACTTCGGCTCCGACCTCGAAAGCAGCAACTGATGCCCAAGCGCACAGACATCAACTCGGTCCTCGTCATCGGCTCCGGGCCGATCGTCATCGGCCAGGCGGCCGAGTTCGACTACTCGGGCACCCAGGCGTGCCGCGTCCTCCGCGAGGAGGGCGTGCGCGTCATCCTCGTGAACCCGAACCCGGCCACGATCATGACCGACCCCGACTTCGCCGACGCCACCTACGTCGAGCCCATCACGTCCGAGGTCCTCGAGGCGATCATCGTCAAGGAGAAGCCCGACGCGATCCTGCCGACCCTCGGCGGCCAGACGGCGCTCAACGCCGCCATCGCGCTCGACGAGGAGGGCATCCTCGCCAAGCACGGCGTCGAGCTGATCGGCGCCAAGGTCGAGGCGATCCAGAAGGGCGAAGACAGGCAGCTCTTCAAGGAGCTGGTGCTCGAGTCGGGCGCCGACGTCGCGAAGTCCTACATCGCGCACACCGTCGAGGAGGCGGTCGACTTCGCCGAGGACCTCGGCTACCCGCTCGTCATCCGTCCGTCGTTCACGATGGGCGGCCTCGGCTCGGGCTTCGCGTACACCCGCGACGAGCTCGTCCGCATGGTCACCGACGGCCTCCACCAGAGCCCGACCACCGAGGTCCTGCTCGAGGAGAGCATCCTCGGCTGGAAGGAGTACGAGCTCGAGATGATGCGCGACACCGCCGACAACACGGTCGTCGTCTGCTCGATCGAGAACGTCGACCCGGTCGGCGTGCACACGGGCGACTCGATCACGGTGGCCCCTGCGCTCACCCTCACCGATCGCGAGTACCAGAACCTCCGCGACATCTCGATCGACATCATCCGTCGCGTGGGCGTCGACACGGGCGGCTGCAACATCCAGTTCGCGATCGACCCCGCCGACGGCCGCGTCATCGTCATCGAGATGAACCCGCGCGTCTCGCGCTCCAGTGCGCTCGCGTCGAAGGCGACGGGCTTCCCGATCGCCAAGATCGCCGCGAAGCTGGCGCTCGGGTACCGCCTCGACGAGATCCCGAACGACATCACCAAGGTGACGCCCGCCTCCTTCGAACCGACCCTCGACTACGTGGTCGTCAAGGTGCCGCGGTTCGCCTTCGAGAAGTTCCCGGCGGCCGACACGACCCTCAGCACGACCATGAAGAGCGTCGGCGAGGCGATGGCCATCGGCCGCAACTTCACGCAGGCGCTGCAGAAGTCGCTGCGCTCGCTCGAGAAGCGCGGATCGAGCTTCCACTGGGAGGGCGAGCCCGGCGACGTGGAGGCGCTCCTCACGCTGGCGCACACGCCCACCGACGGCCGCATCGTCACCGTGCAGCAGGCCCTCCGTGCCGGCGCCACGGCCGAGCAGGTCTTCGACTCGACCGCGATCGACCCCTGGTTCATCGACCAGGTCGTGCTGATCAACGAGGTCGCCGACGAGATCGCCGCCGCGGCGGAGCTCGACGCCGACCTGTTCGCGCACGCCAAGGACCACGGCTTCAGCGACGTGCAGATCGGCCAGCTGCGCGGCCTCGGCGAGCAGGAGGTGCGCGAGCTGCGCTGGTCGCTCGGCGTGCGCCCCGTCTTCAAGACGGTCGACACCTGCGCCGGCGAGTTCCCCGCCCTGACCCCGTACCACTACTCGAGCTACGACCTCGAGACCGAGGTCGCGCCGAGCGACCGCCGCAAGGTGATCATCCTCGGCTCGGGCCCGAACCGGATCGGCCAGGGCGTCGAGTTCGACTACTCGTGCGTGCACGCCAGCTTCGCGCTGAGCGACGCGGGCTACGAGACGATCATGGTCAACTGCAACCCCGAGACGGTCTCGACCGACTACGACACGAGCGACCGGCTCTACTTCGAGCCGCTCACCCTCGAGGACGTCCTCGAGGTCGTGCACGCCGAGTCCGCCAGCGGCGAGCTCGTCGGCGTCGTCGTCCAGCTGGGCGGCCAGACGGCCCTCGGCCTGTCGAAGGGCCTCGAGGCCGCCGGCGTCCCGATCCTCGGCACCTCGCCCGACGCCATCGACTCGGCAGAGGAGCGGGGGCTGTTCTCCGCGATCCTCGACGAGGCGGGCCTGCTGGCCCCCCGCAACGGCACCGCGACCGACTACGAGAGCGCCGTCGCCGTCGCAGAAGAGATCGGCTACCCCGTCCTCGTGCGTCCGTCCTACGTGCTCGGCGGCCGCGGCATGGAGATCGTCTACGACAGCCCGTCGCTCGCCGACTACTTCGTCCGGGTCAGCGACCAGGCGATCATCGGCCCGGACGCGCCGCTGCTCGTCGACCGGTTCCTGGACGACGCCGTCGAGATCGACGTCGACGCCCTCTACGACGGCACCGAGCTCTACGTCGGCGGCGTCATGGAGCACATCGAGGAGGCGGGCATCCACTCGGGCGACTCGAGCTGCACCCTGCCCCCGGTCACGCTCGGCAAGGGCGAGATCGACCGCGTCCGCGAGGCCACCCTGGCCATCGCCGAGGGCGTCGGCGTCCGCGGCCTGCTCAACGTCCAGTTCGCGATCGCGGCCGGCGTCCTCTACGTGATCGAGGCCAACCCCCGGGCGAGCCGCACGGTGCCGTTCGTCTCGAAGGCGCTCGGCATCCCGCTCGCCAAGGCGGCGTCGCTCGTCATGGTCGGCCAGAGCATCCGCGAGCTCGTCGAGAGCGGGCTGCTGCCCGCCCAGGACGGCTCGGACGTCCCGCTCGACTCCCCGATCTCGGTCAAGGAGGCGGTGCTCCCGTTCAAGCGGTTCCGCACGAAGGAGGGGCAGGTCGTCGACAGCGTCCTCAGCCCCGAGATGCGCTCGACCGGCGAGGTCATGGGCATCGACCGCGACTTCCCCCGCGCCTTCGCGAAGAGCCAGACGGCGGCGTACGGCGGGCTGCCCACGACGGGCACCGTCTTCGTCAGCGTGGCCGACCGCGACAAGCGGGCGATCGTGCTCCCCGTCCTGCGCCTCCAGCAGCTCGGCTTCCGCGTGCTCGCGACCGAGGGCACGGCCACCGTCCTCATCCGCAACGGCATCGCTGCCGAGATCGTGGGCAAGTTCAGCGCCGGCGGCGAGAGCGTCGTCGACCTGATCAACCGCGACGAGGTCGACATCGTGATCAACACGCCGAGCGGCTCGAGCGCCCGCGCCGACGGCTACGAGATCCGCGCCGCGACCGTCGCGGCCGACAAGGCCCTCTTCACGACCATCGCACAGCTCGGCGCGGCGGTGGCGTCGATCGAGGCGATCCACACGCCGTTCGAGGTCACGAGCCTGCAGGACTACGGTCTGGCGCGGGCGGCACGGCGGTGACGGCCGACCCTGCTGCCCCCGCCGTCGCGGTCGGCGGGGCGGCCGCCTCCTTCGGCGCCCGCCTGGCGGACGTGCTCGAGACGACCGGCGGGCTCTGCGTCGGCATCGACCCGCACCCCTGGCTCCTCGACGAGTGGGGGCTGCCGACCAGCGCCTCCGGCGTCCGCGAGCTCGGCCTGCGCGCGGTCGAGGCGACCGTGGGGTCGGCCGGGGTGGTCAAGCCCCAGGTCGCCTTCTACGAGCGCTGGGGGTCGGCGGGCTTCGCGGCCCTCGAGGACGTCCTCGCGGCAGCTCGCGACGCCGGTCTCCTCGTGATCGGGGACGCCAAGCGCGGCGACGTCGGGAGCACCATGGACGGCTACGCCGACGCGTGGTTCTCGCCCGACTCGCCCCTGCGCGTCGACGCCCTGACGGTGTCGCCGTACCTCGGCTTCGGCTCGCTCCGGGGCACGATCGACCGGGCCCGGCAGGTCGGCGCGGGCGTGTTCGTCCTCGCGGCCACCTCCAACCCGGAGGCGCGGGCCGGCCAGACGGCACTGGTCACCGGCCCCGTCGGCACGTCGCGCACCCTGGCGGCAGGTATCGTCGACCAGGTGCGAGACGACGACCAGGCAGCGGGGGAGACCCGACTCGGCTCCGTGGGCCTCGTGCTCGGGGCGACCGTCGATCTCGCGTCGTACGGCATCGACACGGCGGCGCTGACCGGTGTACCCGTCCTCGCCCCCGGCTTCGGCCACCAGGGGGCTCGCGTCTCCGACCTGACGGCCCTCTACGGCGCGGCAGCACGCACCGTCCTCGTCTCGACCTCCCGCGGCGTCCTCGCAGCGGGTCCCGACGGGATGGCCGCTGCCGTCCGCGACGCCGCGGAGGAGGTGCGCTCGTGCCTCGCATGACCCCGCCGCCGGTCGACCGTGCCGCCGCCGCCCGGGCCGCGGTCGCCGCCCGTCGTGCCCGCGCCGCCGTGAAGGCGTCCGTGGCCGAGCGCCGGCGCACCGCGCTCGACGTCGCCGAGGCCGCCTGGGCCGGCGAGCCGACGGCCCCCGAGGCGACGCTGCGCGTCCGCGAGCTCCTCACGAGCATCCCCGGCATCGGGCCCACCCGGGTCGCCCGCATCATGACCGACCTCGGCATCGCCGAGTCCAAGCGCGTCGGCGGCCTCGGCGTCCGGCAGCGCCGCATCCTCGGCGACTGGCTCGCCGTGCGCGAGGCCCGGGGGCGCGTGCGCTCGCGGCTCGTCGTCCTCGCCGGCCCGACGGCCGTCGGCAAGGGCACGGTCTCGACCCACATCCGCGAGAACTACCCCGACGTGCACCTCTCCATCTCCGCGACCACCCGGGCGCCGCGACCGGGCGAGGTCGACGGCGTGCACTACTACTTCGTCGACGACGCCGAGTTCGACCGGATGATCCGCGAGCGCGAGCTGCTCGAGTGGGCCACCGTGCACAACTCGTACCGCTACGGCACGCCGCGGCCCCCGATCGACGCCGCCCTGCAGGCCGGGCGGAGCGTCCTGCTCGAGATCGACCTGCAAGGTGCGCGCCTCGTCCGCACGGCCATGCCCGAGGCCGTCCTCGTCTTCCTCCTGCCGCCCACGTGGGACGAGCTCGTCCGCCGGCTGATCGGCCGGGGCACGGAGGACGCGGCCGAGCAGCAGCGCCGACTCGAGACCGCGAAGGTCGAGCTGGCGGCCCAGGACGAGTTCGACGTGAAGGTCGTGAACCACGACGTGCCCGAAGCGGCCCGCGAGGTCGTAGAATTGATGACTGCGCCCGAGGACGCACGCCCGCGAGCGTGACTCGCGCCCCGATCTCCGCACCTGCCGGTGCCTGACAGAACCCCACAACGAGGAGTACCCATGGCCGACAAGAACAAGGGCATCATCGATCCGCCCATCGACGAGCTGCTCTCGAAGGTCGAGTCGAAGTACGCGCTCGTCATCTTCGCGTCGAAGCGCGCACGTCAGATCAACGACTACTACGCCGACCTGCACGAGGGCAGCCTCTTCGACAACGTCGGCCCGCTCGTCGACAGCACCATCGACGACAAGCCGCTCTCGGTCGCCATGCACGAGATCAACGAGGACAAGCTCGAGGCCAAGCCCCTGCCCGCCGCCGCGGAGTAGTCCCCCCGCGATCGCCCACGGTCCCCGTCGTCCAGCGACAGTGACGGTGGGCGGCCGTAGCATCGAACGAGGCCCCCTGGGAGACCGTCCCGCGGGGCCTCGCCGCGTCCGACGGCGCCTGACGCCGTCGACCCTGCCCTCGCCCTCGACCCCGGAGCACCTGTGACCTCGACCGACGTGACACCCGCCAGCAGCACGACCGCCTCGACGAGCCTCCGGCTCTTCACGTCCGAGTCGGTCACCGAGGGCCACCCCGACAAGATCTGCGACCAGATCTCGGACGGCATCCTCGACGCGCTGCTCGCGGTCGACCCGCAGAGCCGGGTCGCCGTCGAGACGATGGTCACGACCGGGCTGGTGCACGTGGCCGGCGAGGTGACCACCAAGGGCTACGTCGACATCCCCACGATCGTCCGCGACCTCATCGTCGGCATCGGCTACGACTCCTCGGCCGTCAGCTTCGACGGCCGCACCTGCGGCGTCGAGGTCTCCATCGGCGCCCAGTCGCCCGACATCGCCCAGGGCGTCGACACGGCGCTGGAGGCGCGGGGCGGCACCTCCGACGACGCTCTCGACCGCCAGGGCGCCGGCGACCAGGGCATCATGTTCGGCTACGCCACCAACGAGACGCCGCAGTACATGCCCCTGCCCGTCTGGCTGGCCCACCGGCTGGCCGAGCGCCTGGCGCACGTCCGCAAGAGCGGCGAGCTCGACTACCTCCGGCCCGACGGCAAGACCCAGGTCACCGTCGGCTACGACGGCGTCGTCCCGCGCACGGTCGACACGGTCGTCGTCTCGACGCAGCACTCGCCGAGCGTCTCGAGCGAGCAGCTCGAGGCCGACGTCATCGCCCACGTCGTCCGACCCGTGCTCGACGAGGCCGGGCTCGACTCGACCGGCACGCGCTTCATCATCAACCCCACGGGTCGTTTCGAGATCGGCGGCCCGCAGGGCGACGCCGGCCTCACCGGCCGCAAGATCATCGTCGACACGTACGGCGGCGCGAGCCGCCACGGGGGCGGCGCGTTCTCGGGCAAGGACCCGTCGAAGGTCGACCGCTCGGCTGCCTACGCCATGCGCTGGGTCGCCAAGAACGCCGTCGCGGCGGGCCTGGCCGACCGCATCGAGCTGCAGATCGCCTACGCCATCGGCCGGGCGGCCCCCGTCGGGCTCTACGTCGAGACGTTCGGCACCGGCCACGTGGCCGACGACGTCATCATCGAGGCCGTCCGGCAGGTCTTCGACCTGCGCCCGGCGGCGATCATCCGTGACCTCGACCTGTTGCGGCCGATCTACGCAGCGACGTCGACCTACGGCCACTTCGGCCGCGAGCTGCCCGAGTTCACCTGGGAGGCCCTCGACCGCGTCGACGCGCTCCGGGCCGCCGCCGGTCTCTGACCCGTCGCCCGTGACCGTGCCCGTCGCGAGCGAGCGGCCGTCACCGCGCGCCGTGGCGCGGGTGCTGGTCGAGTCGCCGCTGCCGCAGCTCGACCGGCTCTTCGACTACGCCGTCCCGTCGCACCTGCGCGACGACGTCGTGCCCGGCATCCGGGTCAAGGTCCCGCTCCGGTCGGCCGGGCGCATCGCGGACGGGTTCGTGGTCGAGGTCGTCGAGTCGTCCGCGCACGGGGGCGAGCTGAGCGAGGTCGAGGCGATCGTCTCGACCGCCTCCGTGCTGGCCCCTGAGGTCTTCGCCCTGGCCAGGGCCGTGGCCGACCGTGCCGGCGGCTCCGCCAGCGACGTGCTGCGTCTCGCGGTGCCGCCCCGCCAGGCGAGGGTCGAGAAGCAGGTGCTCGCGGCCGCGACGGCCGCCGCCGAGTCGGGCGAGACGGTCCCGCACCCCGTCGTGGTCGCCTCCGAGGTCACCGGCTACGGCGCCGACCAGCTCGCGGGCATCGTCGCCGCCCGCGGCCGCGCCGCGGTCGACGCCGTCCCCCTGCTCGACGAGCTGCCCGACGGCTCGTGGGTCGGCCGCTGGGCAGTGACGGCCGCGCAGCTGGCGACGGTGACCCTGGCCGGGGGCGAGAACGCGATCGTCGCCGTGCCCGACCACCGGGACGAGGACCAGGTGCTGCGGGCCCTGGCCGCGCTGCTGCCCGCGGAGAGCGTGGTGCGGCTCGACTCGAAGCAGTCCAACGCCGACCGCTACCGGTCGGTGCTGCGGGCGAGGGGCGACCAGCCGCTCGTGCTCGTCGGCAACAGGTCCGTGCTGCTCGCGCCGTCGGCGCGCCTCGGCCTGATCGTCGTCTTCGACGACGGCGACCCCCTGATGGGCGAGCCGTTGAGCCCGTACGTGCACGCGCGGGACACCGCGCTGGTGCGGCAGTCCCAGCAGCAGACCGCGCTCGTGTTCCTCGGCCACGCGCGGAGCACCGACGTGCAGCGACTCGTCGAGATCGGCTTCCTCGCCGAGGTCCGCCCCGACCCCCGCTACCAGCCCCACGTCGTGCCCACGTCCCAGCAGGCGGCCCAGGACGGCTTCGCCGCCCAGGCGCGGATACCCTCGACGGCCTGGACGGAGGCGCGGGCGGCGGTCGAGCACGGGCCGGTGCTGGTCCAGGTGGCCCACCCCGGCTACTCGCCGCGCCTGGCCTGCACGGAGTGCGGCGACACGGCACGGTGCACGCGCTGCGGCGGGCCGCTCGTCCAGCGGGCGCCGGGCGGCCAGCCGGCCTGCTCGTGGTGCGGCGCCCTCGCCGTGGGCTGGCGCTGCTCGACCTGTGAGGGCACGCAGATGAAGTCGGTCGGCACGGGGGCGTCCCGCACGGCCGACGAGCTCGGCAAGGCCTTCCCGGGGGTGCGCGTCATCGTGTCCGACGGCTCCCGCCAGGTGACGCACGTCGACTCCGAGCCCGCGATCGTCGTCGCGACGCGGGGGGCCGAGCCGATCGCGCCCGGCGGCTACCGCGCCGTCCTGCTGCTCGACGGCGAGCGGATGCTGGCCCGCGAGAGCCTGCGCGTGGCCGAGGACTGCCTGCGGTGGTGGGCCAACGCGGCCGCACTGGCGGCGCGCCGTGCGCCGATCGTGCTGGTCGGGGTCGGCGGGGCCATCGCCTCCTCGCTCGCGACGTGGGAACTCGCCCGGTACGCGTCCGGCGAGCTGGCCGACCGGCGTGAGCTGAGGTTCCCGCCCGCCGTCCGCGTCGCGACCGTGACGGGCGGCGTCGAGACCGTCGCCCGTGCCCTCGACGAGCTGCCCGAGAGCGTCCGGAAGGAGACCCTGGGGCCGGTCGACGTGCCCGACGCCGGCGTCCGCGCGATCGTGCGCTTCGACTACGCCAGCGGGCACGACGTCGCGCAGGTGCTGCGGTCCCAGGTCATCCGCGCCGCGACGGAGCGCCGCAAGGCGATCGGCTCCCGGCGCGGCCGGGGCCTGCCTACACTCAGGGTGCGGTTCGACGACGTCGAGCCGTTCACCGACTGACCTCCAGGAATCCCTTGCGCCTCGTCTTCGCCGGCAGCCCGTCGGCCGCCGTCCCGTCCCTGACCGCCCTCGCCGCGAGCGAGCACGAGGTGGTCGCCGTCGTCACCCGTGACGACACGCCCCAGGGCCGTCGCCGTGTCCTCACCGCGACCCCTGTCGCCCTCGAGGCCGAGCGCCTCGGGCTGCCGGTCATCAAGACGCGGCGGATCACGGAGGAGGTGGCCGAGCGGATCACCGCCATGGACGCCGACCTCGGGGTGGTGGTCGCCTTCGGCGCCCTGCTGCGCGAGCCCGTGCTGTCCGCGCCCCGGCTCGGCTGGGTCAACCTGCACTTCTCCCTGCTCCCGCGCTGGCGCGGGGCCGCCCCGGTGCAGCGCGCGCTGATGGCCGGCGACGAGAGCACGGGCGCCGTGGTGTTCCAGCTCGTGCCGGAGCTCGACGCCGGCGACCTGCTCGGCGCCCTCGAGCGACCCCTCGACGGCACCGAGACGGCCGGGGCGCTGCTCGACGAGCTCGCGGCGAGCGGCGCCGACCTCCTCGGCGACGTCGTCGACCGGCTCGCCGCGGGCACGGCCGAGCCTCTCGTCCAGGTGGGCGAGGTGACCCTCGCCCCCAAGCTCGTCCTCGACGACGGCGCGCTCGACCTCTCGCTCCCGGCCGGTCGCGTGCTCGACCGCTGGCGGGGCACGACGCCCGAGCCGGGCGCGCACCTGCCGCTCGGCGACGCCCGGCTCAAGGTGCTCGAGCTCCGTGCCGTGGACGCAGGCGCGGGCGCAGACGTCGACGCCGCGACAGCGGACGGTGAGCCTCTCGCACCGGGGCGGATCGCAGTCCGGGGCGGCCGCCTCCACGTGGGCACGGGCACCGCACCGCTCGAGCTGGTCCGCGTCCAGCCGCCCGGCAAGAAGCCGATGGCCGGGGCCGACTGGAGCCGCGGGCTGCCCTCGACCGACGACGTGCTGCTGACCACGAGCCCCGTGACGAGCACCACCACGACCGACGAGGAGGCCCCCGCGTGAGCCGCGTCCAGCCCGCCCGCCAGGTCGCCCTCGACGTGCTGCGTGCCGTCGCCGACGACGACGCCTACGCCAACCTGCTCCTGCCCGCTCGCATCGTCCGCGCCGGCCTCGACGCGCAGGACGCCGCCCTCGCGACCGAGCTGACCTACGGCACGCTCCGCATGTCGGGCTACTACGACCGCGTCGTCGCCCTCGCTGCCCGGCGCCCGGCCGATGCGATCGACCCGGCCCTGCTCGACGTGCTCCGACTCGGCGTGCACCAGCTGCTGTCGACGCGGGTGGCCGCGCACGCGGCGGTCGACGAGTCGGTCGAGCTCGCGCGCCAGGTCGGCAGCCGCGCCGGCACGGGCTTCGTCAACGGCGTCCTCCGGACGGTCGGCCGCTCGACCCCCGACGAGTGGCGCGAGCGCGTGCTCGCCGCCGCGACGAGCGACGACGACCGGCTCGCCGCCGAGTGGTCGCACCCGGTGTGGGTCATCCGAGCCCTGCGCCGCTCGCTCGCGGCGGAGGGCCGACAGGACGAGCTCGTCGACCTGCTCGCCGCGGACAACGTGCCGCCGCGGGTCAGCCTCGTCGCGCTGCCGGGGCTCGCCGAGCCGTCCGAGCTCGGCGGCGACGACGCCCTGCTCTCGCCCCTCGCGCGGGTCAGCGCCGGGGGAGACCCTGCCCAGCAGCCCGTCGTCCGGACGGGCCGGGCCCGTGTCCAGGACGAGGGCTCGCAGCTCGCCGCCCTGTTGCTGAGCCGGCACCACGACGCCTCGCCCGGCGAGCGCTGGCTCGACATGTGCGCGGGCCCCGGCGGCAAGGCCGCGCTGCTCGCCGCCGAGGCGGCCAGGGTCGGTGCGCACCTCGTCGCCAACGAGCTCGTGCCGGCCCGCGTGGGGCTGGTCCGCCAGGCACTCGCGGCCGTCCCCGGAGACGTCGACGTCCGGGAGGGCGACGCCGTCCGCTTCGGCGTCGACGAGCCCGGCGGCTACCAGCGCATCCTGCTCGACGCGCCGTGCACCGGCCTCGGGGCCCTCCGCCGTCGTCCGGAGGCGCGCTGGCGCAAGCAGCCCGGCGACGTGGGCGAGCTCACCCGCCTCCAGGCCGACCTCCTCGCCAGCGCCCTCGACGCGCTCGCGCCGGGCGGCCTGCTCGCCTACGTCACCTGCTCGCCGCACCTCGCCGAGACCCGGGCGATCGTCGAGTCCGGGCTTCGTCGCCGCGACGACGTCGAGCTGCTCGACGGCCCCGAGGCCGTCGCCCGGGTCGCCGTGGGCGAGGTCGACCTCGCCTCCGGGCCCTACGTCCAGCTGTGGCCCCACCGCCAGGGCACGGACGCCATGTTCGTCGCCCTCGTGCAGAAGAAGGCCTGACGCAGGAGGAGGCCTGACTCAGGAGAGGGCCCGAGGCACGAGAGGGCCTGGGGCCGAGGAGGCGCGTCGCCGGTAAGATCGTCCGGTGTCCGTTCGCATCAGCCCCAGCATCCTCTCGGCCGACTTCGCCAACCTCGAGCGCGACCTCGCCCGCATCTCCGACGCGGACCTCGTCCACGTCGACGTGATGGACGGGCACTTCGTGCCGAACCTCACCCTCGGCCTGCCGGTCGTCGAGCGCCTCCAGCAGGTCAGCCCGGTGCCGCTCGACGTGCACCTCATGGTCGAGGACGCTGACCGCTGGGCGCCGCGCTACGCGGAGCTCGGCGCCTTCTCCGTGACGTTCTCCGCCGAGGCCGCCGCCGACCCGGTGGCGACCGCGCGGGCGATCCGCAGCACCGGGGCGCGTGCGTCGATCGCGGTCAAGCCCGGCACCGACCTCGAGCCCTACCTGCAGACCCTGGACGAGTGGGACATGATCCTCGTGATGACGGTCGAGCCGGGCTTCGGCGGGCAGTCGTTCATGCCCGAGACGATGCCCAAGCTGGCTCGCGCGCGCGAGGCGGTCCGCGCCTCCGGCCTGGACGTCTGGCTCGAGGTCGACGGCGGCATCGGGCTCGACACGATCGTGACGGCCGTCGAGAACGGCGCCGACACGGTCGTCGCGGGGTCGGCCGTCTACGGCGGCGAGCCCGCCGAGCGCATCGCCGCGCTGAGGGCGGCCGCGGCGACGGTAGCCTTGTCGTCGTGAAGTCCTTCGACCAGCTGTTCTCCGAGCTCAGCGACAAGGCCCGTGACCGTCCCGAGGGCAGCGGCACCGTCGCCGAGCTCGACGCCGGGGTCCACCAGATCGGCAAGAAGATCGTCGAGGAGGCTGCCGAGGTGTGGATGGCCGCCGAGTACGAGGGCGACGTCGCCACGGCAGAAGAGATCTCGCAGCTCATCTACCACGTGCAGGTGCTCATGATCGCCAAGGGCCTGACCCCCGACGACGTGTGGCGACATCTCTGAGCCCGTCCCCACCACCTCACGACGTGACGCCGCCGACCGGCGGCCCCAGAACGGACAGCTCACCACCATGCTCCGCGTAGCAGTGCCCAACAAGGGCTCCCTCAGCGAGACCGCCAGCCAGATGCTCCACGAGGCGGGCTACCAGGGTCGCCGCGACCCGAAGTCGCTCTACCAGGCCGACGAGCGCAACGGCGTCGAGTTCTTCTACCTCCGGCCACGCGACATCGCGACCTACGTCGGCCAGGGCGCGCTCGACGTCGGCATCACCGGCCGCGACCTGCTGCTCGACTCCGGCTCGACCGCCGGCGAGATCGCTCCCCTCGACTTCGCCTCCTCGACCTTCCGCTTCGCCGGCCCGGCCGGTCGCTTCCGCGAGCTGGCCGACCTCGAGGGCCTCCGGGTCGCGACGAGCTACGTCGGACTGGTCGGCGCGTTCCTCCGCGACGCCGGCGTCTCGGCCCAGCTCGTGGGCCTCGACGGGGCCGTCGAGAGCGCCGTCAAGCTCGGCGTGGCCGACGCGATCGCCGACGTCGTCGAGACGGGCACGACCCTCCGCGCCGCCGGACTCGAGGTCTTCGGGCCGGTCATCCTGCAGTCGACCGCCGTGCTGATCGCCTCCGACGCGCAGGCCGCGGGCATCGACGTGCTGCACCGCCGCCTCCAGGGCGTCCTCGTCGCGCGACGCTACGTGATGATGGACTACGACGTGCCGGTGTCGGCCCTCGAAGCGGCGACCGCCGTGACGCCGGGCATGGAGTCGCCGACGGTGGCGCCGCTGCACGACGCCGACTGGGCGGCCGTCCGCGTGATGGTGCCCCGCGGCGACACCAACCAGGTGATGGACGCCCTGTACGACCTGGGCGCCCGGGCCATCCTCGTGAGCCCGATCCACGCCGCGAGGCTCTGACCGTGACGACCGCCGATCCGTCCCTCGCGGTCCGGGTCGTCCCCTGCCTCGACGTCGCCGCCGGGCGCGTCGTCAAGGGCGTCAACTTCCTCGACCTGCGCGACGCGGGCGACCCCGTCGAGCTCGCCCGCACCTACTACGAGCAGGGCGCCGACGAGATCACGTTCCTCGACGTCACCGCGACCGTCGACGACCGGGCCACCACCTACGACGTCGTGCGGGCGACCGCCGAGCAGGTCTTCATCCCGCTGACCGTCGGCGGGGGAGTCCGCTCGACCGACGACGTCGCGCGCCTCCAGGCGGCCGGTGCGGACAAGATCGGCGTCAACAGCGCGGCGATCGCCCGCCCCGCGCTCGTCGGCGAGATCGCCGACCGCTTCGGCGCACAGTGCGTCGTCCTCTCGCTCGACGTCAAGCGATCGGCCCGCATGCCCTCCGGCTTCGTCGTGACGACCCACGGCGGCCGCACGGAGACCGACATCGACGCCGTGGCCTGGGCCCGCGAGGCCATCGAGCGCGGTGCGGGCGAGCTGCTCGTCAACAGCATCGACGCCGACGGCACGAAGCAGGGCTTCGACCTCGAGCTCGTCGCCCTGATGCGGTCGAACAGCCGCGTGCCGGTCATCGCCTCCGGCGGGGCCGGTGCCCTCGAGCACTTCGCGCCCGCTGTGGCCGCCGGCGCCGACGCCGTCCTCGCCGCCTCCGTGTTCCACAACCGCGAGCTGACCGTCGGCGACGTGAAGCGCGAGCTGGCCGCCGCCGGCGCCGTCGTCCGATGACACCGGGAGTCCCCATGACCGACCAGACAGCGCCCGATCAGACCCTCACCCGCGAGACCGTCGAACCGGTCGTGGCGCGTGCCCGCTTCGATGCGAGCGGGCTCCTGCCCGCGATCATCCAGGACGCCGTCTCGCGCGACGTGCTGATGATGGGCTGGATGGACGAGGAGGCGCTGCGCCGCACCCTGACCGAGGGTCGCGTGACCTTCTGGTCGCGCTCGAGGCAGGAGTACTGGCGCAAGGGCGACACCTCCGGCCACGCCCAGTTCGTCCGGGCCGCAGCGCTCGACTGCGACGACGACGCGCTCCTCGTCACGGTCGAGCAGATCGGCGCCGCGTGCCACACCGGCGCTCACTCGTGCTTCGACGTCGACCCGCTCAGCCCGGCCACCGCCTCCTCGACCGGCGCGGGCTCGGGCGGCGCGGACCCCGACTCCGACTCCGACTCCGCAGCGGAGGCCGACCGTGGCTGACCGCTCGTCCACCACGCGTGCGGGCTTCGACGCCTTGCTCGATGGCCACCGGGTGATCCCGGTGGTGCGCGACCTCTTCGCCGACGGCGAGACGCCGGTGGGCATCTACCGCAAGCTCGCCGCCGGCCGTCCCGGCACGTTCCTCCTCGAGTCCGCCGGACAGGGCGGCATCTGGTCGCGCTGGTCGTTCGTCGGCGTCTCGTCGTTCGGCGTCCTCACGACGCACGACGGCGAGGTGCGCTGGCTGGGCCACGGACTCGACACCGACCGTGCCCTCGGCGGTGCGACCGGTCGTCCGCTCGAGGTCCTCTCCGCCCTGCACGAGCGCTGGGCGACGCCGCGCATCCCCGACCTCCCGCCCCTCACGGGCGGCCTGGTCGGCTTCGTCGGCTGGGAGGCGGTCCGTGAGCTGGAGCACCTCCCCGACGTGCCCCCCGCCGACTTCACGGTCCCGTCGCAGGCGCTCAGCTTCGTCTCCGAGCTCGTCGCGCTCGACCACCGCACCGGCGCCGTGATGCTGATCGCGACGGTCCTCAACGACGGTGTGGACGACGCCGACGCGCTCTGGGCCGACGCCCAGGCGCGCCTCGACCGGCTGCAGACGGGCCTGGCGGCACCGAGCGACGCCTTCCTCTCCGACGTCGACCTGGGCGTCCAGCCCGCACCGGTCGACCGGACGCCGCGGGCGGACTACGCGGAGGCGATCGAGCGCTCGAAGCAGTTCATCGTCGACGGCGACGTGTTCCAGGTCGTCGTCTCGCAGCGCTTCGACCACGAGCTGTCCGCCGACGCCCTCGACGTCTACCGGGTGCTGCGCACCCTCAACCCGAGCCCGTACATGTACCTCGTCAGCCTCGAGGACGCCACGGGCGAGCCCTACCAGATCGTCGGCTCGTCGCCGGAGGCGCTGGTCAAGGTCGACGGACGACGCGCCTTCACCCACCCCATCGCCGGGTCGGCCCCCCGCGGAGCGACGCCGGAGGAGGACGGCGCGCACGCCGAGCGCCTGCTCGGCGACGAGAAGGAGCGGGCCGAGCACCTCATGCTCGTCGACCTTGCCCGCAACGACCTGCTCAAGGTCTGCACGCCCGGCACCGTCGAGGTGACCGAGTTCATGCAGGTCGAGCGCTTCAGCCACATCATGCACCTCGTCTCGAGCGTCGAGGGCGACCTCGCGCCCGGGCGGAACGCCATCGACGCCTTCCGCGCGACGTTCCCCGCCGGCACGCTCTCGGGCGCGCCGAAGCCGCGCGCCCTCGAGATCATCGACGAGCTCGAGCCAGCCCAGCGCGGCGTGTACGGCGGCGTGGTCGGCTACTTCGACTTCGCCGGCTCGGCAGACGTCGCGATCGCGATCCGCACGGTCCTCCTGCAGGGCGGCATCGCCCGCGTCCAGGCCGGTGCCGGCCTCGTCGCCGACAGCGACCCCGACGCCGAGGCACAGGAGGCGCGCAACAAGGCCGCGGCCCCCCTCCGTGCCGTCGCCGTGGCCAACGCCATGACGAGGCTCGGCTGATGGCGCCGCGACGGCTCAAGCTCGTCACGATCCTCGTCGGGGTCCTCCTCGCCGGCGTCGGCCTGCTCACCTGGACGCAGCCGTGGTTCGGCGTCGTGGTCGAGTCGCCGCAAGGCGGGCAGCTCGACCTGACCGCGGCCGGCGACGTCGCCGGGTCGCCCGTGTCCGCGCTCTCCCTGGCCGCCCTGGCCCTCGTGGGCGCCCTCACGATCGCGGGGCGCGTCTTCCGGGTCGTCCTCGGGCTGCTGCAGGTCGCGCTCGGAGCCAGCATCGCCGTGACGGCGGGCACCGCGCTCTCCGACCCGGTCCGCGCCTCCGGCAGCGTCGTCACCGACGCGACCGGCGTCGACGGGCAGGACAGCCTGCGCGCGCTCGTCTCGTCGACATGGGCCACCCCGTGGCCCTGGCTCGCGCTCGTCGTCGGCGTGCTCGCCGCGCTGCTCGGCGTGGCGATCGTCGTCACCTCGGGTGCCTGGCCGCAGGCCGGGCGCAAGTACACGGCCACCCGGCTCGTGCCCGCCGACCCCGCGAGCGACCCGAGCGCGACGTGGGACAGCCTCTCCGTCGGCGACGACCCCACCGACCCCGACGACCCGACCGACCTCGTCGCCCCCGACGAGCCGGCCGCGCCGGTCGACGACGCCGGGGCCCGTCCGGGCGCCGACGACCGACCTAGCCGGTAGACTCGCCCCGTACCGCACTGATCCGAGGAGCACCGTGAGCCAGCAGATGACGAAAGCCGCCGAGACCGAGACCGCCGACGACCTCGGCCACGGGAACTCCCCGGCGGCCTGGACGGCCGTCGTGATCATGCTGGTCGCCTTCTCGATCGGCACGGTCGCCTTCTTCTTCGCCGTCGTCTGGGTCGTCTGGGCCTCGGCCGCGCTGCTGCTCGTCGGTCTCGTCGTCGGCCTCGTGCTCAAACGCGCCGGCTACGGCGTCGGCGGCCACCGCTACGTGCCGAAGGCGCACAACTAGGTGCTCGACGACCTGTACGCGGGCGCTCTGGCCGATGCCGACGCCCGCCGCGAGTCCCTGCCCTTCGCCGCCGTCGAGGCCGCCGCGCTCGACCGTGCCCCCGCGCTCGACGCCCGGGCCGCCCTCGCTCCCGCAGCCGGGGTCAAGATCATCGCCGAGGTCAAGCGCGCGAGCCCCTCGCGGGGCGACCTGCACGCGATCCCGGATCCCGCCTCCCTGGCCCTGTCGTACGCGACCGGGGGAGCGAGCGCCATCAGCGTCCTCACCGAGGGCCGCAAGTTCAAGGGGAGCCTGGCCGACCTCGAGGCCGTCCGCGCCGTCGTCGACGTGCCCGTGCTCCGCAAGGACTTCATCGCCGACCCGTACCAGGTGTTCGAGGCCCGCGCGGCCGGCGCCGACCTGGTGCTGCTCATCGTGGCCGGACTCGAGCAGGCCCGCCTGGTCGAGCTGCACGACCTCGTGCGCGAGCTCGGCATGACCGCCCTCGTCGAGACGCACTCGGCCCACGAGGTCGCTCGCGGCCTCGACGCCGGGGCCGAGGTGCTGGGCGTCAACGCGCGCGACCTCTCGACCTTCGAGCTCGACCCCGACCTGTTCGGCCGCCTGGCCGACTCGATCCCCGCCGGCGTCACCCGCGTCGCCGAGTCCGCCGTCATGTCGCCCGCCGACGTGGCGCACTACCGTCGTGCCGGCGCCGACGTCGTGCTCGTGGGCGAGGCCCTCGTCACGCACGGCGACCCCGTCGACGCGCTCACCCGCTTCCTGGAGGTCTGACCGTGGCACTGCGAGACGAGACCGGGCCGTACTTCGGCTCCTTCGGCGGGCGCTTCGTCCCCGAGTCGCTGGTCGCGGCGCTGGACGAGCTCGACGCCGCCTACAAGGCCGCTGCCGTCGACCCCGAGTTCCAGGCCGAGCTGGCCGCGCTGCACGCGACGTACACCGGTCGCCCGTCGATCGTGACCGAGGTGCCGCGCTTCGCCGAGCACGCCGGGGGAGCGCGCATCCTCCTCAAGCGCGAAGACCTCAACCACACGGGCTCGCACAAGATCAACAACGTGCTCGGCCAGGCGCTCCTCGCCCGCAAGCTCGGCAAGACCCGCCTCATCGCCGAGACCGGGGCGGGCCAGCACGGCGTCGCCACGGCGACCGCCGCCGCCCTCTTCGGCATGTCCTGCGTCGTCTACATGGGCCAGGTCGACACCGAGCGCCAGGCGCTGAACGTCGCCCGGATGCGCCTGCTCGGGGCCGAGGTCGTCTCGGTCACGACGGGCTCGCGCACCCTCAAGGACGCGATCAACGACGCCATGCGCGACTGGGTCGCCAGCGTCGACACCACGCACTACGTGCTCGGCACGGTCGCGGGCCCGCACCCGTTCCCTGCCATGGTGCGCGACTTCCACAAGATCATCGGTGAAGAGGCCCGCGAGCAGGTGCTCGCCCTCACCGGCAAGCTGCCCGACGCCGTCACGGCGTGCGTCGGCGGCGGCTCGAACGCCATGGGCATCTTCCACGCGTTCCTCGACGACCCGTCGGTCGAGCTCTGGGGCTACGAGGCGGGCGGCGACGGCGTCGAGACGGGGCGCCACGCGGCCTCGATCACGCTGGGCCGCATCGGCAACCTCCAGGGCACGAAGTCGTACCTCATGCAAGACGAGGACGGCCAGACCCTCGAGAGCCACTCCATCTCGGCCGGCCTCGACTACCCGAGCGTCGGGCCGGAGCACGCCTGGCTCGCCGAGAGCGGCCGCGCGCACTACGAGCCCGTCACCGACGCCGAGGCGATGGCCGCGTTCAAGCTGCTCACGCAGACCGAGGGCATCCTCCCCGCCATCGAGACGGCGCACGCCCTCGCCGGCACCATCAAGCTCGGCCAGCGCCACCCCGACTGGACGATCCTCGTCTCGATGAGCGGCCGCGGCGACAAGGACGTGGCGACCGCGAGCCGCTACTTCGGTGTCCTCGACGAGGAGGCGCAGCAGCTGTGACCGACACCACCTCCGCCCCGCAGGCCGGCAGCAAGGTCGCGACGGCCATCCGTGCCCGCCGCGACGCGGGCACCGGCGCCCTGATCGGCTACCTGCCCGTCGGCTTCCCCGACCTCGCCACGAGCATCGAGGCCGCCGTCACCCTCGCCGAGAACGGCGTCGACGTCATCGAGCTGGGCCTGCCCTACTCCGATCCGGTCATGGACGGGCCCGTGATCCAGGCGGCGACGCAGCGGGCCCTGGCCGAGGGCTTCCGGGTCCGCGACGTGTTCACCGCCGTCCGCGAGATCACGTCGCGCACCGCCGCACCGGTGGTCGTCATGACCTACTGGAACCCGGTCGAGCAGTACGGCGTCCGGCGCTTCGCCGACGACCTGGCCGCCGCCGGGGGAGCAGGGCTCATCACGCCCGACCTCATCCCCGACGAGGCAGCCGCCTGGCTCGAGGCCTCCGAGGCCACGGGCCTCGACCGCGTGTTCCTCGCCGCTCCGTCCTCGAGCGACGATCGCCTCCGCCAGTCGGTCGAGCGCAGCCGCGGCTTCGTCTACACGGTCTCGACGATGGGCATCACCGGCGCACGGACCGACGTCGACTCCGCGGCCCACACGCTCGTCGACCGGCTGCGCGCCGTGGGCGTCGAGCACGCCTGCGTCGGCCTCGGCATCTCGACCGCGCAGCAGGTCCGCGAGGTGCTCGAGTACGCCGACGGGGCCATCGTCGGCTCCGCGTTCGTCCGGGCCCTCGCCGACGGCGGCCTGCCCCGCCTCGCCGAGGTCGCCGCCGACCTGTCGTCCGGCGCCGCCGTCTGTCGCTGACGTCCGACGACGACGACGCCCCGCGCTAGAGTCGTCCTCGCGTCGGCCCGCCGTCGTCCCGTAGTCCCCCCTGAAAGGCGCCCCGAACGTGTTCGTTCCCCTGAGCATCCCGAGCCCCTCCGTCGACTGGCAGTACTTCGACCTGACGAGCTGGATCAACTCGACGTTCGGCGCCGCCCTGCCCGGGTCCCTCCGCATCCACGCGTACGCGATCTGCATCCTCGTGGGCATCGTCGCAGCGGTCCTCCTCACGAACAAGCGCCTCACCGATCGTGGTGCCGAGCGCTGGGTCGTCATCGACGTCGCGATCTTCGCCGTGCCGCTGGGGATCATCGGCGGTCGGTTCTTCCACGTCGTCACGCACCCCGCCGACTACTTCGCCGGTCAGGAGTGGTGGCGCGCCCTCGCCGTGTGGGAGGGCGGGCTCGCGATCTACGGCGCCCTGCTCTTCGGCGCCGTGGGCGTCTGGCTGGGCTGCCGCGCCTCCGGCCTGCGCTTCTCCGTCTTCGCGGACGCACTCGCACCCGGGCTGCTCGTCGCGCAGGCCTTCGGCCGCCTCGGCAACTGGTTCAACCACGAGCTCTTCGGCCTGCCGACCGACCTGCCCTGGGGCCTCGAGATCGAGTCGACCAACCCCGCCTACCCGGTGGGCCTGCCCGAGGGCACGCTGTTCCACCCGACCTTCCTCTACGAGATCATCTGGATGCTGGCCGGCGTCGCCGTCCTCCTGCTCATCGAGCGGAAGACGCCGATGCAGTGGGGCCGCGCCCTGGCGTTCTACCTCGTCTGGTACGGGATCGGCCGCTCGGTCTTCGAGTCCATCCGGACCGACCCGAGCCTCCTGTTCTTCGGCATCCGCACCAACGTCTGGATGTCCTTCGCCGCCATCGTCCTCGGCGTCGCCGTCTGGGTCGTCGCGAACCGTCGCCACGCCGGGCTGCTCCCCGGCCCGTACGTGCCCGGCCGCGCGCCGTCGGATCGTGCGGCTGAGGTAGACTCGCGCGACACGTACACGGAGGACGACGAACCCGAGTTGGTCACCGTGGCATCATCGGACGACAACACCGAGACCACGCCACGCTCCTGAGCCAGACGGGCACGGTCAGCACTCACGACCTGCCCCGCTCCCTCAGGGGCACCCTCCGCGACGAGCACCGCCTCACGGCTGCCACAAGCAGCCCCGGGAAGTCACGCTGCGCCGCACCCGGGCCCGCCACCACCGCCCGGTCAGCACCTGCCGACGATGGACGCGTCCGCGCCGTCGTCTCGACGACGGGCCGACGACGTCCCGACCCCCATCGGATCTCCCCGTGAGGACGGATCACATGGCGCTCACGCCAGTTCACCAGCAGTTCAGCACCGTTCCCGCTGTTGCGGGCCTGTACGACCCGCGCAACGAGAAGGACGCCTGCGGCCTCGCCATGGTCGCGACGCTCCGCGGGACCCCGGGCCACGACATCGTCGACGCCGCGCTCGGCGCGCTCCGCAACCTCGAGCACCGTGGTGCGATCGGCTCCGACGCGGGCACGGGCGACGGCGCCGGCATCCTCTGCCAGGTCCCCGACGCGTTCCTCCGGGCCGTCGTCGACTTCGAGCTGCCCGAGTCCGGGCAGTACGCCGTCGGCATCGCGTTCCTGCCGACCGACGACCAAGAGCGTGCCGAGCTGAAGACCGGCGTCGAGCGCATCGCGAACCTCGAGCAGCTCGACGTCCTCGGCTGGCGCGAGGTGCCCGTCCGCCCCGACGAGCTCGGCTCGCTGGCCCGTGGCGCGATGCCGGCGTTCGAGCAGCTCTTCGTCCGCAGCCGTCGTCACGACGCCGACGGCGTGCCGCTCTCAGGCGTGGCGCTCGACCGCCAGGCCTACCGTCTGCGCAAGCGCTCCGAGTCGAAGCTCGGCGCCTACTTCACCTCGCTCGGCAGCCGCACCATGGTCTACAAGGGCATGGTCACGACGCTGCAGCTCGAGCCCTTCTACCCCGACCTCAGCGACGAGCGCTTCGCGTCGAAGCTGGCCGTCGTGCACTCCCGGTACTCGACGAACACGTTCCCGTCCTGGCCGCTCGCACAGCCGTTCCGGATGATCGCGCACAACGGCGAGATCAACACCGTCCGGGGCAACCGCAACTGGATGCGAGCGCGCCAGTCGCAGCTCGAGTCCGAGCTCCTCGGCGACCTCAAGCCGCTGCTGCCGGTGGTCAGCCCCGGCGCCAGCGACTCCGCGTCGTTCGACGAGGTGGTCGAGCTGCTGAGCCTCACGGGTCGCTCGCTGCCGCACGCCATCATGATGATGGTCCCCGAGGCGTGGGAGAACCAGGTCGACATCGACCCGACCCTGCGGGACTTCTACGAGTACCACTCGATGCTCATGGAGGCGTGGGACGGCCCCGCCGCCATCACCTTCACCGACGGCAGCCTCGTGGGCGCCACCCTCGACCGCAACGGCCTGCGCCCCGGTCGCTACCTGGTCACCGACGACGGCCTCGTCGTGCTCGCCAGCGAGATCGGCGTGCTGCCCGACATCGACCCCGCGAAGATCGTCCGCAAGGGGCGGCTGCGCCCCGGCAAGATGTTCCTCGTCGACACCGAGGCAGGCCGCTTGATCGAGGACGACGAGATCAAACGCGACCTCGCGGCGTCCGAGCCCTTCGGCGAGTGGCTCGCCGAGGGCCGCATCCGCCTCTCCGAGCTGCCCGAGCGCGAGCACATCGTGCACACGCCGGCCTCCGTCATCCGTCGCCAGCGCACCTTCGGCTACACCGAAGAAGAGGTGCGCATCCTGCTCACGCCGATGGCGAAGACCGGGGCCGAGCCCCTCGGTGCCATGGGCAGCGACACGCCGATCGCGGTGCTGTCCGAGCGCCCGCGCCTCCTGTTCGACTACTTCACCCAGCAGTTCGCACAGGTGACGAACCCGCCGCTCGACTCGATCCGGGAGCAGGTCGTCACGTCGCTGTCGCTCGGGCTCGGCCCGGAGCGCAACCTGCTCTCGGCGACCCCGGAGCACGCGCGCCAGGTCGTGCTCGACTTCCCCGTCATCGACAACGACGAGCTCGCGAAGATCCAGCACATCGACCCCAGCCCCGGGTCGCGCGTCACCTCGACGATCCGCGGCCTGTACCGGGCCGACAAGGGGCCGCGCGCGCTCGAGAAGCGCATCGCGGCCATGTGCAACGAGGTCGACGACGCCATCGAGGCCGGGGCCGAGTTCATCGTGCTCTCCGACCGCGACTCGAACCAGGACTTCGCGCCCGTCCCGTCCCTCCTCATGCTCGCTGCGGTCCACCACCACCTGATCCGCACCGAGAAGCGCATGTCGGTCGGCCTGATCGTCGAGGCCGGCGACGTCCGCGAGGTGCACCACGTCGCCACCCTGATCGGCTACGGCGCCTCGGCGATCAACCCGTACCTCGCCATGGAGACCTGCGAGAACCTCGTCCGGTCGGGCATGATCACCGGCATCTCGCCGGAGGACGCCGTCCACAACTTGATCAAGGCGCTCGGCAAGGGCGTGCTCAAGATCATGTCCAAGATGGGCATCTCGACCGTGTCGAGCTACGCCGCCGCCCAGGCCTTCGAGGCCGTCGGCCTGAGCCAGGAGTTCGTCGACACCTACTTCACCGGCACGTCGAGCGTGCTCGGCGGGGTGGGCATCGACGTCGTCGCGGCCGAGAACAAGCAGCGCCACACCAGCGCGTACCCGACCGACGGGTCCGTCGTGGCGCACGAGCGTCTCGCGACCGGGGGCGAGTACCAGTGGCGCCGCGAGGGCCCGCGGCACCTGTTCAACCCCGACACCGTCTTCCGCCTGCAGCACGCCACGCGCACGCGCCGGTACGACATCTTCCGCGAGTACACGAAGCTCGTCGACGACCAGTCGGAGGACCTGATGACCCTCCGCGGGCTCTTCTCGTTCCGGCAGGGCCTCCGCGAGCCGGTGCCCCTCGACGAGGTCGAGCCGATCAAGTCGATCGTGAAGCGGTTCTCGACCGGCGCGATGAGCTACGGCTCCATCTCGAAGGAGGCGCACGAGACCCTCGCGATCGCCATGAACCGCCTGGGCGGCAAGTCCAACACGGGCGAAGGCGGCGAGGACGTCGACCGACTGCTCGACCCCGAGCGCCGCAGCGCGGTCAAGCAGGTCGCGTCGGGTCGGTTCGGCGTGACGAGCATGTACCTCACGCACGCCACCGACATCCAGCTCAAGATGGCCCAGGGCGCCAAGCCCGGCGAGGGCGGGCAGCTGCCCCCGACGAAGGTCTACCCGTGGGTGGCACGCACCCGCCACGCGACGCCGGGCGTCGGCCTGATCAGCCCGCCGCCGCACCACGACATCTACTCGATCGAAGACCTCAAGCAGCTCATCTTCGACGTCAAGCGCGCCAACCCGACGGCCCGGGTGCACGTCAAGCTCGTGAGCCAGTCGGGCATCGGAGCGGTCGCCGCGGGCGTGACGAAGGCCCTCGCCGACGTGGTCCTCGTCTCGGGCCACGACGGCGGCACGGGCGCCAGCCCCCTGAACTCGCTCAAGCACGCCGGCACCCCGTGGGAGATCGGCCTCGCCGAGACCCAGCAGACGCTGATGCTCAACGGCATGCGCGACCGCGTCGTGGTGCAGGTCGACGGCCAGATGAAGACGGGCCGCGACGTCGTGATCGCCGCGCTGCTCGGAGGCGAGGAGTTCGGCTTCGCGACCGCGCCGCTGATCGTCGAGGGCTGCATCATGATGCGGGTCTGCCACCTCGACACCTGCCCCGTGGGCGTCGCGACGCAGAACCCCGAGCTCCGGGCGCGGTTCTCGGGCAAGCCCGAGTTCGTCGTCAACTTCTTCGAGTTCCTGGCCCAGGAGGTGCGCGAGATCCTCGCCTCCCTCGGCTTCCGCAGCCTCGACGAGGCGATCGGCCGAACGGACGCCCTCGACGTCGACCGTGCCCTCGACCACTGGAAGGCCTCCGGTCTCGACCTGTCGCCCGTGCTGGTCGGACCGCACTTCGACGACGACGAGCCCCGTCGCAACCACCGGCAGCAGGACCACGAGCTCGAGTCGCACTTCGACGTCGAGCTCATCGCCCGCAGCTCCGACGTGCTCGAGAACGGCGGCCGGGTCGCGATCTCGCTGCCCATCCGCAACACCGAGCGTGCCGTCGGGACCATGCTCGGCCACGAGGTGACCGTCCGCCACGGCGAGCACGGCCTGCCCGAGGGCAGCATCGACGTCACCCTGACCGGCTCCGCCGGACAGTCGCTCGGTGCCTTCCTGCCGGCCGGCATCACGCTGCGCCTCGAGGGCGACAGCAACGACTACGTCGGCAAGGGCCTCTCCGGCGGCATCGTCGTCGTGCGGCCGTCGCGGGAGAGCACCTTCGTCGCCGAGGACAACGTCATCGCCGGCAACGTGATCGGCTACGGCGCGACCCAGGGCAGCCTCTTCATCCGCGGCATCGTGGGCGAGCGGTTCCTGGTGCGCAACTCGGGTGCCAGCGCCGTCGTCGAGGGCGTGGGCGACCACGCGCTCGAGTACATGACCGGCGGTCTCGCCGTCATCCTCGGCGACACGGGACGGAACCTCGGCGCGGGCATGTCCGGCGGCACGGCCTACGTGCACCGGCTCCGCAGCGAGCGGGTGAACGCCGAGTCCCTCGCGTCGGGCGAGCTCCAGCTGCACCCGCTCGGCAGCGCCGACGTCGAGATCCTCTCCGACCTCCTGTCGCGGCACCTCGCCGAGACGGGCTCGCCAGTCGCCGAGCGCCTGCTCGCCGACGTCGACGCCGCGGCGTCCGAGTTCGTCAAGGTCCTGCCGCGTGACTACGCCGCCGTCCTCGCCACCCGGCAGACGGCCGTCGACGAGGGTCTCGACCCCGATGGCGACGAAGCCTGGAAGCGAATCCTGGAGGTGACCGGTGGCTGATCCGAAGGGGTTCCTCAAGACCCAGAAGCGCGAGCTCCCGAAGCGTCGTCCCGTGTCCGTGCGGTTGATGGACTACAAGGAGGTGTACGAGCAGCAGGAGAGCGGCGAGCTCCGCCGACAGGCGGGCCGTTGCATGGACTGCGGCGTGCCGTTCTGCCACCAGGGCTGCCCCCTCGGCAACCTCATCCCCGAGTGGAACGACCTCATGTGGCGCGGCGAGGGCCGTCAGGCCAGCGAGCGGCTGCACGCGACCAACAACTTCCCCGAGTTCACGGGCCGCCTGTGCCCGGCGCCCTGCGAGGCGTCGTGCGTCCTGGGGATCAACCAGCCGCCGGTGACCATCAAGCAGGTCGAGGTCAGCATCATCGACCAGGCCTTCCAGCAGGGCTGGGTCACGCCTCACCCGCCCGAGCGCCTGACGGGCAAGACCGTCGCCGTCGTCGGGTCCGGCCCGGCCGGCCTCGCCGCGGCACAGCAGCTGACGCGGGCGGGGCACACCGTCGCGGTCTACGAGCGGGACGACCGCATCGGCGGCCTCCTCCGCTACGGCATCCCCGACTTCAAGATGGAGAAGAAGCAGATCGAGCAGCGCCTCACGCAGATGCGCGCCGAGGGAACGCGCTTCCGCGCCGGCGTCGAGATCGGCCGCGACATCGCCTGGGACGACCTCCGAGCGCGCTACGACGCCGTCGTGGTCGCCACGGGCTCCACCGTCCCGCGCGACCTCGACATCCCGGGCCGCGACCTCTCCGGCGTCCACTTCGCCATGGAGTATCTGGTGCAGCAGAACCGCACCGGTGCCGGCGACCGGGTCGACGACCAGATCACGGCCGAGGGCAAGCACGTCGTCGTCCTCGGCGGCGGCGACACCGGTGCCGACTGCATCGGCACGGCTCACCGTCAGGGCGCCCTGTCCGTGACGAATCTCGCCATCGGCCAGCAGCCCCCGGAGGAGCGGGCCGAGTCCCAGCCCTGGCCCACCTTCCCGACCCTGTTCGAGGTCGCGAGCGCGCACGAGGAGGGCGGCGAGCGGATGTACCTCGCCTCCACCGTCGAGTTCCTCCGCAACGAGGTCGGCGAGGTCCGTGCCGTCCGCGTCGCCGAGACCGAGTACCTCGACGGCCGTCGCGTTCCCAAGGCCGGCACCGAGCGCGAGATCCCGGCGGACCTCGTCCTCCTGGCCCTCGGTTTCACCGGCCCGGAGCGCGACGCCATCGAGCAGCAGCTGCGAGTGCCGTTCGACTCCCGGGGCAACCTCGACCGCGGGGGCGACTACCAGACGTCCGAGCCCGGCGTGTTCGTGACGGGGGACGCCGGCCGCGGCCAGTCGCTCATCGTGTGGGCGATCGCCGAGGGCCGGGCGGCGGCCTCGGCCGTGGACGCCTGGCTCGAGGGCGAGACGATCCTGCCGTTCCCGGTCAAGCCCACGGATCGCGCCATTTCGGTCTGACCCGGCTCGAGTCGGGAATAGGCTGGTGGAACGGGTCCCCAGCCGTCCCACCCCCTACCTACAGTAAGGAACACATGAGACGCGCAAAGATCGTCGCCACCCTCGGGCCGGCGACGTCGAGCTACGACGACATCCGGGCCATCATCGACGCCGGCGTCGACGTGGCCAGGATGAACCTCAGCCACGGCAGCTACGACGTGCACGAGTCCGTCTACGCCAACGTGCGCCAGGCAGCGGCGGACGCCGAGCGTCCCGTGGCCGTCCTCGTCGACCTGCAGGGCCCGAAGATCCGCCTGGGCAAGTTCTCCGACGGCCCGCACGACCTCGCGGTCGGCGACGTGTTCAAGATCACCACCGACGACATCCTCGGCACGAAGGAGATCTGCGGCACGACCTTCAAGGGCCTGCCCGGCGACGTCGCCGTGGGCGACCCGCTGCTGATCGACGACGGTCGCGTGAAGCTGCGCGTGCTCGAGACCGACGGAACGACCGTGACGACCGAGGTCGTCGTGGCCGGCGCGGTCTCGAACAACAAGGGCATCAACCTGCCCGGCGTCGCCGTGAGCGTCCCTGCCCTCTCCGAGAAAGACGAAGCGGACCTCCGCTGGGGCCTGGCCCTCGGCGCCGACTTCATCGCGCTCTCGTTCGTCCGCGACGCCGACGACGTCACCCGCGTGCACGAGATCATGGCCGAGGAGGGGCGTCGCCTGCCCGTCATCGCCAAGATCGAGAAGCCGCAGGCCGTCGACAACCTCGAGGCGATCATCGACGCGTTCGACGGCATCATGGTCGCCCGTGGCGACCTCGGCGTCGAGCTCCCTCTCGAGGCGGTCCCCATCGTCCAGAAGCACGCCGTCGAGCTGTCCCGCCGCATGGCCAAGCCGGTCATCGTCGCGACGCAGATGCTCGAGTCGATGATCTCCAGCCCGATCCCGACGCGCGCCGAGACGTCCGACGTGGCGAACGCCGTCCTCGACGGCGCCGACGCGGTCATGCTCAGCGGCGAGACGAGCGTGGGCGAGTACCCCGTCGTGACGGTGCAGACCATGGCCCGCATCGTCGCCTCCACCGAAGAACACGGCCTCGAGCGCATCCCCCCGCTCGGCACGAAGCCGCGCACCCAGGGCGGTGCGATCACCCTGGCGGCGGCCGACGTGGCCGACTTCGTCCAGGCGCGCTACCTCTGCGTGTTCACGGAGTCGGGCGACTCCGTGCGTCGCATGTCGCGCCTCCGCCACTCGATCCCGATCCTGGCCTTCACGCCCAACGAGGCGACGCGTCGCCGCATGACGCTCAGCTGGGGCGTCCAGTCGTTCCTCGTCGAGAACGTGACCCACACGGACGCCATGTTCGAGCAGGTCGACGACATCCTCCTGGGCAACGCGCTCGCCCTCTCGGGCGAGAAGGTCATCGTCATCGCCGGGTCCCCTCCCGGCATCGCGGGGTCGACGAACGACCTCCGCGTGCACCGCGTGGGCGACGCGCACGGTGAGGCCGCCCCGGCCTACGCCAGCACGAACTAGCGACGGCAGCACGACCCCGGCACGGCCGGGTCGCCTCCCCGGAGGCGGCCCGGCCGTCGTCGTCCGCGGACCCGCTCTTGCCGAGACCCGCAGGATGCGCGCACACCCTCTCGCGCGAGGCGGGGTGCGCGCGGGTTCGACGGGTCCGCGAGGTCGGCGGCCCGCCCTCAGACTGCGGGCGTAGCCTCCCGGCATGTCCGTCGGCCCCTCGCACCCTCGTTGCTTCGTCGTCGGAGGAGCCCTGTGGGTCGTGCCGAGCGGCACCGGCCACGACGTCGCCACGACTCGGCGCAGCCGTGCGGGCACCGGGGCCGTCGACCGCGCCGGGTCCGCCGTCGTGGACGCCTGGACGTTGACCGGGGGAGCGACGGGGGGCTTCTTCATGGGGACCGTGGCGGGTGCCGTCTGGCACGTCGAGGGCCTCGGCGACCTCGCGGCGTTCGTCCTCTCGGGTGCCCTCGTCGGGGCCGTGCTCGCCGTGGGCACGAAGCGGCTCTTCGCGGACTTCAGCGACCCCCGGCCTGACGACGCACGACCGGACGGGCCGGACCGCGACCTGCCGGCCGTGCGTGTGCCGTGGGACGTCGCGAACGCGGCCCCGGACGACGCCGACGGCGACGAGCTCGCGCTGTGGTCCCTGCGCGCGGAGCGCTGGCGCCTCGCCCGGGCAGCTCGAGAGGCACGCGAGCTCCGGATCGAGCTCGACCTCGACGGGGGAGGGGCGGAGGCGGAGGCGGAGTACCGGGAAGCGGCGGCGGACTACGAACCGGTGGCGCGCCTCCTGGGGCTGCCGTTGCCGCTGCCCCGTTGACCGACCTCGAGCGGACACAGCTCTGTGACGCCCCCGCCCTCCGCTGCACCGGCCGTACGGCCGGTGCCACCGAGGGAATGAGAGAAGCCCCGACCTGCCGGAGCAGATCGGGGCTTCAGTGTCGGGGACGATCAGATCGTCTCCAGTCGGCGTCTCGAGGACGCCGCCGAGTCAGATGACGCGGATGTTCTCGGCCTGGAGGCCCTTGTTGCCCTGAGCCGTGTCGAACTCGACCTTCTGGTTCTCCTCCAGGTTGCGGTAGCCGTCGCCGGCGATCGCGGAGAAGTGCGCGAAGACGTCAGTGGATCCGTCGTCGGGGGTGATGAAGCCGAAGCCCTTTTCGGAGTTGAACCACTTAACGGTACCTGTTGCCATTTTTCTTGTTCCTTCAATCAGAGTTGTCGATCTCGATTTCGAGATCGCTCGTCGCGGTGCCTTTTTGTCCGCTCCCTCTGAGAACGACGCCCCCTGGCCGGGATTCCGAGGAACCTCGACCTGGCACGTCGCGAGATACAAATGCGTAACACAACAACCAGTTCCACCAGCGTAGTGCACGAGCGGCCCGGGTCAACCGTTTCGACGCAGGAAGTCGAGATCGTCTCGATCTCGCGACCTGCGGACGGGCGCTCGCACCGCGCGCACGGCGCGCACGGCGCGGGGCAGGGTGGGGGGAGTCGTCGACCGTGCCGGATGTGGGACTCGAACCCACACGCCCTCTCGGACAGAGCATTTTGAGTGCCCCGCGTCTGCCATTCCGCCAATCCGGCTCACGACGACCGAGGCGAGAATACCGTAGGCTCTGCTTCGTGAGTGACCAGGAAGCAACACCAGCAGCACCCCGTCGCGTCGTCGTCGCAGAGGATGAGTCCCTCATCCGCCTCGACATCGTCGAGATCCTCCGCGACAACGGATTCGAGGTGGTGGGCGAGGCCGGAGACGGCGAGACCGCCGTCGCCCTCGCGACCGAGCTGCGACCCGACCTCGTCATCATGGACGTCAAGATGCCGAAGCTCGACGGCATCTCCGCGGCCGAGACGCTGAGCAAGAACCACATCGCCCCCGTCGTGCTTTTGACGGCGTTCAGCCAGAAAGAACTGGTCGAGCGGGCCAGCGAGGCCGGCGCCCTGGCTTACGTGGTCAAGCCCTTCACGCCCAACGACCTCCTCCCCGCGATCGAGATCGCCCTCTCGCGCTACACGCAGATCATCACCCTCGAAGCCGAGGTCGCCGACCTGGTCGAGCGCTTCGAGACCCGCAAGCTCGTCGACCGGGCCAAGGGCCTGCTCAACGAGAAGATGGGCCTCACCGAGCCGGAGGCGTTCCGCTGGATCCAGAAGGCGTCGATGGATCGTCGCCTCACGATGCACGACGTCGCCCAGGCGATCATCGAGCAGCTGAGCGTCAAGAAGTAGCGAGCCCGCTCGCGACCAGAGGCCCGTCCCCGGTGGGGGCGGGCCTCTCGTCGTTCGGGCACGTTCTGGGCATCGGCCGTGAGGCGCCGGCCGAGGGAGTCAGTCGCGGGCGTCCGTCAGGTAGTTCGTGATGCGCACCGTCGACAACAGGCGTCCTTCGTCGTCCGTCATGACGACCTGGTGCGTCGCCAGGGTGCGGCCGAGGTGGACCGCGGTGCAGGTGCCGGTCACCCACCCGGTCGCGGCCGACCTGCTGTGGCTGGCGTTCAGCTCGATGCCCATCGCGAGGCGCCCCGCCCCGGCGTGGACGTTCGCCGCCACGGAGCCGAGGGTCTCGGCCAGGACGACGTGAGCCCCGCCGTGCAGGATGCCGACCGGCTGGGTGTTGCCCTCGACGGGCATCCGGCCGACCGCGCGCTCCGCGCTCATCTCGAGGATCTCGATGCCCATCTTCTCGGCGAGGGCGCCGACGCCGCGGCGCCGGAAGAGCTCGACCGCGTCGTCGCTGAGCGCGGCGTCGGGACGCACGGTCCGCTCGGCGTCGTTGGACGAGGAGGAGGTGGTCGCGTCGGTCATGGTGCTCCGGATCCGCTGTCGGGGGCGCCCGCTAGGCTGACGGGGTGTCGGACGAAACGAAGCCTACCCTCCTGGTCATCGACGGCCATTCCCTCGCGTTCCGGGCGTTCTACGCCCTGCCCGTCGACAGTTTCGTGAACCGGGAGGGTCAGCACACGAACGCGATCCACGGGTTCATCTCGATGCTGCTGAGCCTCCTCAAGAACGAGAAGCCGACCCATCTGGCGGTCGCCTTCGACATCTCGCGGTTCTCGTTCCGCACGCGTGAATACCCCGAGTACAAGGGCACGCGCTCCGAGACGCCGGTCGAGTTCGTGGGGCAGATCCCCCTCCTGCAGGAGGCGCTGCACGCCATGGGCATCACGACCATCACGAAAGAGGACTTCGAGGCCGACGACATCCTCGCGACCCTCGCCGTGAGGGGTCGCGACGACGGCTACCGCGTCCTCGTCGTCTCGGGCGACCGCGACGCCATCCAGATGGTCAACGACGACGTGACCCTGCTCTACCCCTCAGCGCGCGGCGTCAGCGAGCTCACCCGCTACGACCGCGACAAGGTGTTCGAGCGCTACGGCATCGAGCCGCACCAGTACCCCGAGATCGCGGCCCTCGTCGGCGAGACGAGCGACAACCTGATCGGCATCGACAAGGTCGGCGAGAAGACCGCCGTCAAGTGGATCACCCAGTTCGGCAGCCTCGACGAGGTCATCGCCCACGCCGACGACATCAAGGGCGTCGTGGGCGGCAACCTCCGTGAGCAGAAAGAGCGCGCGATCCGCAACCGGCGACTCAACCGCCTCGTGACCGACGTCGAGCTCCCCGTGGCGCCCGGCGACCTCGAGCGCCGCGCCGTCGACGCCGACGCCGTGCGCGAGCTCTTCGACAAGCTCCAGTTCCGCACCCTCCTCGACCGCGTGCTCACCCTCGCCGACGCGAGCGGCGCCGCGCCCGACGCCTCGGGAGAGGGCGCCGTCGTGGCCGCCCCTGCCGGCCTGCCCGTCGTGCGCACGCTCATCGACGAAGAGCTCGCGTTCTGGCTCAAGAAGCACGCGTCCGATCCGGCGTCGCCGGTCGGGCTCAGCGTCGAGTACGGCGCCGAGGGCGTCGTGGGGCTCGGCATCTCGTCGCACGACGAGTCCGCCTACGTGCCGTGGGCCACGGGCCGCGGCGACTACGTCGCCCTCGAGGCCTGGCTCGACGCCGACTCGCCGAAGGTGCTGCACGACGCCAAGCGTGCCTACAAGGCCCTGTCCAAGGCGGGTCTCGCGCTCACCGGGATCGCCGGCGACACGCGGGTCGCGGCGTGGCTGCTCAGGCCGGGCCGCACCTCCTTCGCCCTGACCGACCTCGTCTACGAGCAGCTAGGCGAGACCCTCCCCGTCGCGGACCCGAACCAGCTCGTCCCGGCCGACGAGCAGGTGTCCGTCGCGACGGAGGCCTGGTACACGCTCCGGCTCGCCGAGTCGTTCCACGAGTCCCTCGACGAGGGCTCCCGCACCGTCCTCACCGACCTCGAGCTGCCCTTGGTCCCCGTCCTGGGCGACATGGAGCTCACGGGCGTCGCGGCCGACCACCCGGTCCTGGCCGAGCTCTCCACGCGCCTCGGCGAGACGGCGGCGGGGCTCGCCACGGATGCGTTCGCCGAGATCGGCCGAGAGGTCAACCTCGGCTCGCCGAAGCAGCTGCAGGAGGTCCTCTTCGAGCAGCTCGAGATGCCCAAGACCCGGGCGACGAAGACCGGGTACTCCACCGACGCCGCGTCCCTCGCCGACCTGCAGGAGAAGCACCCGCACCCGTTCCTCGGTCTCTTGCTGCAGCACCGCGACGCGACGAAGCTGCGGCAGATCATCGACACACTCGACAAGTCGATCGCCGACGACGGCCGCATCCACACGACGTACGACCAGACCGGCACCACCACCGGCCGCATCTCGTCCGTCGACCCGAACCTCCAGAACATCCCGGTCAAGGCCGCGGTCGGCCGCGAGATCAGGGCGGCCTTCGTGCACGGCCCCGAGTACGAGACGCTCCTCACGGCCGACTACTCGCAGATCGAGATGCGCATCATGGCCCACCTGTCCGGCGACGCCGGGCTGATCGAGGCCTTCAACGCGGGAGAAGACCTGCACCGCTTCGTCGGCGCCCGCATCTTCGGGGTCGAGCCGGAGGACGTCAGCCCAGCCATGCGCACCAAGGTCAAGGCGATGTCGTACGGACTGGCCTACGGCCTCAGCGCGTTCGGCCTGTCGAAGCAGCTGCGGATCGAGAGCTCCGAGGCGAAGCAGCTGATGACCGACTACTTCGAGCGCTTCGGCGCGGTGAGGGAGTACCTCCGGAACGTCGTGGAGAAGGCGCGTGAAGACGGCTACACCGAGACGATCTTCGGTCGCCGGCGCCCCTTCGCCGACCTCAAGTCGCCCAACCGGGTCCTGCGCGAGAACGCCGAGCGCGCTGCGCTGAACGCGCCCATCCAGGGCTCGGCGGCCGACATCATGAAGAGGGCCATGCTCGGCGTCCGCAGCGAACTCGACGAGCGCGAGATGGCCAGCCGCGTGCTGCTGCAGGTCCACGACGAGATGATCGTCGAGGTCGCGCCGGGCGAGGTCGACGACGTTCGCGACATCGTCAGCCGTCGCATGAGCGGGGCCGCAGAGCTCCGCGTGCCGCTCGACGTCAGCGTGGGCCTCGGCAGCAGCTGGGACGCTGCGGCTCATTAGCGGCGGATCAGCGACGCACCAGGACCGGCACCGGAGCGTCACGTCGACGATGTCGGGGGTCGCGATGACGCCTTCGTCCCCCGAAACGGGCACAAGCGGGGGCGACACGCGCGTCTGACTTGACCAGGGGACGCGAACGGACTTATATAAACCGGGAACAACATCTGTTCCTGCTCTGCTTGCCCCAGCTGTCCACCCCGCTCTCCCCGCTCGGCCTCACCGCCCCGCGAGCCGCACGACTGACGACGGAGTCTCCGCGCATGTACGCTCCCGAGCGCCACCAGCAGATCCTGGACTCGGCGCGCACGCGCGGCCGAGTCGAGGTCGCCGGTCTGGCCCGCGAGCTGTCCGTGACGCCGGAGACCGTTCGCCGCGACCTGACCGCGCTCGAGCGGCGCGGGGTCCTGCGGCGCGTGCACGGCGGGGCCATCGCCGTCGAGCGCCTCGGCATCGAGCCGCACGTCGCCGACCGCGAGGGCTCGGCCGCCGGCGAGAAGGAGCGGATCGCCCGCGCAGCCCTCGACGAGCTGCCCGACGGCGGGTCGATCATCGTCGACGCCGGCACGACGACCGTCCGGTTCGCCGAGCTGCTGCCCACCGACCGCGAGCTCACCGTCGTGACGCACTCGCTGCCCGTCGCGAACGTGCTCGTCGCCCGGCCCAACGTCACCCTCCACCTCCTGGGCGGAGTCGTCCGCGGCCGCACCCTCGCCGCGGTGGGGGAGTGGACCCGGACGCAGATCGCCGAGGTCTTCGCCGACGTCGCCTTCATGGGCACGAACGGCCTCTCGGCCGAGCGGGGCCTCACCACGCCCGACCTCGCCGAGGCGCGAGTGAAGAAGGCTCTGATGGCGGCCTCCCGCCGCACGGTCATCCTCACCGACCACTCGAAGTTCGGCCGGGAGGACTTCGCCCGCGTGGCTCCGCTCTCCGAGGTCGACACGGTCATCACCGACACGGGCGTCGACGCCGACCTCGCCGACGACGTCGAGCGCTCCGGGCCCCGGGTGGTGATCGTGTGATCGTCACCGTGACCCTCAACCCGAGCCTCGACCGCACCGTCGAGGTCGGTCGTCTCGACCGCGGCGACGTCGTCCGCACGGGCGCGCCGCTCCTCGAGCCGGCGGGCAAGGGCGTCAACGTCGCCCGCGCCCTGACCGCCCACGGGGTGAACAGCGTGGCCGTGCTCCCGGTCGGCGGCCGCGAGGGCGCGGAGCTGAGCGCCCTGCTCGACGCGGCCGGCGTGAGCGCGCGGTACGTGCCCGTCTCGGGCCGCACCCGGTCGAACCTGACCGTCGCCGAGCCCGGCGGCACGGTGACCAAGCTGAACGAGCCCGGTCTCGCGCTGAGCCACGACGACCTGACCGCGATCACGGCCGTCGTCCGGGCGACGGCGGAGGACGCCACCTGGATCGTCGTGTCCGGCAGCCTGCCGCCCGAGATCAGCACGGCGACGTTCGCCCGCTTTGTCGACGACGTGCGCCGGACCGGTGCCAAGCTCGCCGTCGACACGAGCGGCGACGCCCTGTCCGCGGCGGTCGAGGCCCGGCCCGACCTGCTGAAGCCGAACCTCGCCGAGCTCGCCGAGCTCGCCGGCCGCACGCTCGACACGCTCGGCGACGTCGTGGCGGCCGCCGAGGCCGTCCGCGCCTCCGGGGTGGGTACGGTGCTCGTGAGCCTCGGGGCCGAGGGCGCCGTGCTCGTCGGCCCCGACGGCGTCGTAGTCGGCACCTCGCACGTCGCCGTGCCCCGCAGCACGGTCGGCGCGGGCGACAGCTTCCTCGCGGGCTACCTCGCGAGCGAGACCGCAGGAGGCGCCCCCCGTGACGCCCTCCTCGCCGCCCTGACCTGGGGTGCCGCCGCCACGAGGCTGCCCGGCACCACGGTCCCGGCGCCCTCCGACCTCGACGCCTCCGAGGCGTCGCTCCTGGCGCAGCCCGACCTGACGAGCCCGCTCGTCGGGGACGCGGCCGCCGCCTCCTCGATCCCCACCCGACGCACCACGTCCCTGCCCACCACCCTCACCGAGACTCACCACTGAGTACGAAGGAGTACCGCCCCTCATGTCCGAATTCACCCCCACGGTCACCGGAACGGGAGTCCGCGCGCGCGTCCAGCGCTTCGGCGGCTTCCTGGCCGGCATGGTCATGCCGAACATCGGCGCGTTCATCGCCTGGGGCCTCATCACGGCCCTCTTCATCCCCACGGGCTGGACGCCCAACGAGACCGTCGCGTCGCTGGTCGACCCGATCATCCTGTACCTGCTCCCGATCCTGATCGCGTACACCGGTGGCCGCATGGTCCACGGGCAGCGCGGGGCCGTCATCGCCTCGATCGCCGTGATGGGCGTCATCGTGGCGACCGACAAGCCGCAGTTCCTCGGCGCGATGATCGTCGGCCCGCTGGCCGCGCTGCTGCTCAAGCAGTTCGACCGCGCGCTCGACGGCCGCATCAAGTCCGGCTTCGAGATGCTCGTCAACAACTTCTCGCTCGGCATCTTCGGCGGGGCCATGGCGATCGGCGCGTACTTCGGCATCGCGCCGCTCACCTCGGGCCTGACCACGGTCCTCGGCAACGGGGTCGACTTCCTCGTCGAGCGCGGCCTGCTGCCGCTGGCGTCCCTGCTGATCGAGCCGGCGAAGATCCTGTTCCTCAACAACGCCATCAACCAGGGCGTGCTCACGCCCCTCGGGATCGACCAGGCTGCCGAGTCCGGCAAGTCCATCCTGTTCATGCTCGAGTCGAACCCCGGCCCGGGCCTCGGCATCCTGCTCGCCTTCCTCTTCTTCGGACCGCGCGCCATCCGTCCGTCGGCACCGGCTGCGATCATCGTGCAGTTCTTCGGCGGCATCCACGAGATCTACTTCCCGTACGTGCTGATGAAGCCGATCCTCCTCATCGGCGCCGTGCTCGGCGGTGCGACCGGAGTCGGCTTCTTCCTCCTCACGGGCGTCGGCCTGGTCGCGAGCCCCTCGCCCGGCAGCATCATCGCCTACGCCCTCGTCGCCGCCCCCGGCGACTTCCCGGTGATCCTGGTCGGCATCCTGCTGTCCGCCGCGGTCTCGTTCGTGGTCTGCTCGTTCCTCATGGGCTTCGGCCGCAAGGAGAAGCGCGAGGCCGCCGCCGAGGACGACGCCGCCCAGGCGCAGGCACTCGCCGACGCCCAGGCCGCCACGGCCGCAAACAAGGCGACCAGCAAGGGCACGGCCGCGCCCTCAGCGTCCAACTGATTGACTCGGGGGGCCGGCTCCGGCCGGCCCCCCACCCTGAGAAACAAGGAGACTGACATGGCAACCCTCGACGGTTCCTCCATCAAGAAGCTCATCGTCGCGTGCGACGCGGGCATGGGCAGCAGCGTCATGCTGGCCTCGACCCTCAAGAAGCAGCTCAAGAAGAGCGGCGTGACCGTCGAGCACTCGCCCGTCGCCGACATCCCGGCCGACGCCGACGTCGTCGTGACGCAGAACAACCTCGCCGAGCGTGCGCGCGGCGTCGTGCCGAACATCCCCGTCGTCCCGTTCCAGCTGTTCATGGGCGACCCCTCGGTCGCCAAGGTGGTCAAGGCCATCCAGGACGGCACGACGGTCGAGGTCTGACGATGGCGGACCAGCAGGCACCCGAGCTGACGTCGCTCCTCGCGGAGTCGTCGATCCGTCTCGACGAGAAGGCATCGAGCCGCGACGAGGCCATCCGCGCCGCGGGCCAGGCGCTCATCGAGGCCGGGGCGATCGACGAGACCTACGTCGACGCCATGTTCGAGCGCGAGAACTCGGTGTCGACCTACGTCGGCGAGGGCGTCGCGATCCCGCACGGCACGCTCGCCGGAAAGGACTCGGTGAAGAAGGACGCCCTCGTCGTGCTCCGCTTCCCGACCCCGGTCGACTGGGACGGCAACGAGGTCTCGGTCGCCGTCGGCATCGCCGCGGCGGGCAACGGCCACATCGCCATCCTCAGCCAACTCGCCAGCATCCTGATGGACCCTGACTCCGCTGCGGCCCTGCGCGGCGCCACGACGACGTCGGAGGTCTACGAGCTGCTCGCGTCGACCGACGACGACGAGTGACGGGCGGCTCGGACTCCTCGTGAGAGCAGCGAAGTGGTGGGCCCCGGGCGACGTGCGTCTCGACGACGTGGCGACGCCCGGGGTCTCTCGCGGTGAGCTCCTCCTCCGCGTCGACAACTGCTCCGCCTGCGGCACCGACCTGAAGATCCTGCGGTCGGGCCACCCCCACATGACCGGCCCGCAGGTGATGGGCCACGAGGTCGCCGGCACCGTCGTCGAGGTCGGCGACGAGGTCGACGGCTGGGCCGTCGGCGACCGCGTCCAGGTGATCGCGGCCGTGCCGTGCGGCACCTGCGACGTCTGCCGAGCCGGCCGGCCGAGCGTCTGCCCCCGCCAGACGAGCATCGGCTACCAGTACGCCGGCGGCTTCGCCGACTTCATGGTCGTCCCCGCGGCCGTCCTGGCCGTCGACGGCGTCAACCGCGTCCCCGACCACGTCTCGTCCGAGGAGGCGTCGCTCGTCGAGCCCCTCGCCTGTGTCCTCAACGGCCAGGAGCTCGCGCGGGTCGGCGCGGGGGACAGCGTCCTCGTCATCGGCTCGGGACCGATCGGCTGCATGCACGTCCGCCTCGCCCGCGCCCGGGGCGCGCGTCAGGTGATCCTCGTCGACGCGAACGCGGACCGTCTCGCGCGGGCTGCCGCCCTCGTCCGCCCGGACCTCGCCCTCGCGGTGGAGGCGGGAGCGGACGGACGCCAGGTCGTCCTCGACCAGGTCCGCGCCGCCTCCGGCGGTCTGGGGGTCGACGTCGTCATCACGGCCGCGGCGTCACGACCCGCCCAGGAGCAGGCTCTCGCGCTCCTCGCGCCCGGCGGCCGCCTCAGCCTCTTCGGCGGCCTCGCCCGGGACGACTCGCAGATCAGCATCGACTCGAACCTCGTGCACTACCGTGAGCTGACCATCGTGGGCGTGAACGGGTCGAGCCCGGCGCACAACCGCGAGGCGCTGCGGCTCATCGCCTCGGGCGAGGTCGTGGTGGGCGACCTGATCACCCACCGTTTCCCCCTCGACCGCCTGCACCACGCCCTCGAGGCCATCGCGAGCGGCGAGGCCATCAAGGTCACGATCGAGCCCCACCGCGACGATCGACCGACCACCCACGACTGACACGTCCAGGGCCCCGGCCCGCACCCCGACCAGACCGGTCTCGACCAAGGAGAAGAAATGCCAGAACGCACCGTCACCATCGCCTCGAGCGTCGGCCTGCACGCCCGCCCCGCCTCGCTGTTCAGCCAGGCCGCCGGCAAGAGCGGCGCCAAGGTCACGCTGACCTCGCCCGCGGGCAAGACCGTCAACGCCGCCAGCATCCTCGGTGTCCTCTCGCTCGGCATCGGCCACGGCGACGAGGTCGTCCTCGCCACCGACGGCGACAACGCCGACACCGCCCTCGACGAGCTGGCCACGCTGCTCGAGACGGACCTCGACGCCGAGTAGCACCCGTCCGTCCTGCGGGGCGTCGCGTCGACACGGGTCGACGCGACGCCCCGCCGTCGTCGCTAGCCTCGTCCCATGACCGAGCCCACGACGCCTCCCGTCCGCCTGCAGACCCCGATCGACGGCATCGCCGAGCGCTGGGTCGACCAGCTCGTCGACCTCGACCCCACCACCGCGACGTGGATCGGGCGCGAGGGCCGCACGGGCGAGTACGGCGACTACTCGCCAGCGGGCCACGAGCGCCACGTCGAGGCGGTCCGCCGCGTGCTCGCCGAGCTGGACGCCGCGAAGCCCGTCGACGACGTCGACCGCGTCACCCAGGACGACCTGGGGGCCGAGCTCCGTCTCGACCTCGAGTACGCCGAGCAGCGTCTGCAGCTGCGCGACCTCAACGTCATCGCCTCACCGATCCAAGCGATCCGCGAGGTCTACGACCTGATGCCCACCGAGACCGAGGGCGACTGGGCCGACGTCGCCTCGCGCCTCGGCCGGGTCGACCAGGCCCTCGGGCAGCTGGTGGAGACCCTCCGCCAGGGCATCGCCGAGGGCGTCGTGCCCGCGCGGCGCCAGGTCGAGGCCGTGGCCGAGCAGTGCGCCCGGATCGGTTCACCGGACGGCTTCTTCGCCGAGCTCGCCTCGTCGGCGCGGCTGGCGGACGGCACCGCCCCCTCAGCCGGGCTCGCGTCCGACCTCGCGAGGGGCGCCTCCTCGGCGGGTGAGGGCTACCTCGCCGCACGCCGGTTCCTGCTCGACGAGCTGCTGCCCGCGGCCGCCGTCGAGGACGGCGTCGGCCGCGACGCCTACGCCCTGCACTCGAGGCGGTTCCTCGGGGCGACCGTCGACCTCGACGAGACGTACGAGTGGGGCCTCGCCGAGCTCGCCCGCATGACGAGCGAGCAGGAGGCGGTGGCACGCGAGATCGAGCCGGGCGCGGACGTGGCGCGGGCGATCGCCGTCCTCGACGCCGACCCCGCGCGACAGCTCGAGGGCACGGAGGCGCTCCAGCAGTGGATGCAGCGGGTCAGCGACCGCGCCGTGGCCGAGCTCGCCGGCACGCACTTCGACGTGCCGGACCCCGTCCGTCGCCTTGAGTGCCGCATCGCGCCGACGAAGGACGGCGGCATCTACTACACGAGCCCCAGCGACGACTTCTCCCGTCCCGGCCGCATGTGGTGGTCGGTCCCCGAGGGCGTCACGCGCTTCGGCACCTGGCGCGAGACGACGACCGTGTTCCACGAGGGCGTGCCGGGGCACCACCTCCAGCTCGGCCAGGCGGTCTACAACAGCGCCCAGCTGAACACCTGGCGCCGCCAGCTCGCCGGCACGTCGGGGCACGCCGAGGGCTGGGCCCTCTACGCGGAGAGGCTGATGGACGAGCTCGGCTGGCTCTCCGACCCGGGCGACCGCCTCGGGATGCTCGACGGCCAGCGGATGCGCGCCGCCAGGGTGGTGCTCGACGTCGGCGTGCACCTCGGCAAGACGTTCCCCGGCTCGACCGAGCCCTGGAGCCACGAGACCGCGCTGGCGTTCCTGCGCGCCAACGTCGCCATGGACGACGAGTTCGTCCGCTTCGAGGTCGACCGCTACCTCGGCTGGCCGGGCCAGGCCCCGTCGTACAAGGTCGGACAGCGGATCTGGGAGGACCTGCGTGCCGAGCGGGCTCGTCGCGAGGGAGCCGACTTCGACCTCCGCGCGTTCCACCGTGAGGCGCTCCAGCTCGGCGGCGTCGGGCTCGACACGCTGCGGCGCGCGCTGCTCTCCTGATCGTTGCCCGCCGGGGCGACGCGCAGGTAGTATGTACCAGCGCTATCTGCGCCGATCTGTCCGCACGCCGCGGTCGACACCCCCGAGAAGGCCCAGCCCTCTGGACGACCACGGCCCGATACATGCTTTCACTGGAGCACTAACTACATGACAACCGTAACGACCAAGGCACCCAAGCAGGTCGCCATCAACGACATCGGATCCGCTGATGACTTCCTGGCCGCGGTCGAGAAGACCCTGAAGTTCTTCAACGACGGCGACCTCATCGAGGGCACCGTCGTCAAGATCGACCGCGACGAGGTCCTCCTCGACGTCGGCTACAAGACCGAGGGCGTCATCCCCTCGCGCGAGCTGTCGATCAAGCACGACGTCGACCCCACCGAGGTCGTCGAGGTCGGCGACACCGTCGAGGCCCTCGTCCTCCAGAAGGAGGACAAGGAAGGCCGTCTGATCCTGTCCAAGAAGCGCGCTCAGTACGAGCGTGCCTGGGGCGACGTGGAGAAGATCAAGGACGCCGACGGCGTCGTCACCGGAACGGTCATCGAGGTCGTCAAGGGCGGCCTCATCGTCGACATCGGCCTCCGTGGCTTCCTGCCCGCGTCGCTCATCGAGCTGCGCCGCGTCCGCGACCTCACGCCCTACCTGGGCCAGGAGATCGAGGCGAAGATCCTCGAGCTCGACAAGAACCGCAACAACGTGGTCCTGTCGCGCCGTGCGCTCCTCGAGCAGACGCAGTCCGAGAGCCGCACCACGTTCCTCAACAACCTGCACAAGGGCCAGGTCCGCAAGGGCATCGTCTCCTCGATCGTCAACTTCGGCGCGTTCGTCGACCTCGGCGGCGTGGACGGCCTCGTGCACGTCTCCGAGCTCAGCTGGAAGCACATCGAGCACGCCAGCGAGGTCGTCGAGGTCGGTCAGGAAGTCACCGTCGAGATCCTCGAGGTCGACCTCGACCGTGAGCGCGTGTCGCTCTCGCTCAAGGCGACGCAGGAGGACCCGTGGCAGGTCTTCGCCCGCACCCACGCGATCGGACAGGTCGCGCCGGGCAAGGTCACGAAGCTCGTCCCCTTCGGCGCGTTCGTCCGCGTCGCGGACGGCATCGAGGGCCTCGTGCACATCTCCGAGCTGTCGGCGAAGCACGTCGAGCTGGCCGAGCAGGTCGTCGCCGTCGGCGACGAGGTGTTCGTCAAGGTCATCGACATCGACCTCGACCGTCGCCGCATCTCGCTGAGCCTCAAGCAGGCCAACGAGGGCGTGGACCCCGAGGGCACCGAGTTCGACCCGGCGCTCTACGGCATGCTCACCGAGTACGACGACCAGGGCAACTACAAGTACCCCGAGGGCTTCGACCCGGAGACGAACGAGTGGCGCGAGGGCTTCGACTCGCAGCGCGAGAAGTGGGAGCAGGACTACGCTGCCGCCCAGGCTCGCTGGGAGGCGCACAAGAAGCAGGTCGCTGCGTCGCTCACCGAAGAGGCCTCCTTCGAGGCTCCCTCGGGCTCGACCTTCTCGAGCGAGACCGCCGGTGCCGGCACCCTCGCCGACGACGAGTCGCTCGCCGCTCTGCGCGAGAAGCTGTCCAGCAGCAACTAGTCACACCCAGGTCACGGCGTCTCGGCGCCTGACCGACTCGAACGGCGGTCCCCTCCTCGAGGGGGCCGCCGTTCGGCGTTCCCGGGCCGCGGTCCCGGGTAGCCTCGACGCATGTTCGTCTGTGGCCTGACCGGGGGCATCGCCGCCGGCAAGAGCGTCGTGTCCCGCCGTCTCGCCGAGCGGGGCGCGGCCCACATCGACGCCGACCAGCTCGCCCGCGAGGTCGTCGCGCCGGGCACGCCCGGTCTCGAGGCGATCCGGCGGCGCTTCGGAGACCACGTCCTCACGCCGTCGGGCGATCTCGACCGGCCCGCCCTCGGCGCCCTGGTCTTCTCCGACCCGGCGGCCCGTCGCGACCTCGAGGCGATCACCCACCCGGCCGTCCGCGAGCTCTCCCGCCGGCGCATGGAGGAGGCGGTGGCCGACGACCCGACCAGGGTCGTCGTGTACGACGTGCCGCTCCTGGTCGAGACGCGGGGTGCGGGCGAGTTCGACGTGGTGGTCGTCGTCCACGCGCCTCGCGAGGTGCGGTTGACGCGCTTGGTCGAGCTCCGAGGGATGAGCCCTGAGGAGGCGGTCCGCCGCGTCGACGCCCAGGCCGACGACGAGGCCCGCCTCGCCGTCGCCGACCTGGTGGTCGACTCCTCGATCTCGCTGGAGGCGACCCTCGCGAGGGCGGACGAGGTCGCCGAGGTGCTGCGTTCGCTGTCAGCGGCGAAGGCGGCGGGCCCCTCGGGGCCGAGTGTCAGTGGTCGCTCCTAGACTCGGAGACATGGAACCGACCCGCAGTGTCCGCCCCTTCGAAGTAGTCAGCGAGTACGAGCCGAGCGGCGACCAGCCGGCCGCCATCGCCGAGCTCGCGGGGCGCATCAACGCGGGCGAGACCGACGTCGTGCTGCTCGGCGCGACCGGCACCGGCAAGTCCGCGACGACCGCCTGGCTCGTCGAGCAGGTCCAGCGCCCGACCCTCGTCCTGGCCCACAACAAGACCCTCGCGGCCCAGCTGGCCAACGAGTTCCGCGAGATGTTCCCGCACAACGCCGTCGAGTACTTCGTCTCGTACTACGACTACTACCAGCCCGAGGCGTACGTCCCGCAGACCGACACCTTCATCGAGAAGGACAGCTCGATCAACGCCGAGGTCGAGCGGCTGCGGCACTCCACGACCAACTCGCTGCTCAGCCGTCGCGACGTCATCGTCGTCTCGACTGTGTCCTGCATCTACGGCCTCGGCACGCCCGAGGGCTACATGCAGGCGATGATCGCCCTGCAGGTCGGCATGAAGATCGACCGCGAGACACTGATCCGGCGCTTCGTCTCGATGCAGTACCAGCGCAACGACATCGACTTCTCCCGGGGCAACTTCCGGGTGCGCGGCGACACCATCGAGATCATCCCGATGTACGAAGAGCTGGCCATCCGCATCGAGATGTTCGGCGACGAGATCGAGGCCCTCTACGCTCTCCACCCCCTCACGGGCGACGTCGTCCGCACCATGGACGCGGTGTCGGTGTTCCCCGGCTCGCACTACGTCGCGGGCACCGACGTGATGCACCGCGCCATCGGCACCATCAAAGAGGAACTCGCCACCCGCCTCGACGAGCTCGACAAGCAGGGCAAGCTGCTCGAGTCCCAGCGCCTCCGCATGCGAACGACCTTCGATCTCGAGATGATGGAGCAGATCGGGTTCTGCAACGGCATCGAGAACTACTCGGCGCACATCGACGGCCGGGGTCCGGGCGAGGCCCCGCACTGCCTCCTCGACTACTTCGCCGACGACTTCCTCGTCGTCATCGACGAGTCCCACGTGACGGTCCCGCAGATCGGCGCGATGTACGAGGGCGACGCCTCCCGCAAGCGCACGCTCGTCGACCACGGCTTCCGACTGCCGAGTGCCCTCGACAACCGCCCGCTCAAGTTCGAGGAGTTCCTCGGCAGGGTGGGGCAGAAGGTCTACCTGTCGGCGACCCCGGGCAAGTACGAGCTCGGCATCACCGACAGCGTGGTCGAGCAGATCATCCGTCCCACGGGGCTCGTCGACCCCCAGATCGTGGTCAAGCCCTCGGAGGGCCAGATCGACGACCTGCTCGACGAGATCCGGGTCCGCGTCGAGAAGGACGAGCGCGTGCTCGTCACGACGCTCACGAAGAAGATGGCCGAAGAGCTGACCGACTTCCTCACTGAGGCCGGCGTCCGGGTCCGGTACCTGCACTCCGACGTCGACACCCTGAGACGGGTGGAGCTGCTGACGGAGCTGCGTCAGGGCGTCTACGACGTCCTCGTCGGCATCAACCTCCTCCGCGAGGGCCTCGACCTGCCCGAGGTGTCGCTGGTCGCCATCCTCGACGCCGACAAGGAGGGGTTCCTGCGGTCGTCGACGTCGCTCATCCAGACCATCGGACGTGCGGCGCGAAACGTCTCCGGCGAGGTGCACATGTACGCCGACGTCATGACCGACTCGATGCGCAACGCCCTCGAAGAGACAGACCGACGGCGCGAGAAGCAGGTCGCCTACAACCTCGAGCGCGGGATCGACCCGCAACCGCTCCGCAAGAAGATCGCCGACATCACCGAGGTCCTGGCTCGCGAGGGCGCGGACACGGCCGAGCTGCTGGCCGGCCGCCAGGGCGGCAAGCGCGCCCCGACCCCCAACCTTCGTCGAGAGGGCAAGGCGGCGAACGCCGCCAACGGACTCGAGTCGATCATCGCCGACCTCAACGACCAGATGCTCCAGGCCGCCGCCGAGCTCAAGTTCGAGCTCGCCGGTCGCCTGCGTGACGAGGTCGCCGACCTCAAGCGCGACCTTCGACAGATGGAGGCGGCCGGCCATGCCCGCTGATCGTCGCCTCCGCGTCGTCGTCACCGGGGCGACCGCGGGGCTGGGCTACTTCGCGGCCGAGCGCCTCGCCGCCCTGGGTCACCAGGTCGTGTTGGCGGCCCGGAGCCCGGAGCGGGCCGTCCGTGCGGCCGACACAGTGCGAGACCGGGTCCCCGGCGCCGACGTCTCGACCGTCGACCTCGACCTCGCCGACTTGTCCTCGGTGCAGTCCGGCGTGGACGCGCTCACGGCCGCCGGGGGCGTGGACGCCCTGCTCGCGAACGCGGGGGTCGTCGGCTCTCGCCGGCGTCAGACGACGGCCGACGGGTTCGAGCTGCAGTTCGGCACGAACCACCTCGGGCACTTCGCGTTGGTCTCGCACCTGCTGCCGGCGCTCTCCGAGTCTCCTCGCGGCCGCGTCGTCCACCTCGGCAGCATCAGCCACCGCTTCGTCCGCCTCGACCTCGACGACCCGATGATGGTCTCGAGCTACTCGGGGGCCGTCGCCTACGCGCGATCGAAGCTCGCGGTCATGACCTTCGGGCTCGAGCTCGACCGGCGCCTCCGGGCCGCCGGCTCGTCGGTGTCGAGCGTGATCGCCCACCCGGGCCTCTCGTTCGAGTCGCTCAGCGACCCGCGGCCGCCCGTCGTCGAGCCTCGTCGGCCCCCTGCGGTCGTCACCTCCGCCATGCACGCGTTCTCCCAGGGCAAGGAGGCCGGGGCCGAGCCGCTCGTCCACGCGACCGTCGACCCCGGCGTGCAGGGCGGGGAATACTGGGCCCCTCCGGGTGGTTCCAGCTGACCGGCGCGCCCGCTGTCGTCCCCACGAAGAAGCACGCACGAGACCCGGCCGCGGCAGAACGGCTCTGGGCCGTCTCGGCCGAGCTCACCCACACAGACCCCGTCCTCTAGCGCGCGGACGCTTCTCCTGCTGCCGTCACCCGGCCGATCTCCCCGTCGGCCGGCCTCGATGTCAGGGGCTTCCGTAGAATGGTAAGAGTGTCAATCTCACCCGTAGAAGGTTCCTCCGTGCTCAGCGTGCGGGGTGCCCGAGTCCACAACCTCGACAACGTCGACCTCGAGATCCCCCGCGACTCGATGGTCGTGTTCACCGGCCTCTCCGGGTCGGGCAAGTCGTCCCTCGCGTTCGACACGATCTTCGCCGAGGGCCAACGGCGCTACGTCGAGTCGCTCTCCGCCTACGCGCGCCAGTTCCTCGGGCAGGTCGACCGCCCCGACGTCGACTTCATCGAGGGCCTCAGCCCGGCCGTGTCGATCGACCAGAAGTCGACGAACCGCAACCCACGGTCCACGGTCGGCACGATCACTGAGATCTACGACTACATGCGCCTGCTCTGGGCCCGCATCGGCATCGCGCACTGCGCCGTGTGCGGCGAGGTGATCAGCCGCCAGACCGTGCAGCAGATCGCCGACCAGCTGATGACGCTCGAGACCGGCACGCGCTTCCAGGTGCTCAGCCCCGTCGTCTCGCAGAAGAAGGGCGAGTTCGTCGACCTCTTCGCCGAGCTCGCCTCGAGCGGGTACTCCCGGGCGATCGTCGACGGCGAGCAGGTGCAGCTGAGCTCGCCTCCCAAGCTCAAGAAGCAGGTCAAGCACGACATCTCGGTCGTCGTCGACCGACTCGTCGCCTCCGACGAGGGGCTCACGCGACTGACCGACTCGCTCGAGACCGCCCTGCGCCTCACCGACGGCCTCGTCACCGTCGACTTCGTCGACACGGACGCCGGCGCAGCGGGCAAGTACCGAACGTTCTCCGAGAAGCTCTCGTGCCCGAACGGCCACCCGGTGCAGCTCACCGAGATCGAGCCCCGCACCTTCTCGTTCAACGCCCCCTTCGGCGCCTGCCCCGAGTGCTCCGGCCTCGGGACGCGAATGTCGGTCGACACCGACCTCGTGCTCGGCGACCCCGACCTGAGCCTGGCCGAGGGCGTCATCCTGCCCTGGACCAACTCGGGCAAGGGCCTCTACAACTACTTCCAGAAGCTGCTCGAGGGGCTCGCGGCCGACCTCGACTTCAGCCTCAAGACCCCGTGGCGCGAGCTGCCGGCCCGCATCCAGCAGGCCGTCCTGCAGGGCAACGACTTCGAGGTCACCGTCAAGTGGAAGAACCGCTTCGGCCGTGAGATGAAGTACTCGACCGGGTTCGAGGGCGTGATGCCCTACATCGAGCGCAAGTACGCCGAGGCCGAGACTGACACACAGCGCCAGCGCTACTCCGAGTACCTCCGCGAGATCCCGTGCTCCGTCTGCGGCGGCAAGCGGTTGAAGCCCGAGGTGCTCGCGGTCACGGTCGCCGAGCAGAGCATCGCGGACGTCGCCGAGCTCAGCCTCACCGACGCGTTCGCGTTCGTGAACGGGCTCACGCTGACGACCCGCGAGGCGCGCATCGCCGCACAGGTGCTCCGCGAGATCCGCGTGCGCCTCGAGTTCCTGCTCGAGGTGGGGCTCACCTACCTGTCCCTCGGCCGTGCCGCGGGGTCGCTCTCGGGCGGCGAGGCACAGCGCATCCGGCTGGCGACCCAGATCGGCTCGGGCCTGACGGGCGTGCTCTACGTGCTGGACGAGCCCAGCATCGGCCTTCACCAGCGCGACAACCGACGGCTGATCGACACCCTCGTCAAGCTCCGCGACCTCGGCAACACGCTCATCGTCGTCGAGCACGACGAGGACACGATCAAGACCGCCGACTGGGTCGTCGACATCGGACCGGGCGCCGGCGTCAACGGCGGCAAGGTCGTGCACTCGGGCAGCTACGAAGACCTGCTGACCAACACCGAGTCCTACACCGGCGACTACCTCGCCGGCCGCCGCTCGATCGCCACGCCGACCACGCGTCGCCCCGTCGACCGCGACCGCGTGGTCTCCGTCGTCGGCGCGAAGGCCAACAACCTGCGCGACGTCACCGTCGACTTCCCGCTCGGCGTCTTCGTCGCGGTGACCGGCGTGAGCGGCTCGGGCAAGTCCTCCCTGGTCAACGACATCCTCTACAAGGTGATGGCCAACAAGCTGAACGGTGCTCGCCAGATCCCGGGGCGCCACCTGCGGGTCACCGGTCTCGAGCACCTCGACAAGGTGGTGCACGTCGACCAGGCGCCGATCGGTCGGACGCCGCGCTCGAACCCCGCGACCTACACCGGCGTCTTCGACCGGATCCGCAACCTGTTCGCCGAGACCGTCGACGCGAAGGCCCGCGGCTACCTGCCGGGCCGGTTCAGCTTCAACGTCAAGGGCGGTCGCTGCGAGAACTGCGCGGGCGACGGCACGATCAAGATCGAGATGAACTTCCTGCCCGACGTCTACGTCGCCTGCGAGGTCTGCGGGGGCGCGCGCTACAACCGCGACACCCTCGCGGTCCAGTACAAGGGCAAGAACATCTCCGAGGTGCTCGACATGCCGATCAGCGAGGCGGCCGACTTCTTCGAGCCCATCTCGGCGATCTCGCGCTTCATGAAGACGCTGGTCGACGTCGGCCTCGGCTACGTGCGCCTCGGCCAGAGCGCGACCACCCTGAGCGGCGGCGAGGCGCAGCGGGTCAAGCTGGCGACCGAGCTGCAGAAGCGCTCGAACGGGCGCAGCATCTACGTGCTCGACGAGCCCACCACGGGCCTGCACTTCGAGGACGTCCGCAAGCTGCTGCTCGTGCTCGACGGCCTCGTCGACAAAGGCAACACCGTGATCACGATCGAGCACAACCTCGACGTGATCAAGTCGGCCGACTGGCTGATCGACATGGGCCCCGAGGGCGGAGCCGGGGGAGGCACCGTCCTCGCCACGGGCACGCCCGAGCACCTCGCCACCGTGCCGGAGAGCCACACCGGCGTGTTCCTCGCGGAGATCCTCGAGTCAGGTCACGCCGCGCCCGGCCCGGCCGCGGCCAAGAAGAAGAAGGTCGCGACGACGACGGGCAGCCGACGTCGGGAGGCAGTCGAGGCTCGATGAGCAACACGGTCTCCTGGCGGCCGCCAGCGCGTGAGATCCCGACCGACCCCGGGGTCTACCGCTGGCGGGACGAGCGCGGGCGTGTCCTCTACGTCGGCAAGGCGAAGAGCCTCCGTGCCCGGCTGAGCAACTACTTCGCGCCGTTGCCGACCCTGCACGAGCGCACGCGGCGGATGGTCCTCACGGCCCGCAGCGTCGAGTGGACGGTCGTCGGCAGCGACATCGAGGCGCTCCAGCTCGAGTACACCTGGATCAAGGAGTTCGACCCGCCCTTCAACGTCAAGTTCCGGGACGACAAGACGTACCCGTTCATGGCGGTGACCCTCGGCGACGAGGCCCCCCGGGTCATGGTCACGCGCAACCCGCGCATCAAGGGCGCGAAGTACTTCGGGCCCTACCCGAAGATCTGGGCCGTGCACGACACGATCGACCAGATGATCAAGGTCTTCCCGATCCGCACCTGCTCCGACAGCAGCTACAAGAAGGCGATGGAGACCGGCAAGCCGTGCTTCCCGGGCCAGATCGGTCGCTGCGGCGGGCCCTGCTCGCACAAGGTCTCGATCGAAGAGCACCGCGCGATCGTCGACGAGTTCGTCAAGTTCATGGGCAGCTACGACAAGAAGGTCATCGCCGACAAGCAGAAGGCGATGAAGACGGCCGCCCTCGAGCAGCGCTACGAGGAGGCGGCCCGCTACCGCGACCAGGTGCAGGCCCTCGAGGCGGTGCTCGACAAGTCGGCGGTCGTGCTGCGCGACTCCGTCGACCTCGACCTCTACGCCCTCGTCGAGGACGAGCTGGCGGCCGCCGTGCAGCTCTTCACCGTCCGCGGCGGCCGCATCCGCGGCTCCCGGGGCTGGGTCGTCGACAAGGAGATCGACATCACCTCAGGCGAGCTCGTCGAGCAGGTGCTGCAGGGCCGGTACACCGCCGGGTCCGAGGTGCCGCGCGAGATCGTCGTGACGACGGTGCCCGACGACAACGACGCCCTGGAGGCCGTCCTCAGCGAGATCCGGGGGAGAGGCAAGGTGCAGGTCCGCACCGCACAGCGAGGCGAGAAGGCTGCGCTCATGCAGACGGCCACGCTCAACGCGCAGCAGTCCCTGATGCTCTACAAGACCCGTCGCAGCGCCGACTTCGCGACGCGGTCCACCGCCCTGGCCGACATCCAGGAGGCGCTGGGCATGACCGAGGCGCCACTCCGGATGGAGTGCTACGACGTCTCGCACCTGTCCGGCACCAACATCGTCGCCTCGATGGTCGTCTTCGAGGACGGCCTGCCTCGCAAGGACCAGTACCGGCGCTTCAACATCCCGCAGTCGACCGACGACACGGAGTCGATCTACCAGACGCTCAGCAGGCGGCTCTCGCGCCTCGACGACGAACTCGCCCCGGTGGCCGAGGTCGGCGAGGAGCGCAAGCGCTTCGCCTACCGGCCGAACCTGCTGATCGTCGACGGGGGCCAGCCCCAGGTCGCCGCCGCCCGGCGGGCGCTCGACGACGCCGGGGTCACCGACATCGCGCTCTGCGGCATCGCCAAGCGGCTCGAGGAGATCTGGCTGCCCGACGACGACTTCCCCGTCATCCTGCCGCGCAACTCCGACGCGCTCTTCCTGATCCAGCGGATCCGCGACGAGGCCCACCGGTTCGCGATCACGCACCAGCGACAGCGTCGCAAGCGCGACATCACGACCCAGCTGGCCGAGATCCCCGGCCTCGGGCCGTCGCGCGTCGCTCGCCTGCTGAAGCACTTCGGCTCGGTGAAGAGGCTCAAGCAGGCCACGCCGGACGAGATCTCGTCGATCCGGGGCATCGGCCCGACGCTCGCCGCAGCCGTCGTCGGTCAGCTCGGGTCCGCGGAGGCCGGAGACGTCGAGCCCGACGCCGTCACCTCGGCCGACACCGACACCGACACCGACACCGATGCCTCGGTCGATGCCGAGGCGGCGGTCGAGACCACGAACGAGGCCGACGACGCCCGCGCTCCCGCCTAGACTCGACCCGCCCGTCCCGCACCGACCCGCCACCAGCGAAGGCCCCGCCACCATGAGCGACGCACACGAGCAGCAAGAGGTCATGATCGTCACCGGGATGTCCGGTGCCGGCCGGTCGACGGTCGGCAACGCCCTCGAGGATCTGGGCTGGTACGTGGTCGACAACCTGCCCGCCCAGATGCTGCGGCCCCTCCTCGACCTCGCCGAGCGCGCCGGCGACTCGCTGCCGAAGATCGCCGCGGTGGTCGACGTCCGAGGCGGTCGCCTCTTCTCCGAGGCGCAGGAGGCGGTGCGCACGCTCCGCGAGAGCATGCCGAGCAAGGTCCGCGTCCTGTTCCTCGACGCCACCGACGCCGCCCTCGTGCGCCGGTTCGAGCAGGTCCGTCGGCCGCACCCGCTCCAGGGGGACGGCACCCTGCTCGACGGCATCGTCGCCGAGCGCTCCCGGATGGAGGAGCTGCGCGAGACGAGCGACGTCATCATCGACACCTCCGAGCTGAACATCCACCAGCTCGCGACGACCATCACCGAGAAGTTCGCCGAGTCCGAGCGGGCCGGGGTGCAGGTCACGGTGCTGAGCTTCGGCTTCAAGTACGGGCTGCCCGCGGACGCCGACATGGTGGGCGACGCCCGGTTCCTGCCGAACCCGTTCTGGGTCCCCGAGCTCCGCTCGCAGACGGGCCTGGACGAGCCCGTGACGAGCTACGTGATGGCCCAGAGCGGGGCCCGCGACTTCGTCCGGGCCTTCGGCGCCGCCTGCGAGCCCGTCCTCGCCGGCTACCAGCGCGAGAACAAGAGACACGCTACGATCGCCATCGGCTGCACGGGCGGGAAGCACCGATCCGTCACCCTGGTCGGCGAGCTGGCGGCGCATCTGCGCGGGCTCCCCGGGGTGGCCGTCGCCGTGAAGCACCGCGACCTGGGCCGGGAGTGACCCGGCGGTCGCACGGGCGCGCCCTCCGGCTGCGCGGGGCCGTGCCCCGCACGCCCGACAACGACTGATGAAAGAGGAACGACCAGTGGCACAGACCGCCGACGTCAAAGAAGAACTCGCCCGCGTCGAGGTGAGCAGGACGACGGTCCGGGCCGCCGAGGTCGCGACCATCCTGCGTTTCGCCGGCGGGCTGCACGTCATCTCGGGCCGCATCGCCGTCGAGGCCGAGCTCGACAGCCCGGTGATCGCCCGCCGTGTCCGCAAGGACCTGGCCGAGCTCTACGGCGCGCGCAGCGACGTGTCCGTCGTGTCCGCGTCGGGGACGCGACGCACCGCCCAGTACCTCGTGCGCGTCCACGAGGCCGGCGAGACCCTGGCCCGCCAGACGGGTCTGATGGACGCCCGCCGCCGTCCGGTCCGCGGGCTGCCGAACCGTCTCACGACCGGGTCCCGCGACGACCTGGCGGCCATCTGGCGCGGTGCTTTCCTGGCCCAGGGCTCGTTGACCGACCCCGGCCGGTCCGCCTCGCTCGAGGTCGTCTGCCCCGGCAACGAGTCGGCCATGGCGCTCGTCGGCGCGGCCGGGCGGCTCGGCATCGCGGCCAAGGCCCGTGAGGTCCGCGGCGTCCACCGGGTGCTGGTCCGTGAGGGCGAGGCGATCAGCGCGATGTTGACGGTCATGGGCGCCCTCAAGAGCGTCAGCGAATGGGAGGAGATGCGCCAGCGCCGTGAGGTCCGGGCGACGGCCAACCGGCTCGTGAACTTCGACGACGCGAACCTGCGACGCAGCGCCCAGGCCGCCGTCGCCGCGTGCGCCCGGGTCGAGCGTGCCATGGAGCTGCTCGGCGAGGACATCCCCGACCACCTCAAGTACGCCGGCGACCTCCGCCTGGCACACCGTGACGCGAGCCTCGACGAGCTCGGCCACCACGCCGACCCGCCCATGACGAAGGACGCCGTCGCCGGGCGGATCCGCCGCCTCCTGGCCATGGCCGACAAGAAGGCGTCCGACCTCGGCCTGCCCGGGACCGAGGCCAGCCTGCCGTCCGACCTCGACCTCGACTGACGCCTCCGACGCAGGCGGCGCTGCCGGGGTCACGGAGGCGGTCGACTGGTACTGTCGTAGACGGACGCGAAGCCCGGTCGCCCCGGCCGGATCGTGAGCCACGGGCCTGGTCGCCCGCCCCCTCCACGCGTCCCCGCGACGCCTGATCAACAGGAGTTCCCTTGACCGTCAAGATCGGCATCAACGGCTTCGGTCGCATCGGCCGCAACTACTTCCGCGCGGCGCTCGCCAAGGGCACCGACATCGAGATCGTCGCCGTCAACGACCTGACCGACAACGCCGCCCTCGCGCACCTGCTCAAGTTCGACTCCATCACGGGCCGTCTCGATGCCACGGTCGAGCTCGACGGCGACTCGATCGTCGTCGACGGCAAGCCGATCAAGGTCCTCGCCGAGCGCGACCCCGCCAACCTGCCCTGGGGCGAGCTGGGCGTCGACATCGTCGTCGAGTCCACCGGCTTCTTCACGAAGGCGGAGGACGCGCAGAAGCACATCGACGCCGGCGCGAAGAAGGTCCTGATCTCGGCGCCCGCCACCGGCGACGACGCGACGATCGTCCTCGGCGTCAACGAGGGCATCTACGACCCCGCCAACCACCACATCATCTCGAACGCGTCGTGCACCACGAACAGCCTCGCGCCCCTGATGAAGGTCTTCCTCGACAACTTCGGGGTCGAGCGCGGCCTCATGACGACGGTGCACGCCTACACGGCCGACCAGAACCTGCAGGACGGCCCCCACAAGGACCCGCGTCGTGCCCGCGCCGCCGCGATCAACATCGTCCCCACCTCGACCGGTGCGGCCAAGGCCATCGGCCTCGTCATCCCCGAGCTGTCGGGCAAGCTCGACGGCTACGCGCTGCGCGTCCCGGTGCCGACCGGCTCGATCACCGACGTCACGCTGCAGACCAGCACCCCCGTCACGGTCGAGCAGATCAACGCGGCCTACAAGGCCGCGGCCGAGGGCGACCTCAAGGGCATCCTCCTCTACTCGGAGGACCCGCTCGTCTCGTCCGACATCACGACCGACCCGCACTCGTCGATCTACGACTCGGGCCTCACGAAGGTCATCGGCAACATGGTCAAGATCACGTCCTGGTACGACAACGAGTGGGGCTACTCGAACCGTCTCGTCGACCTGACGAAGTACGTCGCCGACCGCCTGTAGGCGTCCGCACCACGATCGACCCGGGAGGCGGTCAGGCCCTCGGCCTGGCCGCCTCCTCGTCTCTCCACCGACCCCCTCCACAGAATCGAGTTCCATGACCCTCCGAACCCTCGAGTCGCTCGGCTCGACGTCGGGAAAGCGCGTGATCGTCCGCTGCGACCTGAACGTCCCGCTGAAGGACGGCGCCATCACCGACGACGGCCGCGTCCGTGCATCCGTCGGCACCCTGCAGGCGCTCGTGGCCGACGGCGCCCGCGTCGTCGTCATCTCGCACCTCGGCCGCCCCGACGGCCGGCCCGTCGACGAGTTCAGCCTGCGCCCCGTGGCGGCCCGCCTCGGCGAGCTGCTCGACGCCGACGTCTCGTTCGTTCCCTCCACCGTCGGCAGCGAGGCCGAGGAGGCGGTGGCCGGCCTGGCCGACGGCCAGGTGGTCGTCCTCGAGAACCTCCGGTTCAGCCCGGCGGAGACCTCGAAGGACGCCGACGAGCGTCGCGCCTTCGCCGAGCAGCTCGCGGCGCACGGCGACCTGTTCGTCTCGGACGGCTTCGGCGTCGTGCACCGCGAGCAGGCCAGCGTCTACGAGCTGCCGCAGCTCCTCCCGAGCGCGGCCGGCACGCTCATCGAGACCGAGCTCTCCGTCCTGGAGAAGCTCACCGAGACGCCCGAGCGCCCCTACACGGTGGTGCTCGGCGGCTCGAAGGTGTCCGACAAGCTCGGCGTCATCGAGCACCTCCTGCCCCGCGTCGACTCGCTCCTGGTCGGCGGCGGCATGCTCTTCACGTTCCTCGCCGCACAGGGCCACGCCGTAGGCGGCAGCCTCCTCGAGAAGGACCAGCTCGACCGGGTGAGGGGCTACCTCGCCGACGCCGACGAGCGCGGCGTGCAGATCGTCCTGCCCACCGACGTCGTCGTCGCCTCGGCCTTCTCGGCCGACGCCGAGCACGCGGTCGTCCCTGCGGACGGCATCGAGACCTCCGAGCTCGGGGACGGGGCGATCGGCCTCGACATCGGACCGGACACGGCGACCCGCTTCGCGGAGATCGTCGCCGCCTCCAAGACCGTGTTCTGGAACGGGCCCATGGGCGTGTTCGAGTTCGACGCCTTCGCCCACGGCACGAAGACGGTCGCCGAGGCGCTCACGCGCGTCGACGGCCTGGGCGTCGTCGGGGGAGGGGACTCGGCCGCGGCCGTCCGTGCCCTCGGCTTCGACGACGACCAGTTCGGCCACATCTCCACCGGTGGTGGAGCCAGCCTCGAGTTCCTCGAGGGCAAACGACTCCCCGGACTGGAGGTCCTCGGATGGTGACCACGCGCACGCCCCTCATCGCCGGCAACTGGAAGATGAACCTCGACCACCTGCAGGCCATCGCCTTCGTGCAGAAGCTCGCCTGGAGCCTGAAGGACGCGAAGCACGACCACTCCTCCGTCGAGGCAGCCGTCTTCCCGCCCTTCACCGACCTGCGCAGCGTGCAGACCCTGCTCGACGCGGACGGCCTCTCGCTCGTCCTCGGCGCACAGGACCTGTCGGCGCACGACAGCGGTGCCTACACCGGCGAGGTCTCCGGCGCCTCCCTGGCGAAGCTCGACGTGCACTACGTCCTCGTGGGCCACTCCGAGCGCCGCACTCTGCACGCCGAGGACGACACGGTCGTCGCGACCAAGGTCGCGGCCGCGCAGCGGAACGGGCTCGTCCCCGTGATCTGCGTCGGCGAGACCGCGGACGACCTCGAGACGCACGGGCCGAGCGCCGTCCCGGTCGCGCAGCTCCGCGCCTCCCTGGCCGGGGTCCCGGCCACGGCCGAGATCGTCGTCGCCTACGAGCCCGTCTGGGCGATCGGCTCGGGCAAGGCGGCGACCGCCGACCAGGCCGAGCAGGTCTGCGCAGCCCTCCGTCAGGCCCTCGTCGAGCTCGTCGGGGCCGATCGCGCCGCGGCGACCCGCATCCTCTACGGTGGCTCGGTCAAGTCGACGAACATCGCGTCGTTCCTGCGCGAGCCGAACGTCGACGGTGCGCTCGTCGGCGGTGCGAGCCTCGACGTGGACGAGTTCGCCCGCATCGTGCGCTTCGAGTCCCACGTCGGCGTCTGACGTCGACCGACAGACGGGTCCCTCTCCCGCCCGCGGGTGAGGGACCCGTCGCCGCGTGCGGCAGTTATACTCGTCAACGGTCTCACCGCATCGAAAGGTCCCCCTTGGAAATTCTGCAGGTCATCTTGCAGGTGCTGCTCGGCATCACGAGCCTCCTGCTGACCCTCCTCATCTTGCTGCACCGCGGTCGCGGCGGCGGTCTGTCCGACATGTTCGGCGGCGGTGTCACGAGCAACCTCGGTGCATCCGGGGTCGCCGAGCGCAACCTGAACCGCATCACCGTGTTCCTCGGGCTCGTCTGGATCACGTGCATCGTGGTCCTCGGCCTCATCACGAAGTTCTCGGCGGTCAGCTGATGGCCTCCGGAGGCAGCGCCATCCGTGGCTCGCGCGTCGGTGCCGGTCCCATGGGCGAGCAGGACCGCGGGTACCACGCCGAGCGCGTGACCATCTCGTACTGGGACGCCCTGGGCAACGAGGTCGTCCGCCACTTCGCCGCGAACGTGCCTGACGAAGAGATCCCCGAGACGGTCGACTCCCCGTCCAGCGGCCTCCCCGCCGGACGCGACAAGGCCAATCCGCCGACGGTCGCCAAGCTCGAGCCCTACAAGACGCACCTCGCGTACGTCAAGGAGCGACGCTCCGAGGAGGAGGCGGCCCAGCTCCTGGAGGAGGCGCTGCAGCAGCTGCGCGTCCGCCGGGGCAAGGCCTAGCCAGACCCACCGAGACCGGTCGTCACCGGTCGCCCACGAGAGAAGCCCCGCAGCTCGGCTGCGGGGCTTCTCTCGTGTCGAGGCCCGGTCCGTCACCGGACCGGGCCCACGGATCAGTAGGTCGAGGCGATCAGGTTCTCGGGGACCTCGGACGCGGCGTCGCTGTCCACGAAGAACACCGTGCGCTTGCGGCCCTTGACCCCCGCCACGGGGACCTGGTCGGCACCGGCACCGGCGAGGGCGAGACCCAGCGACGACGCCTTCTCCGCGCCGGCGAGGATCATCCACACCCGCTGCGAGTTGTTGATCACCGGCAGGCTCAACGTGAGCCGGACGGGCGGCGGCTTGGGGGAGTCGTCCACCGTCAGCACGGTCGGTCCGCTCATCCGCACCTGGGGCGCGTCCGGGAAGAGCGAGGCGACGTGGCCGTCGGGGCCCACACCGAGCAGCGTGATGTCGAAGCGAGGCGCCTCGTCGTCGCCCTGGGCGTGCTCGAGGAGCTCGGCCCGGTACGCGACCGCGGCGGCCTCGACGTCGGCGAACTCGCCCACGGCACCGAAGCGGTGCACGTTCTGCGGCTCGACCCCGATGTGGCCGAGCAGGTCGATCTCGGCCTGCCGGTCGTTGCGGTCGTCGTGACCGCTCTCGACCCAGCGCTCGTCGGCCCACCAGAACGAGACCTTCGACCAGTCGACGCTGTCCCGCGCGGGGGAGGCGTTGATGGCCGCGAGCACGACCGTGCTCACCGACCCGCCGCTGACGACGACGGAGGCGTAGTTCTGCTCCTCCAGGACGTCGATGATCTTGGTGATGAAGCGCGCGGCGACCGAGGCGCCCAGCGATTCCTTGTCGGGGTGAACCAGCACCCGGCGTTCGTTGCTCACTGTGTCAGTCTGCCCTAGTTGCTCTCGACGGGCTCCGCCAGCTGGCGGACCCCCTGCTTCACGACGTCCCCGAAGAGGTCGTCGGGGTCGAGTCTACGGAGTTCCTCCGCGAGGCAGTCGCGCAGCGACCGGCGTGGCAGCGAGAGGTCGTGGGTGGGCTGGTCGGGCTGCGTCAACGTGGCGACGTCGACGACGGCTCGTTCCAGCACGATCGGCCCGGAGGGCCGGACGAGCCGGACCCCGTGGATGCCGCTGGACCCGTTGCCCCGCGTCAGCTCGTTCACGACGGGCACCTGGAGCTGCAGCCGGAGCCACGCGGCCAGCAGGAGCGTCGACGGGGAGTCGGGGGCACCGTCGACCCGGACCTCGGTCACGGGCTCGTAGGGCGGCTGGTCGAGGACGGCCGCGAGCTGGGTGCGCCAGAGCGTGAGGCGCGTCCACGCGAAGTCCGTGTCGCCGGGCTGGTAGGTCTCGGCGAGGTCGACGATGCTCTGACGCGGGTTCGGCTGGCTGGCCGCGTCGGTGATGCGGCGCTGGGCGATGCGCCCGAGAGGCGACTCGGCGACGACCTCGGGAGCGCGACCGGGCCACCAGACGACGACGGGGGCGTCAGGCAGCAGGAGACCGGTGACCAGCCCCTCCTCGTCGCTCGCGGTGTCGCCGTAGGCGCGCAGGAGGATGACCTCGCTCGCGCCCGCGTCCCCGCCGACCCGGATCTGGGCGTCGAGCCGGGGCTCCTCGTCGTCGCCGCCCGGGGCGGTCGACACCACGATGACGCGCATGGGGTGCTCACGGGACGCGTCGTTCGCGGCCTCGATGGCCTCCTCCTCCTCGCCGTGGCTCGTCGAGATGATGAGGGTGAGCACGCGCCCGAGCGCGACGACGCCGCCCTCCTCGCGGATGGTGACGAGCGTCTTCTGCACTCGGCTGATGGTGCTGGCGGGCAGATCGACGATCACGGGCGTCTCCAGGTGCGGCCGTCACGGGCCATGAGTTCATCGGCGGACTGGGGGCCCCACGTTCCGGGGCGGTACTGCTCGGGCTGGCCCTGGGTCGCCCAGAACTCCTCGATCGGGTCGAGGATCTTCCAGGAGAGCTCGACCTCCTCGTGTCGGGGGAACAGGGGCGGGTCGCCCAGCAGGACGTCGAGGATGAGGCGCTCGTAGGCCTCGGGGCTCGCCTCGGTGAAGGCGTGGCCGTAGCCGAAGTCCATCGTGACGTCGCGCACCTGGGTGCCGATCCCGGGGACCTTCGAGCCGAAGCGCAGGGTGACGCCCTCGTCGGGCTGCACGCGGATCACCAGGGCGTTCTGCCCCAGCGAGGTCTGAGTTCCGAAGATGTTCTCGGGCACCTGCTTGAAGACCACGGCGATCTCGGTCACGCGACGCCCCAGGCGCTTGCCGGCCCGGAGGTAGAAGGGCACGCCGGCCCAGCGCCGCGTCGCGATCTCGAGCTTCACCGCGGCGAAGGTCTCGGTGACGCTCTCGGGGTTCATCCCCTCCTCGTCGAGGAACCCGAGCACCCTCTCGCCGCCCTGCCAGCCTCCCGAGTACTGGCCGCGGGCAGTGCCGGCGGCGATGTCCTCGGGGATGCGCACCGCGGAGAGGACCTTCTCCTTCTCGGCACGGAGGTGCGACGCCGCGAACGTGACCGGCTCCTCCATGGCCGTCAGGGCCAGGAGCTGCAGGAGGTGGTTCTGGATGACGTCGCGAGCGGCACCGATGCCGTCGTAGTAGCCGGCACGGCCACCGACCCCGATGTCCTCCGCCATCGTGATCTGCACGTGGTCGACGTAGTTCGAGTTCCAGAGGGGCTCGTACATCTGGTTGGCGAAACGGAGGGTCAAGAGGTTCTGGACCGTCTCCTTGCCCAGGTAGTGATCGATCCGGAAGACCGAGTCGGGCTCGAAGACGCTCTCGACCACGGCGTTCAGCTCGCGGGCGGTCTTGAGGTCGCTGCCGAACGGCTTCTCGATCACCACGCGGCGCCACGCGCCGTCCTTCTCCTCGGCCAGGCCGCTGCTGCGCAGCTGCTCGGTGACCATCGGGAAGGCCTTGGGCGGGATCGAGAGGTAGAAGGCGTGGTTGCCCATCGTGCCGCGCTCACGGTCGAGCTCCTCGATCGTGTCCTTGAGGCGCGTGAACGAGTCGGCGTCGTCGAAGGTGCCCTGCACGAAGCGGAAGCCCTCCTTCAGCTGACGCCAGACGTCCTCGTCGAAGGGAGTACGGGCGTGCTGCTTGACCGCCTCGTAGACGACCTGCTCGAAGTCCTGGCCCTCGAACTCGCGGCGGGCGAACCCGACGAGCGCGAACCCGGGGGGCAGGAGGCCGCGGTGGGCGAGGTCGTACACGGCCGGCATGAGCTTCTTGCGCGACAGGTCGCCGGTGACGCCGAAGATGATGAGGCCGCTCGGGCCGGCGATCCGGTTCAGGCGTCGATCGGAGGGCAGCCGCAGGGGGTTGTGCTCCGGCGTGATCTCGACGGGTGACATCGTGGTGGTTCCTTCAGGGTCGTTCTCTCGGGCACGGTCGCGCGGCACGTGGTCGTCCGACCACGGCGAAGGGGGCCGGCGTCCTCACGGACGCCGGCCCCCTCACGCTCAGCGGACTGCGGCGAGCAGTGCGGGCAGTGCGCCCGCCACGTCGTCGACGGTCAGCCGGAGCACGGGACGACCGTGGTCGGCCAGCACGGTCGCGTCGCCGGCGGCCTGCGCCTGGACGAGCTGCCCGAAGGTGAACGGGCTCTCCGGGATCTCCAGGTCGGTGGACGCCGTCTGGGTGATCTGGAGGAACACGCCGTTGGCGGGCCCGCCCTTGTGGTACTGGCCCGTGGAGTGCAGGAAGCGAGGTCCCCACCCGAAGGTGACGGGACGCTTCGTGCGCGCCGCGAGCACGTCGCGGAGCTCCTCGAGCTGCGGGTAGGCCACGCGGTCGGCGTAGGCCTGGATCGACAGGTAACCGTCGTCGGTCAGGGCCGACAGGAGGGACGAGACAGCCGACTCGAGCGAGTCGCCGAGCTCGACGCCGCCGACCTCGCGGACCTCGACGCCCTCGGCGGTGAACGCCGGGGGAGTCGGGGCCGGACGGTCGTCGAGCAGCGCACGCGTGGCGACCTTCGCCGACTCGACGTCGGGCTGGTCGAACGGGTTGATGTCGAGCAGGCGCCCGGCCACCGCGACGGCGTACTCCCAGACCATGATCTGACCGCCGAGCGATCCGGAGATCTCGACCTCGCCGGGGGCGACCTCACGGGTCTCCGCCGCGTTCGCGACCAGGCGCACGACCTGCACGTCGTGCAGGCCCAGGCTGATCTCCGGAGCGTCCGTGCCGAGCACGACGGGGAGGAGGCCGCGGCCCTGCTTGCCCGTCGACTCGGCGATCAGCTGCTCGGCCCAGTCGGGGAACCCGATGATGTGCGTGCCGTCGGCGACGATCGCGATCTTGTCGCGCAGGGGCGAGGTGCCCGCGAGGACGGCGCCCAGCACGAGGCCGGGGTTGTCCGCGCTGTCCTGCGAGAGCTCGACCGTGACGGCGTCCGCCTCGGCGAGCAGCTCGCGGATGTCGGCACCGGCCAGGCCGGACGGCACGAGGCCGAAGGCCGACAGCGCCGAGTAGCGGCCGCCGATGGCAGGGTCGGCGTTGAAGACACGGTAGCCGGCCTCTCGGGCCTGCCCGTCCAGGGGCGAGCCCGGGTCGGTGACGACCACGATGCGCTCGACCGGGTCGATGCCGGCGTCGCGGAAGGCCTTCTCGAAGGTCTTGCGCTGGCTGGCGGTCTCGACGGTCGAGCCGGACTTCGACGACACGACGAGCACGGTCCGCTCGAGGCGGTCGTGCAGGGCCGTGAGGACCTGGCCGGGCTCCGTGGCGTCGAGCACGGTCAGCTCGACGCCGTAGGTGCGCGTGATGACCTCGGGGGCCAGCGACGAGCCGCCCATGCCCGCGAGCACGACGTGGTCGACGCCCTTGGCGGCGAGCTCCTCGCGGAGCGCGTCGATCTCGTCGAGGAGGGGCGTGGAGACCACGACGGCCTCGGTCCAGCCGAGACGCTTGGCCGACTCCTCCTCGGCGTCCGGGCCCCAGAGGGTGGGGTTCTGCGCCGTGATGCCGGAGGCGACGAGGTCGCTGACCAGCTGGGGCACGACGGTCTCGACGGCGGTGGCCGCGTCGCCGCTCGCGGCGATCGTGATGGTCACTTGGCGTCCTCCGCGGTGGGCTTCGAGGACTCGAGGGCTGCGGTGACGGTGTCGAGCAGCTCGTTCCAGGAGACGATGAACTTCTCCACGCCCTCCTTCTCGAGCAGCTCGGTGACCTCGTCGTACGAGACGCCCTGGGCCGCGATCGCGTCCATGACCTCGTTGGCGGAGGCGTAGGAGCCGCTGATCGAGTCGCCACGGACCTCGCCGTGGTCGAAGGTGGCCTCGAGGGTCTTCTCGGGCATCGTGTTGACGACGTCAGCGGCGACGAGCTCGACCACGTAGGTCGTGTCGAGGACGGCAGGGTCCTTGACGCCGGTCGAGGCCCAGAGGGGACGCTGCTTGTTGGCGCCGGCGGCGAGCAGGCCCTTCGCGCGCTCGGTGTCGAAGGCCTGGACGTAGGCCTCGTAGGCGAGCTGGGCGTTCGCGACGCCCGCCTTGCCCTTGAGCGCCGTGGCCTCGTCGGTGCCGACGGCCTCGAGGCGCTTGTCGATCTCGCTGTCGACGCGCGACACGAAGAACGACGCGACGGAGTGGATCTCGCTGATGTCGATGCCCGCGGCCTTGGCCTGCTCGAGACCGGTGAGGTAGGCGTTGATGACGGCGCGGTAGCGCTCGAGGCTGAAGATCAGGGTGACGTTGACGCTGATGCCCTTGGCGATCACGGCGGTGATGGCCTCGAGGCCCTCGACCGTCGCGGGGATCTTGATGAGCGCGTTGGGACGACCCACCTTGGCCGCGAGCTTGACGGCCTGGTCGATGGTGCCCTGCGCGTCGTGCGCGAGGCCCGGCTCGACCTCGATCGACACGCGGCCGTCGAAGCCCTTCGTGTCGTCGTAGATGCCGCGGAAGATGTCGCAGGCGCGGGTGACGTCGTCGGTCGTGATCTCGAAGACCGCGTCGGTGACGCTCACGCCGGTCTTGGCGAGCAGCGCGACCTGGTCGTCGTAGGCCTCGCCCTTGGCGAGGGCCGACGCGAAGATGGTCGGGTTCGTGGTGACGCCCACGACGTTGCGCTCGGCGATCAGCTTCTCGAGGCCGCCGGCGTTGATGCGCTCACGCGACAGGTCGTCGAGCCAGATGCTGACGCCCGCGGCGGAGAGCTGTGCGGTGTTGGTGTCGGTCATGTCGTTCTCTTCTTTCTTGCCGGCGCTCAGAGAGCGGCCAGCGAGTCCTTGACGGCGGCCACGGCGGCTTCGGTGGTGATGCCGAACTCGCGGTAGAGCGTCTTGTAGTCGGCGGAGGCACCGAAGTGCTCGATGGAGATGCTGCGTCCGGCGTCGCCGACGATGCCGCGCCACGGGAGCGCGACGCCTGCCTCGATCGAGACGCGGGCCTTGACGGCGGCCGGGAGGACCGCCTCCTTGTACTCGGCGCTCTGCTCGTCGAACCACTCGAGGCTGGGAGCCGACACGACGCGGGCGTTGATGCCCTCGCCGCGCAGGACCTCGCGGGCCTCGACGGCGATCTGCACCTCGGAGCCCGTGGCGATCAGGATCACGTCGGGCGTGCCGCCGGGAGCCTCGGCGAGGACGTAGGCGCCCTTGGCGACGTTCGCGGCCGACGCGAAGACGTCGCCCTCGGCGTCGCCGTCGCCGCGCTCGAAGACGGGCAGGTTCTGGCGGCTGAGCGCCAGGCCGGCCGGGCCGTCGAAGCGGTCGAGGATGGTCTTCCAGGCCCACGCGGTCTCGTTGGCGTCGGCGGGGCGCACCACGGCGAAGTCGGGGATCGCGCGGAGGGCTGCGAGCTGCTCGACCGGCTGGTGCGTGGGGCCGTCCTCGCCGAGCGCGACGGAGTCGTGGGTCCAGACGTACGTCACCGGCGACTTCATCAGGGCGGCGAGACGCACGGCGGGGCGCATGTAGTCGCTGAAGATGAGGAAGGTGCCGCCGAACACGCGCGTGTTGCCGTGCAGGGCGATGCCGTTCATGATCGAGCCCATTGCGTGCTCGCGGATGCCGAAGTGCAGCACGCGACCGTAGGGGTTGCCCTGCCACTCGTGGGTCGACCACTCGGTCGGCACGAAGGAACCGCCGCCGTTGATGGTCGTGAGGTTCGACTCGGCGAGGTCGGCGGAGCCGCCCCAGAACTCGGGGACGACGCCGGCGATGGCGTTGATGACCTTGCCGGAGGCGGCTCGGGTCGAGACCTCCTTGTCGGTCGGGAAGACCGGCAGCGCCTCGTCGAGGCCCTCGGGCAGCTCGCCCTTCAGGACGCGGTCGAGGAGGGTCTTCTTGTCGGGGTTGGCCGAGGCCCACTCGTCGAACGACGTGCGCCACTCGGCGTGCTGCGCCTGGCCGCGCTCGACGGCCTTACGGGTGTGCTCGAGGACCTCGGGGTCGACGTCGAAGGTCTTCTCGGGGTCGAAGCCGAGCACCTCCTTCAGGCCCGCCAGCTCTTCTGCGCCGAGCGCCGAGCCGTGGATCTTGCCGGAGTTCTGCTTCTTGGGCGAGGGCCAGCCGATGATCGTCTTGAGGATGATCAGCGAGGGCTTGCTCGTCTCGGCCTTGGCGGCCTCGATCGCGTCGTTGAGGGCGGCGACGTCCTCGACGTACTCGCCGGTCTTCTTCCAGTCGACGACCTGGACCTGCCAGTCGTACGCCTCGTAGCGCGCGTGGACGTCCTCGGTGAAGGCGATGTTGGTGTCGTCCTCGATCGAGATCTGGTTGGAGTCGTAGATCACGACGAGGTTGCCGAGCTGCTGGTGACCGGCGAGCGAGGACGCCTCGCTGGTGACGCCCTCCTGCAGGTCGCCGTCGCCGGCGATGACGTAGACGAAGTGGTCGAACGGCGAGGTGCCGACGGCGGCCTCGGGGTCGAACAGGCCGCGCTCGAAGCGGGCGGCGTAGGCCATGCCCACGGCGGAGGCGAGGCCCTGGCCGAGGGGACCGGTGGTGATCTCGACGCCGTCGGTGTGGCCGTACTCGGGGTGGCCGGGCGTCTTCGAGCCCCAGGTGCGCAGCGCCTTGAGGTCGTCGAGCTCGAGGCCGTAGCCGCCGAGGTAGAACTGGACGTACTGGGTCAGCGAGCTGTGCCCGACCGAGAGGACGAAGCGGTCGCGGCCGATCCACTCGCTGTCGCTGGGGTCACGACGCATGACCTTCTGGAAGAGGAGGTACGCGGCGGGCGCGAGGCTCATCGCCGTCCCCGGGTGGCCGTTCCCGACCTTCTCGACCGAGTCGGCCGCGAGGACGCGGACCGTGTCGACGGCCTTGTTGTCAATGGATTCCCACTGCAGATCTGCCACTTGGAGATGACCCTTCTTGTTGCGAACTGCGCGGGGTCGATTCGCTCCCGCGCTGACATGCGCCTGCCGAGACGTCGTCGGCTGCGGCCGCTCGGGCACGGACCGGAGGTCGCGCGACAGGGAGCCGATGGTTCGATGTCGAGGATTCCGTCGCCGTGCGGGCGTGCGACTGGCAAGCACCTGCAAGTATAGGGACGAAAGGGCTCGCTCCGCCCGCAGGAAGCGCCCTGTTCCGCCGTCAGCGTCGCCGGTCATCGCCTAGACTCGCTGGTTCGCCTAGACTCTCCGCGCCGAACCGTACATCTCGTCAGAGGGACCCATGACCGCAGCCATCGACACCCGCCCCACCACCGGACCCCGGGGCATCCGTCGCAAGGCTGGCGCCTACGTCGCGCTCACGAAGCCCCGCGTGATGGAGCTGCTGCTCGTCACCACGGCACCGACCATGTTCCTGGCCCAGGGCGGCGTGCCGAACCTGTGGCTCGTCGCGGCCACGCTCATCGGCGGGGCGCTCAGCGCCGGCTCGGCCTCCGCGTTCAACTGCTACATCGACCGCGACATCGACCGCATCATGAAGCGGACCCAGGGTCGCCCGCTCGTCACCGGCGAGGTGACGGACCGCGAGGCGCTGGCGTTCTCCTGGATCGTGGGCCTCGCCTCCATCGTCTGGCTCGCCCTGACGGTCAACCTCCTGTCGGCCGCCCTGTCGCTCGGCGCGATCTTGTTCTACGTGATCGTGTACACGCTGTGGCTCAAGCGCCGCACGCCGCAGAACATCGTCTGGGGCGGCATCGCAGGGTGCATGCCCGTCCTGATCGGCTGGGCCGCCGTCACGAACGACCTCAGCTGGCCGCCGGTCATCCTCTTCATGGTGATCTTCCTCTGGACGCCGCCGCACTACTGGCCCCTCTCCATGAAGTACCGGGACGACTACGCCGCCGCGTCGGTGCCCATGCTCGCGGTCGTCCGCGGCCGGTCGTCCGTCGGCCTCCAGGTGATCCTGTACGCATGGGCCACGGTCGCCTGCTCACTGCTGCTCGTCCCCGTCGCCCACATGGGAGTGCTGTACACGGTCGTCGCCCTCGCGAGCGGCACCTGGTTCGTCTGGGAGTCGCACCGCCTGTACAGCCGTGCGATCCAGCACGTCGCCGAGGTCCGCCCGATGCGCGTGTTCCACAGCTCGATCACGTACCTGACGCTGCTCTTCATCGCCGTCGGCATCGATCCGCTGCTGCCGTTCTGAGGCGCCCGGTGAGCGCCGGCACCGAGGACGTCCTCGACTGGACCGTCCGCGAGGGGCGACCCGACGACGTCGACGCCCTCGCCGACCTGAAGCTCGCCGCCCTCGAGCCCGACCTGAGGCGGGCGGGCGTCTGGCGTCCGGCGTACAACCGCGCGCGCTTCGAACGCGAGTTCGTGCCGACCGAGACCCGCGTGGTCGAGGTCGGGGGGCGCCTCCTCGGCTGCCTCGCGGTGCACCCGGAGGGCGACGACGTCTGGCTGCGCCACTTCTACCTGGCCGAGGAGGCGCGGGGCCGGGGGATCGGCACGCACCTGCTCCGGGAGGTGCTCGCCTCGCTCGGCTCGCGGTCCGTGCTGCTGGACGTGCTGACGGGCAGCCGCGCGGCGGGCCTGTACCTCCGGCACGGTTTCGTCCCGGTCGAGGACGACGGCGTCGACGTGATCATGCGGCGGGACGCGCCGGACGTGCCGGACGCGCTCGGTGCTCCGGCGGACGGGCCCGCTCAGACTCGGACGGACTCCGGGGAGTCGACCGTCAGCTGAGCCTCGGACGGGCTCTGGTCCTCGCGCAACGAGAGGACGAGCGCGGTCGTCGCCGCCACCAAGAGGGCCGCCAGCACCATGTGCGATCCGACGAGGAGCGGCGGCAGCCCGGTGCGCGCCTGGGCGATGCCCACCGCGATCTGGACGAGCTCGACGCCGAGGAGGGCGAGGGGGAACCGGCGCGGGAGGCCCGTCCGGAACGTCCAGACGACGACCGCGAGGGTCAGCGCGAGGGTCGCGTAGGCGGGCCAGCTGTGCACGTGGTCCATCACGGCCGGGTCCAGGCCGTTGCGGGGAGTGGCCGCGTCGCCGGCGTGCGGTCCGGAGCCGGTGGTGAGGACCCCCACGACCACGGTCAGGAGGACGACGCCGGAGACGACGTGGACGAGCCTGGCGTAGGCCGGGGGAGTCGCCGCGTGGTGCCCGCGCGGGCCGCGGAGCACCCGCCAGACGAGGACGGTCGACAGGGCGACCAGGGCGATCGAGACGAGGAAGTGCGCTCCGACGATGTACGGGTTCAGGCCCGTGAGGACGGTGATGCCGCCCAGCACCGCCTGCAGCGGGATGCTCATGCCCTGGGCGAAGGTGAGCCAGAAGAGCTCGCGACGCTGCTTGCGCATGCGGAGGACGAAGAGGAAGGCGAGCACGACGACCGCCGTGAGGACGAAGGTGAGGAGGCGGTTGCCGAACTCGATGACCCCGTGGATGCCCATCTCGGGCGTGCTGACGAACGAGTCGGCGGTGCAACGCGGCCACGTCGGGCAGCCGAGACCGGATCCGGTCAGCCGCACCGCGCCTCCGGTCCCGATCAGGAGGACCTGACAGACCAGCGAGGCCCACACGATGAACCGGACGCGTCGGTCGGTCGTCGTCGGCAGCCACCGCCAGAGGCGCGTCACGGGTCCGGGCCGGGTCACCTGTGCGTTGCTCACGAGTTGCTGCCTTTCGTCACATCCGCCGCTCTGCCCTGTAGAATCGATGAGTTCAGGGACACACCCGACACGAGCGTCGACGACGACGCCCGAGGGCCGTGGGATCCGCAGAAGCGGTACGCGGACCTCACATCAGTCTAAGCAACGCTGGCTCCGCCTCCGCTCCACGCAGGCAGCCGTCGCAGCTCGACCGGGAGTCCGTCTCGCAGCGCGAGCAGCTGGGCCCCCATCCGACGGGGAATGGTCACGACCCGACCCACGTTCGGCCCAGCAGAGAAAGAGGTAGTCATGTCAGACGTGTTGATCGACCGACCAGAGCTCGAGAGCCTGGGGCAGTACGAGTTCGGCTGGTCCGACTCCGACGCAGCGGGCGCCTCGGCGCGCCGTGGAGTGTCGCCCGAGGTGGTGACCGACATCTCGGCGCTGAAGAGCGAACCCGAGTGGATGCTCAAGAACCGGCTCAAGGGCCTGGCGCTCTTCGAGCGGAAGCCCATGCCGACCTGGGGCGCCGACCTCTCCGGCATCGACTTCGACAACATCAAGTACTTCGTCCGCTCCACCGAGAAGCAGGCGACGACGTGGGAGGAACTCCCCGACGACATCAAGAACACGTACGAGAAGCTCGGCATCCCCGAGGCGGAGCGCAACCGCCTCGTCGCGGGCGTCGCAGCCCAGTACGAGTCCGAGGTCGTCTACCACCAGATCCGCGAGGACCTGGAGGAGCAGGGCGTCATCTTCATGGACACCGACACGGCCCTCCGCGAGCACCCCGAGATCTTCCAGGAGTACTTCGGCACGGTCATCCCGGCCGGCGACAACAAGTTCGCCGCGCTGAACACGGCGGTCTGGTCGGGCGGCTCCTTCGTCTACGTGCCGAAGGGCGTCCGGGTCGAGATCCCGCTGCAGGCCTACTTCCGCATCAACACCGAGAACATGGGCCAGTTCGAGCGGACGCTGATCATCGCCGACGAGGGCAGCTACGTCCACTACATCGAGGGCTGCACGGCGCCGATCTACAAGAGCGACTCGCTGCACTCGGCCGTCGTCGAGATCATCGTGAAGAAGAACGCCCGCGTGCGCTACACGACGATCCAGAACTGGTCGAACAACGTCTACAACCTGGTGACCAAGCGCGCCATCGCCCACGAGGGCGCGACCATGGAGTGGATCGACGGCAACATCGGCTCCAAGGTGACGATGAAGTACCCGTCGATCTACCTCGTCGGCGAGCACGCCAAGGGCGAGACCTTGTCCGTCGCCTTCGCCGGTCCCGGCCAGCACCAGGACGCCGGCGCGAAGATGATCCACATGGCGCCCTACACGACGTCGTCGATCGTCTCGAAGTCGATCGCCCGCGGCGGCGGCCGAGCCGGGTACCGCGGCGAGGTCCGCGTCGACGACGCGGCACACCACTCCGCCAACACCGTGCGCTGCGACGCGCTGCTGGTCGACACCGTCTCGCGCTCCGACACCTACCCGGCGATCGACATCCGCGTCGACGACGTGCAGCTCGGCCACGAGGCGACGGTGTCCCGGGTCAGCGAGGAACAGCTCTTCTACCTCATGTCGCGAGGCATGGCGGAGGACGAGGCAATGGCCATGATCGTGCGCGGGTTCATCGAGCCGATCGCCCGAGAGCTGCCGATGGAGTACGCCCTCGAGCTCAACAAGCTCATCGAGATGAGCATGGAAGGATCAGTCGGCTAGATGTCCGCCGCAGCACCCACCACCACAGACACCGCGCCCGAGGGCGTCCAGCACGGCGCAGGGGCGCACAGCGACGGCGGATGGGGCCTCGTGCCCGTCCAGACCCGTTCTGGCCGCTTCCGCTCCACCGACCCCGCGGCCTTCGCGGCCGTCACCGGCCGGGAGGTCGACTGGAAGCTCAGTCCCGTCGACCGCCTCCGCCCGCTCATCGACGGCCCGCTCGACGGCTCGCCGTACGCGTACCTCGCCCGGGAGACCGGAGGCGCGGCCGTCGAGTGGCTCGACCGGGCCGACGCCCGCGTCGGGCGTGCCGGCGCGCCGGAGGACAAGGCCTCGGCCAACGCCTGGGCCTCGACCGAGAAGGTCCTCGCCGTGACCCTGACCGGCGACGAGCCGTCCACGGTCACGATCGGCCGGAGCGGTCTCGACCGCGAGCCCCGTGCCGGCCACACCGTCATCCACGCGACGGCGAACACCCGCTCGATGGTCGTGCTCCGCAACACCGGTTCGGCCCAGCTCGTCGAGAACGTCGAGATCGTCGTCGACGACGGTGCGCACCTGACCGTCGTCACCCTGCAGGAGTGGGACGACGACGCGATCCACCTGGCGAGCCACTTCGCCACCATCGGTCGCGACGCGCAGCTCAAGCACTTCGTCGTCTCGCTCGGCGGCTCGGTCGTGCGGGTCAACCCCTCGGCCCACCTGGCCGGGCAGGGCTCGGACACCGAGCTCTACGGCGTGTACTTCGCCGACGCGGGCCAGCACCTCGAGCAGCAGGTCTACGTGCACCACGACGCGCCCAACAGCCGCAGCCGCGTCAACTACAAGGGCGCGCTGCAGGGCGTGGGCGCCCGCACGGTCTGGATCGGCGACGTGCTGATCGCCCGCACCGCACCCGGGACCGACAGCTACGAGCAGAACCGCAACCTCGTCCTCAGCGAGGGCACGAGGGCGGACTCGATCCCGAACCTGGAGATCGAGACCGGCGACATCGCGGGGGCCGGCCACGCCAGCGCCACCGGCCGGTTCGACGACGAGCACCTCTTCTACCTGCAGTCGCGCGGCATCTCGGAGCACGAGGCACGCCGCCTCGTCGTCCTCGGGTTCCTCAGCGAGGTCGTGCAGAAGATCGGCGAGCCCGAGCTGCAGGAGCGCCTCATCGACGCGCTCGAGGTCGAGCTCACCGCAGGCGAGGGCCTCCCGACGGCAGGCGGCCTCGCCTGATGGCCGGGGTCAAGGTCTGCGGCGTCGACGACGTCACACCGGCTCAGGCGATGCGCGTCGTCGTCGAGGGGGTCGCCGTGGCCGTCGTGAAGGACAGCTCCGGCGACATCCACGCGATCGGCGACACCTGCACCCACGGCGACATCTCGCTCTCCGAGGGCTTCGTCGAGGACGACACGCTCGAGTGCTGGGCCCACGGCTCGAAGTTCGAGCTGACGACCGGCAAGCCGCTCACCCTCCCTGCCTACGAACCCGTCCCGGTCTTCCGTGTCACCGTCGTCGACGGTGACGTGTACGTCGACACCACCGCGTCGTCCGCCGACGTCGCACAGTAAGGAAAAGAACGCATGTCCACTCTCGAGATCCGCGACCTCAAGGTCAGCATCGACACCGACCAGGGCGTCAAGCCCATCCTCAAGGGCGTCGACCTCACCATCAACGAGGGCGAGATCCACGCCGTCATGGGCCCGAACGGCTCCGGCAAGTCCACCCTCGCCTACACGATCGCCGGCCACCCCCGCTACAACGTCGACGGCGGCAGCATCCTGCTCGACGGCCGCGAAGTGCTCGACATGTCGGTCGACGAGCGGGCCAAGGCCGGTCTCTTCCTGGCCATGCAGTACCCGGTCGAGATCCCCGGCGTGACGGTCGCCAACTTCCTCCGCACCGCCAAGACCGCCCTGGACGGCGAGGCCCCCGCGATCCGCACCTGGATCAAGGACCTGCGCACCCACATGAGCGACCTCAAGATGGACGCCTCGTTCGCCGAGCGCAACGTCAACGAGGGCTTCTCGGGCGGCGAGAAGAAGCGTCACGAGATCATGCAGCTCGAGCTGCTGAAGCCGAAGTTCGCCGTCCTCGACGAGACCGACTCCGGTCTCGACGTCGACGCGCTCAAGATCGTCTCCGAGGGCGTCAACCGCGCCAAGGCCAACACGGGCCTCGGCCTGCTGATGATCACGCACTACACGCGGATCCTCCGCTACATCAAGCCCGACTTCGTCCACGTCTTCGTCGACGGCCAGGTCGCCGAGCAGGGCGGCCCCGAGCTGGCCGACCGTCTCGAGGACGAGGGCTACGACCGCTACGTGTCCGCTGCGGCCGCCGCAGCGGCCGAGACGACGCCGGCGGTCGGCTGACCATGGCCGTCGCCCTCGCCCCGGAGAAGTTCGACGCCACGATCGAGGCGCTCAAGGAGGTCGTCGACCCCGAGCTCGGGGTCAACATCGTCGACCTCGGCCTGATCTACGACCTCGCCATGGACGAGGAGCAGGAGAACGCCCTCATCATCAGCATGACGTTGACGTCGGCCGGCTGCCCGCTGACCGACGTGATCGAGGCCGACACGGCCAACGCCCTCGACGGCGTGGTCGACGCCTTCCGGATCAACTGGGTCTGGATGCCGCCGTGGGGCCCTGACCGGATCACCGACGACGGCCGCGACATGATGCGCGCGATCGGCTTCTCGATCTGATCCACCCCGCACGCGAAGGACGCCCCCGGTCGATGACCGGGGGCGTCCTTCGTGTGCGCGTCCGCTGAGCGAGCGGCGCTCCTACTTGCCGAGACGCCCGAGCGCGCGCCACGCGAGCGGCAGGGCCGACGCGGCGATCAGCCACTTCGCGACCCCGCCCACGATGAACGGGTACACGCCGAGCGCCAGGACGGTGCCGAGCGACGCGTCGACGCCGAGCGAGTTCAGCACGACCGCCATGTAGGGGAGTCCCGTGGCGAACGGGATGAGGCTGGCGAGGAAGAACGCGGCGGCGGACAGGGCCCACTTCTTGTCCCAGTCGCGCTGGGAGAGCCAGCCGATGACGAGCGCGGCCGGGACGAAGCCGAGGATGAAGCCGAAGCTCGGACGCAGCACGCTGAGCGGACCGCCGGAGAACTCGGCGAAGATCGGCAGCCCGGCGACGCCGAGGACGAGGTACGTGAGCATCGACAGGGCGCCGCGTCGGGCCCCCAGCGTGGCGCCGACGAGCATCACGGCCAGGGTCTGACCGGTGATCGGCACGGGCCACATGGGCACCTGCACCTGCGCGAGGGCCGACGTGAAGGCGACCCCGCCGAGCACCAGGGCGACGTCGGTGGCCCAGCTGCGGGCCACCAGCCGGTCGGCGAGGACCGGCCGCGAGATCGATGCGGCGGTGTCAGTCATGCAAGTCTCCTAGTATGGGTAGGTTGATCGGCCGAGCGGCTGGTCGGCAGCGCAGTGCTGCGACCCCTCTCCACGCGACGTCCTCATCCTAGAGGCGGCCCCACGCCGGGCCCCGTTGTGGACATCTCCCCAATCGATTGGACTTCTGCTGTGCTTTCCGTGCACGATCTCGAGATCCGCGTCGGCGCGCGTCTGCTCATGGCCGACGTGAGCTTCCGCGTCGACAAGGGCGACAAGATCGGTCTGGTCGGCCGCAACGGCGCCGGCAAGACCACCATGACCAAGACGCTCGCCGGCGAGACCCTCCCGACGGGCGGCAAGATCGACCGTCACGGCGAGATCGGCTACCTGCCGCAGGACCCTCGGAGCGGCAACCCCGAAGACCTCGCCCGCACGAGGATCCTCGACGCCCGCGGTCTCGGCCAGCTGCTGCTGGGCATCCAGGAGGCGACCCTCGCCATGGGCGATCCCGATCCGGACGTCGCGGCGCGGGCCATGAAGCGGTACGGCGACCTCGACGACCAGTTCAACGCGCTCGGGGGCTACGCCGCCGAGGCCGAGGCCGCCTCCATCGCCAGCAACCTGAGCCTGCCCGACCGCATCCTCGACCAGCCCCTCTCGACGCTGTCGGGCGGTCAGCGCCGGCGCATCGAGCTCGCGCGCATCCTGTTCTCGGCCGCGGACACGATGATCCTCGACGAGCCGACCAACCACCTCGACGCCGACAGCGTCGTGTGGCTGCGCGAGTACCTCAAGACCTACCAGGGCGGCGTCATCGTCATCAGCCACGACATCGAGCTGGTCGAGGAGGTCGTCAACCGCGTCTTCTACCTCGACGCCAACCGGCAGGCCATCGACATCTACAACATGGGCTGGCGCAACTACCAGCGCCAGCGCGCCGCCGACGAGGAGCGTCGCAAGAAGGAGCGCAGCAACGCCGAGAAGCAGGCCTCGGCGCTGCAGAAGCAGGCCGCCCGCTTCGGGGCGAAGGCCTCGAAGGCCGCCGCGGCCCACCAGATGGTCGCCCGAGCCGAGAAGTTGCTCTCCGGCCTCGAGGAGGTCCGCGCGGTCGACCGCGTCGCCAAGCTGCGGTTCCCCACCCCGGTCGCCTGCGGCAAGACGCCCCTGATGGCCTCGAACCTGTCGAAGAGCTACGGCTCGCTCGAGATCTTCACCGCCGTCGACCTCGCCATCGACCGTGGATCGAAGGTCGTCATCCTCGGCCTGAACGGCGCCGGCAAGACGACCCTGCTGCGCATCCTCGCGAGCGTCGACGAGCCCGACACCGGCCAGCTGGAGCCCGGGCACGGCCTGCGCGTGGGCTACTACGCGCAGGAGCACGAGACCATCGACGTCAAGCGCAGCGTGCTCGAGAACATGGTGTCGTCCTCGCCGAACATCACCGAGATGGAGGCGCGTCGGGTGCTCGGCTCGTTCCTCTTCACCGGAGACGACTCGGCCAAGCCCGCGGGCGTGCTCTCCGGCGGCGAGAAGACCCGTCTCGCGCTGGCGATGATCGTCGTCTCGGGCGCGAACGTCCTGCTGCTCGACGAGCCCACGAACAACCTCGACCCTGCCAGCCGCCTCGAGATCCTCGACGCCCTGGCGAACTACGAGGGCGCCGTCGTGCTCGTGAGCCACGACGAGGGCGCCGTCGAGGCGCTGAACCCCGAGCGCGTCCTCATCATGCCCGAGGGCACCGAGGACCACTGGACCCCGGACTACTCGGACCTGATCAACCTGGCCTGAGGCCGACCGGCGTCGTCGGCCGGCGTCGTCGGCCGGCGTCCGCCCCGACGCCGCCGGGCGATGACGACCTCAGCGCCCGGCGGCGTCGAGCAGCTCGTCCTCTTCTTCGTGGTCCGCCCGGGGCCGCGCGGCGCGCCGGCGCTCCCGCTCGGCCGCCTCCTCCGGGGTCTCGTCGTCGGCGGCGTCGAGCAGTTTGTTGCGTCGCTCTTGCCGGAACACGTAGAACAGGAACCCGAAGGCGCCGACCGCGAACATGATCCACTGCACGAAGTACGACAGGTTCAGGCCGGTGTCGATCTCCGGGGCGCTGGCCTTCACGGGAGCGGTCGCGGGCGCCGGGTCCTCGGAGGCGAGCAGGCCGTAGCTCGCGTCGTAGATCTGGCCGTCGACCCGCTTCTGCACCTCGCTGAGCTGGATCGTGGCGATCTGGTTCGTGCCGGGGACTCCGGTCCGGTCGCCGAGCGCGGGCTCGCCCGGCTTGAGCCGTGCGGTCACGGTGACCTCGCCGGTCGGCGGGGCCGGGACGACGTCGGGGGCGTCCTGGTCGTTGCCGGTCGGGACCCAGCCGCGGTCGATCACGAAGACGTCGCCGCCGCTCACCTGGAACGGCACGAGCACGTCGAAGCCGGGCTGGCCGTTCAGGGGCCGATTGCGGACGAGCAGCTCCTCGTCGACGAGGTAGCGGCCGGTCATCGAGACGGGCTGCCACTCGAGGGCGGCATCGTACGAGCCCAGCTCGGGCACCGCCTCCTGCAGGGGGATCGGAGCAGCGTCGTACCGCTGCTCGAGCTGGTGGACGACCGCCGTCTTCTCTTCGTGACGGCTCCACTGCCAGTGGGCGAGGAGGCCGCAGATGATCGCGAAGACCACCACGACGGCGAGGTAGCCCAGCCACTTGGAGGCGGTGGTCGGGCGAGCCGCCGACGCCCCCGGGGCGCTCAACGCGCCTCCTGGTCGACCCGGTCGACCGTCTCGCCCGCAGGCGTCAGGACGACCGGGAAGTCGCGCGCCCGGAGGAACTCGGCCAGGTAGCCGACGTGCTCGTCGCAGGCCGACCAGACCTTGACGCGCTCGAGACCGTGGATCTTCGGGTTGCGCCAGTTGACCGCGTGCACGGCAGCGGCCGTGCACCCTGCGCGGGAGCACTGCACGTCGCCAGGGCCCTGCTGCCCGAGGTCGAGCATCACCGGGCCACCCCGTCGGAGCCGACGACAGGGTCGTCGTCGGGGTCGTGGGGTGCCGGGGGAGTCCACGGCTGCTGAGGCCCCCGGTAGACCTCGAGGCCCCCGGGCCGCTCGACGTCCTGACCGCTCTCGTGGCCCACGTTGGCGAGGACGACGGCCACGTACGGGATCACCACGGCGCCGAAGACGGGGATGAGCGTCCACCAGCTGAGGGGGATGACGAAGCAGAAGATGATGCAGACGATGCGGATGCCCGTCGCCAGCAGGTACCGGCGCATGCGGGCGTGGCGGTCGTCGGCAGGCGACGGGGGAAGCGTGGTGATCGGGGTGGATGTCTTCATGGCCTCACGGGCTCGGGACGCCGAGGGTCGGCGGTTGACTAGATCGTAATCCCGGCGTCCGACAGTAGGCTGGCACGCGGTCCACGGACCCGAGCACCCCTGACGCCCACACCGAGGAGCACCATCATGACCACCCCCCGCACCGTCCTCGTCACCGGCGGCAACCGAGGGATCGGCTTCGCGATCGCCGAGGAGTTCGTCGCCCAGGGCCACCGCGTCGCCGTCACCGCGCGCAGCGGCCAGGGCCCCGAGGGCACCCTCACGGTCGTCGCCGACGTGACCGACGCCGCGAGCGTCGATGCCGCCTTCACCGCCGTCGAGGCCGAGCTCGGCCCGGTCGAGGTCGTCGTCGCGAACGCCGGCATCACGAAGGACGGCCTCCTCATGCGCATGACCGAGGAGGACTTCACCTCGGTCGTCGACACGAACCTCGGCGGGGCCTTCCGCGTCGTCAAGCGCGCCTCGAAGGGCATGCTCAAGGCCCGGTTCGGCCGCATCGTGCTCGTCTCGAGCGTCGTCGGACTGCTCGGCGGCGCCGGCCAGGCGAACTACTCGGCGTCGAAGGCGGCCCTGGTGGGCTTCGCGCGGTCGCTGACGAGGGAGGTGGGCGCCCGGGGCATCACCGCCAACGTCGTCGCCCCGGGGTTCGTCGAGACCGACATGACGGCCGTCCTGCCCGACGAGCAGCAGGCCGACTACAAGAAGAGCATCCCCGCGGGACGCTTCGGCACGGCCTCGGAGGTCGCCAAGGCGATCGCGTGGCTCGCGAGCGACGACGCCGGGTACATCTCCGGAGCGGTCGTCCCGGTCGACGGCGGCCTCGGCATGGGCCACTAGGGCCGCAGCGGCACCGCCGAACCGCGACGTCGCCGAGCGACGCGCCACCAGGCCAGGACTGCGCCCGGCTCAGCCACGGAGGCCGAGCAGCGGCAGGACCTGCGACAGGTCGCAGTGCGTCACGACCACGTCGGCGTGGTCGCGCACCCGGGGCTTGGCGTTGAACGCCACCGAGAGCGCGGCGGCGTCCATCATCAGCAGGTCGTTCGCCCCGTCGCCGACCGCGACCGTGTGGGCAGGGGCGACTCCCGCCTCCTCGGCCCACTCGCGGAGGGCGGCGGCCTTGCCCGCGGCGTCGACGACCGGACCGTCGACCCGCCCGGTCAGGGCGCCGCCGACGACCTCGAGCCGGTTGGCGCGCCAGAAGTCGAGCCCCAAGCTCTCGGCGATCGGATCGAGGACCTCGTGGAACCCGCCCGAGACGACGCCGATCACGCTGCCGTGGGCGTGCAGGCCGGCGACCAGCTCGGGCACGCCGGCCGTGAGGCGGATCCGGGCCGCGGCGTCGGCGAACACCGTCGACGGCAGCCCCGCCAGCGTCGCGACGCGCGCGTGCAGGCTCTCGGCGAAGTCGAGCTCGCCCGCCATCGCGCGCTCGGTGATGGCGGCGACCTCGTCCCGCGCACCGGCGGCGTCGGCGAGGAGCTCGATGACCTCGTCCTCGATGAGCGTGGAGTCGACGTCGAGGACGGTCAGGAAGCGGGGCACGCGATCACCCTAGTGTCCGGCCGCCGGACGATCGGACGGCGCCGTCACCGTTCGTCACGAGGTGGACGAGGCGACGGCGCCGTGGGCGACGGGACCGGGGCTAGTGGTCGACTCGGACGCCCTTGCCGACCACCGTGATGCCCGAGGGGGTGACCGTGAAGCCCCGCGCTCGGTCAGCCTCGGCGTCGACGCCGACGGAGGCCCCCTCGGCGATGACGACGTCCTTGTCGAGGATGGCTCTGTTCACGGTCGCGTTCGGCCCGATGTGGGCCCGCTCGAAGACGATCGAGTCGACCACGCGCGAGCCGGAGTCGAGCGTGCACCACGGGCCGAGGACGCTGCGCTCGACGTGGGCGCCCGACAGGAGCGAACCGAGCGAGACGACGGAGTCGATGGTCGTGCCGAGGTTGCCCAGCCCGTCGCGGACGAACTTGGCCGGGGGAGAGTTGAGCTGCTGGCTGAAGATCGGCCAGTCGGTGTTGTAGAGGTTGAAGATCGGCAGCGCCGAGATCAGGTCGCGGTGCGCGTCGTAGAACGAGTCGATGGTGCCGACGTCCCGCCAGTAGTAGCGGTCGCGCTCGGTCGAGCCGGGAACCTCGTTGCGGTTCAGGTCGTAGACGGCAGCGTCCCCGCGGGAGACGAAGTCGGGGACGATGTCGCCGCCCATGTCGTGGTCCGAGTCGGCCTTCTCGCCGTCGCGGAGCACCGCGTCGATGAGCACGTCGGCGTCGAAGACGTAGTTGCCCATCGAGGCGAGGATCTCGTCGGGCGAGTCGGGCAGTCCCGTCGCGTCCTTCGGCTTCTCCAGGAACCGGCCGATGCGGGTCGGGTCGTCGGGGTCGACCTCGATCACGCCGAACTGGTCGGCCAGCGAGATGGGCTGACGGATGGCCGCGACGGTGACGCCGGCGCCCGAGGCGATGTGCGCCTCCACCATCTGCTCGAAGTCCATCCGGTAGACGTGGTCGGCGCCGACCACGACGACGATGTCGGGCTTCTCGTCGCGGAGCAGGTTGAGGCTCTGCAGGATCGCGTCGGCACTGCCGGCGAACCAGCGCTTGCCGAGGCGCTGCTGCGCGGGCACGGAGGCGACGTACGCGCCGAGCAGCCCCTCGATCGACCAGGTCTGCGAGACGTGGCGGTCGAGGCTGTGCGACTTGTACTGCGTCAGCACGACGATCTGACGCAGGCCCGAGTTGATGAGGTTCGAGAGCGCGAAGTCGATGAGGCGGTAGTTGCCGCCGAACGGGACGGCGGGCTTCGCCCGGTCGGCGGTCAGGGGCATGAGGCGCTTGCCCTCGCCCCCGGCCAGGACGATGCCGAAGATCTTCTTTGATGCCATGGGGCCAGAATGGCACGTTTCTCCGGCGCACGACTACGGTGATGCTCGTGCGAGTCGATGTCATCACGAAGGAATATCCGCCGAACGTCTACGGAGGCGCCGGCGTCCACGTCGTCGAGCTCGCGAAGGCGCTGAGGCAGTCGATCGAGGTGCAGGTCCGGGCCTTCGGCGACGTGGACCCCGAGCCCGACACGACCGGCTACCCGGACCTGGCCGAGCTCGCCCAGGTCAACGGTGCGCTCCGCACCCTCGGCACCGACGTCCGCATCGCCCAGGACGTCGCGGGCGCCGACATCGTGCACAGCCACACCTGGTACGCGAACGCGGCCGGCCAGCTCGCCCAGATGCTGCACGACGTGCCCCACGTCCTCACGGCGCACAGCCTCGAGCCGCTCCGCCCCTGGAAGGCCGAGCAGCTCGGCGGCGGCTACCGCGTCTCGAGCTGGATCGAGCGCCAGGCCTACGAGACGGCCGACGCCGTGATCGCCGTCAGCGAGGGGATGCGCCGCGACATCCTGCGCTCCTACCCCGGCATCGACGAGCAGAAGGTCAGCGTCGTCTACAACGGCATCGACCTCGACGCCTGGCAGCGTGTCGACGACGCCGACCTCGTGCGCGAGCTCGGGATCGACCCCGACCGCCCCTCGGTCGTCTTCGTCGGCCGCATCACCCGTCAGAAGGGCCTGCCGTACCTGCTGCGCGCGGCCAAGCTGCTGCCCGCGGACGTCCAGCTCGTGCTCTGCGCGGGCGCACCCGACACACCTGAGATCATGGCCGAGGTGAGCGGCCTGGTCCGCGAGCTGCAGGAGGAGCGGACCGGCGTCGTCTGGATCGAGAAGATCCTGCCCCGTCACCAGCTCAGCGCCGTCCTCAGCGCCGCCACGACCTTCGTCTGCCCGTCCGTCTACGAGCCGCTCGGCATCGTCAACCTCGAGGCCATGGCCTGTGGCGTGCCCGTGGTCGGGTCGGACACCGGCGGGATCCCCGAGGTGGTGGCCGACGGCCTCACCGGCCGCATCGTCCCCCTCGAGCAGGCGCAGGACGGCACGGGGACCCCGCTCGACCCCGACCAGTTCGTCGCCGACCTCGCCCGCATCCTCACCGAGGTCGTCTCCGACCCGGAACTCGCCCGGTTGATGGGGCGGGCGGGCCGGATGCGCGCCGAGAGCGAGTTCTCCTGGACGCGGATCGCTGACCGCACCCTCCAGGTCTACGGCTCCCTGCGTCGATAGGCTGTCGAGCATGCCTACCGTCCTGCAGCTGACCGATGTCTCCCTCGTCCGCGGCGGCGTCCCCGTCGTCGACTCGCTGACCTGGACCGTCGACTCGGACGAGCGGTGGATCGTGCTGGGGCCGAACGGAGCCGGGAAGTCCTCCCTGCTCCAGGTGGCGGCGGCACAGACCCACCCGAGCTCAGGCACCGCCGAGGTGCTCGGCGGCGACCTCGGCTCCGTCGACCTCTTCGACCTCCGCCCGCGCATCGGCTTCGCCTCCACGACGATCGCCCGACGCATCCCGGCGAAGGAGAAGGTCGTCGACGTCGTCCTCACCGCCGCCTACTCGGTCACCGGCCGCTGGAACGAGGAGTACGAGGGCGTCGACGTGCGCCGTGCCCACCGCGTGCTCGACGAGTGGAGCCTCGACCACCTGTCGGAGCGCACCTTCGGCGAGCTGAGCGACGGCGAGCAGAAGCGCGTCCAGATCGCGCGGGCGGTCATGACCGACCCCGAGCTCCTGCTGCTCGACGAGCCGGCCGCGAGCCTCGACCTCGGAGCCCGAGAGGAGCTGCTGCGGATGCTCTCCGGCTACGCGCAGTCCGAGGGCGCCCCGGCCATCGTCATGGTCACCCACCACGTCGAGGAGATCCCGCGCGGCTTCACGCACGCCCTCCTCCTCGACCACGGCTCCGTCGTGGCCGCGGGCCCGATCGACGAAGTCGTGACGGCCGAGACCCTCGGTGCCACCTTCGGCGTCGAGCTCGAGGTCACCTCGGAGGACGGCCGCTACACGGCTCGCGCCGCGCACTGACGGGTCCACGCCGCCGGCCGGTCCGTTCCTCGGATCCGGGCCTCGCGTCTGGTATCGTTGACAGCTGGTCCGGCGCATCCGTGTGCGCAGCGCCTCCCCGAACTTCACACCACCATCCACCGCTAGACCTAGGACTCTCATGAAGACCGACATCCACCCCGAGTACAAGCAGATCGTCTTCCGCGACCTCGCATCGGGCGCCACGTTCCTCACGCGCTCCACGACGACGAGCGACAAGACCATCGAGCTCGACGGGGAGACCTACCCGGTCATCGACGTCGAGATCTCGTCCGAGTCGCACCCGTTCTACACGGGCAAGCAGCGCATCCTCGACTCGGCCGGACGCGTCGAGAAGTTCAACTCGCGCTACAAGAACTTCGGCAAGTAGGCAGCATCTGCCAGGGTACAGCCCCCGGTCACCGTGAGAGGCGGTCCACTTCGGTGGGCCGCCTCTCGCCGTCTGCGCTGGCCGCCTCGGGAGGCGGCCAGGTCGTCTGACTGAGGACGCGGCGACCGCGCACGCCTGAGGCGGCGGGCAGGCCGTCCGGCTCAGGAGGCGGGCAGCGAGCGGTGCGGCCACTCGCCGGACGTCGTGAACGTCGGGTCCTTGCGGCGCATGTACTCCTGGAACGACGCCGCCTGGGTCGAGCACCAGCCGACCTGCAGGTCGTGCAGGTCGGTGGTCGGCACGTCGAGCTGGTCGGGGTAGCGCTTGGCCATGGCCTGGGCGACCCGACCCGCGGCCACGGCGTCCGCACCGGCGTCGTGCGCGTCGTCGAGGACCACGCCGTAGACGCCGGCGGCGGCCTCGAGGGTGCGCTTGCCCTTGCGGAAGCGGTCGACGGCCTTGTCGATGACGAGCGGGTCGACGACGCAGCCGATCTCGCCGACCTCGCCGAGGGGCTCGATGCCGTGCCGGCGCGCTTCGCGGTCGAGGAGGGTCAGATCGTAGGGCGCGTTGTAGACGACGAGGGGCACGCCGCGGGCGAAGACGGCCCTGACCGCGGCGACGATCTCGGCCACGACCTCGGCGGCGGGCCGCCCCTCGGCCCGCGCGCGCTCGGTCGAGATGCCGTGCACGGCGCTGGCCTGCTCGGGGATCTCGACGCCGGGGTCGGCCAGCCACTCGCCGTGCGCGACCGTCGCGCCCGTCGCGTCGATGAGGCCGACGTGGGCGGTGACGATGCGGGCCGTCTCGACGTCGATCCCGGTCGTCTCCAGGTCGAACACGCCGAGAGCCTTCCACCACGCCGACGGCAGGTCACCCGCCGCAGCGGGGGAGTCGAGGACGGGAGTGGACGGCACGATCTCGGCAGGGTCGGTCTGGCTCACCCTCAGAGCCTAGGAGGCGCCGCCGACAGCAGGCGCCGACGCGGCGGGGACGTCGCCGACGTGCAGCCAGAAGAACTGCTGCGTGCCGAGCGTGATCGTGACCTTGCCCTCGTCGTCGAACGACGGGAACTGCGCCCCGCCGAAGAGGTCGAAGAGCGTCCGGCCGGCCAGGTGCGGTGCCGTGACGGTGACGGCGGACGGGTTGTGCGCGAACGAGAACACGCAGAGGACGTCCTCGGCGGAGGCTCCGAACTGGGTGCCCTCGCCCTCGTACGACCGCACGAACGCGAGCACCGACTCCTGGTCCGTCTCGGCCACCTCGAGCGTGCCGAGCCCGAACACCGGGTGCGCCTTGCGGACGTGGATGACGTTCCGCACCCAGTGCAGCAGCGACCGCGACTGGGCCAGCTGGCTCTCGACGTTGACCAGGTTGTAGTTGAAGACGAGCGACTGCACGACGGGCAGGAACAGCTTGCCCGGGTCGGCCGTCGAGAAGCCGGCGTTGCGGTCGGGCGTCCACTGCATCGGCGTGCGCGACGAGTCGCGGTCGGGCAGCCAGATGTTGTCGCCCATGCCGATCTCGTCGCCGTAGTACAGGAACGGGCTGCCGGGCAGCGCGAACAGCAGGGCGTGGACGAGCTCGAGCTCCGCCCGCGAGTTGTCGAGCAGGGGAGCGAGGCGGCGGCGGATGCCGATGTTCGAGCGCATCCGCGGGTCGTAGGCGTACCAGCCGTACATCGCCTGGCGGTACTCCTCGCTCACCATCTCGAGCGTCAGCTCGTCGTGGTTGCGGAGGAAGACGGCCCACGCGGCGCCCGGCGGCACCTCGGTGGTCTCGGAGAGGATGCGCTTCAGCTCCGAGCCGTTCTGCGCCCGCAGCGAGTAGAAGATGCGGGGCATGACCGGGAAGTCGAAGGCCATGTGGCACTCGGGCTCTTCTTCGGTGCCGAAGAAGGCGGCCGTCTCGGCGGGCCACTGGTTCGCCTCGGCGATGAGCACGCGGCCGGGGAACTCGTCGTCGACCATGCGACGGAGCCGCTTGATGAACTCGTGGGTGGCGGGCTCGCCCTCGCCGTTGCCCTCCTCCGTCTCGAAGAGGTAGGGGATGGCGTCGAGCCGCAGGCCGTCGACGCCCAGGTCGAGCCAGTGCCGGACGACGTCGAAGACGGCCTCCTGCACGGCCGGGTTCTCGAAGTTGAGGTCGGGCTGGTGCGAGAAGAAACGGTGGAAGAAGAACTGTCTGCGCACCGGGTCGAAGGTCCAGTTCGACTCTTCCGTGTCGACGAAGATGACGCGGATGTTCGAGTACTCCTCGTCGGTGTCGCGCCAGACGTAGAAGTCGCCGTAGGGGCCGTCAGGGTCCTCACGGGACTGCTGGAACCACTCGTGCTGGTCCGACGTGTGGTTGAGCACCATGTCGATGACGATGCGCATGTTGCGCTCGTGCGACTTCGTCACGAGGTCGCGGAACTCGTCGAGGGTGCCGAACTCGGGCAGGATCGCCTTGTAGTCGGCGATGTCGTAGCCGCCGTCGCGGAGGGGCGACTGGAAGAACGGCGGGAGCCACAGGGCGTCGACCCCGAGCCACTGCAGGTAGTCGAGCCGCGAGAGCAGCCCCTGGAGGTCGCCGGCGCCGTCGCCGTTGCTGTCGACGAACGAGCGGACCATCACCTCGTAGAACACGGCACGTCGGTGCCATGCGGGATCGAGGGTCAGACCGGGCTGCTGGATGGGGGCAGTGAAGCTCACCCGGCCAACTCTAGGACGGCCGACGGCCGAGCGCGCGCGTTCCGCCAGGACCGCCTCCGTAGACTCGGCCCGTGATCGTCAGAGAGCCCCGTGTCCCGTCGCCGTACCGGCGCCTCCTCGAGTCCGTCGCGGTGCGCGAGGACGTCGTCCGCGTCGCCGGCAGCGACACCGCGTGGTGGACGTACGACACGCCGGGCGCCGACGACGACAGCCCGGTCGTGCTCGCGGTGCACGGCTTCCGCGGCGACCACCACGGCCTCGAGCCGGTCGTCGCGCAGCTCACGGGCGTCCGGGTGGTCATGCCCGACCTGCCCGGCTTCGGCGAGTCGACGCCGCTCGAGGGCGAGCACAGCGTCGCCGCCTACGCCGCCTGGCTGACCGCGTTCGCCGCCGCCGTCGGGCTCGACGAGTCGGTCGTGGTGCTCGGGCACTCGTTCGGGTCGATCGTCACCTCCGCCGCCCTCGCGGACGGGCTCCGCGCCTCCCGGCTCGTGCTCGTCAACCCGATCGCCGCGCCGGCGCTGTCCGGTCCGCGCGGCGTCGTGACCCGCCTCGCCGTCTTCTACTACTGGGCCGGGGCCGCGCTGCCCGAGGCCGCCGGGCTGACCGTGCTGCAGGCCGCTCCCGTGGTGCGCTTCACGAGCCTGGCCATGGTCAAGACGCGGGACCGGGGCCTGCGACGCTGGATCCACGACCAGCACGACTCCTACTTCTCGCGCTTCGCGGACCGGCGCGTCGTGCTCGACGCGTTCCGCGCCTCCGTGTCGAGCGACGTCAGCAGCTACGCGGCGCGCGTCGCCGTGCCGACGCTGCTGATCGCGGCCGACCGCGACGACATCACGGCGCTGCCCGCCCAGCACGAGCTGCGAGCGCTGTTCCCCGACGCGCGCCTCACCGTGATCGACGGCGTGGGCCACCTGATCCACTACGAGAAGCCGAAGGAGGCGGCCGCCGCGATCCGGGGGTTCGTCGCGTGAGGATCGCGGTCGACTGCCGCTACGTCCGCACCGGGCGGCACGACGGCATCAGCCGGTTCACCGCCGGGGTCGTCGGCGCCCTCGCCGAGCTCACCCGCGACGACGACGGGATCGAGCTGACGATGGTCGTCTCCGACCTGCGCCAGCTCGACAAGCTGCCCGACCTGCCGCACCTGCTCGTCAGCGACCCGACGAGCCCGCGCGAGCCCCTCGTCGCGCTGCAGGTCGCGGCGGCCCGCCCCGACGTGGTGTGGTCGCCCATGCAGACGATGGGCTCGTGGGGGCGCCGTCACCGGCTCGTGCTGACCCTGCACGACCTCATCTACTACACGAACCGGACGCCGCCGCCCGAGTTCGCCCTGCCGCTGCGCCTGCTCTGGCGGCTCTACCACCTCGCCTGGTGGCCGCAGCGGCTGCTCCTCGACCGGGCCGACGCGGTCGTCACCGTCAGCCGGACGACCCGCGACGAGATGACCCGTCACCGCCTCACGCGGCGCCCCGTCACCGTCGTCTCGAACGCGGCCGACCCGGTCGCCGACGCACGCCCCCGCACGGCCCCCGAACACCGCGACCTGGTCTACATGGGGTCGTTCATGCCGTACAAGAACGTGGCCGCGCTCGCCAGGGCGCTGCCCCTGCTCGACGGGCATCGACTGCACCTGATGAGCCGCGTGTCGGAGCGGGAGCGCGCCTCCCTGACGGCCCTCGCCCCTGCGGGCTCGCTGGTGTTCCACGACGGCGTGAGCGACGAGGAGTACCGCGAGGTGCTGCTGGGCGCCACCGCGGTGGTGACGGCGAGCCGGGCAGAGGGCTTCGGCATCCCGCTCGTCGAGGGCATGGCCCTCGGCACCCCGGCCGTCGTCAGCGACATCCCGATCTTCCGCGAGATCGGCGGCGACGCGGCCCTGTACTTCGACCCGGAGTCGCCCTCGTCGATCGCGGCGGCGGTGCGCAGGCTCGAAGGGGAGTGGGCGGCACGGTCGGCCGCGTCGGTGCGACAGGCTGCCGGCTTCAGCTGGGCGGCCTCGGCGGAGGTGCTGCTCGAGCTGTTGCGGGCGACCGGCCGTTCACCCCGCCGCCGGGGCAGGCGCAGCGTCCGCGGCTAGTCGGCGGCGGGGCGCTCGAGCGCGTTCTGCCAGTCGAAGGCGAAGGTGCCCGCGCGCTCGGACTCGACCTCGATCGGGTCGTCGAACTCACGGAGAACCAGGGCGCCGTCGAGCAGCTCGAACGAGTGGATCGAGCCGTTGCGGATGGGCGTCCCGAGGTGCAGGACGTCGTCGCCCGCGACGTGCGTCACCACGGCGCGGATGACGGCGCCGTGCGTCGCGACGACGACGCGGCCGGCAGCCCCACCGTCGTCGACGCCGCCGGCCGAGCGCGTGATCTCGACCAGGGCCGGCAGCACCCGGGCCAGGAGCTCACGACGGCCCTCGCGACCCGGGACGGGCGTGCCGGCGGGGAAGCGCAGTTCGACCTCGCTGCCGGTCAGGCCCTCGGCGTCGCCGTAGCGGCGCTCGGCGACGGCCGGGACGAGCTCCGGGGCGGGCAGCCCGAGACGGGCGGCGATGATCGAGCCGGTCTCGGCGGCGCGCGACAGGGGACTCGCGACGACCCGGTCGAACGACCGGCGGGCGAGCAGGTCTCCCGCCTCGGCGGCCTGGGCCCGGCCGAGGTCGTTCAGCGGGATGTCGGTCGCGCCCTGGATGCGGCGGGCGCGGTTCCAGTCGGTCTCGCCGTGGCGGACGAGGTAGAGCAGGGTCATCGTGCTCCTCCGGCAGGGTCTGTCGCCGCCGCGGTGCGAGCCGCCGGCACGAGGCGCTCGGCGAGGGCTGTCAGGGTCTCGGTCGTCCCGGCGTCGATCTTGACGGCAGCCCGCGAGTCGCCCTTGGTCTCGCCGCGGTTGACGATCACGACGGGGAGCCTGCGGCGCGTGGCCTGGTCGAGCAGCCGGATGCCGGAGTTGACGACGAGCGACGACCCCACGACCAGCAACGCCTCGGCGCCGACGACGAGCGACCGGGCCTCGGCGAAGCGCTCGACGGGCACGAACTCGCCGAAGAACACGACGTCCGGTTTCAGCATGCCGCCGCAGACGGTGCACGCGGGGACGACGAAGGCGTCGATGTCGTCGACCTCGACGTCGCCGTCCGGGGCGAGGCGGACGCTCTCGGGCTCGTCGATCCAGGGGTTGTCACCGGCGAGGCGGGCGGCGACGGTGTCGCGGGCGAACGACTGGCCGCAGGTGAGGCAGAGCACGCGGTCGACGGTGCCGTGCAGGTCGACCACGCGCCGAGACCCCGCGCGCTCGTGCAGCGCGTCGACGTTCTGGGTGACGACGCCGTTGACGACCCCGGCGCGCTCGAGCTCGGCGAGGGCCCGGTGCCCGCCGTTGGGCGCGGACGCCCGGAACGTCTTCCAGCCGACGTGGCTCCCCGCCCAGTAGCGCTTGCGGTAGCGCTCGCTCGAGAGGAACTGCTGGAAGGTCATGGGGTTGCGCGGGGGCGCCCCGGCACCCCGGTAGTCGGGGATGCCGGAGTCGGTGCTGATGCCGGCGCCGGTGAGCACGGCGACGCGACGGCCGGCCAGGACCTCGACGGCGGCCTCGAGGGCGTCGCCGTCGGCGGCCGAGGAGGCGCGGGCCGGCCCGGCGGGGCCGGCTGCGGCCGGCGGCGTGGCCGGGTCAGTCACGGTGGGGCCTCCTTCGGGGCGGTCGACCTCCGGGTCGGGTCGACGTCAGCCTAAACGGCGGGGCCTGGCGATTCGTTCCCCGGACGTTAGCCTGGACCTCGTCCCTGCCCCCTCGTCCTCCCGCGTCGCCTCCCGCCTCGTCGCCGACCGGACGTCCTGCCCTGGAGCGCCGTGCGCATCACCCGCATCACCGACCTCGACCGCCCCGACCTCGCGGACTACGCCCGGCTGACCGACGTGGCGCTGCGCCGCGTCTCGGAGCCCGAGGGCGGGCTCTACATCGCCGAGTCGAGCAAGGTGATCGAGCGCGCGCTCCGCGCCGGGCACGTGCCCCGCTCGGTGCTGATGACCGAGCGCTGGCTGGCCGACGTGGAGCCCCTGGTCGCGCACCTCGACGGCGAGATCTTCGTCGGCGACGCGGCCCTGCTCGAGACGCTCACCGGCTACCACCTCCACCGGGGCGCCCTGGCGGCGATGCACCGTCCCGAGCTGCCCGGCGTCGAGTCGCTCCTCGAGGGCGCGCGACGCGTGGTCGTGCTGGAGGACATCGTCGACCACACGAACGTGGGCGCCATCTTCCGGGCGGTCGCCGGGCTCGGCGCGGACGCCGTGCTCGTCACTCCCCGGTGCGCGGACCCGCTGTACCGGCGCAGCGTGCGCGTCAGCATGGGCACCGTGCTCCAGGTGCCGTGGACGCGCCTCCCGGAGTGGCCCCGGGGCGCCGACCTGCTCCGCGCCGCGGGCTTCGAGGTCGCGGCCCTCGCCCTCGCCGACGACGCCGTGCCCCTCGACGAGTACGCCGCCTCCGCCCCCGAGCGCGTCGCCCTGCTGCTCGGCACCGAGGGGGACGGCCTGAGCCGGGACGCCCTCCGCGCCGCCGACCGGGTGGTGACGATCCCGATGCTGCACGGCGTCGACAGCCTCAACGTCGCCGCCGCCTCCGCCGTGGCCCTGTGGGCGCTGCGGGTGCCGTCCGTGGCCGGCGAGGCGACGTCCGACGCCGGGGGAGCGTCGCCCTCGTGACGCGTCGCGCCGTCCTGGGACGTCGTCGGGCCGCCGTGGCCGCCGTCGTGGTGCTCGTGCTCGCCGTGGGCACGTACCTGCCCCTCACCCTGCTCGGCCCGCTGGCTCCCGCCGCGGCCGCCGCGTCAGCCTGGGAGGCGCCCGCCCAGCCGGGCGCACAGCTCGCGTTCCCGGCGTACGGGGCCACGGCCGTCGAGGCCCTCGGCTTCGACGAGAGCCTCACGACGAGCGGCGACGCGCAGCCCCGGCCCATCGCGAGCATCAGCAAGGTGGTGACCGCCCTCGTCGTCCTCGACGCGAAGCCCCTGGACGGGGGCGACGGGCCGTCGATCACCCTCTCGGCCGCCGACGCCGCCCTCTACGACACGTACCGCGCCGTCGACGGGAAGGTCGTCCCCATGACGGCCGGCTCCGTCCTCACCGAACGGCAGCTGCTCGAGGTGACCCTGATCGAGTCGGCGAACAACTACGCGACCGCGCTGGCGCGCTGGGCATTCGGGTCGGACGTCGCCTTCGTCTCGGCGGCGGCCGCGTGGCTGGCCGAGAACGACCTCGCCGCGACGACCGTCGTCGAGCCGACGGGGCTCTCGCCGCAGAACACGAGCACGGCGACCGACCTCGTGGCCCTCGGCGCGCTCGCCCTCGCCGACCCCGACGTGGCGGCCATCGTCGGCACCGACGAGACGACGATCCCCGGCGTGGGCGTCATCGACAACTCGAACGAGCTGCTCGGCCTCGACGGCGTCAAGGGGATCAAGACCGGCACGCTCGACGAGGCCGGCGCCTGCCTGCTCTTCGCGGCCGACTTCACGGTGGCCGACCGGACCGTGACGGTGGTCGGCGTCATGCTGGGCGGCGTCGACCACGACGCGCTCGACGCCGACGTGCAGCGCCTGCTGCAGAGCGTGACGGGCAAGTTCCAGACCATCACGCTGACGAGCCGGGACGACGTCTGGGCCCGCTACGACCTGCCGTGGGGTGCGTCGGCCCAGGCGGTGGCGGCCGAGGACGCCGACCTGCTCGTCTGGGGCGACAAGACGGTCACCTCCGCCCTGCAGACCGACGAGGTCGGACCGGACGCCGCCGGGGACGAGGTGGGCACCGTCCGCTTCGACGTCGGCGGCGAGGAGGTCGACGTGCCGCTGGTGCTCGACGCGACGATCCCGGAGCCCGGCGCGTGGTGGCGGCTGACGCACCCGCAGGAGGTCCTCGGCGGACGCGGCTGACGCCTCCTCGTCGGGACCACGCGCCCGGCCGCGACCGCGCCCGCCGCTACGACGGCGGCTGCTCGTCGCGGTAGATGACCGTCACCGCGTCGGGCCGCTTCGCCTGGCGGCCGTCGCCTGAGGACTGGTGCCGGAGGCGGCGGACGACCCAGGGCACCAGGTACTCACGCGCCCAGCCCATGTCCTCCGAGCGCGCCTGGCGCCACGGACGGCGCTCGAGCGGCTCGGGCCGCCAGGGCTCGAGGTCGTTCTCGACGGCGAGGGCGCCGAGCACGGCCCGGGCGATCGTGTGGTGGCCGAGCGGGCTGAAGTGCAGCCGGTCGGGCGCCCACATGCGGGAGTCGGACAGCTGGCGGAGCGCCCACATGTCGGCGACCACGGCGTCGTGCTTCAGCGCGATCGCGTGGACGTGCTCGTTGTAGATGGCGACCTTGCCGCGGAGCCGCCCGAGGACCGGGGTCAGCCCGATGTCCGGGCCGGTGAAGACGACCACCGTCGCGCCCTGGGAGCCCAGCTTCTCGACGAGTGCGTCGAAGCCGGCGGCGACCTGGTCGGGGTCGGTCCCGGGGCGGATGATGTCGTTGCCGCCGGCCGAGACGGAGATCAGGTCGGGCCGGAGCGACAGGGCGGCGTCGGCCTGCTCGTCGGCGATCTGCGCCAGGAGGCGCCCCCGCACCGCCAGGTTGGCGTAGGCGAAGTCGTCCGCCGACGAGCCGAGGACCTCGGCGACGCGGTCGGCCCAGCCGCGGTGGCCGCCGGGAGCGCGCTCCTCCGGGTCGCCGATCCCCTCCGTGAACGAGTCGCCGATCGCGACGTAGCGGGACCAGGGGTGCAGCTGAGTCATGGCCTCCACGTTACCGCCGGGTGCCGACGTGGCTACCCTCGGGGCATGACCGACGGCGCCCGACCAGCCACCGCCTCCTCGTGGTCGCCCTCGGCGCTGCTGCCGGACGACCTGCTCGCGCGGTTCCGCGCCCGTGCCGGCGGTCACGACCGGGACGGCTCGTTCCCGCACGACGACGTCGCCGAGCTCCGCGAGCGGGGCTACCTGACCGTCTTCGTGCCCGAGGACGAAGGAGGCGCGGGCCTGGGACTCGAGCAGGTCGCGGCCCTGCAGTCCCGCCTTGCGGCCGCCGCCCCCGCCACGGCCCTCGCGGTCGGGATGCACCTCGTGTGGACGGGCTGCGCCGCCGTGCTGCGCGCCCGGGGCGACCGGTCGCTCGACCTCGTGCTCGCGGACGCCGCGGCGGGGGAGGTGTTCGCCTTCGGGGTGAGCGAACCGGGGAACGACCTCGTCCTGTTCGACTCGGTCACCCGCGCCGAGCCGACGGTCGACGGCGGCTGGCGCTTCACCGGCACGAAGACGGCGACCTCGCTCTCGCCGGTCTGGACCCGGCTGGGCGTCTTCGGCCGTGACGACACGGACCCCGCGGCGCCGGTGCTCGTGCACGGGTTCGTGCACCGCGACCAGCCGGGCTGGACCTCGCTCGGCGACTGGGACACCATCGGCATGCGGGCGACCGAGAGCCACAGCACCCGACTCGACGGCGTCGAGGTGCCGGCCTCGCGCATCGTCCGGCAGCTGCCGGTCGGGCCGAGCGCCGACCCGCTCGTGTTCGGGATCTTCGCCGTCTTCGAGACCCTCGTCGCCGCCGTCTACCGCGGGATCGCCCGGCGGGCCGTAGAGCTCGCCGTCGAGTCCGCGTCCGGTCGGACCTCGCGCCGGACGGGCGAGTCGCTCGCCCTCGACCCGATCGTCCGCTGGCGGGTCGCCGACGCCCGTCTGGTGCTCGACGGCCTCGAGCCGCAGGTCGACTCGCTGGCCCGTGACGTCGACCGGCTCGTCGACCACGGCGCCGACTGGTCGCCGCTCCTCGTCGGTCTCAAGACCCGCGTGACCGAGGCGGCGCGGGCCGTCGTCGACCAGGCCGTGGCGGTCGCCGGAGGCGGGTCGTACCGGGCGTCGTCGGAGCTCGGGCGGCTGCAGCGCGACGTGCTCGCCGGGCGGTTCCACCCGTCGAGCACCGACTCGGCGCACGCGACGATCGCGGCGCGCCTGCTCGGGCCGGCGGAGGAGTAGCCGCGGCGCAGGCGCCCGCGGCCCGTGCCGGTCGGCGATGTCGGCGGTCCGTGTGAGGATCGCCGGGTGAGCAAACAGGACGGCAGCGGGCGACTCGTCACCGCGGACCCCACCGACGACGTGTCGGCGCCCATCCTGCACGTCGACATGGACGCGTTCTTCGCCTCGGTCGAGCTGCTCGACCGCCCCGACCTCGTCGGCAAGCCGGTCGTCATCGGCCACCGGTCCGACCGCTCGGTCGTCACGGCGGCGACCTACGAGGCGCGCAAGTTCGGCGTCAACTCGGCGATGCCGATGGCGATCGCGCTCCGGCGGTGCCCGCAGGCGATCGTGCTCGAGCCGCACGGCGAGAAGTACCGGCACTGGTCGTCGGTCGTGATGTCGATGTTCGACGACGTGACTCCGCTCGTCGAGCGCCTCGGCATCGACGAGGCGTTCCTCGACGTGTCCGGGGCGATCCGGCTGATGGGCCCGCCGTGGCGGATCGCGACCGAGCTGCGGCGCCGCGTGCACGCCGAGACGGGGCTGCGCTGCAGCATCGGGGCAGCGTCCACGAAGTTCGTCGCGAAGCTGGCCTCCAGCGTCTCCAAGCCCGACGGCCTGCTCGTCGTCCCGCACGACCGCACGATCGAGTTCCTCCACCCGCGGCCGATCAGCGCCCTCTGGGGCGTGGGCGGCAAGACGGAGGAGGTCCTCACGAACCTCGGGCTGCGCACGGTCGGCGACGTCGCCACGGCCTCGCTCGACACCCTCGTCCGCGCGGTCGGCCCGGCCGCGGGCGCGAAGCTGCACGACCTGGCCTGGGCACGCGACCCGCGCCGGGTGCACACGGAGACGGTCGAGAAGAGCGTCGGACATGAGATGACCTTCTCGACCGACGTCGTCGACCCCGACGTCATCCGACGCGAGCTGCTGCGGCTCAGCGACAAGGTCGGGGCACGGCTCCGCGCGGCGGGCCTCAGCGGCCGCACCGTGGTGCTCAAGCTGCGCACGACCGACTTCGTCACGATCACGCGGTCGCGCACCCTCGCGGACCCGACCGACCTCGGACGCCGCATCTACGACGAGGTGCGCTCGGTCTACGAGGCGACGGGCAAGCAGCACGAGCGCATCCGGCTCGTCGGCGTGCGCGTGGAGCAGCTGGGCACGGGCGACGACGGCGGTCTCTCGCTCGGCCTGTGGGACGACGACGCCGAGTGGCGCGAGGCCGAGTCGACGATGGACGCCCTGCGGGCCCGCTTCGGGGCGGCCGCACCGACCCCGGCGTCGCTGCTGCACGGCGGCGGCGACGACTCCCGACGACGATCGCGACACGACCGCGGCCAGCCCGGCGACGGCCAGCTCGGTCGTCACCGACCGGGCGCCGACGGCAGGTAAGATCGGTCCAAGTGAGCACAGCGAACGAGCACGACCCGGCCGGGGGCGACCAGTCCGGCCCCGGCGTACCGGTCGGCGTCGACGACCAGCTCGACCTGGGCGAGGTCGGTGCCACGGCGGGCAACTCGGCTGCCGAGCACCTCTCGCCGGCGTTCCCCGAGCGAGCCGCCTGGGGCACGGCGAGCAAGCTGCGCGCCTGGCAGGCGGAGGCCCTCGAACAGTACTTCGCGACGTCCCCCCAGGACTTCCTGGCCGCGGCCACGCCGGGCGCCGGCAAGACGACGTTCGCGCTGCGGCTCGCCACCGAGCTGCTCTCGCGCGGCGAGGTCGACAGGGTCGTGGTCGTCGCCCCCACCGAGCACCTGAAGCGACAGTGGGCGGACGCGGCCGACCGCGTGAACCTGCGGCTCGACCCGATGTTCAAGAACGCCGACGTCTCGTTCGGCCGGCATTACCACGGGGTCGCCGTCACCTACGCCCAGGTCGGCATGAACCCGAAGGTGCACGCCGACCTGACGGCTGCCGGCCGCACGCTCGTCATCCTCGACGAGGTCCACCACGGCGGTGACGCGCTCAGCTGGGGCGACGGCATCCGCGAGGCCTACGGCCGGGCCGCCCGCCGGCTCTCGCTCACGGGGACGCCATTCCGCTCGGACACGGCCCCGATCCCCTTCGTCACCTATGCCCCCGACGAGCAGGGCATCCGCACCTCCCGGTCCGACTACTCGTACGGGTACGGGCGCGCACTGGCCGACGGCGTCGTGCGTCCGGTGCTGTTCATGGCCTACGCCGGGCAGATGCGCTGGCGCACCCGCATGGGCGACGAGATGAGCGCGACCCTCGGCGAGGCGGTCACCAAGGACATCACGGCCCAGGCCTGGCGCACGGCCCTGTCGCCGCAGGGCGACTGGATCCCCGCCGTCCTGTCGGCGGCCGACACCCGCCTGACCGAGGTCCGTCGCGGGGTCCCCGACGCCGGGGGGCTCGTCATCGCCACCGACCACACGGCGGCCCGGCAGTACGCCGCCGTGCTGCAGAAGCTGACGGGGGAGCGACCGACGGTCGTCCTGTCGGACGAGAAGGCCGCCTCCGACCGGATCCAGGCCTTCTCGGACGGCGACAGCCGCTGGATGGTCGCGGTGCGGATGGTGTCCGAGGGCGTCGACGTGCCGCGCCTCGCCGTCGGCGTGTACGCCACCTCCGCCTCCACGCCCCTGTTCTTCGCGCAGGCCGTGGGGCGCTTCGTGCGCGCGAGGCGCCGGGGCGAGACCGCCTCGATCTTCCTCCCGAGCGTGCCCAGCCTGATGGCCCTCGCGGGGCAGCTCGAACTCGAGCGCGACCACGCGCTCGACCGGCCGGAGAACGCCGACGACGGCATATTCGCGCCGGAGGAGGACATGATGGCGGCCGCGAACCGCGAGGAGAAGGCGTCGAGCCTGCTCGACCAGCAGCCCTTCGAGGCGCTCGACTCGCAGGCGTCGTTCGACCGCGTCCTCTTCGACGGCGGCGAGTTCGGCACCGGCGGCGAGATCGGCAGCCTCGAGGAGCTCGACTTCATCGGCATCCCGGGTCTGCTCGAGCCCGACCAGGTGCGCGACCTGCTGCGTCAGCGCCAGGCCAAGCAGGCCACCCGGTCCCGCAAGACCGGCATGCCGACGGTGGCCGCCCCCGTCGCCGACGCGCGCCCGCTCTACCAGACGATCAAGGAACAGCGACAAGAGCTCAGCCGGCTGGTGTCGATCTGGTCGAGGGTGTCGAACGAGCCGCACGGGATCATCCACGCCGACCTGCGGCGGGTCAGCGGCGGCCCCTCCGTTGCCCAGGCGAGCACTGAGCAGATCCAGAAGCGCATCGACGTGCTGCGGGGCCGGATCGGCAACCGCACCTAGACGCCGCGCCTAGCCTGAGACAGGTGCAGACCTTCCTCCCGTACCCCGACTTCGTCGAGAGCGCCCGGGTGCTCGACCAGGCCAGGCTCGGCAAGCAGCGCGTCGAGGCCCTCCAGGTGCTCCGGGCCGTCACGCTTCCCGGCTACGGGTGGCAGTCCCACCCCGCGATCGCGATGTGGCGCGGCCACCGCACCGCGCTGACGGCCTACGCCCTCGCGATCACCGACGAGTGGATCGCCCAGGGACACGCCGACACGGTGCGGCCGCAGGTTCTCGAGTTCGCCCCCGCGCTCGACGACGCCGGGCTCGGCGACGACCCCGACCCCGACGCCGGGCACGCGTCGGCGTCGGCCCTGGTCGCCGCGGACCTGCCGAGTTGGCTCGGCGACGATGCCGTGCACCGCAGCCACCGGTCGAAGCTCGTGCAGAAGGAACCCGAGTGGTACCGCGGCAGGTTCCCGGACGTGCCGGACGACCTCGACTACGTCTGGCCGGGCGCCGATGCCGGGATGCTCCCGCCCACGGACGACGCGGCGCTCTCCGCGACCCGGCGTGCCTGGGTGGTGCGCCCCGGGGACGCACGGACCGGTGACGACTGGCGACGGGCGGGCGTCGTCACGATCTCCGAGTCGTCGCCCCGGGGCCGGACGACGGCCGCGTGGGCCGCGCAGCGCGAGGCCTTCGCCCAGCTCTCCGAGGGGGAGCTCGTGGCGGTGCCGGACGCCGAACAGGGACGGTTCTCGCTCGGCCGACTCGTCGGCGACGCCGTGTCGGCCCAGGACGACGACCGCGCGCCCGTGCTGCTCCGCCGGGTGGAGTGGGAGGACCAGGAGGTGCGGCGGCGGGACCTGCCCGACCCGGCCCTCGCGCAGGACACGCGCAGCCTGTTCCCCCTCGCACTCGCCTGACCGTCCGATCGGCCTCCAGAACTGACGGCCCGGCCGCCTGTCGGCCTGGCCACGGGGACCGGTGACCGTCGCGACGGTCCCGGTACGATCGGGACATGCTCGACCGTGCCTCCGATGACCGCTGGTTCGTCCGCCGGACGCCGGACGGCGCGGTCATGGCGGTCGTGGAGGCCTTCGGCACCGGCTGGCGGCTGCGTCGCTGGTCGTTCGTCGAGTCCGAGCAGGAGGCCCTCGGGGTCTACACGTCGGCTGAGCTCGCCGAGACCGCCTGGTGGCGCCATCTCGACCGGGGACGGGGTCAGCGCACGGCGAGCACCTCGGAGAACCGCAGGCGGCTCGGCGAGGACTGAGGGCGTGGGCACCTGTCGCGGTCGGTCGCCGTCACCGAGCGGGTGTCGGCGGGAGCCACGACGCCGTCGGACGTGCAGGTGAGGACCGCCCGGACGGCGTAGCGGCGAGCCTCGGAGAGACCGCTGAGCGCGTCTCGCCACGCCACGTCGGACGCCGAGTCGACCGCAGGCCCGGGACGCTCGAGCACGAAGACGACGGCGGAGACCCCGAACTCGCTCGCGACCTCGTCCAGGGCGTCGCCCCAGCGCTCGACCGCGAGACGGTCCGGACGCTCGGGGATGCCCTCGAGAGGCACCACCATGGGCAGCTGGACCTGGTCGGCGTCGAGGAACAGCGTCCAGAGCTGCCGACGCACGGCGACCGGCACCAGGCTCTCGACCCGGGCGAGCAGCTCGTCGTCGGTGACGACGGGCCGGTGCGGGTCGGCGGCGGGCGGGGACGGGGAGGCAGGGGTGACGGTCATGGGACCAGCGTCGTCTCCCGGCGCCCGCCTCTTGCGGTCGTCCACAGGCGGGCCCGGTGTCGCGTCCGCCGGACCGGCCTGGGGAGGGACCACCGCTGCCGCACCTGGGCGCCCTGGGGCGGGCGACGCGTCAGCGGGCCCGCTCGGCGGTCGCCGCCTCCGGTGCCGGCGCTCCGCCGGACAGGGCCCGCAGCGCACGGCGCAGCACGGTGCTGGACGTGCTCATCGTGTACGGGAAGTACACGACCTCGACCCCGACCTCGGCGAACTCGCGCTCGAGCCGGAGGCCCTTCTCGGTGCCGCGCCAGTCGTCGCCCTTGAAGAAGACGTCGAACCGCAGCTCGCGCCAGACGTCGAGCTTGTCGGGCACCGTCTCGGCGTAGGCCGTGTCGACCACGTCGATGTGGTCGACGATCTCGAGCCGCTCCGCCAGGGGCACGACGGGCGTGATGCCCTTCGTCAGGGCGAGCATCTCGTCGGACACGACCCCGGCGATCAGGTGGTCGCAGTGCTGGCGCGCGTGCCGCAGCAGGTTGAGGTGCCCGATGTGGAACAGGTCGAAGGCGCCGGCGGCGTAGCCGACCCGACCGGCGCCTCCGGGGCGGGTGGTCAGGGGATCGAGCAGGTCGGTGGACGAGGTCACGGGGTCACGCTCCAGGGACGAGGGGCCGACTCGGCGAGCACGACCAGGGTGAAGAAGGCCACGAAGGCGCTGCTGGAGTCGACCAGCCCGCTCTCGACGACGCTCCTGATGACGATGAAGACGAAGGCGGGCAACACGGCGCCGAACCCGACGACGCCGAGGCTGGCGCGGCCGGCCGTGGCGAGGCCGACGACGACCCAGATCGCGAGCAGCCCCGCACCGACGACGCCGGCCTGCGCGAGCGCCGAGATCCAGCTGCTGTCGAGGACCTGCTCGGCCCAGTACTGACCGGCGACCGGGACCTGCTTGACGGTGAGGCCGGAGCCGATCCAGCGGGCCCAGGTGCCCGGGTCGGTCTGCAGCACCGTGTTCCAGGCGATGGTGCGCGAGTTGAGGGTCGCGATGCTCGCGGAGTCGCCCCCGCGCTCGATCACCCGGGCGAGGACGTCGGTGCTCGCGAGCAGCGCGACGGCGAGGGGCACGGCGACCGCGACGACGACCGCGACCGTGGGGCGGACACGGCGAGCCGCGACGACGGCCACGGCCACGGCCACGAGGACCGCGAGGAACGCGGCCCGCGAGCCCGTCGTGACGAAGAGGCCGGTCAGGACGACCAGCAGTGCGAGCGACCCGACGGTCGCCTCCTGGACCAGGAGGCGGTGGACCACGCCGATCAGCGGCAGGCCGAGCAGCAGCGCGATCTCGTTCGGGCTCAGGGCCGGCAGGGTCCCGGCGAGGCGCCCCCCGGCCAGGTAGATCTGCAGGCCCGAGAGCGCCGAGACGGCCCCGACGATGCCGAGGGCCAGCAGCAGCGACCGCACGACGACGCGCGGCTCGCTGCGGTGGACGACGGCGACGATCGTCGCCGCGACCATCAGCACGCGGACCACGAGCACGGTCGTCGACGTCGTCAGCCCGGCCGAGACGCCCCCGACGAAGGCGATCCCGAGGTAGGCGAGCAGGAACGCCACGGCGACGGGGCCCACGCGGTTCGCGAGGTGTCGGCCGTCGCGACCGGAGGGCGCGCCCGTGAGGGCGAGCACCAGCGCCACCGCGGCGAGGAACGCCTTGGCGGCGACGACCGGGTCGAGGCCGCCCTCGTAGATGACACCCGTGCGCCAGGGGACCACGGACGCCACGAGCACCGTCATGACGACCGCCGGACGGACCAGGTGGCGCGCGGCCGGCAGGTCGTCGTGCAGCGCGGTCGCGCCTCGCCACGGCGTCGTGCGCGGCGAGGCCGCGGGCACGACGACGGGGCCGGAGGCGGTCCGCACGGGGGAGGACACGGTCACTCGCCGTCGGACGGACGCGCGTCGGAGCCGCCGGCGGCGGAGTCGCCGTCGCGGTCCACGGCGTCGTCCGGTCCACGGGCCGGTCGCGCAGGACGGCGAGGGACGATCCGGCCCTTGCCACGTGGCTTGCGCCCGGACTTCGAGGTCGGCGCCGCGGCGGGCGTCGTCGTCTCGTCGGTCGCGGCCTCTGCTTCGGCCTCGGCCTCGGCCTCGGCAGGCACAGTGGACTCGTCCGCGGGTGCGGCGGGAGCCACGACCGTCTCGGCGACCGGCGCCTCGGCGGCAGGGTCAGGCGTCGTGAACGGGTCGCGGACGAGGTCGGCGATGCTCGTCGAGCCCTCCGCCCGCGAGGGGGACCAGGCGGTCGCCTCGGACGCCTCGGACGCCTCGGACGGCGAGGCCGTCCCGGACGGCACGACCGGAGCGGACGACACGGGCGCCGACGACCGCACGTGGGCGGCCGGCGCGTGACCCGAGCCCGGGCGGTCGACCCGGCGGAAGTCCTCGTCGCGCCAGGTGGCGCGCAGCAGCACGCGGCGCCAGCGGGGCACGCCCGCCAGCACGACGCCGATCGGCTCGACGTCGAGGCTCATCAGCTCCGCGGTCAGGCTGCGGAGCGACTCCAGGCGGGTCGCCCCGGCACGGACGACGAGCACCACCTCGTCCGACTCGGCCGTCACGGTCCGCAGGGCGAAGGGGTGCGAGTCCGAGGCCGACTGCACGACGGTCACGTCGTAGGTGCCGCGCAGGTCCGCGAAGAACCGCTCGACCCCCGACCGCACGAAGGACCGGGTGGAGGCGCCGACGACGTCGGGGACCGGCACGCGGTCGTAGCCGGCGAGGTCCGCCTCCGTCAGCTCAGGGAGAGCGTCGTCGGGGACCGTCGAGGGCCGCGACACGGTGCGGGTGTCGAAGTCCGACTGCAGCAGGGCGCAGGTCGAGCCGAGCTCCACCACGGCCCGTGCGAGGCCGCCGTCGACTCCGGCTGCCTCCGACACCGTGTCGGTGCGGGCGAGCAGCAGCACGCGGGGCAGCTCGCCGCCGCGCAGGGCACGGAGGTTCTGCACGGTCTCGCGGAGCGCCGTGCGGGTGGCCGCCGAGGCGCCGCGCCCGTCGGGGTCGTCCGAGCTGCGCACGACGGCCGGCAGCTGGCCGACCACCGGCAGGCCGGTCGCGCGACGGACGTCGTCGACCGTGCTGACGCGGGGGCGTGTCCGGGCGAGGACGATCGCGAGCGCGACACCGACCCCGAGGCCGACCAGCAGGCCCAGCAGCCCGAGGACGACCGTGCTCGGGCCCGTCGACGTCGTCGGCACCGGCGCCGGCGCGGTCAGGTCCAGGGAGATCGTCTGCCCGTCGGCGCCGTCGGTGGACTCGATCTGGTCGACCGTGTCCGACAGGCGCCCCGCGACGGTGTCCGCGAGCTGGGCCGCGCCGGTGGCCGTGACGTCGGTGGCCGAGACGAGGAGCACCACCGTGTCGACGGGGTTCGTCACGGTCACGCGGTCGCCCAGGCCGGCGAGCGAGACGCCCTGGGCCTGGGCGACCGGCCCGAGCACCTGGGCGCTCGTGCCGAGCTGCGCGTACGACGAGACCTGGCGCAGGGCGAAGGCCGAGCGCTCGTCGAGGTTCGAGCCGGGTGCGTCGGCCCGGACGAAGACCGTGGCCTGGGCCGTGTAGGAGGCGGGGGCCAGCTGCGAGAGGCCGACCCCGGCGGCGAGGCCGAGGACGACGGCCACCACGACCACGACGAGGTGCTGGGCGACGTAGCGGAGGTAGTCCCCGAGGTCGAGGCGGTCGTCGACGACGACGGCGCGGGCGGTGCTGGTCATGAGGTCCTCATCGGGTCGGTGCGGAGCTCGCGGAACCACTTGGGGAGGGCGAGCAGCAGGTAGGCGGCGTTGGCCGCGAAGAGCAGGAGGTAGGCCACGGTGAACGCGCCGGGCCAGGCGAGCAGGACGAAGACGAGGCACATGAGGCCGTAGTCGGTCGGGACGACCGCCAGCGAGTACAGGGCACCGGTCTGGCGGCGGACGAGCACGGGCGAGCCCGCGGCGACGGACTCGGCCCGGCGCAGCTGCTCGGTGAGGACGATCGCGAAGAAGGCGACCGTCGCGACGACCTGGTAGGCGAGCGGGAGCGCCACGACCGCCTCCCGCCCCTCGGGTTCGCGGACCCACGACGCGAAGACCGCGAGGTGCAGCACCGCGATCTTCGTCGCGTCGATCACGTGGTCGAGCCACTCGCCGGCCGGGCTGCCGCCGCCGCGGAGACGGGCGAGCTGCCCGTCGGCCGAGTCGAGGGCGTAGCCGACGACGAGCAGCAGGGGCACGAGCACGGCGGGCAGCCAGCCGGCCGGCACCGTGGCCAGGACGGCGATGCCGGCGAAGGTGGCGAGGGCGCTGACCGCCGTCACCTGGTTCGGCGTCGCCCGCAGCACGTGCGCGGCGGCGGCGGCCCACCGGCCGAGGCGGCGGTTCACGAACCGCGAGTAGGCAGGTGCGCCGCTCGACGACTTCTGCGCCGACGCCAGCGCGGCCAGTGCTGCACGGAACTCGTGCGGCACGGGCGTGCGCGACGGGGCCGAGGAGGCGGTGGTCGCCTCGGGACGCAGCGGCGTCCCCTCGAGCCGCGTCACGAGGCCACCGCCAGGTCCTGGCCGTGCTCGCGGTGCAGCTCACGAGAGACGACCGCACCGATGCGTCGGCGCATCTTCTCGGGCGTGTAGCGCTCCTGGTAGGCCGCCTGGGCACGACGGCCCGCGGCGGCGAGGGTGTCGACGTCGAGTCCGGCGAACAGGTCGGCGAGGGCGTCGACGTCGCGACGGTCGAAGAGCCAGCCCGTCTCGCCGTCGACGACGACCTCCTCCGGGCCCCCGCTGCGGCTGGCGACGACCGGACGGCCCTCGCTGAACGCCTCGAGGGCGACGAGGCCGAAGCCCTCGAGGGTGTCGGTGGGCAGCACGATCGCGTCCGCGTCGCGGACGTAGGGGGTGGCGTCCTCGACCTGGCCGACGACCGTCACGGTCTCGGGCCGGGACACGATGGCCTGCACCAGGGCCGGGACGTCGACGCCGGCCCCGACGGCGGGCGGGCCGCCGAGGACGACGAGCTGACCGGGGCAGCCCGCCGCGTTCCAGGCGGTCAGCAGGGTGCTGTGGCCCTTGTGGGAGTTCCAGCGGCTGGCCATCAGGTAGTGGGGGAGGCGGTGCTCCGGTGCCGCGACCAGGTCGGGCGACCGCCGCGGGACGCCGTTGTGCACGACGACGGCCCGGTCGTCGCCCTCCAGGCCGGAGCTGCCGAGGACCGAGCGGGACACGGCCACGAGGGCTGTGCAGGCACGGGCCAGGGGCCGGAGGCCCTTGCGGTCCGTGTCGCCCCACGGCTCCTGCAGGTGGCCGACGACGTGCTGCACGCCGGCCAGGCGCGCGAGGGGGGCGACGACGAGGCAGGCGCTCGTCGCGCAGTAGACGAGGTCGAAGTGCCGACCGGCGAGCCGCGCCGCGGTCCGGGCGGCGTCCCGCGCGAGGCGGGCGATGCCGACCGGGCCGAGGTGCGACCGTCGGAGGATCGGCAGCGCCGTGCGCTCGACGCGGGCGCCGAGCTCACGGAGCTGCGGCCCCAACGGGCCCACGGCCACGTCGGACGGGAGCCACACGGTCACGTCGAGGTCGTCGCGGGCGGCGAGCTCGCCGACGACCTCGAGCACGATGCGGTCCGAGCCGTACAGCTCGTCGGACGAGTGCACGACGAGGACCCTGCTGCGACGACCGCCCGGGAGGCGCGGGGGCGCCTCCGGGAGGTCGGCCGCGTCGAGCAGCCACTGCTCGGCCCGCCGGGCCCCGGGTGCAGCGTCCGCGTCGGCGGGCGCTGCCCCGGGCGCCCCCGCGCCCCGGCCGGTCGTTCTGGTGGTGTCGAGGGTCATGGGTCAGTTGCCTGCCTTCGTGATGGTCAGGTCGTCCCACGAGGAGACGACGGGTGCGTTGGTGGCGGAGGCCGACAGGTAGGAGTGGAAGCCCACCCGTCCCGCGGCCTGGAGGCCCGCCGTGGAGTCGGTCGCGGTCTTGGCCCACGCCGTCGGCTCGGTGCCGCCGGCGGCCCAGACCTTCGCCCGGACGGTCGTCGGCGACGTGCCGGTGACCTCGAGGGCGACGGCGATCTTCTGTCCGGCGACGTAGGTGAGGCCGGGCACGACGCTCTCGGTGCCGAGGACCGTCTGCGTGCCGTCCGCCGCCTGGCGGAACAGCGCGACGGCGACGGCGCCGTTGGCGCGGAACGTGACCTTGGCGCGGTAGTCGCCCTGGCCCGTCACGCCCCGGCCGATGACGGACGCGTAGACGCCCGCCCCGGTCGGCACCCTGTCGAGGGCCACAGTGACGCGGGTGGCCGCGTCGGTGGCCTGCACACCGTTCAGGTAGATCTGCGGCCCCGACCCGGCGGCCGCCATCTTGATCAGCCCGGCGCCCTGCGCGGTCGAGAACGACGAGACCGCGTTGGGGGTCGACCACGCGCCTCCGGTGTCCGCCGAGCCCCAGCCGCCCGTCGTCTGGCGCTCGAAGGCGTCGGCGGCGTAGGCGGTGGTGGCGGGCGGGGTCACGACCGGGGGAGTGACGACCACGGGGGCGGTGACGGTCACCGGCACCGTGGTGCTGGCCGTCGCCCCGTCGTCGTCGGTCACCGTGAGCACGACCTGGTACGTGCCCGCAGCCGCGTAGGCGTGCTGCACGGTCGCGCCGGTGCCGACCTGGCCGTCCCCGAAGTCCCACGCCCAGGAGGCGACGGTCCCGTCGGTGTCGGACGAGGCGCTGCCGTCGAGCGAGGCGGCCAGGTCGACCGAGGTGCTCGTGGCCGACGCCGTGGGGGCGACGTTCGCCGGGGCCGGCGGCGGGGTGACGACCCCGGTGCCGGCGTCGTGGTGAGCCGCCACCTGGGCTGCGGTCAGGGCCGTCGGGTAGACCGACACCTCGTCGATCGACCCGGCCACGTAGGAGCTCGAGGAGCCCCACGTGACGTCGCCGCCGACGTGCCAGCGACCGTTGTAGCCCTGCGCGCCGGTCTGCGGGTTCGTGCCCACGGCGACGCCGTCGACGTAGAGGACCATGCCGGCGCTCGACTGCGTGGCCACGACCTGGTGCCAGGCACCGTCGTTGTAGGCGCGGTCGGTCGTGATCGTGTTCGCCTGGCCGGTCCAGGTGCCGAACACGAGGCGTCCGTCGTCCTGCAGGTAGACGTGGCGGTCGTAGTTGCCCGAGAGCCCCTGCGCGGAGTCGCCGTAGCCGATCAACTTGCCGCCGGACGTGGACGTCGTCGAGAACCAGAGCTCGGTGCTGTAGGTGCTGGGCGCCTGCGCGTCCTGCACCTGGACGACCTGGCCCTGCTGTCCGTCGAAGCCGAAGGCCGAGCCGGTGCTGCCGAGGGCGCCGGCGACGCCCTTGGTCACGCCGCCCGTGATCAGGCCGGGCGCGGGCGAGGCCGTCGTCGAACGGGCGGTGCTGCCCGAGCCGGTGTCGTCGAGGCGCCAGTACAGCGACGGCTCGTCGGTGGTCACGGCCTTGCCGTAGGCGTCGGTCGGCGCGGCAGGGACGGACGAGGTGCGACCGGACGCGACCCAGTGGCCGTCCACCTGCGCGGCGCTGAGGACGGTCGGGTAGACCGCCACGTCCGCGACGTCGCCCGTGAACCAGTCGCTGCCGGCGTTCGGCCAGCCGCCGTTCGAGTCGCCGCCCACGCGCCAGAAGCCCTTGTAGGCCTGGGCGCTGGTCACGTCGCCTCGCGAGGCGACCTTGACGCCGTCGATCGACAGGCTCATGCCCGACGAGCCGAGGCTCGCCGTGGCGAGGTGCCACGTCCCGTCGTTGAGACCGGGCGAGCTCGAGACCGTCGCCGTGCCTCCGGGGTAGACCCCGAACGTGACGCGTCCCTCGCCGTCCATGTAGACGTGCCGGTCGTAGCTCGACGAGTTGCCCGTCTGGCGGTCGCCGAAGCCGACGATCTTGCCGCCGGACGTGCTCGTGGTGCGGAACCACGACTCGACCGTGAAGGTCTGGGGTCCGTCGACCGGCGAGTTCGCCGAGGCCGTCGATCCCTGCTGCCCCTGGAACGAGGCGGCCGTCGTGCTGACCGGGCCGGTCGTGCCGCGCTGGACGGCGTCGGTCGCGGTGGCGTCGGTGAACCCGACGTGGTCGTAGACGGCCGTGCCGGAGGGCTCGCCGAACGTCCACAGGCTGGTGGCGCCGTCGGCAGCCACCGCCTTCTCGTACGGGTCGCCCGCCGACGAGGACACCGTGACGGCGTCGGAACGCGAGCCGGTGAAGGTGTTGCCCGCGGCGTCCGTCACCGACACGCGGTACGTGTGGCTGCTGCCGGGGGCGAGGCCGGCGTCGACGAAGCCGAGGGTCGGGAGGCGCCAGAAGCGCGAGTCCGCCACCTGGGTCGCGACGGGGGTCGTGCCCGAGTCACGGAACAGGCTGTAGGTCAGGCTGCCGTCGTCGTAGTCCCAGGTCGTGGGGAACGACACGCGGACGCTGCCCGACGCGAGCGAGAGGCCCGTGGGCTTCATCGGCGCGTACTGGGGAGCGACCTTGTTCGGCGCGGTGTCGCGCGTGGCGAACGTGGCGAGGCCCTGCTGTGCCTTGCCGTTCACCTGCGTGAACTCTCCGCCCATGACGAGGTACTTGGCGGTGCTCGACGAGGCGCCGAGCGACCAGCCGCCCTGGTACTGCTTCGTGTACGAGCCGGAGTTGACGAGCGGGTACCACGGCAGCTGGGTCGGGGTGGCCTGGCCGGAGTAGATGCTGCCGACGCTCGGACCTCCCTGGTCGGTGCCGGTCGCGACGGTCGTGTTGGCGGTCGCGCGCTTCCAGACGGACGGCGACTGCTCGGCGAAGGCGCCGACCGAGGTGCAGTCGTGCGAGTGCGAGACCGCGTAGGCGACCTGCCCGATGACGGCCGTGCCGTAGCTCGCGCCGTAGCAGTTGTCGAGCCAGACGAGGGCGCCGGTGTCGAAGCGAGCCGCGAAGCGCCCGTCGAACCAGTGGCCGCCCTCGCCGTTGCCCGTCGCGTAGATGACGCCGTCCACGACCGTCATGTCGGTCACCCAGGAGCGGTTGGATCCCTGCTGCGCCGAGACGGGCTTGGCCTCGAAGGGCTGGATCGCGCCGACCGAGCCGTCCACCGCGCCGATGCCGACGATCGGCTGGCCGCCGATGGTCTGGAACCGACCGCCGATGACGACGCGGCTGTCGTCGGGGGCCGCCACGACGGCCTGGGTGATGTTGTCCGTTCCGGGGTTCCACGCCGTGAGCGTGCCGGTCGCGGTCGTGAAGGCGGCCGCGTTGGCGCGGGCCTTCGAGCTCGCTGTGCCGAACGAGCCGACGACGTAGACGGTCGTGGCGGTCGGGGCGATGCCCCACACGGAGCCGGAGATGGAGGCCGAGAACGACGTCTTCAGGGCACCCGTCGAGACGGTGAAGGCCGCGATCTTGCTCTTGGCGACGCCGCCCACGGTCGAGAAGTCGCCGCCGACGTAGAGGGTCGCACCGTCGGGCGAGACCTCGACGGAACGGCCCTGCGCGCTGAGGTTCGGGTTCCAGGGCAGGATCGCGCCCGTGCGGACGTCGAACGCCATGGCGTTGTTGCGGGTGACCGAGTTCTGCCCCTCGGCGCTGCCCGAGGGCCGGGCGGCCGTGAAGGCGCCGACCGCGTAGGCCGTGGTGCCGACGACCGCCGTGCTCCAGACGACGCCGTTGATCTGCGGCGTCGGGAGGACGTCGGAGCTGACGGTGGCCGTGCTCGCGGCGGCGGCGCTGCCTGCCGGGGAGCTGCTGGTGTAGGCACCGGTGACGGTCATGCCGGGCGCGGCAGCCGTCGCCGCCGAGGCGGCCGTGGGCGCCCAGGCGAGGCCCCCGGCCACGAGGGCCGTCAGGGCGAGGACGCCGACGGCCGAGCGGGCCGTTCGACGAGGGGTGGGGGTCATGGTCGTGTCTCTCCGGTCAGGGTCTCGGGCGAGCAGTCTGCTCGTCCGCGGTCGGGTGCGGGTCGGGTCGTGAGGGCGAGGGGGCGGTCGATGGGGTCGGACGTAGGGGGAGGAGGTTCGAGGTCGTCGGGACGGGGGCGGCCCGGCACGGCGGCCGCGTCGCCGAGGCTGGTCACCACGCGCCGCACGAGCAGCCCGCCGAGCACGCTGCCGGCGCACAGCGCGAACGGCACCGCGGCCGGGGGAGCGCCGACGCCGAGGACGGCGACGGCGGCTGCGAGGGAGAAGAACGAGTCGGCGACGCGCACGGCGAGCACGCGGGCCTGACCGCCCCGGACGGCCGCGAGCGACCCGTACGGGGTGACGGCCGCGACGCTCACCGCGTACGCGGCCCACCCGGCGACCGCGAGGGTGTCGAGCGGCCGGCCCGCGACCAGCTCGCCTGCGACGGGCGCCAGCAGCACCGCGACGGCACCGACGGCGAGGGCGCCGACGAGGAGCCGCAGCACCGCCCGGTCGGCCCGACGCACGAGCGTCCGGGTCGGCACGGCGTGGGCCACGGCGAAGGTCGCGAACAGGTAGGTCGACAGGCCGCCGACGAGCAGCAGGACGGGCGCCACGAACACGCGGGCCGCTTCGAGGTCGCCCGTCGCGACCGTCCCGACGAACAGGACGACGAGGAGGCGCGTCACGGTCAGCAGGGACGGTCGCACGACGGCCTGGGCTGCGCGGAGCGACCCGTAGGCGGCGACGATCCGCACCCCGCTGTGGCCGGTCGCCCAGCTCGGCGAGGCCGTCGCCGCCCGGCGGGGGCCAGCGAGCGCGAGCGCGGTCACGAGGGCGACGGACTGCCCTGCGCCGAGCGCGGCGAGCGGCAGCAGCAGTCCCGTGGTGCCGCCGACCGCGAGCAGGCCGGCCGTGCCGAGCAGCGCGCCGAGGCCGGTGAGGTCGACGACGACGAGCCGCCAGAAGCGCAGCTGCGCCATCAGGAGGCGCCGCGCGACCTCCTCGGCGGCGAAGGCACCTGCGGCGAGGGCGAAGAGGGCGGCCTGGGCCGGCTCGAGCACGCCGGAGGCGCCGATCGCGACGCCCGCGACCGCCGGGGCGGCGAGGCACCAGACGGCAGCCCAGGCCAGGAGCCCGCGGCGGACGTCCGCGGAGCCACGGTCGAGCACGGTCAGCGAGTCGCCGACGAAGCCGCTGGCGAGGGCGGCGAAGACGACGACGACGCCGTACAGCACGGCGTACACGCCCCAGTCCGACGGCGCGAGCAGGCGCACCGCGACGATCTGCCCCGCGAGGCCGAGCAGCGCCTGCGTGCCCTGGCCGCCCAGCGCGCCGAGCACGTCCGACCGGCGGCGCGGCCGAGGCCGTGCCGCCGGGGCCGCGCCCTCCCGGCGCACCCCGTCGTGCGTCGAGACGGTCATCGGGGGAGGCTCCCCGTGAAGGTGGCCGGCGCGTGGACGCCGTCCAGGTCGAGGTAGAGCGTGGCCTGGTCGCGGCGGTCTGCCGGAACGACGAAGGCGTACCGGGCGGTGACGTCGGCGCCCGCGGCGACGACGCTGTCGAGGTCGGCCACGTCGACGTCGTCGTAGAGCGGTGCGGAGGGGACCGCGTCGCTGCCCGCGCGCAGGCTCGGGACGACCGACGTGAGGTCGACGTCCGCGTCGGTGCCGTTGTGCACCGTGACGGCGAAGACCACGTAGGGGGCCCCCGTGACCACGCCGGCGCCGGTCGCGGTCACCGTGCCCTGGTCGACCGCCTCCGTGGTGACGGTCAGGCCGTCCGGGTAGTCGACGGAGTCGGCGAACGGGACCACGTCGGCCTGCACGCGGTCGTCGGGCGCCGCGGCACCGTCGCGCTCGACGGCCGGGGCACCGGTCTCGGTCGTGACGTACGCAGGGGCGTCGATCCCTCCTCCGCTGGCCGTCGCCTCGTTCGACCCGGTCGTGACGACGACGGCCACCACGACGGCTGCGGCCAGCACGACCACGCCGGCTCCGGACAGGAGCAGGGTGCGGCGGCGCATCAGTAGGCCCCGTCGTGACGGAGGAGCACGCGGACCGTGCGCCACATGATCACGAGGTCGGCGGTGAGCGACCAGTTCTCGACGTAGTACAGGTCGAGGCGGACGCTGTCCTCCCAGCTGAGGTCGCTGCGGCCGTTGATCTGCCACATGCCGGTCAGGCCGGGCTTGATGTAGAGCCGGCGGTGCACGTGTCGCTCGTAGTCGGCGACCTCGCGGGGGAGGGGCGGCCGGGGGCCGACGACGCTCATGTCGCCGCGGACGATGTTCCAGAGCTGGGGCAGCTCGTCGAGCGACCACTTCCGCAGCAGGCGTCCGACGCGGGTCACACGGGGGTCGTGGCGCATCTTGAACAGCGGGCCCGCGCCCTCGTCCGCCGTGCCGAGCGAGCCGAGCAGCTGCTCGGCGTCGACGACCATCGACCGGAACTTCAGCATCTCGAAGGTGCGGCCGTCGCGGCCCACGCGGCGCTGTCGGAACAGCACCGGCCCGGCGCTGTCGAGCCGGACGACGAGGGCGAGGACCAGGAGGAGCGGCGCGAGCACCACGAGGGCGCCCCCGGCCAGGACGAGGTCGGACACCCGCTTCATCGCGTGGCGCGGCCCGTCGAACTCGGGCAGCTCGACGTGCATCAGGGGAAGTCCCTCGACGGGACGGAAGTGGATGCGGGGGCCCGCGACGTTGGTCAGCCGGGACGCGAGGACGAGCTCGGTGGCGCGGCCCTCGAGGGACCAGCCGAGGTCGCGGAGCCAGTCGCGGCCCCGGCCCGCGTCGCCGGCGACGATCACGCTCTCGGCGCTGAGGCGCCAGACGGCACGCGGCACGTCGTCGAGGCCAGCGACGACGGGGACGACGCGGTCGCCGACGACGACGCCGGAGCCGTCACGGTCGCCGTCGGTCAGAGCTGCCCCGACGACGTCGTAGACGGCGCCGCTCGTCGCGTCGATGCGGTCGACGACGTAGGCGACGTCCTCCCGGCTGCCGACCACGACGGCGCGGGAGAGGAAGTGGCCGGCGCCGCGCTGGGCCTCCAGCCACCGGCGCATGCCCCACCGGCCGAGCACGAGGCCCGCGCCGCCCGCGGGCAGCGCGACGAGGAAGTACTCCTGGCCGCCGACGTGCCCGGCGACCGAGAACCCGACGGCGACGACGACGAAGGCGAGGACGCTGGCGCTGCCCACGCGCTTGTACTCGAGGACGCCGCTGCCGACGACGGCGAGGTCGCGGCTGCGGTAGAGGGCCAGGGCGGCGGTCCAGACGACCGCCACGACGAGAGGGAGCCAGAGCGCCTCGAGGACGCCGGCCACGACCGCCGAGGTCGAGCCGGCGCCCTGGTCCACCAGGTCGTCGAGCACGTCGACGACCGCGGCGGCGACCACGCTGGCGGCGACGACCGCCGTGTCGAGGACCCGGAGGCGGCGGCGGTAGCGCAGCGCCCACCGGGCGCCGGTGAGCGTCTCGGCGGCGGGCTCGGCGAGGGGGGCCGACGTCCGCGCGGGATGCGCCGACCCGGCCGCAGGCTCGGTGGTGACGACGGAGGCAGGGGCGTCGGCCGAGGGCGCGAGCAGGTCGACGGGCTCGGCCGATCCGTCGAGGACGGGACGCACGGACGCGGAGGAGGAGGACCCGGCGGGGCGGCCGGAGGGCAGGAGGGTACGGAGGGACGACGGGCTGCTGGGCATGGGGGACTCGTGCTCGGGTAGGCGACGAATGACACCGTCGCCGATTCGGGCGGCGACGGGCAACGGAACAGCCGTCCGGTCGGGATTCGGGTCCGTCCGGACGACGGGGGTCGACGGCTCGTCTGCGGGCGGCCGCGGGTACGGCAGCAGGCGACGGACGTCGCTGGGCGCCGCCGACGACGGGTGATCGTCGGCAGGGCCCGTTCGGGTGGGTGGAGCGGTTCGGGTGGAGCAGTTCGGGTGTGGCTCTCCGGGGCGGTGGGTGCCGCTGCCGGTGACTCGACTCTAAGGCGGGGGACCCCCCGGGAGGGGACCCCCCGTTCGGGGGTTCCCCTGCCCCCCGCACGTGGGACACCGCGACGCGTCACCCCGGGCGAGTCGCACCCGGGTCACCGCCCGCCGGGCGACCGAGAGGCGCTCTCCCCGCCGCCCGCCGTGAGGCGCCCCGGCGTGGCGACCTCGCGTGACGACGTGCTATCGCCTGGTCAAAGGCACATTCGGACTCATTTCAGGGCCCATCGGTGCAGATGCCGATCGACGACCGAACGACGACAGCTGTCGTTCAGACCGGGTGACGCACCCCCTCGTCCCGCACACGGGGGACGGCGAACGGCAGGTGTCGCCACCTGCCGTTCACCCTGCGTCTAGCCCGTGTTAATCACCCCGCGGGCGATGTCTCACGGGCGTGTCACGAAGCCCTTCTCGACCATCCAGTCGAAGGCGACGTCGGCGGGCTCCTCGCCCTCCACGTCGACGCGGCGGTTCAGGGTGCGGAGCTCGTCGTCCGTGAGCGCCGGCGAGATCTGCTCGTAGACCGCGGCGAGCTGAGGGTAGGTCGCCAGCACGTCGTCGGTCAGCACCGGGGCGACGTTGTAGGCGGGGAAGAACCCCTGGTCGTCCTCCAGCACGGTCAGGTCGAGGGAGTCGATGCGCCCGTCGGTCGTGAAGACCTCGCCGAAGTTGCACCGGCCGCGGTCGGTGGCCTCGTAGACGGTGCCCGTGTCGAGGATGCTCACGTTGCTCGTCGGCACCCCGTCCGCTGCGCCGAGCTCGAGGCCGTAGCGCTCGAGCATGGGGGCGAAGCCGTCCGCCCGCGAGTTGAACTCCGCCTCGACGCAGAACGTCCGCTGGTCGACGGGGAGGGCCGCGATCTGCGACAGCGTGGCGACGTCGCCCAGCTCGGCCACCGCCTCCGACCGGACCGCCATCGCGTAGGTGTTGTTGAGCGGTGCGGGCTCGAGCCAGACGAGGCCGTTGGCCTCGTCGGCGTCGCGCACGGCCTCGTACTGCTCCTGCTTGTCGGGGATGCCCGCCGCCTCTCCGAGGTAGGTGAGCCAGGCGGTGCCCGTGTACTCGTAGGTCATGTCGGCGCCGCCGTCCAGCATGAGCTGGCGGACGGCGACGCTGCCCGGCACGTTGGTCATGTCGGTGACCTCGAAGCCGGCGGCCTGGGCGGCGAGCACGGCGATCTTGCCGAGGATCAGCTGCTCCGTGAAGTTCTTGGCCGTGACCGTGATCGCGGCGTCGTCCGGGAGGTCGTCGATCGCCTCGATCGATCCGGGCGCCACGGCGGGCACGAAGGCGGTCGCGGGCTGCAGCCCGCAGCCCGTCAGGAGGGCCGCGGACGAGGCGGCAACCACTCCCAGCAGGGAGGCGCGGCGCAGCGCCCGCAGGCGGGGACGTCGGTCGTCGGTGGGGGTCATCGGAGGCCCTTCGGTCGGGCGACGTGCTCGACCACGCGGCCGAGCCAGTCGATGAGCAGCGCGAGGAGGGCGACGAGCAGGGCGCCCGAGACGAGCACCTTCGGCAGGAACAGGTTGACGCCGGTCGTGATGAGCAGCCCCAGACCGCCGGCGCCGATGAACGTCGCCAGGGCCGCCGAGCCCACGAGCAGCACGAGGGCGGTGCGGATGCCGGAGAGCATGACGGGCACGGCGAGCGGCAGCTCCACGCGGAACAGGACCGAGGCGGCGGACATCCCCATGCCCCGACCGGCCTCGACGAGGCGAGCGTCGACGCTCTGCAGGCCGACCATGGTGTTGCGCAGCACGGGCAGCGCCGCGTAGAGCACGAGGGCGATCACGGCGGTCCAGAACGAGAAGCCGAGCCACAGGGCCAGCAGCACGATCAGGCCGACGGCGGGGGCCGCCTGCCCGAAGTTCGCGAGCACGAGGACCGGCCCGGCTGCGCGCCGGAACGGGCGGCGGGTGAGGAGGACACCCAGGGGCACGGCCAGGACGAGCACGATGGCGGCCGACGCGAAGGTGAGCGCCAGGTGCTCGCCCGTGTAGGTGACCAGCGCGGACGGGTTGAGGGTCGTGCGCTCGGCGGTCGTCAGGTCGGCGGTCGAGAGCCAGACGCAGAACGCGGCGAACACCACGGCGACGGCGGCCGGCTGGACGACGAGGCCGAGCCACGACGGCCGGGCGCGCCGGGGGCGGCCGGCGGAGGAGGAGGCGGCGGGCACGTCCGCGACGGCGGTCACGGACGGTCCCCGGCCGGGCCCGCACCGTCGGCGACGCGGTCGCCCTCGGCCTCGGCGCCCTCGGCAGGGTCGCCCTCGGCGGCGAGCGGCGCGTCCCGCGGCTGCCCGACGACGGGCAAGGGGCCCGTGTTCGTGCCGACCGGGGCGCCCTCGAGCGCCACGGCCGCGGCCTTGCGTGCCCGCGTGATGGCCTCCATGACGACCTCGACCGTGATGACGCCGACGAAGGCGTCACGTCGACCGGTGACGAGCGCGGCGCCGGCGCTCGAGACGAGCATCGTGTCGAGGGCGTCGTTGAGGGTGGCGCCGCTGCCGATCACGGGCAGCTGGGGATCCGTCCCGTCGGGGACGACGTCGAGGCGCGAGAGCTGCCGCAGCGACGGCCAGCGGACGGGGCGGCCGCGGTCGTCGATGACGACGGCGTGCTCGTGCCCCGCGGCCTCGACGCGGGCGGCCACCTCGCGGCCGGACTCACCGGCCTTGGCGACCACCGCCTCCGCCAGGTCGACGTCGCGCACCCGGGTGAGCGTCAGCTGCTTGAGCCCCGCACCGGAGCCGATGAAGTTCTCGACGAACTCGTTCGCCGGCTCGGCGAGGATGCGCTCCGGAGTGTCGTACTGCACGATGTGCGCGCCCTCGGAGAACACCACGATCCAGTCGCCGAGCTTGACGGCCTCGTCGAAGTCGTGCGTGACGATGACGATCGTCTTCTGCAGCTCGTGCTGGATGTTGATCAGCTCGTCCTGCAGGCGCTGGCGCGTGATGGGGTCGACGGCGCCGAACGGCTCGTCCATGAGCAGCACGGGCGGGTCGGCGGCGAGGGCCCGAGCCACGCCGACGCGCTGCTGCTGGCCGCCCGACAGCTCCCGGGGGAAGCGGTCGCGGTAGGTCGCCGGGTCGAGCGAGACGAGCTCGAGCAGCTCGTCGACACGCGCCGTGATGCGGTCCTTGGACCAGCCGAGCATCTTGGGGACGATCGCGATGTTAGCCGCCACCGTCATGTGCGGGAACAACCCACCGGCCTGGATCACGTAGCCGATGCGGCGGCGCAGCTCGTCGCCGTCGATGTCGGTGACGTCGTCGTCGCCGAGCACGACCCGGCCCTCGGTGGGCTCGATCAGGCGGTTGATCATCTTGAGGGTGGTGGTCTTGCCGCAGCCGGAGGGGCCGACCAGCATGACGATCTTGCCCGCGGGGATCTCGAGGGTGATGCCGTCGACGGCGGGGGCGGCCTGTCCCGGGTAGCGCTTCGTGACCTGGTCGAGCAGGATGCTTCGGCCCGACGCCTCCGTCACGGACGAGGAGGCGGTGGGGGAGTCAGTTCTGGACACGGATGCCTCTCGAGATGGTCAGGCGGCCGAGGCCGACGAGCAGGAGGTCGAGCACGAGGGCGAGGACGACGACGCCGACCACCCCGGTGACCACGGAGGCGAGCGCGTTCGCGCCGCCGGCTCGGGACAGGCCCGAGAAGATGAAGCCGCCGAGGCCGGGCCCCAGCGAGTAGGCGGCGACGGCGGCGATGCCCATCACCATCTGCGCGCTGACCCGCACGCCGGTGAGGATGACCGGCCAGGCCAGCGGCAGCTGGACCTGCACGAGGGTGCGGAGGCTCCCCATCCCGATGCCCCGCGCGGACTCGACCAGAGCCGGGTCGACCTGGGTCAGGCCCACCACGGCGTTCCGCAGCACGGGCAGGGTCGCGAAGAAGGTGACGACGACGACCGCGGGCACGACCCCGAAGCCGAGCGGCACGATCAGGAGGCCGACGACGGCGAAGGAGGGGAGGGTCAGGCCGATGGCCGAGACGCCGTTCGCCACCGCGGTGAGGGCGGGCACCCGGTACACGAGCGCGGCCAGGACGACGGCGATCACCACCGCGAGCACGAGGCACTGGACCACCAGGGAGAAGTGCTGCCACGAGGCGAACCAGATCTGGTCCCACCGCCCCGTCACGTAGTCCCACGCCATCTGATCCCCGTTCCTCGTCACTCGCTCATCGACCCGTCCGCACGAACGCCCGGCCTGGACCGGGCGTTCGGCGTCCACCATAACGAGGACACGCCGGGTCCTGTCCAGGCGACAGGTGTCGTTCGGGTCGCTCGGGCACGCTCGTCGTTACCTGCGCGCGGGCACGGAATCCCCGGTCAGGCGGCGGGTGGGCCCCCGATGAGCAGCGGAGTGTAACGATCGTGAGCAGAACGCAGGAGGCGCGGTGCAGGACCTGCCTGCACCGCGCCTCCTGCGGACTCCCCGTCAGGCCGAGGCCACCCTCGCGGACGCCTTGTGCCGGGCTCCGTGGTGCTCGTCCGGCAGCCGGTCGCCGCGGCCGAAGAGCTTCTGGCGGAGGGTGCCCGGCTCGTACTCGGTCGGGTACACGCCGCGAGCCTGGAGCACCGGGACGACGTGCTCGACGATGTCCTCGAAGGTGCCGGGGGTGATGGCGTAGGCGAGGTTGAACCCGTCGACGTCCGTCTCGGCGACCCACTCCTGCAGCTGGTCGGCGATCTGCTCGCCCGACCCGACGATGCGGGGGCCGAGCCCGCCGATGCCCGCCGCCTCGGCGATGTCGCGGATCGTCCACTCCGTGCCGGTGTCGCCGGCCTGCGCCTGGAAGTTGGCCAGCGCCGACTGGATCGCGTTGCTCTCCACGTCGCCCACCGGGTCGTCGAGCGAGTACGTCGACAGGTCGACGCCCATCCAGCCCGACATCAGGGTCAGCGCGCCCTCGTGCGACGCGTAGCGCTGGTACTCCGCATGCTTCGCCTCGGCGGCCTCGGGCGTCGCGTCGGTGATGATCGTCAGCAGCGTGTAGATGCGGGCGGAGTACCGGTCGCGGCCCGCCTCCTCGAGGGCGTCGCGCAGCTTCGTGACGGTCGCGGCCAGGCGCTCCTTCGTGGGGGCGGCGACGAAGATCGACTCGGCGTTGCCGGCGGCGAAGCGGATGCCGCGCGGCGAGGCCCCTGCCTGGTAGATGACCGGCGTCCGCTGTGGGCTCGGCTCGGAGACGTGGATGCCGGGCACCTTGTACCAGGTGCCCTCGTGCCCGATCTCGTGCACCTTCGTCGGGTCGGTGAAGACGCCGGTCTCGCGGTCCCGGACGACGGCGTCGTCCTCCCACGAGCCCTCCCACAGCTTGTAGAGCACCTCGAGGTACTCGTCCGCCTGGTCGTAGCGGTCGTCGTGGTCGAGCTGGTCGTCGGCGCCCATGTTGCGGGCGGCGCTGGGCAGGTAGCCGGTGACGACGTTCCAGCCCACGCGGCCGTCGGTGAGGTGGTCGAGCGTCGACATGCGCCGCGCGAACGGCACGGGGTGCTCGTAGGCGGTGCCGGCCGTGATGCCGAAGCCGAGGTGCTCGGTCGCCGCCGCCATGGCCGAGACGAGCAGGATCGGGTCGCCCACCGGCGTCTGCGTGCCGTTGCGGAGCGCGGCGTCGTGGTTGCCGCCGTACACGTCGTAGGTGCCGAGGACGTCCGCGATGAAGAGGCCGTCGAAGCGACCGGCCTCGAGGAGGCGTGCGAGGGAGGTCCAGTAGCTCAGCTTCGTGTAGTCGGGCGAGCGGTCGTCGGGGTGCCGCCAGAGACCGGGGGACTGGTGCCCCACGCAGTTCATGTCGAAGGCGTTGAACCGGATGCGTCGAGTCATCGGGCCATCGTCGTCGTGCACCGTCGCGGCCGCCACGGGCCTGCAACACGGCGTCACACGCGACGCCTAGTCTTGGTCGGTGACCCGCCCTGCCCCGACCCGCCGAGACTCGCCCCGCCCTCCTCGTGCACGGCTCGGACGGGACGTCGTCGTCCTGGGCGTCATCGCCTTCTTCGTCATGGTCGGCTTCGGGGTCGTCGTGCCCGTGCTGCCCGTCTACGCGGCGAGCTTCGGCGTCGGCTACGTCGCCGTCGGCGCGGTCCTCTCGGCCTTCGCCTTGATGCGCCTCGTGGCGAGCCCGTTCGTCGGCCGCATGATCGACGTCGCGGGCGAGCGCGTCGTCCTGTCGGCGGGCATCGGCATCGTGGCCGTGTCGAGCGGCCTCGCAGGCCTCGCGCACGACTACGTGCAGCTGCTGCTGCTCCGCGGGGTCGGCGGCATCGGCTCCGCGATGTTCACGATCTCGGCGATGACGCTGCTGCTGGCCTCGACGACCCCCGACCGCCGCGCCCGGTCGATCGGCTTCTACCAGGGCGGGTTCCTCGTCGGGGGCATGGCCGGGCCGGCGCTCGGCGGCCTCCTCGCGACCGTCTCGCTCACTGCGCCCTTCTTCTTCTACGCGGGCACGCTCGCGGTCGCGGGCATCGTCGGCATCCTGCTGCTCAGCCCCCCGCGCCGAGGCGACGCGGCGGCCGCCGCCGCGGCCGCCGAGCCCGCACGCCCTCTCGCCGACGTGCTCCGCGACGTGCGGTTCCGGGCGGCGTGCGTGGCGAGCTTCACGCAGGGCTGGTCGTCCCTCGGGGTCCGCAGCGCGCTGGTGCCGGTGCTGGTCGTCGAGGTGCTGCTCCAGCCCACCTCGTGGACGGGCGTCCTCTTCGCCGTCGCCGCCGTGGCGCAGACGCTCGCGCTCGCGCCGGCGTCCCGCTTCGTCGACACCGTGGGTCGGCGACCCGCCGTGATCGGCTCGTTCGCGGTGGCCGCTGTCTCGCTCGCTGCCGTCCCGTTCGCCCCCGGACTCGTGACCCTCGGCGCGCTGCTGGCCGTCTACGGCGTCGCGACGGCGTTCATGGGCACGGCTCCGGCAGCCCTCGTCGGCGACGCAGCGGGGGCGCGGGGCGGTCGCCCGGTGGCGATCTTCTCGATGTGCTCGGACGTCGGGGCGATCGCCGGCCCCCTCGTCGCGGGGCTGCTCGTCGACGTCGCCTCGTTCGAGGTGGCCTTCGGCACGGCGGCGGCGCTGCTCGCGGTCAGTGCGATCGTCGCGATCCGGCTGCCGCGCGGCATCCCCGTGCCGCAGCCCTAGCGGGAGCCCGCGGTAGATCAGCTGGCTGGCTCGTCAGCTCCGGCCGCCGAGCCCGAACACCGTCGACCGGCTCACCTCGGGGAGTGACCGGTGGGCAGCGAGCGCATCGCCGAGCCGTAGCTCGGCGCAGGCCACCTCGTGCCCGATCTCGCGCAGTGCGAACGGCTTGGGCTGTCCGACCCGATCTGTGTCGCGGACGCAGTCCAGAAGCGCGTTCTCGTTTCACGGTCGCCTACCGGGGCAGTCAGAAACGACCGGTTTCGGGCAACCTGGTTTGCGGTGAGCGCTGCTTCGCTGCCTCAGATCAGCGATGAGGCCGACCATCACAAGTGACCGTGGTGTCGTGGTCTCCGTCTCGCGCCTCATCGAGGAAGCTCGGCGAGGCGACAACGGCCGGCACGATCGACACCTCGACCGATGTGGCCTCCTCGATAGTCTCCTGATCTGCGCAGATTGCTACGACGTCCCATTCGGGACTCCCGAAAGCGATCTGGGTGTAGGTCGGGTCTGTCCCGACGAGCACAGACACGTCCTGAACAACGACCGTCGTGTCGGGGCGGAGTCTCGTCGTCACCGAGTCGAACGTGAGGCCGACGTAGCTGGTCAGGGGTGCGCCAGTGGGAGTTCGTGTCGGCTCTCGGCTTGCCGTAGTCGAGCAACCGCTGGTGACCGCGAGGAGCGCGATGACCAACGGTGCCAGGGTGGTTCGGAACACGTCGAGTGCTGACTTTCTGTCTGGATGATCGTGCAGTAGACGTCGTTGTCCCTCGGCTTGGAGGCCTACGAGGTCTCAATCGTCGGGTACGTCCAGCCACAATTCTGCGCCATGTGGGTAGGTCTGTGGCTGCGATCATCTGCTGCCTTCAAGGCGATGCCCACGAGCCGGTCGTTCATCGGGACACCATTTGGCTCTCGTCCTGGCTGGTGGAGGTCAAGTGGCGGCTGGCCTGCGCAGCTGCACCGCACCGGTGAGCACACCACGAGCGAGATCGCGGAGCTGTTCGGAGTGGCTCGCTCTACGGTCTATCGCGCGATCCAAAGAGCCGAGCAGGCCTAGATGGCACCGGAAAGAAGGGAGCCGCCCCGCCGAGAGCGCCTGAGGAACGGCCGCCGCCGTCCAGCACCACCGCGGACACGCGCTGAATGGCGACGGGATCGCGTCAACAATGGAGCTCCTGCCTGGTGGCCTCGACCGTCATTGTGGCTGTGGAGGTGGTTTGTCCGGCCCGTCCTGCGGTTCTGTGAGCGCGTCCTGCGCTTCGTGTTCGACGGCCTGTAGGACCCAACACCGGTCCATTAGCCCATGGCTTACCAGGGCTCAGCGAGGCCTGTTTCCAAGCAGCGCAGCGACGAACGCAGCATCTTCTGGAGCTGGCCGAGTTCCTGCGAGCTCCATCTGTTCAGCGCATCCGAGCGGCTGTCATCGGTGAGGTACGGGAACTGTCGTTCGACCAATTTGTCGTAGACGGCTTGCGCGGCTCTGGATCGCGACCGGGGGAGGTGCAGTGAGTGGCGGACATCGTCGGCCAAGTTCACGCAGGTGAGGGCTGCCTCCTCGTCGAGCGTGTTCACCTTGCGATCGAGGTAGTCCTTGACCCCACGCACGTCGACGATGCTGAGGGCCTCCGGCGGGCCGCTCGGCCAGGACTGTTGCTCCGCATGGCGACGTGCCGCGTCTTCGGTGGGAAACGTCTCGACGAGCGTGGCTTGGGTTGCGACGGCATCTCGTGTCTCGTCGTCGACGTCCTGTCCCCACCAGATGAAGCGGGGGCGAGGGACAAGATCGACCCGGACAGGCCGCCCGTCATCTATGCGCATGTCCTTGGTCTACAGGTGTTGAGGCAGCGCTGCCTAATGCTGCAGGGAGGTGTTCGCGCATCTTCGTAGAGGGAGAAGGAGCGCCTCGGCTTCCGCAGAGTGTCGTTGTCTCGATAGGGAATGAGTGAGCGGGCGCAGCCTTTTAGTCGGTCAGTCGCTACTCGTCCTCGTGTTCAGCCTGTGACTTCCCCTTGCGGCTCGTGCTGCGTTGCTGCCACTCGTACGCGTCGATCGCGAGGGCCAGCAGCGCCAGGAGCACGAAGATGTAGCCCGCAACATTCCCGGAGGCGATCCACACGACGGCGAAAACCAGAACGGCCAGGTGCACACTGACCTGCACCGCCGGGGTGCCAAGAATTCTCCGAAGCATGCTCGGAACCTACATGGCTGTTCGCTAGCTGGGTTCCGCGCTTCGGCGAGTGCCCGACGGGGGATCGGCTAGGGGGCAAGGACGGTGCGCGGGCGGTTCTGAGCGAGGAGCCCTCGAATAGTGGTTGCGAGGGCGACAGCTCGTGTGCCGCGCATGCGGGCTACTGGAAGCCACCTCGATTCGAGGAGAAGAAGGGATGTCGTACCGGCATCGGTCGTGACGCGCAGCGTCGTTGCGGGAACGCGCTCGGAGCTGCGTCCTACCGAGAGGGACGTGATGTCTCTTGCCGGCCATGTCGCCACCAGCTCGTTCTTGATGAAGCCTTGCCACACCTCGATGCGGTCGTTGGTGGCCACGATGGTGAAGGTGCGAATTGAGAACGCATGCGGCACGTTCTGGGCGTGGGCGTAGCTCGTGGCGTTCCAAATGCCGTCAGCGAGGACAGCGTTCTTGTATCGGTTCTTGAGGGCGGCCCGGCGCCGACTTCTGAGCCACCCCCAAACGATGAGCACTACGACAATGGCGGCGACCGCATACAGCAGCGATGAGAATGCCTTGAAGGCGTCAGCCACCGCCAATTGGCCCGTGAGCACCTTGAAGACAGTTGGGGCTTCTCGTAGGAGGGTCAGGGTGACGACGATCCACAGAAGCCAGTCGTCGGCCATTCCACCGGTCGGCACCGAGTCCGTGTCTCGCGGGTCTTCGATCGTCACCAGGTCAGCATGAGGTGGAGAAGTCGTAGTCCGCAACCAGGGTTTCAGATGGGTGGCTGAAGTGCCCGGTAGGGGATCGGGCACCGAGCGGCGCTCAGCCAGTGTCATTGCGACTGATGGGCACTGCCGGTCTATGAGCGGGGGTCGAAAGAGATGCGTGCAGATTGGTTCATTGAAACCTCATCGGATCAGAAAAGTAAGCGCATAGGTGACCCCTGCAGGGTGTGACGAGGGCAACAGCCCCACACCTGCGAGAGGACATCATGAGCCGCATCCCTGAACCCGAGACCACTCCTGACGGACCCGCCTACGAAGGGCGCCTCCTCGACCGGGCAGACGAGGAAGTAGTCGACCAGGGCGTCTCCTTCGACGTCCGCACGCTCCTCTCCCGCCGTACCGTGCTGAGTTTGCTCGGGATCGGTGCGGGCTCTCTGGCCCTGGCCGCCTGCACCACCGCGACCGGCGCCTCCAGTGGCACCGCCTCCGGCACGGCCACGTCGGGCACGGGTACTGCAACGACGACGGCCGGGGAGATCCCCGACGAGACCGCCGGCCCCTACCCCGGTGACGGTTCGAACGGCGTCGACGTCCTCGAGCAATCGGGCATCGTCCGCAGCGACATCCGGTCGAGCATCGGGGGAGGTACGACCGCGGAGGGCGTGCCCATGGCGCTGCAGCTGACCGTGCTCGACATGGCCAACGACGACGCGCCCTTCACCGAAGTCGCCGTCTATGTCTGGCACTGCGATGCCGCTGGCGGCTACTCGATGTACTCCGAAGGTATCGAGAACGAGACCTACCTTCGAGGCGTGCAGGTCGCTGACGCAACCGGCACAGTGAGCTTCACCTCGATCTTCCCTGCCTGCTACACCGGCCGGTGGCCGCACATCCACTTCGAGGTCTACCCCGACGTCGACTCGATCACCGACTCCACGAACGCGATCGCCACCTCGCAGATCGCGTTGCCCGAGGACGTCAGCCGCACCGTTTACGCCCTCACCGCCTATGACGGGTCGACGTCGAACCTCGACCAGGTCACCCTCGACACCGACAACGTCTTCAGCGACGACAGCGGCGCTCTGCAGCTCGCGACCGTCACCGGCGACGCGACCTCCGGTTACCAGGTGTCGCTCACCGTCCGCGTCGACACGAGCACGACTCCGTCAGCCGGGGCCGCCCCCTCCGGCGGAGGCGCTGGTGGCGGCGGGACCCCTCCCGAGGGCGGTGCCGGGGGCACGCCCCCCACCGCACCCTGACCTCGAACACGCACACGTACCGTTTCACCCACTAAGAAATGAGCGTCCCATGGGACTCCTCCACAACCTCACCGGCTGGCACGCGCTGATCATCCTGGCCGTCGTCCTGCTCCTCTTCGGCGCCGCCAAGCTCCCGGCCCTGGCGCGGAGCGTCGGTCAGTCGATGAAGATCGTCAAAGCCGAGCTCAAGGACGATCAGTCCGTCCCGGCCGAACCGCACGTCGCCCCCGCACGTGAACCGCAGCCCTAGGCAAGACGCCGCCGGGGGGTCGATGCCTGCAGCCGCGCACCTGCGCGAGCTCCGATCGCGGCTGGTCCGCGCCTCCCTGGCGGTCGTCGTCGGCGTCGTCGTCGGGTGGTTCCTGTCCGACGTGGTTCTCGACCTGGTTCGTGTCCCGATCGAGGAGCTCGCGGCCTCGCGTGAGGCGACGCTGAACTATGCCAGCGTCAGCAGCGCCTTTGACCTGAAGCTCCGCATCGCGATCTACTGCGGGGTCGCCCTCGCCGGGCCCGTCCTGCTCTGGCAGGCAGTCGCCTTCGCCGTGCCAGGGCTGAACCGCAAGGAGAGACGGTGGGCCACCGGCTTCATCGTCACCGCGGTACCTCTCTTCGCCGCGGGATGCGCCGCCGGGGTGTGGATCTTCCCTCACATGGTCGAGGTGCTCGCGGGCTTCGCACCAGTCGAGGACAGCACGGTCCTGGATGCCGCGTACTACGTCGACTTCGTCCTGAAGCTCGTCCTCGCCTCCGGGGTCGCGTTTGTGTCGCCCGTGTTCGTCGTGCTGCTCAACGTCATCGGTGTCTTGCCCGGCCGGACAATCGTGCGGAGCTGGCGGGTCGTGATCGTTGCGGTGGTGGTGTTCTGCGCCGTCGCGACCCCGGCAGCCGACGTCGCCTCGATGTTCCTGCTCGCGGTTCCCCTGTGCCTGCTCTTCGCCGGAGCAGCCGGTGTCGCCCTCCTCCACGACCGCGCCGCCGCCCGGCGACTTGCCGCCTCGACCCGGACCCCGACACCGGCCTCGACCGATGCCGACGGACCGCGCGTCCCCGTCTGCAGCTGACCTTGCCCGACCGTCGACCCCGCCCTCGTCAAGGAGTGCCCCTGTGATCGGAGTCACCGCAGACAAACTGCTGCTCATCGCCGTGCTCGTCGCCTTCCTCTTCGGCCCCGAGCGGCTGCCGCACCTCGCCGAGCGATTCGGCAGCGCGATCCGTACGTTCCGTGGTCACCTGACAAGCACGGAACAGCGGATGCGCGACGAACTCGGCGGCGACATTGACGTGAACGACTGGAAGAAGCTCGACCCTCGCCAGTACGACCCACGCACCATCATCCGGGACGCCCTCACCGCCGACACGGCTGCTGTGCCCACGACTGCGATCACCGACCAAGAAGCTATGGCCGTCCCCGACGACTTTTCCGACGACGCCGACCAAGGTGCCGCGGGCTTCCCGGAACAAGATTCTTCAGCGGATTCCGAGACTATGCCGGTGTTCCGTCGACGCTCAGACGGGCACCTGGAACTCGTATCGGCACCATCGGCACCATCGGCAACTGAAGGGGTGGGGACGGACGTCGCGACCTCGGTCGCATCCTGAGCAGCGGATTCGCACTCGAGCACAGTCCGCGCTCTCGATGGTGGGACGCGAGCTGCTCGAATTGTGCCCATGCGATGCCCGTCAGGCGATGGGTCGGCGGACTCCGATGCAGCCCTCGTCCCGGGCGGGGCCACACGCTGCCCCGTTCGGGGATCTCCACACGGAGGGGACAGCGCTCTAGCGTGGCGACGCGAAATCACCTTGGGTCAGACTCGGTATCAGCTCGATCTTCTTGATGTACGGGATCTGGACGTGCGTGCGCAAGGGTGCGGTGCCGGGAGACCCGTTGTGGGTCGTGACGATGATGCTGGCCGTGGTGTGCGTGGTCAGCCTGGCCGTGCGCATCGTGTCGATCGTTCAAGAGCGGGCCCGCCTTCGGCTTGCGCGTCAGATGCTGTCGAGCGACCCTGAGGTCGCTGAGGCCGGCCGAGAGGCCTTTCGTAACCAGGCGGGCTACTAAGACAGGTCATGCGCGGCTGCCCTTGGCAGGTGTCCGAATAGGGGATCCTTCACAGAGATCAGTTTCGGACTGGCCTGTCGAGACGGCTGGTGCCTCGTAGATGCGGGGGAGTAGCTAGCCTCCACCCGTGATCGGTGACCGAACCGTAGCCGGGATGCTAGCGACGTCGGGTCAGGTTCGTCGCTCCATGCAGATCACGTCAGGACGCGGGTCCCATGAGGCAACGGCTTGAAAGCCCCGTCTGGAGTAGAGCCGGATCGCGTCATCGCGCCACTTCCACACTGTCAGCCGGAGCGGGCGCTGCTCGTTACGTGTCAGCGCTGCGTTGAGGAGCGCGGATCCTGCGCCAGTTCCGCGAGCAGCTGGATCGACCCACGCTCTCTTCAGTTCGTCCGCGTCCTGGTAGCTGTAGACCACAGCGACGCCTACTAGGTGGCCTCGCAACTCAGCCACATACACGTCGGCAGAGGCATACGCGGAGTAGGGGTCGTCGACCTCGTGGTGGTACTTCTCAGGCAATGGCGTCGGACCGTTGGCGCCGTCTAGGTGCTCGGCCTTTTCCCGTTCGGTCTGGATGAGGTAGTCGGCGATGAGCTTTCCTACCTGCGCTGCGTCACTTCCGGTGAGATCCGCACGACGGACAGTTGGCACAAGTTGCTCGGGGTTGAACATGCCACCATCTTTTCGTGCCGCGCGGAACAAACGTGCACTGCCCGATAGCCGATGGCCTTCTGGGCGTTGGCCCAGCGTGTCAGCGTGTCAGCGTGTCAGCGTGAGCGACATGGCCACGACGAGCGCAACAACCGCCACGAAACCCGCGGTGACCAAGAGGCGGACCTTGAGCCGCGCCCAGGGCAGAGCCACGAAAGCCGCGGCCACAACGGCTGTTCCGATCCCCATGCTCTTGATGGCCTGAGCCACCCCCTCGGCAATCTGCGCCTCTGACTCACCGCCCGTCGCGGCCGTGCCGCACCACCCGATGAAGCCTGGAATCGCGGCGAAAGTGAGTGTGCCCACGGCGAGGAGGCTCATCCAGGCCCCATGCGCGACCGCGAGAGTTGCGCGGCTCGGCTGTTGCTCCTCAATCGACATGACACCCCTCGGCAACAGGTTACGAAGCTGACAGAGCTGCTGCGCTCCCCAGTGAAGGGGGAAGAGCCTTCCCCGTTAGGGAAGCGCGATGTGAACGTTCTTCGCTCGTGGCGAGGGTCGGTTCCGAAGGGCGGCGGCTCGCTTCGGATCTGTCGTTTGGGCGGTGCTACGTGTCTGTCGCGACAACGAGGATGACGATGTGCGCCGGTGGATATGACTCCTGCGTCAGCACGGATTGAGACACCACACGGGAATTTGCTGGTGGTTCGACCGTTGATTGGCTGCCGTCACCTGAGTCGAATTGAACAGGAAAGCCAGCTTCTTCGACCTGGCGTCGTGCGTCGGACAGGGGGAGGCCTCGGAGGTCGTTCTGCTCGAGAAACGATCGAACTGCGGTTCCATCGAGGTCCATCGCTTTTGGGTCGTTCGGCATCACCGCGACGGGGTCCGTCGAGGAAAGTGCCACGTAGGGGTCCGCTGAGGTGGGCGGCATGTAGAGATCGTTTACCCCGGGGGTAGTGCAGCCACTGACGGTAAGAGTCAAAGCAGCCGCCGCGAGGCCTGCGGCAGTTAGGCGGGGAATCGATGGCACGGTGGCTCCTCTAGAGGTCGTCATGTCAGCGTAAGTGCCGCGGACCCGTCTCGATAGGGGATCCATCACCGGGATCTATTCCGTACCGGCCTATCGAGACGATCCGCGCCCCGCAACCACGGGGGAGTAGCCGGCGCCCTCGAGCGTCCGGCGACCGATCGGGCACCGGACGCGCTCTCAACTCGCATCATCGAGAATGCGAGCCCATTCGGAGGGTGCTCGTGCCATGAAGTGGTCGTGCCATCGCTAGGGTCAGGACATGGACGAGGCCGACCGAGAACTGCTCCGCCGGGCCGAGGCCGAAGTGGCAGCGCTGCCCCACCGCGACCCCCTCATCGACCCGCCACCCCGTCTGGGCGGCGGTCCCGAGCCCGAGCCGGCTGGTCGGGCTCGGCTCATCGCCCCACTGACCCTCATCCTCTGCTTCGTCACGGCCTGCGCCGAGAGTTCGTGGCTGTGGTTCTCAGCCGCAGACTGGACCACCGTGTTGTGGTTTGCCGTGCCGCTCCTCCTGGTTGCGTCGATCGTGCTCGCACTCATCGCCGGAGCGCTGGGCGGCCGCGCTGGCCGGTGGGCAGGAATCTGTGGCGGCGTCGCAATCGTGCCGCCCGTGTGTTTCGTGGTGTCGCTGCCCCTCGCGCTCTTCACGTAGACCGAAGCGGCATGCGTCGTCCAACAGTTCGACAGCCGCCCGATAGGGGATCGCTCAGCGTTCGCCGTCGCGGCCCCTGGGGGCCGTAGTGTCTGGGCATGAAACGTTCGGGGAAGCGGCCCTGTGGCTTGGTTCGTTGGGGCTGATCGTGCTGGCGGTCGCTGCGCTCTTGGTTACGCACGGTGGAGAAGTAGGCGCCGACGCAGGTATGTCGGTCATCTGCGATGCAGGCGGAGGCGGCTGCTTCCATCCTGACGCAGAGATCGCGGCAATCGTGGCCGGCGCTCTTGCGCCCATGGCTTTTGCGGGCGGGCTGGTCGGTCTGCTGTGCGCGCTTTTGCTGCGCGTTCTTCTGGGTGTCGTTCTTAGCGAGACGTCGGCAGATTCAGAATCCGAATTCTCAAAGCGGGGCGCATCGCGCCCGGCACAGTCCATCGAACAGTTCAAGCCGCCACTGTCTCGATAGCCCATCGCTCTCCGGTCTTTCGGCCTACGACATGCTTGCGGGATGGAAGCTAAGGTGCCCGCCCACCGTCGGACTGTCGCCCAGGTGCTGACGGTCCTCACCGCCCTCGACCCTTTCGGTTTTGAGCCGGGGACTCCGGACGGGGCTCCTGCCAACGAGTATGACATCGAGGCCGTAGGTATTGCCCGCATCCTCCTTCGGGAGGGTGCTGTGACGGTCTACGACGTCGAAGGCGTCTGGATGCGCCATTTCTCAGAATCTCTCGTCCTCCGCATCGGCGTCACTCGCATGGCTCAGCTCGTGGACCAGCTAAACGACACGGGCAGCAGTGCCCGGTAGGGCATCGACGGCTGGGCTGCTCTAGACGCGAGGTGACCCAGAGAGCGCGTCTGTGAACGTGCCGACCAGGATCACGACAGAGATGGCCACGAAGAACATACCTACGAATAGGAGCATGGTCCGGTGGCTCGCGGAGCCGATGTGGGCGGCTAGTCGTTCGCGCTCTTTCTTGGCTCGTCTTGCAAATGGCTGGTGGAACAACACGAGGAGGAGCCCGACGACCATCGACAGCGAGGCGCCTACAAGGGCCATCACTTCTGAGGTGTTCATCGCTTCACCTGCTGCTGCAAGGGGCACCAGGCAGCTGCTGCAGCACCCTGCTCAGAAGGACGAATCGACCAAGGCATGCATGTATTGAATCGGATTCCATAGCAGGTTTGCGCCTTAACCACGCTTCAGGGTGCCTGATAGGGGATCGGTCACCGGGTCGGGACATGGTCTATCTGCGGCGAGACGTTCTCCTCGAGAAGAACGCGACGAGCCAAGCGAAAAGACAGATCGCCGCTACGGCTATGACGATGACACCGACGATGATCGCGATGTGCCATCCCGTGAGGTTTCCCAGCATCGTTCCAAGCTATCGACCTCGTGGCGAACCGCAAGCGGAGATCGCAGCCAGTTGCTTCCCTTCGGAGCGCCCGGAAGCCGATGGTCTTCTGGGCCCTGGCCCCAGCGCGTCAGCGCGTCAGCGCGTCAGCGCGTCAGCGCGTCACGATGAGCGACAAGGCCACGACGAGTGCAACAACCACGACGAAACCTGCGGTGACCAAGAGGCGGACCTTGAGCCGGGCCCAGGGCAGAGCCACGAAAGCTGCGGCCACAACGGCTGTTCCGATCCCCATGCTCTTGATGGCCTGAGCCACCCCTTCGGCAACCTGCGCCTCTGACTCACAGCCGGTCGCTGCCGTTCCGCACCACCCGATGAAGCCCGGAATCGCGGTGAAAGTGAGTGTGCCCGCGGCGAGGAGGCTCATCCAGGCCACATGCGCGAGCGCCAGAGTAGCCCGGCTCGGCTGTTGCTCCTCAATTGACATGACGCTCCCGGGCAACAGGTTACGAAGCTGCCGGGTCTGGGGCTCTCCCCAGTGAAGGGGGAAGAGTCTTGCCCGATAGGGGATCCTCGAGCGAACCAGGATGTGGTTTAGGTCGATCGTCAGCGGTTTCTGCCGGTCGTGCGTCTGGTGTTGACGTGGCTCCATTCGCGTTCGAGGACGGCGAGGACGTCGAGGGGGATGACGACGGTGACGGCCTTGCCGGACACGGTGGCGTTGATGATGCGTTCCCCGTGCTCGTGGCGGTGCGACACGACGTGGAACGTCGAGGGTTCCACGCGCACGACGGGAAGGGGCTTGGGTCCAGAAGCGGGTGCCGATCCCCAGAGGAGGAACCCGTCGTGGGTCTGCGCCACGTAGGAGGTGCCCCTCGTCGTCCACCTCGCTTGGAAAGCCACACTCCAGCGTACGTGTCCACGGTGCGCCGGGAAGGGACTCCCTGGCGGTCTCGGCCTACCTGGCGTGTCGAACCGGCGGGGTTCAGCGCGCGGAGGACACCCCGGTGCCGGGGGGTGAGGTCAAGCCCCTTGGGCCAAGCGTTTCGTGCCGTTAGGTTCTTGGACGGTTCCGACAAGCAGCAACGGGGCTGCCTGCCGGCACCGTCCCAAGTCCGGGGGAACAAAGCATTGTGTTCCTCGTGGCGTTGGAGCTTGTTTGGGCTTCGGACCGGTCCGACCAGCTGCCCACTTGGGGTGAGAAGCCGATGAGGCCGGGCTGAGGGCCTTCCGAAGGGGGAGGGCCCTCAGCAGGCCGCCGACGCGGCCGCCTTTGGTGGGGGGTCAGGGGCAGTGCGTGGCCGAGAAGTCCGAGTCGTCGTAGGCGCCGATGTCGAGTTCGAGGTGTCTAGCAGGGACCAGGCCTACGACGTCGGACACCGCTCGGGTGAGCGTGACGGGAAGGCCGGGCGAGATCAGGACGGCGGTGTGTGTGCTGTCCGCGAGAGCGATGTCGACGAACGCGCCGCCGGTGCGGACGGCTGTCTCGATGTTCGTCATGACTTGGGCGTCGTCGGTGTCGGGAGCGAGGGTGAAGTCCTCGCCGGCGATGTTGAGCAGTAGGCGGTTCATGGGTCCTTCTGGTGTCGGGGGCCAGATGCGCAACGCTAGGCGCTCGGCACAGAGGTAGGTGGCCCCTTGACAGGCTTCGCCCTGACGCGTCGCGCGGTGCTTCATCACGGTCGACGACCGCGAGGGGCAACACCCCGTCCTGATGCCCGATAGCCGATCGGTCATCGGTGATCGGTTGACCGCCAGGGAGACGCTGGCTGACGTTGGCTGGTAGTGCCCTTGGGCAGCCCGGCGCGACTGTCCGTGACAACATTCGTTCATGCGGCTCTGGCCTAAACGCTCTCCAATCACACCTCCGCGCGAGGAGGTCGATCCCAGGGTTCCAAAGCTTGTGGACTGGGATCAGCATGGCATCGTCGGCACAATTGGCTCAGGACCTGCTGCGGGAACGACCGTGGTAGCCCACAGCTACAGGACAGGGACTGGTGGCCTCGACTTCTATGAATTGGAGTTTTGGGACGGCCCCGACCAGATCTTCGATGCGGCGGGCCGGTTCGTCATGAGTGATTGGGTTACTGACAGTCGAGTGCCTGGCGAAGAGGGGGGCCTCATCGACGCGCTGACCCGTGAGGTCGATGTCACCTGGTGGACCGACCGGGAACGGATCGACGCGTTATGGTCGGTGCACTGGGACCCACGTTAGGGACTCGCCTGACCAGCTTCAGCGTGCCACTTGCCGATCGGTGTCCGGCGCAGTATCTGGTAGCAAGCTGTAGGGTCCGAGCGTGAAATACGTGAGTGTGGCAAACCGATGGTGGTTCGTCGTTGCGGTCGCCTTTGTCGTGGTCGGATTCGTGTTTCTGACGCAGCCTCTCAACTACCCCGAGTTCATGGGAGCGCCCCAATCAGGTTGGTTCATTGGCGGCATAGGGCTCAGCATCGTCGTCCTCACGGTGGTGGAGGTCTTGCGCGCACGCCATCGGGCGCACGCGGTCAAGGAACGCGGCCTCTAGCTTGAGAGTGTCTCGATAGACGATCGGTCACAGGGCGGAGTTTGTAGCCAGCTGTGTTCAGTCGATCGATCGTGACGCTCGGTGCCGACGGGACAGGTGGACGATGGCTGTGCCTGCGCAGGAAATGAAGACGAAGGCGACGATGGCGATCCACATCGGCGCTTGGAAGTGGTCGATGACGAGCCAAAAGAGGCCGCCGCCGCCGAACATCAGTGCCAGGTTGAGCAAAATCTCCCTCGCTGGCAGCCACGGCGAAGGGTGTTCGAGTACTTCACGAACTTCGACGGGCCGCGCGGCCGGCAGGACTTTCTTGTCGCTCATGAGCTGAGAATGTCACACGGTGCGGTGGCGCACTCGTTTTCGCGCCCGATAGCCGATCCTCATGCGGCCTTCGCTATTCGGTCGCCCTCGTGCGGTACGGCTCGTATCGCTTAGTTCGCCCCCACGTCGTCCAGCCGGGTAGTGGGATGAGGATCGTCAGGCAGCCGTCGTACCCGGTTTCGGAGAGGATGGTCCCGTCAGTCAACGTCACATCGACCTTGGACCTCCCAAGTGCCGTGGTCTCGGTGACGCGGCCGGCGGCAGCAGCACCGAGGAGTGCCTTGGCGAGGGCAAGGTCGTCGCTGTCGTAGCCCAGTTCCCATCGACCGCCGATTCGGCCTAGCTCAATGACGATCCATTGTTCACAAGTGATGTCCATGGGCAGGGCTGCTGCGTTATGGGGTCTGATGTAGGCGGAGCGGATGGACGGCGGCTGGTCGTGGTCCACGCTGCCGTCGGCCTCGGATGCCCAGTCGTCCTCGATCGTGATCTCTGCGGTGTCGCCGACGATGTCGTGCAGGTACGGCAGCAGCTCCTGCATCGCCCGTCCCTGTTGCGGAGTCCGGGGCGGAGTCCTCTTCCTCGAAGCTCATGCGTCACCTTCTCACGGCTACGTTGCCGGTCATGATGCGCGCGGCATTACCTCGGTGCGGAAGGCTGTGATCAGTAGTCCCAGTAGGGGATCGTTCATTGGACGCGGGCTAAAGCTGCTCGCGTTCGTTCTCTACCTTCTTGGCGGCTCCGTCTTCGCGCGTCCTTGCTCTGCGCTTTATCAGAGTGCGAACGAATCCGACGAGCATCGCAATACCCATGGCGAAGGCGGCACCGGCTATCAGCAGGTCAGCACCTCGCATGCCAGTCGCCAACACGTAGATGGGGATGGCGATCACGATGCCGGTGCAGATGACGACGTTTCCGCCGGCGGCGATGGAACCGTGGGCCTCCGCATTGAATGGCTGACGCCCCTTCATAGCGAGGCGTCCGCGGCTTCGAGAAGGTTCATAGCCCGATCCAACCATGAGGCATGAAGCCCGTGTCCCGATAGGCGATCCATCACCGGCCCACTGCCTCACGACGGGCGGTGACCAGGGTGGCCGGCCGTGAATGCCGGCCCGCCGCCTGACTCGACGTCGTCCGGCTTACTGGCCAGAAGGACGGGGAGCGCTGTGCCAGCGGCGGGGGTGCCGCGGGGCCGGTGTCGCGAGGCTGGACAGCATGAACGAACCGACCCCCCTGCCCCTCGAGGTGCGCGGACTCCGCAAGGCCCACCGCGGCCGCCCCCGCGTCTCCGACGTCTCCTTCTCCGTCCGTCCCGGCCGTGTCGTGGGCCTGCTCGGCCCGAACGGCGCCGGCAAGACCACGACCATCCGTCTTCTGCTCGGCCTCGTCTCTCGGGACGGAGGCGACGCTCTCGTCCTCGGCGCCCCCTACCGCGAGCTGGTCCACCCTGCTCAGCAGGTCGGCGTCGTCCTCGACGCAGGCGGCCTGCACCCGGCCCGGACCGGCCGACAGCACCTGGCGATCGCCGCCCTGCGGGCGGGCGTCGGCGCCGACCGCGTCGCCGCAGTCCTCGCCGAGGTCGGGATGAGCCAGGACGCCGACCGCCGTGCCGGCACGTATTCGCTCGGCATGCGCCAACGGATCGCGATCGCTGCGGCCCTGCTCGGCGAGCCGCGCCTCCTCGTCCTCGACGAGCCCGCCAACGGCCTCGATCCCGCGGGCATGCACTGGCTCCGTCAGAGGCTCCGCGCCTTCGCGGCGGACGGGGGCGCCGTGCTGGTGTCGTCGCACCTGCTGTCCGACATCCAGGAGATCGCCGACGACGTCGTCGTCATCACCGAGGGCCGTGTCGTGGCCGAGACCACCATGGCCGCAGTCCTCGCCGACCGCACCGGGACCCTCGAGGGCTACTACCTCGAGGTCACCGGCACCGAAGGGGTGGTGCGCTGATGTTCCGCGCAGAGATCCTCGGGCTCGTCACCACGACGGCAACCAAGGTCGCCGCCGCCGTCGCGCTGCTGGGCCTCGTCCTCACCCAGCTCGTGTTCGTCGTCCTCCTCCCCGCCCTCGCCACGGGCCAGGTCGGCCCAGGAGCCGAGGCCCTCGGCGGCGACCTTCCCGTCGTCGACCTGACGGCCGCGGTGACACAGCTCGACGCTCTCTCACCCCTCGGGACCACGCTCGGCGGCGGGTCGATCGGCCTGGCCCTCGTCGCGATCGTCCTGCTCGGGGTCCTCGCCGGGACGAGCGACGACCGGCACGGCGGCATCGTCGGCGCCGTCCTCGCGAGCCCTCGTCGCACCCGTGTCGTCGTGGCGAAGGCCGCCGCCGTCGGTGCCGGCGCCGCGGTTGTCGGGATCATGCTGGCGATCGTCAGTCTGCTCACCCTGGTCGGTTCCCTCGCGCTGACCGCGACGCCCTTCACGGCAGTCACCGGCGCCGTCGTCGCGACGTCGGCACGGGGGGTCCTCGCCGTCACCTGCCTCGCGGTCGTCGGCCTCGCCGTCGGCATCCTCTGCCGGTCCCAGCTCGCGGGGGTGCTCGTCATGATCGGCGCCCTCGTCGCCGAACCGATCGTCGCCGCCGTCGCCCAGCTCGTCGGCGGGGGAGCGTCTGCCTCGTGGACGCAGTTCCTGCCCGTCGCCCTCGCGCAGTCCGTCATCCACGGAGGCGGGGGCACGGTCAGCGGAGGGGTCGCGATCGCTGCGCTCCTGGCGCTCACGGCCGTGGCGCTCGTCGCGGCCTCCATCGCGCTCTCCCGCCGCGATGTCTGAGCGGGAGGGGCGACCCCGCAGCCGCACGAAGGTCGTCGTCGTCACCGCCTCGGTGTTGATCGTCGGCGCGGTCGTCTCCGGCATCTGGTCCCGTGTGTCCGGCCCGACCGGGGAGCCGGCATGGATCGGCGTGATCGAGACGATGACAGGCCTGTGATGTTCCTCGCGAGCAGGGCGCGATGACCTCCGCCGCCCGCCCTGACGCCGATCCCACCGGGGGTCGGCGTCGGTCGTGGTTGACTCGCCCCATGGATCCGCAGGCGCGTCGCACACCCGCGTCGCGCTTCCGGTCGGCGTTCCCGTCGTTGCTGGTCGCGGCCGTCGCGCTCGGGTACGTCGCACTCGACCTCGGTGGCGAGCAGATCCCCACGACGGTGCCCGGCGACGTGCCGCCCCTGGTCCACGCGGCCCTCGTGCTCGTGCAGTCGATCGCGCTGCTGGCGCGGCGGCATCGGCCCCTCGTCGTGCTCGCAGTCGTCGTCGCCGCCGATCTCGTCGTCCTCGCCACCACGGCGGGCGAGCTCGGCATCGGCGCCCTGGGTGTCATCGTCGCTGCGTACACGCTCGCCCGCCGCGTCGACCGCACCGCCCGGCTCGTCGCGCTCGTGGCCGCGGCGGCCGCGACCGCCCTGGTCGGGGCGGCGGCGATGGTCGTCGGCCCGGTGGGTTCGCCGGCCGGGGTCGTGCTCGCGACCGCGGCTGCCCGCGTCGTCGTGCTGTACCTGCTTCCGGCGGTGGTCGCCGAGCAGGTCCGTGGCCGTGAGCGCCTTCGGGAGGCGCTCGACGCCCAGGAGCGCTCGGTGGAGCGGGAGCGGCGGGAGGATGCCGACCGCGCCGTGCGGTCGGAGCGTGCCGCTCTCGCCCGCGAGCTGCACGACATCGCCGGCCACCACCTGTCCGGGATCATCGTCGGGGCGCAGGCGGCCACGGCCCTGGTCGCCAGCGACCCCGAGCGGGCGCGGGAGATGCTCCGCACCGTGCAGGACGACGCCCGCATCACGCTCGGCGACCTGCGCCGCACCGTCGGCCTGCTGCGCGACGACGAGCCCGAGGCGTCGGGGCGGCCCGTCGCGGCGCCCACCATGGCCGGCATCGAGGGGCTCGCGGAGGCGGCACGCGAGCGGGGCCAGGACGTCACGACGGTCGTCGGAGGCCAACCGAGGCCGCTCGGCCCACTGGCCGAGGCGACCGCCTACCGGATGGTGCAGGAGTCCCTCGCCAACGCCGCCCGGCACGCCCCGGGAGCGCCCTGCCGCGTCGCCGTGACCTGGACGGACGACCAGGTCGAGGTGTCGGTGCGGAACGAGGCCGCCGATCCGGCCCTGGTCGCCCCGGGCGCGAGCACGAGCACGGGCACCGGCTACGGCCTCGCCGGCATGGCCGAGCGCGCCGAACTCGTCGGCGCCCGGCTGACGACGGGCCCCGACCGGCACCACGGCGGCTGGACGAACCGACTCGTCCTCGTGGGCGACACGGGGCGCGCCTCGTGATCCGCGTCGTGGTCGCCGACGACCAGATGGTCGTCCGGGCCGGGCTATCCGTCGTGCTGGGCGCAGTCGACGACCTCGAGGTCGTCGGCCAGGCCGTCGACGGGGCCGAGGCTGTCAGCCTCGCCCGAGCTCTGCGCCCCGACGTGGTGTGCATGGACATCCGCATGCCCGGCACCGACGGCATCACCGCCACCCGGCAGATCACTGCCGACCCGACCATCGACGCAGGCGTGCTCGTGCTCACGACCTTCGACGTCGACGCCGACGTCTTCGCCGCGCTCGAGGCGGGCGCAGCCGGGTTCCTCCTCAAGGGCACGGACGAGGCCACCTTGGTGAGCGCCGTCAGGTCGGTCGCGGCCGGGGAGGGCACGCTTGACCAGAGGCTCACCCGCCGCGTGCTCCGAGAGTTCGGCGCGCGCCGCGCCGGCGCCGGGGGACGGGCGACGCGTGAGAACGCGGAGGGCGCCCGGCTCACCGCTCGTGAGCTCGACGTGCTGCAGCTTCTCGCGCAGGGGTCGTCGAACGCCGAGATCGCGCAGAGCCTGTTCGTCGAGCTGACGACCGTGAAGTACCACCTCGCCGGGCTCCTCCAGAAGACCGGTTCCCGCGACCGGCTGCAGGCAGTCCTCTGGGGCATCAGAGCCGGCCTCGTGCAGGTCGGCTGACCGACGACCCTGATCGTACGAGTTCGCACCACTACGAGTCGATGTCCTGATGATCTGGGAACCAGTGACCGTTCCGGTAAAGGATCGGCCACCGGACGACTTCTGCTTCGTTCACACGTCGCGCACGCTCACAGTAGGTCAGGCGTTGGCGGTCAGGTATGACGTGAGGGAGGCATCGATCATCTCGAAGCGAGCGGCGCGCGTCCGTACGTCGTCTCGTAGCGTGGCCACTTGGCGCAGGAGATCTGGGCACGCCGCTTCGGATCGTTCTCCGACCGTGCAGGGCAAGACGTCTCTGACCAGGGAAGAGGGCATGCCCATGTCGAGGAGGGAGCGGATCGTCTCGACCATCGCGACCGCGTTCGGGGCGTATTCGCGGTAGCCGTTCGACTGGCGCTCCGCGCTGAGGAGGCCCTGCTCCTCGTAGTACCGCAGAGCACGCGGGGTCGCCCCCGTCTTCCTGCTCAGCTCACCGATGCGCATGGTGCCCTTCCTGGTCCCTTGACCTTCACGCTGACGTCAGACTCTACGCTCCGAGCATGACCCCGCTGACGCACCCGACTCGCACCCGCCTGTCCGATCCTCTTGCCTCCGCCCCGGACCTCACCGGTCGGCGCGCAGTCGTCACAGGCGGGTCCAGTGGGCTAGGCCTGGTCACCACCCGGGCGCTCATCCGTCGCGGTGCCACAGTCGTGATCGGAGCCCGCGACACGGCACGGACCCAGCGCGCACGAGACCACCTGATCGCAGAGCTGAACCTGCCGGCTGGCCGCCTGATCGTCGCGCCTCTCGATCTCATCGACCCACACTCGATCCGTGACTTCGCGAAGGCCGTAGGCGACGCGCCTCTCGACCTGCTGGTGCTCAACGCCGGCATCAGCAGCGTCCCCCTCCGCCACGACCACGCCGGCATTGAGAGCCAGTTCGCGACGAACCACCTCGGTCACTTCGCTCTGACGGGGCATCTGCTCCCGTTCCTCGTACCTGGAGTCGACCCCCGGATCGTCACCGTGTCCTCGGCTCTCTACACCGGGGCCACGCTCGACCTCGACGACCTCTCGAGCCGCACCTCGTATTCACCCGGGCGCGCCTACAGCCGTTCCAAGCTGGCAAATGTGATCTTCGCCGTCGAGCTGCAGCGACGCCTCAGCGCACAGGGCGGTACGGTCCGGAGCTTTGCCGCACACCCCGGAATGGCGCGCACGCCCCTCCACGCGACGTACCCCTCCGCAGCCACGAGGGTCCTGACCGGCGCTGTTGCCCGAGTCATCGGCCGCGATCCAGGTCCTGCCGACATCGGAGTTCTGACCGCCGCCCTGAACCAGGAGGCCACGCCCACACTGTTCTGGGGTCCTGCGGGCTCCAAGACCATCCCCGACGCACTCGGGCAGCCCTTCGCCGCTGTGGCCTCCGACTCCGCGACAGCCGCCGCCCTCTGGTTGAAGTCAGAGCAACTATCTGGTGTCGGAATCCTGAGCTGAAAACACAGGCCGTGGCCTTCGACCACTGAGTTTCAGGCGTCCCGATAGACGATCCTTGAGCGAGAGGAAGTCCGTGAGGCGTTGCTGCCCGGGTGCTACTGCCTGATCCTCGATGTGTCCGCGGCGCCTACGGACAGCAGCACCAGCGCGCGCGCCGTCATCGAGCCGGCCTCGCAGCCGTAGACGACGAGCTGCAGGCCGGGTGATCCCTGCACGGCGAAGGTGTGGGCGTCGAACTCGAGCCGCCCGACCTCGTCGTGCTCGAACCGCTTGCCCGTGGTCGTCTTGCGCTGTACCCGCTGGGCGCTCCACCGCGCGGCGAAGTCGGGGCTCGCGTCATTCACGTCCGCGACCAGGCGAAGGAGGCGCGGATCGGCCCCGAACTCCGCGGTCGCTGCCCGCAGGCTCGCGACGGTCGAGTCCGCAGCTCGGGCCCAATCGGCGTGGAAGTGCCGCGCCGCCGGGTCGAGGAAGGTCATCCGCACGAGGTTGTCGAACCGTCCGAAAGGCGCGTACACCGCTCGGGCCAGGGCGTTCGCGGCCAGGACGTCGTGCGCCGGGTCGATCACGAACGCGGGGTGCGTGGACCACGAGTCGAGCAGCTGCCCGAGGGCGGGCGTCGCCGACGTCGCCACGCGGGGGAGTCGCGGCGGAGCCACCAGCCCCGCCAACGCGAACAGGTGGTCACGCTCGTCGCCCTCGAGCTCGAGCCCGTCAGCGATGCCCTCGAGCACAGCCGCTCCGGGGCTGACCTCCCGACCCTGCTCGAGGCGGGTGTAGTAGTCGACGCTGAGGCCTCCCAGCACCGCTACCTCCTCGCGCCGCAGCCCCGGCACCCGGCGCACGCCACCGCCGGGCAGACCGAGCGACTCTGGAGCGAGGCGCCCGCGGACGGCGCGCAGGTACGCGGCGAGGGTCAGGTCATCGGCGGGCAGGAGCACGGGACCAGGGTAGGTGGCCGGCACCGCACCTCCCTGGTCCTGGCGCACCCCGGCACGACACGGCACGGGACCGGGACCGGCGCCCCGGGAGAGTGAGGGTATGGACACCACCAGCACAGCACTCCCCGCCCACCCTTACCTCGGCCTCTGGGTGACGGCCGACGGCCGCATCCGTCATGAGCTGCGGGCCGACGGTCGCTACGTCGAGGCACGCGGCGACCGCGAGGCGGCCTACGCCGGCCGCTACGAGGTCGACGGCGACCACATCGACTACCGCGACGACACCGGCTTCACCGCAGACGGCGACTTCAGGGACGACGTCCTGCACCACGCGGGCATGGTGCTGCACCGACGGAAGGTCGTCCTCGTGACGGGCGCCTCCAGCGGCATCGGGCGCGCGACGGCGCTCCGCCTCGCCGCAGCCGGCCACCCCGTCGTGCTCGGAGCCCGGCGCACCGACCGCCTCGACGCGCTCGTCTCCGAGATCGAGGAGGCTGGCGGCATGGCGACCGCGGTTCCTCTCGACGTCACCGACCTCGCATCGGTGCAGGGGTTCGCGGCGGCGGCACTGGCACGCTTCGGCCGGATCGACGTGCTCGTCGCGAACGCCGGCGTGATGCCGCTCTCGCCCCTCGCGGCGGGCCTCGTCGACGAGTGGGACCGGATGATCGACGTCAACGTCCGTGGTCTCCTGCACAGCATCTCAGCGACGCTGCCCACCATGCTCGTCCAGGGCACCGGGCACGTCGTGACCATCGCGTCCGTCGGGGCGTACGACATCTCGCCCACGGCTGCCGTCTACTGCGGCACGAAGTTCGCGGCACGCGCGATCACCGAGGGGCTCCGCCAGGAATCGCCGCGCGGGATCCGCGTGACGACTGTCTCGCCCGGCGTCACCGAGTCCGAGCTCGCGTCCACGATCACCGACGCCTCTGCCGCCGCCGCGATGGTCGTCTACCGTGCCGAGTCGATCTCCGCAGACGCGATCGCCCGCGCCGTCTCGTACGCCGTGGCCGAGAGGCCCGACGTCGACGTCAACGAGATCGTCGTGCGCCCTGCTGCGCAACGCTGAGTCGCTTCTCGACACCGCGGCGAGGCGTCCGGCGGATGTCGGGAGAGATGGCTGCCATCACCGCTCGGGTGTCGCTGTCCCGATAGACGATCGGCGGCCGGACGGTCACTCTCGCGACTGGCGTCGAACGAGCAAGCCCTGCTCTCATGATCTCTTCCCTTCCTTCGGTGGTGGGGTGACGGAGGCGCGGTGTCAGGTGCCGGGACGGAAGACGGCGCGGACGCAGCCGTCGTCCTTGGACTTGAACATCTCGTAGCCCTCGGGCCCCTGCTCGAGCGGCAGGACGTGGGTCGCGAGGTGCTCGGTGTGGAGCTCGCCGGCCGCGATGCGGTCGAGGATCATCGGGATGTAGCGGTGGCCGTGCTGCTGGGCACCGCGCAGGGTGAGGCCCTTGTTCATGACGGCTCCGAGCGGGAACTTGTCCACGAGCCCGCCGAAGACGCCGAGGCTGAACACGCTGCCGCCCTTGCGACAGGCGTAGATCGCCTCGCGCAGCGCGGTGGGCCGGTCGGTCTGCAGCCGCAGCTGTTGTTTGACCTGGTCGTAGAGGTGTTGCGCGCCGGTGCCGTCGGCTTCCATTCCGACCGCCTCGATGCAGACGTCGGGGCCGCGACCACCGGTGCGCTCCTTCAGTTCGGCGAGGACGTCGTCCTGTGCGAAGTCGAGGATCTCGGCGCCGACGTGCTGCCGCACCTGGTCGAGCCGTTCGGGTAGCTGGTCGATGACGACGACCTGTTCCGCCCCGAGCAGCATGGCGGCGCGGGCCGCCATCTGACCGACGCCGCCGGCACCCCAGACGGCGACGGTGTCACCGGGCGTGATGCCGGCGAGGTCGGCGCCGGTCCACCCCGTGGGGGCGGCGTCCGAGGCGAACAGTGCTGCTTCGTCCGAGACGCCGTCGGGGACGGGGAAGGCACCGTGGTCGCCGTAGGGCACGCGGATGTACTCCGCGTGGCTGCCGGCGTAGCCGCCGAGCGCGTGGCTGTAGGCGAAGCATCCGCCGATGGGGGAGCCCCAGAGGGTCTCAGTGAGGGCGGGGTTGGGGTTGCCGTTGTCGCACAACGAGTACAGCTCGTGGGTGCAATACCAGCACCGGCCGCAGGCGACGAACGAGCAGACCACGACGCGCTCGCCGACCTTGCGCTCGCGGACGGCCGACCCGACCTCGACGATCTCGCCCATGAACTCGTGGCCGAGGACGTCGCCCGACCGCATGGTGGGGATGTACCCGCCGAGCAGGTGCAGGTCGGACCCGCACGTCGTGCTGAGGTGGACCTTGACGATGACGTCCTGGTCGTTGAGGATCGTCGGGTCGTCGACGGTCTCGACCGAGGTCTCGTTGACGCCGGTCCAGGTGAGGGCCCTCACAGCAGTCCCTCCTCGTCGGCACGGTCGGTGGCCTCGTCGACGACGGCGCCGGTGGGGGTGGCCTTGCGCTCGCCGTGGGGAGTGGGGTCGACCCGCAGGACCTCGCCGGCCTCGATGACCTGCTTCGCCCGTCGGAGCGCCACGCGGATCTCCTTGGCCGCCTCGTCGGCGTCGTCCTCGGACGAGGCGGGTTCGCGGAGGCGGGCGCGCAGTTCGGTGCCCTTGTCGGCGGGTGCGGGCCGCGCCTCCACCTCGACGGTGTCCCGGAGGTCCTCGAAGAACGGTGGGATGTCGTCGGCACCGAGCACGTCCTGCGGCTGGGCGAGGATCGTGACGGCCTGCCACCGGGAGCGGGACTCCTGGGGGGAGCCGGCGCCCTCGTCGGGGCGGCGGCGGTGGCGTCGTCCGACGACGGCGGCGGCTGTCGCCACGGCAGCGACGCCGGCAGCTCCGGCCAGGCGGCCGGCCATCACGCGGCCCGCCGCGACGGGGGAGCACTACCGGCTCCCTGTTGATCGATCGTTCTCATCTCGACCTCCTCGGTTCGCGCGAGTGCGCAGCTGTCCGGATGTGGAAGCGAGGCCCCGGAGCCTGATCCGTCCGTCTGGCCGCTCGCCCGACGACCAGTGTGCGCGCCGCGCCACCGCGCCCGGAAGGGGATCATTTGACCCTTGACATCCCCCCGCTGCCGCGACTTACGTGGAGAGGTTGGCGTTCAGGAGGAGAGACTGAGCGGGTCACCGACCGGATGAGGCAAGAGCGTCTTCGACGCTGATGTCACCGCTGCAGGGTCTGTCGCGGTGACTCCTCGAATTCCTCACGGTACGCATGAGCGAAGCGGCTCGAGTTGGTGAACCCCCACCGTCTCGAGACGTCGGTGACCGTCGTGGCGTCCGGGGTCGCGGCCTGCAGCTCTCTGTGTGCTTCACTGAGGCGCACCCGGCGTAGGTAGTCCAGGGGAGTCATGTCGAGGGTCTTCCGGAAGGCCATCTGCAGCCCGCGGACACTCACCCGGGCTGCTTCTGCGATCTCGTGGACCCCTATCGGTGCTGCAGGGTCGTCCTCGATGAACTGGATCCCGCGACGTACCGAGGTCGGCAGGGCGGTGTCGGCGGCAGGGAGTGTGCAGCGCTCGAGGGAGATCTCGAACACGTCGAGGGCGGACGCCAGGAGCAAGTCGACGGTCGCTCGGTGCATCAGTTCGTAGCCTCTGAGGGACGGGGCCGAGAACACCCTCGTGGCGTGGCGGGCGACGTGGGACCAATGGGCGACGCCCGCGTCCGAGAGGGCGTCGGTGCCCCCGAAGCGGAGCCGGTCGCGGCGGTTCTCTGCGCCCGCGCACGTCCTGAGGGCCTCCAGGCGCAAGTTGACCATCCTGAGACGGTGATGGGTCGACTGCGATCGTGCACGGCCGGGAGGCAGGACGAATCCCCGCAACGAACGGACTGCCTCGTCGTTGCTCGTGACCCGGTAGTCACCGCCTGAGGCAGAGCCGATGCCCACCATCCCGTCGAGATCCACCACGACCTCAGAACGGGAGTTGACGGCGAACAGGGCGATGGTGGCTGTGTCGTCGCCGAGGACGCGTTGGCGATAGGTGAACGGTGTCGAACAGTGCTCGAAGCCGCTTCCGGGGTAGACGCGCCTGATCATCTCGTCCGCCTCGGAGGGGTCCCGGGTCGTGAAGTCCGTGTCGACGAGCATCTCGTTGTCTCCCTCCGCCCGAGCCCCGGTTGGTCGGATGTCGATCGCGCCTGAGGTGACGCCAGAACAACCTACGGGTTCGACGGTTCCCGCCGCCGCCTCCTCCTCCGCAGCAGCTCCCGTCAGCAGCGATGCTCGCGAGAAGATCGGTCGAGCGTCGCCCGGGAGCGAGCGCCCACCGCCGCCTTACTCCTGGCCTTGCGTCGGCGGGACCCCTTGACTTCCGGCCGTCCTGCTGCGGGAGGATGGCGACGAGGAGCTCGCCTCTGGGCTTCATCACTCGATCGAGGTGTGGGCGTGCGGCGACAGGAGACTGTGAGGACGGCGGTGGTCTGCGGGCTGTCGATGCTCCTCCTGACTGGCTGCGGAGCGACGATCCCGACCGATCCGGACGGGACCCTCGGCAGGGCGAGCGGGGGCACGTTGAGGGTGGGGGCGACCGAGAACGGCACCTGGGTCGATGTCCGCGAAGGGGCAGACCCGGTCGGCACGGAGCCCGAGCTGGTCAGGTCGTTCGCGTCGAACCTCGGTGCGGAAGTGGAGTGGTCCACGGGCAGCGAGGAGGCACTGGTGGGCGACCTGGAGGAGGGTGACCTCGATCTGGTGATCGGCGGGCTGACGGCGGAGACGCCGTGGTCGGAGAAGGCGGGCACGACTCGGCCCTACACGACGGGCAGCGACGAGGGCGGCGCGACGGTGGAGCACGTGATGTTGGTGCCACGGGGCGAGAACCGCTTCCTGCTCGAGCTCGACGCGTTCCTGCTCGGCGCGGACGGTCCGCGATGACGAGCGCCGACCGGGCCGCGAAGTTCGGGCACACCGCGCTCCCGGACGAACAACGCGACGCCCTGAGGCGAGCCGTCCAGCTCGAGTGGGCCACCGTCGGGGTGCTGGTCGTGACCGTGACGCTGATGTTCCTGGTGCTCGGCAGCTCCCAGGCGATGCGGGCGGCCTGGGTCGAGGACATGCTGTCCTTCCTGCCCCCGATCGCGTTCCTCGTGGCCACCCGGATCATCCGTCGTCCACCAACCGAGGACCACCCGTACGGATTCCACCGAGCCACCGGCATCGCGCACCTCGTGGCCGCCGCCGCCCTGCTCGTGATGGGCGCCTACCTCATCGTCGACTCCGGATCGAAGCTCCTCACCGCCGAGCACCCGACGATCGGCGGCATCGAGCTCTTCGGCCACACGGTCTGGCTCGGCTGGCTCATGATCGCGACGCTCGCGGTGACATCGATCGCCCCGGTGCTCCTGGGCCGTGCGAAGCTGAAGCTGTCCGAGACCCTCCACGACAAGGTCCTCTACGCCGACGCCGACATGAACAAGGCCGACTGGACGACCGGCGTCGCCGCGATCGCGGGCATCGTCGGCATCGGGATCGGATGGTGGTGGGCAGACTCCGTCGCAGCGCTGTTGATCTCGCTCAGCATCGTGCGCGACGGCCGGAGGAACGTGAAGGGCGCCGTCGCAGCCTTGATCGACACCCGAGCGAGGACGTACGACGAGCACGAGGCACATCCGCTCAGCGATCGCATCGACCACCACCTGACCGGGCTGGCCTGGGTGGCTGAGGCGAGATCACGGGTCCGAGACGAGGGACACGTGTTCCATGTCGAATCGTTCGTCGTTCCCGTGGACGGGTCGATGCCGTCCCTCCAGGAACTCGAGCAGGCACGGTCGGAGTGCGTGCACCTGGACTGGAAGGTGCAGGACATCGTGATCGTGCCCACCGCCGAACTGCCGGGGGAGTTCCTGCCCGGGCTGGCCGCGTCCGGCGGGGAACGCTGATCGAGAGAAGGTCAGTGCTCCCGAGCTGGTCGCCCAGGATCAGGGGCTGCACTCACACGACGAGGGCGGACGCGACTGTCGCAATGATCGTGAGACCGAGTGCCACTGAGAAGACTCGAATCTGTAGACGCGACTCCAGGGCCGCTGCGGGCTCTAGGTCGCCTTGATCGATGAGCTGGCGAGTGTGTCGGTTTCGTCGTACCGCCATGACGAGGAACACGATGACGGTCGCCGTGGCAGCACCAAATCCAACAGTCACGACACGAGCATCCCAGGGTGTCTGGAGGTGCTGACTGCGTCCGGTAGACGATCGCTGGCCGGGCTCCACGGCTCGTGGGCCGGCTCGGTGGCATCGCGGTGCCTTTGCCGCAGGTGTTGCTGGGTCGCTGATCTTCGGGTCACAGCGACCCAGCAGAGCGAAGCGTCATCGCTTCACGGAGCCTCCATCTGGACCGCAGCTAGGGACTGCGGGTGCGGGGAGCGCGGATGGAGGCGTTCGATCAGTCAGCACCGGCAACTCCGGGCGAGCTGACTGAGGTCAGGAGATGAGGGAGGGATCCGATCCAGAGGACGTGACTGCGAGCGTCAGTTTCAGATAGCTGACGAGGTCCTCATGGGCCAGGCCCTGCAGTGCGGATGTCGAGAGCACGGGGCCTGTGGTCCTCCGGTCCGCGGCTTTTCTGGGCGTCATCGGTCGGTCAGTTGCTGAGTCGTGTGCTCAGTCGTCTTCGAGGGCGGTGTCGAAGGAGGACTCGTGGTCCGTCGTGCTCTCGGCGAGGATGCGCTCGGCGAAGGTCATCAGGACGCCATCAGCAGCTGTGCCGGCTCGGACGTGAAGAAGTCTGCGTAGGTGAATTCAGCGGCCGATGCCCGGAGTCCGACTTCGTGGCGGCTCGTGATCCGTGCCAGGCGCGACAGGGCTGCGGCCGTGTCGCGGCGGCGGCGCTTGGGGTACACGTCGATGCAAACGGCCGGGACACCGTCGAGGCCGACGTAGCCGCTCCGCGCAGAGACGGCCTCGCGGGCAGGTGCGGCAGGGGTGCCGGTCAAGCGGGTGCGGACGTGGTCGACGAGGGCGTCGTGGCTGAGGGTGCGGAGCTGGGTGCTGGTCATGCGAGTTCCTTGAGGAGTGCTGCGACGTCGAACGGTTCTGTCGGCGTCATCTCGATGTAAGGAGTGGTGGCGGAGACGGTGTTCATGCACCGATCCCGAGCGCGACAAGGAACGCGGCGATCAGGGACGCCGACGCGGCGACCGCGGCGGTGGCGATGACGGCGAGGTTCGCCTGGCGGTGGGTGTCACGGACCTCGCTGAAGGGGGAACGGGCGGTGGCGCTGTTCGGGGCGTGAACGGTGCTCATGATCTGTCTCGTCTCTTGCTGCTGCTGATTCCCGCGCTCATAAGGAGCGCCGATAGGGGAACCATGGCAGGCCCCTCGCCCGGGACCAACTGGGGTGCGCGTTTAACGAACTGGGGTACGCGGCCCTGACCGGGATGCGTACTACCGCCCGGTTTCCCGGGGCTCAGCCCTGTGAAGGCGTACATCCGTTTCGACACTGGGCGACACGTGGGGCACAGTGGAGGCCGTCCACCCGCGGGTGCAGCGGTGTCCTTGAGACACAGGCCTGCACCTCACACCGACCCGAAAGCATCGCGCTCATGACTCGTACGACCGACCAGCAGCTACAGCCGCTGCCGTTGGCTGTGCGCGGACGCAGCGACGTCGCACTCATGGACGACTGGGCGGACTTCTACGGTGCGTTGGCGGACGATCTTGTCTTCGAGTGCAGCGTCGAGGTCGACCACGACGCCCGAGGGGTCGCGGTCTACCGCGACCGGGTGGTCCTCGACCAGCCCGACAAGACCGTGCCGACCGTCGTGGAGCTCGAGCAGATCACGTCCTGGGACGTCACCACCGACGGTGACGAGGCAGTCGTGACCGTCCGCGGGGACGCCCGCCAGCGCACCCGCTTGCCTCTCGGCTACGCCGGCGCGATCAAGGTCGCCCTCCGCGAAGTCCTCGGCGACCCGTCGCAGCAGTGGCAGCCAACGCGCAATTCGGACACTTCCTAAACTATTGAGCTTTTTACGGGGGGTCTTCGTGACATAGTTCCGGGGTGCAACCAGGTGAGGACTCCTACGCGAAGTCAGAGACGGCTGGCCGTAGCCTCGACCAGGCGAGGGCCCTCTATGAGGACACGTACAACGGGGACCAGTTCCGCACCGAGCGCAGCGGGCAGGACTTCTCCTACCGGTACACCAGCACCGGCAACGACGACGTGACCCTCCGGTCCTCGACCTTCCTCGGGTCGATGCAGGGCTCCCTGGTCCCCAAGGACGAGTACATCGTCGCGTGGATCACCGCCGGCGAGGGTGTCTACGACCTCGACGACGACCAGCTCGCCCTCGAGCAGGGCCACCCCGTGGTGTTCCCGACCGGCAAGCAGTTCTCGTTCGACATGGTCGACTACCGGCAGAACCTCGTCCACTTCGATGCCGCCTACCTCGAGAAGGTCGCCGCCGAGCACGAGGGCGCCCTGCCCGGCCCTCTCGTCTTCGACATGATGACCAAGCCGGACGACGCTCGCCTGCGGCAGTGGAAGCAGACCATCGGCACCGCGGCGAGGACCGTCCTCGGAACCGAGCCCTCACCGCTCCTGCATGCCGAGATCAACCGGATGACGGCGATCGCGATGCTCGACACCTTCGCCCACACAGCCCCCCAGGTCGACCCGGTTCTCCTTGCCCCGCGGAACGCGCGCCTCCGGGAGGCCGTGGAGTACATCCACACCCACGCACGCCTCCCGATCAGCGCGACCGACATCGCCCAGGCAGTAAACCTCAGCCCCCGAGGCCTGCAGCAGGCCTTCAGTCGCCAGCTCGGGGTGACCCCGACGGAGTACCTCCGCGGGGTCCGCCTCGAGCACGTCCGGGCGGTCCTCACGAACATGCACCCCGACGCCGGCACCGTCGCCGACGTCGCCCGGGAATGGGGCTTCGTCCACCTGAGCCGGTTCGCGGCGAGCTACACGGAGAAGTTCGGGGAGTACCCCAGCGACACCCTCAAGCGATGATCCCGGCGGGACGCCCGGGTGCACCCAGGAACCCCACCATAGGCAGCGGGGTCTGGGGCGTAGCCGCAAGCTGCCGCTGCACCTAGCTGCCCGTTCACCGGCACCGTCGCCGAGATGAGTTCCGGACTGCTACAACTCACTCGTGGCGATCACGACTCCGCGTCCTGGGGTGCTCGAGTCGCTCCGCACGACCGTCGTCAGCTGCGTGGCCCTCCTGGTGCTCGTCTTCGCCGCCCGACGACGACCCCTGGCAGACCAGCTCGCGCTTCGACTCAGCTTCGCGGCTCTGACCCTGCTCCAGATCGCCGTCGGCTCGATCATCCAGATCCGGACGTACTCCGTCGTCCGGGGCCTGGACGACGAGCTCACCTCATGGTGGGGTGGATGGCTCCTCGAGGTCGGGATCAACCCCGCGGCCCATCTCACGCTGGCGGTGTCGATCTTCCTCGTCGTGACGAGCACGCTTGTCCTGCGAGCTCAGCGGCACACCGGCGCGGCCGGTCCGTCATCGAACGGGCACACCCGCTCCGTGTCCTGGAGAACGTGATCGCGGGGTGTCGTACGTACTGGCCCCGACTCGTCGACGGTCGGTCCGGTCCGGAGGCTCGTCGACGGGTGCCAGGTGACGGATCGTCCTAGGGTCTCGTGGTCGGGACCCTGGGTCGAGTCCTCCAGGGGCGGGCCCGGAGCGGGCGATCCACCTGCCCGCCCCGGGATCCCGTCAGGGTGTGGGATCGAGGAGGCGCCCGGTCCACTCGCACAGCGCGGTGACGGCCCGGCGCGACAGGGTCGCTCCCGGCATCATGCTCGCCGACCCGTGGAACGCCCCCGGCCACACGTGCAGCTCCGCCTGCACGCCGGCCGCCCAGAGTGCGCTGGCCCAGGCGACGGTCTCGTCACGGAACACCTCGGCGCTGCCGCAGTCGACGTACGCCGGCGGGAGGCCCGCGAGGTCCGTCGCGCGACCGGGAGCGGCGTAGATCGACACGTCGTCACCGCCGCGGCGGTCGCCGAGATAGGCGTCCCAGCCGAACCGGGTCATCTCTCGGTCGGCGACGCCCACGCCGTCGTACTGACGGGCGGAGAGGGTGGCGTCTCGATCGTCGAGCATGGGGCTCACGAGCACCTGCCCGACGAGGGCCGGCCCCTGTCGGTCGCGGGCGAGGAGCGCCGTGCCGGCGGCGAGTCCGGCCCCGGCGCTCTGGCCGACGACGATGACCTGCCCCGGGTCGACGCCGAGCTCGTCGGCGTGCTCGACGACCCAGACGAGGCCGGCGTAGCAGTCCTCGACCGGGTACGGGTCGGGGTGCTCCGGGGCGAGACGGTAGTCGGGGCTGACCAGGACGGCGTCGTGCACGAACAGCCAGTCGTCGTACGAGTCGAGGTTGCCGAGGTGGTGGCCGAACATCATTCCGCCGCCGTGGATCGCGTAGGCGCAGGCCGCGGTCCCGGTGCGGCCGATGCGCTGCACGACCGCGAGGGCGATCGGGTCGCCGAGGTGCCCGGGAACGGTGACGCTGCGCCTCTCGAGACCGCGGGCGCGCAGTCCTTCGTCGAGCTGCGCCTCCGTCATGTCCAGCTGTCGCATCCGCGGCAGCATCTCGGTCTCGAGCCGGAAGCGGCCGCGGGCGTCCATGGCTTCCAGGAAGGGAACGAACTCGGGGTCGAACGGCGGGCGGGGCAGGGCGGTGACGTCAGGCACGAGAGGGCTCCTGGGTGGTGGGGGCGAGAGCGGTCGAGGAGGCAGGCGCAGGGGTGCCGGGGGCCAGGTCGGCGGCTCGTGCCCGGAGCATCCCGACGACGACGAGCACGGCGGCGACGGCGGCGAGGCCGAGCCCGGCGACGGTGAGGGCGTCCTCGAAGTCCGCGAGTCGCAGGGCTGTCCACGGGGTGGTCGTGATGCTGCCGGTGACGACGGCCGCGACGATCGTGCCCGCCGCGGCCACCGCGGCTCCTCCCGCGAGCTCGCTCGAGGTGTCCACGAGGGCCGCACCGACCGAGGTGCGGTCGGCGGGGAGGCCCGTGAGCACGGAGGCTCCGGCCACGACGCCGACGACGCGCATGCCGGCGGCGACGAGAACGAGAGCGACGAGCACCCAGACGTACCCGTGACGGCTCAGGGCGCCGAAGACGGCGAGGCCGGACACGACCGCGGCCGCGCTGACCCACGCCGCCCGGCCGAGGCCGACCCGCTGCACGAACGGCCCCACGAGGCGACTCCCCGCCAGGAGCACGACGACCTGCGGCAGCGTGCCGGCGGCGGTGAGGGCCGGCGGCCAGCCCCAGGCGAACTGCAGCTGCAGCGTGACGAGGTACGACAGCCCGGCGACGGCGAGGCCCGACGCGGCCTTGAACGCGAGGCCACTCGACACCAGGGGGCGGGAGAGCAGGTGCAGGTCGACCACCGGGTGCCGCGCCGTCCGCAGGCGCACGATGAACCCGGCCCCGCACGCGACGGTCAGAACGACCGCGGCCCACCCCCACGAGGAGGCGGTAGCTGGCCCGACGAGGACGGTCGGCGTCACGAGCAGTCCCGCCACGGTCGCGGTGCCGAGCAGCGCGCCGCCCACGTCGACGGGGTCTGGCCGCAGCCCCGCGGCGTCGTCCCGAGCGACGCCGCACCGGATGCCGACGAACGCCAGCACGGCGATCGGCACGTCGGCCAGCAGCAGCACCTGCCACGGAGCGACGGCGAGCACGAACCCGCCGACGGTCGGACCGACGGCGAGGCCGACGAGCCCCGCGGTCGAGATCACCGTGAGGGCCCGGACGCGGAGGCCCTCGTCGTCGAACAGCCGGAACGCCAACGCCATCGACCCGGGGGTGGTCATCGCGGCGGCGACGCCTGTCAGCACCCGGACGGCGACGAGCTGCTCGGTCGTCGTGACCGCGACGGTCGTGAGGCTCACCACGGCCAGCAACACGAGGCCCGTGAGCATGACGCGGCGTCGCCCCACCCGGTCGGCGACGGCGCCGAAGAGCAGCATGAGCCCGCCGAAGGCGACCGCGTAGGCCCCCGACACCCACTGCAGGCCCGTCGTCGAGGAGCCCAGCTCACGGCCGATCGTCGGCAGGGCGACGTTGAGGACCGAGGTGTCGAGCATCTCGAACAGGAACACCGCGGACAACCCGGCCAGGGCGATCCACGCGTCGGACAGCCGCGGAGGCGCATCGCCGGCGCGCAGGCGACCGCGGAAGACAGAGGTACTGGGGGACACGGGGTGCACTCCTTCTGGGAAGAAGTGGCGACTCGTTCGATGCCGCGTGCGGGTGCGTCGCAGAGCGCGACGCCTTTTACCTCAGTGATCGTGAGCGTACACGAACCGACGACCCGGCCGGAGACGGTCCGGCGGCACCGTGCACGAGCGCAGACGCGGGGCGACGACGAAGGAGGCGCGCCCCGGTCACCCGGGACGCGCCTCCTTCGATCGGACGGTCGCGCTACTTCTTCGCGGCGCCGGTCTTCGTCGCGGGCTTCGCCGCGCTCTTCGACTCGGTCGCGGGGTCCGACTTGGGCTGGACGACCGGCGTCACCTTCAGGAACCCGGCACGCGGGTCCTTCAGGCCGACGAGCGGCGTCTGGTCACGGCCGCCGAAGAAGTTCGTGATCCAGCCGGTGAGGATGCGCCACTTGCGGTTCAGCGTGGGCATCGCGTACAGGTGGTACCCGCGGTGCGCGAGCCAGGCCGGCACGTTCGTGACGGACACGCCCTTGAGCACGCCCGCCCCCTTGCCGATGCCGTAGCTCGCGACCGTGCCGAGCGACTCGTGACGGTACTCGGAGGCTGGGGCGCCCGAGAGCGCCGCGATCACGTTGTCCGCGACGGTGACTGCCTGGCGGACGGCGTTCTGCGCGTTCGGCGGGTAGTAGGCAGGCTGCTTCTCGGCGAGCAGGTTCGGCACCTGCGCGACGTCGCCCAGCGCCCAGACGCCGTCGAGCTTCTCGCCCTGCTCGGTCTCGACCTGCAGGGTGGCGCTGACGTTGACGTGGCCCTTCGGGCCGAGCGGCAGGCCGAGGTCGGCGACCACCGGGTTGGGCTTGACGCCCGCCGTCCAGACGATGGTGCCGGCGGGGATCGTCTCGCCGTCGCTGAGGACGACGTCGCCGTCGACGCACGACGGCATCGTGGTGCCGAGGCGCACGTCGATGCCGCGGCCGCGCAGGTGGCCCAGGGTCCACTTCGAGAGCTCAGGGCCGACCTCGGGCGCGACGCGGTCGAGAGCCTCGACGAGGACGAACCGCAGCTCGTCGCGCGACAGGGTCGGGAACTGGTCGACGGCCGCCTTGGCGGCGTCGTCGAGCTCGGCCATCGCCTCGACGCCGGTGTAGCCGCCGCCGACGAAGACCACGGTGAGCAGCTTGCGACGCGTCGCGGCGTCGGTGACCGACGCGGCCTCGGAGATGTTCCCGAGGATGCGGTCGCGGACGTACTGCGCCTCCTCCACGCTCTTGAAGCCGACGCCGTTCTCGGCGAGGCCGGGCGTCGGGAACGTGCGCGTGACGGCGCCGAGTGCGACGACGAGCTGGTCGTAGGCCAGCACCTGGTCACGACCGTCGGCCGTGGTGACGGTGACCTTCTTCGCGGCCGAGTCGAGGCCCGTGACCCCGGCCTCGACCACGGACGTCTTGCGCAGTGCCTTCCGGAGCTGCACGGTCACGTCGCGCGGGGCGATGTGCCCGCCCGCGACCTCCGGCAGGAACGGCTGGTACGTGTAGTACGGCGACTGGTCGACCAACGTGATGCTGGCGCTCTGCGGCGGCCGGCGCTTCTGGAGCTCGAGTGCGGCGGTGAGCCCGGCGGAACCGCCGCCGAGGATGATGATTCGCTGTGTCATGGATGTGTTCCTCCCTGCGACGACCGTACTCTGCGGGCAGCGCACGGGTCGAGCCGCCGGGCCGGGCTCGGCGATGCCCGGCCGGGACCACGGCCGAGCACGACGTGGCCCGCAGGCACGACGACGCCCCGGCCTCGAGGAGGCGCGGGGCGTCGTGCGGGGGAGTGCGACCAGCTGCGTCAGCGGTCGGAGGGGACGTCCGAGTCGGTGTACGAGCCGTCGGCCTCGCCGTCGTGGGGGCCGGCGGTCGTGCCGCCGTCCTCCGGGATGTCGCTGTCGACGTACGAGCCGTCCGACTCGCTCGACGTCGTGCTGTCGTGCGAGACGTGCGTGTCGCCGTCGACGTGGCCCTCGTGGTGCTCGTGCTTCTCCGTGCTGGTGTGCTCGGTGTGCTCGTGCTGCTCGTCGGTGCCGTGGTGCTCGGTGCCCATGGGGTGCCTCCGTGTTCGTCGTGGCGGTCGGCGTCCTCGCCGCCCGTGCGGCTCACAGTAGACGGACGCCGCGCCCCGTGGGTCAGAACCCCTCGTTCTCCCGGGTCACGTAGGGCGTCTCGAGCCGGTCGAGCTCGTCGTCCGTCAGCCAGACGTCGGCGGAGGCCACGGCGTCGTCCAGGTGCTGCATCTTGGTCGCTCCGACGATCGGGGCGGAGACGACCTCCTGCTGGCGCACCCACGCGAGGGCGACCTGGGCGCGCGACACGCCCCGTTCCTCCGCCACCTCCGCCACGGCCGCGGCGACGCGACGATCGCCGTCCTCCTGCTGCTTGTAGAGGGTCTGGCCGAAGCGGTCCGTCTCGGTGCGCGCGGTCGTGGCGTCCCAGTCGCGGGTCAGCTTGCCGCGCGCGAGCGGCGACCAGGGGACCACGCCGACGCCCTGGTCGAGGCAGAGCGGGTGCATCTCCCGCTCCTCCTCGCGCTGCACCAGGCTGTACTGGTCCTGCATCGAGACGAAGCGGGTCCAGCCGCCGAGGTCGGCCGTGTGCTGCGCCTTCGCGAACTGCCACGCCCACATGCTCGACGCGCCGATGTACCGCGCCTTGCCGGAGCGCACGACGTCGTGCAGCGCCTCCATCGTCTCCTCGATCGGAGTCTCCGGGTCCCAGCGGTGGATCTGGTAGAGGTCGACGTGGTCGGTGCCGAGCCGGCGCAGGCTGTCGTCGATCGCGCTCATGACGTGAGCCCGCGACAGCCCCGCGCCGTTCGGCCCGTCGTTCATCCGGCCGTTGACCTTGCTGGCGATGACGACCTCGTCCCGTCGCGCGAAGTCGGCGAGCGCGCGGCCGACGATCTCCTCGCTCGTGCCGTCGCTGTAGACGTCGGCGGTGTCGAACGTCGTGATGCCCTGCTCCAGGGCCCGACGGATGAAGGGCCGCGAGGCCTCCTCGTCGAGGGTCCACTCGTGGGCGCCCCTGCCCGGCACGCCGAAGCTCATGCAGCCGAGGATGACGGTCGAGACCCGCAGGCCGCTCGTGCCGAGTCTGGTGTGCTCCATGGTGTTCGTCCTCTCGTCCGGCCCGCGCTCGTGCGGGCCCTCACTCGTCGCCGCCGAGACTAGGCCGATCCCGGGCCGGACGGAGGCGCGGGCCGGCACCCGGAGGTCAGGGCCGGCCGCGCAGCACGCCGGCCAGGTGCGCGGTCGCGCGCCGCGCCTCCCTCGTCCAGGGCGCGCCGACGAAGACGTGGAATGCCCCGCGGTAGACGCGCAGCTCGCCACGCCCGTCGACCCGGGCGAGTCGCCGGGCCAGCTCCTTCGCGTCGGCGACGAACAGGTCGCGGTCGCCCTGGTACGTGAAGACGGGCGGGAGCCCGGCGAGGTCGCCGAAGAGGGGACTGACGAGCGGGTCGCGTCGGTCACGGTCGCCGGCCCACCAGGCGCCGGCGACGACCAGGCCGTCCCGTCCGAGCATGGGGTCCAGCTCGGCGAGCCACGGCACCTCGGGATCGCTCAGGGTCGCGTCGAGCCAGGGCGACACCAGCAGCACCGAGGAGGCGGCGGGCCGGCCCGTGTCGCGGTGCCGCATCGCCTGCGCGAGGGCGAGCGCGCCGCCGGCCGAGTCCCCGCCGAGGTGGACGACGTCGGCCCCCTCGGCGCGGAGGCCGTCGTGCACGGCGTCGAGCAGCCGCACCGCGTCGTCGACGTCGTGCTCGGGCGCGAGCCCGTAGAGCGGCACGGTGACCGTCACGCCGGAGGCGCGGACCAGCCGGGCGAGCAGGGCCCAGTGGGTGCGGAGCGCCGGGTACACGTACGCACCGCCGCACGTCCAGATCAGGTGCGCCCCGGTCGCGCCCCGACGCGGGGTGATCCGGACGACGCGCTGCCCCTCGACGGTCGTCTCCGTCACGACGGCGACGCGGTGCAGCACCCGGGGGAACGGCGCGGCCTCCGGACCGCGCTTCGCGATCTCGCGCCGCACGCTCTGCTCGCTGCGCGTCGTGCGGGGGAACAGGTACAGCAGCGAGCGCGTGGCGGCCATGAGGAGCGACATGAGCCGACCCTACGGCTCCCGTCACTCACGGCGACAGTGACGGGACAAGGGAAAGGGCCCCGCCGAAGCGGGGCCCTTTCTTGACACTGTCTCAACCAATGTCGTGATCTCAAGGTATGGAACTTGCGATCGGTGTCCGAGGGGGGACTTGAACCCCCACGCCCTATACGGGCACTAGCACCTCAAGCTAGCGCGTCTGCCATTTCCGCCACCCGGACTGGATGGTGCCTGCCGAAGCCGACCACGAAACACTAGCACGGCCGCGGAGGCACTCCTGACCACGGGCAGGAGGCGGTCGCCGGGTACCGTGGACCGCATGACGACGAGCGCTCCACAGCCGGACCACCACGACCTCGACGAGACGGCCGTCATCGCGCGCGACCTGATCCGCTTCGACACCTCCAACTACGGCGGCGGCCGGTCCGAGGGCGAGGCCGACGCCGCCGAGTACGTCGCCGAGGCCCTCCGGGCCCTCGACCTCGAGCCGCAGCTCTTCGAGTCCGAGCCGGGCCGCGTCAGCGTCGTCGCCCGGGTCGAGGGCGCCGACCGCGCCAAGCCCGGCCTCGTCGTGCACGGCCACCTCGACGTCGTGCCCGCCGACCCGGCGAACTGGTCGGTCGACCCGTTCGCGGGCGTCGTCAAGGACGACATGCTCTGGGGCCGCGGCGCCGTCGACATGAAGAACATGGACGCGATGATGCTGACGTCGCTCGGCGACATCATCCGCTCCGGCGAGCGCCCCGCGCGCGACCTGGTCGTCGGCTTCTTCGCCGACGAGGAGGCCGGGGGAGTGCTGGGCTCGCACTTCCTGGTGAAGGAGCACCCCGAGCTCTTCGCGGGGGCCACGGAGGCCATCAGCGAGGTGGGCGGCTACTCGACCTACATCGACGGGCGTCGCTCGTACCTGCTGCAGACGGGCGAGAAGGCGCTGATCTGGATCACCCTCCGCACCCGCGGCACCGCGGGCCACGGCTCCCAGATGATCAAGGCGAACGCGGTGACGCGGCTCGCGGAGGCCGTCGCCGCGCTCGGCCGCCAGGAGTGGCCGATCGCCCTCACCGAGACGACGACGGCCCTGCTCCGCGAGGTCGCGCGCATCCTCGACGTCGACGTCACGCAGACCGCGCCGGACGAGCTCGTGCTGCACACCGGCACGGCGCAGGGCTTCATCCGCGGCTCGCTCCGCACGACGACGAACCCGACGATGCTGACGGCGGGCTACAAGCACAACGTGGTCCCCGACACGGCGGAGGCGCGGGTCGACATCCGCTGCATGCCCGGCCAGGAGGAGGCGGTCCTCGCCCAGGTGCGCGAGCTCGTCGGCGACGACGTCGAGATCGAGACCGTCCACACCGACATCGGGCTCGAGACGCCGTTCTCCGGCGACCTCGTCGAGGCGATCACGGACACCCTGCAGCGGCACGACCCGGGCGCGCCCGTGCTGCCGTACCTGCTGTCGGGCGGCACCGACAACAAGGCGCTGAGCCTGCTGGGGATCGCCGGCTACGGCTTCGCCCCGCTCCGCCTGGGGGAGGACATGGACTTCCCGGCGATGTTCCACGGGGTCGACGAGCGGGTCCCGCTCGACGCACTAGCCTTTGGCAGTCGCGTCCTCCGGGACCTCCTGGCGACCTACTGACACCCCCACCAGAAGGGCACCCCGCGTGGAGCATCTCCTCCAGGCACTCCTGCTCGGCCTCGTCCAGGGCCTGACGGAGTTCCTCCCCATCTCGTCGAGCGCGCACCTGCGCCTCGTCGGCCTCTTCTTCTCCGACCCCGACGCCGCCGCGGCCTTCGACCCGGGTGCGACGTTCACCGCCATCACGCAGCTCGGCACCGAGCTCGCCGTCGTGATCTACTTCTGGGGCGACATCACGCGGATCGTGACCCGCTGGTTCCAGGGGATCACCGGGAAGATCCCCCGCACCGACCCCGACGTCCGGATGGGCTGGCTCGTCATCATCGGCACGGTCCCGATCGTGCTGGTGGGGTACTTCGCGCAGGAGTACATCCGCACCGTCTTCCGCTCGCTCTGGATCGTCGCGATCGTGCTGATCGTCTTCGGCGTGCTGCTCGGCCTCGCCGACCGGCTCGGCAAGAAGACGGCCCGCTTCGACGAGATGACCTACGGCCACGGCATCGCCGTGGGCGTCGCCCAGGTGCTCGCGCTCTTCCCCGGCGTCTCCCGTTCGGGCGCGACGACCACCGCCGCGCTGAGTCTCGGCTACACGCGCCCCGCAGCGGCGCGGTTCTCGTTCCTCCTCGCCGTGCCCGCGGTCTTCGGCAGCGGCCTCTTCGAGCTGGTCCAGAGCTTCAGCGAGCCCGGCCCCTACTCGCTCGGCGAGACCCTGGCCGCGACGGTCGTGGCGTTCGTCGTCGGGTTCGTCGTGATCGCCTTCTTCATGAACTACATCTCGAAGCGCAGCTTCCTGCCCTTCGTCGTGTACCGCATCCTGCTCGGCGGCGTCCTGCTGGTCCTGCTCGGCACGGGCGTGGTGGCGGCATGAGGTCCTGGAACGCGCCCACGGTGCCGAGCCTGCCGGGCGACGGGCCGCTGCCCGCCCTCTGGGACACGGCCACCGCCTCCTTCGTGACGACCCGGCCGGTCGACGGCGCCGCGACCCTGTACGTCTGCGGGATCACGCCCTACGACGCCACGCACCTCGGTCACGCCAGCACCTACCTCGCCTTCGACTCGCTCGTGCGCGTCTGGCGCGACGCGGGCCTGCGGGTGACCTACGCGCAGAACACGACCGACGTCGACGACCCGCTCCTCGAGCGCGCCACGGCGACGGGCGTCGACTGGCGGGCCCTCGCCGCGTCGCAGACCGACCTCTTCCGCTCGGACATGGAGCACCTCGCCGTCGTCCCGCCGGAGCACTACGTCGCGGTGACCGACGTCGTGGGAGACGTGGCGGACGCCGTCGCGGGCCTGATCGACTCGGGCGTCGCCTACCGGGTCGAGACCCCGGGCTCCGAGGCCGGCGACGACGTCTACTTCGACGTCCGCGGCACCGAGCGCGACACCTCCTGGCACCTCGGCCTCGAGAGCCGCTACGACGCCCCGACCATGGCCCGCTTCTTCGCCGAGCGGGGGGGAGACCCCGACCGCGCCGGCAAGCGCGACCCGCTCGACCCGCTGCTCTGGCGTGCGGCCCGTGCCGACGAGCCGTCCTGGCCGTCGTCGGTGGGCCCTGGCCGGCCCGGCTGGCACATCGAGTGCACCGTCATCGCCGAGCAGCACCTCGGCGCGACGGCCACCGTGGCCGGCGGCGGCAGCGACCTCGTCTTCCCGCACCACGAGATGAGCACCGCCCACGCGACGTCGATCACCGGCGAGCCGTCGGCCCGGCAGTGGGCACACAGCGGGATGGTCGCCTACCAGGGCGAGAAGATGAGCAAGTCGCTCGGCAACCTCGTCAAGGTGAGCGAGCTCGTCTCCGCCGGCCGGGACGCCCGTGCGGTCCGCCTCGCGATCACCGCGCACCACTGGCGGTCCGACTGGGAATGGCTCGACCAGGACCTCGTCGACGCCGAGGCGCGTCTCGCGCGCTGGGCGACCTGGGCGGCCGGCGTCGGGGCGCAGGAGGCGGGGGCCGGGACGACGCCGCTGCTCGCCGCCCTGCGCACCGCCCTCGCGGACGACCTCGACACGCCCCGCGCGATCCGCGCCGTGGACGACCACGTGGCCGCCGGCCGACCGGCGACCGCTGTCGACGTCGACGCCGTGGACGCGCTGCTCGGGATCGACCTGCGGCGCTGAGCCGTGCGGACTCCGTCGCCGTCGGCGTCGTCCTCGTCGTCACTGACGGAACCTCACGACACACGGTCCCTGACATACTGAACGGGATGTCTGCCCCCGACTGCCCCGCCGACGGGGACGAGACCGTCTGGCGACGTGGTGTCCTGACCCGCCGACAGGCCAGGGGCGACGTCTGGCTCGCGGCCGGCCTGCTCGGCCTCGGCCTCGTCACCCTCTGGCTCGCCTCGCTCGCCGTCGAGGGGTCGGAGCTCGAGGCCGCCGCTCCGCCCGAGGCGATCGGCTGGCTCCTCGCCCTGTGCGCCCCGACGGCGCTCCGACGACGCGCACCGGTGGCCGTCATGGTGGTCGTGAGCGCGGTCTTCATCCTCAGCCAGCTGCGTGGGTACCCCGACTCGACGACCCCCTCGATCGTCGAGTTCCTCGTCATCTACACGGCCAACGCCTGGGCGCGGTCGCGACGGGCCGCCCTGGTCGGCAGCGCGGTCGTCACGGCCGCCATGCTCGTCTGGCTCGGCGTCGCCGTGCTCGGCCCCCTCCAGCAGGGCGGCCCGATGCTCAGCTCCACCGTCGCGGCCGTCGTCTACTCGTTCGTCCTCAACCTGCTGTTCTTCGTCGCGGCCGTCTGGTTCGGCCGGTCGTCACGGGTGTCGTCCGCCCGTCTGCACGCCCTCGAGCGCGCGGGCGTCGACCTCCGTGCCGCCCAGGAACTCGTGGCCGACCGCGCGATCGGCGAGGAGCGCGCACGCATCGCCCGCGAGCTGCACGACGTCGTCGCGCACCACGTCGCCGTGATCGCCATCCAGGCAGGTGCGGCGCGACGCACGCTCCACCAGCCCGAGATCGCGAGCGGCGCGCTCGGCGCCGTCGAGTCCACGGCGCGCACCGCGATCGACGAGCTGGAGCGGATGCTCACCGTGCTGCGCGCCCAGGACGGCACCCTGCACGACGGCCCGACCGGGCTCTCCGCCCTCCCGCAGCTCGTGGCCGACACCCGCCGACTCGGCCTGGACGTCCGGTTCAGCACCCACGGCGAGCGCTTCGACGTGCCCGACAGCGTCGGCGTCACCCTGTTCCGGGTCGTCCAGGAGGCGCTGACCAACACCCTGAAGCACGCCTCGGCCGGCGTCGCCGACGTCCGCCTGCGATACCGCGACCGCGCCGTCGAGGTCGAGGTGACCGACGACGGGGTGGGCGGAGCCGCCTCCTCGTCGACGCAGCAGCACGGCTCGGCCGGTTCGGGCCTCGGTCAGCGCGGGATGCGCGAACGGGTCGACCTGCACGGCGGCGAGCTGCACGTCGGCCCGCACGCCAAGGGCGGCTACCGGGTCCGGGCCGTGCTGCCCGCCGTCCGCACGGCGACCGTCGCCGCAGCCGAGGACCCCGCCCGGCCCCGCACTCGAGAGGCACCCGCACGATGACCGTCGACGCCCCTGCCCCCCACGCTCCCGACCCCGACGCCACGCGCCCGGTCAGGGTCCTCCTCGCCGACGACCAGGACCTCGTCCGCGCCGGCTTCCGGATCATCCTCGAGACCGCTCCCGACGTCGTCGTCGTGGGCGAGGCCAGGGACGGCCTCGAGGCCGTGGCGCTGGCCGCCTCGACGTCTCCGGACGTGATCGTGATGGACGTCGAGATGCCCGGCATCGACGGGCTGGAGGCGACGCGTCGCCTCCTCGAGGCCGCGGCGCCCGGCGGCCCGGCCGTGCTCGTCCTCACGACCTTCGGCCGCGGCGAGTACCTGTTCCGTGCGCTGCGTGCCGGGGCCAGCGGCTTCCTGCTCAAGACGTCCAGCCCGGAGGAGCTGATCGAGGCGATCGCCGTCGTGCACCGCGGCGACGCGCTCCTCGCCCCCGAGCTGACCCGCCGGGTCGTCGCGGCCGCCATCGCCGAGGCAGTCGTGCCCGTGATCGTGCCGAGCCCTCGGCTCGCCGGGCTCACCGACCGCGAGCGCGAGGTGCTCGACCGCATGGCCACGGGATGCTCGAACGCCGAGATCGCGCGTGACCTGTTCCTCGGCGAGGCGACCGTCAAGACGCACGTGTCCAACGTGCTCACGAAGCTCGGGCTGCGCGACCGCACGGCCGCCGTCGTCTTCGCCTACGAGAACGGGGTCGTCGTCCCCGGCGACGGGCCCCGCTAGGGCGCCGGCTCCGCCGCCCGTCGGACGCGCCGGGTCTGCGCCGCCTCCTACGCTGGGGGCGACGGCCGACGACGGCTGACGCCACAGGGCAGCCCGGTGCTGCCCGGAGGGAGGGCCCGTGCTCCAGCTCGACCACGTCCGACGGTCGTTCGGCGGCCGGACCGCGCTCGACGACGTCTCGTTCGACGTCGCCGACGGGCGTCTGACCGGCTTCGTCGGGGCCAACGGCGCGGGCAAGACCACGACGATGCGCATCGTCCTCGGCGTGCTCGCCGCCGACTCGGGCGAGGTCCGGTGGGACGGCTCCCCGCTCGGCGACGAGGTGCGCCGCAGCTTCGGCTACATGCCGGAGGAGCGAGGCCTGTACCCGAAGATGACCGTCGTCGACCAGCTCGTCTACCTCGCGCGGCTGCACGGCGTCGGCCGAGCCGCGGCGAAGCGCCGCTCGCTCGAGGTGCTGGACCGGCTCGGCCTGGCCGACCGGGCACGGGACAAGCTCGACAGCCTCTCGCTCGGCAACCAGCAGCGTGTCCAGATCGCGGCGGCCCTCGTCCACGAGCCACGGATGCTGGTCCTCGACGAGCCCTTCTCCGGCCTCGACCCGATCGCCGTCGACGTGGTCGTCGCGGTGCTCCGTGAACGGGCGTCGGCGGGGGTCCCCGTGCTGTTCTCGAGCCACCAGCTCGACGTCGTCGAGCGACTGTGCGACGACCTGGTCGTGATCGCGGACGGGACCGTCCGCGCCGCCGGGCCGAGGCACGAGCTGCAGGCCCGGTTCGCCCGGGCTCGCTGGCGCATCGTCGTCGACGACGACGCGGGCTGGCTGCGCGACGAGCCGGGGGTGACGGTCGTCGAGCTCGACGGCCCCGTGTCCCTCGTCGAGCTCGCCGCCGGGGTCGACGACCAGGCCGTGCTCGCGGCGGGGCTGCGGCGCGGGCCGGTGCGCTCGTTCCACCCCGTCCTGCCCCGGCTCGCCGAGATCTTCGAGGAGGTCGTCCGATGACGCCCGTCCGACCCGTCGCCGGCCCGGCCGCCGACCGCCGCGGGGCTCGGGGGCTCCTGTGGGTCGTCGCCCGACGCGAGATGGCGGTCAAGCTGCGCGATCGCGCCTTCATCGTCAGCGGCGTCGTCATGCTCGTGCTCATCGGTGCCGCGCTCGTCGTCCCGGCCCTGCTGTCGGGCGGCCCCGACCGCGTGGCGGTGCTGGACGCGCGCACCGCCGACGTCGTCGAGGCGGCCGGCGCCGAGGCCGTCGCGACCTCGTCGGACGACGCGGCCACGGCGGCGGTCCGCTCGGGCGACGTCGACGCGGCCGTGCTGCCGGATGCGGATTCGCCGACCGGGCTCCGCGTCGTGGCCCTCGAGTCCGTCTCGTCGGTGCTCGTGCTGGGCGTCAGCGAGGCGTCGCCGGTCGAGCTGCTCGAGCCCGCCGACGCCGACCCGCTGGTCGCCGTCTTCGCGCCGCTCGCCTTCGGCATCCTCTTCATGACGACGTCGTTGCTCTTCGGCCTCAGCATCGCGCAGAGCGTGGTGGAGGAGAAACAGACCCGCGTCGTCGAGATCCTCGTCGCCGCGGTCCCGGTGCGCACGCTGCTCGCGGGCAAGGTCGTCGGCGCCGCCGCCCTGGCGATCGCCCAGACGGCCGTCCTCGCCGCGGTCGCGCTCGGGGGCCTGGCGCTCTCGGGCCGGGCCGACGCGCTGCCCGCCGAGCTCCTGCCGTCCCTGGCCGCGGCCGTCGGCTGGTACGTGCCGTTCTTCGTCGCGGGCTTCCTGCTGCTCGCGGGCATGTGGGCCGTCGCCGGGGCCCTCGTGTCGCGCATCGAGGACCTGGGCTCGACGACGACGCCGGTCCAGCTCGTCGTGATGCTGCCGTTCTTCGCGACCGTGTTCGTGAACTCGCCCGGCCCGGCCTTGACCGCGCTCTCGTTCGTCCCGTTCAGCGCACCGGTCGCGATGCCGGTGCGGATGGTGCTCGAGGGCGGGGTCCCGGTCTGGCAGCCGCTCACGGCCCTCGCGCTGCTCGTCGTCGGCGCCGTCGCGGTGGTGCTGGTCGCCGCGCGCCTCTACGAGGGGTCGCTGCTCCGCACGGGCGGCACGACCTCGCTCCGCCAGGCCTGGCGTCGGCGCTAGCCGACGTCGCGCGCGGACCCCACCTGGAGCACGCCCTGATCAATGGTCGGGGGCAGTGGGCCGTCGGCCGAGGGCCGGGGGCCGGGGTCAGGGGGCAGGCGGCAGGCGCGGGTCGTCCGGGCCCTTGCCGTCGTTCCGACGCAGGTAGCGCTCGAACTCCTCCGCGATCGCCTCGCCGCTCGCCTCGGGCGAGTCGACCGTGTCGCGCGCCTGCTCGAGCTGCTCGATGTAGCCGGCCATGTCGTCGTCGTCGGAGGCGAGCGCGTCGATGCCCTGTTCCCACGCGGCGGACTCGGCCTCGAGGTCGCCCCGGGGGATGCTGACGCCCGCGACCTCGTCGAGCTTCTCGATCAGCGCGAGGGTCGCCTTGGGGGAGGGCGAGGCGTGCACGTAGTGCGGCACCTGGGCCCAGATCGACAGGGTCGGGACCCCGGCGGACTCCACCGCGTCCCCGAGCACGGAGAGGATGCCGACCGGGCCCTCGTAGGTGCTGCGCTCCAGGCTCAGCTCGCCCCGCACCTCCTCGTTGTCGCTGCTGACGAAGACCGAGATGGGACGCGTGTGAGGCACGTCGGCGAGCATCGCGCCCAGGAACACGACGGCGGAGACGTCGTGCACGTCGATCAGGTCGACCACCTCGGCGGCGAAGCCGCGCCAGCTGCGCGAGGGCTCGGCGCCGAGCAGCACGAAGACGTCCGGGGCGTCGCCCGCGGGGCCGCCGGCGGGCGTCGAGGCCACCTCCGGGGAGGCGTGCAGCTGGATCCGGGGCCACACGAGGGCGCGGACCCCGTCGTCGTCGTACCCGACCTGGGGGCGGTTGAACTGGTAGTCGATGTAGCGCTCTCCGTCGAGCTCGGCGACCGGCTCGAGCGCGAGGGTGTCGACGATGCTGCGGGCGACGCCGCTGGCCGCCTCGCCGGCGTCGTTCCAGCCCTCGAACGCCACGACCAGGAGGCGGCCCGTCGCGAACGACGGCGTGCCGCTCACCGCCGACCCCTCGGTCGTCATCTCGTCGGGCACTGCGTCTTCACCGGGCACGGGATCCTCACCGGCCGGGCACGGTCCCCGGCGTCTAGCCCTCCACGATAGCCGTCCGACACCGTCGAGGAGGCGGCAGCGCGGTGGCCCTGACCGCTCCCGTAGACTCGTGCCCCGTGACCGACTCCCTGCCTGCCGCCGTCCTCTGGGACATGGACGGAACCCTCGTCGACACCGAGCCCTACTGGTTCGACTCCCAGGTCGACCTCGTCGCCTCCTTCGGGGGCACCTGGACGAAGGCCGAGGGCGACACCCTGATCGGCTCGGGCCTCTGGCACTCGGCCGCCGTCCTGCAGCGGCACGGCGTCGACCTGCCCGCGGACGAGATCATCGACCGGCTGACCACCGACGTGCTGACGCGCTGCGCCGAGCACGTGCCGTGGCGCCCGGGAGCCCGCGAGCTCCTCGCCGAGCTGCGGGCCGCCGGCGTCCCGACCGCGCTCGTCACGATGTCGATCCGTCGGATGGCCCAGTTCATGGTCGACGCGATCGGCGACGACTCGTTCGACGCCGTCGTGGCCGGCGACGAGGTCGAGCACAGCAAGCCGCACCCCGAGGCGTACCTGCGCGGTGCCGAGCTGCTCGGCGTCGACGTCGCCGACTGCGTCGCCATCGAGGACAGCGTCCCGGGCCTCACCTCGGCGATGGCCGCGGGCGCCGTCGCGCTGGGCGTCGAGCACGCCGCGCCGCTCGCCGACGACTCCGGCTACGTCCGCCGCGACACGCTCGTCGGCGTCGGCCTGGCCGACCTGCGCGAGATGCACGCCTCGGGCCGGCGCGCCCGCGACGCGCGCACCTCCGACTCCTGACCTCCCGGCGCCGCGTGCGCCGCCCCTCCCGCACCGCGGCCCCGATCCGGGCCCGACAGAGAGCAGCACCCACCATGACCGCCACCCGTCGACAGTCCGGCCCGTTCCTCGAGGGCGACAAGGTCCAGCTCACCGGCCCCAAGGGCAAGATGAACACCGTCGTGCTGACCCCCGGCGCCGTGTTCCACACGCACCGCGGCATGATCGCTCACGACGACCTCGTCGGCCTCCCCGACGGCTCGGTCGTGGCGAGCACGACCGGCGACGAGTACCTCGCCCTCCGCCCGCTGCTGAGCGACTTCGTCATGTCCATGCCCCGCGGCGCGGCCATCGTCTACCCGAAGGACGCCGCCCAGATCGTCGCCTTCGCCGACATCTTCCCCGGCGCCACGGTCGTCGAGGCCGGCGTCGGGTCGGGCGCCCTGTCGCTCTGGCTGCTCCGCGCGATCGGTCCGGAGGGGCGCCTCGCCTCGTTCGAGCGCCGTCAGGAGTTCGCCGACGTCGCCCAGGGCAACGTCGTGAGCTTCTTCGGCGCCGAGCCGCAGAACTGGACGGTCACCGTCGGCGACCTCGTCGAGGAGCTCGCCGCAGTCGTCCCCGACGGCACCGCCGACCGGGTCGTCCTCGACATGCTGGCCCCGTGGGAGTGCGTCGACGAGACGGCCGCCGCCCTCACGCCCGGCGGGCTCGTGATCTGCTACGTCGCCACGGCGACCCAGCTCTCGCGCGTCGCCGAGGCCCTCCGCGCGTCCGGCCAGTTCACCGAGCCCGACGCCTCCGAGACGCTCGTCCGGGGCTGGCACGTCGAGGGCCTGGCAGTCCGCCCGGACCACCGCATGATCGGGCACACGGGCTTCCTCATCACCGCCCGTCGCCTCGCACCGGGCGCGGTGCTGCCCCAGCTCAAGCGCCGCCCGTCGAAGTCCGACTACTCGGACGAGGACGTCGAGCTGTGGACCCCCGGCGCGCTCGGCGAGCGGTCGGCGAGCGACAAGAAGCTGCGCAAGACCGCGCGGCAGGCTCGCTCGGCGGCCGACAGCGCCGTCGCCGCGACCGAGAGCCTCGCCGAGACCGACGACGGTGTCGAGGCTGACGGCGACGGCCGGGCCGACGCGCCGCACTAAGCTGTCCTCCGCATCACCAGCGACCCGCCAGTCGCGGCCCCCGGCCGCAGCCCAGGAAAGAGCCTCCGTGCGCAAGATCCCCGCCCTCGTCGTGACCGTCGGCCTGCTGGCCTCGCTGACCGCGTGCGCGACGACCCCCGCGCCGGGCTCCGCCGGGTGCCCGCCCACGGGCGACGCCGCCTCGGTCGTCACCGCCACCGGCGCCTTCGGCGAGAAGCCCGACGCCCAGGTGCCGAGCCCGATCGTCACGACCGAGACGCAGGTCTCGACCCTGATCGAGGGCACCGGCGACCGCATCCTCGACGGCACGCCGGTCATCATCGACTACACCCTCTACGACGGCACCACCGGCGCCGAGGTCGAGGACTCGGGCTACGACGGCAGCCTGAACGCGCCCATCACCGTCGGCGGCAGCGCCCTGGCTCCGCTCGCCTCCGCCCTCGAGTGCTCACGGGTGGGCTCGCGCGTCGCCGTCGCCATCAAGGCCTCCGAGCTGTCGGCGTCGGTCAACGGCGGCGCCGGCGCCACCGACGACGCCCCCGACGCGGCGTACGTCGCGATCGTCGACATCCGCCAGTCCTTCCTCGCCAAGGCGAACGGCCGCCCCGTGCTCGGGGCGCAGGGCATGCCCGCCGTCGTCCGCGCCCCGGACGGCGCCCCCGGCGTGACGGTCCCCGCGTCGGAGGCCCCCACGTCGCCCGAGTCGCACCTCGTCCTCGACGGCTCCGGCCGCGAGCTCGCCGCGGACGACACCGCCGTCGTGCAGTTCACCGCCGTGACGTGGGCCTCGCCCTCGACCGTCGCGACCTCGTCGTGGACCGACGGAGGGTCGGCCACGTCGCTGCCGCTCGCGGACGAGCAGATCCCCGGCCCGATCCGCGACGCGCTCGTGGGCACCGCGATCGGCTCGCAGGTGATGGTCGTCGTGCCCGCCGACGAGACGGCCGGCGCCCCTCAGCCGCTCGTCTACGTCTTCGACGTCCTGGGCGCCCTCTGACCCGCCGTCCCGTGTCGCCCCGCCGTCCCCTCCTCCGGGCCGCGGGGCTCGCGGGCGTGTCCTAGGATCGACCCGTGGCAGCCGTCCGCGCTCCGCGCATCCCCGTCGAGGAACGCCTCTTCAGCCTCGTCCTCGCCCTCCTCGCGACCGACGCGGGCCTGACGAAGACCGAGGTCCTGTCCACCGTCCAGGGCTACCGGCAGAAGTACGTCGCCGGCGGCGACAACGCGGCCCTCGAGCGGCAGTTCGAGCGTGACAAGGACGACATCCGCGAGCTCGGGGTGCCCCTCGAGACCGTCGACGACCCTGCCGCGGCCGGTGACAACCACCTCCTGCGCTACCGCATCCTCCGCGGCGACTACGAGCTCCCCGTCGACATCTCCTTCTCGCCGGAGGAGACGGCGCTGCTCACGCTCGCGGGCATGGTGTGGCGCGAGGGCACCCTCTCGGCCGAGTCCCGCCGCGCGCTGCTCAAGCTGCGGTCCCTGGGAGGCGCGGCGAGCGTCCCCGAGCTCGCCTACGCCCCGCGGGTCCGCAGTCGCGACGCCGCCTTCGAGCCGCTGCGCACCGCCCTCGATCGCGGCGTCGTCGTCCGCTTCGACTACCTCAAGCCGGGGGAGGCGGCGCCCCGTCGTCGAGAGGTGGCGCCCTTCGCGCTGGTCCAGCACCAGGGCCGGTGGATGGTGTCCGTCGTCGAGCCCGACACGTCGTCGCGCAAGAACTTCCTGCTGTCGCGCATCGTCGGCCCGGTGACCGTCACGACGAAGGCGTTCGCGCGCCCCGCGGACGCCACCGCCGACTCCGCGCTGGAGGGCCTCGACCGGCTGTGGGAGCAGAACACGGCCACCGTCCGCGCCGCCCCGCACTCGGACGCTCGCACGCGCCTCGGCGCACGACGCGGCACAGTGCAGGGCGACGACGACGTGCTGCTCGTGCACTACAGCGACCGCCAGGTCCTGGCCGAGGAGCTGACGTCGTTCGGGCCCGAGGTCGTCGTGCTCGCGCCCGACGACCTGCGCGACCTGGTGGCGTCGCGCCTCCGCGACCTCGCTGCGGACCATCCCGTCGACGCCGCCCCGGGCCGTTCCTCCGCGGGCTCCCGTGCCGCCACGAGCGGGGGAGCAGCCTCGTGACCGACCGCCGACCTGCCCTGCACGCGACCGACAAGCTCGCGTTCCTGCTCTCGCTCGTGCCCTGGCTGATCGACCACGAGCGCGTCAGCGTGGCCGAGGCCGCCGCGCACTTCGGCGTGGGCGTGACCGACATCCGCCGCGCGGTCGAGCTGATCGCCGTGTCGGGCATCCCGGGGGACACCGCCCAGTACCAGCACGCCGACCTCTTCGACATCGCATGGGACGACTTCGAGCAGAACGACGTCATCGTCCTCACGAACCTCGTGGCCATCGACGACACGCCCCGCTTCTCGGCACGGGAGGCGGCCGCGCTGATCGCGGGCCTGCAGTACCTGTCGTCGCTGCCGGAGAACGCGGACCGCGGGGCCGTCGCCTCGCTGATGTCGAAGCTCTCCCGCGGCGCCTCGGGCGAGCCGAGCCAGGTGGCCGTGGCCCAGGAGGGCACGAGCGAGGTGCTGGCCCTCGTCCGCGACGCCGTCGAGCGCGGGGTGCAGCTCGAGTTCGACTACGCCGGCGTCCGAGGGCAGGTCGAGCGGCGCCGCGTCGACCCCCTCCGGGTGGAGTCGCTCGACGCCGACTGGTACCTGCGCGGCTGGGACCACCTCAGGGAGGCGCTCCGGACGTTCCGCCTGGATCGCATCGCGTCGCCTGCCCTCACCGACGCGCGAATCACGCACCGCGCCTCCGACCTGTCGCTGCCCGACACCCTCTTCGAGGGCTCGCCGGACGACCTCGACGTCGTCGTCGAGATCGACGCGGCGGCGGCGCCGCTCCTGGACGACTACCGCCCCTCCGACGTCGAGGACGCGGGGGAGGGTCGCACCCGCCTCACCCTCCGGGTCGGCCACGTGGGCACCGTCGCCCGTCTCGTGAGCGGTCTCCCGGGCCGCGCCCGCGTCGTCGCGCCGGACGAGGCACGTCGTGCCGTCGCGAGCTGGGCCGCCGAGGCCGCCGCCCGGTACGACGCCTGAGCCGCCCGGCCGCCGAGTCACCTCGGGTCGCTCGACGTGGCCCCGACCGCCAGGTCCCGTCACAGGCGCCGGGTTACACTGGGGACTCCCCTTCCCGCTAGGAGACACCCCTCATGCTCGGAAACCTCACCGGCTGGCACCTGATCATCATCCTGGCGATCATCCTGCTGCTGTTCGGCGCCCCCAAGCTGCCCGCCCTCGCGAAGAGCATCGCCCAGTCGATGCGCATCTTCAAGAACGAGATCGGCGACGACAAGAAGTCCGGCGACGACGACGTCGCCCGCAGCTCGGCGACCGACAGCACCGTGCGCCGCGACGCCGACGTCCCGACCGTCCGCCCCACCAGCGGCGACGACCACCTGAAGAACTGACGCGTGGCCACGACGACGACTCGTGGCACCGACGAGGGCGACCAGGCACCCCGGGGCTCGCGGAAGCGCTCGGCCGACGGGCGCATGTCCCTGGGCGCGCACCTCGTCGAGCTGCGCAAGCGCCTCTTCCGATCTGCCCTCGCACTGATCCTCGCCAGCGTTGCGGGATGGTTCGTCTCCCAGTTCGTCCTCGACTTCCTGCGGCAGCCGGTCCTCGTGCTGGCGGGCGGCAACGCGAGCGAGGCCGTCCTCAACTACGGCCAGATCACGAGCAGCTTCGACCTGCGGATGCAGATCGCCGTCACCGTCGGCGTCATCCTCAGCAGCCCGGTCTGGCTCTACCAGGTCTGGGCGTTCATCGTCCCGGCCCTGGTCCGTCGAGAGAAGCTCTACGCCGTCGGCTTCATCGGCTCGGCCATCCCGCTCTTCCTGCTCGGCTGCATGAGCGGCGTCTACGTCCTGCCGAACATCGTGCGCGTGCTCACGGGCTTCGTCTCCGAGCAGGACGCCGCGATCATCGACGCGAAGCAGTACTTCGACTTCGTCCTCAAGCTCGTCCTCGCCTGCGGCATCGCGTTCGTCCTGCCGGTCTTCCTCGTGCTCCTCAACTTCGTCGGTGTCATCAGCGCCGGCGCGATCATCAAGGGCTGGCGCGTCGCCATCCTGCTGATCGCGGTCTTCACCGCCATCGCGACGCCCGCGGCCGACATCTTCTCGATGTTCCTGCTCGCGGTGCCCATGGTGTTCCTCTACTTCGTCGCCGCCGGCGTCGCCTGGATCCACGACCGCGGCGTCGCGAAGCGCGCCGCGGCACTCGACGCCGAACTCGCCGGAGGGTGACCCCATGACCAGCAGCGACCTCAGCCCGGCCGCCCGCTTCGCCGCCTCGAAGAACCGCGTCCGCACCCCGCAGCTGCAGTCGTTCCGGTCGCGCCTCGGCTTCTCGCTCGACCCGTTCCAGGAGGCGGCCTGCGCCTCCGTCGAAGAGGGCTCGAGCGTCCTCGTCGCCGCGCCCACCGGTGCCGGCAAGACCCTGGTCGCCGAGTTCGCCATCCACCTCGCGATGCAGCACCCACGCGACAAGGTCTTCTACACCGCGCCGATGAAGGCGCTGAGCAACCAGAAGTTCCAGGAGCTGGTGGCTGAGTACGGTGCGTCCGAGGTCGGCCTGCTCACCGGCGACACCAACGTCAACTCGCGCGCCCGCATCGTCGTGATGACGACCGAGGTGCTCCGCAACATGATCTACGCGGGCTCCGAGATGCTCGACGACCTCCGCTACGTCGTCCTCGACGAGGTGCACTTCCTGGCCGACCGCTTCCGCGGCGCCGTGTGGGAAGAAGTGATCATCCACCTCCCGCTCGACGTGCGCCTCATCTCGCTCAGCGCCACCGTGTCGAACGCCGAGGAGTTCGGCGACTGGCTGCAGACCGTGCGCGGCGGCACCGACGTGATCGTCTCCGAGGACCGCCCGGTGCCCCTCGACCAGCACGTCCTCGTCGGGGGCAAGTTCCTCGACCTGTTCGACTCGAGCGGGCAGGCGGCGACCAACCGCGTCAACCCCGAGCTGCTGCGGGCGACGTCCCTGTCGAGACGAGGAGGCGGCAGCCGACGCGAGCGCGGCGGTCGCGACGGCTTCTCGGGTCGCGGCCCGCGCGGCCACGTCGTGCCGCCGACGCAGCACGCCCAGGGTCGCCTCGACCGCTGGAAGATCGTCGAGATGCTCGACGACCAGAACCTGCTCCCGGCCATCTTCTTCGTCTTCAGCCGCGTCGGCTGCGACCAGGCCGTCAAGCAGGTGCTCCGGTCGGGCATCCGCCTCACCACGGCCGACCAGCGCCAGGAGATCCGCGAGATCGTCGAGGCCCGGTGCCGCACGCTCCGTGACGAAGACCTGGCGGTGCTCGGCTACTGGCAGTGGCTCGACGGCCTCGAGCGAGGCGTCGCCGCGCACCACGCCGGTCTGCTGCCCGCCTTCAAGGAGGTGGTCGAGGAGTTGTTCCAGAAGAAGCTCGTCAAGGTCGTCTTCGCCACCGAGACCCTGGCTCTCGGCATCAACATGCCCGCGCGCACGGTCGTGCTCGAGAAGCTCGAGAAGTTCAACGGCGAGGCCCGCGTGCCGATCACGCCGGGGGAGTACACCCAGCTGACCGGCCGCGCCGGCCGACGGGGCATCGACGTCGAGGGCCACTCCCTCATCCAGTGGCAGCAGGGCCTCGACCCGCAGGCCGTCGCGAGCCTCGCCTCCCGACGCACCTACCCGATGAACTCCAGCTTCCGCCCGACCTACAACATGGCGGTCAACCTGATCGAGCAGTTCGGCCGGTCGCGCACCCGTGAGGTGCTCGAGACGTCGTTCGCGCAGTTCCAGGCCGACCGCGCCGTCGTCGACCTCGCCCGCAAGGTCCGCACGCAGCAGGAGAGCCTCGACGGCTACGCCCGCAGCATGCAGTGCCACCTCGGCGACTTCGGCGAGTACACCACGATCCGTCGCGAGCTCGGCGACCTCGAGAAGCAGGGCGCGGCACGAGCCGACGCGCAGTCACGGGCCGAGCACGACAAGCGCCAGCGGCACCTCGCCGACCTGCGCCGTCGCCTCCGCCAGCACCCCTGCCACGCCTGCCCCGAGCGCGAGCAGCACGCCCGCTGGTCCGAGCGCTGGTGGAAGCTCAAGAAGCAGACCGACCAGCTGTCCGCCCAGATCCGGGGGCGCACCGGCGCCGTCGCCAAGGTCTTCGACCGGGTCACCGACGTGCTGCTCGACCGTGGCTACCTCGAGCCCGCGTCGCCGCGCTCGTCGACGTCCGGCGCCGCCGCGCCCGGCTCGTCGAGGCGCGGGGGCGACCGCACGGCCGAGGTCGCGGTCACGTCGACCGGCCGCACCCTCCGCCGCATCTACGGCGACCGCGACCTGCTCGTCGCCGAGAGCCTCCGGCTCGGGCTCTGGGACGCGCTCGACGTGCCCTCGATGGCCGCGATGGCCGCCACCCTCGTCTACGAGCCCCGCCGCGACGAGGGCCAGCTGAGCGAGCGGTTCCTGCCGCGCGGCGCGTACCGCGAAGCCCTCGACGAGACGCAGAAGCTCTGGGCCGAGCTCGACGACCTCGAGCAGGAACACCGTCTGCCCGGCAGCAACCCGCCGGCTCCTGGCTTGGCGCTGGCCATGCACCGGTGGGCCAGGGGAGCGGACCTCGACTCCGTCCTCGAGGACGCCGAGCTCGCCGCGGGCGACTTCGTCCGGTGGACGAAGCAGACCATCGACCTGCTCGACCAGCTGTCCGTCGTGGCTGACCTGCCGGTGGGGCCGATCGCCCGCCGGGCGCTCGACGCCGTCCGGCGCGGCATCGTCTCCTACTCGGCGGTCTGAGGCGGGGCCCGGCGGTCCGGGCCGGCTCCGCAGGGTCGCTCTGGACCTGCAGGCGGCGCGCCCCGCCTCCCAGCCTCGCCCCCGTAGGATCGCACGGTGCCCCTCCGCGTGACCGACTTCCGCCTGCCGCTCTGGGTGGCCGTCCTCGTGGCGGCCGGGGCCGGGGTCGTCCTCGACGCGGGCTTCCCCGACGGTGACGTCTGGCCCCTCGCCTTCGTCGGGATCGCCCTCGTGCTGGTGTCGCTGCGCGGCCGCCGGGCCGGGGGAGCGTTCCTCGTGGGCCTCGTCGCCGGGCTCTCGTTCTACCTCGTCCACATCTTCTGGGCGACCCTCTACCTGGGTCTGCTGCCGTGGGCCGCGCTCTCGACCCTCGAGGCACTCTTCTTCGGCGCCGGGGCCGTGCTCATCGCCCTCGCCTACCGCTGGGTGCCGCGCATCTGGCCCGGCCTCGTCGGCCAGGCAGTCGTCGTCCCGGTCGTCGTGGCCGGCCTCTGGACGCTCCGCGAGTTCGTCGCGGGCAACTGGCCGTACGGCGGGTTCGCGTGGGGCCGCATGGCGCTCAGCCAGTCGCAGAGCCCGTTCGCGGGGCTCGTGGCGTGGGTCGGCATCTCGGGGCTGAGCTTCCTCATGGTCGCCCTCGTCGCGGCGCTGATCCAGCTCGCCCTCATGGTCACGCTGCCCCGCGCGACCCGGCTGCTGGCCGGCGCGATCGCCGTCGTCGCGGTGCTCGCGGTCCCCGCCTGGCCCACGTCGTCGAGCGGCACCGCCCGCATCGCCGGGGTGCAGGGCAACGGTCCGGCCGGCTACTTCGACGAGAGGGAGCAGGGCGACCTGCTCAACTCGCAGGTGCTCGCGATGAGCGGCCTCCAGCCCGGCGACGACCTCGACCTCGTCGTCTGGCCCGAGGGCGGCAGCGACCGCGACCCCACCCGCGACGCCTACGGCCGCTACGTCTTCGACGCCATCACGACGGGCTACGACGCGCCCCTCCTGTCGGGCGTCATCACGCAGAGCGACGACGGCGAGACCGTCTGGAACTCCTCGATCCTCTGGGACGACGGCGAGGTGCAGGGGCAGTACGACAAGAAGCACCCGATCCCGTTCGGCGAGTACGTGCCCGATCGTTCCTTCTGGCGGCCGTTCGCACCCGACCTGATCGACCTCATCGCCCGCGACTACACGCCCGGCACGCGACCCGAGGCGATGACGATCGGCGACTTCACGGCCGGCATCTCGATCTGCTTCGACATCGTCGACGACCAGCTCGTCACGAACATGATGCGCGACGGCGCCCAGGTGATCATCGCGCAGACCAACAACGCCGACTTCGGCGACACCGACGAGAACGCCCAGCAGCTGGCGATCGCCCGGCTGCGGGCCATCGAGACGGCCCGCCCAGTCGTCAACGTCTCGACCATCGCCTCCAGCCGGGTCATCGACGCGCAGGGAGACATCGTCGCCGGCGTCCGGGACTTCACGGCCGGCACCATGGTGCACACGGTCGACCTCGGCACCGGGACGACGCCCGCGGTCGTCGACAGCCGGGCGATCGAGCTCTTCGTCTCGTTCCTCGGGCTCGCCCTGCTGGTCCTCTCGCGGGTGCTGATCGGCGGAGAGCGGAGTCGGCGCCGCCGCCTCCTCGCCTCGGCTCCGTGGGCCGAGCTCACCACGCCGCGGCTGGCCGCCGAGAGGCCCGTGGCCCTCGAGGACGAGCTCGACGACCCCGGCCAGTTCGACTCGGTGCGGCGCGGACGACGACGCCGCTGACGTCAGTCCGGGACCCTGCGGCACGGGTCGCGGACGCCCCGCACGCGGACGCACATCGGCCCCGGCGTCGTGACGACGACCGGGGCCGATGGTGGGGGAGCGGGCCAGGAACCTGGAGGCGAGCCTCAGGCTCCTATGGCCTGCTTGCCGCGACGCGCGCGGAGGAACGTCAGGCGCTCCTCGAGGAGCTCCTCGAGCTCCTCACGGCTGCGTCGCTCCAGCAGCATGTCCCAGTGGCTCCTGGGCACCTTGACGTCTCCGGCCTCGATCTCGACGGGCTTGCCGTCCGCGGCGAGCAGACGACCCTCCTGGCCGCTCTTGGGCGACTGCCAGATGTCGGGGATCTCCGCGTCGGCCGCGAAGACCATGTCGAACTCCGTGCCGTCCGCCGTCTGGTAGACGGCACGCTTCCGGGGTGAGAACTCCACGCCCTCTTCGCTCTGCAGGCTCTGACTGCCGAGCCGCATGCCACGCAAACTGCGATCTGCCATTGTGTGGTCTCCTCTCGCGTTGCAATCTCCCGTTGTAACGTCAGGTCGGGTCCGCCTGTTTCATCCGAGACGGATTCACAGTCCGCTCACAGTGCCCTGGCAGTGGCGGCCCGCACCTCCGCTAGGGCGAGATCGGCCCTGTCGGACACGAGTCCGTGCACGCCGAGGGCGAGCAGACGGCGCATGGCGACGGGGTCGTTGACGGTCCACACGTGGGTCTCGACGCCGATCGCCTCGAGATCGCGGACGCGGCGACGGGTGACGACGCGGACCGGGCCCTGGCGCTCGGGCACCTGCACGGCCCCGCAGCCGCGGAGCGCACGGGCCGTCAGCCGTCGCCGGACCGCCGTGACGGGCACGGCGCCGAGGGCGACGACGGCGACGACTCCCCAAGACGACGCCGAGGTGGCGACGCCGGGGAGGCCCGCCAGCACGCGTCGTCGGATGCGCTGGTCGAACGACGTGAGCAGCACGCGGTGCTCGGCGCGGGCACGCCTCACCGCCTCGATCGTCGGGTCGACGGCCTCGGCGACCTTGACGTCGATGTTGAAGCGCGTCTCGGGGAACGCGTCCAGCGCCTCCTCCAGGGTCGGCATCTCGTAGCCGTCCTCGAGTCGGACCAGCCGGACCTCGGCCAGGGTCAGGTCGCGTACCGACACGTCACGGCCAGCGACCCGCGAGAGGTCAGGATCGTGGCTCACGACGGCGACGCCGTCGCTGGTCGAGTGGACGTCGGTCTCGACGTAGAGCGCGCCGGCCGCGATGGCCTGCAGGAACGACGCCGTCGTGTTCTCGGGCACGTCGAGTGCCAGGCCTCGATGCGCCAGCACCCGCGGTGTCGGACCCTCGAACCAGACGGAGGCGCGGGCCGGCTCCACTAGGGAGCGGCCGGGGGAGCCGTGGGCGGCACGTCCGTGCTGCCGTCCGAGGCACCCGTCGTGTCCGAGGCGCCCGTCGCCCCGTCGGATCCCGGCAGGTCGCCCGAGCCGGGGCGGGTGACGGTCGGGAAGCCCAGGTCGGGCTCGCTGCCGAGGTCGACGGTGGTCGCGAGGTCGGGCGTCTGCTCGGTCTCGGACACCTTCGTCGTGCCGCGGTCGACCCAGCCGGGCGCCGACGGGTCCTTCGGGGCGAAGAAGCCCGAGCCGATGCCCTTGAGCGCCTCGGTCAGCTCGCTCGGGATGATCCAGAGCTTGTTCGCCGAGCCCTCGGCGAGCTTCGGCAGCGTCTGGAGGTACTGGTAGGCGAGCAGCTTCGGGTCGGGGTCGCCGAGGTGGATGGCGTTGAAGACGGTGTCGATGGCCTCGGCCTCGCCCTGCGCCCGCAGCACCTGTGCCCGGGCCTCGCCCTCGGCGCGGAGGATGGCGGACTGGCGCGAGCCCTCGGCCTCGAGGATCTGCGACTGCTTCGTGCCCTCGGCGGTGAGGATGGCAGCGCGGCGGTTGCGCTCGGCGCGCATCTGCTGCTCCATCGAGTCCTGGATGGACAGGGGCGGGTCGATCGCCTTGAGCTCGACGCGTCCGACGCGGATTCCCCACTTGCCGGTGGCCTCGTCGAGGACGATGCGGAGCTGGCCGTTGATGTTGTCGCGGCTCGTGAGGGCCTCTTCGAGGTTGAGCCCGCCGACGACGTTGCGGAGGGTCGTCGTGGTCAGCTGCTCGACCGCCCCGAGGTAGTTGGCGATCTCGTAGGTCGCCGCCCGGGCGTCCGTCACCTGGAAGTAGACGACGGTGTCGATGGAGACGACCAGGTTGTCCTCCGTGATGACCGGCTGCGGCGGGAACGAGACGACCTGCTCGCGCATGTCGATCAGCGGCCGGACCCGGTCGATGAACGGGACGAGCAGGTTCAGCCCCGGCATGAGGGTCTTGTGGTACTTGCCGAGTCGCTCGACGACGCCCGCGCTGGCCTGCGGGATGATCCGCACGGCTCGGAACAGCACGACGAGCACGAAGACGACGACGATCGCGACGACGGCGACGGTCACGATGGTGGTGGGGTCCATGGTCAGTCCCTTCAGGCGGGGACGACCAGGGCGGTCGACCCCTCGATGGCGGTGACGACGACCGGCGCGCCGGTGTCGAGGACGATCCCGGCCGACGCCGGGGGAGAGGGGAGGAGGCGGGCGGTCCACGTCTCGCCGTTCGCGAGCTTCACCTGGCCGCCGTCGACGCCGATCGGCACGACGACCGTGCCGCGGATGCCCATCAGGGCCGCGAGGTTGCTGGGCGTCGGGTCGCCGCCCTTGCCGAGCGCCCGCAGCAGGGGAGGCCGGACGGTGAAGAGGAGCAGGACGGCGATCAGCCCGGCGACGAGGACCTGCAGCCACCACGGAGCGCCGAAGAGGCCGGCCAGCAGGCCGCCCGCGCTGCCGATGGCCAGCATGAGGAACGTGAGCTCGAGGGTCGTGACCTCGACCACGACGAAGACGAGGAGCAGCCCGATCCAGATCAGCCACGCCCATTGGGTGACGACGTCCACGTCGGCCTCCTTCGTCTCGCGTGCGGTCGACCCACTACGTGGTCGGTGCACGGTGTCGTCGACGCACTGTGCCCATGAACGTACCAGGGGCGGCCGGCAGCCGGACGGGGACCGATAGTCTCGAGGCGGTCCGTCGCGACCCGCCGCACGCCCCCACGACAGTCTGGAGCCCATCGTGTCCAACCCCCTCGCCGCAGGATCCCTCACCGGCAAGCGCGCCCTCGTCACCGGCTCGTCCCGGGGCATCGGTGCCGACACGGTCGGCTACCTCGCCGAGGCCGGCGCCCGCGTGGTCGTCAACTACCGCAACAAGGAGAAGCGTGCGCTCCAGCTGGTCGGCAAGATCGAGGCCGCGGGCGGCGAGGCGATCGCCGTCGGCGCAGACCTGACCGACGCCGAGAGCCTGGACGCCATGTTCGCGCGGGTGCGAGACGCGTTCGGCGGCCTCGACGTGCTCGTCATGAACGCTTCCGGGGGCATGGAGACCGGCATGGCCGAGGACTACGCGCTGAAGCTCAACCGCGACGCGCAGGTCGCCCTCCTCACGGCGGCTCTGCCGTTGATGGCGCCCGGCTCCCGCGTCGTGTTCGTCACGAGCCACCAGGCGCACTTCATCCGCACGACCGAGACGATGCCCGAGTACCTGCCCGTCGCCCTCAGCAAGCGCGCGGGCGAGGACGCCCTGCGCGAGATGCTGCCGCAGCTCGAGGCCGCCGGCGTCGAGTTCGTCGTCGTCTCGGGCGACATGATCGAGGGCACGATCACCGCGACGCTGCTCGAGCGCTCGAACCCGGGCGCGATCTCGTCGCGCAAGGAGAGCGCCGGCAAGCTGTACAACGTCGCCGAGTTCGCCGCCGAGGTGGCCTCGGCCGCGGTCGACCCGATCCCCGCCGACCACACGCGCTACGTGGGCGACACGAGCGACTTCGCCCCGCTGGTCTGAGACGGGGCACCTCGTGACCGAGCGCGTCGTCCGACCGACCTCCCGCCTCCTCGTCCTCGACGAGGACGACCGCCTGCTGCTGATGCGGACGAAGGCGCCTGACACGAGCGGGTCCTCCCGGTGGATCACGCCCGGCGGGGGAGTCGACCCGGGTGAGGACCACCCGCAGGCCGCGGTGCGGGAGCTGCTCGAGGAGACCGGCCAGGTCGTCGCCGACGTCGGGCCCGTCGTGCGGGTCGACGACTTCGAGGTGCCGTGGGACGACGCGGACCACACGCACGGCCACGCCGAGTTCTTCGTCGTGCGGCTGCCGCACTTCGAGGTCGTCGACTCGGGCTGGACCGACGACGAGCGCGTCGACATCCTCGAGTCTCGCTGGTGGTCGCTCGACGAGCTCGAGTCGACCGCCGAGCCGGTCGAGCCGACCGACCTGACGTCGCTGTTGCGCGACGTGCTCTCACGAGGCTGACGAGCACCCCCCTCGGCCCTCTCGGTGCGCGCTGATAATGCACATTATGTCAGCTTGCCTGTCCGGACCGCTCCCCGTCCGGCCCGCCCCGTCGCCGATCCGTACCCCCTCCTCCCTGCTGCCCGACAGCCTCCCGGTGTTCAGTCGCCCCATGCCCGACGACGAGACCCCCGACGCCGCCCACCTCCGACCCGACGGCGTCGACGACGCGACGATCGCCGCCCTCGGCAAGCTCTCCGAGGCGCTCGAGGTCGTGGAGCACGCCCGGGGCCTGCTCTACGGCTTCCACCGGCTCACGGGCAAGGCCGACCTGGCTCTCGGGGAGGCGGTCGACCTGCTCCGCGAGGCCGGCCACGACGAGCACGCCGACGCTCTCGAGCGCGACCTGGTCGGGCGCAACGTCGTCGAGGGCCGCTGGACGTTCCAGATCGTCGAGGACTACGACGACACGTACTGGTCGGAGTTCCGGCGCAGCGAGAAGACCGTGCGCGACGCCCTCGCGGGCGGCAGACGGCACGTCTTCGAGTCCGAGATGAAGGAGGAGCGGCGCAGCCCCGGTCGGCGACACCACGAGGCGCGCCCCGCCGAGCAGCACGGCTCCCCCGGCGACGACTCCCGCTGACTCCCCCAGGCCTCCTGAGAACTGCCTCCGGTGCGCAGGTCCCGAGCTGGCCACCTGGCAAGATGGCGAGATGACCCCGCCTCCCGTCGACCGTCCCCGCATCGAGGCGGCCGTCACCGAGATCCTCGCGGCCATCGGCGAGGACAGCACCCGTGAGGGGCTCCTCTCGACGCCCCGACGAGTCGCCGAGGCGTACGCCGAGTTCTTCGCCGGCCTCGAGGTCGACGCCGCCGAGCTCGTCCGCTCGTCGGCCGTCGCCTCCGATCCCGAGAAGCTCGGCGAGCTCGTGGTCGTCCGCGGCATCGCGCTCCGGTCCGTCTGCGAGCACCACCTCCTGCCCTTCGTGGGCCAGGCGCACGTGGCCTACGTGCCGGGCGACCGGATCGTCGGCCTCGGCACCGTGCCCCGCGTCGTCGATGCCCTGGCCTCGCGGCCCCAGCTGCAGGAGCGCCTCGGCGAGGAGATCGCCGACGCCTTCGTCGAGGGCCTCTCCCCCGACGGGGTCCTCGTCGTCCTCGACGCCGTGCACGGCTGCGTGACGACGCGCGGCCCGCGGCAGGTCGGCAGCTCTACGGTCACCGTCGCGAGCCGCGGAGCCCTCGCCGAGCCCGCGGCCCGTGCCGAGGCGATCGCGCTCATCACCGCGGGCGGCGACCGTGCCTGAGACCTCACTCCCGGTCTTCATCGCTCCCCCGCTGCGCCTCCCGGTGCGCACGATCGGACGCCGCACCTTCGACTTCTCCCGACAGGTGGCCGTGATGGCCGTCGTCAACCGCACCCCCGACTCCTTCTTCGACCAGGGCCGCACGTTCGCGCTCGACTCGGCCGTGCAGGCGGCCGTCGACGCGGCCGAGGCGGGGGCCGACTGGGTCGACATCGGGGGCGTCCCCTTCGCGCCGGGCCCCGAGCTGTCGGCTGCCGACGAGCTCGACCGGGTGCTGCCGGTCGTCCAGGCCCTCGCCGCTGTGTCCGACGTCGTCATCTCGGTCGACACGTTCCGGCCGGAGGTCGCCGCCGCGGTGATCGAGGCCGGGGCAGGGGTCGTCAACGACACCACCGGGCTGCACGACCCGCGCCTCGCCGACGTCGTCGCCCACAGCGGTGCGACCCTGGTCGTCACGCACAGCCTCGCCGCCCCGCGGCGACCGCACCCGCGGCCGCACTACGACGACGTCGCCCACGAGGTGGCCGACCTCCTCGCCCGACGCGTCGACGTCGCCCTCGCCCACGGCGTCCGGGAGGACCAGATCATCGTCGACCCCGGCCACGACCTCAACAAGACGACCGTCCACACCCTCGAGCTGACCCGCCGTCTCGGCGAGGTCGCCGGGCTCGGGCACCCCGTGCTCGCGGCGGTCTCGAACAAGGACTTCGTCGGCGAGTCCCTCGATCGAGCCAAGCCCGACCGCCTCGCCGGCTCGCTGGCGGCCGCCGTCGCCAGCGTGTTCCTCGGCGCCCGCATCGTGCGGATGCACGACGCCCGAGCGGCCGTCGACGCCGCCCGCATGGTCGAGGCGATCCTCGGCTGGCGACGACCGGTGCACGCCGTGCACAACGTCTCGTGACCGGCTCGCGGGTCATCCGCGTGGTCCCCGGCGGCCACGAGGAGGCGCCCCTCACCGACGCGGACCTGCTGGCGACGCTCTCCCCCCGCGACCGCAGCCGCCCGTGCCTCCGCGTCAACTTCGTGACGACCCTCGACGGCGCGTCCACCTCGGACGGCGTCTCGGGCTCGCTGGGCGGGCCGGCCGACGGCCGGGTCTTCGATCTCCTGAGGCGCGTCACCGACGTCGTGGTCGTCGGCGCCGGCACCGTGCGCGACGAGGGCTACGGCGCGATGCGGCTGAGCGAGGACGCGGCGACCTGGCGCGAGCAGGCCGGCCTCGCTCCGCAGCCCGTCTTCGCCCTCGTCTCGGGCTCGCTCCGGCTCGACCCCGAGTCGACCGTCTTCACGGAGGCGCCGGTGCGGCCGCTCGTCCTGACCACCGACCGGGCCGACCCCGGAGCACGTCGGGCGCTCGAGCGAGTCGCGGACGTCGTGGCCTGCGGCGAGGAGCGGGTCGACCCGCACCTCCTGCGCGACGCCCTGGTCGAGCGCGGACTGCCCCAGATGCACTGCGAGGGCGGCCCTCGTCTCTTCGGCGACTTGGTGCGGGCCGACGCCGTCGACGAGCTGTTCCTCACCCTCGCGCCGATGCTCGAGGGCGGCCACGGCCTGCGAGTCAGCCAGGGTGCCGACAGCGACGACTCGAGCCCGCTGCGGCGCATGCGGCTCGCCCACGTGCTCCGGGACGGCGACGAGCTGCTCACCTGGTACGTGCGCGACCGGGCGCAGACCGCCTGACACGAGCAGGGGAACGGCACCGAGATCGGCACCGCTCCCCCTCCCGACGTGCGTCGTGCCTCCTCGCGTCAGCCCTGTGGGGCCTCCACGCCCTCGCCGAACCCGCCCTCGATCAGCTCGACGAGGTCGTCGACCGCCTGCTGCGCGTCCGGCCCGGTGGCCATGAGCGACACGGTCGACCCGATGCCGAGACCCAGGCCCATGATGCGGAGCAGGCTCTTCGCGTCGACGCCGTTGACCGTGACGTCCGCCTGGAACCGGGAGGCGTGGGTCACCAGCTCCGCGGCCGGTCGAGCGTGCAGGCCCGAAGCGTTCACGAGCACGGCGGAGCGCTCGACCGCGTCGCCGCCGCGCAGCTCGCGCTCGTCGGCGTGGGGGTCCGCGACGCCCGTCGCGCTGCGGGCCGCCTCCGCGACCTGCGCTAGCGAACCGCCGGTCTCGGCTGCGACGGCCGCGGCCACCGCCCCCTCCACGATCGGCGCGTCCACGATGACGACGCGCTGGCGATCCGCGTCGTCGAGGAAGTCGACGGCCGTCTCCGAGGTGAGCACCGCGGAGCCGAGGTCGCAGAGCACGACGACTCCCCCGCCGCCGTCGGCGGTGCCGAGAGCGGCGGAGACGGTGTCGAAGCTCGTGCCGATGCCGCCCTCGTCGGTGCCGCCCGCGGCGACGAGGGTCGTGGTGGGCGCCATCTGTCGGGCGAGCTCGACCGTGCCCTCGGCGATCTTCGAGCTGTGGGAGACGACGACGATGCCGACGGAGGCCATGGTCACGCCTCCCCGGAGGTCGTCGTCGCGGCGGCCGCGACGTCGTCGGCGGCGTCCGCGGCGGCGGCCAGGATGAGCGCGGACGACTGCGCGCCCGGGTCCCGGTGGCCGACCGCGCGTTCGCCGAGGTAGCTCGCTCGTCCCTTGCGGGCGACGAGCGGCTCGGTCGACTCGGCACCCGCCGCTGCGGCGTCGGCCGCCGCGCGCAGCACGGCGGCGGGCTCGCTGCCCCCGTCGGCGGCCGCCTTGGCCGCGTCCGTCGCGGGGGTCCAGGCGTCGACCATGGTCTTGTCGCCGACCTCGGCCTTGCCGCGGAGCACGGCGCCGTCCCGGGCCGCGGCCACGAAGGCCGCGACGCCGGCGGAGCCGATCTCGGTCGCGTCGCCGAGAGCACCTGCGCCCTTGAGGAAGGCGGTGCCGAGCAGGGGCCCGGAGGCGCCTCCCACGGTCGAGATGAGGGTCGTCGCGACCATCTTGAGCAGGGCGCCGGGCGTGGCGTCGTCCGGCTGCGCGGCGAGCTTCGCGCGGACGGCCGAGAAGCCCCGCTCGAGGTTCTCTCCGTGGTCGCCGTCGCCGATCTCGCGGTCGAGCTCGACGAGCGCCGACCGGTTTTCGCTGACGGTGTCGGCCGCGCGCTCGACGAAGCGGCGGGCCCAGGTGGAGTCCAGTGTCATGTCGTCCTTCTCTCGGGTGTCTGGTCTGCTCGGGTGTGCGGTGGCGGCGGGAGGGTCAGCGGCCGCGGCGCAGGGCCGCGGTCTCGACGGGTGCGTCCCACAGCTCGGTCAGCTCGTCGTCCAGCCTGGTCAGGGTGATCGACATGCCCTGCATCTCGAGCGACGTGACGTAGTTGCCGACGAGGGTCCGCGTGACCTCCACGCCCTTCTCGGCCAGCACCTCCGCGGCACGCCGGAACGCGACGTACAGCTCGACGAGCGGCGTCCCGCCCATCCCGTTGACGAACAGCAGGACGCGATCGCCGGAGGCGGTGCCCAGGTCGTCGAGGACCGCGTCCAGCAGGCGGTCCACGATCCGGTCCACCGGCTCGAGCGGCACGCGCTCGCGACCGGGCTCGCCGTGGATGCCGATGCCGATCTCGACCTCGTCGTCGGCCAGCGTGAAGCTCGGTTCGCCCGCGTGCGGGACGACGCCGGCGGCGAGGGCGACGCCCATCGTCCTGGTCGCGGCGTTCGTCCGACGGGCCACGTCGGCCACCTGCTCGAGCGAGTCGCCGCGCTCGGCCGCGGCACCTGCCGTCTTCTCGACGACGACCGTGCCGGCGACGCCGCGTCGGCCGGCCGTGTAGAGGGAGTCCTTGACCGCGACGTCGTCGTCGACGAGCACCGAGGCCACGGTGATGCCCTCCGCCTCCGCCAGGTCGGCCGCGGTCTCGAAATTGAGGACGTCGCCGGTGTAGTTCTTGACGATGTAGAGGACGCCCGCTCCCCCGTCGACGGCCTGCGTGGCGGCGACGATCGGGTCGGGAGTGGGCGAGGTGAAGACGGGGCCCGGCACGGCGGCGCTGAGCATGCCGTGGCCGACGAAGCCGGCGTGAAGGGGCTCGTGGCCGCTGCCGCCGCCGCTGACGATCGCGACCTTGCCCGTCACGGGAGCGTCGGCGCGGCGCACGAACGTCGGGTCGTGCGAGACGACCAACAGGTCGGGGTGAGCGGCGCCGATGCCGGCCACCGCCTCCTCGACGACGTCCTTCGGATCGTTGATGAGCTTCTTCATCGAAGTCCTTCCCTGGAACGGGCGCGGTGCACGGGCGGCACCGTCGCGCCTCGAAGCTACTCCGGCCAGGGCCGGTGCAGGCAGGGCGCGCGACGCCTCCCGTGCACATATGTGCATCCGTGGTGATTCGGGTGGCGGACGGGGCCGCACGCGGGTCTATGGTGATGCCACACGCTCACCGCGGAGGTGCACAGTGGCACCCCGCCCGACGACTAAGGAAGGTCGACGTGGACCTGGGAACGATTTTTCTCTCTGAACTGGTGGGCACCGCCATGCTCCTCACCCTCGGTGGCGGCGTGGTCGCCAACGTGGCCCTCACGAAGTCGAAGGGCTTCAACGGCGGCACCCTGATGGTGAACTTCGGCTGGGGCCTCGCGGTCTTCGCCGGCATCGCCGTCTCGTACAAGTCGGGGGCGCACCTCAACCCCGCTGTCAGCATCGCGCAGCTGATCCTCGGCAACATCGACTTCCCGCAGTTCCTCGTCTACGTCGCGGCGCAGATGGTCGGAGCGATCATCGGTGCCGTCATCGTCTGGCTGGCCTACAAGAACCACTTCGACGAGGAGCCCGACCCGGCCTCGAAGCTCGGCGTCTTCTCGACCGGCCCGGCCATCCGCAACTACGGCTGGAACCTCGTCACCGAGATCATCGGCACCTTCGTGCTCGTGTTCGTCATCATCGCCTTCACGAACGGCAGCGCGGCCCCGGTCGACCTCGGCGGTCTCGGCGGCCTGGCCGTCGGTCTCCTGGTGGTCGGCATCGGCGCCTCCCTCGGCGGCCCGACCGGCTACGCCATCAACCCGGCCCGTGACCTCGGACCGCGCATCGCGCACGCCATCCTGCCCATCAAGGGCAAGGGCTCGAGCGACTGGTCCTACGCCTGGGTGCCCGTGGTGGGACCCCTGGTCGGCGGTTCGCTCGCGGCGCTGCTGTCGTACCCGCTCCTCCCCCTCATCAACGGCTAGCAGACCGGCCACACCCGTTCCACGACTGCACCGCGGGGACACCCGGGACACGTTCCGGCCACGGCCGGGGCGTGTCCTCCCTGCCCGGTGCACACCATCAACGACGAAGGAGAACCACCCGTGAGCGACGACTACATCCTGGCGATCGACCAGGGCACCACCAGCACCCGCGCCATCATCTTCGACCACTCCGGCTCGATCGTCTCGACCGGCCAGAAGGAGCACGAGCAGATCTTCCCGCGCGCCGGCTGGGTCGAGCACGACCCTGCCGAGATCTGGGAGAACACCCGCGAGGTCATCGGCCAGGCCCTGTCCCGCGCCGACATCACGCGCCACAACATCAAGGCCGTCGGCATCACCAACCAGCGCGAGACCGCCGTCGTCTGGGACAAGACCACCGGCAAGGCCGTCTACAACGCCATCGTCTGGCAGGACACCCGCACCCAGTCGATCGTCGACCGCCTCGCGGCCGACGGCGGCGTCGAGCGCTTCAAGCCCGTCGTGGGCCTGCCGCTCGCCACCTACTTCTCGGGCACGAAGGTCGTCTGGATCCTCGAGAACGTCGAGGGCGCTCGCGAGAAGGCCGAGGCCGGCGACCTGCTCTTCGGCACGACCGACACCTGGGTCCTCTGGAACCTCACCGGCGGCACCGACGGCGGCGTGCACGTCACCGACGTCACCAACGCCTCGCGCACCCTCTTCATGGACCTCGAGACGCTCGAGTGGCGCGACGACATCCTCGAGGCCTTCGACGTGCCCCGCTCGATGCTCCCCGAGATCAAGAGCTCGTCCGAGGTCTACGGCACGGTCGAGGCCTCCAGCCTCCTCCGCGAGGTCCCGATCGCCGGCATCCTGGGCGACCAGCAGGCCGCGACCTTCGGCCAGGCCGCGTTCGACCAGGGCGAGTCGAAGAACACCTACGGCACCGGCAACTTCCTGATCTTCAACACGGGCGAGGAGATCGTCCACTCGAAGAACGGCCTCCTCACGACGCTGGGCTACAAGCTCGGCGACGCGGCGCCGCACTACGCGCTCGAGGGCTCGATCGCCGTCACCGGCTCGCTGATCCAGTGGCTGCGCGACAACCTCGGCATCATCGGCTCCGCGCCCGAGGTCGAGGAGCTCGCCAAGAGCGTCGAGGACAACGGCGGGGTCTACTTCGTGCCCGCGTTCTCCGGCCTGTTCGCGCCCTACTGGCGCTCGGACGCCCGGGGCGCCCTGGTCGGCCTCACGCGCTACGTCAACAAGGGACACATCGCCCGTGCCGCCCTCGAGGCGACGGCGTTCCAGACGCGCGAGGTGCTCGACGCGGTCAACGCCGACTCCGGCGTCGACCTGACCGAGCTCAAGGTCGACGGCGGCATGACCGGCAACGACGCGCTGATGCAGTTCCAGGCCGACATCCTGAACGTGCCCGTGGTGCGTCCGGTCGTCGCCGAGACCACCGCGCTGGGCGCCGCCTACGCGGCAGGCCTCGCGGTCGGCTTCTGGGAGACGCTCGACGACCTGCGCTCGAACTGGCAGGAGGACAAGCGCTGGACGCCGAACATCGAGGCCGACGAGCGCGACCGCACCCTCCGCCTCTGGAAGAAGGCCGTCACGAAGACCTTCGACTGGGTCGACGAGGACGTCAACTGACGCCAGCCTCCTCTGAGGTGACACGCTGACGCCGACCTCCCTGAGGTGACAGCACGAGGGCCCGTTCCGTCAGGAACGGGCCCTCCGTCGTGTGCGGGAGGACCGCCTCCTCGTCTCGGCCCGGGCGGGACGCAGGAGGCGGTCGGCACGACTCAGCGCCGCGTGGCGGCCACCCAGTCGGCCAGCTTGCGGGAGGCGGCACCCGAGTCGATCGCCTCGGCGGCGACCAGGAGCTGCTCGCGGAACCGGGTGAGGATCGGCCGGTCGCGCTGGGCCGGGTCCTGGGCGAGGCGGTACGAGACGAGCCCGGCGGCGGCGTTGAGCAGGACGATGTCGCGGACGGGGCCGGTCTCCCCGTCGAGGACACGACGAGCCACACCGGCGTTGTGCTCGGCGTCGCCGCCCACCAGGTCGGCGATGGCCGCCCGCGGGATGCCCAGCTCGAGGGGATCCAGGTCGTGCTCGGTCACCGAGCCCGCCGACACCTCCCAGATGTGGCTGTGACCCGTCGTCGTCAGCTCGTCGAGGCCGTCGTCGCCGCGGAACACCAGGGCGGTCGCGCCTCGGGTCTGGAAGACGCCGACGATGAGCGCCACCTTCTCGGGCGACGCGACGCCGACCGCGCTGGCCTCCGGCCGTGCCGGGTTGACGAGCGGGCCGAGGAAGTTGAACACCGTGGGCACGCCGATCTCGCGCCGGACGGCGGCGGCGTGGCCGAAGCCCGGGTGGAACGCCGCGGCGAAGGCGAACGTGAGCCCCACCTCGCCGAGCACCTGGGCGACCCGGTCGGCGCCGAGCCCCAGGTCGATGCCGAGGGCCGCCAACACGTCCGAGGACCCGGACGACGAGCTGGCGGCGCGGTTGCCGTGCTTGATGACGGGGACGCCGGTCGACGCGACGACCACGGACGCCATCGTCGACACGTTCACGGTGCCGAAGCGGTCGCCTCCCGTGCCCACGATGTCGACGGCCATGGAGTCGACGGGCAGCGGCACCGCGTGGGCCAGCACGGCGTCGCGGAAGCCGACGATCTCGTCGACGGTCTCGCCCTTGGCACGGAGGGCCACGAGGAACGCGCCGAGCTGGGCCGGGGTCGCCTCCCCCACCATGACGCGCTCCATCGCCCAGGTCGCCTCGCTGATCGAGAGGTCGTGCCCGGAGAGCAGCTGGTCGATGAGGAAGGGCCAGGTCAGGTCGTGGATCATGCCGCCAAGGCTATCGGCGCACAGGGTGGCCCATCACATAGCTCGTCGTCAACGCAAAATCCACCACCCGGGGTTTCCTGCGCAAACCCTGGGCCGGTTACCAGGCATAATGGTCCTCGTGACAAGTACCTCTCTCTCGAGACCTTCTGCAGGACCGGTCGTGAACCGGCCGAGCACGGTTGCCGTGGGCACCATCGTGTGGCTCGGCAGCGAGGTCATGTTCTTCGCCGGCCTCTTCGCGATCTACTTCACGCTGCGCAGCACCTCCCCGGGGCTGTGGGCTGCCGAGACCGCCAAGCTCGACGTGCCGTTCGCCCTGACGAACACGATCATGCTCGTGCTCTCGTCGGTCACCTGCCAGTTCGGCGTCTTCGCCGCCGAGCGCATGCAGGCACGACGCACCGGCAAGCTGTTCCAGGTCGGCTCGTGGGGCATGGTCGAGTGGTTCTTCCTCACCTACTCCATGGGCGCCGCGTTCATCTGCCTCCAGGTGTTCGAGTACGCGCACCTCATCTCCGAGCACGTCACGCTCAGCTCGAGCGCCTACGGCTCGGCCTTCTACATGACGACCGGCTTCCACGGGGCCCACGTCATCGGCGGGCTCATCGCGTTCCTGCTCACGATCGGCCGCGCCTTCGCCGTCAAGAACTTCGGTCACAAGGAGGCGACGACCGCCATCGTCGTCTCGTACTACTGGCACTTCGTCGACGTGGTGTGGATCGGCCTCTTCATGGTCGTCTACGTCCTCAAATAGGCATTGGATCCCTCGCACAGCATGTTCCTCAAAAGCTCAGCAGCCACGTCCTCTCCCGAGGGCCGCACGCCCAAGCGCCGCCCGGCCAAGACCGGTCGCCGCAGCCCCCTGGCCACGGCCTCGCTCCTCCTGGTCGGCCTGCTGACCACCGGCGGTGCCTACGCCCTCTTCTCGTCAACGGCCACGGCCGACGAGAGCACCACCTCCGCCGCCTCACAGCAGAGCATCGACGAGGGCCAGAAGCTCTTCGCCTCCAACTGCGCCACCTGCCACGGCCTCGCCGCCGACGGCACGGGCGAGGGCCCCAGCCTCATCGGCGTCGGCGCTGCCTCGGTCGACTTCCAGGTAGGCACCGGCCGCATGCCCATGGCGGCCAACGGCCCCCAGGCAGAAGAGAAGCCCACGCAGTTCACCGACGACCAGGTCTACGACCTCGCCGCCTACGTCGCGTCGCTGGCCCCCGGGCCCGCGATCCCCGACGACGAATATCTGCAGGCCGACGGCGACACGACCAACGGCGCCGAGCTGTTCCGCATCAACTGCGCGATGTGCCACAACGTCGCCGGTGCAGGAGGCGCCCTCACCGAGGGCAAGTACGCCCCCGCACTCGACGGCGTCAGCGGCGCGCACATCTACGAGGCCATGCTCACCGGCCCGCAGAACATGCCCGTCTTCAACGACCTCAACCTGTCCCCTCAGGACAAGGCCGACGTCATCACCTACCTCAAGTACCTGGAGAACAACCCGTCGCCCGGCGGGTTCGAGCTCGGGAGCCTCGGCCCCGTCGCCGAGGGCCTCTTCATCTGGATCTTCGGCCTCGGCGCGATCGTCGCCGTGACCATCTGGCTCACCGCCCGGTCCAACTGACCCGCGACTCTCCCGCACTCCACGAAAGGCAAGAAATCATGGCACAGCACGACGACGAGGCCCCCACCGCGGGCTCGGCTGTCGAGAAGCATGAGCCTCGACAGGTGTCGGCCGGAACGGCCGTCGTCACGACGGACGTCTTCGAGAACCCGGGTGAGCCGCCCCACCGCGACCGCGTCACGGACATCGACCCCAGGGCCGAGAAGAAGGCCGAGCGCCAGGTCAGCATCTGGTTCTTCCTCTCGATCGTCGGCAGCATCGGTGCCATCGGCGCCTACGTGGCGTTCCCGATCACGTCGGGCGACTCGGGTTCCGTACGCCTGAACAACCTCTTCCTCGGCCTCGGCATCGCGCTCGGCCTGCTGTCCGTCGGCATCGGTGCGGTGCACTGGTCGAAGACGCTCATGCCCGCTCGCGAGATCACCGAGATGCGACACAGCACCCGCGGCACCGACGAGACCCGCGAGAAGGCCGTCGAGGTTTTCGCCCTGGGCAACCAGGAGTCGGGCTTCGGCCGCCGTGCGCTCATCCGCAACAGCCTCATCGGCGCACTCGTCGCCACTCCCCTGCCGGCCGTCGTGATCTTCCGCGACCTGGCCCCGGCAGAAGACCCCAACGAGGTCCTCCGTCACACCCTCTGGGAAGACGGCATGCACCTCACCCGCGACCCTGACGGCTCGCGCATCAGAGCGTCCGACGTGACCCTGGGCTCGGTGTTCCACGTGATCCCCGAGAACCTGAACGAGTCGGAGCACCTCCTCGAGGAGAAGGCGAAGGCAGCTGTGCTGCTCATGCGCCTGAAGCCCGAGGACCTCAACATCCCTGAAGGCCGCGAGGGATGGCAGTACGACGGCATCGTCGCGTACTCCAAGATCTGCACGCACGTCGGGTGCCCCGTGGCGCTCTACGAGCAGCAGACACACCACCTGCTCTGCCCCTGCCACCAGTCGACCTTCGACGTGACGAACAACTGCGAAGTGATCTTCGGACCGGCCAAGCGGCCCCTCCCGCAGCTGCCCATCGCCGTGGACTCCGACGGGTACCTCGTCGCGCAGAGCGACTTCCACGAACCTGTGGGCCCTAGCTTCTGGGAGCGCGAAAAGTGATCACCACAACTCCGGCACCGAGCACCGACACGACTCCGTCGTCCGAGGGCTCGAACACCACCACCACGGCACCGGCCTTCGCGCCGACCAAGACGAACAAGATCTTCGGTGCCGCGGCGAACTACGTCGACGAGCGCACGAGCATGTCGGGCCTCGTCCGCGAGGTGGGTCGCAAGATCTTCCCCGACCACTGGTCGTTCATGCTCGGCGAGGTCGCGCTGTACTCGTTCGTCGTGATCCTGCTCTCGGGCACGTTCCTGACGTTCTTCTTCCAGCCGTCCATGGCCGAGGTCAACTACAACGGCTCGTACGTGCCGCTCAAGGGTCTCAACATGTCGGCCGCCATGGCGTCGACGCTCGACATCTCGTTCGACATCCGCGGCGGCCTGCTGTTCCGCCAGATCCACCACTGGGCTGCCCTGCTCTTCGTGGCGTCGATCATGCTGCACATGCTGCGCGTCTACTTCACGGGTGCGTTCCGCAAGCCCCGCGAGATCAACTGGGTCGTCGGCTTCACCCTCTGGGTGCTCGCCATGGCCGAGGGGTTCACGGGCTACTCGCTCCCCGACGACCTGCTCTCGGGCAACGGTGCGCGGATCATCGACGGCATGGTCAAGGGCATCCCCGTGATCGGCGTCTGGATCTCGTACCTGCTGTTCGGCGGCGAGTTCCCCGGCACGGACATGGTGGGTCGCTTCTACTCGCTGCACATCATGCTGTTGCCGGCGCTCCTGATCGCCCTCCTCGGCGTCCACCTGCTGCTGCTGATCATCAACAAGCACACGCAGTGGGCTGGCCCTGGCAAGACCAACGAGAACGTCGTCGGCGTCCCCGTCATGCCGGTCTTCGCCGCCAAGGCCGGTGGGTTCTTCTTCATCGTCTTCGGCGTCCTGGTGCTGATCGCGTCGCTCTTTACGATCAACCCGATCTGGAACTACGGTCCCTACGACCCGTCGCCGGTGTCGGCGGGAACGCAGCCTGACTGGTACATCGGCTTCGCCGACGGTGCTCTGCGACTCGTCCCGCCGGGCTGGGAGTTCCTCTTCTTCGGCTACACGGTCTCGATGAACATCCTGGCGCCGATCGCCGTCCTGGTGATCTTCATCCTCGCGGTGCTGCTATACCCGTTCCTCGAGGCGTGGGTGACCGGCGACAAGCGCGAGCACCACATCCTCGACCGTCCGCGCAACGCCCCGACCCGCACGGCCATCGGTGCCGCCGGCATCGTCGTCTACGCGGCTCTCTGGGCTGCGGCGAGCTCGGACATCATGGCGACGCACTTCAGGCTCTCGCTGAACTTCGTGATCCACTCGGTCCAGGCCGTGCTGATCATCGGGCCGTTCCTCGCCTTCTGGATCACCAAGCGCGTCTGCCTGGCCCTCCAGAAGAAGGACCGCGAGATCGCGCTGCACGGCTACGAGTCGGGTCGAATCGTCCGCCTCCCCGGTGGCGAGTACGTCGAGGTCCACGAGCAGCTCGACGAGTACGAGCGCTGGCGTCTGCTGAACTTCAACGAGTACGAGCCGCTCATGATCCGTCCGAACGCGAACGGGCAGATCACTCCCCTGCAGCGCGTCAGGGCGTCGGTGTCGACCTTCTTCTTCGAGGACCGCATCGCGCCGGTCAAGCGTTCGGAGATCGAGGCTTCGCACCACGACGAGCACTGACCCACCTGCACCATCCGGAGGGCCCGACCGCACCAGCGGTCGGGCCCTCCGCCGTCCGCCCCTCTTCCCCCGCAAGCAGGCGCCTCTTCGCCTGCTGCTGACCTCTGTTGACCGTGCCACCCTGCAGACAGCGCCTCTCGACGGTTTCCCGAGCTGGCAGCGCGTCCGGGCTGGGCCGCGGCGAGCCTTCCCGCCCGCGCATCCGCCCCCGCGCCGCCGCCCTCTTGAGGGCCCTGACGACAGCATCACGACCTGCCTGCACGCTTCGGCGGGTTTCCGTGCTTCGCGGCGGGTTTCCGTACTTCGCGGCGGGTTTCCGTGGTTCCCGGCGGGTTCCCGTGGTTCCCGGCGGGTATGCGCTGACCCGCCGGGAAGTACGGCAGCCCGCCAGCTCCTTCGCCAGGCCGGCACAGAGGGCTTCAACCCGGTCACGCGGGCACACGCCTCCGCAGGTTCGCACTCGCGCATGGGCGGGGTTCCTGGTCCTCGATGAGTCCGCAGTGATCCGTCCGGGGCGACGGCGACCCGCCACGCCTTTCCCGGTCTGCCGTGCTCGCGAAGCCCGCCGTGCGAGCACGGGCCCCTGGCCCGACGCATCGGCATCTCCTGGCCCTCCCGTGGGGTCCTGAGGCCCTACGGTGGGGTCCCGTTCCCCTCGGTGGGTTCTCGTGCCCTCCCTTGACTCGATGCGGACCTGTCAGCAACGGCGGCGATGCACCCAGCCCGCTACCGCGGTGAACTCCGGTCTCCTGTGGCCTGATCAACTCAGGGCCACGGCTGAGCTGGCGCGCTCTCGAGCTTCGGCCGGTCACCGTCGTCCTCGGCGGGTCAGCGCCGACCCGCCTCGAGCGACACCGACCCGCCGACATCACGGGCTCAGGACTCGGCGGGATGACGAAGTCGCCGCGGGGAGAGCTTGAGCCGCGAGCCGCGAGCCGCGAGGCTTGTGCGGCGACGGGGTCACGTGGCCTGCACCCTGGCACACTGAGCGCGCAGGGGGCATCGCAGCGTCCCCTCCGACTCTGGGGGCGCGTGGGTGCGCGCCAGGGGTCGGGCACCGCGCACGAACACCCAGGCCCGCAACGACAGATGCCGCCCACCCGTGAGGGTGAGCGGCATCTGAACGGACCGAGAGGTCAGTGGGCGAAGTTGCCCCGGTAGTACTCGTAGACCCAGCCGACGAGAGCGACGGCCACGAGGGCGCCACCGATGTAGATGATCCACATGCCGACAGCGAGGGCGAGGAAGATCAGGCCGCACGAGAAGGCGAGCAGGATGGGCCACCACGACCAGGGGCTGAAGTGCCCGAGCTCGGGGTCGCCGTCGTCGATGTTCGCGTCGGGACGATCCTCGGCGAGCTCGCCCCCCTGGGCCGCATGCGAGCGCCCCATGTAGAAGGCGAGGAACACACCCAGCGCGCCGGCAAGACCGATGCCCATGGTGCCGGCCCACTCGACCTTGCCGACGTCGATGAGGCTCCAGATGACGTACACGGCGTCCATGAGGAAGAAGAAGATCGCGAGGATCCAGAACAGGGTCGCGTTGGTTCTCATCGGACTACTTCACCTCGTTGCTGGATGCGTCGTACGTGGGGGCCTCGGGTGCGTCCTTGACCGGGCCGATGCCGACGGGGATGCCTGCCTCGGGGTGGTTGAGGTCGAACGCCGGCGACTCCGAGCGGATGCGCGGGATCGACGTGAAGTTGTGGCGGGGCGGCGGGCACGACGTGGCCCACTCGAGCGAGCGGGAGTAGCCCCAGGGGTCGTTGACCTCGACCTTGGGCGCCCGACGCGCGGTGATGTACACGTTGTAGAGGAACGGCAGGATCGAGACGCCGAGGAGCATGGCGCCGATCGTCGACAGCTGGTTCATCCACGTGAAGTGGTCCTCGGCCTGGTACGTGGCGTAGCGGCGGGGCATGCCCATGACGCCGAGCCAGTGCTGGATGAGGAACGTCGTGTGGAAGCCGATGAACAGCATCCAGAAGTGGATCTTGCCGAGACGCTCGTTGAGCATCTTGCCCGTCCACTTCGGCCACCAGAAGTAGAAGCCGGAGAACATCGCGAAGACGACCGTTCCGAACACGACGTAGTGGAAGTGAGCCACGACGAAGTACGTGTCGGAGACGTGGAAGTCGAGCGGCGGCGACGCCAGGATGACGCCGGTGAGCCCACCAAAGGTGAAGGTCACCAGGAAGCCGATCGCCCAGAGCATCGGGGTCTCGAACGTGACCGAGCCGCGCCACATCGTGCCGATCCAGTTGAAGATCTTCACGCCGGTGGGGACCGCGATGAGCATCGTCATCAGCGAGAAGAACGGCAGGAGGACCGAGCCCGTGACGTACATGTGGTGCGCCCACACCGTGACCGAGAGGGCCGCGATCGAGATCGTCGCGTAGACGAGCGTCTTGTACCCGAAGATCGGCTTGCGGCTGAAGACCGGGAAGACCTCGGAGACGATGCCGAAGAACGGCAGCGCGATGATGTACACCTCGGGGTGACCGAAGAACCAGAAGAGGTGCTGCCAGAGGATGGCGCCTCCGTTGGCGGGGTTGAAGACCTGCGCGTCGAACACCCGGTCGAACCCGAGCCCGAACAGGGCGGCGGCGAGGACGGGGAACGCCATGATCACGAGGATCGAGGTGATCAGCGTGTTCCAGGTGAAGATCGGCATGCGCCACATCGTCATGCCGGGGGCACGCATCGTCACGATGGTGGTGATGAAGTTGACCGAGCCGAGGATCGTGCTGAAGCCGGTCATCCCGAGCCCGAAGACCCACAAATTGCCGCCGAGCCCTGGTGAGAACGTCGTGTCCGACAGCGGCGCGTAGGCGAACCAGCCGAAGGAGGCGGCGCCCTGGGGGGTGAGGAAGCCGGCGACCGCGATGAGCGAGCCGAAGAGGTAGAGCCAGAAGGCGAAGCCGTTCAGCCGCGGGAAGGCGACGTCGGGCGCACCGATCTGCAGGGGCATGAGCGCGTTGGCGAAGCCGGAGAACAGCGGCGTCGCGAACATGAGCAGCATGATCGTGCCGTGCATGGTGAAGAGCTGGTTGTACTGCTCTTTCGTCTGCACGATCTCGAGCCCGGGGGCGAAGAGCTGCGCGCGGATCAACAGCGCCATCACGCCGCCGAGGCAGAAGAAGAGGAACGACGCGATCAGGTACATGTACCCGATGGTCTTGTGGTCGGTCGACGTCAGCCAGGTGACGACGACGTTGCCCTTGCGCCCCACCTTGGAGGCGCCGAAGTTCTGACCTGAGGACGTACCGCCCGTGGAGGGGCGAGTGGCGGTGGCTGTCATCGAACCCGTGCCTTTACTTCTCGTCCGAACCGGCGGCGACGGGCGCCTCGTTGTTCGGCTGGTTGGTGTTGGTGTTGTACTGGTCGCCCAGGAGGCCGGTGTTGCCCTCGTCGGCGAGCGTGTCGAGGTAGTCCTCGTACTCGCCCTCGGAGACGACCTTGACGTTGAACAGCATCAGGGAGTGGTACTCGCCGCAGAGCTCGGCGCACTTGCCCGTGAACGTGCCCTCTTTCTCGGGCGTGAAGTACATGTAGTTGGTCTTGCCGGGGATCGTGTCCTTCTTGTAGAGGAAGTCGACGATCCAGAAGGAGTGGGCGACGTCGCGCGACTTGAGGTCGATCTGCACGGTCTTGCCCACGGGGAGGTACAGCACGGGGAGCTGGTCCTGGTCGACCTCGCCGCTCGGCAGCTCCTGGGCCTGGATGCCCTGGTAGTAGACGCTGTCGTCTTCCTGCTGCTGGTCGATGTAGTTGAAGTCCCAGGCCCAGCGCTTCGCGTAGACGTCGATCTTCACGTCGGGGTTCGCGGTCGGCTCCTCGATGGCGGCCTGGTCACGGGCGGTGAAGGCGAAGAAGCCCAGCACGAGGATGAGCGGCACGACCGTGTAGAAGATCTCGATCGGCATGTTGTAGCGCAGCTGCACGGGGAGACCGGTCTGGCCCTTACGACGCCGGTAGGCGATGCAGGTCCAGATGATGAGGCCCCAGACGATGAGGCCGACGATCAGCAGGACGATCCACGACGTGACCCACAGGCCGATGATGCTGTCGACGTGGTTGGTGGTGCCCGCGGTGGTGGGGAGCCAGCCCTGGAGCTGCTCGGGCGTACATCCCGCGAGGACGAGGGCCATGACGGCGGCCACGGGGATGGCGGCCCAACGAAGACGGCGGTTAGAACGCACTGTTACCTCTCGGATGACACGACAGCTTGGGGTCTTCCCAGTCTAGGACGGGACTTCCCTAGCCTACTCGCAGGTTGACCGGGCCTCTGCACGCGGCCCCGCCGAGTCGTTCGAGCACGAGCCACCTGGACGCACGAGAGGGACCGCCTCTCGGCGGTCCCTCTCGTGTGGTGACCGTTCAGGAGCGCCCGGGAGGCGCCTCCTGCGTCAGTGGAAGCTGTCGCCGCAGGCGCAGCTGCCCTGGGCGTTCGGGTTGTCGATGGTGAAGCCCTGCTTCTGGATCGTGTCCTCGAAGTCGATGGCAGCGCCGTCGAGGTAGGGGACGCTCATCTTGTCGACGACGACCTCGACGCCGTCGAAGTCGACCGTGGCGTCGTTCTCGAGGAGGCGCTCGTCGAAGTAGAGCTGGTAGATGAGGCCGGAGCAGCCACCGGGCTGGACGGCCACGCGGAGGCGGAGGTCGTCACGTCCCTCCTGCGTCAGGAGGCTCTTCACCTTGTCGGCGGCGGTCGCGGTGATCGTGACGCCGTGGGCGGTCGTCGTGTCGCCGGCGGCCGTCTCGACGGCGGGGGTCGCGGTGTCGGTCATGGAGCCTCCTCGGGTCGGTGCGCAGGGGCACTCGTCGTTGACCAGTGTAAGCAGCCCGTGCCGGGATTTGTTCCCGGCGACCAGGGCCGACGAGGCCGACGGTGCACGGGCACCGTCGACACCGTCGTGCCTCAGCTCCGTGCGTCGAGGCGGGCGATCAGCACGGCCTCGCTGAGCACGGCACGGTGCAGCACGCCGAGGTGCTGGGACTCGTTCGGGCTGTGCGCGCGCGTGTCGGGGTCCTCCACGCCCGTGACGAGGATCTGGGCCTCAGGGAACGTCCGGACGAGGTCCGCGATGAACGGGATCGAGCCGCCGATGCCGATCTGCAGGGGCGCCTCCCCCCAGGCCTCCGTCATGGCCGCCGTGGCCTCGGCGAGGGCCCAGCCGCTGGTGTCGACGAGGAACGGGTCGCCCTGGTCGACGTCGTCGATCTCGACGTGCGCGCCGAAGGGGGCGTGCTCGCGGAGGTGCGCCTCGATGGCCGCGTAGGCCTCGGAGGCAGCCTGCCCGGGAGCGATGCGCGCGCTGATCCGGACGGACACCTCGGGCGACAGCGTGTTCGACGCGTTCGCGACGCTCGGCGCGTCGATGCCCGTCACCGTGATCGACGGCTGCGACCACACGCGGCTGAGCAACGGACCGGTGCCGATCGGCGTCACGCCCTCGAGCAGCCCGGCCTCCTCGCGCAGCTGCTGCTCGCTCTGCTCGGGGTGCTCGGCCTCGCGGCTGTGCAGCCCGGCGACGGCGACGCTCCCCGCGTCGTCGTGCAGCGTGGCGAGCAGCTTCACCATCGCGAGCATCGCGTCCGGGACCGCGCCGCCGACCATCCCCGAGTGGGACGCGTGCGCCAGGGTGCGGACGGTCAGCCGGAACGTCACGTTGCCGCGGAGCCCCACGGTGATGGCGGGGACGGTCGTGCTCCAGTTGCCCGAGTCGGCGACGACGATGACGTCGGCCGCGAGGTCGTCCCGGTGCTGGCGCAGGAAGTCGGCGAACGAGCGGGAGCCGAACTCCTCCTCCCCCTCGATGAACACCGCGACGCCGACGCCCAGGTCGTCGCCGAGCACCTCGCGGACGGCCCGCAGCGCCGCCACGTGGGTCATCACGCCGGCCTTGTCGTCGGAGGCGCCCCGCCCGTAGAGGCGATCGCCCTTGACGGTGGGCTCGAACGGAGGCGAGTCCCAGTCGGCGTCGTCGCCCTGGGGCTGCACGTCGTGGTGGGCGTAGAGGAGGACCGTCGGCTTGCCGTCGCGCGCGGGGCGCCGGGCGAGCACGGCCGGCTGGCCGAGGGTGCCGGTGTCGCCGATCGGCGCACGGCTCACCTGCACGGTCTCGAAGAGGCCCGTGCCCCGCACGAGCTCGGCGACGGCCTCGGCGCTGGCGGCCACGTGCGCGGGGTCGAAGGCGTCCCACGAGACGGACGGGATGCGGACCAGGCCGCCGAGGTCGGCGACTGCGGCGGGGAAGCCGCCCTGCACCGCCTCCGCGAGTTCGCTGACAGTACGAGGATCGGTCGGGGTCACGGGGTGCTGCGAGTCGGTCATGCAGGTAATCTTAGGAACTCGTTCAACCCCCGAGGACTCTCCGTGGCCAAGGCACCTGACAAGACCATCACGACGACCGTCGACGAGACCGAGTCGCCGACGACCGGCAAGGGACGGCCGACGCCGACCCGTCGCGAACGCGAGGCCGCCAACCAGCGCCCTCTCGTGGCCACCGGCAAGGAGGCGCAGAAGGCCCAGCGCGCCCGTCTCGCCGAGCAGCGCGAGCGCCAGCGCGTCGGGCTCGCGAACGGCGAGGAGAAGTTCCTCCCCGAGCGCGACAAGGGCGTGCAGCGCAAGTTCATCCGCGACTACGTCGACGCTCGCTACAGCGTCGGCGAAGCGATGATCCCGGTCATGGTGCTCGTCATCGTCATGAGCATCGTCCAGAACGTCGCGGTCCAGACGACGACGCTGTTCGTCCTGTGGGGCTTCTTCATCCTCGCCGTCGCCGACTGCCTGCTCGCCGGCCAGCGCGTCTCGTCGCAGCTGCGCGCGAAGTTCGGCGACGACGGCCTCCAGAAGGGCAACCGCTGGTACACCGCGATGCGCGCCATGCAGATGAAGCCGATGCGGCTGCCGAAGCCGCAGGTCAAGCGCCGCGATTTCCCCACGCTGTAGCCAGGCCGCACGGAGGAGCCCCCGACCACATGGTCGGGGGCTACTTCGTGTGGGGCGCGTCTCTCGGGGCTGCCGAGACCGGTCACGCCGCTCGGCGGAGTGCGCGCAGCCCCCGGTTGACCTTCCGGGCCCAGAGCGGCCCCTCGTAGAGGAAGGCCGTGTAGCCCTGCACGAGCGTCGCCCCGGCCTCGAGGCGCGACTGCACGTCGGCCGCGCTCGTCACGCCCCCGACGGACACGACGCATGTCTCGTCGGGCAGCACGGAGCGCAGCACCCGGAGCACCTCGAGCGACCGGGCCGCGAGCGGGGCGCCGGAGAGACCACCGGCCCCCGCGGACTCCACGACCGCGGGCGACGTCTGCAGCCCCGAACGGGACAGGGTCGTGTTCGTCGCGATCACTCCCCCGAGGCCGATCTCGGTGACGAGCTCGGCGATGTGGCGGATGCCGTCGTCGTCGAGGTCGGGGGCGATCTTGACGAGCACGGGGGTGTCGCCTGCGGCCGCGTGGACCGCGCGGAGCAGCGGCGACAGCTTGTCGAGCTCCTGCAGGCCACGGAGACCGGGCGTGTTGGGCGAGCTGACGTTGACGGCCAGGTAGTCGGCCAGCGGGGCGAGCAGGCGCGTGCTCACGAGGTAGTCGTCGACCGCGTCGTCGACCTCGACCACACGGCTCTTGCCGATGTTGACCCCGATCACCGGCCGGACGGAGGCCCGCCGTGCGCGGGTGAGCTCGCCGGCTGCCTGCGCCGCGCCTCCGTTGTTGAAGCCCATGCGGTTGACGACCGCCAGGTCGGGCACCAGACGGAACAGCCTCGGTCGCTCGTTGCCCGGCTGGGCCCTGGCCGTGACGGTGCCGACCTCGACGTGGCCGAAGCCGAGGGCCCCGAGACCGGCGATGCCTGTCGCGTCCTTGTCGAAGCCCGCGGCGACGCCGAACGGCGAGTCGAAACGGAGGCCCAGCGCCTCGACGGCGAGAGACGGGTGCGGGGCAGTGAGTCGGCGCACCAGCGGCGCCAGGCCGACCCGCGGGACGCCACGGATGACCCGGGACGCGAGGTGGTGCGCGTCTTCGGGGTCCATCTTCGACAGCACCAGGTCGAACACGACCCGGTAGGCGGTCCTCACTCGCCGACCGATCGAGGCGTGCGCACGCGGTCACGGTGCTCGTGACGGAGCTGCGTGATCGACGACTCGAAGTCCTCGAGGGAGTCGAAGGCCTGGTAGACGCTCGCGAAGCGCAGGTAGGCGACCTCGTCGAGCTCGCGCAGGGGCGGCAGGATCGCGAGGCCGATGTCGTTCGCCTCGATCTGCGACGTGCCCGACGCACGCACCGCCTCCTCGACCTTCTGCGCCAGGACGGCCAGGTCGCCGTCGGTGACGGGACGGCCCTGGCAGGCCTTGCGGACGCCGGAGATGATCTTCTCCCGGCTGAAGGACTCGAGCACGCCGTTGCGCTTGACGACGTTCAGGCTGGCCGTCTCGGTCGTGCTGAAGCGACGACCGCAGTTCGGGCACTGGCGCCGCCGACGGATCGAGGTGCCGTCGTCGCTCGTGCGGGAGTCGACGACGCGGGAATCGGGGTGGCGACAGAAAGGACAGAACATGGTGCCCTCAGCGTACTGGGGCCCCGCACCCCGCCCCCTCGACGCCCCGGGCGGGACACGCTCGGCCGCGCCCCGCACGGACGCCGCCGGGACGACCGGTCAGGGCTTGTGGAGACGCGCCGCGACGGCCTCGCCGTGGGCGGGCAGCAGCTCCGCGCGCGACAGGGCGACCAACCTGTCGGCGACCTCGGCCAGGGCGTCGTGGTCGTAGCGCACGATCTGCTGCGGCCGGAGGAACGTGTACGCGCCGAGTCCCGACGAGAACCGCGACTGGCCGCCCGTGGGCAGGACGTGGTTCGAGCCGGCGAGGTAGTCGCCCAGACTCACGGGGGTGCTCGGGCCCACGAAGACCGCACCGGCGCTCGTGACGCCCGCGAGGACCCCCTCGTCGTCGCGCGTCTGGATCTCGAGGTGCTCGGGCCCGTAGGCGTTGCTGAAGTCGACGGCGGCCGCCAGGTCGTCGACGAGCACGAGGGCCGACTGGCGGCCGTCGAGGGCGGTCTGCACGCGGGTCGCGCTCAGCGTCTGCGGGACGAGCCGCACGAGCTCGTCTCGGACCCGGTCGGCGAGCTCCGCCGAGGTGGTCACGAGGACGGCGGCGGCCTCCTCGTCGTGCTCGGCCTGGCTGATCAGGTCGACGGCGACGAGCGTGGGGTCGGCCGAGTCGTCGGCGATGACGAGGATCTCGGTGGCGCCCGCCACGGCGTCGATGCCGACGCGTCCGCGGACGAGCTGCTTCGCGGCGGCCACGTAGTTGTTGCCGGGGCCGGTGATGACCTGGACCGGCTCGAGCCCGATCTCGGGCACTCCGTAGGCGAGGGCCGCGATGGCGCCCGCCCCGCCCATGACGTAGACCTCGTCGACGCCGAGGAGCCCCGCCGCGCCGAGGATGACGGGGTGGACGGCGCCGCCGAAGTCGCGCTGCCCGGGTGAGACGAGCGCGACCGAGCCGACCCCGGCGACGAGGGCCGGCACGACGTTCATGACGACGCTCGACGGGTACACGGCCTTGCCGCCGGGGACGTACACGCCCGCCCGGGCGACCGGCTGCCAGCGCTGCTCGATGAGCGCCCCGGGGGCCGGGACGGTCACGGAGCCCTCGGGCACCTGGGCCCTGCTGGCCTCGGTGACGCGGGCGATCGACTCGACCAGCGCCTCCTTCACCAGGGGGTCGAGCTCGTCGACGGCTCGGGCGATGGCCGCCGCCTCGACGCGGAACACGTCCGTGCGGACGCCGTCGAAGCGCTCTGCCTGGTCGCGCAGGGCGTCCGCGCCGCGCTCGCGCACGGCCTGGACGATCTGGGCCGCGGCGCCTGAGGCGGCGGCGACGTCGACGTGCGACCGGGGCACGAGGCCCAGCAGGTCGGCGTGGGTAGGCTTGAGGCCCCGGAGGTCTGTGGTCTGGATCATGGCCCGTCGAGCCTAGCCCGAGCGGGCCCTGCGCGAGCCGTCACGGTGCGGACGCGCCCGCCACTCCCCCGGCAGCAGAGCACAGGAGGCGCCCACCCGTCATGCCCGACACCACCGCACCAGCAGCCGCGGCTGCCCAGCCCGACCCCGCCGACCTCGCCGCGTTCAAGGCCGGCTTCCGCCGCCACGCCGCGGGCGTCGCCATCGTCACCGCCCGGGACTCGGGCGGCCGACCCGTCGGCTTCACCGCGACCTCGCTGGCCTCGCTCGCCGCCGTCCCGCCGCTCGCCACCTTCAACATGGCGCGCACCGCCAGCTCGTGGCGGGCCATCGAGGAGACCGAACACGTGGTGATCCACCTGCTCGGCCTCCGCAACCAGGGCCTCGCGCGCCGCATGGCCGGCCCGGCCGCCGAGCGGTTCGAGGGCGACCACTGGAGCGAGGGGCCGCACGGCCTCCCCTTGCTGCACGACGTCACCGCCTGGATGACCGGCCGCATCGTGGAGCGCGTGCACGTGCACGGCAACGCCGTCGTCGTCGTGCAGGTCGAGGACGGCGGCACGGGAGCCGACGACGACGCGTTGCTGTACCACGACCGCCGCTGGCTCCGGCCCGTGCACCTCGAGGCGTAGACGGAGCAGACGTCCACATGCCGAGGGCCCCGTGGACTCGAGTCCGCGGGGCCCTCGTGCGTCACCGGGACGCTCGGACGTCAGACGAGGCAGCCGGGCCCGAGGAGGCTCTTGAGCTCGCCGTACAGGTCGGCGGTCACGTCGACCGGCATCGGGATCTCGAACGAGCGGGCGACGTCCCCCTTGACGAGCCGGAGCCGCACCTCGGTGCCGCCGGTGTGCCGGCCGAGCACCGCGGCCAACTCGGTGACGGTGTCGGTCGTGGCGCGGTGCTCGGGGATCTGCAGCACCAACGGGCCCTGCGACGCACCGACGCCGAGGTCGGGCATGAACATGCTCGCGGCGTGCATGTTCATGCCGTCGTCGCGGACGCTGACGCGCCCCTTCAGCACGATGATCGAGTCGCCGACGAGCGACGGCCCGAACTCCTGGTAGGTCTTGCCCAGGAACATCGCCGAGATCTCGCCGCCGAAGTCCTCGACCGTCACGATGCCGTACGGGTTGCCCGAGTTGCGGGCTACCCGGTGCTGGACGCTCGTGATGAGGCCGGCGATCGTGACCGTCTCGCCGTCGATCGCGGTGGGCTCGCTCGACAGGATGTCGGTCACCGTCGTGCTCGCGTGCTTCGCGAGCGGCAACTCGAGCCCGGCCAGCGGGTGGTCGCTGACGTAGAGGCCCAGCATGTCGCGCTCGAACGCCAGCTTGTCCCGCTTCGACCACTCGGGTCGCTCGGGCACGTGCTGGACGTCCTGGGGCTCGTCCCAGAGGGAGTCGAAGTCGAAGCCGACCTGTCCGTTGGCCTCGGCGCGCTTCTCGTTGACGGCGGCCTCGACCGCGGACTCGTGGATCTCGACCAGGGCCCGGCGGGTCGAGCCCAGGCTGTCGAACGCCCCGGCCTTCACCAGCGACTCGACCGTGCGCTTGTTGGCGACGGGGAGCGGGACCTTGCGCAGGAAGTCGTGGAAGGAGGCGAAGGCCCCCTCTTTCTGGCGGGCGGCGATCACGTGGTCGACGACGTTGAACCCCACGTTCCGGACCGCGCCCATGCCGAAGCGGATGTCGTCGCCGACGGCCGCGAAGAAGCCGATCGACTCGTTCACGTCCGGCGGGAGGACCGTGATGCCCATGCGCCGGCACTCGTTGAGGTAGAGCCCGAGCTTGTCCCGCGAGTCGCCGGTGCTCGTGAGCAACGCGGCCATGTACTCGGCCGGGTAGTGAGCCTTGAGGTAGGCGGTCCAGTAGGACACGACGCCATAGGCGGCGGAGTGCGCCTTGTTGAACGCGTAGTCGGAGAAGGGCAGCAGGATGTCCCAGAGCATCTTGACGGCGTCCGGTGAGAAGCCGTTGTCGAACATGCCCTGCTCGAAGCCCGCGTACTGCTTGTCGAGCTCGGACTTCTTCTTCTTGCCCATGGCACGACGAAGGATGTCGGCCTGGCCGAGCGAGAACCCGGCGACCTTCTGCGCGATCGCCATCACCTGCTCCTGGTAGATGATCAGGCCGTAGCTGGTCGACAGGATCTCCTTCAGGGGCTCCTCGAGCTCGGGGTGGATCGGCGTGATCTCCTGGATGCCGTTCTTCCGCAGCGCGTAGTTCGTGTGGGAGTTCGCGCCCATGGGCCCGGGGCGGTACAGCGCGATGACGGCCGAGATGTCCTCGAAGTTGTCGGGCTTCATCAACCGCAGGAGCCCGCGCATGGGCCCGCCGTCGAGCTGGAAGACGCCGAGCGTGTCACCGCGGCCGAGCAGCTCGTAGGCGGCCCGGTCGTCGAGCTCGAGGTCTTCGAGGACGAGGTCGAAGCCGCGGTTGGTGCGGATGTTGTCGAGGGCGTCGTTGATGATCGTCAGGTTGCGGAGACCCAGGAAGTCCATCTTGATCAGCCCGAGCGACTCGCAGGCCGGGTAGTCGAACTGCGTGACGATCTGGCCGTCCTGCTCGCGCTTCATGATCGGGATGATGTCGATCAGGGGGTCGCTCGACATGATGACGCCGGCCGCGTGCACGCCCCACTGGCGCTTGAGGCCCTCCAGGCCGAGGGCCGTGTCGAAGACCGTCCTCGCCTCGGGATCGGTCTCGACGACCGTCCGGATGTCGCCCGCCTCCTTGTAGCGCTCGTGGGCCTTGTCGAAGATGCCCGTGAGCGGGATGTCCTTGCCCATGACCGCGGGCGGCATGGCCTTCGTGAGCTTCTCGCCCATCCCGAAGGGGAAGCCGAGCACACGCGAGCTGTCCTTCAGGGCCTGCTTGGCCTTGATGGTGCCGTAGGTGACGATCTGGGCGACGCGCTCGTCGCCGTACTTCTCGGTCACGTACTGGATGACCTCGCCGCGGCGACGGTCGTCGAAGTCGACGTCGAAGTCGGGCATCGAGACACGGTCGGGGTTGAGGAAGCGCTCGAAGATGAGGCCGTGGCGGAGCGGGTCGAGGTCGGTGATGCGCATCGCGTAGGCGGCCATGGACCCGGCGCCCGAGCCGCGTCCCGGACCGACGCGGATGCCGTTCTCCTTCGACCAGTTGATGAAGTCGGCGACGACGAGGAAGTAGCCGGGGAAGCCCATGCCGGTGATGACGCCGATCTCGTACTCGGCCTGCTTGCGGACGTCGGAGGGGATGCCGTCCGGGTACCGGTAGACCAGGCCCTTCTCCACCTCCTTGATGAACCAGGTCTCTTCCGTCTCGCCCTCGGGCACGGGGTAGCGCGGCATGTAGTTGGCCGAGGTGTTGAACTGGACGTCGCAGCGCTCGGCGATGAGCAGGGTGTTGTCGCAGGCCTCGGGGTGGTCGCGGAAGAGGTGCCGCATCTGCTGGGCGGACTTCAGGTAGAACTCGTCGGCGTCGAACTTGAACCGGTTCGGGTCGTTGAGGGTCGAGCCCGACTGGACGCAGAGCAGCGCCGCGTGGCTCGTGGCGTCGTGCTCGTGCGTGTAGTGCAGGTCGTTGGTGGCGACGAGGGGCAGACCGAGGTCTTTCGCGAGGCGGAGGAGGTCGCCCATGATCTGGCGCTCGATGCCGAGGCCGTGGTCCATGATCTCGGCGAAGTAGTTCTCGGCGCCGAAGATGTCGCGGAAGTCCGCCGCGGCCTTGACCGCCTCGTCGTACTGGCCCAGTCGGAGGCGCGTCTGCACCTCGCCGGACGGGCAGCCCGTCGTGGCGATGAGGCCGTCGGAGTACTGCGACAGCAGCTCGCGGTCCATGCGCGGCTTGAAGTAGTAGCCCTCGAGGGACGCGCGCGACGACAGCCGGAAGAGGTTGTGCATGCCCGCCGTGCTCTGCGAGAGCAAAGTCATGTGCGTGTACGCACCGGCGCCGGAGACGTCGTCGCGGCCGCCGTCGCCCCAGCGGATGCGGGTCTTGTCGCCCCGGTGCGTGCCCGGCGTGATGTAGGCCTCGGTGCCGATGATGGGCTTGACCCCGGCGTCGGTCGCCGTCTTCCAGAAATCGTAGGCGCCGAACACGTTGCCGTGGTCGGTGACCGCGACGGCGGGCATGCCCTGGGCGGCGGCCTCCGCGATCAGCGGCTTGACCCGGGCCGCACCGTCGAGCATCGAGTACTCGCTGTGGACGTGCAGGTGGACGAAGGAATCTTTCGAGGCCACGCGGCTCCTCGTCTGTGGTTCGACGGTTCTGTGGTGGATCTGCAGTTCTGTGGTGGTGCGCCGGTTCAGCGGCAGGTGGACAGCCTAAGCCGCACGGAGGACATCGAGCGCGTGCTGCAGGTCGTCCGGGTAGGTCGACCGGTAGACGACCGGCTCGCCCGTCCCCGGGTGGCGGAAGCCGAGCTGGACGGCGTGCAGCCACTGCCGGCCGAGGCCGAGGGCCGCGGACAGGGTCGGGTCGGCCCCGTAGGTCGCGTCGCCCACGCAGGGGTGGCGCTGGGCGGCCATGTGGACGCGGATCTGGTGCGTGCGACCGGTCTCGAGGTGGATCTCGAGCAGCGAGGCCGAGCGGAACGCCTCGACGGTCTCGTAGTGCGTCACCGAGGGCTTGCCGTCCACGACCACGGCGAACTTCCAGTCCGACGACGGGTGACGGCCGATCGGGGCGTCGATCGTGCCGGTGAGCGGGTCGGGGTGGCCCTGCACGACCGCGTTGTAGATCTTCTCGACCGTCCGCTCGCGGAAGGCGTCCTTGAGCTGTGCGTAGGCACGCTCGGACTTCGCCACGACCATGAGGCCGCTGGTGCCGACGTCGAGGCGGTGCACGATGCCCGCGCGCTCGGCCGCCCCCGACGTGGCGACCTGGAACCCGGCCGCCGCGAGGCCGCCGAGCACCGTGGGCCCGGTCCAGCCGACCGAGGGGTGGGCGGCGACACCGACGGGCTTGTCGACGACGACGATCTCGTCGTCGTCGTGCACGATGCCCAGGCCGGGGACGTCGAGCGGCACGACGGTCGGGGCTTCGCGCGGCGCCCAGGTGACCTCGAGCCAGGCGCCGGCCTCGAGTCGGTCGGACTTGCCCACGGGGCGACCGTCGACGGCCACTCCCCCGGAGGTCGCCACCTCGGCGGCGAAGGTGCGGCTGAAGCCGAGCAGCTTGGCCAACGCGGCGTCGACCCGCTCGCCGGCGAGTCCGTCGGGCACGGGCAGCTGGCGGGACTCGGTCACGGGCGCTCCGACGGTCGGGCCGCAGGAGGTGCGGCGTCGGCGTCCGTCACGGACCCCGCAGCGGTCGTCTCGTCGGCGGCCTGGTCGGTCGCCGCTTCCCGCGCCGCGCTCGCCTTCGTGGTCCGGGTGCCGTCGAGGTTGACGCCGAGCAGGGTCAGCAGCAGCAAGAGCCCCATGCTCGACACGATGAAGATGTCGGCCACGTTGAAGATCGCCGGCAGCAGCGAGGGGAAGTAGAGGAAGTCCACGACGTGCCCCTGCCCGAAGGAGGGCTCACGGGTGAGACGGTCGGTCAGGTTCCCGAGCGTGCCGCCCAGGAGCATGCCCAGCATGACCGCCCAGGCCCGGGACCGGATGCGCCGGGCGAAGACGACGATGGCGACCACGACGGCCGAGGCGGCGATCGAGAAGACCCAGGTCGTGCCGCTGGCCAGGGAGAAGGCCGCACCGGGGTTCCGCACGAAGTGCAGCTGGAAGAACTCGCCCACGACGTCGACGCTCTCGCCCTCGACCAGACGGGTGGTCACGAGGTGCTTCGACACCTGGTCGAGCACATAGGCCGTGACAGCGACGAAGGCCAGCGCCGCGATGATGCGGACGCTGACCTTCGTCGGAGGAGTGCTCTGCGTCAAGACCTTAGTTGGAGCCGAAGCCCTGGGCGCTGGCGGGAGCGAAGCCGCTGGCGGGCTGCTGCTCACCGGACTCGGCCTCGAGGTCGCGGAGCTGGCCCTCGATGTAGCCCTTGAGCTTCTGGCGGTAGTCGCGCTCGAACGTGCGCAGGTCGTCGATGCGACGCTCCAGGCCGGTGCGCTCGGTCGCGAGCTGCTCGAGCACCTCGCGGCGCTTGGTCTCGGCCTCGGCCACGACCTCGCGGGAGCGAGCCTCGGCCTCGGTGACGACGTCGCGCTGCTTGGCCTCGGCCTCGGCCACGAGACGAGCCGACGTCGACTGCCCCTCGGCGATCAGGGCATCGCGCTTCTCGACGCCCTCGCGGACGTGCTCCTCGTGCAGGCGACGAGCGAGCTGCAGGAGGCTGTTGGTGCTCTCCGTGTCGTCCTGGCTGGGCCCGGCGTAGGCCGGCACCGGGGCGACCGCCGCGGCGGCGACCGGCTCGGGTGCTGCCTCGGGCTCGGGCGCGACCTCGACGGGAGCCGGGACCGACACGGGCGCCGGCTCGGAGACCGGGGCGGGCTCGGACTCGGGTGCCGGGGCGGACGCCGGGGCCTGCGCCGAGGCAGGAGCCTGGGCCGATGCCGGGGCGCTGGCGGCGACCGGGGCGGGGACGGCGGAGCCGCCCGCCGACTCGGCGGAGGACAGCCGCTGACGCAGCTCGTCGTTCTCCTGGCCGAGTCGTCGCAGCTCTGCGACGACCTCGTCGAGGAAGTCGTCGACCTCGTCCTGGTCGTAGCCCTCGCGGAACTTCGTCGGCTGGAACCGCTTGTTGACTACGTCTTCAGGCGTCAAAGCCATTGCCGTCACCTCGTGCATCTGTGGGATCACGTGATCGTGATCGTGGTCTGTGTCGTTCGACTACACCGTAGCGAACACTGGCCCCGGAGGGCAGCGGGGGCGCGGTTGCCCTCGTAGCAGCCTACCCTCTCGCCGTGCGGAGAGAGGCCAGGCCGGACGTCATGCGAAGCGGAGCCCGCTGGCGACGCCCATGAGGATGACGACGGCGAGCATGATGATGCTCCACCCGAAGTCGAGGGCCACCGACCCCAGCCGCACGGGCGGGAGGACGCGCCGGATGGCCTTGATGGGCGGGTCGGTCACCGTGTAGGCGATCTCGGCCAGCACCAGGACGGGGCCCCGGGGACGCCACCCCCTGCTGAAGGACTGCGCCAGGTCGAGGACGAAGCGCCCCCACATCAGCAGGAAGAACAGGAGGAGCGCGTAGTACGCGATCGAGGCGATCAGGAACGTCATCGGGGTGTCATCAGCTCACACTGGTCGGCGTGGTCGAGCCACGGAGAGGAGTCGGGGCGTCGGGACGCCGCGGCTCAGGACTGCGCGAAGAAGGACGCCTCGATGTCGGACTCTACCTCGGCCTGCTCGCCGCTCACCGCGATGTGGGCCGGGGACAGGAGGAAGACCTTGTTCGTGACGCGCTCGATCTTGCCGAAGAGGCCCTGCGACAGGCCGCTGGCGAAGTCGACGAGGCGACGGGCGTCGGCCTCCGTCATCTGCGACAGGTTGATGATGACGGGGATGCCGTCCCGGAAGCTCTCGGCGATCGCCTGGGCGTCCTTGTACTCGCGGGGGTGGACGGTGAGGATCTCGTTCATGTCGTGGGGCACCGTGTTCTTCGAGGTGGAGGAGGTCGAGCTGCGACGCAGGGGCGTCACGGGGGCGCGTGTCGCGACGGGGGCAGGTGCCGGCGCGGGGACGGGGGCGACCGGGGAGGCGTGTGCCGCCGCGGAGGACTGACGAGCGGCCGGCTGAGCGGCCGGGGCAGGCTGCTGGCGCTGTTCCTGCCGCTGCTCCTGCTCGTCGTACTCGAGTTCTTCGTCGGCGAGGCCCAGGTAGACCATCGTCTTTCGCAGGGGGTTGGCCATGGGGTGTCCTCCGGGTCGTGGGGCGTTGTGTCCGAGGTTAACGAGCTTCGGGCCTCGAACCCGTGATTGCGGTGCCGATGCGGAGGTGTGTCGCTCCCTCGGCGATCGCGTCGGCGAAGTCGTGCGACATGCCGGCGGAGATCGCGTCGGCGCCGGGAGCCGTCCGACGGACCTCCTCGGAGACCCGGCGGAGGCGCGCGAACGCCGGCCGGGCCGGCTCGCCCAGCGGCGCCACGGCCATCACTCCCCTGAGGCGGACGCCGGGCAGGTGCAGCAGCCGCTCGACCAGGCGCTCGACCTCGGACGCGGGGACGCCGCCCCGCCCCTCCTGGCCGCCGAGGGACACCTGCACGAAGCCGTCGACGACGTGGCCGTCGTCGACCCCGAGGGCGTCCACGACGCTGTCCCGGTCGAGCGAGTGCACGGCCGAGACGTAGCGCCGCGCCTGCCGTGCCTTCTTCGACTGGAGCTGGCCCACGAAGTGCCACCGGAGGCCCTCGAGGTCGGCGGTGTCGGCCGACTTGGCCTGCGCCTCCTGGTGTCGGTTCTCCGCGACGTCGCGCACGCCCAGGGCGTGCAGCTCACGGACCAGCGACGCCGGGTGGAACTTCGTGACGACGATGGTCGTCACCTCGTCGGCCTGGCGTCCGGCGGCCCTGACCGCGTCGTCGACGCCGGAGGCGACCCGGGCGAGACGCTCGCCGAGGTCGCCTCCGAGGTCGAGACCGTCGGTCACGCGCTACTTGAGGAAGTCGGGCACGTCGAGGTCGTCGTCGCCGCCGTCGAAGGCAGGGTCGACGGCCTGCGTGGCCGCGTGGTCGTCGGGCCGGCGCCACGACGGGGTGTCGTGCGACGCACCGCTGTCGGCGATGGCCGAGACGCCCGGCGTCGACGCCGCGGCCGGGGCCGCGTCGGACTCGACGAAGCTCGAGCGCCGGTCCTTGGTCTTGGCCGTGGGCTCGCCGCCGTCGAAGCCGGCGGCGATGACGGTCACCCGCACCTCGTCGCCGAGGGTGTCGTCGATCACCGCGCCGAAGATGATGTTGGCCTCGGAGTGGACGGCCTCCTGCACCAGGCGCGCGGCGTCGTTGATCTCGAAGATGCCGAGGTTCGAGCCGCCCTGGATGGAGAGGAGGACGCCGTGGGCGCCGTCGATGCTCGCCTCGAGCAGCGGCGACGCGACGGCGAGCTCCGCGGCCTTGATGGCCCGGTCGGCGCCTCGCGACGAGCCGATCCCCATCAGGGCCGAGCCCGCGCCCTGCATGACCGACTTGACGTCGGCGAAGTCGAGGTTGATGAGGCCGGGGGTCGTGATCAGGTCGGTGATGCCCTGGACGCCGGCGAGGAGCACCTGGTCGGCGGTGCCGAAGGCCTCGACCATCGAGATGCCGCGCTCGGAGATCTCGAGGAGGCGGTCGTTGGGGACCACGATGAGGGTGTCGACCTCGTCCTTGAGCTGGGCCACGCCCGCCTCTGCCTGGGCCTGGCGGCGCTTGCCCTCGAAGCCGAAGGGCTTCGTGACGACGCCGATGGTGAGCGCGCCGATCGACTTCGCGATGCGGGCCACCACCGGCGCCCCGCCCGTGCCCGTGCCGCCGCCCTCGCCGGCGGTGACGAAGACCATGTCGGCGCCGGCCAGCGCCTCCTCGATCTCCTCCGCGTGGTCCTCGGCGGCGCGGCGGCCGACCTCGGGGTCGGCTCCGGCGCCGAGGCCGCGCGTCAGCTCGCGGCCGACGTCGAGCTTGACGTCGGCGTCGCTGAGGAGCAGTGCCTGAGCGTCGGTGTTGATGGCGATGAACTCGACTCCGCGGAGACCGAGCTCGATCATGCGGTTGACGGCGTTGACGCCACCGCCGCCGACACCGACGACCTTGATCACGGCTAGGTAGTTATGGTTCGTTGTCACGTCCGGGCCTCCGCTGAAACCTTAACTCGGAAGTTGAAGGTTAAGGTTGTACATGGTATGTAAGTGCTGCAGTCACAAGGTAGGTGCCGCCGCGAGACGCACGGTCCAGCCGGGCAGGCGTGTCGCGAACGAACGGCGTGTCACCGGGTCCGGATGATGCCGTTGTCCGGTGCGGACACGTCGAACTCGACGGACGCGGCCGGGTCCCGCCTCGCCTGGTCGGCGACGAGCCCCGAGAGCACCTGTGCCTTCTCGGCCGAGTGGTCGGCGCTGCCCCAGACGACGCGCTCGCCCGTGGTGAGCGACAGCGTGACGTCGTCCGCGGTCGAGGCGGTCGCGGAGTCCACGGTCGCCCGGAGCGCCTGAGGGAGCGCGAGCAGGACCTCGGCGGTCGACCGGAAGGCCGTGTCGTCCAACGAGGCGCCGCCCACGTCGACGAGCGGGACGCCCTCCTGGCGAGCGTCGAGGTGCTGCACGACGATGCCGGCGGGGTCGACGAGGTCGAAGCCGTCGCCGGAGGGCACCGTCGCGATCGGCTGACGCTCGGTCACCCGGATCACGAGGGTGTGCGGCGGAGCCGTCTCGGTGACGTAGCTCGCGATGAGGGGGAACTGCTCGAGCTCGGTCGTGATCCGCGAGAAGTCGATCCGGGCGAGGGGGGTGCCGAGCTGGCCCGAGACGGCGGCCTGCACCGACGCGGCGTCGACCCGGTCCGTCCCCTCGACCTCGATCTGCTCGAGCGAGAGGAGCGGTGAGAAGACGGCGATCCCCACCGAGGCCGCGAGCGAGAGGGCGACGGCCGCGGCGGTCACCCACGCGGCTCGGCGGTGGCGTGACCGCCTCGTGAACCGCCGGACCTCGGTCCGCTCAGTGCGCCGCCGCTCCCCCGACGCACGCCGTGCGGCACGGCGCGCCTCGGCGGCACGCCGACGAGCCTCGTCCGCGCCCCCCTCGGGCTCGATGCGCAGGGTCACGGCGCGCGGCGCCTCCTCGGCGTCCGGCGCGGACACGGCCCCCTCGGGCTGACCGGTCGACGACGCTCGCCGACGGGACACGACGTCCGACAGGCCCGACGCGAGGCGGGAGGCGACGCCGGACACGGGGCCCGGTCCCGTCGGCAGGGCCACCGGTCCCGTGGACGTGTCGTCCGGGGTCTCGGCCGCTCCGTCGGGCTCGGAGCGAGTCCGACGAGGCCGTGCCGCGGACAGCCGGTCGCGCAGAGACGACGGGCGTGCCGCCTCCTCGGGCTCGGACGCGCCGTCGGAGCCCTCGGACGGGTCGAAGCCCTCGGGCCGCCTCACGGGCGCCGCCCGCGGGCCGACGCGGGTCGACGCGTGGTCACTCTCCGGACTCCTCCGCGGTCGACGCGTCCGGCGCCGACGCGACGTCGAGAGAGCCGAGCAGCTGGGGGACGATGCGGTAGACGTCACCGCAGCCGAGGGTGATCACGAAGTCGCCGTCGCGGGCGAGGGCCGCCGTGCGGTCGGCGGCGGCCTGCCAGTCCGCGACGAAGTCGACGCGCGACGCGTCGGCGAAGCGCTCGGACACGAGAGCACCGGTGACCCCGGGCTCCGGGTCCTCGCGGGCGCCGTAGACGTCGAGCACGATGGTGTGGTCGGCGAGGCGCTCGTAGGTCTCGGCGAACTCCCCCGCCATCATCCGGGTCCGGCTGTAGAGGTGGGGCTGGTGCACCGCGATGAGGCGTCCGTCGCCGACGACGGACCGTGCGGCCTGCAGGGCGGCCGCGACCTCGGTGGGGTGGTGGGCGTAGTCGTCGTAGACGCTCACGCCGCGGACCGTGCCGTGCAGCTCGAACCGGCGCTCCGTCCCACCGAAGGTCTCGAGGCCGGCGATCGCCGCCTCGGGCTCCACGCCGAGGCCGACGAGCACGGCGAAGGCGCCCGCGGCGTTGACGGCGTTGTGGTGCCCGGGCACGCGGAGCTGGACGGCCCAGCTCGAGCCCTCGTGGTGCAGGGTGAACGACACGGGGCCCGAGGAGGCGACGTCGGTCAGGCGGACGTCCGCGGACTCGTCCTCTCCGAACGTCACCACGAACGGGTGCGTGAGCGCCTCCGTGACCCGGCGCGCGCCGGCGTCGTCGGACGACACCACGACGAGCTCGCGGGCCGCGGAGGCGAACTCGACGAAGGCGGCGTCGAAGGCCTCGTGCGAGCCGTAGTGGTCGAGGTGGTCGGCGTCGACGTTCGTGATGAGCGCGACCGACGTGTCGTAGAGCAGGAACGAGCCGTCCGACTCGTCCGCCTCGACGACGAACAGGTCGTCGGAGCCGCCCTGCGCGCTCACGCCGAGCGACTGGATGACGCCGCCGTTGACGAAGCTCGGGTCGTGGCCCGCCGCGAGCAGCGCGGTCACCAACATGCCTGTCGAGGTCGTCTTGCCGTGGGCGCCGGCGACCGAGACGAGGCGGTGCTGCCCGATCAGCCAGGCCAGCGCCTGCGACCGGTGCAGCACGGGGAGGCCCCGCTCGAGGGCGAGCCGGTACTCGGGGTTGTCCTGCCAGAGGGCGCCCGTGACGACGAGCGTGTCGGCGTCGCCGACGTTCGCCGCGTCGTGGCCGATGGCGATCTCGGCGCCGAGCTCCCGGAGGGCGGCCACCCCGGCCGTCTCGCGGATGTCGGAGCCCGACACGATGTGGCCCGCGGCGAGGAACACGCGGGCGATGCCGCTCATCCCGGAGCCGCCGATGCCGACGAAGTGGACCCGGCCGAGCTCGGCGGGGATCTGCTGCTGGAGGTCGGGCTTGATCATGGGCGCTCGGGGCTCGCCTTCTCGGTCTGGGCGTCGGTGCGGTCGGTGCGGCGGTCGCTGACGGTCCGGGACGAGGCATGCCGCTGCGTGCGGGGCGGAACGTCGCGGTCGGCACGGGCGGGCGCCTCGCGGACGGCCTCCCGGACCAGCTCGACCGTGCGGTCGGTCCCGTCCAGCACGCCGACGGTGCCGGCCCGGACGGCCATCTCGGCGATGGCCGCGCGGTCCTGCAGGAGGCCCACGAGCGTGGAGCGCACCCAGTCCGGCGTGAAGTCGGCGTCCGCGACGAGCAACGCTCCGCCGGCGGCCACGACGTCGGTGGCGTTGTGCCGCTGCTCGCCGTTGCCGACGGGGTAGGGCACGAGCACGGAGGGCAGGCCGAGGGCCGTCAGCTCGCTGACCGTCGCCGAGCCGGCGCGGGAGACGACGAGGTCGGCCGCGGAGAGCGCCAGGTCCATCCGGTCGCAGTAGGGCAGGAGGTGGTGGTCGGCGAGGTCGGTCGAGCGCAGCTCGGACTTCTGCCCCGTCACGTGCAGGATCTGCCAGCCGGCGCCGAGCACGCTCGTCGCGGACCGGGCGATGGTCTCGTTCAGGCGCCGGGCGCCCGACGAGCCCCCGGTGACCAGCAACGTCGGCTTGCGGGGGTCGAGGCCGAACTCGACCAGCGCCTCCTGCCGGCTCTCGCGGCGGTCGAGCTGCTCGATCTCGCGGCGGAGGGGCATGCCGACCTGACGGCCGTGCCGGAGCCGTGTCGACCGGTGGACCACGCCGACGTGCCGCGTGAACCACGAGCCCAGCACGTTAGCGATGCCGGGCTTGGCGTTCGCCTCGTGGACGACCAGCGGGACGTGCGAGCGCCAGGCCGCCACGTAGGCGGGCGCCGACGCGTAGCCGCCGAAGCCCACGACGACGTCGACGTCGTGCCGGGCGAGCAGCTCGCGGACGCCGGCGACGGCTCCGCGGAGTGCCGAGGGGAACCGGAGCGCGGCGCGGGAGGGGCGGCGCGGGAACGGCAGGCGGGGCACGGTGAGCAGCTCGTAGCCGCGCAGCGGGACGAGCCGGGCCTCGAGGCCCTCGGCCGTGCCGAGGACCAGGACGGTCGCGTCGGGCTCGGTCTCGCGGATCCGGTCGGCCACCGCGAGCAGGGGGTTCACGTGCCCGGCGGTGCCGCCGCCGGCGAGGAGGTACGTCGTCACCGGAGAGACCCTACCCGCTGGCGCGGCGCACCTCGGCCGCCCAGGGGCTCCTCCGGCTGACGGGCGAACGAGAGCACGACGCCGATCGCCACGAGGGTCACGATGAGAGCCGAGCCGCCCGCGGAGATCAGCGGCAGGGGCACCCCGAGCACGGGGAGCAGCCCGAGGACGACGGCGACGTTGATCAGCGCTTGACCGATGATCCAGGCGGTGACGGCACCGGTGACGACCCGGACGAACGGGTCGTTCGTGCGTCGGATGATCTTGACGAAGCCGACGGCGAGCACGACGAAGAGCGCCAGCACGACGATCGCGCCGATCAGCCCCAGCTCCTCGCCGATGATCGCGAAGATGAAGTCGTTGTCGGCCTCGGGCAGCCAGGACCACTTCGACTTGGAGTTGCCGAGGCCGACCCCGAAGAGGCCGCCGGAGGCGAGCGCCCAGGTGCCGTGCAGCGTCTGCCAGCAGGCGGCCTGGTAGTCGCTCGAGTCGGTGCAGCCCGACATCCACGCCGCGATGCGCTCGTTGCGCGAGGCCGAGCCGGACGCGATCAGCGGGATGGCCGCGGCCAGGAAGAGGACGGGGACCGCGAGGTAGCGGAGGCGGACGCCCGCGAACCAGACAGCCGCGAAGACGAGGAGGAGCATCACCATCGTGGTGCCCAGGTCGCCGCCCAGCACGACGAGGCCCACGGCGACGCCGACGACGGGGACGAGCGGGATGGCGAGGTGCTTCCAGTCGTCGAGCAGGTCGCGCTTGACGCTGAGGATCATGCCCAGCCAGATCGCCAGGGCGAGCTTCACCGCCTCGGAGGGCTGCGCGGTGAAGGACCCGAGGTCGATCCAGTTGCGGTTGCCGCCGATCTCGTAGCCGAGGGGGGTGAACACCAGGAGCTGGAGCACGACCGTGACGAGCAGGATCTGCCAGGCCCAGCGCTTCCAGAACGAGACGGGCACGCGGGAGGCGATCAGCATCAACGGGACCCCGATGGCCGCGTAGACGCCCTGTCGCACGAAGGCGCCGAAGAAGGACGTGTGCCGCGAGGCGATGTACTGCTCGACGGACGACGACGACAGGACCATCACGAGCCCCAGCACGACCATGAACAGCGTCGTGCCGAGGATCAGGAAGAACGAGCCTGTCTCGGCGGCGAAGAGCTTCTTGACCGCCACCACGGCCGCGGCCTGCCTGCCGTCGTGCGGCGTGGCACGGGTGCCGTCGTCGTCCCGCGGGCGGGTCGACTCAGTCGGCCGGCGACGCGGGAGGCTGGTGGGCTTCGTGGCCATCAGCGTCACCTCCCAGGTGGTGTGCGACCGCGCCGGCGAATGCCCTGCCGCGCGCGGTGTAGTCGGTGAACTGGTCGAAGGACGCCGCCGCGGGGGCGAGGAGGACGGTGTCGCCCGGCCTCGCCGCGGCCGCCGCCAGGCGGACTGCCGTCGGCATCACCCGCTCAGTGTCGGTCTCGTCGACCTCGAAGACGGGCAGCTCGGGGGCGTGTCGCCGGAAGGCCTCCCGCAGGCCCTCCCGGTCGACGCCGATCAGCACGGCGGCGGCGAGGCCCTCGGCCGCGTCGCGGACGAGGGGCTCGGGGTCGACGCCCTTGAACGTGCCGCCCACGATCCACACGACGGAGGGGAACGAGCCGAGCGACGCGTGTGCCGCGTGGGGGTTCGTGGCCTTCGAGTCGTCGACCCAGACGACGCCGCCTGACTCGGCCACCACCTCCGTTCGGTGGTGGTCGACCCGGAACGCGAGGAGGGCCTCACGGACCGCGGCCGGTTCGACGTCGACGGCCCGGACCAGCGCGGCGGCGGCCAGCACGTCCTCGACGAGGTGGTCGGCCGCGAGGCCGGCCGTCTCGAGCTCGGCCGTCGTCGCCAGCTCGAGGGCACGGTGGCGCCGCTCGGCGAGGAAGGCCCGGTCGACGAGCACGCCGCCGTCCTCGCCGCTCACGACCCCGAAGTCGCTCGGGCCGGGCGCGGAGAGCCCGAAGCCGACGGCACGGCAGCCCTCGGCCACGTCGGCCTGCTCGACCATGTGGAGGGTGGCCGCGTCGGCCTTGTTGTACACGCACGCGGTGACGGTGTTCTCGTACACGCGGGCCTTGGCGTCGCGGTAGGCCTCGACCGAGCCGTGCCACTCGAGGTGGTCGGACTGCAGGTTGAGGCAGACGGATGCCCGGGGCCGGAGGGCGCCGGGGCCCTCGACGGGCAGCCAGTGCAGCTGGTGGCTGGAGAGCTCGACCACGAGCACGTCCAGCCCCTCGGGATCGCGGACGGCGTCGAGGACCGGCACGCCGATGTTGCCGACGGCCGCGGCACGCCGACCGCCGGCCAGGGCCATGGCCGTCGCGAGCTGCGTCGTCGTCGTCTTGCCGTTCGTGCCGGTGACGAGCAGCCACTCGGCGACCGTCGCCGTCTTGTCGCGGAGGCGCCAGGCCAGCTCGACGTCCCCCCAGACGGCGGCGGTCGACTCGACCGCGTGCACGGCGAGGGGGTGGTGGGGCGCGAAGCCCGGCGACAGGACGACGAGCTCGGGATCGAACTCGACGACGCTCGGCGGGAGGTCGGCCATCGCGGGGTCGAGGACGAGCTCGGCGCCGATCAGGCCCAGCAGCTCGGCCCGGTCGTCGTCGACGCTCGGGGCGAGCACGACGACCCGGGCGCCCAGCTCGGTCAGGGTGTCGGCGACGGAGAACCCCGTGACGCCGAGGCCGAGGACCAGCACGCGGAGGCCCGACCAGTCGGCGTGCCAGCTCGTGAGGCCGTCGAGCCGCGCCGCGAGGACGGGGTCGGAGGCGGAGTACGTCATGAGGTGCGCGAGATCCACTCGAGGTAGAACACGCCGACGCCCGCGGCCACGAAGAGCCCCGCGATGATCCAGAACCGGACGACGACCGTCACCTCGGCCCAGCCCTTGAGCTCGAAGTGGTGGTGCAGTGGGCTCATCAGGAAGATCCGCTTGCCGTGGGTGATCTTGAAGTACGCCCGTTGCAGGATGACCGAGCCGGTGACGACGATGAACAGGCCGCCGATGAGGACGAGGAGCAGCTCGGTGCGGCTGAGGATCGCGAGTGCCGCTAGTGCGCCGCCGAGGCCGAGCGAGCCCGTGTCGCCGAGGAAGATCTGCGCCGGCGAGGTGTTCCACCAGAGGAACCCGATCAGGCCGCCGCAGATGGCCGCGGCCACCACGGCCAGGTCGAGCGGGTTGGCGACCGTGTAGCAGGCAGCCCGGGTCGACTCGTCGAGCCGCGTGCTGAAGCAGGACTGGTTGAACTGCCAGAACCCGATGAAGATGTAGGAGGCGATGGCCAGGATCGACGCCCCGGTCGCGAGGCCGTCCAGTCCGTCTGCCACGTTCACGCCGTTCGACGTGCTGACCGTGATGAGGACGACCCAGATCAGGAAGAGCCCGCCGCCCGCGATCGTGCCGAAGAACATGAAGTCGAGCCACGAGATGTCGCGCACGCCGCTGATCATGGTCGAGGCGGGCGTGAGGCCGTTCTCGTTGGGGAACGACAGCGCGAGGACGGCGAACACCGCGCCGACCACCACCTGCCCCGCGATCTTGGCCCAGCCGCCGAGCCCGAGGCTCCGCTGGTTGCGCACCTTGAGGAAGTCGTCGAGGAACCCGACGGCGCCGAGCCCGACCATCATGAAGAGGACGAGCAGGCCGCTGTTGGTGATCGCGTCGGGAGCGACGATGTGGCCGACGAAGTAGCCGAGCACCGTGCCGATGATCAGGACGATGCCGCCCATGGTCGCGGTGCCCCGCTTGGTGTGGTGCGACTGCGGCCCGTCGTCGCGGATGAACTGCCCCCAGCCGAGGCGGTGGAACAGCCGGATGAAGAGCGGCGTCATCAGGAGCGTGAAGACGAGCGAGACGGCGCCCGCGATGAGGAGCGCGATCACGAGGACACCCCCGCGAGGCGGTCGCCGAGGTGGCGGAGACCGGCCGACTTCGACGACTTCACGAGCACGACGTCGCCGTCGCGCAGCGTCCGACGGAGCAGGTCGTAGGCCTCGTCGACGGTGTCGACGAGGACGGACTCGCCGTCCCACGAGCCCTCGAGCCCGGCGGCGACGTGGATGTGCCGGGCCTCGTGGCCGACGACCACCAGCTGGCCGACGTTGAGCCGGACGACGAGGCGTCCGACGCGGTCGTGCTCCTCGCGGGCGAGGTCGCCGAGCTCGGCCATCTCGCCGAGGACGGCGATCGACCGACCACCGGGGGGCACGATCTGCGCCAGGGTCTTCAGGGCCGCGGCGACGGAGTCGGGGCTCGCGTTGTACGCGTCGTTGACGACGGTGACGCCGTCGCCTCCGTCGAGCACCTCCATGCGCCAGCGCTCGGCGCGGGCGACGCCCTCGAGCACGGTGACGGCGCGGTCGAGGTCGAGGCCCCACTCCCCCGCCACCGTCAGGGCGGCGAGGGCGTTCATCACGTGGTGCTCGCCCAGGATGCGCAGCCGGACGGGCCGTGAGACGCCGTCGTGCTCGAGCACGAAGGAGGTGCCCTCACGGGTGACCTCGAGGTCGGACGCCCGGTAGGCGGCCGAGCCGGTCAGGCCGAAGCCGACGACGCGGGCGGCCGTGTCGGCCGCCATGCCGGCGACGCGGTCGTCGTCGACGTTGAGCACGGCGGTCGCCGTCGGGGGCAGGTCGGTCACCATCTCGGCCTTGGCCGCGCGGGTGCCCTCGATGCCGCCGAACCCGCCGGCGTGCGCGAGGCCCACCTTGAGGACGACGCCGGTGTCGGGTCGGGCGATCGCGACCAGGCGGGCGATCTCGCCCGGGCCGGAGGCGCCCATCTCGACGACGAGGAACTCGGTGTCGAGGTCGACGCGCAGCATCGAGATCGGTGCCCCGACGTGGTTGTTGAACGAGCCCTCGGGCGCGACGGTCGGCCCGACGTCGGACAGCACGGCCCGGAGCATGTTCTTCGTGCTCGTCTTGCCGTTCGAGCCGGTCACGCCGACGACGCGCAGCCGCCCGCCGCGACGGACGCGCTCGACGACCCCCGCCGCGAGGCGGGACAGGGCGGCCACGCCGTCGTCGACGACGACCACGGGGACGGCGAGGTCGAGAGGACGCTCGGCGACGACGACCGCGGCACCGGAGGCGACGGCCGCGTCGGCGAAGAGGTGCCCGTCGGTCTCGTCGCCGCGGAGGGCGAAGAAGACGGAGCCGGGTGTCACGAGCCGGGAGTCGGTCTCGACCGACCCGTCGACGACCTGGTCGACGTCGGGACCGGCCTCGGGGAGGTGCAGGGCACCTCCGGCGATCTCGGCCAGCTCGGCCAGCGTGAGGGCGATCACTCCGCCCACCCGGCCTCTCGCAGCGCGGCACGCGCCTCGTCACGAGCGGAGTAAGGGGTCCGCTCGCCGCGGATGTCGCGGTAGTCCTGGTGGCCGGGGCCGGCCCAGAGGATGGAGTCGCCCTCGCCGGCCAGGCCGACGGCGGTGCGGATGGCCGCCTCTGGTGGGCTGACCTCGTGGATCTCGTGCTCCGGGTACGCCTCGCGGGCCGCGCCGACGAGGGTCGCGCGGATCTCGGCAGGGTCCTCGAAGCGGGGGTGGTGGTCGGTGACGACGAGGATGTCGGAGCCCTCGGCGGCCACGCGGGCCATGTCGCCGCGCTTGGTCTTGTCGCGGTCGCCGTCGGCGCCGAACAACATGATGACCTTGCCGGGGGTGAAGCGCCGGACGGCCGCGAGGGTCGTGAGGAAGGCGTCCGGGCTGTGCCCGAAGTCGACGTAGACGCTCGGGCCGCGGTCGCCCGAGACGCGCTCGGTGCGGCCCGGCAGGTAGGCGACGATGCCGCCCTCGGCCTCGAGGGCCTGCGAGATCGCGCCGAGCTCGAAGCCGGCCTCGACCAGCATCACGATCGCCAGGGCGGCGTTCGCGACCATGTGCCACCCGATGAGCGGCACCCGGGTGACGAGCTCGCGGTTCTCCGGGCCGGTGAGCCGGAACTCGGTCCAGGCAGCCTGCTCGTCGAGGATCTCGACGCGCCAGTCGGCCTCGACGTCGGGGAGGATCGTGATCGTCGTCAGGGGCACGCGGGCGTTGTCGACGACGCGGTGCCCGTACGGCGAGTCGAGCGAGATGACCGCGCGCTTCGCCCGGTCGGGCTGGAACAGCGGCAGCTTCGCCTGGAAGTACTCTTCCATGTCGGCGTAGTCGTCGAGGTGGTCGTGGCTGAGGTTGGTGAACGCCGCGACGTCGAAGACGAGGCCGTCGACGCGGTTGCGGCTGAGCGCCTGTGCGCTGACCTCGACGGCCACCGCTCGCACCTCGCTCTCGCGCATGCGGGCCAGCAGGGCGTGCATCTCGCTCGCCTCGGGCGTGGTCAGGCGGCTGACGACGGTGAGGTCGCCGATGTGGCGCTCGGCCGTGCTGCTGAGGCCGGTCACGAGCCCGAGCTGGCGGAGGACGCCCTCGAGCAGGTAGGAGGTGCTGGTCTTGCCGTTCGTGCCGGTGACGGCGAACAGGAGGGGCGAGTCGTCGCCGCCGGTGCGGTAGATCCACGCCGAGACGTCGCCGAGGGCCGCGCGGGGCGAGTCGACGAGCACCACGGGCAGCCCGCTCTCGCGGGCGATCTCGAGGCCCGCGGCGTCGGTGAGCAGCGCGACGGCGCCGCCCTCCCGTGCCTGCGCGGCGAACTCGGCACCGTGCCGGTGCTCGCCGGGGACGCCGACGTACAGGTCGCCGGGGTGGAGGTCCGCCGTGCTCAGCGTGACTCCGGTGACCTCGACGCCGTCGAGGGAACCCTCGTGCTCGAGACCGAACTCGCTGACCAGCTGGGCGAGTGACCTCGCCGACGGATGTTCCGGTCGAAGGACCGGGGGGATCCGGGCGCTCAATGAATCCTCTTCTCTCACCAGGTCTGGGGGATGGCCGGTGCGGGCTCCGTCGACGGAGGGACGCGGTACATCTCGAGGACCTGGGACATGATCTTGTTGAAGGTCGGCGCCGCGGCGGCCGACGTCTTCATGGTACTGGGCTTGGTGAAGCTCACGACGACGACGTACTTCGGGTCCTCGGCCGGGGCGATGCCCGCGACGGACACCACGCGGTCGGAACCGTAGCCGGTGCCGTCGGCGCGGGCCATCTCGGCGGTGCCGGTCTTGGCGGCGACGCGGTAGCCCGGGATGGTCAGCGCGTCCTTCTGCTCGCCGGCCGAGACGACGCTCTCGAGCATGTTCACCGTGGTGTCGGCGGCCCACGGCGACACCACGGTCGTGCCCTCGACGGCGGGGGCCGGCGTGACCGTCCCGTCGGCGGCCGTGCAGCCCTCGACGAGCTGGGACGGGAGCCTGACGCCGTGGTTGCCGAGGGTCTGGAAGATGCTCGCCACGTGCAGCGCCGTCGTCGAGACGCCCTGGCCGAACATCGTGTTGATGCTCGTCTGCTGGTCCCACGAGCTCGCGGCCCGGACGCCCTGCGTCGGCTCGCCGAGGAACCCGACGGCCGTGGGCTCGTTCAGGCCGAACTTGACCATGTAGTCGTACCGCGCCTGCGCGCTGAGGTTCTGGCCCAGCAGCGAGATGCCGACGTTGGAGGAGTCGCGCAGGATGCCGGTCAGCGTGAGCCGCTCGGTCGGGTGGAAGCTCGCGTCGTGGATCTCGCCGCCCCAGGGGAACGAGCGGGAGTACGGAACGGTCGCCTGGCTCGTCGGCGTGGCCTTGCCGGAGTCGAGCAGCATGGCCGCGGTCATCGCCTTGAAGGTCGAGCCCGGCTCGTAGGAGGCGGTGAAGGCCTTCGAGCCGAGGTCGCCGACGTCCTTCGTCAGGTTCACGTCGTTGGGGTCGACGGTGGGCCAGTCGGCCACGGCGAGCAGCTTGCCGGTCGCCACCTCCTGGACCACGGCGGTGGCCGACTCGGCCCCGATGGCCTGGCCCTGCTCGGCGATCGCCTGCTGCGTCATGTACTGCAGGTCCTTGTCGACGGTGAGCTGCAGGGTGCCGCCGGCCACCGCCTCCTTCGTGGTCACGGTGCTGCCCGGGAGCTGCACGCCGTCGGCGCCGCGCTCGTAGGTCTCGCTGCCGTTCGTGCCGGCGAGGCAGGAGTCGGCCGTGCGCTCGAGCCCCGCCTGAGGCCCGTCCGTGCCGACGAAGCCCGTGAGGTTGCCGGCCACCGAGCCGTTCGGGTAGGTGCGGGCGGACTGGCGCTCGAAGTAGAGCCAGGACACTCCGCTGTTCTTGAGGTCGCGGACGGCGCGGAAGGCGTCGACGTCGACGCCCTTGACGAGGAACGCGAAGTTGGCCTCGGGGTCGCGGGTGAGCGCCTCCTGCATGGTCTCCGCCGACCCGCCGGTGATCTCAGCCACCTCGGCCAGCACCTGGTCGACCGACATCGCGACCTTGGTCTTCTCGCCGTCTGCGTCCGTCCCCGTCACGGTGACGTCGGCGGCGAAGGCCGGTGCGGCGGTGATGTTGTACCGCGTGACGCTGCCGGCGAGGACCGTGCCGTCGTTCGCGGTGATGTCACCCCGGTCGCCGTACGTCACCTGCTGGATCTCGCGCTTGTTCTGCGACTGCGCGTTGAGCTCCGCGGCCTGGACGAGCTGGATGTCGGCCAGGCGGACGACGAACACGCCGACCAGCGCGATCACCACGGCCATGGCCAGCGTCGCCCGGAGCCGGCGGCTGCGAGGGGCTGTGTTCACGAAGGTGTCCTCACCGCGGCAGGTCGTGTGGCACCGGCCGCTGTCGTCGTCAGGTGCGCCACGGAGGGCGCACCGCTAGCGGGTCTGGGGAGCCGCGAGCTGGTCAGGGTCAGACGCTACCGACGGGGTGCCGGATCCCGCGGTCGCCGCGCCCGTCGTGGCGGAGTCGGTCGGAGGCGTGCCCTGCGCGGCCGTGTCGCTCGACGCCGCCGCCTGGTCCGCCGTGTCGGTGGTCGCCGTGTCGGTGGTCGCCGTGTCGGGTGCGACCGTCGCGAGGGGGACGCCGTCGAGCAGCGTGTTCGGGATCAGGTTGTCCGTGCCGTCCGCCGTGCCGTCGGCGGGAGCCGGGTCGCCGTGCACCGCACCGGTCGTCGGGTCGAGGTAGACCGGGTTCGAGTTGCGGACCATGCCTAGCTGCTCGGCGTTGTTGGCCAGGTTCTGCGGCGACGAGAGGACGTCGAGCTGCTCGGAGTACTTCTGCTGGTCGCGCGTCAGCTCGGTTTTCTCGGCCTGCAGGTCGGAAATCGTGTAGGCCCCGTCGCTGAGGGCGATGCTGATCGCCAGCTGGGTCAGGAGCAGGACGAACAAGGAGGCGGTGGCCACGAGCGCGTACGCGATCCGGGGCCGCGCGCGACGCTGCGCCCGGCTCGTGACGATCTCGACCGGTGCCCGGCGAGGCTCGTGCGAGGGGCGGCGCTGCGGGATCGGGTCGATCGCGGCGTTGCTCATGCTGTTCTCCGGATTCGTTCGGCTGCGCGCAGTCGCACGGGCTTGGCACGGGGGTTCAGGTCGATCTCGTCGGGGGTGGCGAGCTCGGCGCCGCGGACGAGGAGGCGGTAGCCGGGCCGGTGCTCGGGCAGCTCGACAGGGAGGCCCTGGGGCGCCGTCGAGGTGGTCCGGGCCGCGAGCTCGCGCTTGACGAAGCGGTCCTCGAGCGACTGGTACGCGAGCACGACGACGCGACCCTCGACGGCGATGCGGTCGAGGGCGGCCGGGACGGCCGCCTCGAGCGAGGCCAGCTCGCCGTTCACCTCGATGCGCAGCGCCTGGAAGACGCGCTTGGCAGGGTGGCCCGCCCGCTGCAGGGCCATCGGCGTGGCGGCGATGAGCAGGTCGACGAGCTCGCCGCTGCGGCGGAGCGGCGCCTCGGCACGGTGCTCCACGATGCGGCGGGCGTACCGGGGGCTGAGCTTCTCCTCGCCGTACTGGTAGAAGATGCGCCGCAGCTCGGACTCGGGGTACTCGGCGAGGATCGTCTCGGCCGTGACCGGGGAGGTCGGGTCCATCCGCATGTCGAGCGGTGCGTCCTTGGAGTAGGAGAACCCCCGCTCGACCCGGTCGAGCTGGAGGGACGAGACGCCGAGGTCGAAGAGCACGCCCTGCACCTCGTCGATGCCCAGCTCGTCGAGGGCGTCGGCCACGCCGTCGTAGCGCGTGTGCACCAGTCGGGCACGCTCGCCGAACGGTCGTAGACGCTCGCCGGCGATCGCGAGCGCCTCGGTGTCGCGGTCGAGGCCGACCACGGTGAGGTCGGGGAAGCGCTCGAGCATCGCGGCCGCGTGGCCGCCCATGCCGAGCGTGGCATCGACCGCGACGGCGCCGGGGCGCGAGATCGCCGGGGCGAGGAGCTCGAGCGTGCGCTCGAGGAGGACGGGGGTGTGGATCTGATCTGCCATGGCTGACCTGGGCCTGGATCCCGGGCCCTGATCCCCATCCATCTCGACCTGGCACCGGGGAAGGTGCGCCAGGGCGGACGGCTGGGAGTCAGGGCCGAGGAGCTAGAAGAGCCCGGGGATCACCTCCTCCGTGGTGTTCGCGAACGCGGCCTCCTGGGCCTCGTAGTAGGTGTTCCACGCGTCCGTGGCCCAGATCTCGGCACGGTTGCCCGCGCCGATGACCGTGAGGTCGCGACCCAGGCCCGCGTAGTCCCGCAGCTGGGACGGGATCGTGACGCGGTTCTGCTTGTCGGGGACGTCGTCGCTGGCGCCGGAGAGGAACAGGCGCATGTAGTCGCGCCCCTCCTTGCTCGTGATCGGCGCCTGCCGGATGCGCGTGTGCATGTCCTCGAACTCGGCCTGGCTGAACACGTAGACGCAGCGCTCTTGACCGCGGGTCATGACGAGGCCGGAGGCCAGCTCGTCACGGAACTTCGCGGGGAGGATGATCCGGCCCTTCTCGTCGAGCTTGGGCGAGTAGGTGCCGAGGAACATGCGCCTCGCCCCCCTTCGCCCCGCACCCCGTCCGTGGCACGTGCCTCCACTTTACTCCACAATCCCCCACCCGGATAGGCGAGATGGGGTCGAAGTCGTGCTGGCCCCTCCCGGATCCGCTCCAGTTCGGGGGTCACGGCGGTGGAGGAGAAGGGAGTGACGAGGCGAAGACAGACCATGAGCCGGGCCGAGGACGCGTGCGGGCACCGGCAAGGAACCCCGGATGGAGGCGCGAGGAGGCCCCGGGCGCACGAGAAAGGGGCCGGCCCGGAGGCCGACCCCTGAGGTCGTGGTGCGAAGTGGAGGACTAGGAGCGGTCGCCGTCCTGGCGGCGCTCCCAGCGGTCGTTGAGGCGGTCCATCATGCTGCCGCTGCGCGCGGGGCGTGAGGTCGACGGACGAGCGGAGCCGGGAGCGGCTGACGCGGCGGAGGGACGAGCCTGCGAGCCACGACGAGGCGGCGCCATCGCGAAGACGGCACCGGCCACGAGGAGCACGAAGCCAGCCACGCCGACGAGGGGACCCACCGGAGGAGTCCGGATGATGACGCCGGTGACGATGACCGCGATGCCGACGAGAGCCGCGAGCACGCCGATGACGACCATCGTGTAGTTCGGGCGCCCACGGCGCCCGCCGACGGTCGCCACGAAGTCGGAGTCGTTGCTGTAGAGGCTCCGCTCCATCTCTTCGAGGAGTCGTTGCTCCTGTTCGGAAAGTGGCATCTCTTTGTTCCCTTCGAGCACAGGCCCCGCGGCCTCGGGATCACCGCGTGTGGATACGGGCGAGTGTATGCCCGGGCGCTGTGGCTAGGCTAGGCAGCGTGGCTGAGAGTACGCGGTTAGTGGACGTCGTTCAAGAGCGCATCGATCGGTTCCTCGACGACCGCCGACCGGCCCTCCGGGGCATCGCCGACGACCTCTCCCCCTTCGCCGGTTTCTCCAGCGACCTGCTCCGCGGCGGCAAGCGCTTCCGGGCCCTGTTCTGCTACTGGGGCTGGCAGTCCGTCGCCGGCCGTGACGCCGGGTTCGACCCGCTCGGGACGACCGTCGACCAGCGGTCCCTCGACGCCGTGATGACCGCCTCCGTCGGGCTCGAGTTCTTCCACGCGGCCGCGCTCGTGCACGACGACATCATGGACAACTCCGACACCCGTCGCGGGCGTCCCGCCGCGCACCGCCGGTTCGAGGCCCTGCACCGCGAGGGCGGGTGGCTCGGCTCCGCGTCCGGCTTCGGCACGTCGGCGGCCTTGCTCATGGGCGACCTCCTCCTCGCGTGGAGCGACGAGCAGATCAGCGAGGCCCTCGACGCCCTCGAGTCCCGGGGCGCCGCCCTCGCGGCTCGGCGCGAGTTCAACCGCATGCGCACCGAGGTCACCGTGGGCCAGTACCTCGACATCCTCGAGGAGAACGCCTGGCGCAGCGTGCCCGACGTCGACCTGCTGCCCCGGGCCCAGAGGGTCATCGTCTACAAGTCCGCGAAGTACAGCGTCGAGGCACCGCTCACCATCGGGGCGGCCATGGCCGGCGGCTCCGAGTCCGAGCTCGAGTCGCTGCGGCGCTTCGGGCTCCCCCTCGGCATCGCCTACCAGCTCCGCGACGACCTGCTGGGCGTCTTCGGCGTCCCCGAGGTGACCGGCAAGCCCGCCGGCGACGACCTCCGCGAGGGCAAGCGCACCGTCCTCGTGGCGACGGCCCGCCGGGCGCTGCCGCCGAGCTCCGTCCGCCTGCTCGACGAGCTGCTGGGCGATCCCGACCTCGACGACGACCAGATCGGCGTGCTGCAGGCGACGCTGAGGGAGTCGGGGGCCGTGGAGGCGGTCGAGCAGTCGATCACCGACCAGGTCGAGCGCGCCGTGACCGCCCTCGACGGGGCGGATCTCGCACCCTCGGCCCGGGCCCAGCTCACGCGGCTCGCCGACACGGTGACGAAGCGCACCTACTAGCCCCGGGGCCACCGTCCTCCGGCTGCCCCCGAACTGACGGGAGTCGGCTCAGAGGAGGCTCTGCGCCACCCGACGGACCTCGGCCTTGCGCCCCGCGCGCAGAGCCTCGACCGGGGAGACGCCGAGGCTGTCGTCGACCGAGAGCATCCAGTCGAGCGCCTCGTCGTCCGTGAACCCGTTGTCCGAGAGGACGGTGGCGGTGCCCCGGAGCTCGTGCATGGGCTCGCCGTCGACCAGGAACACCGCCGGGGTGACGACGACGCCGTCCACCCGCGTGGAGATCAGGACGTGGTCCTCGAAGAGCCGGTGGACACGGCTGACGCTGAGGCCGAGCATCTCGACGAGGTCGGGCACCGCCAACCACTCGGTGTCGTCGAACCAGGGCTGCTGAGAGAGATCGGTCACGGGTCCACCTTGCCACGGCCGAACGCCGGTCCGTGTCCTGCCTCGTTGCCCGCGTCACTCTCGTCACACGAGCCACAAGAGCCCCGCGTGTCACAGCAGCCACATGGACCTCATTCGTAGCACTGGCCACTGTGATTGACACGGGTCTCCACCTGTGCCAACTTGGCACCACGAGACACGCCGTCGCGGATCAGGTTGTCGACGTGTCGGACGCCACGACCCGAGGATCACCTCCATGAACGACAGCAGCTCGGACCGCGCCCTCGATCTCGACGGGACCCCCGACGCACCCCGCGCCACACGGCTGCCCGGTGCCGCCTTCGGCCGCGGGGCCCTCGACGCCGACGGACGGGGGGCTCGTTCACGGGCCGCTCGTTCCATGCTCCAGACGGTGCCCATCATGCTCGTCGGCTCGATGGCGCTCAGCCTCGGCATGACCGGCCCCGTCGCGTCGGTCGCCCACGACCAGCAGCCCACGAAGAAGCCGCACGCCGCCCCGCGCCCGATCGCGCTGCCGCCGACGGCAGCCGCTCCGGCCCCGGAGTCGACTGCCGCGACGGTCGACGTCGCCGCAGCGTCGAGCACGGTCCTGGCCCCGTCGACCTACACCGTCGCCTCGGGCGACACGGTCGCCAGCATCGCCGCGTCATTCGGGCTCAGCACCGCCTCCGTGCTCGCGCTCAACGGGCTCAGCTGGAAGTCGACCATCTTCCCCGGCCAGACGCTCAGCCTCGTCGCGTCCTCGCCCGCTCCCGCCGCGCCGACCAGCGCGCCCCGGGCCGCCGCGGCCGGCAGCTACACCATCGCGCGCGGCGACACGCTCAGCTCGATCGCCGGCGCGCACGGGGTGAGCACCGCCTCCCTGCTCGGGGCGAACGGCCTCAGCTGGTCGAGCATCATCTACCCGGGCCAGGTGCTCTCCCTGCCCGGCGGGGCATCCCAGGCCGCGGCGCCGGCCTCGCAGAGGGCCGCCGCGCCGACCCCCGCGGCGACCGCCGGCCACGTCATCAGGAGCGGCGAGACCATCGCCTCCATCGCGAGGCAGACCGGCACGACGGTCCAGGCGCTCCTCGCGGCCAACGGGCTGAGCATGACGAGCACGATCTACGCGGGGCGCACCCTCGTCGTCCCCGGCGCCTCGTCGCCTGCCGCCGCGCCCACGACGGTCGCGGCCACCACCTCCGTGGCCCCGCTGACGACGGGCACCACGCTCACCGCCGAGCAGCAGGAGAACGCTCGCGTGATCATCCGCGTCGGGCGCGAGCTGGGCGTGGGAGACCAGGCCATCGTCGTGGCCCTGGCCGCGGCGGCACAGGAGTCGAGCCTGAGGAACATCCACCACGGCGACCGCGACTCGCTCGGCCTGTTCCAGCAGCGCCCGAGCACGGGCTGGGGCACCCCCGCGCAGCTCACGGACGCCGCGCACGCGACGAAGCTCTTCTTCGGCGGACGGACGAACCCGAACGTCGGCAAGACCCGCGGCCTGCTCGACGTCCGGGGCTGGTCCTCGATGTCGCTGACGGACGCCGCCCAGGCGGTCCAGCTCTCGGCCCACCCCACGGCCTACGCCAAGTGGGAGGCACCGGCACGCACGTGGCTCAGCACCCTGGGCTGAGCCGTCCGTGCCACCACCGCGGCGACGTCGGCGGCACCCTCGTTCGACACTCGCCGGTGAGCCGCGTCGGCCACCGGCGCGCCGACTCGTAAGATCGCCTCGATGAGCGCGAACCAGACTGACCCGATGATCGGCCGGCTCATCGACGACCGGTACCAGGTCCGCTCGCGCATCGCCCGGGGCGGCATGGCCACCGTGTACCTGGCCACCGACCTCCGGCTCGAACGCCGGGTCGCGATCAAGATCATGCACGGCCACCTGGCGGACGACGCCTCCTTCAAGGAGCGCTTCATCCAGGAGGCGCGCTCGGCAGCGAGGCTCGCCCACCCCAACGTCGTCAACGTCTTCGACCAGGGCCAGGACGACGACAGCGCCTACCTCGTCATGGAGTACCTGCCCGGCATCACGCTGCGCGAGCTGCTGCAGGACCACAAGGTCCTCACGAGCGAGCAGGCCATGGACATCCTGGAGGCGGTGCTCGCCGGCCTCGCCGCCGCCCACCGCGCCGGCATCGTCCACCGCGACCTCAAGCCCGAGAACGTCCTGCTCGCCGACGACGGCCGGATCAAGATCGGCGACTTCGGCCTCGCCCGCGCCGCGACCGCGAACACGGCGACCGGCGCTGCCCTGCTCGGCACGATCGCCTACCTCTCCCCCGAGCTCGTCACCCGTGGCGTGGCCGACACCCGCAGCGACATCTACGCGCTCGGCATCATGCTCTACGAGATGCTCACCGGCGAGCAGCCCTACAAGGGCGAGCAGCCGATGCAGATCGCGTACCAGCACGCGAACGACACGGTCCCCGCGCCCAGCTCGGCGAACCCGTCGGTCCCCGCCGAGCTCGACGAGCTCGTCCTGTGGGCCACGGCACGCGACCCGGAGCACCGCCCCCGCGACGCCCGGGCGATGCTCGACCAGCTCATCGACGTCCAGCGCGTCCTCGCCGACCCGTCCGGCGCTCCCCTCGGCCGCACCATGGTCCTCCCCCCGGCCTCCGCGACGATGGTCCTCCCGCGAGGCGGCACCGGCGAGACGCAGGCGCTCCCCAAGGCACGCCACCGGACCGGACCGGTAGGACCGGCGGCCGTCGACACGGTCGCCGAGCTCAGCGACGTGGCCCGGAGACGACGGCGACGGGGCTTCGTGTGGATCGCTCTCGTCCTCGTGCTCGCCGTGGTCGGCGGCGGCGCGGGCTGGTGGTTCGGCGCGGGCCCGGGCAGCCAGGTGGCCGTCCCCGACGTGGCCGGCCAAGACCCCGCCGCCGCCTCGTCCGTCCTCGAGGCGGCCGAGTTCGTCGTCGCCGAGCAGAACGCAGCCGACTTCTCGGTCGAGGTGCCCACCGGACAGGTGATCGGGACGGACCCCGGTCCGTCCTCACGCCTCCAGAAGGGCTCGACCGTCACGCTGGTCGTCTCGCAGGGTCCGCAGCCGCTCGACCTGCCCGCCGTCGTGGGACAGACCGAGGACTCGGCCCGCGCCTCCTTGTCGTCCTTCGCCGTCCAGGACAGCACGACGCAGTTCGACGCCGCCGACCCCGGCACCGTGCTCGCCGTCTCGGGGGTCGACTCCGCGGGCACGGCCGTCGACCTGGCCGGCGCGGCCCAGTACGGCGAGCAGCAGCCCGTCACGCTGACCGTCTCCCTCGGCCCCGTCCCGGACGTCGTCGGCCAGTCGGTCGAGGACGCCCAGGCGACGCTCCAGGACGTCGGCCTCACCGGCATCGAGGCCGGAACGGAGTTCAGCGACGACGTCGACGAGGGCGCCGTGATCCGTGCCGACCAGCAGCAGGACGGCCCGATCCGGCCCGGCGCCTCCCTCGACCTCGTCGTCTCGGGGGGGCCTCCCCCCGTCACCGTCCCGGACGTCACCGGCAAGACCATCGACCAGGCCACGTCCCAGCTCCAGGCCCTCGGCCTGCGGGTCAGCTACGACCGGTGCACGAACTTCACCTGCGCCTTCTTCGACTGGGAGGCGAGCCTCACCGTCGTCTCGACGGACCCCGTCCCGGGAGCCACCGCGTCCCGGGGATCGACGGTCAGGCTCTCCTACCGCGTCGAGTGACCACCGCGCGCCCGCCCTGGGCCGCGCCCCGTCACGACGACGGGCCCGCCTCCTGTGGGAGGCGGGCCCGTCGACGTGGCCGTTCGGCGAGCCGAGGAGGCGCGGCCTAGTTCGCCGCCAGTTCCTCCGCGACGAGGAACGCGAGCTCGAGCGACTGCATGTGGTTCAGCCGCGGGTCGCAGAGCGACTCGTACCGCGTCGCGAGCGTGGCCTCGTCGATGTGCTCGGAGCCGCCCAGGCACTCGGTCACGTCGTCGCCGGTCAGCTCGATGTGGATGCCGCCGGGGTGGGTGCCCGCGGCGCGGTGCGCCTCGAAGAAGCCCTTGACCTCGTCCATGATCTCCTCGAAGCGGCGGGTCTTGTAGCCCGTCGGCGTCGTGAGGCCGTTGCCGTGCATCGGGTCGCTGACCCAGAGCGGAGTCGCGTCGGCGCCCTTGATCGCCTCGAGCAGCGGCGGCAACGACTCGCGGATCTTGCCGGCGCCCATGCGCGTGATGAACGTCAGGCGGCCGGGCTCGCGGTCGGGGTCGAGCACGTCGATGAGGCGGAGCATGTCGTCCGGCGTGGTCGACGGGCCGAGCTTGACGCCGATGGGGTTGCGGACCCGCGAGAGGAAGTCGACGTGGGCGCCGTCGAGGTCACGGGTGCGCTCGCCGATCCAGACGAAGTGCGACGACAGGACGTAGGGGTCGCCCGTGCGCGAGTCGATCCGCGTCATCGGCCGCTCGTAGTCCATCAGCAGGCCCTCGTGGCTGGTGTAGAACTCGACGCGCTTGAGCTCGTCGAAGTCCGCACCGGCCGCCTCCATGAAGCGGATGGCCTTGTCGATCTCCTTCGCGAGGTGCTCGTAGGCGGCGTTGGCCGGGTTCGACGCGAAGCCGCGGTTCCAGCTGTGCACCTGGCGGAGGTCGGCGAAGCCGCCCTGCGTGAACGCGCGGATCAGGTTGATCGTCGACGCGGAGGTGTGGTACCCCTTCACGAGCCGGGCAGGGTCGGCCCGTCGGGACTCGGGCGTGAAGTCGTAGCCGTTGACGATGTCGCCCCGGTAGGCGGGGAGGGTCACGCCGTCACGGGTCTCGGAGTCGCTCGAGCGGGGCTTGGCGAACTGGCCCGCCATGCGGCCCATCTTGATGACCGGCACGGAGGCGCCGTACGTGAGCACCACGGCCATCTGCAGGATGGTCTTGACGCGGTCGCGGATCTGGTCGGCGGTGGCGCCGGCGAACGTCTCGGCACAGTCGCCGCCCTGCAGCAGGAACGCGTCGCCGCGGGCCGCCGCGGCCAGCCGCTCGCGGAGGGTGTCGACCTCGCCCGCGAAGACGAGGGGCGGCAGCGCGGCGATCTCGGCCGACGCGGCCTGGACCGCGGAGGGATCGGGCCACGCGGGCTGCTGCTTGATCGGGAGCGTGCGCCAGTAGTCGAGTCCGTCGATCACGTCGGTGGTGGAGGCGTCGGTGACGACGCCCGCGGACGGTTCGGCGATGGGGACCACGGTCTTCCTTGCAGCTAGGACGGGCCAGGGACCGATCGATCCCGGCGGTCGAGCCTACCGCGCGGAGGCGACGCGCTTCTCCTTGACCGACGAGGCGTAGACGTCGGCGTACTCCTGGCCGCTCAGGGCGCCGAGCTCGTACATGATCTCGTCGGTGATGGACCGGAGGATGAACCGGTCGCCCTCCATCCCCTCGAACCGGCTGAAGTCGAGGGGCTCGCCGAAGACGATGCCGACCCGGCGGATCTTCGGGATCTTCGTGCCGGTCTTCATGACCTTCTCGGTGTCGATCATGGCGACCGGCACGACGGGGACGTGCCCCTCGAGGATCATGCGCGCGACGCCCGTGCGGCCGCGGTAGAGCTTGCCGTCGGGGCTGCGGGTGCCCTCGGGGTAGATGCCGAGCTGCTCACCGCGGCCCAGGACCGACAGGCCCGTCGCGAGCGACGCCTCCGAGGCCTTGCCGCCCGATCGGTCGATGGACAGCTGACCGGTGGCGGTGAAGAAGAGGCGCATGGCCCAGCCCTTGAGGCCCGACCCCGTGAAGTAGTCGCTCTTGGCCAGGAACGAGATGCGGCGCTCGAGCGCGAGCGGCAGGAAGATCGAGTCGACGAACGACAGGTGGTTGCTGGCGAAGATGACGGCCCCGGACGCCGGGACGTTCTCGAGCCCGCGGACCCACGGACGGAACACCGTGAGCATGAGGGGGCTCGCCACCATCGTCTTCAAGAACCAGTAGAGCATCGGGGCCCCTCCCTCGTCGGCGATCGGAGTCTAGCGAGTGGACGCGTGCAGCCGGGCGAGGTCGGCGGCGCCGACGACGCCGGCGTCGTTGACCAGCTCGGCGATGACGAAGTCGGGCTCCGGGTGGAACCCGCGGGCCGGCAGGTGCTCGTGGAACGCCTTGCGGACGGGGGCGAGGAGGAGCTCGCCCGACTGCGCGACTCCCCCGCCGAAGACGAAGACCTGCGGGTCGAGGATGGCGGCGAGCGAGGCCGCGGCCTGGCCGAGCCAGGTGCCCAGCTGACGGAGCGCCTCGAGGGCACCGGCGTCGCCCGCCTGCATCAGCGCGGCCACGTCGTGTCCCGTGAGCTCGCCCTTCTCGGCACGCACCGCCGCCAGCGCCGACCCGACGCCGCCGAGGTCGGCCACCTCGCCCGCCATGCGCAGCAGGGCACGTCCCGAGCCGTACTGCTCGATGCAGCCGCGGGCACCGCAGCCACAGGGAAGGCCGTCGGGGACTATGCGCATGTGGCCGAGCTCGCCGCCGGTGCCGAAGCCGCCGCGGAGCAGGCGGTCCTGGGCGACGACGGCGCCGCCGACGCCCGTGCCGATGGTGAGCATGGTCATGTCGCTCGCGAGGCGGCCGGCGCCGAACCGGAACTCGGCCCAGCCCGCGGCGTTCGCGTCGTTGTCGATCGTGATGTGCAGGTCGAGCTGCTCGGACAGCCGTGCCCTGAGCGGCTCGTTCCGCCACGGGATGTTCGGCGTGTAGTACACGACCGACTGCGAGGCGTCGATGAAGCCGGGGGCCGCGACCCCTGCCGCCACGACGTCGGGATGCCGCGCCTGGAGGCCCTTCACCATCGCGACGACGGCGTCGACGATCGCGCCGGCGTCGCCGGCGGGGGTCGGGACTCGCTCTTCGGCGACGATCTCGCCCAGCTCGGTGACGACCCCGCCTGCGATCTTCGTCCCGCCGATGTCAATGCCTATTGCCTGCACGAGCGACGAGTCTATCCTCGGGCCGTCTCCTGTCGTTCCACGACGCCCTCAGGTCGTCCCGGGACGGACGCAGGGGCCCCCGCTAAGCTCGTCGGACCCTGCCGGTGCCGAAGGAGCTGCCGTGAACGAACACACCGTCCCCCTCGTGGTCCCTGCCGACCCGACCGCCAACGCGACAGACCTGCTCGTGGAGCGGGCGGCGACGACGCCGAACGAGCCGTTGTTCTCCGTGCCCGACGGCACGGGAGGCTGGACCGACGTCACCGCCGCCGAGTTCGCCGCCCGGGTGCGCGAGGTCGCCAAGGGCCTCATCGCCGCCGGCATCCAGCCCGGCGACGTGGTGGGCCTGATGAGCCGCACACGCTACGAGTGGACGCTCGTCGACTTCGCGGTCTGGTTCGCCGGCGCGCTGCTCGTGCCCGTCTACGAGACGTCGTCGCCGAGCCAGGTGCACTGGAACCTCAGCGACTCAGGCGCCGTGGCCGTGATCGTCGAGACGCCGGACCACTTCGCCCGGTTCGACGAGGTGCACCCCGAGCTGCCGGACGTCGCCCACGTCTGGCAGATCGACCTCGGCGACCTCGAGAAGCTGGCGCGCTCCGGGCGGGGCGTGTCGGACGACGAGCTCGAGCGCCGCCGCACGCTGGCGAACGGGGACGACCTCGCCACCATCATCTACACGTCGGGCACCACGGGCCGCCCCAAGGGCTGCATGCTGACGCACGCCAACTTCGTCGAGACCAGCCGCAACGCCGCGGTGGCCATGGGCGACGTCGTGGCGCCGGGCTCGTCGACCCTGCTGTTCATCACGACGGCCCACGTCTTCGCCCGCTTCATCGCGGTGATGTCGGTGCACGCCGGGGTCAAGGTGGGCCACCAGGCCGACACCAAGCAGCTCCTGCCATCGCTCGCCTCCTTCCGCCCCTCGTTCCTGCTTGCGGTGCCGCGGGTGTTCGAGAAGGTCTACAACTCCGCTGAGCAGAAGGCCGAGGCCTCGGGCAAGGGCGGCATCTTCCGCCAGGCCGTCGCGGTGGCCATCGCGCACTCCAAGGCCCTCGACGAGGGGACGGTGCCCGTCGGCCTGCGCCTGCGCTTCGCCCTCTTCGACCGGCTCGTGTACCGCAAGCTGAAGAAGGCGATGGGCGGGAACATCCGCTACGCCGTCTCGGGCTCGGCCCCGCTCGGCACCCGCCTCGGCCATTTCTTCCGCAGCCTCGACATCCGCATCCTCGAGGGCTACGGCCTGACCGAGACCACGGCGCCGGCCTCGGTGAACCTCGTGTCGCGGTTCAAGATCGGCACCGTCGGGCCGGCGCTCCCGGGCGTCTCGCTGCGGATCGACGACGACGGCGAGGTGCTGGTCAAGGGCGAGAACGTCTTCGCGGGCTACTGGAGGAACGAGGAGGAGACGGCCGCGGTCATGCAGGACGGCTGGTTCCGCACCGGCGACCTCGGCAGCCTCGACTCCGACGGCTACCTCACCATCACGGGTCGGAAGAAGGAGATCATCGTCACCGCCGGGGGCAAGAACGTCGCCCCCGCCGTGCTCGAGGACCCGATCCGCGCGAACCCCCTCGTCGCCCAGGTCGTCGTGGTGGGCGACCAGCGTCCGTTCATCTCGGCGCTCGTCACCCTCGACACCGAGATGCTGCCGGTCTGGCTCAACAACGCGGGCGAGGCCGCGGACATGCCGCTCGCGGAGGCTGCCGAGCACCCCGCCGTGCTGGCCGAGGTGCAGAGGGCGGTCGACCTCGCGAACGAGGCGGTCTCCCGGGCGGAGTCGATCCGCAAGTTCGTCGTGCTGCCGATCGAGCTGACCGAGGCCAGCGGGCACCTGACGCCGAAGATGAGCGTCAAGCGCGCCGTCGTCGTCGAGGACTTCGCCGGACAGATCGCCGACCTCTACTCCGTCTACCCCAACACGGAGTCGGTCAGGACCGTCTCGTCCGCGGACAAGCCGGGGCCGACCGCCTGACCGTGCCCGGCCCCGGTACCGGCGGCGCCCAGGGCGCCGCCGGTCGAGGTCCGGTCAGGCCCGCCACCAGTCGCTGGCCCGGATCTGCCGCAGGGCGTCGCGGCGGGTCTCGGTCTCGAGGGTCATGACGTAGAGGGTGCCGGCGAGGTGGTCCGTCTCGTGCTGGAGCGCCTGCGCCATGAGCCCGTCCCCCTCGAGCACGACCGGCTCGCCGTCGAGGTCGATGCCCTCGACGCGGGCCCGGGACCAGCGTGGGGTCGGGAACCAGAAGCCCGGCACGGAGAGGCAGCCCTCCTCCACCAGCTCCTTCTCGCCCGTGAGCTCGGTGATCTCGGGGTTCAGAACGTAGCCGACCTCGCCGTCGACGTTGTAGCTGAAGGCCCTCAGGCCGACACCGATCTGGGGAGCGGCCACGCCAGCGCGACCGGGCTCGCGCACGGTGTCGAGGAGGTCGTCGACGAGCGAGGCCAGTCGGGCGTCGCCCACGCGGACGGGGTCGGAGGGCGACCGGAGCACCGGGTCGCCGAAGAGTCGGATGGGGCGGACGCTCACGACGAGCACCTCCTGGGGAAGGAACGGGGACGGGGCTCGGAGCCACCGGAGACGAGGGAGCCTGCCGGGATCGCCCGTCGGGCGACGTGGCGTGCAGGTGCTTCAAGAATAGTGACGGTATCGTCGTCGTCGTGCATGTACTCAGCGTCAGTTCTCTCAAAGGCGGCGTCGGCAAGACGACCGTGACGCTCGGACTCACGTCGGCGGCCTTCGCCAAGGGCCTCAGGACCCTGGTGGTCGACCTCGACCCGCAGTCCGACGTCTCGACCGGCCTCGACATCACCGTCGCGGGGCACCTCAACGTCGCCGACGTCCTGGCGTCGCCGAAGGAGAAGACGGTCCGGGCCGCGATCGCCCCCAGCGGCTGGACCAAGGGCCGCACGGGAAAGATCGACGTCATGATCGGCAGCCCCTCGGCCATCAACTTCGACGGCCCGCACCCGTCGATCCGCGACATCTGGAAGCTCGAGGAGGCGCTCGCCAACGTCGAGGCCGACTACGACCTCGTCCTCATCGACTGCGCCCCGTCCCTGAACGCCCTGACGCGCACCGCCTGGGCCGCCTCCGACCGCGTCACCGTGGTCACCGAGCCCGGTCTCTTCAGCGTCGCCGCGGCGGACCGAGCCCTGCGGGCGATCGAGGAGATCCGCCGCGGCCTCTCCCCTCGGCTGCAGCCGCTGGGCATCATCGTCAACCGTGCCCGCGTCCAGTCGATCGAGCACCAGTTCCGCATCAAGGAGCTCCGGGACATGTTCGGGCCCCTCGTGCTGAGCCCGCAGCTGCCCGAGCGCACGTCGCTGCAGCAGGCGCAGGGCGCCGCGAAGCCCCTGCACGTGTGGCCGGGCGAGAGCGCACAGGAGATGGCGCGCAACTTCGACCAGCTGCTCGAGCGCATCATGCGCACCGCGAAGATCGGCGACTACGCCGAACCTGCCGCGCGCTGAGGTCAGTCCCCCCTCCACACGCCAGCTGACGCACGCCCGCTGGCGTGCGCTCCTGACGCGTGTCTGCCGGTCCCGTAGCCACGTGCACCGCTGCCGCGGTCAGGATGGGCCCGCAGGCGGATCACAGGATGCGGGTGCCCTCGGGCGCTGTGTCGTTCACGCGGGGGTGCCTCCCGAGTCGCGCGGACCGCGCTCCCGTGGAGGCTGACCGTGGCGGGTCAGCTGGCGCGGTCGCCTCGGCGGGCCGCCAGCTCGTCGGAGGGATCGGCCGCAGGGGTGCTGTCGAGCTCGACGAGGCTCGTCTCGACCTCGCGGAGGACCTTGCCGACGGCGATGCCGAAGACGCCCTGACCGCGGCTCACGAGGTCGATGACCTCGTCGTCGGACGTGCAGAGGTAGACGCTGGCGCCGTCGCTCATGAGCGTGGTCTGTGCCAGGTCGCTGACCCCCGCCTCCCTCAGCTGGTTCACGGCCGTGCGGATCTGCTGGAGGGAGATGCCGGTGTCGAGCAGCCGCTTCACGAGCTTGAGCACGAGGATGTCGCGGAAGCCGTAGAGCCGCTGCGAGCCCGAGCCGGCGGCGCTGCGGATGGTGGGCTCGACGAGGCCGGTCCGGGCCCAGTAGTCGAGCTGGCGGTAGCTGATGCCAGCGGCGCGGGCGGCGACGGTGCCTCGGTAGCCGCTGTCGGCGTCGAGCTCGGGCATGCCGTCCGTGAAGAGCAGGCCCCGCTCGTAGCGGGATCCCTCAGGGGAACCTGACTCGTTCATTCAGTTGCCTTCCACGTCGCGATCTGACCCGAAACATTCAACACCGGGTTGATGGTTCGACCTGGTCCCACGGTACCCACATCGAGGTCTCGTCGAGGCGACATCCGCGTCGAGGAGTCGGCGTGTCGAGGATATTCGTCGCCGGCCCCGCCGTCTACGTGTCGAGGCGGTCGAGGGCCGAGCGGATGAGCGAGGTGCGGACGACCTCGAGCTGCCCGGCCAGCTCTCGCGAGAGCTCGGCGACCCGTGCCCGACCGGCCGGGTCACGACGACGCGCGACCGAGGCGAGCGCGCTCTCGATGAGGCTGAGCTCGCGCTCGGCGGCCGCTCGGAAGCTGCGCAGGTGACGGGGCTCGATGCCCGAGCGGCCGAGCTCGACCAGGGCGGCCAGCACGGCCAGGGGCTCGTCGCCGTAGGTGTCGGACGGCGAGATCAGCGACGACGCGATCGCGTCGTCGAGCAGGGCCGAGGAGGCGCCCGTCTCGCGGAGCAGGTCGGCACGGGAGAACCGGCGCACGGTCGAGAGCATCGACACCGGAGCCGAACCGGTCGGGAGGGTGGACGGCCGTCCGGCGTCGAGGTCGTCGAGGTGCTGACGGATGACCTTGAGGGGCAGGTAGTGATCGCGCTGAAGGCCGAGGATGAAGCGCAGGCGCTCGACGTCGGCGGACGAGAACTTCCGGTAGCCCGACGCGGTGCGCACGGGCGTGACCAGCTGACGTTCTTCGAGGAAGCGCAGCTTGCTGTTGCTCAGGTCGGGGAACTCGGGCTTGAGACGCGCCAGGACCTGCCCGATCGTCAACAGGTCGGCCGACCCGGTCGGCGACGACCGGGCGGCGGCGGAGCCGGGCACTACTGGAGGGCCAGGGTGGCCAGGTCGACGCGCGACGCGTAGAAGGTGAGGCGGAACTTGCCGACCTGCACCTCAGCGCCGTCGCTGAGCAGGGCCTCGTCGATGCGGACGCCGTCGAAGTACGTGCCGTTGAGCGACCCGAGGTCGTTGACCGTGAAGGTCGTGCCTGACCGCCGGAACTCGGCGTGCTTGCGGCTGACCGTGACGTCGTCGAGGAAGATGCCCGCGTCGGGGTGCCGGCCGGCCACCGTGACGTCGGAGTCGAGGAGGAACCGGGCGCCGATGTTCGGGCCCCGTCGGACGACGAGGAGGGCGGAGCCGGACGGGAGCGCGGCGACCGCCTCGCCTTCGTCGGACGTGGCACCGCCCTGGAGCGCAGCGAGCTGGGCCTGGTACTCCTCGTTGAAGCTGAGGGTGGTGTCGACCTCGCGAGAGGACCCGGGGACGCCCTGCGCGGGGGTGTGCGCCGTGTGTGCGCCGGGGCTGCCCTGGTCGGGGCGGTGCTCGTCGGGCACGTGGTGAACGGGCTCTGCCATCGTGGACCTCCTTCGGGTGACCAGCGTATCGGATCGGCGGCACCGGACGGCAACGCTTTTCGGGGCGGGCCGCCCGGGGACGGACGGTCGTCCGCCGAAGGGAGGACACGGCCCGCGGCTGTCGGCGGTCCCTCCGAGAACTCACGACCACCTCCTCGGCGGTTCATAGGGAATTGATCGGCGGACCTCGTTCCATGGTCCTCATCACCTCGACCACCGCCTCAGGAGGCACCCCATGAACGACCGCGAGAGCGACGCCGACCGCACCGCTGACCAGCCGACGCCCGCGACGACGCCGACGCCGACGCCCAGCCCGACCCCGAGCGCGACGCCGACCCCGAGCTCGACGGACCGGGATCCGGCAGAGGCCCGCACGCTCCCCCACGTGACGGGCTCCTCGGACGCACGCTTCGTGTCCGCCGCCGCGGAGGACCCGGCCGCGACGCAGGGCGGCACGGCCGCGTCCGCCCCTTCCCTCCCCTCGGCCTTCGGTCCCCGCCCCCCTCGTCGTCGCCGCCCCGCCCGCTGGGCCCTCGTGACCGGCGCCGCCGCCGTCCTCGTGCTCGGCGTCGGCGGGGCGAGCGTGGGCGCCTGGTCGCTCGGCCACTCCGTCGGCCTCGCCGCCGCGGAGGCACGCCAGCAGACCTACCAGCTCTCGCCCCAGCAGCTGCCCTCGCAGGGCTCGCCGTTCGGCAGCTCGGACGGGTCGTCCTCGGGGGGCCAGCTGCTCCCCGGCCAGGCGCAGGGCGGCACGGGCAGCACCGGCGGCACGGGCGCCTCCGAGTCGTCCGCCACGGCAGCGACCGCGGACGAGACGAAGGGCGTCGTGACGATCGTCAGCACCCTGGACTACGACTCGTCGCACGAGTCGGCCGGCACCGGGATGGTCATGACGGCGGACGGGCTGGTGCTCACGAACAACCACGTGGTGCAGGGCGCGACGAGCATCGAGGTCACCGACGAGACGACCGGGCAGGCCTACACCGCGAAGGTCGTCGGCACCGACGCCACGAACGACGTCGCCGTGCTGCAGCTCGAGGACGCGAGCGGGCTGACGCCCGTGGACTTCGACGCCTCGGGCGACGTGGCCACCGGCGACGCAGTGCACTCGACGGGCAACGCCGGCGGCACCGGGGACCTGGTGACGGCCGAGGGCACGGTGCTCGCGACCGACCAGGCGATCTCCGTCGCCAGCGAGACGGGCAGCGGCACGGAGTCGCTGTCGGGCCTGATCGAGCTGCAGTCGGACGTCGTCTCGGGCGACTCCGGCGGGCCGCTGCGCGACGCCGACGGCGAGGTCGTCGGGATCGTGACCGCCGCCTCCTCGGGCGCCGCTCCGATCACCGGCTACGCCATCCCGATCTCGCACGCGCTGTCGATCGCGAAGCAGATCGTCGCGGGTCAGGGCAGCTCGACGATCCAGATCGGGCTCCCCGCGTTCCTCGGTGCCCAGATCTCGAGCACGGCGACCGGCACCGGGGCAGGCGTCGCGATCGCCGGCACCGTCGAGGGCAGCGCCGCGGAGTCGGCCGGCCTCGTCGCGGGCGACACCGTCACCGCGCTCGACGGCACCGCCGTGGCGGACGCCTCGGCCCTGACCGCGGCCGTCCAGGCGCACGACGCCGGCGACCAGGTGCAGCTGACCTGGACCGACGCGACCGGCACGAGCCACACCGCGACGGTGACCCTCGGCGAGGGCCCCGCGGCCTGACCCCCACGCGTGCGAAGGCCCTTCCTCCCGGTCCGGAGGAAGGGCCTCCGTGCCGTCAGCCGAGCAGGTCGAGGAGGCGCCGGGGACCGACGACGGCGCCGCCCGCGGCCCGCACACGGTCGGCAAGGCCACGATCGGCCGTCACCACGACGACCCGGGGCGTCGCGCCCGCGCCGACGGCAGCGGCCACGCGCTGCTCGACCTCGACGACGATCGCGTCGTCGCCCTCGCCCGGGGCGCGTCGCACCGTGAGCCCGTCGACGTCGGGGGCTCGCCGGGCCTCGCCCTCGAGCACGACCGTCGTCGTCGGCCACCAGGACGTCGCGGCGCCGGGTCCCTCGGGCGGGGCGTCCGACAGGAGCCGGGCGGGGAGGCCGACCGCGAGCGCGTCGGCCAGGGACCCGAGGAGGCGGGCGGCGCCTCCTGCGCGGTCCCGCCACCAGCCGTCGGGCCGCGACCCGACCACGTTCGCCGCGTCGACGACCAGGTGCACGTCGTCGTCCAGCTGGGCGCGGAGGCCGGGCCACGACGCCGCCAGCCCCGGGTGCAGCGGCAGGACGTCGAGCTCGGCCCTCGGCACCCAGCGGAGCTCGAGGCTCTCGGCGTCGGAGATGACCGGCTCGAAGGCGCGCGTGACGGCCGCGACGACGGTCGTGTACGACCAGAAGCCGAGGTCGAGGACCGACTCGGAGCGCAGACGGAGCGCGCCGGCGGGGACGGCGGCCTCCTCGCCTGCCTCGCGGAGAGCTCCCGCCACGGCCGTCTCGTCGAAGTCGCGGGCACCGCCCGGCAGGCCCCAGGTGCCGCCGAAGTGGCTCCACTCGACGCGGTGCTGCAGCAGCACGCGGTCGTCGGCGTCGACCGCCAGCAGGCCCGCGGCGCCCGCGCGGCCCCAGAAGCGACGCCCGTCCGGGCCCTCGACCCAGCCGTCGGCGGGTCCGTGGACGGTCACGACTGCTGCGACAGGACGACGAGCCCCGCCACGGTGCCGAGCACGGCCAGGGCGCCGAGCACGAGGCCGACGATCGCGAGGACGAGCCCCGAGCGCAGCGGGCCGCGAGAGCGCAGCGCACGACTGCGTCGGAGGCCGAGCACGCCGTAGACGAGGGCGCCGAGGGAGAAGACCACGTTGAGGGCCGGGACGGGCACCGCGAAGGCCAGGACGCCCGCCGCGACGGACAGGAACGCCGCGATCGGGCGGTCGGAGGCGGGGCGGGGTTCGGCGTCGCGCGTCATCGCTGGTGCTCCTCGGGTCGGTGCGCCCAGGTTACCGGCCGCCGCTCCGAGGACGACGTGACACCCAACCGGCAGGCCGGGGACTCCGAACGAGGACAGGGGGCTGGCCCGGAACCCGATGTCGGGCCAGCCCTCCGCTCGTGCTGCTGCCGCCTCGGCCCGCGCCTGCCGTCACTGCTGCTGGACGGAGAAGACGTTCCCTGCGGGGTCGTGGAACCAGGCGATGTCGGGGCCGTGGCCCGAGGCGCGCCCGCGGACGACCCGGTCCTCGCCCGCCCAGGGCCCGCCCGGGTCGGGCCTGAGCCCGCGCTCGGCGAGACCGGCCAGGGCGACGTCGAGGTCGTCGACGACGAGGTTGAGGACGGTGAAGCCTGCGGGCCGGTGGTCGTCCTTGCCGTAGACGAGGACCCTCGCGGCGCTGCCGGGCAGCTCGACCTGCAGCATCGTGCCGTCCATGAGGGGCGTGACGGCCAGTCCGAGCACCTCGCCCCAGAACTCGGCCGCCGCCGGGACGTCGTCGACGCTGAAGCCGCTGTAGGCGCTGACGGGCTCGAACACGGGGACCTCCTCGATCGGGACACCAGTGTGCGCCTCGGGACGTGCCCCGGGGAAGGGCGCGCCCCGAGGCGGTTCCCGGTTCACACGAAGCGGACGGCCTGCTGGAGGCGTTCCCGGATCTCGAAGACGTCGGAGAGCGCCGTCCGGTCGCCCAGCTCGGGACCGTGGCGGAGCACCTGGGCGAGGAGCGAGCGACGGAGGACCCACGTGCTGCCCCGTCGCCCGCGCCCGACCTGCTCGAGCGCCGTGGGCAGGTCGTCGTCGGGCACGACGATCAGCTGGTGGGTGAACGACACCCGGGTCTCGCGGCGGACGGCGCGGGCCTGCCTCGTCACGTCGCGGACTGGCTGCTCGTCGAGGGGGATGCCCGGGCCGACGAGGTCGCCCTTGGACACGGTGACCTCGCTCCCCCAGTCGGACGACTGCACGGCGAACAGGCCGGAGGGGCCGAGCACGATGTGGTCCAGCTTGCCGTCGGGGCCGGCGTCGACGTCGCTCCAGATGGTGAAGCCGATGCCGAGCCCGGTGACGATCGCGACCGTCGCCTCCTCGGCCAGGGCGTCGGCGAGCACGTGCCGGATCTCCGGGGGCGCGCTCCGCACGAGGGCCTCGTCGTAGGGGTCGTCGAGGGGGACGCCGCGGCCGACCCACTCGCGCATCAGCGACAGGTAGCGCTCACGGTTGGCACCGCCGGGATGGCCGTGCACCCGGGCCCTCGGCCGGGAGTCGGTGCGCTGGGGATCACGGGGCGGCGGGGCCCAGCCGGGCGTCGGGGCACCGGAGGGAGACGACGCGGAGCCCGAGCGGCCGGACGCCGACGACGACGGGCGTCGACGGTCGTACGCGGCTCGCGCCTCCGGCGTCCCGACCGCCTCCCACGCCAGCTGCAGGTCGCGGAAGGCCGAGGCGCTGCCGCCGAGGTCGGGGTGCGTCTCGCGGGCGAGGCGGCGGTAGGCACGTCGCAGGTCGTCGTCGGAGGCCGTGGAGGGGACGCCGAGCACCTCGTAGGCGGTCGCAGAGGCAGGACTGGGCGTCACCCCGCAACGATATCGGGCCGCGGCTGGGCAGGGCGTCGGCGTCGGTGTCGGCGTCGGCGTCGGCGTCCACCGGACACCGAGCCGCCCCGCCTACCGTGCACGGCACACGTCCCCCACGAGAGGAAGCACCGCATGCCCGTTCCCGTCCGCACCGTCATGAGCCCCGCCCGCTACGTCCAGGGCAAGGACGCGATCACCCGCCTCGGCGAGTTCGTCGCGCCGATCGGGAGCCGCCCCCTCGTCGTCTCGGACGACGTCGTCTGGGGCCTCGTCGAGGAGGCGGTGGGCACGAGCTTCGCCGCCGAGTCGCTGCGGGTCGAGCGCGTCCCGTTCGGCAGGTTCGCGACGCCGGCCGCGATCGACGAGCTGGCCGAGTCGATCCGGTCGTCGGATGCCGACGTCGTCGTCGCGATCGGCGGCGGCAGCGCCATCGACGCGGCCAAGGCCGCCGGCCACGCCACCGGCATCCGCTGGGTGAGCGTGCCGACCGTCGCCTCGACCGACGCGCCCACCTCGGCCCTGGCCGTCGTCTACACGGACGAGGGCGAGTTCATCGAGTACCGGTTCTTCCCGCGGAACCCCGACCTCGTGCTGATCGACACGCAGCTCGTCGCGAATGCCCCCGTGCAGTTCCTGGTGGCGGGGATCGGCGACGCGCTCGCCACCTGGATCGAGGCCCGCGCGTCGGCGAAGGCCGCCGCGACCACGATGGCCGGCGGACTCGCGACCCAGGCGGGCACCGCCCTGGCCGAGCTGTCGTGGCGCATCATCCACGAGAACGCCTTCTCCGCCCTGGACGCGGTGCGCGACGGGATCGTCACGCCGGCGCTCGAGTCGCTCGTCGAGGCGAACACGCTGCTCTCCGGCCTCGGCTTCGAGTCGGGCGGCCTCGCCGCCGCGCACGCGATCCACAACGGCCTGACCGCCGCCCCGCAGACGCACGGCCTGACCCACGGCCAGAAGGTCAACATCGGCTCGCTGACCCAGCTCGTGCTCGAGGGGGCGCTCCGTGCCGAGATCGAGGACTTCGTCGAGTTCACGACCCGGGTGGGCCTGCCGAACACGCTCACCGAGATCGGCCTGAGCACGGACGACACCGAGGAGCTCGAGGCGGTGGCCGCGGCCGCCACCGTCGAGTCGGAGACCATCCACTCGATGCCGTTCCCGGTGACCGCCGCCGACGTGGTCGCGGCCCTCACCTCGATCGAGCGCCTCTCGCGGTCGATCCGGGCCGACAAGGGCCTGCCCGAGCCGGTGAAGTACGAGGCCGCGCACTAGCAGCACCTCCGGCACCGACACCGCAGAGGGCCCGTCCACGATCGTGGACGGGCCCTCTGCGGTGTCGGTGGTCAGGCGCGCGCGGCGGCCCGGTTCGCTCTCCAAGCGCGCCAGCGCAGCCGGAGGCGGTGGGCGAGCCGTCGGACGGCCTGCGTGACGCGGTGTGCCGCCGGGAACTCCGTGCCGAGGACGGCGACCCCGACGAAGACGATCAACCAGCCGGGACCGGGCAGCGGGACGAGCACCAGGCCGACGGCGATCACGACCACGCCCGCCAGCGCCACGCCCACCTTGTAGGCCACGCGGAGACGGGGGTAGCCGTCGAGCTTCGCTCGCCCGGCACGCCAGCGAGCTCGCGCCCGGGCGGTCCGGCCGAGACCCTCCTCGGGGGCGCCCGGAGTCGTCGCACCGTGGGGAGCGCCGTCGTCGTGCGGGCCGGCGGCGGGCCGGGACGGGGCCACGGCGGTCTCGGAGGTCATGCGGAGAACCTAGGCGGCTCCCCTGGCAGACCGCGCCGTGGCGCCTGCCAGGCACCTGGGCGCCGGTCGTTCCTGGGAGCGGGGAGGCCGGGCGGGCGTACCCAGGACGCAGGGCCCCCGCCTGCGGGGACCGTCACGATCATGAGCGCCGCACCGCTGCGGCACGAGGAGGACCCATGAAGACGAGGACCATCGGAGACGTCACCGTGAGCGCGATCGGCCTGGGCGGCATGCCCTTGTCGATCGAGGGACGGCCGGACGAGAAGCAGGCGATCGCCACGATCCACGCCGCTCTCGAGCAGGGCATCACCCTGATCGACACCGCCGACGCGTACCACCAGCCCGGCACCCACGAGATCGGGCACAACGAGTCGTTGATCGCCCGGGCGCTCGAGAGCTTCCACGGCGACACCTCGGACGTGCTCGTCGCGACGAAGGGCGGCCACCTCCGACCGGAGGCCGGAGCCTGGGCACAGAACGGCGACCCGGCCTACCTGAAGGAGGCGGCGCGCGCGTCCGCGCAGCGCCTCGGCGTCGAGACCATCGGCCTCTACCAGTTCCACCGCCCCGACCCGGCCGTGCCGTACGCCGACTCGGTGGGCGCCCTGGCGGAGTTGCTGGACGAGGGAGTCATCAGGATGGCCGGCATCTCGAACGCCACCGTCGACCAGATCCGCGAGGCGAACGACGTCCTCGACGGGCGCCTGGTCTCCGTGCAGAACCAGTACTCCCCCGCGTTCCGCTCGAGCACCGAGGAGCTCGTGCTGTGCGACGAGATGGGCATCGCCTTCCTGCCGTGGAGCCCGCTGGGCGGCATCACGAACGCCGCCGACCTCGGCACGAAGCACGCCGTCTTCGCCGAGATCGCCAACGCGCGCCGGATCTCGCCCCAGGTGCTGACCCTTGCGTGGGAGCTGCACGCGTCCGAGCTGGTCATCCCCATCCCCGGGTCGACTCGTCCGCAGACGATCATGAACTCGGCCACCGCCGCGACGATCAAGCTGTCCGCCGACGAGGTGCAGCGGCTCGACGCAGCCGCCGACGCCGCGTGACTTGACGGGCGCCTCCGGGCGACGGCACGGGCGGACGGGCGACGGTCAGTGGTACGGATTCCGCATCGGGATCAGCTGCGGGCCCTCGCCCGGCACGTCGAACCCCTCGGGAAGGTCGGTCGCCGTGACCTGTCCCGGCAGCCGCGGGGCCGGATCGAACCCGCCCGGCGTGCGGCGCACCTGGCCGCGGAGGCTCAGCGGGCCGCGTCGGAGCCTCTCGTCGAGGCCCCGCGACCAGGTGGCCACGGCCAGGTCGTCGAGGGGCGTCTCGCCCTCGCGCTGCCACACGAGCACGACCGAGCGGGCCCGCACGTCGCTCGCCTGGTCGCGGACGACGCGCTCGAGGGAGGCGACGTCGCGGCCGTAGGGCAGCCGGGGCAGCCCCCTCAACCGGATCAGGTTCGCGCAGGGGTACTCGCCGCGGTCGAAGAACGCGACGTAGACGAGGTCCTCGTCGCAGGGCTCGTCGCAGACGACGCTCGCCCACTGCGCGAGGGCGGACTCGGAGGAGCTGGCGGGCAGGGGCGGGACGGTGCGCTCTGAGGTGGTCATGGGGACCACCGTGCCGGAGCGGGCGTCCCGGCTCGACCCGCGCCTCCTCGACTGTGGACGGTGCCAAGCCCCCTCGGCGCTGGGGAGGGATCACGCCCCCTGCGGCTTGGGGAGGACGGGCCGTGAGCACGGTCACCCGGGCACACTGGGGCGATGGCTGCTCACGAGAACCAGACCGTCACGTTCCCCGACGGACGCACCGCCCCCGCCCTGGGGCTCGGCACCTGGGAGCTCGGCGACGATCCCCGTCGACGCGACGCCGAGCTGGCGGCCCTCCGCGAGGGGCTCGACCTCGGCATGACCCTCGTCGACACGGCGGAGATGTACGGGCGCGGCGCCTCCGAGCGACTCGTCGCCCAGGCGATAGCGGGTCGGCGTGACGAGGTGTTCCTCGTGAGCAAGGTGCTTCCCTCGAACGCGAGCCGTCGGGGAACGATCGAGGCGTGCCACGCCAGCCTCGCCCGCCTCGGCACCGACCGGCTCGACCTCTACCTGCTGCACTGGCGCGGCGGCCACCCGCTCGAGGACACGGTGGAGGCGATGGAGGCGCTGGTCGCCGAGGGCGCGATCGGCGGCTGGGGCGTCAGCAACTTCGACGTCGACGACCTGGACGACCTCGCCCGGGCCACCGGCGGCTCGTACTCGCCCCAGACCGACCAGGTGCTCTACAACCTCGCGCGCCGGGGGCCTGAGCACGACCTGCTGCCGCGCCTGCGCGAGTCGGGGACGCCGCTGATGGCGTACTCGCCCGTCGACCACGGCGAGCTCCTCGACCACCCGGTCGTCGCCTCCGTCGCTGCCGACCTCGGCGTGACGCCGGCCCAGCTCGCGATCGCCTGGGTGCTGCGGCTCGCGCCCGACGTGCTGCTCGCCGTGAAGGCCGGCAGCGTCGAGCACGTGCGCGAGGACGCCGCAGCCCTCGCCGTCGACATGGACGACCAGGCGTTCGTGCAGCTCGAGCGCGCGTTCCCGGCCCCGACCGGGCCCGTGCCGCTCGAGGTGCGCTGAGGTGTCGGCACTCCGCGAGTTCGGGTCGGGCGTCGCGGTCCTCGGCCGGGGGCTCCGCCTCTGGGGCACGTCGCCGCGGCTGATGCTGCTCGGGGCCGTGCCCGCCCTGATCGTCGGCGCCGTCTTCGTCGCCCTGCTCGTGCTGGTGAACGGGCAGGCGGACGACCTGGCCGTCCTGGCGACCCCGTTCGCCGACCGGTGGCCGGAGTGGGGCCGCGTGCTCGTCCGCGTCGGCGTCGGCGTCGCGGTCGCCCTGCTTGCCGTGCTGCTCACCGTGGTGACCTTCACCGCCGTGACGTTGCTCGTCGGCGATCCCTTCTACGAGCGCATCTGGCGGCACGTCGAGCAGCGCGAGGGCGACGCACCGGCCGACGTCGACCACGGCTTCTGGCGCGGGGTGCTGCGGAGCGTCGGCGACTCCGTCCGCCTGCTGCTCGCCACCGCGGCGGTCGGCGTCTGCCTGTTCGTCGGCGGCTTCGTCCCGGTCGTCGGGCAGACCCTCGTGCCCGTGCTCGGCGCGCTGACCGGCGGCTGGTTCCTGGCCGTCGAGCTGACCGGGTTCGCCCTCGACGCCCGCGGGCGGTCGCTGCGGCAACGGCGGGCGGCCCTGGCGGCGAACCGCTGGCGGACCCTCGGCTTCGGCACGGCCACCTGGCTGTCGTTCTTCGTCCCCCTCGGGGCCGTCGTCGTGATGCCCGCCGCGGTCGCCGGCGCGACCCTGCTGGCGCGCGACGCCGCGGGCGCGCAGGACGCCCTGGCGCGTGACGCCCAGGTGCGACAGGGTGGTGAGGAGGCGCTGCCGCCACCATCCAGTCGAAGGAGACCGAATGAAGATCGACAAGGCCGAGGTCATCGTCACCAGCCCTGACCGCAACTTCGTCACGCTGAAGCTGACCACCGACGAGGGGGTCACCGGGCTCGGCGACGCCACCCTGAACGGTCGCGAGCTCGCGGTCGTCGCCTACCTCAGCGAGCACGTCGTGCCGCTCCTGATCGGCCGGGACCCCGGTCGCGTCGAGGACACCTGGCAGTTCCTCTACCGCAGCGCCTACTGGCGCCGCGGCCCCGTCACGATGGCCGCCATCGCCGCCGTCGACGTCGCCCTGTGGGACATCAAGGCGAAGGTCGCCGGCATGCCGCTCTACCAGCTGCTCGGCGGTGCCTCCCGCACCGGCCTGCTCACCTACGGCCACGCCTCCGGCAAGGACCTGGACGAGCTCTTCGACAGCGTGCGCGACCACCAGGAGCAGGGCTACAAGGCGATCCGCGTGCAGACCGGCGTGCCCGGGCTGAAGTCGATCTACGGCATCGCCTCGAACGCCACCTTCGACGCCAACACCGGCGTGCGCTACGACCACGAGCCCGCCCAGCGCGGCGCCCTGCCGAACGAGGAGGACTGGGACACCCGCTCGTACCTGCGGCACGTGCCGACCGTCTTCGAGGCCGTGCGGAACGAGTTCGGGCCCGAGATCCCGCTGCTGCACGACGGCCACCACCGCATGACGCCGATCCAGGCGGCCTCGCTCGGCAAGAGCCTCGAGCCCTACGACCTGTTCTGGCTCGAGGACGTCACCCCGGCCGAGAACCCCGAGGCTCTGCGGCTCGTCCGTCAGCACACGACGACGCCCCTGGCGATCGGCGAGATCTTCAACACGGTCTGGGACTACCAGCAGATCATCCGCGAGCAGCTGATCGACTACGTGCGGAGCGCCGTCACCCACACCGGCGGGATCACGCACCTGCGCAAGGTGCTCGACTACGCGGCGCAGTACCAGATCAAGTCGGGCATGCACGGGCCGACCGACATCTCGCCCGTCGGCATGGCGGCCGCGATGCACCTCGGCCTCGCGATCCACAACTTCGGCATCCAGGAGTACATGAAGCACGGCGAGAAGACCGACTCGGTCTTCGAGCAGAGCTTCACCTTCACGGACGGCATGCTGCACCCCGGCGAGGAGCCGGGCATCGGGGTCGAGCTGAACGTCGACGAGGCCGGGAAGTACCCGTACGAGCAGGCCTACCTGCCCTACAACCGGCTCGCGGACGGGACCGTGCACGACTGGTGAGCTGAGGAGGCGCTCGAGAGGCCCCGGATCGACCTCGCGCCACGGCTGCGGGTCGATCTGGGGCCTCTCGTCGCGGCGGGCAGGTCAGTCGCCGCGGTAGGCGGCCTCGAGGTCGGCGACGACCAGGCGACTCATGCCCATCATCGCCTCCATCGCGCGGGAGGCGCCGGCCGGGTCGGACCCGCCGACGGTCCGCTGCACGGCGCTCGGCACGACCTGCCACCAGAAGCCCCAGCGGTCGCGGACCCAGCCGCACCGCCCCTCCTGGCCGCCGTCGGAGGCGAGGGCGTCCCAGATCCGGTCGAGCTCCTCCTGGTCGTCGACCGGCACCGAGAGCGAGACGGCCTCGTTGGGGACGAACCCTGGGCCGCCGTTGAGGCCCTGGAAGCCCTGGCCGTCGAGGTCGAACTCGACGACGAGCGCCTGGCCGGCCAGGGCCGGGTCGGGGAAGTCGTCCGGGTACCGGGACACGTGCGAGATGTGGGAGACGGGGAACAGCGAGACGTAGAACGTCGCGGCCGCCTCGGCCTCGCCGTCGAACCACAGGACTGGGGTGATGCGGGGCACGGGGCGCCTCCTCGGCTCGGTCGCGCCGACGACGGTGTCGGCGCGTTCGGCAGACGCTACCGCGCCCAGCCCCCGGCCGCGAGGGTCAGCCGATCAGGGTCTCGATCGGGCCGCGGACGAAGTAGACGAGGAACCCGACCGCGACGATCCACAGCAGGGGGCTGATCTCGCGTGCCTTGCCCGAGAACGCGCGGACGATCACCCACGTGACGAAGCCGACGCCGATGCCGTTGGCGATCGAGTAGGTCAGCGGCATGACGATGATCGTGAGGAACACGGGCAGGGCGACGCTGAAGTCGGTCCAGTCGATGTCCTTGATCTGCGAGACCATCAGCGCGCCGACGATGACGAGCGCCGCGGCGGCGACCTCGAGCGGCACGACCTGGGTCAGCGGCGTGAAGAACATGGCGAGGATGAAGAGCAGCCCGGTGACGACCGAGGCGAAGCCGGTGCGGGCGCCCTCGCCGATGCCGGAGGCCGACTCGACGAAGACGGTGTTCGACGACGAGCTCGTCGCGCCGCCGGCGACCGCGCCGATGCCCTCGACGACGAGCGCCGACTTCAGGCGGGGGAACGTGCCGTCGGGTGCAGCGACGTCGGCGGCCTTCGCGAGTCCGGTCATCGTGCCCATGGCGTCGAAGAAGTTCGTGAAGACGAGGGTGAAGACGAGCATCACGGCCGACAGCCAGCCGATGCGCGCGAAGGCGCCGAGGCTGACGTCGCCGATCAGCGACAGGTCGGGCAGCGCGACGATCTGCGTCGGCAGCACCGGCGCGTTGAGGTTCCAGTCGTCGAGGTTCTGGCCGTTCGAGGTGGGCACCTGGAAGATCGCCTGCAGGACGATCGCGATGACCGTCGAGGCGACGATCCCGATGAAGATCGCACCGCGGACGCGACGGGCCATGAGCACGCCGATGACGACGAGGCCGATGACGAAGGTGATGGTCGGCAGGGTGCTGATCGACCCGCCGTCGCCGAGCTGCACCGGGGGCGACGCGGCGCCGCTCGTGCGGACGAAGCCCGAGTCGACGAGGCCGATGAACGCGATGAAGAGGCCGATGCCGACCGTGATCGCGGTCTTGAGCGCCGCGGGCACCGCGCTGAAGATCATGCTGCGGAGACCCGTGACGGCGAGGATCGTGATGACGAGGCCGTTGATGACGACGAGGCCCATCGCCTCGGGCCAGGTCACGTCCTGCACGACCGTGACCGCCAGGAACGAGTTGATGCCGAGGCCCGCCGCGAAGGCGAACGGGAGGCGCGCGACGGTGCCGAAGAGGATGGTCATGACACCGGCGGTGAGAGCCGTGACCGCGCCGACCTGGCTGTTCTGCAGCCAGCCGCCGAGGACGTCCTTCGCGGCCTGGTCCTCGCTGAAGCCGCCGAGGATCAGCGGGTTGAGGATCACGATGTAGGCCATCGTCACGAAGGTGACGACGCCGCCTCGGATCTCGCGGGCCCAGCTCGAGCCGCGGCCGGTGATCTCGAAGTAGCGGTCGAGGGCACCGGCCACGCCGGGGCGGCGAGAGTCGGTGGACACGGGGGTGGTCATGGTGGCTCCCGAGGAGTAGGGCGGCGAGGAGGGCGCGCGACTCTGGGCGCACTCTCAGCTTACGACGCCGAAGAGCCCCGCCCGGCCTGCCCGGGCACATCGACCTCGATCGTCGCGGCGGCGATGCCGGCGACGAGGGCGTCGGCCCCGAGCGCGCCGTCGGACGAGCCGACGACGTCGGCGAGCGGCAGCACGAGGGGCACGCGACGCCCGTCGACGACGACCCACGTGCGGAGGGACCCCGGGCCGGCCGCCGCCTCCGGCGTCGCGGTCGCCAGCTCGTCGAGCCACTCGCACTCGGTCTCGATCCAGCGGGTGTGCACGGACGGCTCGGCGCCGTCCGCTCCCCCGCCGTCCGTCCCCGTCTCGGTGTCGGCGACGACGCCCGTGAAGGCCGGGTCGTCGACGAGGAGGCGGTGGAAGCGCGCGGTCGTCGCGGGCCCCTCGACGACGAGGCCGTCCAGGGCGCGGCGTGCGCGGCTCAGGGCCGCCGCACGGTCCCGGCCCGTCACGACGACCGTGAGGAGGAGCGGGTCGCGGCCCGCCGGGACGACCGAGCCCACGACGACGCCCGAGTCGACCCGCACGCCCGGTCCGCCCGGCAGCTCGAGGCGGGCCACCGGGGCCGGTGCCGGCAGGAACCCGCGACCGGCGTCCTCCGCCGTGACGCGGAACGAGATCGTGTGGCCACGGCTCTCGGGCACGTCGGCGAGGTCGAGCCCGAGCCCGCCCGCCACCAGCAGCTGCTGCCGCACCAGGTCGACGCCCGTGGCCTGCTCGGTGGCGACGTGCTCGAGCGGCAGGGCGGTGCCCACCTCGAGGAACGAGACCTGGCCTGCACGCGACACGAGGAACTCGACGGTGCCGGCGCCGCGGTACGAGACCGCCGAGCCCAGGGCGACGGACGTGGAGGTGACGACTTCGAGCTGCTCGTCGGTCAGGTACGGAGCCGGTGCCTCGCCGACGAGCTTCTGGTGCCGGCGCTGCACCGAGCACTCGCGGGTGCCGACCACCACGACCCGTCCCTCCCCGTCGCCCAGCAGCTGGGCCTCGACGTGGCGCGGCCGGTCGAGGTACTGCTCGACGAAGACCTCTCCGCGGCCGAAGACGGCGGCCGACTCGCGCACGGCGGAGTCGAGCAGGTCGGCGACCTCGTCGAGCCGGCGAGCGATCCGCAGCCCCAGCCCGCCGCCTCCGTGGGCCGCCTTGAGCGCGATCGGCAGCCCGTGCCGCTGGGCGAACGCGACCGCCTCGTCCGCCGAGGCGATCGGCTCGGAGGTGCCGACGACGAGGGGCGCGCCGACGGAGTCCGCGAGGGCCCGCGCCGAGACCTTGTCGCCGAGCAGCTCCATCGTCTCGGGGTCGGGTCCGACCCAGGTGAGGCCTGCGGCGAGCACCCGACGCGCGAACTCGGCGTTCTCGCTGAGCGGGCCGCAGCCGGGGTGCACCGCGTCGGCGCCGCTCCGATAGGCGACGTCGAGCAGCGCCTGCATGTCGCGGTACGCGTCGGTGCCCGGCAGCTCGTCGAGGGCCCAGGCCTCATCGGCGGCACGCACGTGCAGGGCGTCGACGTCGTCGGCGGCGAACACCGCGACGGAGGGCAGGTCGAGGTCGGCGGCGGCCCTCGCGACGCGCACCGCCACGAGCCCCCGCTCGGCGATCAGGAGCTTCCTCACTGCTCGACGCCCCGTTCGTCTGCGGCACGCTCGTCGACCCGTGCGTCGCGCCGGCCGCCGCGTCGACCCGCGCCGAGGTCGGGCCCGGGGACGACGCGGAACCGCACGCTCGCCCCGACGGGCACCTGCGCGGCACGGTCGAGCTGGTCTCCGACGACGCACGCGACGACCGGGTAGCCGCCCGTGACGGGGTGGTCGGCCATGAAGAGCACGGGCTGGCCGTCGGGCGGGACCTGCAGGGCACCCGAGACGGTCGCCTCGCTCGGCAGCTCGTGCTCGACCGCACGCTCGAGGGGGTGCTCGCCCGCCAGGCGGAGCCCGATCCGGTTCGACTGCGCCGTGACCGTGAACCGTTGGCCCGTGAGGCGCTCGAGCGCCTCGGGGGTGAACCAGTCGTCGCGCGGTCCGAGCACGACGTCGAGCAGGGTGACCTCGTCCGGGGCGGAGACCGAGCGCTGGGCGTCGTGGGCCGAGGCCGCGACGCTCTCGGACCAGGCACGTCCGACGCCGAGCTCGTCGCCGGCGGCCAGCCGGCCGGGGCCGATGCGCGCCAGGACGTCGCCCGACGCGCTGTCGAGCACGCTCTCGGCCTCCCAGCCGCCGCGGACGGCGAGGTACGAGTAGACGCCCCGAGGAGGCGCCCCCACGACGAGCACCTCGCCGTCGTCGAGCGCGAACGCGGCCCCGGGGACCGCGTGGCGGACGCCGCTCGCGCCGTGCACCGTCAACGGGACGGGCGCGCCCGCCACGGCGAGCACGAGGTCTCCGCGCGCCGTCGCCTCCAGCCCGCCGTAGGCCAGCTCGAGCGCGGCCGAGCCCGTCGCCGCGCCGACCAGGCGGTTGGCCTCGCGGAGCGCACGGTGGTCCATGGCGCCCGAGCGCGAGACGCCGAGGCCCGAACGGCCGGGCCGCCCCAGGTCCTCGAGGATGCTGAAGGGGCCAGGCGCCGAGACGACGAGCGCACGGTCGGGGTGCGGGCGGTCGACGGGCGGCGGCGCCACGGGCACGGGGTCGGCGGACACCGGCTCGGCGGGCGAGGGCGAGGGCGCGGGTCGGGACGACGCGGGCGCGGGCTCCCCGAACTCCGGAGTCGCCGCCTCCTCGACTGCGGGGGGACCCTCCGTGACGTCGACGAAGCGGACGCGCATCCCCGGCTGCAGCAGCGCCGGGACGCGCTCGGCGAGGTCCCAGAGGGCGACGTCGGTGTGCCCGAGCAGCTGCCACCCGCCGGGGCTCTCGCGCGGGTAGACCCCGGTGAACTCCCCCGCCATGGCGACCGCCCCGGCGGGCACCGAGGTGCGGGGCGTCGCGCGCCGAGGGACGGCGAGGGACGGGTCGCCGCCCGTGAGGTACGCGAAGCCCGGCGCGAAGCCCGTGAAGGCGACGGTGTAGGTGGCACCGGCGTGCCGGTCGACGACCTCGTCGATGCTGAGCCCGCTCAGCCGGGCGACCTCGGCCAGGTCCTCGCCGTCGTACTCGACGGGGATCTCCACGAGCCGGCCCTGCGTCGCCGCGTCGCGCGACGTCGGCAGCGACCGGAGCACGCTCATCAGGGAGGCGATGGGCAGCAGCGTGGGCAGGAACCGCACCGCGACGCTCCGTGCGGCCGGCACGACGTCGAGGATGCCCGCCACGGGCTGGGCGAGCAGGGCGCCGAAGAGGGCGAGCGACTCGTCGAGTCCGTCGGTCTCGATCAGCACGCCGTCCGTGCCGAGCGGCAGCACCCGGAGGTGCCGGAGCGCGGCCCCGAGATCGACCTCGTGGCCGGTCACCGGGTGGTCGTCCCGGGGTCGAGCGGCGTCGACGAGGACGAGGGCGTCGCGGGGGTGCCGGCCGCCTGCGGGACCGTCACGAACGGGCGGAGGACGACCCCTGCCTCCTCGAGGGCGCTGCGCACCCCGACGGCGATCGCGACGGCGTCCGGGCTGTCGCCGTGCACGCAGACCGTGTCGGCCCGCAGCTCGACGACGGTGCCGTCGACGGCGCGCACCGTGCCGGTCTCGACAAGCTGGAGGACGCGGTCGCGGACCTCGCCGGCGTCGTGCATCACGGCCCCGGGGCGGCTGCGGGGCACGAGCGCGCCGGTCGCGTCGTAGGCGCGGTCGGCGAAGGCCTCGGCGACGACGTGGAGGCCCTCCTGCCCGGCACGGCGGAGGAACGCGGAGCCGGCGAGCCCGACGACGGGCAGGGCCGGGTCGATCCGCAGGATGCCCTCGAGCACGGCGCCGGCGTGGACGGCGCCCCGGCCGTCGGCGTCCGCGACGACCGAGTAGAGCGCGCCGTGCGGTTTGACGTAGCGGACGGCCCCGCCGACAGCCCGGGAGAGGCCCGTCAGCGCGCCGATCTGCCAGACGACGTCCGCGACGAGCTCGTCGTGCGACGCCTCGACGTAGCGGCGGCCGAAACCGACGAGGTCGCGGTACGAGACGTGCGCCCCGACGACGACCCCGCGACGGTGGGCCGCGTCGACGACGCGCAGCAGGCCGGCCGGGTCGCCCGCGTGGAACCCGCAGGCGACGTTCGCGCTCGTCACGACGTCGAGCAGGGCGTCGTCGTCGCCGAGCGTCCAGCGGCCGAAGCCCTCGCCGAGGTCGGCGTTGAGGTCGATCGTGGTCATGCGGCGCCTCCCCTCGGCGGTCGTCGTGCGGCTGTCGTGCGGTGGTCGGCTCGTGGGCCGATCGTCCACGGTACCGGGCCGGCGCGGGGAGGACGCCGGGCGGGAGGCGCAGCGGCGGCCCCGAGGACGTGCGGCCGCCGTGCGGGCGGGTCTGCTAGGAGGCGCGGCGCACGGCGAGCGCGCTCGCCACGAGCGGCACCTGCAGCGGCAGGCGGACGACGGTGACGACCCGTCGGGCCGTCCCGGCGCGGCTGCTCCGGAGCGCCCGCAGGGCCATCGACACGTTCGCCGGGAACACGGCGACGAAGAGCGCCGCCGCGAGGGCGCCGCCCGCCCGTCGCGTCGTCGTCGAGAGCAGGGCGCCGGCGACGACGACCTCGGCGACGCCGGAGCTCGTCGTCCACAGGCGGGCCGGGCCGGGCATGCTGCGCGGCACGACGGCGTCGTAGGCGCTCGGGCGCAGGAGGTGCAGGAGGCCGGAGACGCCGCAGGCGGCAGCGAGGAGGAGCGCCGTGCGGCGGACGGAGGCGGTGCGGGCGTGGCGGGTGCGTCGGGTGCTCATGTGGTCCATCCTGCTCGCCCGCGCCTCCTCGGCGGGTCCGACCCGGCCGAGGGGAGGTCAGACGGCGCGGCGGACGCCCCGGCTCATGATCGCGGAGGTGAGCGCCTCGACCGGCTCGCGCGGTGCGGCGGGGTTCGCCACGAGCACGTAGTCGACGTCGCCGAGGGCGGGCAGCGAGAAGCGGTCGCTGACCTTGACGAGGTCGGTGGGGATGAGCGAGAAGGGGAACACGGCGACGCCCATGCCCGCCCGCACCGCCGCGAGCACCCCGTTCACGTCGCGCGTGTTGCAGGTGATGCGCCAGGTGCGCCCGCTCGCCTCGAGGGCACCGATCGCGAGCTGACGACTGAGGCTCGGCGCCTGGTAGGCGATCAGGGGCACTGGCCTACCCGCCTCGACCTGCAGCTTCTCCTGCCCGATCCAGACCATCGTGTCGCCGGCGACCCGGCGACCCTCGTCGGACTCGCCCGCCGTCTGCTTCACGAAGATCAGGTCGAGGTGGCCGGAGGCGAGCCGGCGTCGCAGGGGACCGCTCTGGTTCACCGTCAGCTCGAGGTCGACGTCGGGGTGCAGCTGCCGGAAGTGCCGGAGGATGCGCGGCAGCTGCGTGATGGCGAGGTCGTCCGCGGCGCCGAAGCGCAGGCGGCCGCGCATGGCCGAGCCGCTGAACCAGCTCTCGGCCGCGGAGTGCGCCGCGAGGATCGTGCGGGCGAAGCCGGCCATCGCGTCGCCGTTGTCGGTGAGGCGCACGTCACGGGTGTCCCGCACCACGAGGGTGCGGCCCGCCGCCTTCTCGAGCCGGCCGACGTGCTGGCTGACCGTCGGCTGGCTGATGCCGAGACGGAGGCCCGCGGCCGTGAAGCTGCGCGTCTCCGCGACGGCGAGGAACGTCGTGAGCAGGGCAGGGTCGAACACGATGGGGCCTCCTCCCGTCGGGTCATTCGATGATCGCATGACAGTGATTCACACCATAGGGGGTCCGAATGATGCCGACGGCCTTACCGTCGAGGGACGAGGAGGCGCGGCTCACCACCGCGAGGCCCCTCGCCCCCTCCCCCGGCGGCCGCGACCGCCCCGGGCCGCCCACCAGCGCAGGAACGCCGATGTCCTCACCGTCCACCGCCAGCACTCCCGTCGTCGACCCCGCCGCCTCCTTCCCCGCCACCGCCCCGCTGCCCGTCGCGACGCAGCGCCCGCCGTGGCGACACACCTTCATCGCGCTGAGCGTGCCGAACTTCCGGCTCTGGACGGTCGGCAACTTCGTGGCCATGACCGCCGGCTGGATGCAGCGCATCGCCCAGGACTGGCTCGTTCTCGAGCTGACCGGCAGCGCGACGGCCGTCGGCGTCACGGTGGCGATGCAGTTCGCGCCGATGCTCTTCTTCGGCCTGCTCGGCGGCGTGCTCGTCGACCGGTTCTCGAAGCGGGCGCTGATGGTCGTCACCCAGAGCGTCTTCGCGGTGCTGAGCATCGGGCTCGCCGTGCTGACCCTGACCGGCGTCGTCGAGGCCTGGCACGTGTTCGCCATCGCCTTCGCGACCGGCCTGGTGACCGTGGTCGACAACCCGGCCCGCCAGGTGATCGTGAGCGAGCTCGTCGGCCAGCGCCACCTCCGCAACGCCATCAGCGTCAACTCGAGCGTGTTCCAGCTCGGCGGCATGATCGGCCCCGCCGTCAGCGGCGTGCTGCTGCTCGCGGTCGGAGCCGGGTGGGCCTTCGCCGTGAACGGCGTCGCCTGCCTGCTCGTGGTCGGCATGCTCGGCCTGCTCCGCACCTCCCAGATGACCCGCACCGCACCGGCTCCCCGGTCGCGCGGCCAGCTGCGCGAGGGCCTCGCGTACGCCCGGGCGAAACCGACCATCCTCGTGCCGGTCGTGCTCGTCGCCTCCTACGCCGTGTTCGGCCTGACGATGCCCGTGCTGCTCGCGTCGTACGCCGACGAGGTCTTCGACGTGGGCGCCGGCGGCTACGGGCTCTTCAACTCGATGATCGCGGTGGGAGCCCTGACGGGGGCTCTGCTCTCGACCCGGCGTGCCACGATCCGGTTGCGCACGCTCGTCGTGGGCCTGCTCGTCACCGGCCTGCTGCAGGCGGGCGCCGGGGTCGTCGGAGGTGCCGCCGGCGTCGTGCCGTTCGCCCTCGTGCTCGTCTCGGTCGGGTTGGCGTCGCTGCTGTTCCTCACATCGGCGAACCAGCTGGTGCAGCTGTCGAGCAACATCGGCATCCGAGGCCGGGTGATGTCGCTCTACGTGCTCGTGCTGCTCGGCGGCCAGGCCGTCGGCGGCCCGCTGATGGGCGGGATCGTCGAGCTGCTCGGCACGCCGACGGCCATGGTGATCTCCGGCGGCGTGCCGGCGGTCGTCGCCGGCGTCACGGCCCTCGTGCTCGCGCGGCGGGGACAGCTCACGCTGCAGATGCGCGTGCGGCGGCACCTGCCCGTGGTCGAGATCGCGGCGCGCTAGGCGCAGTCGCGGCTCAGACGGCCGCGCTGCGACCGGGCGAGCCGAACCGGATCGACACGTCCACCCGCCACGCCTTGGGCTCCCCCGCCACGTGGGTGGTGCCCACGAAGCGCAGCCGTTCCCCCGCCGCGAGGCTGAGCTGGCCGTGCACGTCGAGCGACTCGCCGAGCCAGAACGAGATGTCGTGCTCGTCGAGAAGGTCGTCGTCGACCGTGACGCCGAAGCTGGCTCCGTCGAACTTGAGGGGCACGTCGCGGAACTCGAGCCGCGGGGCGTCGTCCGACCAGTCGGCCACCTCGGGCACCCGGGCCGCGACGATGGTCGCGTCGACCACCCCGTCCGAGCCCATGGTCACCGAGGAGGCGCGCAGGTCGATCCCGAGGTCGTCGCCGTCGATCCGGAAGCGGTTCTCCACGGGACCCACGCTAGCGGCGCCTCCTCGTCCCGTCACCTGCGATCTCTGCGGCAGCGGCTGCTGCGGCTGCGGCTGCGGCTGCGGCTGCGTTCGGTCGAGGGCGGGTGATCCGGGTCGAGGGCGGGTCCGCGGCGACCCGCCCTCGACCCGGAATGCCCGCCCTCGGCGATCTGGAGTGCGGCCGGAATGCGGGAGGCGGTGCATGCGTTGGCATCGAACATGACGAAGCGCATCGGGTTCCTCTCGTTCGGCCACTACCAGGACGTGCCGGGCTCCCGGACGCCCACCGCCCGGGAGGCGCTGGTCCAGTCGATCGAGCTGGCGGTCGCCGCCGAGGAGATCGGCATCGACAGCGCCTCCGTGCGCGTGCACCACTTCGCGAAGCAGCTGGCCAGCCCGTTCCCGCTGCTGGCCGCCATGGCCGCGCGCACGAGCCGCATCGAGCTCGGCACCGGCATCATCGACATGCGCTACGAGAACCCGCTCTCGATGGCCGAGCAGGCCGCGGCCGCCGACCTGATCAGCGCCGGGCGGCTGCAGCTCGGCGTGAGCCGGGGATCACCCGAGACCTCGCTGCGCGGCTGGGAGGCGTTCGGCCACGTGCCCGAGGACGGCGAGACCGACGCCGACATGGCCCGGCGCCACACCGACCTCTTCCGCCGCGCGATCGACGGCGATGCCGTCGCGCAGAGCGACCCGCGCATGACCGGCTGGTCGAGCCCGCTGGCGATCGAACCGCGGTCGCCGGGGCTCGGCGAGCGCATCTGGTGGGGCTCCGGCACCCGGGCGACCGCGCAGTGGACGGGCGAGCAGGGCATGAACCTGATGAGCAGCACCCTGCTCACCGAGGACACCGGCGTGCCGTTCGACGAGCTGCAGGCGGAGCAGATCGCAGTGTTCCGGGCGGCGTGGGCTGCCGCCGGGCACGCCCGCGAGCCGCGCGTCGCCGTCAGCCGCAGCGTCATCCCGATCACGACCGACGAGGACGTCCGGTACTTCGGCGTCCGGGCGCAGGCCGACTCGCAGGACCAGGTCGGCATGCTCGACGGCGTCCAGTCGCGCTTCGGCAAGAGCTACGTCGGCGAGCCCGACGTCATCGCCCGCCAGCTGGCCGACGACGCGGCCGTGCAGGCGGCCGACACCGTGCACCTCACCGTGCCGAACCAGCTCGGCGTCGACTACAACGCGCGCCTGCTGCGCACCGTGGCCGAGCACGTCGCCCCGGCGATCGGGTGGGTGCCGGCGTTCGGTCGGGCGACCAGCGCCTCCTGAGGCGAGCCGCGCCTCCTCGTGCCGTCGCCGCCTCGCGGCCTGTAGACATGTCTGCATGAACACGGACCTCGACGAGGCGGCCCTCCGCGCGTACCGCAGCACCCAGACCGAGCCCGACGACTTCGACGACTTCTGGCGCCGGACCCTCGCCGAGGCACGCGAGCACGACCTCGACGTCCAGGCGGAGCCGGTCGACACCGGTCTCGCGACGGTCGACGTGCTCGACGTGTCGTTCCGCGGGGCCGACGGTCAGCGCGTGCGCGCCTGGCTGCGGGTGCCTGCCGGCGCCGCCGCCTCCGGCGAGCTCTTGCCCACCGTCGTCGAGTTCGTCGGCTACGGGGGCGGCCGAGGCCACGCCCAGCAGAACCTGTTCTGGGCCTCCGCCGGCTTCGCGCACCTGCAGATGGACACGCGCGGCCAGGGCTCGCTCTGGAGCACGGGCGACACGGCCGACTCCGGGGGCTCGGGCCCCGCCGCCGACGGCGTGATGACCCGCGGGATCGACAGCGCCGAGAGCTACTACTACCGCCGCGTGTACACGGACGGGGTGCGCGCCGTCGAGGCCGCTCGGTCGCTCGACGTCGTCGACGCCGACCGCGTCGCCGTGCTCGGCACCAGCCAGGGAGGCGGCATCACGCTGGCCGTCGCCGGTCTCGTCGAGGGGCTGGTCGCCGCGGTGCCGCGGGTGCCGTTCCTCTGCGACTTCCGCCGCGCCTCCGTCATCACCGACAGCGACCCCTACAAGCAGATCGGGCGCTACCTGGCGGTGCACCGCCACCGCGCCGAGCAGGTGCACGAGGTGCTGTCGTACTTCGACGGGGTCAACTTCGCCAAGCGGGCCACGGCGCCCGCGCTGTTCTCGACGGCGCTGATGGACGCGACCTGCCCGCCGTCGACGGTGTTCGGCGCGTTCCACGCGTACGGCGGCGAGGCGGATATCACCGTCTGGCCGTACAACGGGCACGAGGGCGGCGGGGTCGAGGACGACCTCGAGGCGCTCGCGATGCTGCGTGGGGCGTTCGGGCTCTAGCTGCACCGCGCCGCGTCCGGGGGTGCGGATCGCACCGGGCCTAGAGGCGTTCCTCGTGGCGCAGGGGCCTCACGTGGTCGGGAGCATCGGACGCGGGCGGGTACTCGGCGGTGAACCAGCCCTCGTAGCCGAACAGGAAACCGAACAGCCGGTTGTGCACCTCGAGCGAGATGCGGAACACGTCGGCGTCGTCGTCCCACCGCTCGCGGAGCGACGCCGTGCCCGAGGCGAGCATCGGGAACCGGAACGCCGCCCGCCCCTCGTAGAAGCGCTGCGCGTGCGAGGTGAGGTGCAGCGAGCCGTCGTCCTCGACGCGGAGGTCGAGGTCGACCGCGAGGTGCTGGTGCGTGCCGAGGTAGTCGACGACGGTGCCGCGCCCCGGGTCGAGCACCATGGTCGCGTCGAAACGGCTCACCGCCCGGCGCCTCGGCGCGCGATATTCGCGCACGAAAGTCACCGTCTCGCGTCCGAACGGGTCGACGTACGGCCAGTTCTCGATGCGGAACGGCACGTCGCGGCCGACGTCGGCGATGAGGATGTTCCGCAGGCGGCCGATCTGCAGGAAGGGCACCGTCCACCAGGGGCCGCGCCGCACCTCCGTCATGACGCCCGTGCCCACGCAGCCGCGGCCGTCCGCGACGGAGACCCCGAAGCGCTCCTGGAGGCGCGGGTGCAGCCGGTCGAAGTGGTCGCCGAGCGCGGCACGGAAGACCGAGCCGGTCGTCGGCCCGCCGGTGCGAGAGAGCGGCGTCCGACGCGGGCGCGGGCGCGGGGAGCGGGCGAACGGGGCGGTCACGGTGCCTCCAGGGTCGAGAGGGTCGTCGGGGCGTCGGCCAGGGCTCCCCGGCGCGGGGCGGTCGTGCCGCAGCGGGACGCCCGCGGACGGTCCGCGCGCCAGAACGCCAGCACCGACGCGAGCGGCCACGCCTCGGGCGGCGTGCCCGTCTCGGCCCAGATCCGCAGCCGGTCGAACGACCACGCCGTCATCCACAGCACGACGGGCCGCAGGAGGCGGTCGGCGGCTCGCCCGAGACCGGGCTCGTAGTCGTAGCCGGTGACGAACCGCACGCCGCCGCCGACCGGGACGTAGCGCCAGTAGCCGCGGCCCCCACGGAGCGGCGACAGGCGGTCGGCGGTGTCGAACCGCAGGGCGGAGGTGCGGGTGCCGTCCGGTCGCTCTCGCTCGCCGAGCGAGGTGCCGGTCCCGGTGATCACGTGGCCGGGCATCGACCGCTCGTAGCGGAAGCGCCAGCCGCCGCCCGGCAGGTCGGCCACGCGCACGATGCGGCTGAAGCGGAGGTCCCAGCGGACGTGCTCCTCCGGGGTCTGCGTGAGCTCCCAGACGCGCTCCAGGGGGGCGCGGATCGTCGTCTCGACCCAGAGGGGCGCACCGGCCCGGCCGCGGGGCGGCCGCGCGGGCCGGTCTCGTCTGCTCACGGCCCGAGTCTGGCGCGGACGACGGCGACGGACCAGCCCCCGAGGAGGGCTGGCCCGCAGTGACGCGCACGGGAGCCGAGCAGCACGCGGCTGCTCGGCTCCCGAGGTGCGACGGACCCGGCTCAGCCGATCGGCGTCGGGTCGGTCGGCAGCGGCGGCACCGGCAGCGAGCCGCGGATCTGGTTCTGCGCCTGGCACTGGCTCGTGCAGTTCGTGGCGCCGGCGCTCAGCTCGATCGCGTCCTCGCCGAGCACTCCCCCGAGGCGGCCGCCCGACTGGACGACCCACTTCGTGACGGTGCCGGTCTGCAGGGTCTTCGTCGCGACCTGGGGGCTGTCCTTGCCGAGCAGCATCTGGTGCGCTCCGGCACCCGAGGTGACGGGGTCGACGCCGTCGCCGAAATTGACCTTGCCCGTGTACTGGTTGGCGAAGTAGAACAGGCCGGCGCCGAGGGTGTGCGTGAACTCGACGGGTGCGCCGAACTCGGACTCCATCTGGAAGATGCCGCCCTGGGCGCCGTCCTTCGCCTGGATCTTGAAGGTCCCGCCCGCGGAGCTGAAGAGCACGACGAGGGTGTCGTCCTTGACCTCGAGCCTCGTGATCGTCGCCCCGGCGAGCTGAGCCGCCGTGAGGGTCGGCACCTTCGAGGCGAACACGACGGTCGGCTTGGTGACCATGCGCTGCGTGTCCGGCGCGCCGGTCAGCGTGTAGTCGTAGACGCCCAGGGTCGCGACGTCGATGTCGAAGCCGTTGTTGACGCCCCGCACCGCGATGCGGCCGGAGGGGACGATCCCGCTGACCTTGACGCTCTTGCCGGGCGCCGGGTCGTAGGTCGTGCTGCCGATCGTGACGCGGTAGTCGCCGCCCGCGCTGGTCTTGCCGGAGGCGCTGGCCGGGCTGGCCGAGAGGGCCAGCGACCCGGCGACGACAGCCGCGACGAGGACCGCCGAGCGGAGCTGACGGGCCGTGCGGCCGAGAGATGTGGTGGTGGTCATGGCGGGCTCCTCGTGGAGGGTGGACGGCCCGTCCCCCGGGCCTGCGACCACTTTCGCCGCGGGCGTCCCGGCACACCATCGGACCTTGGTACTAGTACCCGTGGTCGCGCGCCCAGAGCGCGGCGCTCGTCCGGTCGGCGACGCCGATCCGGCGGAAGACGCTGCCGACGTGCGCCTTGACCGTGCGCTCGCTGATGCCGAGCTCGGTCCCGATCTGCTTGTTCGCGAGGCCGCGGGCGACGAGGCGCAGCACCTCGGCTTCGCGACCGGAGACGAGCGGGGCCGGATCGGGATCGGGGGCCGGTGTGGACGTCGCCGGCGTGCGCGTCGGGCCGTCCGGCGTCGACCTGTCCGGCAGCAGCGCCCTGGCCGCGCGCGGGTCGAGGGGCGCGCCGCCCGCCGCCGCCGCCCGGACGCCGGCCACGACGCTCGCGGGCTCGGCGTCCTTGAGCAGGTAGCCGACGGCCCCGGCGGCCAGCGCCTCCCGGACCGAGGAGGCGTCGGGCACGGACGTCAGGACCACGACGTGCACGCTCGGGTCGGCCGCCACGACGCGGCGGGTCGCCTCCACGCCGCCGATGCCGGGCATGGAGAGGTCCATGAGCACGACGTCCGGCCGGTGCAGGGCGGCCGCGGCGACTCCTCGCTCGCCGTCCGCCGCCTCCTCGACCACCACGATCCCCTCGGCCTGGTCGACGAGCGACCGGAGCCCCTGTCGGACCAGCGGGTGGTCGTCGACCACGAGGACGCGGATCACGACCGGCTCCCGGGGACGCCCGCGGCGGCCGCGCTCGCCACGGCGGACGCCGGCAGGGTGAGGCGCCACCGCGAGCCCCGGCCGGGCGCGGTCCGCAGGTCGAGGCCCGCGCCTCCTGCGCTCGCGACGTCGGCGAGCACCCGCAGGCCGAAGTGGTCGGGCTCGGGGCGGGTCAGCAGCTCGGGGTCGAACCCCGCGCCGTCGTCGGCGATCGTGACGACGACGCCGCCCTCGTCAGGCTGCGCTGCAGTGACCGACACGACGGAAGCGCGGGCGTGGGCCACGACGTTGGCCAGGCACTCCTGCACCACCCGGAACACCAGCCGCTGGCCCTCGTCGTCCAGCGCCGAGGCCGCGTCGGCCTCGAGCACGACGGCGACCCCGCGCGACCGCACGCCCGCCGCGAGGTCGTCGAGCGCCGGGCCGATGCCCGCTCTCGCGAGGTTCGGCGGGTAGATGTCGACGAGCAGCGAGCGCAGGCCCCCGACGCTGCCGCGCAGCGCGCCGGCCACCCGGTCGAGCCCGTCGGCCGTGGTGACGTCGCCGCGCGCCCGGGCCGAGCCGGACTCGGCCGAGACCGCGAGCGAGGCGCCCACGAGGTCCTGCACCACGCCGTCGTGCAGCGCCCCCGCGATGCGGCGTCGCTCGGCGGCGCTCGCGTCGAGCGCGCGCTCGAGCAACGCCTCGCGCTGGACCCTGGCCCGGTCGAGTGCCCGCAGCAGCTGCCGCAGCACGGGCAGCAGGAGCAGCACGACGAGCACGATGCTGCCGATCGTGATTCCCGCGAACCCGGCGAACAGCTGGCCGCTGCGCTGCAGCACCTCGTCGTAGCGGAAGTACACCTCGAACAGCAGCGTCTGCCCGCCCGGCGTCTCGACGGCCCGGTAGGCCTCGAGCAGCTTGCCGCGGTCGCGCTCGTACTCGTTCTCGGGGGCGGTGAGGTCGCTGACCTCGGCCTCGACGCCCGCCGCCCCTCCGGCGAGCGCCTCGAGGTCGTCCTCGTCGAGGGTGAACCGGCGGTCGTTCAGCGCGGGCTCGTCGGACCAGACGACGCGGCCGGTGTCGTCCCAGATCTTGACGCGGACGATGCTCGAGCTGAGCACGTGGTCGCGGACCTCGTCGTCCATGGCGCGACGCGCCTCCTCGTCCCCGTCGACCAGCGCGTCGGTGAGGGCAGGCTCGACGATCGCGTCGGCGATGCGGTCCGCCCGGTCCGCGGCGTCGCGGACCGACTCGGCCTCAGCGAGGCCGCGGGCGGCGAAGAGGGCGGCGACCGCGACCGCGACGATGACGAGCACCGAGACGACGGCGACCCAGGCGACGACCCCGGAGGGGCGGGGGTCCGCGGCGGAGGCGGGCGTGCGGTCGACGGGCCGGGCGACGGTCGTCCAGTGCGGGACGGCACCGCTGCCGCCCTCCCCCCGAGGTGTGCTCATGTGCACATCCTCGCCGATGTCGGCCCCGACGGAACACGCACGGAGCCCGCGTCGTTGACTGGGGGCATGAAGTCGATCACCTACACCGAGACCGGTCCGTCGTCCGTCCTGCACCTCGTCGAGCGCGAGGTGCCCGAGCCGGGGGCCGGCGAGGTGCGCGTGCGCGTCGTCGCGTCGGGCGTGAACCCGACCGACTGGAAGTCGCGCACGGGCGAGACGAGCGGGGGCGACGTGCCGTTCCCCGTGATCGTGCCGAACCAGGACGGCTCGGGCGTCGTGGACGCCGTCGGCGAGGGCGTGGACGACCTCGCGGTCGGCGACCGGGTCTGGTCGTTCATCTCGGCGAACGGGCACGCGACCGGCACCGCCCAGGAGTACACGGTGCTGCCGCGGTCGCGCGTCGTCCCGCTGCCCGAGGGCGCCTCGTTCGACCTGGGCGCGAGCCTCGGCGTGCCGGCCATGACCGCGCACCGAGCCCTCACCGTGCACGAGGACGGGCCGTCGCGGCTGTCGCCCGGCGCGCTCGACGGCGTGACCGTGCTCGTCTCGGGCGGGGCCGGGGCCGTCGGCCACGCCGCGATCCAGCTCGCCGCCTGGGCGGGTGCCACCGTCGTCACGACGATCTCGAGCGACGAGAAGGCCGCGCTCGCCCGGGCGGCCGGTGCGCACCACGTCGTGAACTACAAGGAGCAGGACGCCGCCGCCGAGATCCGCCGCATCGCGCCCGACGGCGTGCAGATCGTCGTCGAGGTGTCGATCCGGCAGAACGCGGAGCTGGTCGCGGCGGTCGTCTCGACCCGCGCCTCCGTCGCGATCTACGCCAACGACGGCGGCGACACGGTCGAGCTGCCGCTCCGCGCGAACATGGGCACCAACACGCGCTACCAGTTCGTGCTGCTCTACACGGTGGGCGAGGAAGCGCTGCAGGCGGCTGCCGAGGACGTCACCGCGGCCGTCCGCGACGGCGCCCTGCCGGTCGGCGAGGAGGCAGGACTGCCGCTGCACCGCTACTCGCTCGAGCAGACGGCCGCGGCCCACGACGCCGTCGAGGGCGGGGTCACCGGCAAGGTGCTGATCGACGTCGCCCAGGGCTGAGGTCGGGCGGAGGGGGCGGGCTAGGCTCGGCGGATGCCTGCCCCTGCTCCGCTCAGCCCCGTGCAGGCCGAGGCCCTGCGTACGGGCACGGTCCCTCCGCTCGAGGAGGTGCGGCACGGCGTCTGGTCGCTGACCTCGCCGGCCACCTCCTCCGTCGCCGACTTCTCGTACGGCTACCTCGTCGAGGGCTCCGACGGGCGGCTGACGCTGATCGACCCGGGCTGGCCCTCCCCCGACGCCGTCGACCGGCTCGACGCCGCCCTGCACGAGATCGACCACCGGCTGGACGACGTCGACCTGATCGTGGCCACCCACCTGCACGTCGACCACCTCGGGGCGGCCGACGCCGTCCGACGCGCCACGGGCGCCCGCCTCGCGATGCACCCCGCCGAGCAGCGCGCGCTCGCCAGCCGGGCCGATGACGCGGTCGCGGCCGACGCGGACCTCGTGCGCTGGCAGGTGCCGGCCGAGGCGCAGGAGGCGCTGGTCGCCTCGTGGGGCTCAGGCCGCCTCCTCGTCGACGTCGTCCCCGACCTGCTGCTCGACGACGGCGACGAGCTGCCGGTCGCGGGGCGTCGTCTTCGCGCGGTGCACACGCCCGGCCACACGTCGGGGCACCTCTGCCTGGTCGAGCCCGAGCAGCGGCTGATCTTCACGGGCGACCACGTGCTGCCGACGATCAACCCGGGGATCGGCCTCGGCGGCCGCACCGCCGCCGACCCGCTCGACGACGTGCTCGCCTCGCTTGCTCGCGTCGTCGAGCTCGACCGGCCGGGCGCCGACGCACTCGAGGTCTGCCCCGGCCACGAGTACCGGTTCGTCGGGCTCACGGAGCGGGCGGAGACGCTCGTCGCGCACCGCGAGGAGCGCACCCGAGACGCCCTGGGCGCCCTCGACGGGCTGCTCGGCGGTGCCGACGGCGCCGACGGCCACGCAGCCCGCCGCGGCTCGAGCGCGGCACCGTCGGTCTGGCAGGTCGCCGAGGCCATGACGGGCTGGCGCGGCGGGCTCCGGTCGATGAGCGGCCTGCCGCTCGCGTCGGCCCTGGCGCAGACCGAGTGGCACCTGCGCGCGGCGGGCCGCGCCGGCGACCTCGCGAGCTGACCGCCGCCGCGCGGCCCGGCGGCGGCGCGATCCGGCCGCCGTGCCACCCTGCACGACATCGCACCGGGTTCCGTACACTGCACCGCGTCTAGACCCGGTGCAGTGTACGGAACCCGGTGCAGTGCGCAGCCTCGCGCCTGCGAGCAGACTCGAGCGATGACGCCGTCCTCCGACACGAGCCCGTCCGCCGCTGCAGGCGTCCCCACCGCCGCCGACCCGGTCGCGCCGATGCTCGCTAAGGCGGTCACGAGCGTGCCCGACGCCGACAGCGTCGGGGGCGGCCTGTCGTACGAGCCGAAGTGGGACGGCTTCCGCGGCCTCGTCTACTGGGACGGCGAGCAGCTCGAGATCGGCAGCCGCGGCTCGAAGCCGCTGACGCGGTACTTCCCCGAGCTCGTCGAGGCCCTCGGCGAGCGCCTGCCCGGGCCCTGCGTGCTCGACGGCGAGATCGTCCTGCGCCGCGGCGACCACGGCGGCGAACGCCTCGACTGGGACGCCCTGTCGCAGCGGATCCACCCGGCGGCCTCGCGTGTGGCCAAGCTCTCGGTCGAGACCCCCGCCTCCTTCGTGGCCTTCGACCTGCTCGCGGAGGGCGAGGAGAGCCTGCTCGACCGGCCCTTCGGCGAGCGCCGTGCCGCGCTCGAGCGCTTGCTCGACGGGGCGGCCGCTCCCCTGCACCTCAGCCGGACGACGACCGACGCCGACGTCGCCCGTCGGTGGCTCGTCGAGTTCGAGGGGGCAGGGCTCGACGGCGTCGTGGCCAAGCCGCTCGCCGCCTCCTACCTGCCCGGGAAGCGGACGATGCTCAAGGTCAAGCACCACCGCACGGCCGACTGCGTGGTGCTCGGCTACCGGGTGCACAAGAGCGGTCGGGGCGTGGGGTCGCTGCTGCTGGGGCTGCACGACTCCGCGGGCGAGCTGCGGAACGTGGGAGGCGCCTCCGCGTTCTCGGACGCCCGCCGCCTCGAGCTCGTCGACGAGCTCGCCGACCTGGTGCGGCGCGACGACGACGGAGGCGTCGCGCACGCCGAGACGGACCGCAGCCGCTTCTCGTCGGGGAAGGACGTCTCGTACGTGCCGCTGAGACCCGAGCGCGTCGTGGAGGTGCGCTACGACCAGATGGAGGGCGCGAGGTTCCGGCACACGGTGCAGGTCGAGCGCTGGCGCGACGACCGCGAGGCCGCGTCGTGCGGCTTCGACCAGCTCGAGGTGCCGGCGGCGTACGACCTCGGCGAGGTGCTCGTCCGGCCCTGACCACGCCGAGGGCGGGTCGCCTGCGTCGAGGGCGGGTCGCAGCGGACCCGCCCTCGACGACGACCCGCCCTCGAGGTGCCAGCCTCGCGGCGCCTCCTATGGCTGCTTCCTGGCCCTGCTGGGCTGCACGCGGGGCGGCTCCCCCGGCATCTTCGGGAAGTCGGGCGGGAACGGCAGCTCGCCGAGTCCCGCCTCGACGTCGCGCTCCCACCACGAGAGCAGCTCGTCCACGGTGCCGGGCTCGTCGTGCATCCGCTCCCACGGGTCGCCGGTCGCGGCGAGGCGGTCCGGCACGGTGAGGACGGTGAACGCCGACGGGTCGACGCCGTCGAGCTCGCTCCAGTCGAGGGGCGTGGACACGGAGGCGGCGGCCAGCGCCCGGGGAGACCAGGCGCCCGCCATGGTGCGGTCGCGGTTCGCCTGGTTGTAGTCGACGAAGATCCGCTGCCCGCGCTCCTCCTTCCACCAGTTCGTGGTGACCGTCTCGGGGAGGCGTCGTTCGAGCTCGCGCGCGGCCGCGATGACGGCGTGCCGCACGTCGAGGAACTCGCGGGTCGGCTCGATCGGGGCGAAGACGTGCAGGCCGCGGTTGCCGCTCGTCTTGACGAACGCGGCGAGGCCCGCGTCGGCGAGCACCCGGCGGAGCTCGTGCGCGACTGGCACCGCGTCGTCGACGTCGGTGCCCGGCTGGGGGTCGAGGTCGATGCGGAGCTGGTCGGGCAGGTCGCTGGCGTCGGCCCGGGACGCCCAGGGGTGGAACACCACCGTGTTCATCTGCGCGGCCCAGACCGCGGCGGCGGGCTCGTCGATCACGAGCTGGGGGTGCGAGCGGCCGCTGGGGTAGGTCACCTCGACGCTGCGGACGAACTCGGGGGCTCCCTTCGGCGGGTTCTTCGAGAAGTAGTCGTCTCCGTCGACCCCGGCGGGGAACCGCTGCAGCGACACGGGTCGGCCGCCGTTCGCCCGGACGAACGCGTCGCCCACGGTCGCGAGGTACCGGGCGAGGTCGAGCTTCGTGATCCCCAGGTCGGGCCAGAGCACCCGCCCCGGGCTCGAGATCCGGACCTCGCGGTCGTCCACCTGCAGCATCGTCGCCTCGCTCGCCATGCCTCACCGTATGCCCGGGGGCGGCGGACGGGCCGTGCCGGCCACGGCGAGTACGCTCGGGCAGTGACCTCACCCCTCCGCATCGCGCTCGTCTCGCTCCACACCTCGCCGGGGGCCGAGCCGGGATCGGGCGACGTCGGGGGCATGAACGTCGTCGTCCGCAACCAGGCGGAGGCGCTCGGCGCGGCGGGCCACGAGGTCGAGATCCTGACGCGACGGTCCTCCCCCGACGAACCCGAGGCCGTCGAGCTGGCGCCGGGCGTCGTGCTCCGGTTCCTCACCGCAGGGCCGGTCGAGGCCGTGCCGAAGGGCCGGCACGAGGAGTTCGTCGACGAGTTCCGCGAGCGTCTGGCCGAGCTCGGCCCCTGGGACGCGATCCACTCCCACCACTGGTTCAGCGGCGTCGCCGCGCTGCCGATCGCACGGCAGCGCGGGATCCCCCACGTGCAGAGCTTCCACTCGATCGCGGCGGCGGACAGCACTCCCCTCTCGCACGGCGAGCGCGCCGAGTCGCCCGGCCGGCTCGCCGGCGAGGCGATGCTCGCCCGGGAGTCCGACGCCGTGGTGGCCATCAGCCACGCCGAGGCCGAGACCGTCACGAGCCGACTCGGCGGCGACCCGGCCCGGGTCGCGATCGTGCTGCCGGGCGTGGACGCCGAGCTGTTCCGCCCTCTCGCCGCGGGCGAGACGGCCTCGCACCCCACCGTCGTCGTCGCCGGTCGGCTGGAGCCGCTCAAGGGCCCTGACCTCGCCATCGAGGCCGTGGCCGCGGTGCCTGCCGAGCTGCGACCCGAGCTCGTGATCGCAGGAGGCGCCTCCACGGAGTTCGCCGGCTACGAGCGCGACCTGGCCGCGCTCGCCGACCAGTCGGGGCTCGACGTCCGGTTCCTCGGCCCGCAGACCCGCCCCGGCCTCGCGAGCCTGCTCCGCGAGGCCCGCCTCGTGCTCGTGCCGTCGCACTCCGAGACGTACGGGCTGATCGCCCTCGAGGCGGCGGCCAGCGGGGTCCCCGTGGTCGCCGCCTCCTCGGGGGGCCTCCGCGAGTCCGTCGTCGACGGCGTGACCGGCGTGGTGCTCGACTCGCGCGACCCCGCCGTCTGGGGCGAGACGGTGACCCGGCTGCTCGGGGACGGCGAGCTGTGGGGGCGACTGGCACGCGCCTCCCGCGAGCGCGCTCTCGAGCACCCGTGGTCGCTGTCGGCAGCCGAGCTGTCCGACGTGTACTGCCGGCTCGTCGGCAGCGACCCCTGCCGCGCGCTCGCCGCCGCGGGCGGGCGTCGCTGACCCTCGGGAACGAGACGGGCCGGCGGCCGCGCCGATCTCGTCCCCAGCGCCCGCGTCTAGGCTCGGCCGGGGCGACGACGCCCGCTCGACCTGACACACCGGAGGCACCATGACCGACGACACGCTGCTGCGCACCCTCGCCGAGCAGGAGGAGCGCCTCACCTTCCGCAGGTTCACCACGGACACGGCACTCGACCTCGGCGCCCACGTGCTCGCCGGTGCTCGCCGTCGCGGCCTGCCCGTCACGATCGCGGTCCTCAAGGGCCGTCAGCGGGTGTTCCACGCGGCGCTGCCCGGCACCTCCCTCGACAACGACGAGTGGCTCGACCGCAAGGCCCGCGTCGTCGAGCGCTACGGGAAGAGCTCCTGGCGGGTCGGCGAGCAGTTCCGCGTCGACGGCTCGACGTTCGACGAGAAGTCCCGGCTCGAGACCGCGCTCTACGCGGCGCACGGCGGGGTGTTCCCCGTGATCGTCCGCGGCGTCGGCATGGTCGGCTCCGTCGGCGTCTCGGGCCTGCCCCAGGCCGACGACCACGCGCTCGTCGTCGAGCTCGTCGAGGACTTCCTCGACCACGGCTACGACAGCTGACCCGCCGGGCCGCCCCGCGACCCACAGCACCCCCCGACACAGCACCACCCGACACACCCCCGAGGAGGCGCGGTGACCGACGACGAGGCCGTCACGGCTGCCGACTCCCTCGCGCGCCTCCTCCGCGAGACCGCCGCCGAGCTCGACGCCCGGCACGCCCGCGACGAGGCGCTGGCCGCCGTGAAGGCCTCGCGGAAGCTGCTGCTCGTGCACACCTCGGCGTCGATGCAGCCCGCCGGGCGGGCCTGGCGGCTCGGGGTCCTGCTGCTCGGCCGCGACGGCGAGGTCTGGGCCACCGGTCGGATCACCCGCGCCACCGAGCCGAAGAAGGAGCAGGGCCTCTCGGCCTCGGTCGAGGAGCGCCGCGACGCCCGCCGGGCGGCCTCCAAGAAGTTCACCGAGGGCGAGGTCGTCAACTTCGAACACGTCCGGCTGCCGCTCGACGCCGAGTCGCTGCGGAGCGGGGCGTCCGACCCGCTCCTGCTCCGCGACGGGGTCGTGCACGTGCGCTGGGGCCGCGGCCCCGACGAGGTGCGCGAGCTGCGGGCCTACCTGGCCGACCGGTCCGAGTTCGTCTAGGCCGCCTCCTCGGAGGTCCCCTCAGAGAAGTGACGCGTCGAGGGTGTCCTGCACCCGTCGATGCCCCCGGCGCGTCACATGGTCGATCGGACTCCGCGAGCGCGTGGGCGAACGGTGCACGCTCTGCAAAGTCGGTCGCAGCACGTGACCCGGGCCGCGGGGCGGAGCAGGATGGGCCGTCAACCGGACCCGTGCAACACCGATGCGCCCCAGGAGGCCCTCGTGTCGACGACCACCACCCCTCCCGACCAGCCGACCGCCGCCTCCGCCTCCGGGGCAGCCCCTGACGGGGAGGAGAGGACCGAGCTGAAGCGGGTCATCGGGCCGAAGCTGCTGCTGCTCTTCATCGTCGGCGACATCCTCGGCACGGGCGTCTACGCGCTGACCGGCCAGGTCGCCGCCGAGGTCGGCGGGGCCGCCTGGCTGCCGTTCCTCATCGCCTTCGGGGTCGCGCTCGTGACGGCCTTCTCGTACCTCGAGCTGGTGACGAAGTACCCGCAGACCGCCGGCGCGGCCCTCTACGTGCACAAGGCGTTCGGCGTGCACTTCGTGACGTTCCTCGTCTGCTTCGTGGTGATGTGCTCGGGGATCACCAGCGCCTCCACCGCCTCCCGGGCGTTCGCGGCTAACCTCGCGGTCGGCGTCGGGCTCGAGCTGCCGGACATCGCCGTGATGGGCATCGCGATGGGCTTCATGCTGCTGGTGATGCTCGTGAACTTCCGCGGCGTCAGCGAGAGCGTCAAGGCGAACGTCGTGCTGACCCTGGTCGAGCTGTCCGGCCTCGTGATGGTCATCATGATCGGCTTCTGGGCCATCGCGGGCGGGAACGCCGACCTGTCGCGCGTCACGATCTTCGAGACCCCCGGCGACAAGTCGTTGCTGCTGAGCGTGAGCACGGCGACCTCGCTCGCCTTCTTCGCGATGGTCGGCTTCGAGGACAGCGTCAACATGGCCGAGGAGACCAAGGACCCGAGCCGGATCTTCCCGCGCACGATGCTCACCGGCCTCGGCATCACCGCCGTCGTCTACGTGCTCGTCTCGATCTGCGCCGTCGCCGTCGTGCCGATCGGCGAGCTCGCCGACAACGAGACGCCGCTCGTCACGGTCGTGAACACGGCCGCCCCCGGGTTCCCGATCGGGCAGCTGCTGCCGTTCATCTCGATGTTCGCCGTCGCCAACAGCGCGCTGATCAACATGATGATGGCGAGCCGCCTGCTCTACGGCATGAGCAAGCAGGGCGTGCTGCCCGGGTTCCTGTCGAGGGTGCACCGCACCCGCCAGACGCCCTGGGCGTCGATCGTCTTCACCACCGCGCTCTCGCTGCTGCTGATCGGCTACGTGTCGCTCAGCCCGGAGTCGCCCGTCGTCGCCGTGCTCGGCGGCACGACGTCGCTGCTGCTGCTCGTCGTCTTCGCGATCGTCAACGTGACGGTGCTCGTGCTGCGTCGGGACGACGTCGGCAGGCACCACTTCAGGGCCGGGCGCGTGCTGCCCGTCGTCGGCGTCGTGGCCTGCCTCTGGCTGGTGCTGCCGTTCTCGTCGGGCCGCGGAGTCGAGCAGTACCAGATCGCCGGCATCCTGCTGGCGATCGGGGTCGTGCTCTGTGGCGTCACGATGATCTCGCGTCGCGGACGCGACGGCGGAGGAGGCGTCGACCGGGGAGCCGGCGGCCGCGCCCGAGCCGAGGAGGCGCGGGTCGCGTCGACCGGCGACGCGGGTGACCCCGAGGCGGTGCCGCCCGCCCGCTGACCGAGGTGACGCGCAGGGTGCCTGTCGGGATCGCCCAGGACAGGGCCCTATATTCGGTCGGGTCCACCCCGTCCGCCCTCGTCACCGCCCCGGGAGCCCGCCGTGCGCCGTCTCGTGATCGCCGCCTCCGTCGTGTTCTGCGGCGGGGTCGTCGCCCTCGTCGTGGCGCTCGTGATGGTCGTGGCGTCGCTGGCCGGCACGCCGGACGAGCCGTCCGAGCCGGCCGCCGTGGGCGTCACCTGCCCCGACGTCGAGCCCGTCGTGGTCGGCACTATCAGCGTGCCCGCCGGGCCGATCGCGGGCTACTGCCAGGACCGGCTGGTCAACGCCGCCTGGATCATGGAGGCGGCGAAGGCCCAGGGCATCGGCACCCACACCCAGGCGATCGGGGTGATGACCGCGATGGGCGAGTCGAGCCTCCGCAACATCGACCACGGCGACGAGGTCGGGCCCGACAGCCGCGGGCTCTTCCAGCAGCGCGACAACGGCCAGTGGGGCACCTACGAGCAGCGCATGGACCCGTACACGGCCGCGACGAGCTTCTTCACGAAGCTGGTGCGGATGCCCGGCTGGAAGGAGCTGACGCCGACCCAGGCCGCGCACGCGGTGCAGGTGAACGCCGACCCCGACCACTACACGAAGTGGTTCGACGACGCCGAGACGGTCGTGGCGGCCCTGACGGCCAGCCCCGCGCCGTAGCTCGCCGGGATCGGTCGGGCGGGTCAGCGTGCCTCGCGGCGGGTCGACGCCGACCCGCCGGGGACGACGACGACCCGCCGCACCTGGACCTCACCAGCCGAGGGTGCCGGGGGCTCCCTTGAACGGACCGACGACGCGCGACGTGATCCAGCCGCCGTAGAAGTCGCCGTCCTGTGCCTCGACGACCTCGCCGTCGACCTCGCACGAGTCGAACCGGCTCGGGTACAGCGCGACGTGGTCGGCGAGCATCTCGTAGCCGGGCCAGGGGCTCGGGTAGGTCCAGCCGGCCGAGGAGGCGGTGGTCCCGCCGCCCCGGACGTCCAGGTAGCGGGCCGTCCCCTTGAACTCGCACATGCTGCGACCCTGGCCCGCCGACAGGGCGCCGTCGACGAACGCCTCGCGGGGCAGGTACCAGACCGGCGGGTGGCTCGTCTCGAGCACGCGGTAGGCGTTCGTGGTGTCGGCGACGACCTCTCCGCCGAGCCGGACGACGACGCGCTCGGGGCGCGCCTCGACGCGGGGCGGCCTCGGGTAGTCCCAGACGGATTCCTGGCCGGGCCCGGGCTCGATGCGCTTCGCTCTCATGGCGCCATCCTGCTCCCGGCGGCTGGGCGACCGGCCGTGCCGCCGCCTCCGGCGCGACCTGCGGCGGTGCCTGCGACGGTGGTGCCTGGCAGGATGGCGGCATGAAGCTCGCCGAGGCCCTCATGACCCGTGCCGACCTGCAGCGACGGATCGCGCAGGCACAGGAGCGGATCCGCCAGAACGCCCGCTACCAGGAGGGCGAGGAGCCCGCCGAGGACGCGGCGGCCCTCGTCGACGAGGTGTCGCGGTCGCTCGACCGCCTCGAGGAGCTGGTCGTCGCGGTCAACCTGACGAACGCCTCCGTGCTGCTCGCCGACGGTCGCACCATGACCGCCGCCCTGGCCCGCCGCGAGACGCTGCGGGCGCGGCACAGCCTGCTGTCGAGCGCGGCCGACGCGGCCCAGGGCGGAGGCGGCGGCGGGTTCCGTCAGCTGCGCAGCGAGCTGCGACAGTTCGCGGCGCTGCCCGTCGCCGAGCTGCGCCGTCAGGCGGACGACACGGCCCGCGAGCTGCGCGAGCTCGACGTCGAGATCCAGCGCACCAACTGGGAGGCGGACCTCACGACCTGAGACGAGGCACCACCGCGCGCGGAGAGTCGGTAGACGCCTCCCGGAGCGAGCACGAGCCGCGGCCGGCGGTCATCCCGGCCCCTGTCGGCGCGAGGGCAGCGCCATCCCCGCATGATGCAGCCCTGCACGCCGCACAGGTGACGTCTCACCGACGACGTCTCATCACCGTGTGCTGGCCGGGCGACGTCGAGGGCGGGATCGGGGACCTCTCCGCGCGGCGTCATCCGTGTGCGGTCAGGCGTCTCCTCGCGGGGGCGCCGCCGCACTACGACAGCGTCGTGCACGGAATGGGACGTCGTGTGGCGGGGCCCCCGTCTGCAACGTCCCTTTCCCGTCCTCACCTGCGTCGGACGCCGCCTCGCGGGCGCGGGCGCGGGCGCGGGCAGGCGCGGGCGGGCGGGTCGGGCGCGGGTCAATCGGCGAGGTCGGTGACGCGCGGCGCCCGGATCTGGCCGAGGGCCTCGTCGAGGCCGCCCCGGGCCGGGCGGACGACCGGCAGGGCCGCCCCGACGTGCACCGTGCCGGCGAGCGACCGCGTGTACCGCAGGGTGCGGGTACTCGGGCCGCGGTTCGCCCGGCGGTCGCCGGTCTGCTCTATCCGGGCGGCGGCGCGCTCCGCACGGGCCGAGACGACCGCGACGCGTCGCTCGAGCCGGTCGAGCTCGAGGTGCAGCTTCCGGTCGCGCCGGTGGGCCTTCCGCAGGTGCCGCCCGAGGTGCAGGAGGCGGTCGGTCGCGCTCGTGCCGTCGCGCAGCTCCGTGCGGTAGATCAGGTGCCCGATGCCGGCCATGACCACGCCGATCGCGACGCCCAGCAGCAACGCCAGGGGCAGGGGCGCTCCGGAGACCAGGGCGTCGTCGACGATCCGCACGCCGATCAGCACGCCGGGCAGCACCGTCAGGACGTGCACGTAGACGAGCTGCAGCCGGAGCTGCACCGCGCCGTCGGGCACGACCACCTCGCCGGAGTCGTCCTTGTGCACCCGGTGCGCGTGCCCGAAGTGGTGCAGCGCGTAGGCGACGCCGAGGGTGAAGAGCAGCGCGAACACGATCGACGTCGTGAAGGCGATCGGGTCGGTCGCCGGCATGAACACGTCGACGTTGAGCACGCGGGACATGAAGTAGGCGAACAGCGCGAAGTCGGCGAGCACGAAGAACAGCAGGAGGCGCTTGCGGGCCCGCGACTCGGTGCGGTGCTTCTCCGAGCCCGAGTCGAGCGACGCCTCGATCGCCACGGACAGCCGGTCGGCGGTCGCCCGGGCCTCGTCCCGGGTCACGGTGCGGCCCGTCGTGTCGACGAGGGGCTCGTCGCCCGAGCGGTCGAGGCGTCGGAGCACCTCGCGGTGCCGCGAGCTGAGCGCGGTGAGGCGGCGCGCCGCCGGGTCGAGCACCTGCCGCGTGCGACGGGCCAGCCACCTCTCGGCCGCGACCTCGGTGCGGAGCCGGAGCGCCGCCTCCAGCGGAGTGTGGTCGTCCACGCCCTCGGGCAGGTCGGCGCGCAGGCGCTCGTCGTGCAGGCGCGGGGCCGTGGCGACGTGCCGTGCCGGGATCGGACCGACGCCGACGAGCGAGAGGACGAGGTCGCCGGCGGGGATCGCCTCGACGGCGCGGGCCCGCGGGAGCGTGCCGGCCGGGCGGGGCGCCGGGAGCGGGGTGGGCGCCGTCGCCGCGGGTGAGCTCGGGACGGCAGAGCTCGGGGCGACGGCGGTCGGGACGGAGGCTGGCGGCGCGGCAGCGGTCGGGACTTCAGCAGTCGGGGCGACGGCGGTCGGGACGGAGGCTGGCGGCGCGGCAGCGGCCGGGACGGCAGCGGCCGGGACGGCAGCGGCCGCCTCGGGCGCCGTCGGCGCAGCGGAGGTCGCCGGGACGGCTCGTGTCGGCGTGGCGCTCCGCCCGGTCGGGTCGTGGTCGGGCCGACCGGTGAGGCGGTCCCGCACGCGGGCCTCCCGCCAGGCGTCCAGCCGGTCCGTCGGCCGGGATGCCGTCCGGCCGGGCAGGGGCTCGGTGACCTGCCCGTCGGGCCAGCCGTCGAGTCGTTCGGTGACGTGCGCGTCGGGCCGGCCGTCGAGGCGCTCAGTCACCTGAGCATCGGGCCAGCCGTGGAGGCGCTCCGTGGCCTGCGCGTCCGGCCAGCTGTCGAGGCGCGCGGTCACCTGGTCGTCGGGACGGGACTCGGGGCGGATGTCGGTCATGACGCGGTGTCCTCACTGCGGAAGGTGATCTCGACGCGGCGGTTCTGCGCCGCGAGCTGGTCGTCGAAGACGCCGCCGGGCAGGTCGTCGACCACGGGGTCGGCGTCGCCACGGCCGACGACGTCGCCGAGCGTGCCGGCAGGGGCGCCGAGGCGCACGAGGGCGTCGTGGACGGCCTGCGCCCGGTCGAGGCTGAGCTGCTCGCCGTCGACGACCCCGGCGCGGGTGTCGGCCGCGTGGCCGACGACGTCGGCGGCGACACCGGACGGGCAACGACCGAGCTCGTCGGCGACGCCCTGCAGGGCCGTGTCGGCGGTCGATCCGAGGGCCGCGGAGTCGCCGCCGAAGAGGACGGCGGCCGAGAGCACGAGCGGAGCGGTGCACGGCGTCGCGTCGCTCGTCACGGGCACGACGGGCACCGCCGAGGAGGCGACGGGCGCCTCCTGGGACGCGCCCGCTCCCCCGTCGGTGCAGCTCGTCGCCCCGGAGGCGTCGCAGATCGCGAGCCAGAGCTCGGACAGGCGGCTCGTCGACGAGATCGACGGGGCGGGCTGCGACCCCGCCGTGCGGCCGAGCCCGACGAACGTGACGGCGTGGCCGCCCAGGTCGGGCAGCGCCCCCTGGTCGGCGAGGGTCGAGGCGACCGCGCCCGGGTCGAACGACCAGCCGAGCTGGCGCAGGTCGAGGGGGTCGGCGGTCTGCACCCCGCTCGACACGACGACGATCGACCCGCCGTCGTGCAGGGCCGCCGCGGAGGCGAGCACCGAGAGCAGGTCGAGGCCCTCGTCGCCGGCGGTGAGGCCGGCCACGTCCGAGCCGAGCGCGTCCAGGGCGTCGGCGACCGCCGCCTCCCTCTTGTCAGGGACCTGCTGCACGCGGTCGGCGGTCAGCATCGGGGTCAGGTCGTGGGCCGACGCGGACGACGTGCCCTGCACGACGACGTCGACGCCGCCCTCGGCGGGCTGGTGCGCCGCGAGGGCGTGGGCGGAGACGGCGTCGGCGGCTCCCGAGCCGAGCGAGGGGAGCGGCTCGGCGGAGGTGGCCGTGAAGCCGAGGACGAGCGGCTCGGGCGACTCGAGGGTGCAGCCGGCGAGGGCCGTGAGCGCGAGGGCTGCGGCGGCCGTGGCGGCGACGGCGCGCAGGGCGGGCCGCGGGGACGCGGAGGGTCGTGGGGTCATGGCAGGTCCTCTGGATCGCGCGGGGCAGGCCCGCTCGGGGACGACGAGCGTCCGGACCTCGAGCGTAGGAACGGGTCGCGCTCCGCCGCAGCCTGCCCAGGGATGACCGGGCCCCTCCTCCGGGATGAACCGCGCTCCTCCTCAGGTCGCGACGGCCGGCGCCGTCGAGGTGCCCCGAACGGCTGCCCGCAGGGCCGCCGACCGACCATCGGGGGCAAGTCGTCGCGAGCCTGCCGTCTCGGCGACGGGACGCGACGGGACGCGACGGGACGGTGGGCGGAGGTCGGAGGGGCGGCGGGACGGGTCAGGCGCCGAGACGGCCGGGCGGCGCCGCCCGCACGTGCATGCGCTCGCCCTGGCGGCCGAACAGGCTGAGGAACTCGACGGCTCCGGGCCCGACCCGGCCGAACCAGTGCGGGGTGCGCGTGTCGAACTCCGCCGCCTCCCCCGCGGGCAGCACCAGGTCGTGCTCGCCGAGCACCAGCCGCAGGCGTCCGCGCAGCACGTACAGCCACTCGTAGCCCTCGTGCACGCGGGGATCCGGCTCGCCCGGAGGCACGTCGGCCTCGATGAGGTGCTTGAACGCCTGCAGCCCTCCCCCGCCGCGGGACAGCGGGACGATCGTCTGGCCGTGCATCGTCACGGGCCGGAGGTGGATGCGCGGATCGCCGGTCTCGGGCGCGCCGACGAGCTCGTCGAGCGGCACGCCGTGGGCGCGGGCGAGCGGCAGCAGCAGCTCGAGCGCCGGACGCCGCTGGCCCGACTCGAGCCGAGACAGGGTGCTGACCGAGATCCCGGTCGTCTCGGCGAGTTGCGCGAGCGTGCGACCGCTCGTCGCCCGCAGCGCACGCAGCCGGGGGCCGACCGCCGCGAGCACGTCGTCGGTCGAGGCCTCGGCACCAGCGTCGGCACCGGTGCCGGAGGACGCCGCCGAAGGGCCGTGAGGACGGGAACGATCGTGTGCCATGCCGCGATCTTGCCACATCGGCAACAGAGCTTGCAGGACGAGGAGGTGCGGGTCGAGCATGATCTGAGGAGGTCACCCACCATGACGAACACCCCGCAGTCCCCGCTCGACGCACCCGCCGCCGCTCTCGCCACCACGACCGCGACCACCTACGACGTGGTCGTCGTCGGCGGCGGCGCCGCCGGCCTCAGCGCCGGCCTCACCCTCGCCCGTGCCCGTCGTCGCGTGCTCGTCGTCGACGCCGGCGAGCCGCGCAACGCCCCCGCCGAGGGCGTGCACGGCTTCCTCACCCGAGACGGCATCGCCCCGCGCGAGCTCACCCGGCTCGGCCGCGCCGAGGTGGAGCAGGTCGGCGGCGAGGTCGTCGACGGGACCGTGACGCGGCTGGAGCGCAGCGGTGGCGAGCCCGGCGACGCCTCCGTCGCCGAGGTGTCGGCCACGGGGGCGGTCGCAGGAGGCGCCTCCTCGTTCACCGTCTCGCTCACGACGCAGGACGGCGACGAGCGCGTCGTCCGGGCCCGACGCGTCGTCGTGACGACCGGCCTCACCGACGAGCTGCCGGACGTGGACGGGCTCGCCGAGCGCTGGGGTCGCGACGTCGTGCACTGCCCGTACTGCCACGGCTGGGAGATCCGCGACCAGGTGATCGGCGTGCTCGGCACGACCCCGTTCGCCGTGCACCAGGCGATGATGTTCCGGCAGTGGAGCGACCGCGTGACGCTCTTCGTGCACCAGGCGCCCGAGCCGTCCGACGACGAGTGGGAGCGGCTCGCCGCCCGCGGCGTCCAGGTCGTGACGGGCCGCGTCCGGTCGCTGCGGATCGAGGGCGACGCGCTGACCGGCGTCGTCGTCGACGAGGCACCGGTCGTGCCCGTCGACGCGCTCGCCGTCGCCGCGGCGGTGCGCCCGAACGGCGACCTGCTCGAGCCGCTCGGCCTGGTGCACGAGCCGCACCCGATGGGGCTGGGGACCGTGATCGCGTCCGACCCGCTGACCGGGGCCACGACCGTGCCCGGGTTGTACCTGGCCGGCAACGTCGCCGACGCGCGGATGCAGGTGATCACGGCCGCCGCCTCCGGCGTGGGGGTCGCGGTCTCGGTCAACATGGACCTCATCACCGAGGACACCGACCTCGCCGTGGCGGAGCGACGCCGGCCGTTCAGCGTCCGCGCCGAGGTGGAGAACACGACCAGGGTGCTCGGCGACCGCCTGCACGGACTCGAGGGAGCACGACGATGACGCAGACGACCGGGCAGCACCCGCACGACGAGGACCAGCCGGAGCACGGCCACGGGCACGGAGGGGACCAGCACGGGCAGCACGCCTCGGAGGAGTGGGGCCGCGACTACTGGGAGGACCGCTACTCGGCCCCCGGCCTGCAGTGGAGCGGGCGCCCGAACCCCGTCCTCGTCGACGAGGCGAGCGGGCTCGAGCCGGGTCGCGTGCTCGACGTCGGCAGCGGCGAGGGCGGCGACGCGATCTGGCTCGCGGGCCGCGGCTGGCAGGTGACCGCGATCGACATCGCGCAGGCCGCGCTGGACAAGGCGGCGGCCCGGGCGGCCGAGGTCGACGAGGAGGCGGCTGGCCGGATCACCTGGGAGCAGCACGACCTCGCGGAGTGGGCTCCCGCACCGGGGTCGGTCGACCTCGTGTCGTCGCAGTTCATGCACCTCGCCGACCCGGTGCGCGCCGCGCTGTTCCGGTCGCTGGCGGAGGCGGTGGCCCCCGGCGGGACCCTGCTCGTCGTCGGCCACGACCTGTCCGACCTGGCCGCGGGGGCCGGTCGGCACGGCAAGGAAGAGCTGATGTTCACGATCGACGACGTGCTCGCGGCCGTCCCCGACGGCGGCTGGACCGTCGAGGTGGCCGAGTTGCGCGCGCGGCAGGTCCCCGCGACGGACGGCGGGACCACCACAGTGCGCGACGTGGTCGTCAAGGCGACCCGCGCCTCCTAGTCCGCTCGCTCCGGCCCTGCTGGGCCGCACATGCCGACCGGAAGCCCGCTCCGGGCTCCACAACACCCGGATCTCCCACTATCGCGGGTCTCGAGGTCGGCATGTGCGGGACAGGAGCGGCAGAGGGGCGGCGGAGGGACGGGAGACGCCCGAGGTCAGCGGCGGCGGCGCAGGCGGTCGAGCACGATGCGGCGGTCGCGCCAGGCACCCGTCGACCACAGCGCGACGAACACGAGCAGCGGCTGGAACGGGAGGCGCAGCCAGCGCTTGGCGTCGGTGTCGAGGCCGAAGGCGCTCGTCTTGGTGACGAGCTGCGAGATGTTGCCCGGGAAGATCGCGACGAAGAACGCCGCCGCCACGAGTCCGACGGCCACGCGCCACCGGCCGAGCGCGATCAGCGAGCTGCCGAGCGCGATCTCGACGACGCCCGACGCGAGCACGACCGCGTCGTCGTCGATCGGGAGCCACTCGGGCACCTGCGCCTGGAAGTCGTCCCGCGCGAAGCTGAGGTGGCTGGCACCCGCGAACACGAGGACGGCCCCGAGCAGGAGGCGGGCGACGGTCCTCGGGACGGACGTGGGACGGGCTGTGGTGCGCTTCGACATCGGGCCAGTCTGCTCCTGCCGGGGACGCCGAGTGGTCCGTTCCGGTCGTTCCGTGCTGCACGGATGACCAGAACTGACCACTCGGCGGGCCCGGGCCGAAGCCCAGGCCCGCTAGCCGAGCGCGGTCAGCCGCAGCCGCATCGACCGAGCCGACGGCCGCAGCACGTGCGGCGCCGACACGTCGGGCCCGCAGGCCCGCGAGCCGAGCCCGTTCTGCGCCGCGTCGAGCCACAGGTAGGTGTGGTCGGGCTCGGGCAGCTCGTGCGGGTGGCGGGCGGCGTCGACCTGCTGCGCGGTGTGCCGGCGCAGCGTGAAGCCGGGCAGGCGGCCGAGCTCGTCGCCGACGGCGTCGACCCGCAGCCAGTCGCGGCCGTCGGCGCCGCTCAGGTCGAGGCTCCGCAGGTCGCTGCGGTGTCCGCTCTCCTGCGGGCGGGCGTAGTCGACGACGAGGTCGTCGACCGACGACGTGTACCGGCCGACGACCGCGGCGTTCCTGCTGTCCGGGTACGACTCGTGCGGCCCCGTGCCGAACCACGACGCGGTGGCGACGTCGGTCGGCAGGTCGAGGCGCACGCCGACGCGCGGCCAGGAGGTGTCCCAGCCGGCAGTCGGCACCAGGTCGAGCGCCAGCCAGAGCTCGCCGCCCTCGAGCGACCAGCGCTCGTCGACGGTCACGGCCTGGCGGGCGTCGGCCGCGGCCCAGCGTGTGCGGACGTGCACCTGCGAGGCCGTCGCCGTGACCTGCTCGACGCGGGGCGTCATCCGGTCGAGCCCGAGCCGCAGCCAGGTCGTCTCGGCGCTCGGCAGCTCCGCCAGCAGGTACTGGTCGGCGCGGTGCCGGTCGCGCATCACGTCGACGTCGCGGTCGCGCGGCACCCAGCCGCGCCCCTGGTCGTTGTCGGTCGGCGCACGCCAGAGCTCGAGCCGCGGCCCGTCGACGGGTCGGCCGGCCAGCGAGATGAGACGGCCGTCGACGAACGACGCCGGACCGAGGTCGAGCCGGCCCGAGGAGGCGCCCGCCAGCCGGTCGCCGGCCGAGCCGGGCACGCCGGGTCGCAGCGTCGACGGCGCACGCCGGACCGCCGCGGCAGGCGTGAGGTCGAGCTGCGCGGTCGCGACCACGTGTCCGGCGGGCGCCCACTCGGCGTCGGCGGCGGTCACGACCCGCACCGTCGCCCAGGTCTCGCCCGAGGACGAGACCGGCAGGCCGGGGACGGCCAGGACGACCGTCTCCCCCGCGGCGAGGGCGTCGTCGCCGACGCCGGCCACGGGGAGGTCGGCGACCAGCGCCTCCTCGCCGTCGTGCTCGACCGTGAGCCGGACCACGACGTCGGAGGCGTCGGCCGAGTGCCGCAGGTTCGCCACGGTCACCAGCGCCTCGGCACCCTCGGCGTCGGTCTCGGTGTCGGTGTCGGTCCGGCCGAGGTCCTCGCCCACGGCCAGCGACACGCGGATCGGCGCGACGACCTGCGCCCACTCGTACAGGCCGGGCGACGGGGTGTCGTCGCTGAGGACCATCCCGTCCATCACGAAGTTGGAGTCGTGCACGACCTCGCCGAAGTCGCCGCCGTAGGCGAAGAACTCGGTGCCGTCGGCGGTGCGGTGCCGCAGGCCGTGGTCGCGCCACTCCCAGACGAAGCCGCCGTGCAGCCGCGGGAACTCGTCGACCAGCGCCTCGTACTCGTCGATCGCGCCCGGGCCGTTGCCCATGGCGTGCACGTACTCGCAGAGCAGGAACGGCTTCGACCGCTGGCGCGCCGCCTCGGCGGGCGTGCAGCCGAGCAGCTGCACCGACTCGTCGCCGCTGCCGATCGCGCGCGTCTCGTCGACGAACGAGTACATCCGCGAGTAGACGTCGGTGTAGGCGCCGGTGTAGTCGCCCTCGTAGTGCACGGGGCGACCGGTGTCGCGGGCGTGCGTCCACGCGGCCATGGCCGCGAGGTTGCGGCCCGTCCCGGCCTCGTTGCCGAGCGACCACATCACGATCGACGGGTGGTTCTTGTCACGCTCGACGGTGCGCACCATCCGGTCGACGTAGGCGTCGTGCCAGGCGGCGTCGTCGCTGGGGTTCTCGGTCCAGGCGTCGCGCTCGAAGCCGTGCGTCTCGAGGTCGCACTCGAGCACGACCCAGAAGCCGAGCTCGTCCGCGAGGTCGAGGAGGCGCGGGTGCGGCGGGTAGTGCGACGTGCGGATCGCGTTCACGTTGAACCGCTTCATCTGCAGCAGGTCGCGGCGAGCCCACTCCTCGTCGAAGACGCGGCCGCGGTCGGGGTGGGTCTCGTGCCGGTTGACCCCGTGGAACACGACGCGGCGGCCGTTGACGGTGAACAGGTCGCCGTCGATCCGCACGGTGCGGAAGCCGAGCCGGAGGCTGACGACCTCGGCGCCGAGCGCGCTCGACACGGTGGCGTCGTAGAGGCGGGGCGTCTCGGCCGACCAGGGCTCGACGCCCTCGGGCAGCTCGACGGGCGCCACGTCGGCGGCCGTGGCCCAGGTCACGTCGACGCCGAGCTCGGGCACCGCGAGGGTGACCGGGAACGCGTCGGGGCCGGCCGTGACCTCGGGGACGATCGTCGCGCCTCCTGCGGTCTCGCCCGCCGTGCCGTGCCAGGAGGTGCGCAGCCAGACGTCGTCGAGGCCGCCGACCGGGCGGGCCTGCAGCGTCACGCTGCGGAAGATGCCGGGCAGCCACCACTGGTCCTGGTCCTCGACGTAGCTCGAGGCCGACCACTGGTGCACACGCACGGCGATGACGTTCTCGCCGGGGCGCACGGCGTCGGTGACGTCGAGCTCCTGCGCGAGGCGGCTGCCGACGCCGACGCCGACGTGCACGCCGTTGACCCAGACCACGTAGCGCGACTCGACGCCGTCGAACCGGAGCAGCACGCGCTCGGCGCCGTCGAACGAGGCCGGCAGGTCGAATCGTCGGCGGTGGTCGCCGGTCGGGTTCGCGTCGGGCACGAAGGGCGGCTCGGTCGGGAACGGGAACTGCACGTTCGTGTAGATCGGCGCGCCCCGCTCGCCGTCGCCGGTCAGCACCCAGTGCGACGGCACGGCGATCGACTGCCACGACGAGTCGTCGAGGTCGGGGTCGCCCACGCCGTCGACGGCCTCGCCCTCGGGCAGCACGCCGCGGCCCCCGGGGGTGCCGGGCGCGCCGGGCAGCAGACGGAACGCCCACTCTCCGTCGAGCGACAGGGTCGGCGCGTCGGTGTGCAGCCACGACCGGGCGGGGCTGCGACGGCCCGTGCCGGGACCGGTGTCGGCGAGGTAGTCGACGGGCGCCGGTGCCGCCGGGCTCGGGGACACGGAGGTCTCCGAGCTGGGGGCCGAGGAGCCGAGGGTCGAGGAGGCGGCGGACGAGGAGGCGGGGGTCGTCACTTGACGGATCCTTCCGTGAGGCCGCCGCGCCAGAAGCGCTGGAGGACGACCATGGCGATGACCAGCGGGATGATCGACAGCAGCACGCCGCCGGTCGTCAGCTGGTAGAACTCGGGCAGCCGGTCGGTCTGGCTGAGCCAGTTGTTGAGGCCGAGCGTGACGGGGAACTTGTCGACGTCGCTCAGCATCACGAGGGGCAGGAAGTAGTTGTTCCAGATGCCGACGAGCTGGAACAGGAACACCGTCACCAGCGCAGGCGTGAGGATGCGCAGCCCGAGGGTGTGGAAGATGCGCAGCTCGCTCGCGCCGTCGAGGCGGGCGGCCTCCATCAGCGACGTGTCGACGGTGGCCTGCGCGTAGATCCGGCAGAGGAAGAGGCCGAACGGCGACACCAGCGACGGCAGCAGGACGCTCCAGTAGGTGTTGGCGAGGCCCATCTGGCTGAACAGCAGGAACAGCGGCAGCGCCGTCGCGGTGCCGGGCACCAGAACGCCGCCGAGGATCGTGCCGAAGACGGCGTTGCGCCCGCGGAACTCGTACTTGGCGAGGGCGTAGCCGCCGGCCGCGGCGAAGTAGGTCGCGATCAGGGCGCCGACCCCGGCGTAGAGCACCGAGTTGCCGAGCCAGCGCAGGAAGATCCCGTCGCCGTAGGTGAGCACCTGGCCGAGGTTGTCCCAGAGCGCGAAGGTCGGGGCGAACCAGAAGCCGAAGGTGCCGAAGAGGTCGCCCGTGGTCTTCGTCGCGGCGACCACGACCCAGTAGACCGGGATGAGGAAGTACAGCGCGACGACGACCAGCACAGCCGTGACGATGATGGTGGAGGCGCGGCTGCGGCCCGCGGACCTGTCCGGCCCGCTGTTCGCCGAGCGGCGGGCGGCGGCACGGCCCTCGCCGCGCCTCCTGCCCTGGCCGGCCGTGACGATGGACTCGGTGTCGGTGGCGTGCTCCGCGCTCGGGGCGCTCGTCGCAGCACCCGAGGTGCGGGGGCTCATGCGGACTTCCTGTTCGTGATGGTGAGGAACACGATCGACAGCGTGAACGCGACGAGCGCGATCAGCACGGACTGAGCCGCGGCGACGTTGTAGTCGTTGTAGGCGAACGCCGTCGTGTACGCGCTGAGGTTCGGCGTGTACTGGCTGTCGATGGCCGGTGCGACGCGCTGCAGCACCTGTGCCTCGGCGAAGAGCTGCAGGGTGCCGATGATCGAGAACACGGCGGTGAGCAGCAGGGCCGGGCGGATCAGCGGCAGCTGGATGCTCGTCGCGACCCGGAGAGCCGACGCCCCGTCGACCTTGGCGGCCTCGTACAGCTCGACCGGGATCGACTTCAGCTGGGCGATGATGATCAGCATGTTGTAGCCGGTGTAGCTCCACGTGACGATGTTGGCGATCGACCAGAGCACGGTGTTCGCGCCGAGGAAGTCGGGCGAGACGCTGAAGACCTCGGCCACGTCGATGATCGGGCTGAGGCCCGGCACGTAGAGGAACGACCAGAGGATGGTCGCGATGACGCCGGGCACGCCGTACGGCAGGAAGTACGCGGCGCGGAAGACGCCCGGCCACTTGGCCGAGGCCGACTCGAGCAGCAGCGCGAGCACCGTGCAGAGGATCAGCATGACCGGCACCTGGACGATGCCGAACAGGAACATCCGGCCGATCGAGGCGACGAAGTTCGGGTCGCCGATCACCTGGGCGTAGTTGTCGAAGCCGGCGAACTGGGTGACGACGCCGGCCTCGCCGAAGAGGCCGCCGCGCGTCACCTTCGTGAAGCTCGACACGAGCGCCATGAAGATCGGGACGATGAAGGTCAGCAGGAACAGGGCGAGGAACGGGAAGAGCAGCACCCACGGGGCGCGCTTGACGGCGCCGGACGACGCGCCCTTCCTGCGGGTGGCGTCGCCGCCTCCGTCGCGACCCCGGCCGGGCGCCGTGGCGTCCGTCGCCGCTGCCGTCTCGGGCCGCGTCTCCATCCCGGCGCTCACGCGTTCGCCTTGCGGATCGAGAGGCCCTTGGCCTGCATCACCGAGATGATGTCCTTCTCGGCCTGCGCGACGGCGTCGACGAGCGTGCCGCCCGAGGCCTTGCCGCGGAAGCCGTCGCTGAGGATGTTGAAGGACTGCTGCGTGACGGGCCACCAGCTCCAGTCCTGGTTCTGGCTGGACTCCTTCGTGGCGGGCACGAACACCTCCTGGTTGTAGTTCTGGCCGCTGAAGAAGGCGCTCGGCTTCTCGCGGAGCGTGCCGACCACGTCCACGGCCGGCGACCAGCCGATGCCGCAGAACTCGATCAGGGCGTTGACGCCCTCGGGGGTGGTGGTCATCCAGACGGCGAACTCGAGCGCCTCCTGCGGGTGCTGGCTGTTCGCGAGGATCGCGGCGGTCGAGCCGCCGAGGAAGCTCGAGGCGTAGCCCGAGTCCCAGGTCGGCAAGGGCGCGACCTTCCACTTGCCCTCGGCGCCGCTGACGCCCTCGATCAGGGCGTCGCCCCACGAGCCGGTCGCGACGGAGGCGATCTTCCCGTCCGCCGCGGCCGAGAACCAGGCCGGCGTGTAGGCGCCGTAGGCGGTGGTGACGATGCCGTCGTCGATCGCCTTGTCGAAGAAGGCAGCGACCTCGAGGGTCGCCTCGTCGGTCATGTCGATGACCCAGCCGTCCTCCTCCGCGGTGAACCAGGAGGCGCCGGCCTGCGTGGCGTAGGCCGCGAACGGCGAGGCGTCGGCGAGCGGGAACGAGTCCATCAGCACGCCCGCGCCCTTGAGCTCGGCACCGACGGCCGCCCACTCGTCCCAGGTGGCGGGCACGGCCGCGCCGACCTGGTCGAAGACGGCGGGCTGGTAGAACATGCCCATCGGGCCGCTGTCCTGCGGCACGGCGTAGATGCCGCCCGTGTAGCTGACCTGGTTCCAGAGCGTGGGGTCGTAGAGCTCCTCGTACTTCTCGGCGCCGTAGCGCTTGAGGTCGACGACGCCGTTGGCGAGCAGGAACTCGGGCAGCGAGCGCAGCTCGACCTGGGCGATGTCGGGCCCGGCCCCCGCGGCGAGCGCGGAGTAGAGCTTCTGGTATCCGCCCGCGTTGCCGCCGGGGATGAAGACGGTCTCGACCTGGACGCGGTCCTGGCTCTTGTTGTAGAGGTCGGTCACCTGGTCGAGGCCCTTGAGCCAGGCCCAGTACTCGAGCCGGACCTTGCCGGCGGCCGGCGGGATGGTCGGCAGGGTGTTGACCGAGGTCGTGCCGGGCGTGGCGCAGCCGGCGAGGACGGCGGCGGCGGACGCGCCGAGGCCGAGGCTCAGCAGCTGCCGACGACTCAGAGGACTCATCAGGACTCACTTCGTTGTGGACGGGACGAGAGCGACCGTAACACGGCTTTTCGAGTGGTCGCTCGAAATTGACACCCAGGTCGACACCGTGGAGGCGCGGGGCGTCGTAGGCTCCCGGTCATGACCGAAGGCGCTCCCGTGACGACCCGTGGCCGCGGTGCCCGCGGCGGCCGTGGCGGCCCTCGCGGCCCCTACGCCAAGTCCGCCGAGCGCCGCTCCGCGATCGTCGAGGCGGCGTTCGAGGTCTTCACCGCCCACGGGTACCAGGGCGGGTCGCTGCAGCGCGTCGCCGACGTGGTGGGCATGAGCCAGACGAGCCTGCTGCACTACTTCCCGTCGAAGAGCGACCTGCTGCTCGAGGTGCTGCGGCGTCGCGACCAGATGTCGAGCGGCGAGTTCGTGCGCGGCGCCGGCGTGCAGCTCGCCGGCGACGTCGAGCGGCAGGCACGGTACAACGAGGGCGTGCCCGGGCTCATCGGGCTCTACACGGTCCTGTCGGGCGAGGCGGTGACCGAGGGCAACCCCGGGCGCGCCTACGTCACGGAGCGGCTCGCCGTCCTGCGACGGGACTACGCCGCGGACTTCCGCGCGCTGGCCGAGGTCGGCCGGCTGCGCGAGGGCGTGGACCCCGACCGCGCGGCCGCCGGGCTCGTCGGGCTGTGGGACGGGGTGCAGCTGCAGTGGCTGCTCGCCCCGGACGAGGTCGACGTGCCGCGGCTGCTGCGCGACTACCTCGACCTCGTGATCCTGCCTGCCGCGACCGGCGACGGGGCCGAGCCCGCGCCTCCTTCGGCCTGACCGACCCCCGAGGGCGGGTCGATGCGGTCGAGGGCGGGTCGTGAAGCTCCCGCCGTCGACCCAGTTGACCCGCCCTCGAGGTCTGAGCAGGCGGGGGCCGCGCGGTCACTCGGGCAGAACGGCCTGCCCCTCGCGCTCGTCGCCGGCGACGCCGGCCCGGAGCCCCTCGCCGCGGAAGAACGCGGGCCGCAGCCGGGCGTTGACCAGCATCACCACGACGCCGCCCACGAGGATCGTGACGCCGAGCAGGAACACCAGGCCGACCCCGCCGATCTGTGAGCCGCTGCCGTAGTCGGGGTCCATGCTGTCGACCAGCGTGGTGACGAAGAGCACGGCGAGGATGAGCCCGCCGACGCCCGGAGCGACGATCTGGAAGAACAGGTTGCGTGCCCCGGTGCGCCACTGGTGCCGGAAGTACCAGACGCAGGCGAACGCCGTGAGCCCGTAGTAGAAGCAGATCATCATGCCGAGGGTCGTGATCGTGTCCCAGAGCACGTCCTCGCTGATGAAGCGCATCACCGCGTAGAAGACGCTCGCGACGACGGCGGAGGCGAGGGTCGCGTACCCGGGGGTGAAGAACCGCGGCGAGACGCGGGCGAACTTCGGCGACAGCGCGCCGTAGTGCCCCATGGCGAGCAGGGTGCGCGCCGGCGACACGAAGGTCGACTGGAGGGAGGCGGCGGAGCTGCTCAGCACCGCCAGCGACATGAGGATCGCGAGCGGCCCGAGCACCGGCCCGGCGAGCGCCGAGAACGCGTTGCCCTGGATGTCGGGGTTGCCGAGCCCGACCCCCTCGTCGCCGAGGCCGGCGAACGTCATGGAGGCGAGCGAGACGAGCAGGTAGACCAGCACGATGATGACGACGGTGAGGGTGGCGGCGCGGCCGGGGGTCGTCCGCGAGCCGCTCGTCTCCTCGGACATCGTCAGCGTGACGTCCCAGCCCCAGAAGATGAAGATCGACAGCGAGAGCCCGGCAGCGAACGCCGAGAAGGTCGGCACCGTCAACGGGTTGAACCAGTCGAGCGAGATCGCGGTGGCGTCGAACGCCGATCCGCCGCCGACCCGGACGAACGCCACGATCGCGAAGCCGACCAACACGAGCAGCTGGAACCCGACGAGCCAGTACTGCACCTTCTGGGTGGTCTGCATGTCGCGGTACGAGATGACGGTCGCCCCGGCCATGAAGGCCAGACAGGTGACGACGTTGATCAGCGGGTTCGCCGCCAGGTCGGCGATCGACGGATCCGAGAAGACCTGCCCGAGCAGCAGGTAGAAGAAGTCGACGGCGATGCCCGCCAAGTTGCTCAGGACGACGATGGTCGCGACCACGAGCCCCCAGCCGGCCATCCAGCCGACCCACGGGCCGAAGGCGCGGACGCCCCAGGTGAACGAGGTGCCGCTGTCGGGCATCGCGCTGTTCAGCTCGCGATAGCCGAACGCGACGAGGAGCATCGGGATGAACCCGACCAGGAAGATCGCGGGCAGGTGCGTGCCGACCTGCGCGATGGTCGGGCCGAGGGCGCCGGTCAGCGTGTAGGCGGGCGCGATGCACGAGATGCCGATGACGACGGCGCCGATCAGGCCGACGCTGCCGGCGCTCAGCCCCTTCGACGACAGGGTCCGGTCGGCGGCGACGCCGGACTTCTTGAGGATGCTCACGGGTTGGTCCCTTCGGGGTGGGCGCCGCCCGGGGCGACGCCGGTCCAGGTCGTGCGGGCATCGTGGTCACGAGGAACCACCACGAGGGGGACGGGGACGCCGCGCACGATCTTCGCGGCGACGCTCCCGAGGAACAGCCGACGGGGCTGGGCCAGACGACTCGAACCGACGAGGGCGAGCTCGTCGTCGCTCCAGGTGAGGGCGTCGATCGCGTCGGCGATCCTCGGGCCCGGGGCGATCTCGACCGTGACGTCGAGGTCGGCGGGGACGCCGTCCAGGGCGATGTCGCGCATCCGCTCCGCGTGCTCGCGCGCCTCGTCGTGCAGGGCGCGCTCGCGCTCGTCGCGGTCGCGGCGCTCGCCGTCGCCGACGGAGTCGAGCGTCACCAGCGAGACGAGCCGCAGCGGGACGCGCGCCGCGGCGGCCGTGGCGACCGCCGTGTCGACGACCGCCCGGGCGCCGGCCCTGGTGCCGACCGCCGCCGTCACGCTGCCGAAGCTGCGGACGCCGCGCTCGGCGAAGCCGGCGGGAGCGATCGCGACGGGCACCGGCGCGGAGTGCACGAGGACTCCCCCGACGCTGCCGAGGTGCAGCCGGCCGAGGGTCCCCTCCTTGCCGGCACCGATCACGATCGCGTCGGCCTCGAGGTCGGCGGCGGCCGCGACCAGGCCCTCCGCGAACGTCTCGGCCCGGACGAGGTGCGTCGTGGACGTGACGCCGGCTGGGACCTCGGCCGCCGCCTCCTGCAGCCAGCCCTCGGCGAGGTCGTCGAGGTGCCGCTCGTAGCTGGGCGCGGTGGGGACGAGGGAGGCACGGCCCTGGTCGTGCAGGACCATCACGAGGTCGAGGCGCACGCCGAGCGTGTGCGCGAGGGCCGTGCCGAGGGCCAGGGCGTCGTGCCCCGCGGGGGTGTCCAGGTACCCGACGACCACGCTCCTCACGAGACGGCCGCTCCGGCGTCGGCGTGCTCGGGCTGGCCTGCGGACGCGGGCTGCGCGGATGCGTCAGCGTGTGCGTCCCGCTCGGCGAGGATCTCGGCCGCGACGTCGTGCCCGACGCGGATCGCGCCGTCGACGTGCTGGAACCCCTCCGCCGCGATGTCGCTCGACGAGAAGTGGATCGGCCCGACGGGCACCCGCTGGTCGTGGCCCCAGCGCGAGAGGCCGCCGAGGTCGAAGCTCGTCGCGTACGCGCCGCCCGTCCACTCGTCGCTCGCCCAGTCGCTCTCGAAGTAGACGACCGGCTCGGTCGCCTGCTCGCCGTAGTACGACGCCAGCGACGCGAGGATCGCCGCGCGTCGCTCGTCGGCGGGCAGGGCGAGGAGGCGGTCGGCCTTCTCGTCGCTGACGAAGCCGACCAGGGTGCCCCGCGGGTCGTCGTGGTTCGAGTTGTCGTACGCCTCGTGCACCACCTGGTAGGGGCTGAACGCCGTGCCCGAGAGACCGGCGTCGCGCCAGAACGGCGTCTCGTAGACGGCGTGCACCTTGATCACGAGGCCGAGCGAGACGTGCTGGTGCCACTGCTGGCGCAGGGCGGGCAGAGCGGGCAGGTACTCGATGCGCGAGTAGAGGTTGGGCGGCACGGCGACGACGGCCCAGCGGGCCGCCACGCGCAGCTCGGGCGTCGACGCGACGACCCCGTCGGCCGACCAGTCGAGCGTCTCGACCGGCTGGCCGAGGCGCACGGCGTCGCCGAGCTTCTCCGCGAGCGTCAGCGGGACCCGCTGCAGGCCGCCCACGACGCGCTTGTCGAGGATGAAGTCCGCGTCGACGAGGTTGCTGAAGCTGCCGGCGCTCGACGCCATCTGCAGTGCCTGGAGCAGCGAGAACGAGTGGGCCGGCTTCGTGAGCATCGCGTCGGCGATGAAGAGCGCGATGTTGGCCCGCGCCTCCGCGTCGTCGCTCTGCTGCTCGAGCCAGGCCGAGAACGACACGTGGTCGAGCTCGGCGGCCCGCGGGTGCTCCCAGGGGGCCGCGACGTCCGTCTCGGCGACGAGCTCGTCCATCACGACGATGAGCCGCTCGATCTCGGCCTGCGTGTGCTCGGAGGCAGGGAAGATGTCGCCCGTGAAGCGCGACGCCGTGCCGTCGGCGGAGACGTAGACGCTCTCGCCCTCGCGCCACCGGGAGTACGTCTCGAGGCCGAGCTCGCCGAGCGTGGCGATCAGGGCCGTCTGGTCGGGCGACACCCACTGGCCGCCGAGCTCGAGCATCGCCCCGTCGATCGTCTCGGTGCGCAGCCGGCCGCCGACGCGGTCACGTGCCTCGAGCACGACCACGTCGAGGCCCGCCGCTCGCAGGTCGGCGGCCGCGGTCAGGCCGCTGGCCCCCGCGCCGATGACGACGACGTCGCAGGTGGTGGTGTCGGTCATGGGGTGGTCTCCGTCGCTGGTGCGGGCACCGGGTGGTGCCGAGTGAGTGTGGGGGTCGGCTCGGCCGGGGCGGTCAGGACGAGGCGCGCGGCGAGGCGTGCGCGCTCATCACGTGCTTGACCCGGGTGTAGTCCTCGAGGCCGTAGGCGCTGAGGTCCTTGCCGTAGCCGGAGCGCTTGAACCCGCCGTGCGGCATCTCGGCCGCGAGCGGGATGTGCGTGTTGATCCAGACGCAGCCGAAGTCGAGGTCGCGGGCGAAGCGCTCGGCCGTGGTGTGGCTGTCGGTCCAGACGCTCGAGGCCAGGGCGTAGGGCACGCCGTTGGCCAGCGCGAGCGCCTCGTCGGCCGTGCCGAACGACTGCACGGTGAGCACCGGGCCGAACACCTCGGCCTGCACGACGTCGTCGTCCTGCCGCACGCCCGTCACGATCGTCGGCGCGAAGTGGAACCCCGTCCCGCCGACGCGGTGCCCGCCCGTCACCACGGTCGCGTGCGCGGGCAGCGAGTCGACGACGGCCTGGACCGCGGCGAAGTGCCGCGCGTTGTTGAGGGGCCCGTAGGAGGCGCCCTCCCCGGCGTCGGGACCGGCCGTCGTCGCCTCCGCGGCGCGCACCAGGGCGGCGACCAGGTCGTCGTGGACCGACTCGTGCACGATGACGCGGGTCACCGCGGTGCAGTCCTGGCCAGCGTTGAAGAAGGCCGCCTCCGCGATCTGGGGGGCGACCACGTCGACGTCGACGTCGGGGAACACGACGGCGGGCGCCTTGCCGCCGAGCTCGAGGTGCACCCGGGCCACGCGGTCGGCGGCGGAGGTCGCGACGGCCACGCCGGCGCGCACCGAGCCCGTGATGGCGACCAGCCCGGGCACGGGGTGCTCGACGAGGGCCTGGCCCGTGCTCGCGTCGCCGAGGACGACGTTGAAGACGCCGTCGGGCAGGACGCCCTTCGTCAGGGAGGCGAGCACGAGGGTCGACTCCGGCGTCGTGTCGCTCGGCTTCAGCACGATCGTGTTGCCCGCGGCGAGCGCCGGGGCGATCTTCCAGATCGCCATCATCAGGGGGTAGTTCCAGGGCGTGACCTGGGCGACGACGCCGATGGGCTCGCGGCGCACCGACGAGGTGAGCCCGTCGAGGTACTCCCCCGAGGCGATGCCGTCGAGCCGGCGGGCGGCCCCGGCGAAGAAGCGCACCTGGTCGGCGCCGACGGCGACCTCCTCGGCAGCGATGATCGCCTTCGGCTGCCCCGTGTCCCGGTGCTGCGCCTCGACGAGCTCGTCGCTGTGCGCGTCGAGGGCGTCGGCGAGCGCGAGCAGCGCGGCCTGGCGCACCGACGGAGTGCTGCGGCTCCAGCCGGGGAACGCCCGGGCCGCGGCCTGCACCGCCGCGTCGACGTCGGCCGCGTCGCTCACGGGCGAGACCGCCACGACCTGCTCGGTGATCGGCGAGACCACGTCGATCGTCGCGGTGCCGTGGGCGTCGACGTACCGGCCGTCGACGAAGTTCTGCAGGGTCGCCATGGTGTCCTCTCGGTGGTGCTGGTGCCGTGGTGCTCGGGGCCGTGGTGCTCGGGGCCGTGCTGGTCGGGGCCGTGCTGGTCGGTTCGGTTCGGTCGGGTCGGTGCTCGTCGGCTCGGGATCAGCCGTCGGGCTGCAGTGCGTAGGTCGTGTCGAGGTACTCGTGGATTCCCTCGCTGCCGCCCTCACGCCCCAGGCCCGAGTGCCCGACCCCGCCGAACGGGGCCGCGGCGTTCGAGACCAGGCCGGTGTTGACGCCCAGCATGCCGGTGCGGAGCCGACCGAGCATCCGTCGTCCACAGGCCAGGTCGGTCGTGAAGAGGTAGGCGACGAGGCCGTAGGGAGTGTCGTTGGCGAGCCGGACGGCGTCGTCCTCGTCGCGGAACGTCGTGACGGCGGCGACCGGGCCGAAGATCTCCTGGTGCATCAGGTCGGCGTCGCGGGGCACGTCGGCGAGCACGGTCGGCGCGAAGAACGAGCCGGGGCCGCCCGGCGCCGAGCCGCCCGTGACGACGCGGGCGCCCCGGGCCACGGCGTCGGCGACGAGCCGCTCGCAGGTCGCGACGGCGCGGTCGTCGATCAGCGGGCCGAGGGTCGTCCCGTCGGCCGTGCCGGGCCCGACGACGATCGCCTCGACGCGCTCGGCGAGGCGGCGCGTGAACTCGTCGGCGACCCGCTCGTGCACGAGCAGGCGGTTCGCGGCCGTGCAGGCCTGCCCGCCGTTGCGGAACTTCGCGAGCATCGCGCCGTCGACGGCGGCGTCGAGGTCGGCGTCGGCCATCACGACGAAGGGGGCGTTGCCGCCGAGCTCCATCGAGGTGCGGACCACGTTCTCGGCCGCCTGCGCGATCAGCACCCGGCCGACCGCGGTCGAGCCGGTGAACGAGAGCTTCCGGAGGCGCGGGTCGGCGAGCAGGGGCCCGGTCACCCCGGCCGCGTCCGTCGTGGTCAGCACGGTGACGACGCCGTCGGGGACGCCGGCCTCGCGCAGCAGCTCGGCGAACGCGATGGTCGTGAGCGGCGTGAGCTCGGCCGGCTTGACGACGACCGTGCAGCCGGCCGCCAGGGCAGGCGCGATCTTGCGGGTCGCCATGGCGAGCGGGAAGTTCCACGGGGTGACGAGGTAGCCCGGCCCGACCGGCCGGTGGGTGACGATCATGGTGCCGGTGCCCTCGGGGACGGGACCGTACCGGCCCTGGACGCGCACCGCCTCCTCGGAGAACCAGCGGAGGAACTCGCCGCCGTAGGCGACCTCGCCCCGCGCCTCGGCGAGGGGCTTGCCCATCTCGAGCGACATCAACAGGGCGAACGACTCCCGACGCTCGACGAGGAGGTCGAAGGCCCGGCGCAGGGTCTCGCCGCGGACGCGCGGCGGCGTGGCGGCCCACTCGTCGGCGGCCGCCACCGCCCGGTCGAGGGCGCGGATCGCGTCCGCGGGGCGCTGGTCGGCGACGAGCGCGAGGACCTCGCCGGTCGCCGGGTCGTGAACGGGGAAGGTCGGGACGCCGTCGAGGGCCGGGGCGGCGGCGCCCTCGCTCACGAGCGTCACCACGTGAGGGGGGAACCCGGGCAGCGCTGCGGCGTCGGGCCGCGTCGTCCGTGCGACCGTCGACACGTCGGTCATCAGGCCGACCCGAGCGCCGCGGCGACGACGTCGAGGCCGTCGTGCAGCAGCGCGTCGTCGATGGCGAGCGGCGGCAGGAACCGGATGACGTTGCCGAAGGTGCCGCAGGTGAGGACGATGACGCCCTCGGCGTGGCAGGCGGCGGCGACCCGGCCGGTGAGGGCGGCGTCGGGCTCGCCGGTGAGCGGGTCCACGAGCTCGATCGCGATCATCGCACCGCGGCCCCGGACGTCGCCGATGCGCGGGTCGCCCTGCTGCAGGTCGTGCAGGCGGCCGAGCAGCAGGTCGCCGATGGCGGTCGCGCGCTCGAGCAGGCCGTCGTGCTCGAACGACTCGATGGCCGCGAGGGCCGCGGCGCACGCGATCGGGTTGCCGCCGTAGGTGCCGCCGAGGCCGCCGACGTGCGGCGCGTCCATGATCGCGGCCCGTCCGGTGACGGCCGAGAGCGGCAGCCCGCCCGCGATGCCCTTCGCCGTGACGACCAGGTCGGGCACGATGCCCTCGTGCTCGCTGGCGAACATGCGACCGGTTCGGGCGAAGCCGGTCTGCACCTCGTCGGCGATGAACACGACGTCGTTCTCGCGGCACCAGGCGACGATCGCGGGGAGGAACCCGGGCGCCGGCACGATGAAGCCGCCCTCGCCCTGGATCGGCTCGATGACGACTGCGGCGAGGTTCGCGGCGCCGACCTGCTTCTCGATCTGCGAGATCGCGCGAGCCGCGGCCTGCGGCCCGTCGAGCCCCGCGTCCCGGTACGGGTACGACAGCGGGGCGCGGTAGATCTCCGGGGCGAACGGCCCGAAGCCGCTCTTGTAGGGCATCGACTTGGCGGTGAGCGCCATCGTCAGGTTCGTGCGGCCGTGGTAGGCGTGGTCGAAGGCCACGACGGCGGACTTCCGCGTGTACGACCGCGCGATCTTGACGGCGTTCTCGACCGCCTCCGCGCCGGTGTTGAACAGCGCCGAGCGCTTGTCGTGGTCGCCGGGCGTGAGCCGGTTGAGGGCTTCGCAGACCTCGACGTAGCCGTCGTAGGCCGTGATCATGAAGCAGGAGTGCGTGAAGCGCTGCACCTGCTCGACGACCGCCTCCACGACGCCGGGGGCCGAGTTGCCGACGCCCGTCACCGCGATGCCCGAGCCGAGGTCGATCAGGGTGTTGCCGTCGACGTCGACGAGCACTCCCCCGCCGGCCGCCTCCGTGAAGACGGGCAGCGAGACGCCGACGCCCGCGGCGACCGCGCCGCGCTTGCGCTCCATCAGCTCGCGGCTCCGCGGGCCGGGCACCTCGGTGACGAGACGGCGGCGCTGCTCGAGGCCGGGGCCTCCGCGCGGGGTGGTGACTGTGGTGCTCGACATGCAGGCGCTCCTTCGACGTTGCGGCGACTCTAGGGAGCCGGGGCGCACCTCCTCGACCGACATTTCGTCGCATGTTCGCCTCCGGCCTGCCAGATCGGCAGGCCGGTGCTAGGTTCGGCGCGTGCGCCCCACCGTCCGAGCCCTCGTCCGCCAGGCTCCCCTCGGCCTGCGCCTCCTCGACCCGACGACGCGCACCGACGAGCCGCTCTCGTGGGTGCACAGCTCGGACCTGGTCGACCCGTCGCCCTTCGTCGCCGCCTCGACCATGCTGCTCACGACCGGCAGCCAGTTCCGGGCCGACGCGACGCAGGACGACTACGACGCCTGGGTCGAGCGGGTCGTCGGCGCCGGCGTGGTCGCCCTCGGGTTCGGCGCCGGCGTGCACCGGCCCGACACGCCCGTCGAGCTCGTGCTCGCCGCCTCCGCCCTCGGGGTGCCCGTCGTCGAGGTCCCCTGGCGCACCCCCTTCATCGCCGTCGCCCGCTGGGCGGCCGACCAGCTGGCCGAGGAGGCGCGCGACCGCGACCGCTGGACGCTGCGGGCCCAGCGCGCCGTCTCCGTCGCGGCCATCGGCGACGGCGGGCTCGACGCCGTGCTGCGGGTGCTCGGCGAGCAGCTCGGCGGGTCGGTGGTGCTGCACGGGACGGATGCCGCGGCCGACCACGGGCAGGTCGACCAGGGGCAGGTCGAGGCCGAGGTCGCACGGCTCCTGCGCCGCGGGGCCCGGGCCGGCAGCACCGTGACCGTCCCCGGGGCCGTGGTGTCGCTGCAGACCCTCGGCCGGCGGGACGGCCTCCGCGGCGTCCTCGCCGTCCGCACCCCCGCCGAGCTCGACACGGCCGCCCGCGCCGTCCTCACCAGCGTGGTCGCCCTCGCTGAGGTCACCCTCGAGCGCGACGTCGCCCGGCTGCGCGGGCAGCGCGAGCTCTGGCGGCAGGTGTGGTCGCTGCTGGTGGCAGGGCAGGTCGAGGTGGCACGGTCCATCACGAGGTCGGTCGGGGTGGGCATCGCCGCGGGGCCGGTCGTCGTGGCCCTCGCCGCGCCTCCTCGGGACTCGCCCGACCACGCGACCGAGGCCGTCGAGCGACTCGCCGCCGGTCGGCCCGACGTCTTCGTCGCGCTCGTCGACGGGAGGATCGCCGTGCTCGCCGCCGAGAGCGCCGTCGATCTGCCAGCGCTCGCCGCCGCCCACGGCCTGCGGATCGGCGTCTCGGACGTCACCGACCTCGACCACCTCGCCGGTGCCGTGGCACAGGCCGAGCGCGCCCTCGCCGTCGCGACGTCGTCCGCCGAGGAGGCGGTGGTCACCTGGGCGAGCCTCGCGGCCGGCGGCCTCGTGGCCGCGCTCTGGTCGGAGGGGGCCGCCGAGCTCGCGTCGTCCCGCCTCGCCCCCGTGGCAGCCCTGCCCGACGGCGACGAGCTGCTCGTCTGCTGCCGGACGTGGCTCGAGCACAACGGCGCCTGGGACCCGGCCGCCCGCCGACTCGGCCTGCACCGCCACAGCCTCCGCGCGCGGGTGGCCAAGGTCGAGTCCGTGCTGGGGCTGCCGCTCGACGGCTTCGCCGGGCGGGCCGAGCTGTGGGCCCTGCTGGAGGCCGCGGGCGCGGGAGTCGGCACCGGGCCTCGCTGACGGTGGCCCGTGACAGCATGGCCGGATGACGACGAGCAGCACGGCCAGCACCACGACCGACATCGACGCCGAGGCGCTCGAGCTGCTGCGGGCCCTGACGGGCCGCGACGACGCCGTGTTCCACGACGGCCAGCTCGAGGCGATCCGCGCGCTCGTCGCCGACCGTCGTCGCGCTCTCGTCGTGCAGCGCACCGGCTGGGGCAAGTCGGCCGTCTACTTCATCGCGACCCTGCTGCTCCGACGCCGGGGCGGCGGGCCGACCCTGCTGGTCTCGCCGCTCCTCGCCCTGATGCGCGACCAGGTGGCCGCGGCGAGCCGCGCCGGCGTGCGGGCGGTCGCGGTCAACTCGGCGAACGCGCACGAGTGGTCCGACGTGCAGCAGGCCCTCGCGGCCGACGAGGTCGACGTGCTGCTCGTCTCGCCCGAGCGCCTCAACAACCCGCGGTTCCGCGACGAGCAGCTGCCCGTGCTGGTGGCACGCCTCGGCATGCTCGTCGTCGACGAGGCGCACTGCATCAGCGACTGGGGCCACGACTTCCGGCCCGACTACCGGCGGCTCGCCGACCTGATCCGCACCCTGCCGACGACGGTGCCCGTGCTGGCCACGACGGCGACCGCGAACGAGCGGGTCGTCGCCGACGTCGAGGAACAGCTGACGGCGGGGCCGGACGACCAGGTGCTGACGATCCGCGGCTCGCTGGCCCGCGCCTCCCTGCGGCTCGGCGTGCTGACGCTGCCCACCTCGCGTGACCGGCTCGGCTGGCTGCTCAGCCACCTCGACGACCTGCCGGGCAGCGGCATCATCTACACGCTCACCGTCTCGGCGGCCGACGACACGGCCCGCCTGCTCCGTGAGGCCGGCCACGCGGTGCGCTCGTACTCGGGCCGCATCGACAACGAAGAACGCGAGGCGCTCGAGGGCCAGCTCAAGCGCAACGAGCTCAAGGCGCTCGTCGCCACGAGCGCCCTCGGCATGGGCTTCGACAAGCCCGACCTCGGCTTCGTGGTGCACCTCGGGGCGCCGTCGTCGCCCGTCGCCTACTACCAGCAGATCGGCCGCGCGGGGCGCGCGACCGACAACGCCGACGTGCTGCTGCTGCCGGGCACGGAGGACGCCGAGATCTGGCAGTACTTCGCGACCGCCTCGATGCCGTCGGAGGCCCGCGCGTCGGCTGTCCTCGCCGAGCTCGGCGATACGCCCCTGTCGACGCCGGCCCTCGAGGCCCGGGTCGACGTCAAGCGCTCGCCGCTCGAGCTGATGCTCAAGGTGCTCGACGTCGACGGCGCGGTGTCGCGGGTGCAGGGCGGCTGGGTCAGCACGGGGCGGCCATGGGTCTACGACGCCGAGCGCTACGGGCGCATCGGCGAGGCCCGGGTCGCGGAGCAGCAGTCGATGATCGCCTACGAGCGCGCGACGACCTGCCGCATGCAGATGCTCCAGCTCGACCTCGACGACACCGCTGCTGCGCCCTGCGGGCGGTGCGACATCTGTGCCGGTGCCTGGTACCCGAGCGAGATCGGCGGCGAGGCTGCCGCGTCGGCCTCGACCTCGCTCGACCGGGTCGGCGTCGAGATCGAGCCCCGGGCCCAGTGGCCGACGGGCGCCGACCGGGCCGGCGTGCCCGCGAAGGGCAAGATCGTCGAGGGCGAGCGCGTCGAGACCGGCCGCGCCCTGGCCCGCCTCACCGACCTCGGCTGGGGCACGACGCTGCGCCAGGTCTTCGCGGCCGGTGCCGAGGACGCCCCGCTCACCAAGGCGCTGCTCGACGGGGTGGTCCGCGTGCTCAAGGAGTGGCCGTGGGCCGAACGCCCGGTCGGTGTCGTGTCGATGCCGTCGTCGTCACGCCCTCAGCTCGTCGGCTCGCTCGCCGAGGCCATCAGCACCGTGGGGCGCCTCCCTCTGCTCGGCTCGCTCACGCCGACGCGACCGTCAGCCGGTCGAGGCAGCAGAGGAGGCGGCAACAGCGTCTACCGGCTCGCCGACGTCTGGCAGGCGGTCGAGGTCGGCCCCGAGCTGGCCGCCGCGCTGGGTCAGGTCTCCGGGCCCGTGCTGCTCGTCGACGACCTCGTCGACAGCCGCTGGACGATGACGACCGCCGGGCGCGAGCTGCGCCGGGCGGGGGCGTCGGCCGTGCTGCCGTTCTCGCTGGGCGTCGTGGGCTGAGGCTCGCCCGTCCCGGACCGTCCAGGGCCGTCTCCGGACTGTCGGGGCCTGTCAGGGCCTGTCGGGGGCTGTCGAGGCCCGTCGGCCAGCGGGCTCAGCGCACCGACACCGCGTGCTCGTCCCAGCCCTCCGCGCCGTTGGGCGCGGGCGGCAGCTCGGTCTCCGACTGGACGGTCCCGTCGGCGCTCGTCGCGCGGACGCGCAGCGTGTGCCCGCCCGACGACGCCGACCAGCGGTAGACCCACTGCACCCAGGTGTCGGGCGAGATCGACTCCGCCAGCTCGGCCTCGTCCCACGCGCCTCCGTCGACCTGCACCTCGACGCGCGAGACGCCGGTGTGCGGGTGCCAGGCCACTCCGGCGACGGCGACCGTGCCGGCGTCGACGGTCGTCCCGGCGGCGGGCACGTCGATGCGCGACTCGAGCTTGACCGGGCCGAGGGCGTCCCAGCCGCGGGGGGTCCAGTAGCCCTCGGCGTCGGCGAAGCGGGTCACCTCGAGCTCGGTCACCCACTTCGTCGCCGAGACGTAGCCGAAGAGGCCGGGCACGACGAGGCGGGCGGGGAACCCGTGCTCCTGGGGCAGGGGCTGGCCGTTCATGCCGACCGCGAGCAACGCCTCGGTGTCGTCGTCCTGCAGCACCTCGAGCGGCGTGCCCGCGGTGAAGCCGTCGATGCTGCGGGAGAGCACCATGTCGGCGCCGGCTTGCGGGCGGGCCCGGGCGAGCAGGTCGCGGAGCGGGTAGCCGAGCCAGAGCGCGGTGCCGATCAGCGTGCCGCCGACCTCGTTCGAGACGCAGCTGAGCGTGGCCGTGTGCTCGACGAGCGACAGGGCGAGCACGTCGTCGAACGTGAGCACCACCTCCTCGTCGACCAGGCCGTGGATGCGCAGCGACCAGTCCGCCGGGTCGATGCCGGGCACGCGCAGGGCGGTGTCGATCCGGTAGAACTCGTCGTTCGGCGTGATGTACGACGTGAGGCCGTCGACGTCGAGCGAGGCGCCCGCGGGCACCGCCTCCTCGGCGGTCGCCGCGGCCGGCAGGCGCAGGGCCGCGCGCAGCTGCGTCACGTTCGCCCGCGTCGCGTTCCAGGCACGGGCACCGGTGCCGAGCACGACCGACGCCGCACCGGCCGCGCCCGCGAGCAGCACGAAGCTGCGGCGCTCGAGGCCGGGGCCGCGGAGGGGCGGCGCGGGCACCGAGGCCTCGGACCAGCCGGTGCGGGTGGTCGCCTGCCAGCGGGAGAGCCTCCGGACGAGCGCCGTGAGGAGGAGCAGGGCGACGAGCGTGCCCACCGCGGTGGGCACCCCGTTGATGCTCGACGAGTCGGCTCGGGTGAGCACGGCGATCATCGCGAGCACTCCCCCGAGGCCGAAGACGACCTTGCCTGCCGGGGGCCGACGGAGCTCGGCGATGCCCGCGCCCGCCGTGATGACGGCGAGCAGCACCCCCATGAGGGTGAAGAGCGCTACCTTGTCGCCGGTGCCGAAGAGGGCGACCATCGTGTCCTTGGCCACGGGAGGTGCCAGGTCGATCACCGCGGAGCCGACCGCGTAGAGCGGGCTGCCGCCGGGGCCGGTCACGACGGCGGCGAGCTCGGCCGAGGCGAGGAAGGCCGCCGCCGAGACGACGCCGGCGACCGCGGCCCAGCCCGAGGAGGTGCGGGTCGTCATGCCCTCGCGGGTCGCTGCTGCGGGTGGGTCGAGGCGCACGGACATGCGGTCAGGCTAGGCGGCGGCGCTCGGGATCCGCTGGGGCCGGGCGCGCCTCACCGTGGGCTCCGCTCACTCGTCGTCCACGACTCGTCGTCGGTCACTCGTCGTCGGTCACTCGTCGTCGTCGACGAGGCTCTCCATCAGCTCGACGATGAACGCGACGGACGACTCGGACCCGGCGGCCGGCTCGACGTCGTCGTCCGCATCGACGACGAGCAACGGGATGCCGGGGCCGATCACCAGCTGCGCCATGTGGGCCACGCCGCCGAGACGTGCCGCGACCGGGACGCGGAACGTGCGGTCGTCGTCGCTGAACTCCATGGCGGCGGCGAGCAGCACCTCGGCCAGCTCGTCGGTCACGATCAGTTCCTGGCCTGCGTAGAACAGCGTCTTCATGCCAGCCACCCTACGGGCGCGGCGCGCACGTGCCGTAGCCTCGGGCGCATGGCAGAGAAGCGAGCACCCCAGGTCGAGACCGGCGACGCAGACGTGACCCGCGCCTCCTTGGAGCTCTCGTTGCCGGTGTCGCTGCTCGCGGGCGTCGTGCGCCGCGCCGTGCAGTCGACGCCCGCCTTCTCGTTCACGTCGGCCGACGAGCAGGGCGCACGGCTGATCCGCCGCTCGGCGACGGCGAGCGACGCCGACACCGTCCACCTCGTCTTCGAGGAGGCGGGCGCGGGCAGCCGCATCTCCGGCGAGGTGCACGCGCCGGCCGGGACCATCGGCGTCAGCGTCAAGAAGCGCGACGCCGACACGATCGCGCTGTTCGACGCCATCGCCTCGGCGGCCGGGCCCTTCTAGCCCTCGGCCTCGGCGCGAGCCCGGGTCACGACGACGGCCGGCCCCTCCGAGGAGGTGCCGGCCGCGTTCCCGAGGACGTCGAGCTCTGGGTCGTCGCCTAGGCCGACGCTTCGTCGTCGTCGTAGCGGTCGATGCTGATCGTCGGGATCGACGCCGTGATCACGGAGCCGTCGGCCCGGACCAGCCCGCGCAGGTCGCTTGTCGTCGGCACCTTCGTGGTGATGCGGGGGCCCTGGTCGTCGAGCGCGACGCGCACGGGCCGGTCCGCCGGCACCTCGACCGTCTCGCCGCGGACGCTGACCGTGAGGCCCTCGCCGTCCTCGATCGTGAAGACGATCTCGTCGACGGCCAGGTCGACGCGGAGGCGGCTGCCCTTGACCGTCAGGCGGAACGTGAGCTCCTCCCAGTCTGCGGGCAGGCGCGGGTCGAAGCTGACGCCGCCGAGGTAGTCGCGCATGCCGCCGTAGCCGTTGACCAGCGCGCTCCAGATGCCGCCGGTCGACGCGACGTGGACACCGTCCGCGGTGTTGCGGTGCAGGTCGGCGAGGTCGACGTAGAGCGACGACAGGAAGTACTGCATCGACAGCTGGTGGTGGCCCACCTCGGCCGCGATGATCGACTGGACGACGCCCGAGAGCGTGGAGTCGCCCGTCGTCAGCGCGTCGTAGTACTCGAAGTCGCGCAGCTTCTGCTCGGCCGTGAACTCGTCGCCCTGCAGGAACAGCGCGAGCACCACGTCGGCCTGCTTGAGCACCTGGAACCGGTAGATCACCAGCGGGTGGTAGTGCAGCAGCAGCGGGCGCTTGTTCGCCGGCGTGGCGTCGAGGTCCCACAGCTCCTTGTCGAGGAACTGCGCATCTTGCGGGTGGATGCCGCGGTGCTCGTCGTAGGGGATCTCCATGGCCTCGGCGGCGCGCTGCCAGCCGGCGACCTCCTGCTCGTCGAGCCCCAGCCGGGAGACCATGCGCTCGTAGGCGACCGGCGACTCCTCCGCGAGCTTGGCGACGTAGCGGACGGCGGCCCGGAGGTTCGCGCGGGCCATGACGTTCGTGTACAGGTTGTCGTCGACGACGGTCGTGTACTCGTCGGGGCCCGTGACGCCGTCGATGTGGAACCGCTGGTCGCCGTTCGAGCGCCAGAAGCCGAGGTCGGCCCAGAGCCGTGCCGTCTCGACGAGGATGTCGACGCCGCCGCGCTCCATGAAGTCGAGGTCCCCCGTGGCCTGGACGTACTGGCTGAGAGCGTGGCTGATGTCGGCGTCGATGTGGTACTGCGCGGTGCCGGCCGCGTAGTAAGCGGACGACTCGAGCCCGTTGATGGTGCGCCACGGGAAGAGGGCGCCGCGCTGGTTCAGCTCGACGGCGCGGTCGCGGGCGGCGTCGAGCATGCCGAGACGGAAGCGCAGGGCGTTCCGTGCGACGTTGGGCGCCGTGTACGTGAGGAACGGGAGCACGTAGATCTCGGTGTCCCAGAAGTAGTGCCCGCCGTAGCCGGACCCGGTGACGCCCTTGGCGGCGATGCCCTGGCCGTCGGTGCGGGCCGTCGCCTGCGCGAGCTGGAAGAGGTTCCAGCGGACGGCCTGCTGGATCTCGGGCTGGCCCCCGACGACGACGTCGGTCCGAGCCCAGTAGTCGTCGAGCCAGGCCCGCTGCTTGTCGAACATCGCCTGCGGCGGCTCTTCCGCGGCACGGTCGAGGGTGCGGTCGCAGCGGTCGGCGAGCTCGCGCGGCGGCACGCCGCGGCTCGTGTGGTACGTCACCGTCTTGATCATCTTCACGGACACGCCCGCCTTCGCGCGGACGCGGTACACGTGCTTCGACAGGTCGTCGTCGATCGACGACGACTCGTCCCACTCGTTCTCGGTCTCCATCACGTGGTCGGCGCCGACCGCGATGGTCATGCCCGAGTTGGTCGTGCGGTAGCCGAGCACGGCGCGGGCGCCGCCGTTGCGGGCCAGCACGGGCTGCAGCACCCTGTCCTCGAAGGACTCGGCGCGGCGGGGGTCGAAGGCGTCGGCGGCGGCCCGCATGCCCGCGTGGTACTCGTCGCCCATGTCCTGGCGGTTGAGGATCTGGCTCGAGATCAGCAGCGAGGCGTCGGCGTCGAGCACGGTGACCTCGTACTCGATGATCGCCAGGTGGCGGTCCTCGAGGCTCACGAGGCGGCGGCTCGTGACGAGCACCCGCTTGCCCGACGGGGTGCGCCACTCGACCTCGCGGCTGAGGACGCCGTCCTGGAAGTCGAGCCGGCGGCAGTGCCGCAGGATGTCGGCCTCGAAGAGCACGAAGGGCTCGTCGTCGACGTAGAGCCGGATCACCTTCGCGTCGGGCACGTTGACGATCGTCTGGCCGACGCGGGCGAAGCCGAACGCCTCTTCTGCGTGGCGGATCGGCCACGTCTCGTGGAACCCGTTCACGTAGGTGCCGAACGAGTGGCCGCCGCGCCCTTCGTCGGGGTTCCCGCGGAGCCCGAGGTAGCCGTTGCCCACGGCGAAGATCGTCTCGGAGACGCCCTCGTCGCCCTGGTGGTACTCGTCCTCGACGAGCGCCCACTCGTCGACGGGGAACCGGCTGCGGTCGAGCGGGTCGGAGGTGATGTGGTTCACGGCTGTGCCTCTGCGGTCTCGGTGCTGGTCGTGTCGGGGGTGCCGGTGTTGGTGGTGTCCGCGCTGCTGGTGGTGGCGGTGTCGGCCTCGGCCGTGCGGGCCGGGTCGGGCGACGAGGAGGCGCGGGCCGAGCCGAGCGCGGCGACCACCTCCTGCAGGTCGTCGACCACCACGTCGGCGCCGGATCGGAGCAGCGCGTCGCGGCCGGTGCCGCGGTCGACGCCGAGCACGAGGCCGAACGAGCCGGCGCGGCCGGCCTCGACCCCGCTGGTCGCGTCCTCGACGACGACGCAGTCCGCGGCCGTGAGGCCGAGACGGCGGGCGCCCTCGAGGTACGTGTCGGGCGCCGGCTTGCCCGCGATGTTCTCGGCGGCGGCCACCGCGCCGTCGACGATCACGTCGAAGCGGTCACGCAGCCCTGCGGCCACCAGCACGGGCACGGCGTTGCGCGAGCTGGAGACCACCGCGACCTTCACGCCGAGGGCGATCGCGCGGTCGAGGAACTCGACGCTGCCCGGGTAGGGCTCGACGCCGTTCTCGTCCAGCTCGGCCGCGAAGACGGCGTTCTTGCGGTTGCCGAGGCCGCGCACGGTCTCGGCGTCGGCGCTGTCGTCGTCCGTGCCCTCGGGCAGCTCGACGCCGCGCGAGGCGAGCATCGCGCGGACTCCGTCGTAGCGGGGGCGCCCGTCGACGTGCTCGAAGTAGTCGGCGTCGGTGAACGGGGCGAGCCCGTGCGCGTCGAACCAGTCGTTGAAGAGGCGGGACCAGGCGCGCATGTGCACCTCGGCCGTCGGCGTGAGGACACCGTCGAGGTCGAAGAGGAGCGCGCCGAGCTCGCCGAGGCGGGACGCGTCGCGCGGGAGGGTGGAGGCCATGCACGGATCCTTCGAGGAGGTGTCGGTCAGAGGCGTTCGGAGCGCCCCGGAGCGACGACGGCCCGTGGTGCGCGCCAATTCTGGCACCACGCGGGCGTCCCGCACGACACCGCGGGGCCCTTCCTCCCAGCGACGTCCCTTCCCTCCCCTGGCTCAGCGCAGTGCGCGCACCGCCTTCGCGACGACGCGGACGGCGACCACGCCCGTCACGACCCACGGGCCGGCGACGATCAGCGGGTCGAGCCACCGGTGGTGGCGGTCGACGCGGGTCGAGTCGCGGGACGCGGCCCGCGCCTCCTTCTTCGCCTCGGCGGTCACGCCGGTCTCGGTCAACAGGTCGTCGGGCCGGCCGCTGACGAACGACCGGAGGTGCGCCCCCGTCGCGTCGACGCGGTCGCCGGCGACGAGCAGCAGCCAGTGCGCGAGGCGTCCCTCGCTGTAGCGGTCGTAGGCGAACCGGCGGATCGCGCCCGACACGCCGTGCAGCGGCTGGGCCGTGCCGAAGACGGGCGTGACGAAGGCGTGCTCGATCGAGCGCTCGCGCCCCTCGGCGCCGGGCTGCCGCTCGGGGAAGTCCCACCGGGCCCCGGAGGCGCCGGGCGCGAACTGCAGCTTGGGGTGCGACGGGCGGTCGGCCGGGTCGAGGTCGGCACCCCAGCCGGGCACGCGCTCGCGCAGCTGCTCGGCGCTCGGGACGTCGCGGGGCTTGGAGGGCACGTACGCCAGGGGGATGTCGTCGTGGTCGCTCATGGGATGTCTCCTCGTCCGTGGGACAGGTACGGGACAGGTGCTGCTGCGGGTGCCGGTCGGCCTCAGGTGCCCGGCACGACCAGGGTCTTGATGTTGCCGTCGAGCTTCGCCGAGAAGAGGTGGTACCCCTCGGCGATGTGCTCGAGGGGCACGCGGTGCGTGACGATGTCGCTCGGCGTGAAGTGACCGGCCCGGATGTGCTCGAACAGGCGCGGCCACTGCCGCTTGACCGGCGCCTGGTTCATGCGGAGGGTGAGGCCCTTGTTCAGGGCGTCGCCGAACTTGACGGCGCTGAAGATGGGGCCGTAGGCCCCCAGCACCGAGACGGTGCCGCCCTTGCGGACGCCGTCGATGGCCCAGTTGAGCGCGATCGGGGACCCGCCCTGGAGCTTGAACTTGGCGCTTGTCACGTGCTGGATCAGGTTGCCGTCGGCCTCGGCGCCCACCGCGTCGATGACGACGTCGGCGCCCAGGTAGTCGGTCTGCTTCTTGAGCTCGACGACGATGTCGTCGTGCTCGGCGAAGTTGAGGGTCTCGGCGTGGGCGAAGCTGCGGGCCTTCTCGAGGCGGTACTCGAGGTGGTCGACGACGATCACGCGCGCGGCGCTCATGAACCAGGAGGAGCGGGCGGCGAAGAGCCCGACCGGCCCGGCGCCGAGCACGACCACCGTGTCGCCCTGGGCGATCTCGCCGAGCTGGGCGCCGAAGTAGCCGGTGCTGAGGGCGTCGGTCATCAACAACGTGTCCTCGTCACGGATGTCGTCCGGGATGATGCTCGGCCCCACGTCGGCGAACGGCACCCGCACGTACTCGGCCTGCCCGCCGTCGTAGCCGCCGGTGGTGTGCGAGTAGCCGTAGATGCCGCCGACCGCCGTCGCGTTCGCGTTGACGTTGTGGCAGTTCGAGTACAGGCCGCGGGCGCAGAACCAGCACGAGCCGCAGTAGATGTTGAAGGGGACCATCACGCGGTCGCCCTTCGCCAGGTTCTCGACCGACGACCCGACCTCCTCGACGACCCCGATGAACTCGTGCCCGAAGGTGTGGCCGATCCTCGTGTCGGGCATCATGCCGTGGTAGAGGTGCAGGTCGGAGCCGCAGATGGCCGCGAGGGTCACCCGCACGATCGCGTCGTTCGGGTGCTGGATCGTCGGCACGTCCTTCTCGTCGACGCGGATCTTGTACGGCCCTCGGTACGTCATCGCCCTCATGCGTGCTGACTCCTCATCGTGCTGGGTCCTCTCGTCGGTGTGGCTCCCCGAGCCAACACCGGACGGCGCAGGGGCTGACGGGGCTTGTCGACGCGCGCCGGGAGCCCTATCCTCGCCCCGGCCGCACGGCGGTCGACGTCCTCCTCGACGGCCCCGTCCGCCGGTGTCGGCGGCTGCTGGGATCATGGGCGCATGCCCTCCCCCGAGTCGACGGACGCGCCCGCGCCCCTGGTCGACGCCGTCGACGTCATCCGGCTCGTCGGGCCGCGCGCGTTCTCCCGCGCCAAGGAGTACGCCCGCGACGAGCACGTCCTCTCGTCGTCGTGGGATGTGGAGGGGCAGGTGCTCTCGGCCGAGGTGCGGGGCAGCGTCGCCGCTCCCTACCGCTGCAGCGTCGTGCTCGCTCCGGGCCGCGGCGAGCACGGGCGCCCCACGAGCAGCGAGTGCAGCTGCCCGCTCGGCGGCGACTGCAAGCACGTCGCCGCGGCCCTGCTGGCCAACAACGCACGGGTCTTGTCTCCGGATGCTGGCCTCGTGCGCACGGCTTCGGGCGCAGGAGGCGCGGGCTGGGCCACCGGCGTCGCGGGCGGCGACGAGACGGTCGCCTCCCCTGCCGTCGTCGCAGGCGCTGCCGCCGGCACCGGCTCCCCCGCCGACTGGCGCTCGCGCCTGGCCCAGCTGACCGAGCCGCCTCGCCTGGTCGACGCCCGCACGACCCGCATGGGACTGCTCTTCGAGCGTCGGCCGCGAGCACGGCCCTCACGCAGCCGCTGGGACGCGCCGTCGCCGGCGCCGCTCGTCGACGCGCAGGGCCGTGCCACGGGCGGGCTGGGCGGGGGCGGGCTGGTGACGGGTGCCTCCCTGGGCGGGGCGGCGGGCGCCTCCTGGCGTCTCGGGGTGCGGCCGGTCAGCCTCAGCCGCACGGGCAACTGGGTGCGGGGCGACCTCACCTGGACGTCGCTGCCGTACCAGATGAACCGCCTGCAGATCGCGGCCGACGTGCACGCCTGGTTCGGCCAGTTCGCGGCCCTGCACCGCTCCGTGCACGCGGCCTGGGTGGCGGGCGAGAGCGACTGGCTGATGCTCGACGACTTCTCCAGTCCGCTGCTCTGGCCCCTGCTCGACGAGGCCGACCGACTCGGCATCGCGCTGGTGACCGGCAAGCGGAGCACGGACGTCACCGTCGCGGCGAGCGCCCGGGTGAGCGTCGACGCGCGCCGCGACGACGACGGGGGGCTCGTCCTCGAGGCGGGTGTGACGGTCGACGGCGTGCTGCGCACGGGTGACGAGACGGGCACGGTGGCCGACCACGGCGTCTATGTCGTGACGCCCGCCCCTGCCCTGTCGATCGTGCTCGCGCCGACGGCCGTGCCGCTCGGCGACGAGCAGCGACGGCTGCTGACGTCGGCGCGCGAGGTCGTCGTGCCCGCCGACGACGCGGACGAGTTCCTCCGCGACTTCTACCCCGCGCTGCAGCAGGCCGTGGCGGTGACGAGCAGCGACGACTCGGTCGTGTTCCCCGAGGTGCTGCCGCCGCAGCTCGTGCTGACGGCCACCTTCGGCACGGGCGACAGCCTCGGGCTCGCCTGGCACTGGGAGGTGGCGGGCCGCGTCGTGCCCCTCGGCTCGGCGGCACCGGCACCCGGCGTCGTCGTGCCCGACGTCGAGCAGTGGGGCGTCCCCGCCAGGGGGACGAGGCTCCGCGGCGTCGCTGCGGCCGAGTTCGCCCACGCACGCCTCCCCGACCTCGAGGCCCGGCGCGACGTCCGCGTCGACGTCGTCGGCGAGCGCCCTGACTACCGCGAGCTCACCGAGGCTCCGCACCTGACCGTGACGACGATCGAGACCGACAAGCGCGACTGGTTCGACCTCGGCGTGCTCGTCACGATCGAGGGGCGCACCGTGCCGTTCGTCCCGCTGCTGACGGCGCTGGCCAAGAGGCAGCGCAAGATGCTGCTCGTCGACAAGTCGTACCTCTCGCTCACGCACCCGGCGTTCGACGAGCTCAAGCGACTGATCGACGAGGCGACCTCGCTCGACGAGTGGGAGGTCGAGACTCCCCGCATCAACCGGTACCAGGCGGGCCTCTGGGCCGAGTTCGACGACCTCGCCGACGCGACTGTCCAGGCGGAGAGCTGGCGGCGGACGGTGGGCGGGCTGCTCGCACTCGCCGACGCGGCCGACGCCGCCGCCGGTGACGGCGAGGACGAGCGCGGGGCTGCGGCCGTCGTGGCCGCGTCGGCGTCCTCCGCACCCGTCCCCGCCTCCGTGACGGCCACGCTGAGGCCCTACCAGCTCGAGGGCTTCCGCTGGCTGGCGTTCCTGTACGAGCACGGGCTCGGCGGCGTCCTCGCCGACGACATGGGGCTCGGCAAGACACTGCAGACGCTCGCCCTCGTCGCCCACGTCCGCGAGACGGAGGCAGCGACAGCAGGGGCAGCAGCAGCGGCGAGCGTCGGCTCCTCCGGCGGCGGCTCCCCCGGCCACGACTCGCCCGACTCCCCGACACCTGCCCCGTTCCTCGTCGTCGCCCCCACCTCCGTCGTCTCGGGCTGGGCGTCCGAGGCCGCTCGCTTCACCCCGGGCCTCACGGTGCGCACGATCACCGAGACCGAGGCGAAGAGCCGCGGGGGTCTGCGGGAGGCGGCGGCCGAGGCCGACGTGGTGGTCACCTCCTACGCGTTGTTCCGTCTCGACTTCGCGGCGTACTCCTCGCACTCGTGGGCTGCGCTGGTGCTCGACGAGGCCCAGAACGTGAAGAACCCGCAGTCGCAGACGCACCGGTGCGCCGTCGACCTCGACGTGCCGGTGACGATCGCCATCACGGGCACCCCGCTCGAGAACGGCCTGATGGACCTCTGGGCGCTGTTCCGCATCGTCGCGCCCGGGCTGCTGTCGACGAGCGTCCGCTTCTCGGACGACTGGCTGAAGCCGATCGCGACCGGTGAACGACCCGAGCTGCTGCAGGCGCTGCGGCGTCGGATCCGGCCGCTGATGCTGAGGCGCACGAAGGAGCTCGTGGCGCCCGAGCTGCCCGAGAAGCAGGAACAGGTGCTCCGCGTCGACCTGGCGCCGGCGCACCGAGAGCTGTACGACGCGTTCCTGCAGCGGGAGCGCCTCAAGCTGCTCGACCTCATCGACGACCTCGACCGCAACCGGTTCATCGTGTTCCGCTCGCTGACCCTGCTGCGGATGCTCGCGCTCGACGCGGTGCTGATCGATCCTGCCTACGACGACGTGCCCTCGGCGAAGCTCGACCAGCTGCTCGACGAGATCGACGACGTCGTCGCGGGCGGCCATCGCGCGCTCGTGTTCAGCCAGTTCACGTCGTTCCTGTCGCGCGTCGCCGACCGACTCGCCGAGAGGGGGGTCGCCCACGAGTACCTCGACGGGTCGACGAGGCGACGGGCCGAGGTGATCGAGCGCTTCCGCTCGGGGGCGTCGCCCGTGTTCCTCATCAGCCTCAAGGCCGGCGGGGTCGGCCTGAACCTGACCGAGGCCGACTACGTCTTCGTGCTCGACCCGTGGTGGAACCCCGCCGCCGAGTCGCAGGCGGTCGACCGTGCCCACCGCATCGGCCAGACGAAGCGGGTGATGGTCTACCGGATGATCGCGAACGACACGATCGAGGAGAAGGTCCTCGCGCTCAGCCGCAAGAAGGCCGCCCTCTTCGACGCGGTCGTCGACGACGACGCCGTCTTCAGCTCGTCGCTCACCGCGGACGACATCCGCGGCCTGCTCGACGCCTGACCGACGGTGGTCGAACCCGGACACGGGCTGACTGGTGCCTGACACCGTCGGCCCGGCGCGCGGCTCCGTGGCCCCTCGACAGGGGCTCCTGTCAAGCCGTCTGCGCGGACGAGCCCGCCGTGGTTCGGTCGGTGCATGTCGTTCCTCCGCCCCTCCGCCCTGCTCGAGCGCGACGTCGCCCCCGGCGTGCACCGCCTCGAGGTCGCCGACACGAACCTGTACCTGGTCGAGCACGGCACGAGGGTGCTGATCGTCGACGCGGGTCTCCCTGCTGCGTGGCCGCACCTCCTGCAGGCCCTCTTCGAGCTCGGCCACGGCCGGGACGACGTCGACGGCGTCCTCCTCACCCACGCCCACTTCGACCACGTCGGCTGCGCTCGTCAGGTGCGGCGGCGCTGGGGGCTGCCGGTGTGGGTCCACGAGGCGGACGCCCGTCTCGCGGCCCGGCCGTACTCGTACCGCCACGAGCGCCCCCGCTGGAGGTACCCGGTCGAGCACCTCGCCGCCCTGCCGGCGCTCGGCCGCATGGCCCTCGCGGGCGCGCTGGGGGTGCGGGGCGTCCGGGACGCCGAGCCGATCGGTGCCGGCACCCCGTTGCCCGAGGGCGCCGTGATCGTGCCGACGCCGGGACACACCGACGGGCACGTCGCGCTCCACCTGCCCGACCGCGACGCCGTGATCGTCGGGGACGCGCTCGTCACGCTCGACCCCTACACCGGCGGTCGCGGCCCGCAGATCGTGGCCGGAGCCGCGACGGCGGACAGCGACGTGGCCCTCGCCTCGCTCGACGCCCTCGCCTCGACGGGAGCGCGGGTGGTGCTCCCCGGCCACGGGGCGCCGTGGCGCGACGGCGTCGAGCGTGCGGTCGAGCTGGCGCGGCGCCGCGGCGCTCACTGAACGGGGTGCCGCGGCGCGCGCTGAGCGGCCTGTGAACGGCGCACTGCTCAGTCGCACGGGAGGGCACTGCCTCCGAGATGCCTGACGATCACTCGCGAGCGCGGCGTACGGTCGCCGCATGGACGAGACGACACCGACCGACCGCACGCCCGAGCGCGACGCCGCGGAGCTCGCGCTCGCGATCGTGTCGCAGGCGGCGGCCATCTCCCAGGGCGACGACGAGGCGCTCGACGCCAGCGACGACAACCTGCGCGAGGTGGTCGCTGAGCAGGCGGGCGACCCGCTGACCGAGAAGCAGGAGGCGGTCGTCTCGACCCTCGGAGCAGCCGGCGGCAGCCTCGCGGCCGGCCTCAGTGCGGCCCTGGCCGAGGCACGCGGCGTCGACGCCACCGTGGTGCTCGGCGCCACGGCGCAGTCGATCCTCGCCCACGCGGACGACGTGCCCCTCGCGGAGGGCGCCCCCCGCCTCGACGACGCGTCTGACGGCCCGGCGGACGACACGCGCCTCCCCTAGCTCGCGACCCGCGCCTCCTCGGCTCAGCCCCGTCTTCCGCAAATGCCGACTGTCAGCCGTCGAGCGGCGCAGCAACAGGTGGAAGTGCAGGTATTGCAGCACCAGCGGTCGGCATGTGCGCGATGTTCAGCGCGCGGGAGGCGCACCCGCCCTACGGCACCAGGCGTGCCGCGCGGTACCGGTCGAAGAGCTCGGTGAAGGCGCGCTCCGTGCGGCGGAACCCGACGAACCCGGCCTCGCGGCTCTTGCCCATGTCGGTGACGACCTCCATCTCGCGACCGAGGTCGGCGTCGGTGTGCCACCACGACGCGACGCGCGCGAGGTCCGGCTCGGCGAGACCGTGACCTGCGGCGAGCGCCGCCCAGTCCTCCTCGCGGCCGGCCATCTGCACCTCGAGCGGCTGCGGCGCGCCCGACGGCCCGGAGACCAGCGCCGGGTCCACGCCGAGGTGCGCGGCGAGGCGGGGCCACATCCAGCGCCAGCGGAACACGTCGCCGTTGACGACGTTGAACGGCTCGTCCGCGCCGGCAGGGTCGGTCGACGCCCAGACCATGTGGTCGGCGAGCAGGCCGGCGTCGGTCATGTCGGTGAGCGAGTTCCACTGCGTCTCGCTGCCCGGGAACACGAACGGCAGCCCGTGCTCACGGCTCAGAGCGGCAGCAGCGGCGATCGTGAGGCCCATGTTCATCGCGTTGCCGACGGCGTAGCCGATCACGGTGTGCGAGCGGTGCACTGACCAGGTGAAGCCCTGGCGCTCGGCGGCGGCGAACAGCTCGTCCTCCTGCGCGTAGTAGAAGTTCGGGGTGTCGAGGCGGGGCTCCTCCTCGTGGAACGGCGTGTCGGGCATCTCGCCCGCGGCGTACGCCTCGAACGGGCCGAGGTAGTGCTTGAGGCCGGTGACCAGCGCGACATGCTGCACGGGCGCGTGCGCCAGGGCGGCGAGCAGGTCGCGGACCATGCCCGCGTTGACCGCGATGTTCTCGGCCTCGGTCTCCTGGCGCGACCAGGCCGTGAAGAAGACGTGGGTGGGGCGTTCGCCGGCCAGCGCCTCCTGCAGGCTGTCGGCGCTGCGCAGGTCGGCGGCGATGCCGCGGACGCCGGGGGCCGAGGAGGCGCGGCGCGACAGCGCGAGGACGTCCCAGCCGTCCGCCGTGAGGCGCTCGACCAGCGCGGTGCCGGTGATGCCGCTCGCGCCGACGACGAGCGCGGTGCGCGGGGCGGCCGAGGAAGTGGTCGAGGGGTCAGGGGAAGTGGTGTCGGCAGAGCTCATCCGTGGTGCAACCGGGTCGGCGGCCGTGCATTCCCGCAGGTCTGGCCTGAGCTCGGGCGGACCACCTCCTGAGTTCTCGTCAGCTCTCGACGGGCGCGCGCGGTCCCCCTAAGCTCACGCGAATGAGGAACCCGTTCCGGCGCTCGACGACGAGCCCCCAGGACACCGCGGTCGCACCCGAGAGCGCGCCTGCCAGCACCCCCGCCGGGCCGGCGCTCCAGCCGGAGGCCGCGCCCGCTGCCGAGCCCGCCTCCGGGCCCGGGACCCCCGAGCGCGCGGCCGGGCCCACTGCCCCCGAGCCCGCTGCCGGCTCGCCCGGCTACCACCTCCTCCCGTCGCCCCGTCCTGTCGGCGACCTGCCCGGCTGGGAGGGGCTGCACCGCTCGTACACCGACGTCGTCGGCTACTCGCACCTGGGGCACGTGTTCCTCCACGACCGGCGCGAGGGCACCTTCGGTGTGCTGCACCCCTTCCGAGACGCGTTCAAGGACTACGGCCGCTTCGACTCCCTCGAGCACTTCGACGCCATGGTCCTGTCCGACGAGGGCTTCGACGAGTTCGTCCTGCGCCGCCCCCACCTCGACGAGGTCGCCCGCCGTACGGGCCCCCTCGGCCCCGACCAGGTGTACGTGCCCGTGCCGTACCCGTTCCTCGGCGGCGACGAGTCGCCCGACAGCTACGACCGAGGCGACGTCTGGACGTTCCTCAGGATCGTCCCGCAGATGTTCGCCCGGCAGCGGGCGCAGGAGGCGGAGGCCGAGTTCTCGGGGGACGCGCCGGTCGGCGACGGTCGCAGCGACTCGCCGGGTGCGCCTGCCTAGACTCGTCCCGATGTCCGAACGCCCCGCCTCCGACCGACCTGCCGACCGCGACGGGACGCCGACCCGGGAGGGCACACCCGGCTTCGCCGACGGCCCACGGGCGTACGACCCGCCGCCGAGGCGACCTGCTGCTCCCGAGGCAGGACCTGAGGCCGACGGGGCTGCTCCCGGCGGCGCCCCGAGCGCCGCGACCGACAGGACAGGCGGCAGCGCCGCCGGTGCCGGCGCGCACCAGGAGGTGCCGGGGACCACCCGGGACCCCGCGGCTCCCTGGATCCCCACCTACCGGACGCCGCCGAAGGCCCCGGCCAAGGCGTCGGGGCGGGGTGCGCCCAAGGCGCCCTCGGCCCCGCGGCCGGCACGCGTCCGCCGCCGTCGGGTCGACGCGCAGGAGATGCGCGACGTCCGCGCCCGCCTGCGCGGCACGATCTACGAGGGCACGACGCCCGCCCACGGCCATCTCGGCGACCTCTACTCGCCCCGTCAGATCGTCGACTTCTGCCTCGACCTCGGCGAGGTGATGCTCGCCTCGGGCGCCGACGTCCGCACCGTCGAGGTCGCGATCGTCGCGGTCGGCACGAAGTGGAACCTGGCCCCGCTCGAGCTCGACATCACGGGCACCGCGATCACGGTGCAGTACACGCCCGTCGAGGGCCCGCCCCTCGTGAAGATGCGCGTCGTCGCGGCCGAGGGCAGCGACCTGCACCGGCTCTCGCTCGTCTACCAGATCGTCGACGAGCTGCTGCACGACGAGCGCGACATGACGAGCGCCGTCGAGGGGCTGGTCACGGTGCTGCGCTCTCCCCCGCGCTGGCCGACCTGGATCACGGACGCGGCCATGGGCCTGTTCGGCGTCTCCGTCTCCCTGCAGGCCGGCGGCTCGCTCGCCGGCGCGGCGGGCGCCTTCGTCCTGATGGTCGGCGCGATGGTCCTCGGGCGCTGGCTCACCCGCAAGGGCATCCCGAACTTCTTCATCGTCGCCCTGCAGTCGGCGAGCGTCGCCGCCGTGGGGTCGCTCGCGATCGGGGCGGGCGCGGTCGGCGCCGGCAGCGCCGCCGCGATGGTGGCCGCCGTGGTGGTGCTGATCCTGCCCCACGTGACGATCGTCACCTGGGCGCAGGACGCCATCTCGGGCTTCCGCGCGATGGCGTTGTCCCGGGCGCTGATCATCGCCTTGATCGTGGCGGGGATCGCCGTGGGCATCCCCGGCGGGCTGGCCCTCACCTCCGGCCTGTCGATCGAGGTCGACCCGACCGACATCACGCTCCGGACCCTGCCGATCTGGCTCCTCCTCGTCACGACCTTCTTCGCCGCGTCGGCGACGGCCGTCACACAGGGGGCCAACGCCCGCGTCGTGCCGGTCGCGATCGGCGTCGCGCTCGTCGGCACCGTCACCCTGTGGTGCCTGAAGCAGCTCGAGGTGCCCCTGCTCGGCGCGACGTTCCTGGTGGCCACCCTGCTCGGGGCGCTCAGCACCGTCATCGCGGCGCGCCTGCGCGTCTCGGCGACCGCCATCGCCGTGCCCGCCTTCTGCGGCTCGCTCCTGCCGTCGCTCGCCGTCGCCTCGGCCTTGCTGAACGTCATGGCGGGCACGGGCGGAGCAGCGCTCGACGTGGTCGGCTCCGTCTCGACGACGCTCGCCATCGGCGCCGGCCTGGTGCTCGGCAGCCTGCTGGCCACCCCCGGCGCGCGGCGCTCGCTGCGGCGCAGGGTGAAGCGCGTCGTGGTGCAGTCCGAGCGGCTCGACACCTCGCCGATCAGCATCGTCGGCCCGCAGACGCCGGCGCCGGGGAGCAGCGGCGGGACGACGGGCTCGGCAGCCGCAGGGGGCCCGGGAGGCTCGACCGGCGGCGCCTGAGCTGCCTCGCCGGGCACGTCTCGACGACCCGCCCGCGCCGAGCGGCCGTGGGAGCACCCGCAGTCCTCTACCCTTGCAGGATGAGCGACACCACCGAGAACGACACGATCGACGCCGATGCACCCGAGATCGGTCCGACGTTCTCGGACCTGGGTCTGAGCGACCAGGTGCTCAAGGCGATCAAGGAGATCGGCTACGAGACCCCCTCCGCCATCCAGGCGGCCACCATCCCCACCCTGCTCGGCGGACGCGACGTCGTCGGCCTGGCCCAGACCGGCACCGGCAAGACGGCGGCGTTCGCGCTGCCGATCCTGTCCCGCCTCGACGTCTCGGCCAAGAAGCCGCAGGCCCTCGTCCTCTCGCCGACGCGCGAGCTGGCCCTGCAGGTCTGCGAGGCGTTCGAGCAGTTCGCCAGCGGCATGCGCGGCGTCCACGTGCTGCCCGTCTACGGCGGCCAGGCCTACGGCGTCCAGCTGAGCGCGCTGCGCCGCGGCGTCCACGTCGTCGTCGGCACGCCCGGCCGCATCATGGACCACCTGGCCAAGGGCACCCTCGACCTGAGCGAGCTCAAGTACCTCGTGCTCGACGAGGCCGACGAGATGCTCAAGATGGGCTTCGCGGAGGACGTCGAGACGATCCTCGCCGACACCCCCGACGACAAGCAGGTCGCGCTCTTCTCCGCGACGATGCCGCCCCAGATCCGTCGCATCTCGAAGCAGTACCTCAACGACGCCGAAGAGATCACGGTCAAGGCCAAGACCACCACCTCGGTCAACACGAGCCAGCGCTACCTGATGGTCTCGTATCCGCAGAAGGTCGACGCCCTGACGCGCATCCTCGAGGTCGAGGCCTTCGAGGGCATGATCATCTTCGTCCGCACGAAGAGCGAGACCGAGACCCTCGCCGAGAAGCTGCGGGCCCGCGGCTACACGGCCGCCGCGATCAGCGGCGACGTGGCCCAGGCTCAGCGCGAGCGCACGGTCGGCCAGCTCAAGAGCGGCAAGCTCGACATCCTCGTCGCGACCGACGTCGCCGCCCGCGGCCTCGACGTCGACCGCATCACGCACGTCGTCAACTACGACCTGCCGATCGACACCGAGTCGTACGTGCACCGCATCGGCCGCACGGGCCGTGCCGGCCGCAGCGGCGCGGCGATCAGCTTCGTCACCCCCCGTGAGCGTCGCCTCCTCGGCGCCATCGAGAAGGCGACCCGCCAGCCGCTCACGCAGATGCAGCTGCCGACTCTCGAAGACGTCAACGTCACGCGCCTCGCGCGCTTCGACGACCAGATCACGGAGGCGCTGAACCAGGAAGCGAGGATCAGCGCGTTCCGCGACATCATCGGCCACTACGTCGAGCACCACGACGTGCCCGAGGCCGACGTCGCCGCCGCCCTCGCCGTCGTGGCTCAGGGCGAGACGCCCCTGCTGCTCGACCCAGCCGACGAGCGCCCGGCCCGGCGCGACGACCGTCCGGCCCGCGACGACCGCGGCTCGGCCTCCGGCTCGCGCGACGACCGCGGCGGGCGCTCCGACCGCGGCGACCGTGCCGAGCGCGGCCCCCGCACCTCGAAGCCGATGACCGCCTACCGCATCGAGGTCGGCCGTCGTCAGCGCGTCGAGCCCCGTCAGATCGTCGGCGCGCTCGCCAACGAAGGCGGCCTCAGCCGGGACGACTTCGGAGCGATCCAGATCCGTCCCGACTTCTCGATCGTCGAGCTCGCCTCGGACATCAGCCGCGACATGCTCGACCGCCTGGCCGACACCCGCATCAGCGGCACGCTGATCGAGATCAAGCCCGACCGTCGTAGCGGCGGCGCGCCCCGTCGCGACGGCGACCGCGACCGCAAGCCCCGCTACTAGCCTCCGGCCGCGGGCGCGGCTGCGGCTGCGGTGCTGAATACGCGTAAAGGGACAAGACACCTGCGGGCCCGCGGGTGCCTTGTCCCTTTGCGCGTATTTCTTCTCCACGTCGACGAGCGGAGAGGCCGCGGCGCGGGCGGGCACGGGCCGGAGCGGAGCGCGATCGTGGGAAGCGGCGACGCATGCCGGGAGCTACGCGGCGCGCCGGCGACGTGCGCGCACCTGGCGCCGCACGAACTGGATCACGGCGAGCACGACCATCCCGGGCACGAGCACCGACAGGAGCCCGCTGAGCCCGTTCTCGAGCATGCCCAGCGACACCATGTCGTCGGTGACCTGCCGGGCGCCGACGAGCAGTGCGACCCCGACGAGGGCCGTGACGAGCGACAGCACGGCGGCGAGCCCGAAGACCCGGAGGCCGTCGCCGCGCACGATCTGGATCAGCCCGTCGAGGAGGAACGATCCGATCAGCGGCAACGCGACCGCGAGGAGCAGGACTCCCACGATCATCAGCAGCAGGCCCATGAGGCCGGTGGCGTCGAACACACGACCCCCTCTCGTCGCAGCGACCCTAGCGGCGTCGTCTGGGCGACCCCTGCCGTCCAGCCGTGAGCGAGCCCAGGAGCGCGACCCGCGCCTCCTCGGCCCCGGTCAGCAGGTGCGGGAGACGACCAGGCAAGATGGTCACGCGACGCTCGTCGTGCCTGCCTGCCTGCCTGCCCCGCCCCGATCCCGTGAGGACCGCCGTGAACACCCAGCCCGAGGGCGTGCCCGCCCTGTTCGGCATCGTCCAGCTCGCCCTGACGCTCGGAGCCGTGGTGCCGCTGGCCGTGGCCGTGCTGGCCGTCGTGCTCTTCGTGCCCAGGCAGAGGAGGCGCGCCACGGCGGACGACGCCCGTCGCCTGCACGACCTGGCTCGCGTCGCCCTGCTCGGCTCGGGCCTCGCGACCGCGGCACTGCTCATCGGCCGGCTCGTGACGTCGGCGTCGGGCGGCGCCTCGTTCGTGTCGGGGGTGTCGTCGGCGCTGCTGGCGGTCGCGGTGCTGACGGTGGTCGTCTCCGGGGTGCTGTTCTTCGTGGTGGCGACCAAGCCGCAGGACTGAGGCTCGCGACACGGCCCGACGCCTCGACGGCGCTCTGGCCGGCCGTCTCAGCCCCGGGGCTGAGACTCGCGCGGCCGGGTGTCGCATGGTCCCACCGGTCTGTATCGTTGCGCGGCATGGACTCCCCGTCGCCCCCGCCGTCGCCTTCGCCTTCGCCGTCGCCGTCGCCGTCTCCGGCGAGGCGTGGTCGTGTGCGCGTCGCCCGTGTCGTGGCCGTGCTCGGCGGACTCGTGGGCGTCACCGCAGCGATCCTGCTCGTGAGCGTGCCGTGGGCCGAGCCGGGGCCGATCGCCGCCGCGACGGCGCTGGCGGTAACGGTCCCGACGGCGGGTGCGGTCGGAGCCGTCGCTGCGGTGACGACGGTGCTCCCCTCGAGCGAGCCGTCGGAGCACGAGGCCGTCGACGTCGCCCTGCTGGTCGTCGACGTGGCCGTGGTCGTGCTCGTGCTGCCGGCCATCTGGCTGGTCGGCGTCCTGCTCGGCGGCCCCTGAGGCCGGTTCTGGCCTGCCGTTCCTCCTCCGAGCGACGCAGCCGTCGAGCGTCCACAGGCGACGCCGCCCGAGTGGGGTCGGACGCCTCCTCGCCCTAGCGTCGTCATCCATGCCCTCCTCGTCGCACCCCAGGCGACCCACGGCAAACGAGTTCGACTCGGACGCGGCGACCCGTCTCCGGATGAGCCGCATCCGTCGTCGCGACACGAGGCCCGAGTGGCTGCTGCGAAGAGCCCTCCACGCCCGCGGCTGGCGCTACTTCGTCGACCGACCGGTGCGGGGCGTGAGCCGGGGCCGACCCGATCTGCTGTTCCCGCGTCTCCGGGTGGCGGTCTTCGTGGACGGCTGCTTCTGGCACTTCTGCCCGGCGCACACCCACCTCCCCCGGTCCAACGCGACGTACTGGCACGCGAAGCTGCTCGCCAACCGGCAGCGCGACGCCCGTCACGACGCCGAGCTGACGCGGGCGGGCTGGCGCGTGGTGCGTGTCTAAGAGCACGACCCTGCCGGGGTCGCCTTGGCGACCGTCGAGGCCGTCCTCGTCGCCGCGCAGCACGCCCGAGCCGCCGCGAGGCGAAAGACGACGTGAGAGCGACAAGACGACGCGATGTTCCGCGTTGCCTTGTCGTCTTCGGGTCGCCTAGCCCGGCTGCTGGCCCGGCTGGCTGCCCTCGACGAGCTCGATGAACCGCGACAGCAGCCCGAGACCGGCGATCGAGGTCGGCATCGACGACGCCAACGCCGGCGAGTGCACGAGCCACGCCGCCCACTTCGCGCGCGAGATCGCCACGTTCAGCCGGTTCGGCATCAGCAGGAAGTCGAGCCCCCGTGGGATGTCGGCCGCCGACGACGCGGCGAGCGACACGATGGCGACGACCGCCTCCCGGCCCTGGAACAGGTCGACCGTGCCCACGGTCGTGCCGGCGTAGCCCGCGCTTTCGAGCAGCTCGCGGATCACCGCGCCCTGCGCGTTGTAGGGCGCGACGACGATCACGTCGTCGTCGGTCAGCGAGCGGCTGCCGCGCTCGTCGGTCCAGCGGCGGCCGACGACGTCGCGCACGAGCTCGACGACCCGCTGGGCCTCGTCGACCGACGACGTCGTGTCGCCCGCGTGCACGACCGGCGCGACGTGCAGCCCCGGCTCGACTCCCTCGAGCAGCCGGGACGGAGCGCGCGACTCGAGCTGCCCCGCGTACGAGAGCCGCGACACCGGCGCCGTCACCGCAGGGTGCATCCGGAACGTCCGCGACAGGAAGTACCCGAGCTCGGCGGGCAGCACGTCGTGCCCGTCGGCCACCCAGCCGAGCGCCGACTCGTCCACGGGCTCGGGGTGAGAGCCCTGGCTGACCTGCGGCAGCTGCTGCGGATCGCCGAGCAGCAGGAGGCGCTGGGCCGCCACCGAGGAGGCGATGGTCGGGGCCAGCGAGAACTGCCCGGCCTCGTCGACCACCAGCAGGTCGAGCGACCGGCGCGCGATCGTGTCGCCGTTGGCGAAGGTCCACGCCGTGCCGCCGACGACGCCGCCGGTCTCGCCGGCCCCGGCGAGGAAGCCGGCCACCGCGGCGCCGTCCTTGACCGGGGTCCAGGCCGCCGCCTCCAGCGTCTCGGCGTCGGTGCCCTTCTTGGGCACCTTGACGACGCGCGAGGAGTCGACGCCCTTGGCGACGACCGCCTCGAGGAAGTTCTCGACGACCGCGTGCGACTGCCCGACGACGCCGACGCGCCAGCCGTGCTCGCTCACGAGGCGGGCGACGACGGTCGAGCCGACGTAGGTCTTGCCCGTGCCGGGAGGCCCCTGCACGGCGAGGTACGAGCGGTCGAGACCGAGCAGCGTGCGGGTCACGGCCGCCACGGTGTCGTCACCGACGACGGGCACGACTCCCCCGCGCGGCGGGATCCGGCGCAACAGGTCGAGCGCCGGGTCCGGCCGCATCGCCGGCAGCTCGTCGAGCAGGGCGCGGCCCCACCCCGAGATGGCCTCGGGCTGCGGGGCCGCCCGAGGCGGCGCGGCGGGAGTCAGCGCGAGCGGGAACTGGTGGTGCGGCTCGCCGCCGCTCGCCAACGACTCCTTGACGAGCAGGACGACGCTGTCGCCGTCCGCGTCGACGTCGAGCACCGTGGCACGACCGGACGCACCGCGGAGGCCGGGCCCGGCGGCGCGGACAGTGGGCGGCAGCGGCGCGTCGTAGACGAGGTGCGGCGACGGACCGCCTGCGCTGAGACGGCTGCCCGGCCCGAGCGAGCCGACGAGGCGCAGGTCGCGCGAGAGGGTGCGGGCCCGCGGCAGCTTCTCCCAGTCGCGGACGACCTCGGCACGCTCGACGACGAACACGTCGCGGGTGTCGCCCCACTCGTCGACCGGGCCGCGGAGGCGGTCGAAGTGCTCCTGCCAGAAGGTCTTGGCCTCGCGCCGGTGGTAGTCGATCGCGGCCGCGGCGAGCGCCAGCGCCGTCTGGTCGGCGTCGCGGTCGAGCGGGTCGACGTCGGCCAGCAGGGCGGCGAGCTCGACGAAGACGGGGTCGGGCTCGGCCTTCACCCGCTCGTCGTCGACGAGCGGCAGCAGGTCGTCCGAGGCCTCGACGTCGGTGGTCGCGGCGAAGCCGAGCAGCCAGTCGCGCAGCCGCAGGGTCGAGCGGCAGTCGTACTCGTTGTAGTCGGCGACCTGGTCGAGCCGGGCCTGACCGGACGGGTCGCCGGCGCGCAGTGCGGTGATCGCCTCGACGTAGGCCGTGATGCTGTCGGCCGCGTTGACGACGCCTGCGTCGTCGCGCAGGTCAGGGCCCATGTACAGCGGCTCGAGCTTCTTGATCGAGTAGCTGCGCGAGCCGACCAGCAGGGCCTTCCGCACGATCGGGTAGAGGTCGACGAGCACGCCGTCGCGCAGCAGGTCGTCGACCTCCTCCTCGCCGACGCCGTGCCGGGCGGCGAGCGAGAGCAGGTGCGTCCGCTCGTAGGAGGCGTAGTGGTAGATGTGCATGCCCGGGTGCGCCGCGCGTCGCTCGCGGACGAACGCGAGGAACGCGACGAGCGCACGTCGCTCTTCTCGGAAGTCGTGCGCCCAGAACGCGGTGAACCGCGCCTCCTGGTCGACGAGGCCGAAGAGGTAGTCGAGGCCCCACACGCTGCTGTCGCCCTCGGTGTACAGCGGGTCGCCCTCGAAGTCGAAGAAGACGTCGCCGGGGTCGGGTGCCGGGATCGCGGCGAGCGCCCCGGCGTCGACGAGACGCACCTCGGGTCGGCCGTGCTCGCTCGCCAGCTGCAGCTGCGCCTGGCCCCGGAGGCGCGCGAGGGCGGCGCCGCCCACTCCCGGCACGCTGCCGGTGCTGACCGCCAGTTCGTCGATGCTGTGCACGCCGGCGTCGTTCAGCCGGGAGCGCTGCGAGAGCGTCAGCCCGGCGACGAGCACGAGGTCGCGGTGCAGCTCGACCTGCGCCGAGCACTGCGAGCAGCGGCCACAGGCGGTGATGCCCGGGGCGCCCCAGGCCAGGGGCTCGGTCGCGCGCACCCGCTCGGCGACCACCGCCCGGAGCTGCGCCTGCTGAGCCCGGAACACCGGTGCGATGTCGGCGAGGTCGTGGGTGGACCGCGACCCGTCGCCGAGCACGAGGTGCACCTGCGCGCCCACCGGGATGCCGAGCGCCTCGATCTGCTCGGCGTAGGCGGCGAGCTGCAGCAGGGCGGGGATCTTGGCGTGCCGCGCCAGCTTCGTGTCGTACACCTCGTACTCGCCGGCGTCGTTCCGCACCAGGAAGTCGCTGAACCCGATGAACGACCCGTCGAAGAACGTCGCCTGGTAGAGCACGTCGGCACCGGCCCGCATCGCGTCGGCCGCCGCCCGCGCCGCCGCGGGGTACTCGTCGCGGGACGGCCGCTCGAACTCGACGACGTCGTGCGTCGCGCGCAGCTGCTCGAGGAACCGCACCTCGTGGTCGTCGCCGAGCCGAGCCGTGCGGTCGAGCATCGCGTCGGCCTCGTCGACCACCGCGTCGATCCGCCCCAGCTTCGCGTCGAGCCGGCGGAGGAACGCCCACTCGCACGTGGCCCAGGTCGTGAGGTCGGTGGGGCTCGTCACCACGGTGTCGTCGGCGATGTAGATGGGGGCCTCCTCGTGCAGGTCCGGCCGGGCGACGAGCGTCGCGGGGCGTGCTCGACACCGTAGCGGCCGCCTCCGACACGACCCGGCAGCAGGCCGGCCAGCAGACCGGGCGGGACGCCGACCCGCACGCCCGTCGGCAGGCCGACCCGGTGCTTCAGCCCTTGCGCTGGGCCCGGTACGCGACAGGCGTCAGCCCGTGCACTGCTCGGAACTGCCGCGAGAAGTAGAACGGGTCGACGTAGCCCACCCGGTCGGCCACGAGCCCGACGGGCAGGTCGGTCGTGTCGAGCAGCTCCCGGGCCCGCGCCATGCGGAGCTGCGTCTGGTACCGGAGCGGCGTCGACCCCGTCTCCTGCTTGAAGCGGGCGGCGAAGTGCGAGGGGCTGAGCCGGGCCAGCGCGGCGAGCTCGTCGACGGAGACGCGTTCCGTCACGTGCTGCCGCAGGTACTCCTGGGCCTGCTCCACGGCCGACTCGCGGGGGCTGCCGACACGCCGCTCCGAGCAGAGCAGCGCCATGAGGTGCCAGGCGGCGCCGGAGGCGGCGAGCACGCTGGCGAACGTCTGGTCCCGTTCCATCGCCTGCACCACCTCCTCGATGAGCGCGACCACGCGGTAGACGTCCGAGAGCTGCCGCACGGGAGCCGACGACGAGAGGCCCGCCACCCGGAGGAACTCCGCGAGGTCGCGGCCGTCGAGGTGCAGCCACCACAACGTCCAGGGCGACGCGTCGCCCGAGCCGTACTCGTGCGGCGCGTCCGGCGGGACCACCACGACCTGGCCGGCGGCCACCTCGTGACGGATGCCGTCGACGACGCACCAGCCGGCGCCGCGGACGCAGACGAGCACGACGCTCTGCGGCACTCCTTCCGGCCGGGCCATGCCGTGTGCCCTGGCCTCGGGGAAGTACCCGGCGTCGGTCACGACGAGGTGCGACGTGCCGGGCCGTGCCAGGGCCGCCCGGACGCGGGGGCGAGGCATGACGAGCAGGCGCTGCCCGGGGAAGCCGTCCTCGATGGTCATCCCACCATCATGGACGCGCGTCGTGGTTTCGTCCAGGCATGCCGCAGGATCGGTCGTTCCGGAGGCGTCGACCGCCTCCGTACGCTGGCCTCATGCTCACCGCCGAGTCGAGGTTGACTCTTCCCCCCGTGCCCGCTGACCAGGCCTCGGCAGGCGTCGCCGCCTGGTCGGAGCCCCTCGTCGTCGACACGTACCTGCCGGGCGAGCCCGACCGGTACCCGGCCTTCCTCGACTCCCGCGTCTACCAAGGATCGTCCGGGCGGGTCTTCCCGCTGCCGTTCCACGAGAGCATCGAGCCCGAGAAGCGGCCGTACGCCTGGGACGCGGTCCACCTCGAGAACCCGTGGCTGCGCCTCGTGATCCTGCCCCAGCTGGGCGGGCGGATCCACGTCGCCTACGACAAGACCGCCGACTACGACATCTTCTACCGGAACAACGTCGTGAAGCCCGCCCTCGTGGGCCTGGCCGGTCCGTGGATCTCCGGCGGCGTCGAGTTCAACTGGCCCCAGCACCACCGCCCCGCGACGTTCCTGCCGACCGACGTGTCGATCGAGCGCGAGGCCGACGGGGCCGTCACCGTCTGGTGCTCCGACCACGACCCGTTCGCCCGGATGAAGGGCATGCACGGCATCCGCCTCCGGCCCGACTCCTCCCTGATCGAGGCTCGGGTGCGGTTGTTCAACCGCAGCGACGAGACGCAGACGTTCCTCTGGTGGGCCAACGTCGCCGCCGCCGTGGGCGACGACTACCAGTCGTTCTTCCCCACCGACGTCCGTCACGTCGCCGACCACGCGAAGCGGGCCGTCGTCGACTTCCCCCGGGTCGCCGGCGAGTACTACGGCGTCGACTACCCCGCCCGCGTCGACGCCGACCGCCCCGACGCCGACCGCCTCGACTGGTACCGCAACATCCCCGTGCCGACCTCGTACATGGTCACCGCGACCGACGACGACTTCTTCGGCGGCTACGACCACGGCCGTCGTGCCGGCTTCGTGCACTGGGCCGACCGGGCGATCTCCCCCGGCAAGAAGCAGTGGACCTGGGGCGACGCGCCCTTCGGCTGGGCCTGGGACGACAACCTCACCGACTCGGACGGCCCCTACGTCGAGCTGATGGCCGGCGTCTACACCGACAACCAGCCCGACTTCTCGTTCCTCGCCCCGGGCGAGACCAAGACCTTCAGCCAGTTCTGGTACCCGATCACCGAGATCGGGCCCGCGCACCAGGCCACGAGGGACGCCGCGATGCGCCTCGACCTCGCCGACGCCGGCGACAGCAGCAGCGACCGCGCCCCCGTCCTCCGCGTCGGCCTCGCCGTGACGCATGTCCACGACGAGGTCGACGTCGTCGTCCTGTCGCCTGACGAGTCCGTGCTCGACCGGCACCGCGCCTCCGTCGCTCCGGGCCTGCCCGCCGTGCTCGACTGCGCCCTGCCCGCCGGCACGACGCTCGGCGGGCTCGTCGTCGAGGCCCGAGCCGACGGCCGCCTCCTCGTGGCCGTCGACGGTCGCGACGTCCTCGCGCAGCTCGACGCGGAGGCGCGGGCGGCCGACACGAGCAACGCCGACGGAACGGACGAGACGGACGCCGCCCCGGCCGCCGCCGTCGCCCCGCCCGCGCCCGCCGACGTCGCGACCGTCGACGAGCTGTTCCTCGTCGGCCAGTACCTGCAGCAGTACCGGCACGCGACGCGCTCGCCCGAGCCGTACTGGCGCGAGGCCCTCCGCCGCGACCCCGGCGACGTGCGCGTGAACGTCGCCCTGGCGACGCGGCTGCACGACGCGGCCCGGTACGACGAGGCCCTCGCCCTGCTCCGCACTGCGGTCGCGCGGCAGCTCGCCTGGGCGCCCAACCCGGCCGACGGCGAGCCCCTCTACCGTCTCGGTCTCACGCTCACGCGGCTCGGCCGGACCACAGAGGCGAAGGAGGCGCTGGCCAAGTCCGCCTGGAACGCGGCCTGGGCGGCCCCCGCGTCGCTGGCCCGGGCCCGGCTGCTCGGACGCTCCGACCCGGCCGCGGCCGAGCAGCTGCTGCGCGACGTGCTGCGACGCGACGCCGACAACCTGCAGGCGCGTGACCTCCTCGTCCTCGTCCTCCGCGCGCTGGACCGGCGCGACGAGGCCGACGCCCTGCTCGACGAGACGTTGGCGCTCGACCCGCTCGACCAGTGGGCCCGGCACCTCGCCGGACGCGTGCTCTCCGACGACGCCCCCACCCTGCTCGACGTCGCGCTCGAGTACGGCTCCGCCGGCTGGCTCGACGAGGCGCTGTCGGTGCTCGACCTGGCGCAGGCGCAGCTCTCCCGCGCCGCGCAGGGGCAGGTGAACGTCGGGCCCCTGCTCGGCTACCACCGCGCCTCCTTGCTGGCCCGTGCCGGTCGTGCCGACGAGGCCCGCCGTGCGCTCGTCGCGCTGCACGCCGTCGACGCGATCCGCTGCCTCCCCTCGCGGCTCGACGACGTCGCCGTCCTCGTCGAGGCCGTGCAGGTCGATCCTGCCGACGGATTCGCCTGGTCACTGCTCGGCAGCTGGTTCTACGCCCACGGCCGCGGGGCCGACGCCGCCGACGCCTGGCGCCGGGCGCTCGAGGGCGACGTCGACGACGCGCAGGCCGCGGTCGCCGAGCGCAACCTCGGCATCGCCGCCTACAACGTCGAGCACGACCCCGAGCTGGCCGCGACGCACTTCGAGGCCGCCCGGCGCCGTCGTCCCGACGACTCCCGGCTGCTCTTCGAGGCCGACCAGCTCGCCGAGCGCCGCGGCACGGCCCCGGCCGACCGCCTCCGTGCCCTCGAGCTGCGTCCCGACCTCGTCGACGAGCGAGACGACCTCAGCGTCGTCCGGGCCCGGCTGCTCACCCTCGTCGGTCGGCACCACGACGCGATCTCCGCGGTGGCCGCACGCCGGTTCCAGCCCTGGGAGGGCGGCGAGGGCCAGGTGCTCGGTGTCTGGGAGGCAGCCCAGCTGGCGGCCGCCCGCGAGGCCCTCGCGGCGGGTGACGCGGCAGAGGCTCGTACCCGTGTCGAGTCCGCCCTCGAGCCCCCGGCGAGCCTGGGCGAGGCACGTCACCCCCTCCAGACGACGGCGGAGCTGCACCTCGCCCTCGGCGACGCGCTTGCCGCACTCGGCGACGACGAGGCAGCTCGCGCCGCCTGGCAGCAGGCCGCGGCCGCGACCGGCGACTTCGCCGGCATGGCGACCCAGGCCTTCACCGAGCGGAGCGCCGCCGCGGTCACCGCCCTGACGCGCCTCGGCGCGGACGACGAGGCGCGTGCGCTGCTCGCCCGGTTCGACGCTTTCGTCGACGAGTTCGCCGAGACCCCGGCCGAGGTCGACTACTTCGCCACCTCGCTGCCGACGATGCTGCTGTTCCAGGACGACCCGCAGGACGTGCGCGACGCCGAGGTGCAGCGGCTCCGCGACGTGGTCCGCGACCTGCGGACCGACCTCGGGCCCGACCTGCCGCGTCGCTCCTCCCCTGTCTCCCCCGCTTCCCCCGTCTCCACACCTGACCCGACCGCCCCCGCGATCACGACCGGCGACGACGCCGGTCGCCCCTAGGAAGGAACCATGACCATGACGACACGCACCAGGACGCGACGCCGCGTCCTCTCCGCTGCCGCGCTGCTCGCGGCCGCCGCCGCCCTCGCCGGCTGCTCGATCCCGACCTCCGACGGCGGCGAGGGCGGGACCGAGCGGATCGGCGCCCTCTACCTCGACTCGCAGGGCTTCTACGGAGGCGTCAAGAAGGGCGTGCAGGACGCGGCCGACGCCGACTCCAAGAACGTCGACTTCCTCGAGTCGACCTCGGCGGGCGACGTCTCGAAGGAGAGCTCGTTCATGAACACGCTGACCTCCTCCGGCGTCAGCGCCATCATCATGTCGGCCGTGTCGACCGACGGCAGCGTCCCCGCCGTCCGCCAGGCGAGCGAGGCCGGCATCCCGGTGATCTGCTACAACACCTGCGTCAGCGACGACGCCGTCGACCAGTACGTGACGGCCTGGGTGCTCGGCGACCCGCTGAAGTTCGGCGGCGACCTCGGGAAGCAGGCCGCGGCGTACTTCACCGAGGCCGGCATCACGGCGCCCAAGATGGGCGTCATCAACTGCGAGCAGTACGAGGTCTGCCAGCAGCGCTACAAGGGCTTCTCCGAGGCACTGACCGCCGCGCTGCCCGGCACGGTCTTCGTCGCCAACCAGGAGGGCGCCGAGGTCGACACGGCCGTGTCGACCGCCGAGCAGATGCTCAGCGCGAACCCCGACCTCGACGGGCTCTACGGCGAGGCGGGAGGCGCGACCGTCGGTGCGTACAAGGCGGTCCAGACCCGCGGCCTCACCGGCCAGGTCGCCGTCTTCGGCTCGGACATGACGAGCGACATCGCGGCTGAGCTGGCCGACGGCTCCGTGCTCAAGGCGGTCGTCGACATCAGCGGCATCGAGGCCGGCAAGCTCGCCTTCGCCGCCGCCCAGGACGCGATCGACGGCACGACGCCCGACGACAAGGTCGTCGCCGCGCCGATCGACCTGTACCTGCCGGCCGACGCCGCAGGCTGGTCCGAGACCCACCCCGACGGCCTCCCCTGATCGGCAGGAGGAGCCCGGCGACCCGTCGGGCTCCTCCTCGTCCGTTCCCCCTCTCCACCACCCGATCCACGGAGGACCCCCTTGTCAGAGTCGACAGCCGCCACCCCGGCCGTGCCGCTCGATCCCGAGCGCGACCGCGGCGCGCCCATCGCCGAGGCCCGCGGCGTCAGCCAGGTCTACCCCGGAGTCACCGCCCTCGACGGGGTCGACTTCGCCGTCCACGCCGGCGAGGTCCGCGCCCTGCTCGGCCAGAACGGCGCCGGCAAGTCGACGCTGATCCGCCTGCTCAGCGGCGGCGAGACCCCGACGACCGGCGAGGTGCTGCTCGGCGGTCAGCCGCTGGGCGACGGCGGGGTGACCGCCGCCTCCGCCGCGGGGGTCGCCACCTGCTACCAGGAGCTCAGCCTCGTCCCCGGCGTCACGGTCGCCGAGAACCTCGCCATGGGCCGCTGGCCCCGTGGCCGGTTCGGCATCGACACCCGCGCGATGGTCGAGCGGGCCCGCACCACGTTCGAGCGCCTGGGAGCCGACATCGACGTGCACGCCGAGGTGGCCGGGCTGACGCTCGCCCAGCAGCAGATCGTCGAGATCGGGCGGGCGCTGCAGGACGACCCGCGTCTCCTCATCCTCGACGAGCCGACCAGCGCCCTGGCCGCCGCCGAGGTCGACCTCGTGCTCGACACCGTCAAGCGGCTCGCCGCGCAGGGCGTCGCCGTGCTCTACGTCAGCCACCGGATGGACGAGATCCGCCAGATCGCCGACACCGCCACGGTGATGCGCAACGGGAAGGTCGTCGAGACCGTCTCGATCGCCGGCAGCGACACCGCCCACATCATCGAGCTGATGATCGGCGCCGACCCCGAGGAGCGCTCCGTCGCCACCCGCCCGGTGACCTCCGGAGAGGTGCTGCTCAGCGTCGCCGACCTCGACGTGGCGCCGAAGCTCCGCGGCGTCAGCTTCGAGGGCCGTGCCGGCGAGGTGCTCGGCATCGCCGGGCTGCTCGGCTCGGGCCGCACCGAGCTGCTGCAGGCCATCGCCGGGTTCCGACCCGCCGCCTCCGGCACGATCGCGATCGCCGGCTCCGTCGTCGACCGGCCGACCGCCTCCCGCATGCTCGCGCTCGGCGTCGGCATGACCCCGGAGGACCGCAAGGGCCGGGGCGTCGTGCCCGGTCTCGGCATCGACGAGAACATCGTCATGAGCGACTTCGCGAAGGTGAGCCGAGGAGGCGCACTGTCGGCCGGCTCGATCGCCACGGCCACGAAGGCCCTCGCCGAGAAGCTGAACATCAAGGCTCACGACCTGTCGCGCCCGATCAGCACCCTCAGCGGCGGCAACCAGCAGAAGGCCGTGATCGCCCGCTGGCTGCACGCCGACAGCCGCGTGCTGCTGCTCGACGAGCCCACCCGCGGCGTCGACGTCGAGGCGAAGGCGCAGATCTACGAGATCATGCGCGCCGTCGCCGACACCGGCAAGCTCGTCGTCTTCGTCTCGAGCGAGGTCGAAGAACTACCGCTCGCCTGCGACCGCGTCCTCGTGCTCCGCGACGGCGGGCTCCGCGAGGAGTTCCGCGCCCCCGACATCTCCCTGCCCGTGCTGCTCCAGGCCTCCATGGTCTCGAGCTAGAGAAGGACGACCCGATGACCACCACGCTCGACCCCACGACCACCCCGGCCCCGGGACGCGGAGGCGCGCCCCGCGACTCCGCCCTCGGCCGCGTCCGCGACGCGTTCCGGCGAAACACCACGCTCGTCAACATCGTCGGCCTGCTCGTCGCGATCGTGCTGCTGTACCTCTACCTCATGTTCAACGCGGTCGGCTTCTTCACGATCGCGAACCAGAGCGGACTGCTCCGCGACGCCGCCCTGATCGGCATCGCCGCCACCGGCATGACCCTCGTGATCATCGCCGGCGAGATCGACGTGAGCACCGGCCCCGCCGTCGCCCTGTCGTCGGTGATCGTCGCCGTGGCCATGACCCAGTGGGGGCTGCCGGCCCTGCTCGCCATCCTCATCACGCTCGTGGTCGGGGCCGGCTGGGGCGCCCTCGCCGGCGTGCTGCGCGCCCGGTTCCTCGTGCCGTCGTTCATCGCGACGCTGGGGCTCTGGAGCGTGCTGCGCGGCCTCGGCCAGTTCGGCACCGACGCCCTGCCCGTGCCGCTGCCGCTCGACGAGCCGGTGATGCCGTTCCTCACCGGGACGATCGTCGGCGTGCCGACCCCGGCGGTCATCATGATCGTCGCGTTCCTGGTCTTCGCGTTCGTCGCCCGCAAGACCGCCTTCGGCCGCTCGGTCTTCGCCATCGGCGGGAACGCCGCCGCGGCCCGCCTGGCCGGCATCAAGGTCGCCCGGGTGCGCGTCATCCTGTTCGCGATCATGGGCATGCTCGGTGCGCTCAGCGGCGTCCTGCTCGCCGCGCGCCTCGGCTCCGGCAACGCCGGCGCCGCCAACGGCCTCGAGTTCGACGTCATCGCGGCGGTCGTCATCGGCGGCACGGCGATGTCGGGCGGGCGCGGCAGCCTCGTCGGCACGTTCCTCGGCGTGATCTTCATCACCCTGATCGGCAACGGGCTCGTGCTGCTCGGCGTCGACTCGTTCCTCCAGAGCGTCGTGCGCGGTGTCATCATCGTGCTCGCCGTCCTCCTCAACGTCACCCTGTCCCGCAAGCGCGGGTCGATCGAAGAGAGCTAGGCCATGACCACCACCGCACCCTCCCCCGCCGGCGCGACCGGCACCTCCTCGTCGCTGCCCGCCACGATGCAGGGCGTGTTCCTGCCCGGCGACCGCACCGCCGAGCTGCGCACCCACGACGTGCCGACGCCCGGCCCCGGCCAGGTGCTCGTGCAGGTCGGCGCCAGCGGCATCTGCGGCAGCGACATCGGCTTCATCTACGGCGGCTACAAGACACACAAGGGCCTCGACGGCGCCCCGGCCTACAAGGGCGTCGTCGCCGGGCACGAGCCCTCGGGGCGCATCGTCTCGGCGGGCACCGGAGTGACCCGCTTCGGCGTCGGCGACGACGTGATCGTGTACCACATCCAGGGCTGCGGCCGGTGCCGCAACTGCCGCTCGGGCTACTTCATCAGCTGCACCGACCAGCCGCACAAGGCCTCGTACGGCTGGCAGCGCGACGGCGGCCACGCCGAGTACGTGCTCGTCGACGAGTCGACCTGCGTGCCGCTGCCCGACGGGCTCTCGTACGTCGACGGCGCCCTGATCGCGTGCGGCTTCGGCACCGCGTACGAGGGCCTCCGCCGCACGGGCGTGCACGGCGGCGAGGACCTGCTGGTCGTGGGCCTCGGCCCCGTCGGCCTGGCCGCCGCCATGCTCGGCCGGATGCTCGGTGCCCGTCGGGTGATCGGCGTCGAGCGCTCGCCCGAGCGCATCGAGTTCGTGCGCGCCACGGGCCTCGTGGACGACGTCGTGCTCGCCGACGCCGACGCCGTGTCGAACGTCCTCGCCCTCACCGACGGCGTCGGCTGCCAGGTCGCCGTCGACTGCTCGGGCAGCACGCCCGGTCGGTCGACCGCGGTGGAGGCGGCGGCCGAGTGGGGCAGGGTCGGCCTGCTCGGCGAGGGCGGCCGGCTCGAGACCGAGGTCTCGGACACGCTGCTGCACAAGCAGCTCACCCTCACCGCGTCGTGGGTGACGTCGCTGCAGGGCATGGAGGACGTCGCGCGCATGATCGCCGAGGGCGGCCTCAGCCCCGAGATCGTGGTGTCGCACCGCCTCCCGCTCGGCCACGCCGACGAGGCGTACCGGATCGCGGCGGCCGGGGCGACCGGCAAGGTCGTGCTGGTGCCGGACGGCGCGCCCGTCCGCGAGGAGCCCGCGTCGCGGACGACGACCGTCGCGCACGCCGCCTCGGGGCACGCCGCCTCGTGACGGTCGCCGTCGAGCGGACCGGGCGGGCCGACCTGCCCCTCCTCCGCGTCACGACCGACGAACTGGCCCTGGTCTTCGCCCCGACCCGAGGCGGGCGGCTCCTGTCGCTCGTCGCGGGCGGCCGTGAGCTGCTCTGGCAGAACCCCGAGCTCGTCGGCGCGGACCTCACGCCGCTCGTGCCGATGGCCGACTGGCCCGCAAGCGACGGCGGCATGGACAGCTGGGCGAACCTCGGCGGCTCCAAGACCTGGCCGGCGCCGCAGGGCTGGGCGGGGCCGGACGAGTGGGCAGGCCCGCCCGATCCCGTCCTCGACTCGGGTCCGTGGACGGCCGAGTGGGAGGCGGACGACGCCGAGGCGACCGTGACGCTCACCAGCGGCGACGACCCACGGACCGGGCTCCGCGTCGTCCGCGAGTTCCGCCTCCTCGACGGCACGTCGTCGTTCACCGAGCGGGTCACCTTCACGAACACGTCGGCGACGACGCGGCGCTGGTCGATCTGGGAGGTCTGCCAGGTCGACACCGGCGGCCCGGACGGCCGAGACGCCAGCGACTCGGTCGTCGTCGTGCCCCATGCCGCCTCGGCCGTCGAGCTCGACCTCGGCACGTACGAGGGCGAGCTGCACAGCGAGCGCCGCGGCCACGACGTGGTCCTGCCGCTCGGCACGGGCGTCGCCAAGCGCGGCTACCCGGATGCGTCCGGGTCGGTCGAGCTGCACGGCCCCGACGGGCTCGAGATCGGCCTCGCGACGTCGTCGGAGGCAGGGACGGGCACCTGGCCCGACGGAGGCTCGAAGGTCGAGGTCTGGCTGCAGCGGCCTACGGCCGAGCCGATCGCATCGCTGGAGGGACTGCACCCCTCAGCGCACCTCGTCGAGCTCGAGGTGCTCGGACCGCTGACGACCCTGGCGCCCGGCGCGACGTCGACCCTCGACGTCGAGTGGAGCACCGCGCGGCCCTGACCTCTGCAAGTCGGCGGGTTCCTGTGCGCGTCGGCGGGTCCCTGTGCCCGTCGGCGAGCCCCCGTGCCCGTCGGCGGGTCGCCGTGCCCCCCGGCGGGTGGGCGCCCGCCCGCCGGGGCCGACGGGAACCCGCCGAAGCGGAGCGCGCCGCCCGCACACGGTATCGTCGTCCGTCGACATCGAGCACGGTCGGCACGGCGCAGGAGGGGACGAACGGTGGACGAGACAGCAGCCCCAGCCCCCGAGGCGGCAGCTCCCGGAGGCCCCCTCACCCGCGACGACGTGCGCGACGTGTGGGAGGCGGACCCGACCTGGTCGCTCCTCCGCAGCACGAACAGCCGCTGGGTCGTCCCTCTCTTCTCCGAGCACCTCGAGCAGGCCGAGGGCCCGGTCTCGGCCGACTGGTTCCACCAGCGCGTCGCCGACGCCCTCGAGGAGAACAGCACGGAGCAGAACAGCACGGAGCGGAACAGCACCGAGCAGCCGGCCCACGACCAGGACCCCGCCGAGGAGGCGCGGCCCGCGCCGGCCCCGGACGGCTCCGCACCCGAGACGCGCGCCACCCCGGCGGACTACTGCCGCAGCTGGGTCGACGCCCGGTGGCTCGTCCGCACCCGCGCCTCCTCGGCGGACACGGCCCGTGCCGAGTACCGGCTCTCGCCGCACGCGCTGCGGGCGCTGCGCATCGTGCGCGAGCTCGTCGAGGCCGACAACTCCGTCAGCGAGGCGCGGCTCGGCAGCATCGCGAACGCCGTCCGGCAGCTGGCCGGGCTCGCCGACCCGAGCGTCGAGTCGCAGCTCGGCCGGATCGACGCGCAGCTCGCCGACCTGCAGCGTCGGCGCGACCGGATCGAGCAGCACGGCACCGAGCCGGTCCCCCTCGACGCGCTGAGCCGTCAGCTGCACGAGGTCGTCCGGCTGACGGCGTCGCTGCCCGCCGACTTCAGGCAGCTGAGCGCGATGGTCGAGCAGCGGCACCGTGAGGTCGCCCGCCGTGCCGCGAGCGAGGACCTCGGCAAGGGAGCGCTCGTCGACCAGTACCTCCGCGAGAACGACCTGCTCGAGCAGACGCCCGAGGGGCGGGCCTACCGCGGCTTCGCCCAGATGCTGTCGTCGAGCGAGATCGACCAGATGCGGGCCGACATCGAGACGGTCCTCGCCCAGCCGGACGCCGCCTCCCAGATCGGCGAGCGCCAGCGCGCCCAGCTCGAGCAGCTCATCTCGTCGCTGCTCGCCGAGGAGCAGGCCGTGCAGGAGACGTACGGCCGCTGGACGTCGTCGCTCCGCCGGTTCCTCAGCCGCTCGGGCGCCGACCGGCACCAGCGGCTGCTCGCCCTCGCCGACCGTGCCCTCGACGCCGGTGCAGCCTGGGCCGAGCAGCGGCCGGGAGCTGCCGTGCTGCCCGCCGACGTGCTCGGCCTCGGCCCGCTCGACGCCGTCGACCTCACGCAGCTGCAGCTCTGGAGCGAGCGCGGCCGGCCCACCGTCGACGTGCAGGTCACCGAGGGCGACCTCGCCCTGCCCGAGGCCGACCGCGTCGCGCTGCGCCTCACCGCCGGCACGAGCCCCGCCGCCGTCGCGGGCACGCTCGACCGGCTCCTCGCAGAGCGTGCCGAGGTGTCGAGCACCGACGTGTGGCTCGCCACCGAGCCCGAGTTCCGCCGCCTCGGCCTCGTGCTGAGCATGCTCGACCTGGCCGTCGACCGGGGCGCCGTCACCGACGACCGCGAGTCCGTCCTGCTCACCGCCGACGAGGGAGGCACGGGCCGCGAGGTCGTGCTGCCCCGCCTCGTCTTCACGGCGCCGTCCTCCGCATCCGCCGACGCCGACGCCGACGCCGACACCGACGATGCTTCCCCGCTGCACCTCCAGGGAGACCCCTCATGACCGATGCCCCCGTCGACACGACGCCCGAGGTCGAGGACACCGCACCGGACGCCGGCGCCGACGGCGCCGACGGTGCCGCCGACGTCCTCGCCGCCCCCGGCACGCTCCCCCTCGCCGGTCGTCGCGCGCTCGTCACCCTGCTGACCCACCGCTTCGTCTCGCGGGCGAGGCAGAAGGAGGCGTGGGCCGGCCTCCTGGCGCACGAGGCCGACATCCGCGCCCGCCTGTCCGAGCTGTTCCTCGACCTCGAGGTCGACCACGGTCACGAGGTCGCGTTCAAGCGGCAGTCGGGCAGCGACGACGCCCCCGTGCTGCTGCGCCGCGAGAAGCCCCTGTCGCGCGACGCGTCGTTCCTGCTCGTGTTCCTCCGGCGCGAGCACGCGTACACCGACGGCGACGACGAGGCCGTCGTCGTCTCGCGCGACCAGGTCGCCGAGTTCCTCGGCAGGTTCCACGACGACACGGGCCGCGACGAGGTGCGGGCCGACCGCCGCGTCGACGCCGCCATCGCCGCGATGGTGTCCCGCGACCTGCTCGAGCCCGAGCCCGACGACCCGCAGCTCTTCACCGTCTCGCCCGCGATCGTCCCCCTGGTCAGGCCCGAGCAGCTGGCGCACCTCGAGCAGGTGTACCTCGACGCCGCAGGAGGCGCGGGTCCCGACGTCGAGGTCGGTCCCGACCTAGACGAGGCCGAGCCGGACACGGAGACGGACGCAGAGGCCGTCGGGGTGCTCGACGGCGCCGAGTCCGACACGGAGGCCGACGAGGCCCACACGGACACGGACCCCGACGAGCCCGACGCCGACGAGCACGCCCCCGACCCCACGGCGGTCGCGCTCGACCTCGACCTCCCGCTCGACCTCCCCCGCGACACGGAAGCAGACCCGGCATGACCCCCGCCTCCCCCGCCGACGCGACTGCCGCCTCCTCGGCTGCCCCGACCGCCTCGGCCGCCCCGGTCGGCGCACCCGTGCCTGGCCGCGGCGGCCCGACCGACACGGCGCCTCAGACCCCCGCGCTCGACGTCGACGTTGCCCCCGACGACGCCCCCGACCTCGGCATGTTCCACTCCGGCCAGTACCGCATCGAGCTCGTGCAGCTGCTCAACTGGGGCAGCTACGCCGGCCTGCACCGCATGCCCGTCGGGCGCGGCGGCATCGCGATCCTCGGCCCGACCGGCCGCGGCAAGTCGACCGTGCTCGACGCGATGAGCGCCGTCATCATGCCGAACCCGCAGGAGTTCAACCGCGCGGCCCGCGACGACTCCCGCCAGCGCTCCGAGCGCACCGTCTACAGCTACGCCCGCGGCAAGACCGACGAGGTGCGCGACGCCGCCTCCGACCAGACGACGACGCGGTTCCTCCGCCCGCTCGGCGAGGCCTTCGCGAGCGGCTCAGCCATCACCTGGAGCACCGAGCTCGGCGAGACCCTCACCGCCGTCCGCCTCGCCTGGATCGGTCCCGAGACGTCCAGCCAGGACGAGGTCACCCAGTCGACCGTCTACCTGCTCGTCCGCGGTCGCTTCGACCTCAGCCGCCTGACCGAGGCCCGCCGCGACCCCACCAGCACCTCCCCGCTGACGAAGAGCTCGCTCAGCCGCCTCGTCGACCCCGCGCACGACCTCGTGACCTACTCGCAGCCCGAGCTGCGCGTCCGGCTCTGCGGCGTGCTCGGCATCGGCGGCAGCGACGAGTCGCAGCTCAAGGCGTTGACGCTGCTGCGCCGTGCACAGGCGTCGAAGGGCGTCTTCTCGATCGACGAGCTCTTCACGCAGTTCGTGCTGACGCAGCCCAAGGCCCTGAGCCGCTGGGAGACGACGCTCAGCACCTACCGCGAGGCCTCGCAGCTCTACGACGTCTTCGAGACGACCCGCAAGAAGCTCGAGGTGCTCGAGCCCGTGCCTGCCCTCGCCGAGCAGTGGCAGGCCGCGGGCGACGACGCGACGGCCAAGCGACGACTGCTGGCCGAGGGCGACGAGCCCGGCGCCGAGCCGAGCCGTCTGCGCGTCTGGCTGGCCGGCAAGGTCGGCGACTGGGTGGGCGGCGAGGTCGACCGCGTCCAGCTCGCGAAGCGCGAGGCGACCGAGACGAGGAGGCGCGCGGCCGACGACGAGGAGGTCGCGCTCCGTGCCCGTGAGAACGCCCTCGCGCAGATTGCCGACCTCGGCGGCGATCCCTCGCACTCCCTCCGCGAGCAGGTGCGCTGGGCCGAGGACGCGCTCGCCCGCGTCGAGGCGCAGCACCGACGCTTCGCCGCGCCGCTCGAGGGCGTCGGCGAGGCCGTGCCGACCTCGGCCGACGAGCTCGAGGACCTGCGCGGTCGTGCGTCCTCGCTCGCCGCCGAGGAGAAGACCGCCCGCCGCGAGCACGACGAGCTGCGCGGCGAGCTCGCCGCCCAGATCGCCGAGACGCGTCGTGCGGTGGGCGAGCGCCAGCGCCAGAAGGAGTCGTTCGAGCGCCGCCGCAGCAACGTGCCCGACGAGGCCGTCGAGCGTCGCCGTCGCATCGCGGACGGCACCGGCGTTCCCGTCTCCCGACTGCCCTACGCGGGCGAGCTGATGGAGGTCGCCCCCGAGCACCGCGACTGGAGCACCGCGGTCGAGCGGGTGCTCGGCGAGCTGGCCACGCACCTCCTCGTCGACTCGGACGACTTCGCGGCCGTCCGCCGTTTCGTCGACGCCGAGGACATGCGCGGCCGCGTCACGCTCGTGCCCGCGACCCCGGACCTCACGCCGCGTCTCGAGTCGGTCGCCCGCACGGTGCCGTCGATGCTCGTGCTCGACCAGGCGAGCCCGTTCCGCGGCTGGCTGCACGACGAGCTCGTCGCCGAGCGCAGCGTCCTCTGCGTCGAGGGCGCCGACGACCTCGACGCGCCGTTGCCCGCCGGCGCGCGCGGGGCCGTGACCCGGGCGGGTCTCCGCACCGGAGGCGGTCGTCGCGTCACGAAGGACGACCGGCGGATCCGCTCGTGGATCGGTCTCGACAACGCCGCGCGCGTCGCCGAGCTGGGCGACGAGATCGACGAGCTGACCCGCTCGCTCGACGCTGCCCGGGCCGAGTGGGACGCAGCCGAGACCGTCGCCGGCGCACGCCGCCGCGTCGTCGAGACGATCGAGCGCGCCGTCGAGACGAGCTGGTCGGACGTCGACGCCGCCCCGGCCCGCGCCCGGCTCGACGACCTGCGCGGCCAGCTCGAGCGGGTCGCCCTCGAGCGTCCCGAGGTCGCCACGCTGCAGGCCGCCGCCGCCGAGCACGACGAGGCCCGGCTCGAGGCCGTCCGTCGCGGGGCCGAGGTGCAGCAGGTCCTCGACCAGCTCGAGCAGACCCACGCGACCCTGGTCGACATCGAGGACGCGTTCAGCGACGCCCTGCACGGCGCCGACCCGCTCGACGACCACGAGCGCGCCTTGCTCAGCACCCTGCCGTTCACGGCGCCGCGCGAGGCGGCCGACGTCGAACGGTCGCGCCGCGACGCCGCCGCCCAGCTGCGGTCGCAGATCGACGCGCACGACCGCGAGCGGGGCCAGCACGAGCTGACCCTCGAGCTCGTCTTCGCGCGCTACCTCGAGCTCGACCGCAACGCCGGGATCGACGCGACGATCGACAGCTTGCCCGCCGTGCTCGCCATCCACCGCGGGCTCGTCGACGACGACCTGCCGCACGCGAAGGAGAGCTGGCTCGAGAAGGCCGGCAGCAACATGGGCGACAGCCTCCGCGCGCTGCTCGTTCAGATCGAGGAGGACGGCCACGTCATCCGGCGCGGCGTCCGCCCCATCTCGGAGGCGCTCCGGGCGATCGAGTTCCGTGAGGGCTCGACGCTGGACATCGAGCCGCGTCCCGTGTCGAACAGCGACCTGGCCGACTTCCGGCGCACCCTGCGCGAGCACCTGGGCGACGCGCGCGGGTCGGTGCGCGGTGCCGGGCCTGACGCGGGCTCGAGCGCAGGAGGCGCTGGCCCGGCCGGCACGTCCGTACCGTCTCGGGAACCGGCCGAGGTCGAGCGACGGTTCCTCCGCCTCCGGCGCGATCTGGCCCACCTCGAGGAGCGCTCAAAGGTCGGCGACGCGTGGCGCCGCCGGGTGCTCGACGCGCGGGAGCACTTCCAGTTCCGGGCGATCGAGACCAGGGCCGACGGCACCCAGATCGTGCACGAGGGCGTGGCAGGCAAGTCGGGCGGCGAGGGCCAGGAGCTGATCGCGTTCGTGCTCGGCGCCGCCCTGCGGTTCCGGCTCGGCGACGGCACCGACCGGGTGCCGACCTACGCGCCGATCGTGCTCGACGAGGGCTTCGTCAAGGCCGACACGGAGTACACCGGCCGCGCGCTGTCGGCGCTGCGCTCGCTCGGGTTCCAGCTCGTCGTGGGAGCCCCGCGCGACAAGGTCGCCGCCTTCGAGCAGCACGTAGAGAGCGTGGCCTACATCTCGAGCGACCCGACCCGCCCCGAGCTCTCGCGCATCTGGCCGCTCACGATCCGCGAGGCGATGGAGGTCGAGCGCCACGGCCTCGACCCGGCCCTGCTCGGCTAGCTCAGGCCGCCTCCCCCGGCCGGGCCGCCGAGTGGTCAGCAACGGTCCTCCCCTGCAGTTCAAGGGACACGTGCTGACCACTCGGCAGCGCACACCTCCTCGTCTGCACCCACAGCCACTTCCGGATGTCGGCGGGTTCCCGTCACCCGCGGCGGGTCGGCGCCCACCCGCCGTCGACGATGGGAACCCGCCGCACACCACAATCACCTGCCCGCAACGACGGCGACCCGCCGACTTCGGACGCAAGAGCCTCGTGGCAGGTTCGGGCTCGGGCTCGGACACGCTCAACGAGTCGCCCCGAATTGCTGTCTCACACCGCTCGGAGCAGCACTTCGGGGCAACTCTCTCGATGCGCGGCAGGGAGGGGACGAGCGGCGTCAGAGGGCGCGGGTGGGCGAGCCCGTGTAGTCGGCGAGGAAGCCCTTCGGCAGCGGACCCTTGATGCGCTGGCCGGACTGCGACTCCTCCCAGGCGTGCGCAAGGATGCCGACCGATCGCGACAGCACGAAGAGGCCGCGCGCGAGCTCCGGCTCGATGCCGAGCTCGCCGTAGACGACGGCCGAGACCCCGTCGATGTTCATCGGGACGTCCTTGGCCGCCAGCTCGTCCTCGATCGCCAGGGCAGCGGCGAGGTGCTTGCCCGCCACGACGCCGTCGTCGCGTGCCCGCTCGACGAGCGTCAGCAACGGGTCCCGACGGGGATCACGCGGGTGCCACCGGTGGCCGAAGCCCGGCACGAAAGCGCCGCGCGCCCTGTACGAGGCCACGAGGGAGGCGGCGAGCTCGTCCAGAGGACGCCCGCCACCCAGCCCGCCTGCCCCGCCGATCCCGTCAGCGCGCGAGCCCTCGCCCGCACTGGAACCCTCGTGTGCCGCGACCATCTCGTTCAGCAGCGCGACGCACTGCTGGCCCGCGCCTCCGTGGGTGTCGCCCAGCACGTTGACCCCGTTCGCGATGGCCGAGTTGAGGCCGACGCCCGAGGTCGCCGCCATGCGCGCGCTCGCGATCGACGGTGCCTGGGGTCCGTGGTCGACGCTCGCCACGAGGGCGGCCTCGAGCAGGGCGGCCTGCTGCGGGGAGGGCAGCTCGCCGCGCGTCATCAGCCACACCGTGCTGATGAAGTCCACGTTCCCGATCAGCTGCTGCACGGGGTAGCCGCGCAGCTCGATGACCCCGGGCGCGATCTTGGTGATCGCGGTCGACCACCACGCGGTCGTCGACGCGAGACGCGCCTCGAGCCGGGCGTTCTCGGCCCGGGCCGCGGCGAGCTGCTCCTCGAGCGAACCGGCGGCGGCACCAGCACCCGCACCCGCACCCGCACCATCACCGGCACCAGCACCAGCACCCGACGCGCTCACACCGCACCTCCCTCGTGCAGCGCCCGGATCTCTGCCGCGTCGTACCCGAGCTCGGCCAGCACCTCGTCCGTGTGCTCCCCGAGCAGGGGCGGCGACACGGTGGGCCTGCCCGGCACCCCGTCGATGCGGATCCCATGCCCCATGACGCGCAGCGGCTCGTCGCCGACGGCTCCCCCGGGGAACGGCAGCGAGTGCACCAGCTCCCGGTCACGCACCTGCGGGCTGTCGAGCATCTCGGCGACCGTGAGGACGGCGGCGGCCGGCACGCCCGCGTCGCTCAGCGCTTCCTCCCACGAGAGAGCGGACCGCGAGGCGAGAGCCGCCTCGAGCTCGGCGGTGAGCGCCGCTCGGTGCGTCTTGCGCGCCTCCCGCTCGGCGAAGCGCGGGTCGGCGACGAGGTCGGGGCGGCCGACGACGCCGCAGAGCAGCTCGAACTGCTCCTGCTTGTTGGCGGCGATGTTGAGGGCGCCGTCGCCCGTTGCGAAGGTGCCGGAGGGGGCGGCCGTGCCGTTGTCGTTGCCGAGCGGACGCGGCTCGGTGCCCGCGACGAGGTGGTTCGAGACGACCCAGCCCATCGCGGTCGCGGCCGTCTCGAGCATGGACACGTCGATCACCGAGCCGACTCCGGTCCGTTCCCGCCCGAGCAGGGCCGACGAGATGGCGAAGGCGGCGGCGAGCCCGCCGAGGGTGTCCGCGATCGGGTAGCCGGCCCGCAGCGGCGCGGTGTCGGGGGTCCCCGTGACGCTCATCATCCCCGAGCTGCCCTGGATGATCTGGTCGTAGGCCGGCTTCGAGCGCAGCGGTCCGGTCTGCCCGAAGCCCGAGATCGCGGCGTAGACGAGCCGCGGGTTGATCGCGCGGAGCGCGTCCCAGCCGAAGCCGAGCCGCTCGAGCACCCCGGGCCGGAAGTTCTCGAGCAGCACGTCCGACTCCGCGACCGCCCTTCGGAGCACCTCCGCGCCTCCCTCGGTCTTGAGGTCGACCGTCAGCGAGCGCTTCTGGGCGTTCTGCGCCAGGAACGAGATGCCGAGGAGGCGCCCGTTCAGCTCCGCAGACGCGCCGAGCTGGCGGGCCAGGTCGCCGCCCCTCGGCGTCTCCACCTTGATCACGTCGGCTCCGAGCAGCGCCAGCTGGTAGGCCGCGTACGGCCCGGCGAGCACGTTCGTCATGTCGAGGACGCGGATCCCCTCGAGCGGGCGAGGGCCGGCAGACGAGCCAGCCCCCGCCGCGGCACCGGCTCCTGCGGGTGGGGCGTCGGTCACGCGTTCTCCTTCTCTCGAGCGAGCTCGCCGCCGCCGCCGGCGAGGCCGCGCGCCGCCCGGCGACGCGCACGGATCTTCGTGAACGCGGCCCCCGCGACGGCGATCACCAGCACGGCGTACAGCGTCACGGTGATCCCGCTCGACACGAGGATCGACGGGTCGCCCTCGCTCACGAGCAGCGCCCGGCGGAACTCCGTCTCGGCGAGCGGGCCGAGGATGATCGCGATCAGCATCGGCGCGACGGGCAGCCCGTAGCGTCGCATGAGGAACCCGATCAGCCCGATCACGGTGACGAGCGCCAGGTCGAGGATCTTGCTGCTCGTCGCGTAGACGCCGAGCATCGCGAAGACGGTGATGCCCGCGTAGAGGTAGTGGCGCGGCACCTTCAACAGCTTCGCCCAGAGCGGCGCGAACGGCAGGTTCAGGATGAGCAGCACGACCATGCCGACGAAGAAGCTCGCGAGCAGGGCCCAGACGAGGTCCGGCGCGCGGTCGAAGAGCAGCGGCCCCGGCTGCAGGCCGTACTGGCGGAACGCGGCCAGCAGGATCGCCGCGGTGGCCGACGTGGGAAGGCCGAGCGCCAGCAGCGCGCCCATCGCGGTGCCGGCGGTGGCGTTGCCTGCCGCCTCTGGCCCGGCGACGCCCTGGATGGCGCCCCGACCGAACATGGGCGACTTCCGTCGGGAGTCGAGCCTCTTCTCCGTGCCGTAGGCGAGGAACGTCGGCACCTCGGCGCCGCCGACCGGGATGATGCCGAACGGGATGCCGATCGCCGTGCCGCGCAGCCACGCGGGTGCGGCGAGCCGCAGCTCGCGCCGCGACAGCCAGAGGCGACCGGTCGAGCGCAGCAGCTGCGTCTCGTCGCGCGAGCCGCGGCGAGCGGCGACGCTGAACACCTCGCCGAGGGCGAGCAGGCCGACCGTGATCACGACGATGTCGATGCCGTCGAAGAGCTCGGGCACGCCGGCGGTGAAGCGCGAGGCGCCCGAGATGCCGTCGATGCCGACCACCGAGATCGCGAGGCCGATCGCGAGGGCGCCGAGGCCCCGGACGACCGACTCGGTCACGACCGCCGAGATCGCCACGAAGGCGAACACCGCCAGCGCGAGGTACTCGGCCGGCCCGAACAGCGTGGCCAGCTCGGCGAGCCGCGGAGCGAAGAACACCACGAGGATCGACGCGACGATGCCGCCGATGAACGCGCCGATCGCCGACGTGGCGAGCGCCTGCGCGGCCCGGCCGCTCGTGGCCATCTTGTGGCCCTCGATCGTGCCGGCGATGGCCGTGCTGTTGCCCGGAGTGTTCATCAGGATGCCCGAGATCGAGTCGCCGAACAGGCCGCCGAAGAGCACCCCGGCGAACATGATGAAGGCGCCGATCGGGTCGAGCGAGAAGGTGACCGGCAGGAGGAGCGCGACGGCCATCGCGGAGCCGAGGCCGGGCAGCACGCCCACCGCGGTCCCGAGCAGGGCACCGATGAGCACCCAGAGCATGTTGATCGGCGTGAGGACGGTGGCGAAGCCGTCGCCGAGGTTCGCGAGCGACTCCATCAGAGGATCCCTCCCAGGACGCCCGGAGGCAGGTTGAGGCCGAGGCCGGCCGAGAAGGCGAGCTGCACGATCGAGGAGATCGCGAGCGACAGGGGGATGTCGAACAGCGGTCGCTGGCTGCCCAGCGCCCGGGCGACGCCCCAGAACAGCAGGGCGCCCGAGAGCAGCCAGCCGAGCGGGGTGAGCGCCGCGATGAACACGACGACGGTCAGCAGCGCGCCGAGCAGCGCACGGTGGTTGCTCGTCGGGCGGAGCGCCTGCGGCTCCCCCTCCTCGTCGAGCACGAGGTCGTCGTCGGGCTGGCCGGGGGCCGCGGGCTGCGCGACCTCGACGCTCTCCGACTCGGGCTTGCGCAGCACGTCGATCGCGAGCAGCACGGCGAGCACGATCACCAGCGCGGCGATCAGCGAGGGGAAGACCTGCGGGCCGGGCGAGGCCGTGTTGGCGGGCACCTCCATCGTCACCGTGCCGACCACGAGGCCGAGCCCGATGACGAGCATCAGCGCCGGGACGATCAGCCCGGTGCGGCGGCGCCAGAAGCCGTCGGCGACGACCACGGCGCGACGGGTGACCGAGACGGTCCGGATGACGCCGCTCACAGGCCCAGCTCCTCGATGATCGCGTCGACACGGGCCTGGTCCTCGGCGATGAACTCGACGAAGTCGTCGCCGGTCACCACCGCCGGCTCCCACGAGTTGCGGCGCAGGGTGTCCTGCCACTCGTCGGACGCGACCATCTCGTCGATGATCGCGACGAGCTCGTCCCGCTCGGCGGTCGTGATCCCCGCCGGGGCGACGATGCCGCGCCAGTTGGGCAAGTTGATGTCGATGCCCTGCTCGATGAAGGTGGGGGCGTCGATCCCGTCGACGGGCTCCTCGGCCGAGAGGGCGAGGGCGCGCAGGTTGCCGGCCTCGATCTGGTCGCTGAACTCGTTGTAGCCGCTGACGCCGATCTCGACCGTGCCCGACAGCAGTGCGGTGAGCACCTCGCCGCCGCCCGGGTACGACACGTAGTTGATCTCGCCGGGGTCGACGCCGACCTCGCGGGCGAACAGCCCCGCGAGGAGGTGGTCGGTGCCGCCCAGCCCGCCGCCGCCGATCGCGTGGCTGGAGGGCGCCTCCTGCCAGGCCTCGACGAAGTCGTCGATGGTCTCGTAGGGCGAGTCCTCGGGGACGATGAAGACCTCGTAGTCCTCGGCGAGCTTGGCGATCGGCGTCGTGTCCTCGAGATTCACGCTCGAGCCCTGCACGGTGATCGCGCCCTCCATGACCGTGCCGGTCATCATCAGGGTCGTCGGGTCGGGGTCGAAGTCGGCGAACTGGGTCAGGCCGATGGTGCCGCCCGCGCCGGGCACGTTGACCACCTGGACGTTGTTCACGATGGAGGCGGCCCGCAGCGCCTGCTGCGCCTCGCGGGCCGCGAGGTCCCAGCCACCGCCGGGCGCGGCCGGGGCCATCACCGTCAGCTTGGCTCTCGGATCGGCTCCCGCGGTGCCGTCCCCGGCGTCCACGGCGGCGAAGCCGACGAGCACGGCGGTGACGGCGACGCCGACTCCCCCGAGCAGGCGGCGCCGCGTCTTGTCGTTCGGTCTGGCCACGTTCACTCCCTTGTGACGTCGGACGCGCATCCACTAGGTGGATGTCTGTGTCCGCCTGATGGTAGCTTCGCGTCGAGACATCGTGCAAGGCGGACCGCACAGGACGGTCCGGAGGCGCGGGTCGGGACGAGAGGTCGGCGATGGTCACGGAAGCGAGCGGGGTCCGCGCCGTCAGCCGCGCCCTCGACGTGCTGCAGGCGTTCACGCCCGAGCGCACCTCCCTGTCGATCGGCGAGCTCGTCAAGGCCGCCGGGCTGCCGCGCACCACCGTGCTCCGCCTGGTCGAGACCCTCGTCGCCGAGCGCATGCTGCAGCACGTCGCCGACGGCCGCGTCGCCGTCGGCACGCGCCTGATCCGCTGGGGAGCCTTCGCCTCCGCCGCCTGGACCGTGCCCGAGGCGACCGCCGCCCGCATGGCCGAGCTGGCTGCCGAGACGGGCGAGACCGTCAGCCTCTACGTGCGGAGCGGCACGACCCGCGTCGTCGTCGCCCAGTCGCCGAGCCCGCACTCGCTGCGGCACGTCGTCCAGGTCGGCGACGAGCTGCCGCTGTGGAAGGGCGCGGCCGGGATGGTGCTGCTGAGCTCGGTCGCGCCGGAGGCACTCGGCGCCGAGGTGGCGGCGCTGGCCGCCACGGTCGCCGGAGCGGGCGCCGGGTCAGGCACCGGGTCAGGCGCCGGTGCACCGTCTGCATCCGGGGCTGGCTCGAACGTCGGTTCCGCTGCCGAGGTCGTCGACGAGGAGGCGCTGGTCGCCCGCGTCGAGCAGGCCCGGGCCGCCGGCTGGTCGCTGTCGCACGGCGTGCGCGAGCCCGGCAACAGCGGCATGGCGGTGCTGGTCCGCAGTCGCGACGGAGCGCAGCCCGTGGCGCTGGCGCTCGGCGGACCCACCAGCCGGTTCACCGACGAGGCGACCGCGCGGTTCCTCGGGGCACTGCAGGCCGCCTCCTCGGACATCGCCCGCACCGGGCTGCCGCCCGCCCTCGACTGACCCCGGCCCCGGCCCGGGCGACGTCGCCGCGGGTCACCACCCCGAACGACAGGAGCGACGATGCCCCAGCCCGACCCGCAGCAGCCCGAGACCGCCGGATCCCCCGCACCGGGGCCCGTCGGCGCCGGGCCCGACGCCCGACCCGCCGCCTTGCCCGCCGCGGGCGAGCTGCCCGTGGCCACGATCTCGGACGCGATGGAGCGGTTCGGCGTCGCCGAGGGCATCCGTCCGCTCTGGCGCGGGGCGGCTCTGTCGGGGCGCGCCTTCACCGTCTGGACCCGCCCCGGCGACAACGCCGGCCTGCACGCCGCGTTCGAGCAGATCAGGAGGGGCGAGATCCTCGTCGTGTCCGGCGGCGGCGACGAGACGCGGGCGCTGATCGGCGAGCTCGTCGCCGAGAAGGCGCTCGCGTTGGGGGTCGGCGGGATCGTGCTCGACGCCGCAGCCCGCGACGTGGTCGAGCTGGAGCGCGTCGGCGTCCCCGTGTTCGCCCGGGCCGTGACGCCTGCCGGGCCGTGGAAGACCGGCCCGTACTGGCTCGGCGAGACCGTGGCCGTCGGCGGGGTCGCTGCGGCTCCGGGCGACTGGGTCGTCGGCGACGACGACGGCGTGGCGGTCGTGCCCGCGGGTCGCGTCGACGACGTGGTCGCGGCGACGCACGAGCTGCTGCGCGGCGAGGGCGAGCGGCGCGAGGCGAACCGGCGGCTGGTGCCGCGTGGCTGAGGGTGCGGCCGAGTCCGTCCGGCCCGTCGTGTGGGTGCCGCGTCCGATCGACGACGCGGTCGTGGAGTCCCTGGCGGTGTGGGCCGACGTGCGTCTCGGCTGGGGCGCGACGGCCGCCTCCTGGGCTGACGTCGCTCCGGAGGTGCAGGGCGTCCTGCTCCGCACCGCCCGCGTCGACGGGGCGATGATGCGCGAGGCCCCGGGACTGCGGATCGTGGCGCGGCACGGAGTCGGCCTCGACACGGTCGACGTGGCGGCCGCCGCCGAGCTCGACATCGAGGTCACGACGACTCCCGCGGCCAACAGCCGGTCGGTCGCGGAGCTCGCGGTCGCCCTGCTCATGGTCACGCGCCGCGGGCTCGGCCCGGCACTCGCGAGTGCGAGTGCTGGTGCCGACGCCGCACCTGCCGACCGCGCGTCGATGACCGGCCGCGAACTGGCCGGAGCCACCCTCGGCCTGCTCGGCTACGGCCGCATAGCGCAGGTCGTCGCCGGCATCGCGCGCGACGGGCTCGGCATGCGCGTCGTCGCACACGACCCGCACCTCGGTGACGACGCGATCCGCGAGGCCGGAGCCGAGCCCGCCGGTCTCGACGACCTCCTCCGCGCCTCCGACGCCCTCAGCGTCCACGTGCCCCTCACCGACGCGACCCGCGGCCTGATCTCGGCTCGCGAGCTCGCCCTGCTCCCCGCGGGAGCGGTCGTGGTCAACACCTCACGCGGAGGCGTCGTCGACGAGGAGGCGCTGGTCGCCGCCCTGGAGTCCGGTTACCTCGCGGGAGCCGGTCTCGACGTCACCTCGGTCGAGCCGCTGCCCGGCGACCACCCCCTGCGGCACCGCCCCGACGTCGTGCTCACGCCGCACGTCGGCGGGCAGACCCGCGAGGCGATGTCCCGTGTCGGCCACGAGGCCGCTGCCCACCTCCGTCGGTCCCTCCTCCCGCCGCGCTGAACCGGCAGGAAGTGCTGCCCGCCACCCCCTCAAGAGCACTTCCTGCCGGCTCACCGCCCGACTGGTCAGATACTGCTGTCCTCGACCCCATCAAGAGCACTTTCTGACCACTCGACCCCCGCGCGGGTGACCGGCGCTGGACGAGAGTCCCCGAATCGACCTCCCCGCCCCTCCAGAGGTCGATCTGGGGCCTCTCGACCTTCCTGCTAGGGGTGAACCGGCAGGAAGTGACTTCTCAAGCCCCGTCGAGAGCACTTCCTGCCGGTTCACCGGCCCAGCGAGGAAGGGAAGCAGAGGCAGCTAGCCGATCGCGGAGATCAGACCCGTCGCGAGCAGCGTGATGAGCGTGGTCCAGACCACGATGGCGACGGCCTGCCAGAGGATGACCCAGCCCTTGGAGACTCCCGATCCGACGAACGTGGCCGCCGTGAACATGGTGGGCAGCGCCAGCGGGGCCAGGAGGCTCGCCCCGGGCACCCCGAACTTCACCAGCCAGCGCCGCAGCCGCGCCTTGCCCTTCTTCTCGGGCACCGCCTCCGTCGCCTCGACCGACCCGGCCGCGACAGGGTCCGGAGTTGCCCCGGCAGCCGGAGTCGACGCGGCGGCCCCCGCTGACCCAGGAGCGGCGGCGTAGGCGACCGAACCGCCACGAGTCGCAACGGTGCCGACACCGACGCCCGCGGCCGACGGGCTCGGATCCGCGGCCCCGGCCACCTGAGCGCCGCGACCGGCACGTCTCCGGACCAGCGCCTCCCTTATTCGTGACCCCAGCAGCACGACGACCACGACGCAGAGCAGGTTGCCGACGATCCCGGCGAGGGCGGCCACGAACGGGTGCACGCCGCCGATGATTCCGAGCGCGGACGCTCCCTCGCCCTCGATGAACGGGACGGCACCGGCCAGGGCGATGACGAGCGGCTGAACGACCTCGGGCACCTGGCCGACGAGGTCCTGGAACCAGGCGAACGGTCCGCCGGCGGTCGTGGCGGCCGAGGTGCCAGCAGCCGAGGAGGCGGTGTGGACGAAGAAGGACATGGCGGTCTCCAGGGGCGGGGTCGTCAGGACGGGAAGAAGGGGTAAGTGAAAGAAGAGGAGAGAAGAGCAGGAAGGGCAGGAGGAGGGGTGCGAGGCCGAGCAGCGGCTCAGTCGCGCAGAGACGGCAGCACGACGCTGACGAACAGCGAGTTCGAGAGCACGGCGGCGGCGACCGCGGCAGCCGACGCAGCCACGGCCTCGCCGGTGGCGGCGGCGCCCCACTCGCCGCGCTGCAGCTGCTGCCCGCGGGTGTAGAGCGCGCCCGACCAGGGCAGGTCGCGGTGCAGCGCCGGCAGCGCGCCGCTGGCCGACAGCAGGGCGGCGAGCGCCCCTGACCGCGGCGACGGCTCCTGGCCGTCGAGCAGCACCGGCCGCACGAGGGCGAGCAGCTCGTCCCGTCGCCCGGTGCCGCCGTCCACGAGCGCCGTCGTCGGGATGAACCCGAGCGTCTTGCGGCTCTCGCGGCGCAGCCCTCCGCGCTCGACGACCCGATCGATCACCGGCCCGCGCAGCCGCGGGCCTATCTCGAGCAGCAGCGACCGCAGGTCGGTCGACTTCTCGGCCAGGCGCTGCCACGTGGTCGCGAGCAGCGGGTCGACGGGCTCCTGTCCCTCGACGGCGTGGACGAGTCGTCCGCGCAGCCCCGACCCGTGCTCGTCGACCGTGACCGACCCGTCGAGGGCAAGCTCGGTGAGGACGGCGCCCGCCAGGGTGTGCAGCAGCGGCGTGCCCTCCGAGCGGATCGTGCCCGACTCCGGGTCGAAGAGCAGCACGAGCACGTCCTCGGCGAGCAAGGGCGAGGTGGTGGTGGGGTCGGTCTCGGTCATGGTCGTGTCCTCGGGTCGTGTTCGGGAGCAGAAGCAGGAGCGGGAGCAGGAGCAGGCGAAGGTGCGACGCCCTCGGCACCCTCCGCCGCGTCCAGCGCGGCCTCGAGCACCGCCAGGTCGTCGTCCTTGCCTGCCGACACGAGGTACGCGCGGTAGAGCACCTCGAGCTGCGCCTGGTTGTAGAGCTCGGTCACGGCCGCGCCCACGGTGGCTGTCGAGGTCGCGGAACCGTGTTCGGCGTGCCCGCCCGGATCGGCCAGCCACGGGTACTGCTCGAAGAGCCGGCCCATGCCCGGCGCCAGCGCCGCACCGAGTCGACGGCGGGTCGCCCGGTCGGCGTCGGCGGGCAACGCGTCGAAGGCGTCGTCGTCGGAGGTGCGGGGCTCGTCCCGCAGGATCGTCCGGAGATCGTCCATCGCCGGCTCGTCGAAGACCCGCGACCAGATCATGACGAGCGCCCGGTCGGCGTCGCTGAGGTGGCCGCCGACCTCGCCGAACCCGGCGGGCAGGTCGACCGGCGCCCGGTGCTGCAGGATCAGCGCGAGCTCGCCCCGGACGCGCTGCAGCCGCTCGATGGTGGTCTCCAGCTCGGAGTCGAGCACGCGCAGAGCCGCGTCGGGGTCGTCACCCGCGCCACCGACGGCCTGGATCTGCGCCAGCGGCACGCCGAGATCGGTGAGCCGGGTGATCTGCAGCAGGCGGACCAGGTGCCGCACCTCGTACTGCTTGTAGCCGTTGCTGAGCCGTTCCGGCTCCTCGAGCAGCCCGAGCTGGTGGTAGTACCGGACGCTCTTGACGGTGGTGCCGGCCATCTCGGCCAGCTGGCGGGTGCTCCAGGCCACGGGGCGCCTCCTCGTCGGTGTCGTCGCCGGCGCTCGTCGCCGACTACCCACAAGTAGAAACCGTGCCCCTGGGGCAAGGTCAAGCGATCCCCCGAGAAGTCGCCGACCGGTCGAGCCCGCCCTCAGCCGAGTGGTCGAGAACGGTCCCCCCTGACCGGAGGAGAACCGTATCCGCCCACTCGACGACGCCGGTCGTCGGCGACACATGTCACCCCCGCTACACCTGTCGTCCACATCGCCCTGCTCTGATGCCCGAGGCCCGCCCCTGAACGAGGGGAGGCGCCTCCCCGATCACGAAGGACCAGGATGACCACCACCCCCACCGCCGCACGACGCCCGCGCCACCGCGCCCGCGTCGCCGCGGCGCTCCTGCTCGTCACGGCCACCGCCGTCGGAGCCACGAGCACCGTCACGTCGGCCCGCGCCGACGACGCCGTCCCGCTGCTGACCACCGAGTCGACCGCGTGGAGCTACCTCGAGACCGGGGTCGACCCGTCCGCCGGCAGCACCGACCCGCTCAGCTGGACCGCCGACGACTTCGACGACTCCCAGTGGAAGAACGCCCAGGGCAGCTTCGGCGCCAAGGGCGGCAAGGCGACCGGCATGGGCGGCGGCTACGCCGTCGACACCCTGCTGCAGCAGTACCTGCCGGGCGGCACCGTCGACGTGCCGACCTACTTCTTCCGCTCCTCGCTCGAGCTCACCGCCGACCAGCTCGCGGGCTGGAAGTCGCTGACCGCCGACGTCGTCTACGACGACGCGCTCGTCGTGTACGTCAACGGCACGAAGGTCGTCGGCTACGAGGACTCCCGCATTGCCGACTTCGAGGGCAACGTCGGCTACGCGGGCGACGGCGGCGGCGACCCCGACCGCTCGACGTTCACGATCGACCCGGCCCTGCTGCACGCGGGCGAGAACACCGTCTCGGTCGCGCTCTACCAGGACCGCTCGACCAGCTCGGACATCTACTTCGACTTCCTCTCGCTGACCCCCGTCTCGGCGAGCGCCGAGGCCACCATCAGCGACGTGTTCCTCAATGTCGGGGCCGACGAGTCGCAGCGTGCGGTGTCGTGGTACTCCGACTCGACCAGCGCCGAGGAGGCGCAGCTCGCGCTGACGAAGGACGTGACGGGCGGCGTCTTCCCGGCCCGCGCCTCCTCGTTCGCCTCCACCAGCGGAGTGGCGACCGACGGGCAGAACTGGCACCACGCGACGCTGACCGGCCTCGTGCCGAGCACCTCGTACAGCTACCGGGTCGGCAGCGACGCCGACGGCTGGTCGGAGACGTACGTCTTCGAGACGCAGGCGACCGGCGACTACGGCTTCCTGTTCATCGGCGATGCGCAGATCGGCGCGGGCGAGACCGCACGCGACACGGCCGGCTGGGTCGAGACGATGGGCAAGGCGTCGGGCGAGTTCCCCGACACGAGCTTCGTGCTGAGCGCGGGCGACCAGGTCAACACGGCGTCGAACGAGCTGCAGTACGACGGGTTCCTCGCGCCGTCGCAGACGAAGACGCTGCCGTTCGCGACCAACATCGGCAACCACGACGTCGCGAGCAAGGCGTACGAGCAGCACTTCGCGATGCCGAACGTCAGCGAGACGGCGGGCCGTCCCGACGCGGCCCGGGCCGGCGGCGACTACTGGTTCATCTACCAGGACACGCTCTACATCTCGTTCAACTCGAACGACCGTGACGACGCCGGCCACGCCGACTTTGCGCGGAAAGTGATCGCCGAGCACGGCGACGAGGCCCGCTGGACCATCGTGACGTTCCACCACTCGGTCTACAGCGTCGCCTCGCACGCGACCGACGGCGACATCGTCACCCGCCGCGCCGAGCTGCCGCCCGTGATGAGCGAGCTCGACGTCGACCTGGTGCTGATGGGCCACGACCACGTGTACGTCCGCAGCTACCTGATGAGCGGCACGACGCCGGTGCACACCGACGAGCCGGTCGACGGTACGGTCGCGCCCGAGGGCGACGAGGTGCTCTACGTCACGGCGAACTCGTCGAGCGGCAGCAAGTACTACGACATCCAGTCGCAGGACTTCGACTTCAGCGCCGTGCAGAACCAGGAGTACACGCCGAACTTCACCAACGTCGAGGTGACGGCCGACTCCATCGCGATGACGACGTACCGCACGACCGACATGGCCGTCGTCGACGAGGTCACACTGTCGCGTCCGGCCGACCCGACGGAGCCTCCCGTCGACCCGACCGACCCGACGACGCCTCCCGTCGACCCGACCACGCCTCCGGTGGACCCCACGACGCCGCCCGTCGACCCGGGCACCGGTGACGAGGACCCGACGGCGGTGCCGCTCTCCGAGCTGACGGAGGCGACGCACACGCTGGTCGTCACCGCCGTCGACGAGGCGGAGGGCACGCTCACCGCGACCGTCCCGCGTCGTCTCGCCGGTGCGGCGCTCGACTGGTTCGTCCACTCGGAGCCAGTCTACCTGGGCGACGACCCCAGTGACGACGACGGTGTGCTCACGCTGCGCCTCCCCGAGGGCCTCGGAGCCGGCACCCACACCCTCGTCGGCCAGACCGACGCGACGGGCGCCGAGACCTGGGGCACCTTCGAGCTGACCGCCGTCTCCGACCCGCTGCCCGGCACGCCGGGTGCCGGCGGTGCTGGTTCGGGCACCGGTGCAGACACGGGTGCGGGCACGTCGGCCGGAGGCTCGACCACCACGGCGCAGGCCGACGGCGCGCTCGCCTTCACCGGCAGCGACGCCCTCCCCCTCGCCGCGGGAGCGCTGCTGGTGCTGCTCGCCGGCCTCGCGCTGGTCATCCGGGCCCGCCGCCGCCGCGCGTAGCCCGCAGCTCGCCCTTGGGGCGTCGAGTTGCCGCACCCGTGCGGCAGCCGGCGCCCCTCGCGCCTCGTGGTCAGCCCGGGGGCTGGGCACCAGCGAGTGCTCGGGCTATGAGGGCAGTTGCGATCTGGTCGGATCGGTTCGGTACCTGTGCCAGCGCGTGAGCCGCGGCCCTGATGCCGCCAGCGGAGACGATGGCCGCACCAGAGGCACGCACCTCGCCGTTGATCCACATCGTCACCCCCTCTCGCTGCCAGCTGACGGTCCGCTCAGGTCCGGCGTCGTGGGCTAGGGCCCAGTCCGCGTACCGACACAGATCCTCGAAGGTCGACCACATGCCACCCGAGGCGGCGTAGGGAGACCCGGCCATCTGCCACGGCGCGAGCGGCCGCCCGAACCAGAGCGACGGCATGATGCAGTCGTGGGCTCTCGGGGTCACAGTGGCCGTGGTGATGCCGGCCGGGACGAGAACGTGCTCCTGGACCGCACCGAACCAGTCTCCGTGCACGCGATCCAAGATGCTGCCGAGCAGGGCGTACCCGGTGTTCGAGTACAGGTACTCGCCCCACGCTCCGCCCTCAGGTCGGACGTCCTCGGGCGACAGGGGCCGACCGACTGTGCCCCGGTAGGGGTCTCGCACGAGACCACCCCGCATGTTCGTGGGCAAGCGCCGCAAGCCCGAGGTGTGGTGGACCAGGTCCGCGACCGTGTACTCGGCGTCCGGGTACTCGGGCAGCAGGTCTGCCACACGACGATTCGTGTCGAGGGTCAGATACGCGGTGGTGCCGACCAGCCCCTTGGTGATGCTGCCCCACTCCAAGAGCGAAGCCCTTGCGTAGGGCCCCGCGGCCCCCCGGTCTTCGACCCAGGCACTGTCGGCCGCAGCACGGACACTCGCGCGCCAGTCACCAGACGCTTTCAGGGAATCTCTCATCACGCACCTCCTCGAGCGTCCGGATCGGGCCGGGGCCGCCACGCCTCGATGAGCTTCCGTACATGAACGCGGAAGCGCTCGATGTGACCATTGACGAAGAGCATGTCGTATGCGGCCATCACGAGAGCGAAGGAGGTGAGGCCCATGAGGACGCCGATGGCAAGGTGGAAAACAAGCATGGCTGTCACTGCGGCGATTCGTCCTCCACGAAAGACGATGAACACAGGAAAGAAGACAGAAACTAAGACCGTGGCGTATCCGCCAAGAACCGGAAGCCAGTCAGATTGCATGAGTAGGGGCGTGACACCGGGGAGGAAGAACTCCGGAACATTCAGGACGTAGTAAAGCGCCGTACCGTCCTGCCAAAGATCTCCTTGAACTTTGTACAGGCCAGCCATCAGATAGACGATGCAGACCTGGACCGCGAGAAGAAGCAACCCAGTGTTGTTACAGACTGCGACGGTAGCGCTCTCAGCCCGCTCTCGTCCTCGTCTCCTCACTGCGAATGACGAATGACACCGCGTAAGCAGGAGAAAGGGAATCGCGGTCGCCGTGAGCGCATCCCCGCCATCCATGAATGAGGGGTTTGCCATGTACAGCGACCAAAGCAACACATAGTGGGCAGCCAGGACGGCCCGCCCGCCGATACCGAGCAGCACAAGGAGGGCCATGACGATGCCGGTATGGAAGATGAGCTCGAAAACAACGGGCGACGATGAGGCGGAGTAGAGACTGAATGTCCCTATGCTGGCCGCATAGTCAGAGATCACCTGCTGCCCGTACACGCCGTCCGGCCCGAAGAAAAGGGCCCTATCTGTGTAGTGGCGAAGGTACAGCGCGAGGGAAGTGAACCCGATCACGGCTCTCATGAGGCTCAGCGCTGTCGTGGCCCGAGCCGCACCGGTCATCCACTCGGAAATCGAATCGGCTCGCGTCCTCAAGGCAGAAATCACAGGACGATCCACTTGGAGTCGAGAACATGCACTTCTCCCCGCGTGCTCAAGTCCATTCGAGTCGACCAAGGCGGGAGCGAACGGGTCACGTATCGAATTTGCACCGCGGTTGGTCTCAATGGTGATTGGCCTGAACAGGCGGTCACACGAGCGGCGTACCGAGCAAGAAGGCGCTCCGCCCGCTTACCGGCCGCGCCGTCGTCCGGAATGAGATCCTCAGCGTTTCTCTCCGAGAGTCGTTGCGCGATGTCGTCCCTCGCGAATCGCTCGACGAGAGCACTGCTGACGATCCGGCTCTCCCTTGACGGGAACAGTCGAGTTCCTTGAGTCTCTGCGATGGCCGGCGAGGAAATATCAACCCACGCTTCGGGATCGCCGTCGCAGCGGAGTCGTGCCACGACCCCGCGCTCGTCGCTCACGGGATCCGGCGCGAACAACTGCCAGTTCTGGGAAAAGTGCGGATTAGGTAGTTGCGCGACCGGTCCAACGTCAAATCGGATCGGGGTAACAGGTCCGGCGAGCACAAGTGCATTCAGTGTGAAAGTCATAACGACGCTCAAGCCGAGCGCAGCACCAAGTTCTTTTCGCATGAACCTTCCTTCGAGGAGCGACGGGGCTCACCCTTTCGGGTGAACCCCATCTGGACGACTTATCGATCGAAGTAGGCGGTTTCCACGTCGGGAGAATTGAGAGGCGTCGCCGACATGAAGCCCAGGACACTAGCCAGTCGGGCCATGTTGCCGACGGCCTGGGGTGCCTTGGCCGCCTTGAAGCCGATGGCCATCGCTCTCGCGACTCCCACCAGACGACGGGGCGCCATCTCGTCGACGCCTGACTCCGTGCTGGCCGGATCGTTGAGAGCTTCCGCCATGGCAGACGTCTGCTCGTACGAAGTGGGAGCGGCATTCGCTGGGGTGCCAGCTAGGACGCCCCCGAACATCATGGCGACTACCAAGCATGAACCGAGTTTCTGATTTTTCTTCATTTTATGAATTCCAATCTGCTGAAATACGAGTTCTATATGTAGCACTTTCAGACCTGTCTGTCTACGGCCAAGATCTGGGCCCCAGAGCCGCGCACCCTGATCGAGCCGGGAGCGCGCCGACCTACTTGGAGGCGCAAGGGCGAACCCGTCGACCCCGAGAAATGGCGCCCACAGGCCAGGTGCTGCTGAGCGGAGCGGTGGCGCTCGTCGCCCTGGCCCGCCGACGCCAGCCCTAGACTCCGCACGCCCTCCCTCGAGAGGCCCCGAATCGACCCCCGAGCCCCTCGGAAGGTCGATTCGGGGCCTCTCGTCCCTGCTGCGCGGCGTCAACCGGCACGGACGGTCGTCGCGAGCCGCTGCGAGAGCGCTTCGTGCCGGTTCAGCACCCTCCAGAAGGGCCTCAGGCGAAGGAGGCGCCCGTCTCGTGCCCGAGGAACGTCCACATCCACGTCGACGCCAGCTCCGACGTCAGCCCCGGAGCCTTCTGCGCCAGCTGCGTCGCGACCCCGTCGCTGTACGCGGCGAGCTTGAGCGCCACCTCCGACGCGCGATCGGCGCCGTCCGGACCAGCAGCCCCGGCCCCATCCGGGCCCGCAGCTCCTGCCGCGGACCCGAGCGCCGGGAACGCGCCCGACTCCGCCCCGCGCCGGAGCGTCCGCGTGAGGCACGCCTCCCAGACGCGGATCCGCTCGACGTACTCTGCGGCGACCGCGGGTTTCCGCGCGACGGCCGTCCAGTAGTCCGACCAGAGCCGCCAGTGTTCGTCGCTCGCGTCCGTCGCGGCGAAGAGCGGCTCGACGAGCATCCGCACGCCGGCGACCGGGTCCGGCTCGGCGTCGACAGCCTCGATGATCGACGAGTAGAAGCGCGCCGTCTCGAGCACGACGACTTCGTTGAGGATCTCCGCGACGCTCTCGAAGTGGTAGGTCACCGTGCCCACCGAGACGCCCGCCTCCCCCGCGATGTCGCGCAGCCGCGTCCCGCCGAGCCCCTCGCGCAGGATGACGCCGCGCGCCGCCTCCACGATCAGCGCCCGTCGCACGGCCGGCTTCTGCCGAGCCCCGCCCGCAGCAGCAGGAGTACTCGCAGACACACCCGCAGGCGCAGCCGAGGAGGCGCCGCTCCCGTCCCCGACCCCGCTCACGCCGACGTCCTCGGCACCCGGTCCTCGAACCGGCGTTCCGCGACGACGACGACCGGCGCCTCGGGCCCGCCGTCCCGAGCCCACGCCTGCACGGTGTTGACGACGACGAACTCGTCCCGGGTCGCCGTCAGCCGCGACGTCGTCTCGAGCCACGCCTTCCACGACGGCTTCTCGAGCCCGATGGCCCAGCGCGACTCCGCGGAGGCCGAGAGCGGGTCGCCGTCGGTGATGCGGTAGGTCTCGCGGCTGTCCTCGGTGAAGACGAGCCCGTCGGGATAGGCGCGTCCGCCGCCGTAGCCGGGGTCGACATCGAGCACCCACTCGCCCGTGCCGACGTCGTGCGAGACGCTGCGCTGCGGCAGGTCCGACGCGGCGGGCAGCGCGCGCACGGCGAGCGGGGTCGCGCGGGTCGGCGCCTCGAACCGCACGCCGTCGTCGCCGTGCCGTGTCCAGACGGGCAGCGTCACCGAGCTGTGCCGCGGGTCGATCGTCAGGGTCGCCTCGTCGGGGTGCGGCCAGATCCAGGGCCAGTAGGCGGACGAGACCGCCACCCGGAGGCGGTGGCCGACCGGGAAGGAATGTCCGGTCGAGACCAAGGCGACCTGCACGACCTCCTCGACCCCCGCCTCCATCGGGACGTTCTGATCGCGACCGTGCCGCTTGTTCAGGTTGAGGACCCCGCGGGTGACGAGCGTCGAGCTGCCGTCGGGGGCGACGTCGCAGAGCCGCACGATGACCGTGGCCGACGTCCGGTCGCTCGTCAGCGCGAGGTCGACGACGACGTTCCCCAGCAGGTCGAGGGGCGCCCCCGTGGCCAGCAGGTCGAAGCAGGCCGAGCGTCCGTCCTCGCCGCGCTGGTCGGGCGGCAGGTCGGTGGCGTTGCCGAAGGGGAAGAAGCGTCCAGCGTCGAGTCCGGTGCTCTGCGGCGAGCGCACCGACACCGGTCCGTGCTCGCCGCCGACGGCGAGCGACAGCGACTCGACCCGAGCCGAGGTCGCCTCCGATGGCCAGGCCTCGGCGGCGACCCAGCGGCCGGTCCGCTCGGCGTAGAACGTCGCGGGAGGCTCGGAGTCGTTGATCCAGGCCCGCAGCGCCGGCTCGTCGTCGACGCCGTTCGGCTCGTCGAGCAGCCAGCGGTCCCACCAGTGCAGCGTCTCCTGCAGGAACCCGATGCCCGGCCCCGGAGCCAGCCCGCGGTCCGGGTACTGGTGCGACCACGGCCCGACGATCCCCTTGACGGGGGCATCGAGGTTCGACACGAGCCGCAGCACGGCGTCGCGGTACGGGTCGGCCCAGCCGCCGACGGCGAGCACCGCGGCCGTGATCGAGGAGTAGTCCTCGCACACGCTGCCGTGCCGCCAGTAGTCGTCGCGCTCCTGGTGGGCGAGCCAGGTCGGCGTCATCGGCACGTTGTGCTCGAGGCGTTCACGCCACTGGGCGATCCAGTCGGCGCCGACCACCTCGGGCCGCGGCGGACGGGAGTTGAACGCGAACATCGTCCCTCCCCAGGCCGCCATGTCGATGCCGAGCACCGCGCCGCCCATGTAGTGGACGTCGTTGTCGTACCGGTCGTCGGTCGAGCACACGGTGACGATCGCCTTGAGCGCGGCGGGGGCGCGACCGGCGAGCTGGAGAGCGTTGAACCCGCCCCACGAGATCCCGAACATGCCCACGGCGCCCGTCGACCACGGCTGGGCGGCGAGCCACTCGATCAGGGCGATGCCGTCGTCCAGCTCCTGCACCGAGTACTCGTCGTCGAACAGCCCGTCGCTCGACCCCGTGCCCCGGATGTCCACCCGCACCGACGCGTACCCCCGCGCCGCGTACCAGGGGTGCCGCTCGCTGTCGCGCGGAGCGGTCCAGTCGTCGAGCCGGTACGGCAGGTACTCGAGCAGCACCGGCACGGGGCGCTCGACCCGCGGCGCCCAGATCCGTGCGTGCAGCCGAGTGCCGTCCGGCAGCGGCACCCACTCGTCGCGCACGTCGACCTCATGCAGCGCCTCGGTGTCGCGAAGGAGGCGCGGGTGGCGACTGGCGGACCGGTCGCCCTGGCGCCCTTGGTCGGCCTGGCGCCCCTGGTCGGCCTGGCGCCCTTGGGCGCCGTACGCGCGCTGGTCGCCGTGTGCATGCGGGGCGCGCTGCTCGTCCTGCCCGCTCACGACGCGCCCCCGTCCCGACGTCGGCCCTGTTCGCGCTCACGCAGGCGGCGCAGGAGGTGGGCCTCCGCAGCGATGCCGCCCTCCGCCTCCTCGTCGCCGGCGCGGTCGTGCAGCTGCACCCCGCCGTGCACGCTGGTCCGAACCGCGCCCCTGCCGACGTCGATCCGTCTCGTGCCGGATCGCTCGGCACCGCGCGTCCCCACCACGGCCCCCCTGGTCACGTCGTTCTCCCTCACATCGCCTCCCAGCGCTTGATCCGGTGTCCGTCGCCGTGGTCGTCCCAGCCCTCGGCGTCGCGCCAGCGCGGGCGGCCGTCGCCGACGCTCGGCAGCTCGGTGGTGCCCGGGTCGAGCGTCGCGTCGAGCAGCGTCTGCGTGTACGGATGGTTCGGGCCGGAGAACACGGTGTCGGCCGGGCCGACCTCCACGATCTGTCCGCCCGTCATGACGGCGACGCGATCGGCCACGCCGCGGACGACCGCGAGGTCGTGGCTGATGAAGAGGCAGCTCAGCCCCTTCTCGTCGCGGAGCCCCGTCAGCAGGTCGAGCACCCCCGCCTGCACCCGCACGTCGAGCGCGGTCGTGATCTCGTCGGCGATGATCAGCTCGGGGCCGGCGGCGAGCGCGCGGGCGATGCCGACGCGCTGGCGCTGACCGCCCGAGAGCTGGGCCGGCAGGCGTGCGGCGAAGTCCGGCGACAGCCCGACCTCGACCAGCAGCTCGGCAGTGCGATCAGCCCGGGCGGAGCCGGTCAGCCCCGTGAACAGTGTCAGCGGCCGAGCGATCGCAGCGCCGACGGTGCGTCGCGGGTTGAGCGACGTGTCCGCGTTCTGGAACACGAGCTGCACCGACCGCCGCAGCTCCGCCGTCCGCCTCGCGACGGGCTGGGTGAGGTCGCCCTCGACGCCGTCCGCGCCGCGGAACGTGAACGACCCCGACTCCGCCGGGATCAGCCCCGCCATCGCCGTCGCCAGTGTCGACTTGCCGGAGCCCGACTCCCCCACCACGGCCAACGTCTCCCGCCGCCCGATCTCGAGCGACACCCGGTCGACGGCCGCGGGCAGCCCGCGGCCGTACCGCACGACCAGCTCGCGAGCGACGACGACCGCCTCCGCGCGTTCGCTGCCGGCGGTCTCGGAGACGTGATCAGCGCTGTCAGCGCGACCCGTACCTCCCGCGAACCCCGCAGTGGACGATGCACCCCGCAACGACGAGGTGTTCGGTCCACTCGAGGGTGCATCGCCGCCGGGAACGCTGGTCCCCCGCACCGCACCCGGAGCGTGCCCGGTCCCGGCAGCGCGACCCGCACCTCCTTCGTGCCCCGTTCCGGACAGCGTGCCGCGCTGTGCCGCGTCATGGTGTCCGGAACGCGTCAAGTCACTCGCAGCGCCCGCGGCACCGGCAGCACCGGCAGCGCCGGCAGCAGATTCACCCGCAGGAGGCGCGGCGCCGTCCCCGGCACCGCCCACCACGCGACTCGCCCGCGCCAAGAACCGCGTTTCGAACGATGAACCGCGTTTTATCCCGGTTCTTGGTTCGGAACCCGGTTCATGGTGGTCAGCAGCGTCAGCGTCGTCGGCACCGCCCACGCGCGGGATGCTCGCGAGCAGCTCCCGCGTGTACGGGTCGCGCGGGTCGGCGAACAGGTCCGCGGTGGCCCGGTGCTCGACGACGACACCGTCGCGCATGACGGCGATCTCGTCGGCCATGCTCGAGACGACGCCGAGGTCGTGGCTCACGAGCAGGATCGCCATGTCGAGCTCGACGGCGAGGTCGCGGATGAGCTCCAGCACGGCGGACTGCGTGACGACGTCGAGCGCGGTCGTCGGCTCGTCGAGCACGAGCAGCCTGGGACGCGCCGCGACGGCCATCGCGATCGCGATCCGCTGCTGCTGCCCGCCGGAGAGCTGGTGCGGGTACCGCCGCACGATCCCCTCGGGGTCGGGCAGCCGCACGTGCCGGACGAGCTCGAGCACGCGCTCGTGGCCGCCGGGCAGTCCGTGGCTCTCGAGCGCCTCGCGCAGCTGTCGGCCGACGCGCATCGAGGGAGTCAGCGCCTGTCCGGCGTTCTGGGCGACGAGCGCGGCGGTGCCACCGCGCAGCGCACGGCGGGCCCGCTCGTCGAGCGCAAAGACGTCGGAACCGGCCACGGTGACGCTGCCGCCGACGAGGCGCGAGCCCCGTCGGAGGTGCGCCAGCAGCGTCCGAGCCACCGTCGACTTGCCGCTTCCGCTCTCGCCCACGAGGCCGAGTGCGCGACCGGCGGCGATGTCGAAGCTGACGCCGCGCACCACGGGCACCTCGCGGCGTCCGGCGGAGTACGAGATCGAGAGGTCGTCGACGCGCACGACGAGGTCGCGGGCGGTCTCGCCGACCGCACCCGCGCCTCCTCGGCTCGCCCCCTCCGCAGCGCCAGATGCGACCGCAGGAGGTGCGGCTGAACTCCGCAGGCCTGATCCGTCACGAGACGGATCAGCGCCCGCAGGAGTGTGCCCGGCCGTTCCGATGCGAGCGGTCATCAGATCGCCCCCTTCTGGGCGCGGTCGACGCCCAACGTCTTGCTGAGTCCGTCGGCGCTGAGGTTGAGGCCGATCACGAGTGTGGCGAGCGCGACGACGGGGGCGAGGGTCCCGAGCGGCACGACGGTGAGGGCGGTGCGGTTCTCCTGCACCATGAGCCCCCAGTCGGGAGTCGGCGGGTTCGCGCCGAACCCCAGGAACGACAGCGTCGAGATCAGCAGCACGATCCAGGAGGCGCGCATCGCGAACTCGACGAGCACCACGTCGGTGACGTTCGGCAGGATCTCGCGGAACACGATGCTGAGCGCTCCCTCGCCGCGGGCGCGGGCGGCGGTGACGTAGTCCTGGGTGATGACGGTGCGGGCGGCTCCGCGGACCACGCGCGTCACGGCCGGTGCGTAGACGACGGTGACGGCGAGCACGATGACCCACAGCCCCGAGTCGAACACGGTCACGACGACGAGCAGCGCGAGGATCGACGGCACGCTGAGCAGCGCGTCGACGATCCGCATGACGACCTCGTCGAACCAGTTGTCGGCGTAGGCGGTGACGCAGCCGAGCACCGTGCCGATGCCGACGGCGATCGTCGTCGCGAGGAACGTCACGAGCAGCGCGTACTGCCCGCCGTGCAGGGTGCGCGAGAGGATGTCGCGGCCGTACTGGTCCGTGCCGAGCCAGTGCGACCAGCTCGCGCCGCTGAGCGCGGCGGTGGAGTCGGTCATGACGGGGTCGTGTCCCGAGATCAGCGGGGCGAGCACGGCGAGCAGCACGTGCAGCGCGATGAGCCCCAGTCCGATGCCGAGAGCCGAGGAGGCGCTGATGCTGCTGCCGAGACCCGTCCAGACCGAGCGCAGCCGCGTCGCGATCGGGGCCCTGCCCTCAGCCGAGGCCGAGGCCGGGGACGAAGCGGGAGCAGGAGGAGGCGTGATCGTGCTCATGAGCGGGCCTTCCGTCGGGTGCGCAGCCGCGGGTCGAGCGCGAGGGCGATCAGGTCGGCCGCGAGGTTGCAGACGACGTAGACGAGCGCGCTGACGACGGCGATCGCCTGGATGGTGGGCAGGTCGCGGTTGAAGACCGACTCGAGCATGAGCTTGCCCATGCCCGGGTAGTTGAAGACGTTCTCGACGACGACGACTCCCCCGAGCAGCCACGCCACGTTGAGGGCGACGACGTTGAGGGTCGGCAGCAGCGCGCTCGGCACGGCGTGGCGCCAGACGACCTGGCGGGTCGAGAGGCCCTTGAGCTCGGCGGTGGTGACGAACTCCGAGGCCATCACGTCGATGGTCGACGAGCGTGCCGTCCGGACGATGTAGGCCGCCATGGCGAGGGTCAGCACGATGGCGGGCAGCCACACGCTCGGCAGCAGCTCCGTCACGGTGGCGCTGTCGCCGCGCAGCACGACGGCCGGGAAGATCGGGATCGCGACCGCGAACAGCAGCACGAGGATCGTGGCGACCATGAACTCGGGCACGCTCATCACGATCAGGCTGATCAGCGAGATGGCGTGGTCGCTCGGGCGGCCTCGGCGCACGCCCGCGACGACGCCGAGGGTCAGCGACAGCGTCACGCCGACGAGCAGGGCCGGCACGGCGATCAACATGCTGTTGCGGAACGCGACGAGCAGGTCGGGCCCGACCGGAGCCCCGCTGACCAGCGAGATGCCGAAGTCGCCGTGGCTGGCGCCGACGAGCCACTGGCCGTAGCGGGCCCAGACGTTCTGGTCGAGGCCGAGCGTCTCGCGCAGCGCGGCGACCGCGTCGGGAGTCGCGTCCTGGCCGAGGAGCTGCTGAGCGACGTCGCCGGGCAGCGCCTGCACCGCGAAGAACACGAAGAAGGAGGCGAGCAGCACGGTGAGCAGGGCGGTGCCGACCCGGCGCAGCACGAGCAGAGCGGTGGTGACGGCCGCGCCTCCTGGGCGGGCGCCTCCTCGGCTCTGTTTGTCGAGGCCCGACGACGGACGCGGCTGACCCGGCGGCGTGGGCGGGCTGGTGATCTCGGTACTCATGCGCGCAGTCCGATCTGCAGGTAGTCGAACTCGAAGCCGTACTCGCGGTAGTTGACGACGTTCCGGCCGAGGCCGACGAGGCGGTCGCCGAACATCGGCGTCATGTCGGCGGAGTCCTCGACGATGACGCGCTGGGCGTCCTGGTAGAGCATCCGGCGACGTTCGTCGTTCATCTCGGCGCGGGCGGAGTCGAGCAGCCCGTCGAAGGTGGGGTTCGACCAGGCGCTCTCGTTGTACGACGAGCCGGTGCGGAAGATCTGGTTCAGCAGCTGGTCGATCGGGCGGCCGGTGAACCAGTAGCTGACCATCAGCGGCTTCTGCATCCAGATCTGCGTGTAGTACGAGTCCGAGGAGGCGTTGCGCACGACGAGATCGATGCCCGCCTCCTTCACCTGGTCGCGGTACGCGACGGCCATCGAGGTGAAGACCGACTCGTAGCTGGATGTGTAGATCTCGGTGCGGAAGCCTTCGCGACCGGCCTGCTTGAGCAGTGCCCGGGCCTTGTCGGGGTCGTGCTGGCGCTGCTCGTCGAGCCAGACCGCCTGGGTGGGAGGCACGGGGTTGTCCCACCCCGGCGAGCCGGTGCCCTGCAGGGCGGTGTCGACGATGGCCTGGGGGTCGTAGGCGAGCTTCATGGCCTGGCGGACCAGCGGGTCGCTGAACTCGGCGGAGGTGAACAGCATCGGGATCGTGTACCACTGCGCGTTGGCGGAGCGGGCGACGGTGGCGGTGCTCGAGGCGCTGACGACCTGGGCGGTGGCGAAGTCGAGGTTGGTCTGCGAGATGAGGTCGATCTGGCCGGCGAGCAGGGCGTTGACGCGCGCCGTCGTGTCCTGGATCGAGTAGAAGTCGATGCCGTCGAGCACCGGACATCCGGCGAAGTGGTCCTCGAACGCCTCGATGCTGCCCGTGCCCGCGGGCTCGAAGCTGCTCAGCTTGAACGGCCCCGTGCCGATGCCGGTGGTGCCGATCCCGTTCGGGTCGCCGGGCTCGGCGCTGCCCTCGGGGACGATGTAGCACTGGTACGCGGTCAGCAGCGAGGGGAACTCGGCGTTGGCGGTCAGCAGCTCGAAGCGGAGGGTGAGCGGGTCGGGGGCGCTCATGCTGCCCGGGCCGATCATGGCGGCGAGAACCTCGCCCTGGGGCGAGCCGGTGTCGGGGTCGAGGATGTGCTCGATCGAGTAGATGGCGTCGGCGGCGGTGAAGCGGCGTCCGTCGTGGAACGTGACGCCCTGGCGCAGGCGGAAGGTCCAGGTGACGCCGTCGGGGGTGGCGGACCACTCCTCGGCGAGGTCGGGCACGGTGACGCCCTGCTCGTCGAGCTTGACGAGGCGGTTGTAGAGGGCGCCGAGGTACTCGTAGGCCGAGAGGGAGCTGGCCGAGTCGAGGGTCTCCGCAGCGGAGGCGGCGGGTCGGGCGATGCGGAGGCTTCCGCCGCTCTTCGCTGTGCCAACGGCGGCGGCCTCGGGGATGGTCGGGTTGCTCCGCGCCGGCGTGCAGCCCGACAGGGTCAGCAGGCCCAACCCGGCGAGCCCGGCGGCGCCGGCCAGCACGGTGCGCCGGCTCAGGCCGGATCGGTGTTCAGGGACGATCGGTGTCATGCGGGGATGGCCTTCCGTTTATCGTTCCGCTGAACGATAAGGGACTTACGTCCCTGCCGCGAGGCCGTCAGACCGTAGGAGGCGGCACCTGCGTGCGCACTCTGCACCCCGCGATCCCCGCAGCTACGGGCCTCGAGCGGGGCTCGCGCCCTCCCCCTCCCGCCCCCGAAGCTTCACGCACTCGTTACACGAGGCGGCGCCCGCCCGATGGGCTTTCGCATAGCTGTTCCCAATTTCGGGCGTGAATGAGGTGGCCACCCTCGGGAACGGCTTCGATGTTGTGCGGCACCGTGAGGAGTTGCACTCGGCGCGGTCTCGTTTGCCCCAAGGTGATGAGGCTGGTCAAGACTTCCCACCCCACTAAGGTGACGACATGGTGATGAATGGTCGGGTTGTCGGTGGCAGCTTCCTTGATGGCGTGGTCACGGTGGCACCCATCGGAAGCGGCCTGGTCATTCAGTCTGGATTCAAGTGGCGCAAGCTCGACGCCGAGCGGGTCCAGGCCTGGGAGGACCTTCCTTCAGGCACCGGCAACAGCGCCATCAGCACGGTCGGACAGGCCGTCGCTGGCGCTCTGCTGCCTAAGTTCCTGGGCAAGGGCGCATCCGCCGCCGTGGGGGCGACGCTCGACTCGACCATCCGCCCCCAGCACACGGTCCGTGTCGATTGGGCCGATGGCAAGCAGTCCCTGCTGAAGCTGCCAGAGAGCCTCTTCAAGCACCTGGAACTCCTCTTACGCGACCAGCGATCGATCGCACCGGTCCAGGACTTGGCCGTTCCGGTCGGCTCTGCACCGGCTGAGCCTGTAGGCCCATCGTCGATCAGTGAGCAAGCGTTCTCCCTTGTGTCGGGTCTCATCTCGGACCGGTGGCCGGCCTCTCCTGAACCTTTGGAGAAGTCGACGCAGCAGGACACGACCCTTCAGCTGAAGCGACTCGCGGCCCTGCGCGATGAGGGCATCCTCACGGAGGAGGAATTCTCAGCCAAGAAAGCGGACCTGCTTTCTCGCATGTAGTCCAACTAAGGACTTCGTCTAAACACTGCGCCTGGCGCCGAACACCACGATGTCCATGCGGCACCGGGCAGGCACCTACCCAAACGTTCGGGTCCGATGGTCCGATGGTCCGTTCGAGTGCGCGACGGAACGCTCAGTCGCAGGCGATGCCGTCGCCGTCGCGATCGAGGTCGTAGATATCGGAGCCGACGACGCTCACGGGACCCCGCACGTATGCGGGTCCGTTGCCGCTGCCGCCGTCACAATCCACGTCGGAGGCCACCGGCACGCAAGCACCTGAGTAGTTCGAGTCACAGCCCTGGGCAGCGGGCGCCGGGGCAGGTGCGGGTGCCGGCGCCACGTAGGGCTGCCTGGTCCCCCTGCTCGTGACCTGCTGGACCGGAGGCGCCGCGATGGCCTCGCTCGCCAGCGACCTCGACGTCTCGACGCCGTCCGTGTAGGTGACTTCGTACGTCTTGACGCGAGTGCCGTCCTGACCGGCCGTGGTGATGGCGTCCTGTCCCATGTCGCGTCCCGCGTCGTCGACCGTGACGGCGTCGAACGGGATCGCCTCGCTGACGTCGACGCTCTCCGTGGTGACCACGGGCGTCGGTGTCGGCGTCGGCGTCGGCGTCGGCGTGGGGCTGGCCGACTCTGTCCTCTGGACAGCAGTGTCGGCAGACGCCGAACCGCTGCTGCCGTCCGGGGCGATGAGAGCCCCGGCGATGAGCAAGGCGGCGACTCCCCCAGCTCCCGTCAGGAGACGCCCCTTGTTCGTCAGACCGTTCCACCAGCGTTTCATCGCGAGAGACACGGGGATCTAGGCCATCGCCGGCGTGACGGCGACCGGGGCGCCAGCCTGGGCACTGTTCATGCGCGCCTGCACGATGGCCTGGCCGATGCCGCCAAGAAGGAGGAGCAGCGCGTAGTTCCCACCAGTTCCGAGCCCCGTGGCGACGTTGATGCCCTTGGCTAGCGACCAGAGGTACCAGAACAGACCGAAGGGGCAGAGGATCCACCAGGTCGTGATCGCACTCGCACCGCTCGCGTTCACCTCTTCGCGAGTCTTGGCGTACCAGACGATGGAGTAGATCCCGAAGGTGACGAGAGGCAAGAAAAAGACGGCCGCAGCAGAGCGACGCTGGAGGTGAACATTGTTCGACATCTGCGAAAAGTACCGTCTAGTCGGTTATGACTTCGCGCCCCCGTTCGGGGATGCGGAGGCCCATCGCTTAGTGCTCGCCCTCCAGGACCCGTGCAGCCGTCTACTAGGCGTGAGCAGCCATATTCGTATGTGAACATGACTCACAAACAGTTGCGATCAGGCACGACCTGAGTACGGATCACGACACGGCTGCAGAGAGGTTTTTGCGGTCGCGGCCCGGCAAAAGCGACTCAGACATACTGCGACGCTGGTCGAACGGCTCGAGGCTGCTGCGGGCCTTACATCGATGAAGGCCCCCGCACCCTGTGCCATGGTCCAGGCCATCGACCACCTTGCGTCAGATCACCGGAGCTGGAAACGACCTGACGCCAAGAACCGCCCCGATGCGAGAAAGGCCGAACTGTGGCTAATCGCGGTAGACAAGGGCCGGGACAGAGCCATCGACGCCGACGAGACGGTGTTGCAACGACGAATCACCTCGAGGACGGGGCATTTAGCCGTGCCGAGGCGTTTTGGGGTCGGCGGACCGAACGCCTTGTGGAGCGCGCCCGGCGGTGGGAGAGAGGGGGCTAGCCAAAGTCCATGTGGCACAAGCGGCACATGGCCAAACTGGGACGCCGTGCCAGGTCGGCGTGTGCCCGAACGCGGTGACTATCCAGTCGGTCCGAATTCATCGGCACCCCCTCGAGCAGTGGTTCACTGACAGCAGCGGGCCGTTCGCAAGTTCTATGAGCACCTCGAGGCAGCCGCGCGCAAGGCTCTCCGCTTGGGCACCATCGGTGACGTCTTACCTACGGGCTCGAGCGGGCCACAGCAAGCGCGGGAACGCCGTCGCAAGCGCTATCCTGATTCGATATCAGCTTTGTCCTTGGGGGAACACTTGAAAATTTCTGGCAGTATCAGCCCAACGCGCTTGCTCGACGCGCTCGAAGGGCCCGGCGCGCCGCAATTAGTCATAGACCTTTCAGGAGCATCCTGGGTCCAACCTGTTGGTCTCGTCGGTATCGCCGCCATAGCTGAAAGCGCTCGTCGTGAAGAGCGGCAAGTTATGTTTCTAACGCCGACCGACGGGAATGTGGCGAACTACGTTTCGCGGATGCGGCTCGGACTGGCTTTCGACAGCCTGCACGTACAGCATTCCATTCGACCAGTGCGAGAGACGGATCTCTCCGGAGACCTACTGGAGCTGACCAAGGTTGAGGGCGAGTTCGGTGGCGAGCAAGTAGCAAATCTGGTGTTTGAGCGCTTGGAGCGCATGGGGGCTAAGTCGTCGTTGGCAGAGTCTCTCCATGCCTCGATCTGCGAGGTCGTTGGCAATATGCACTTCCACTCTGGAGCGGAAGGCGGATGGGTAGCCGCGCAAACAACTCACAACGGTCAGAAAATAACTTTTGCGATTGCCGACTCAGGCTTAGGTCTTCAAGCAAGCCTTCGGAACAATCCTCAACTCACTGTGACGGATGACACAAATGCCCTCCAGCTTGCTGTCGCGGAGAATATTTCTGCCACGGGAGAGAGGGGACGGGGACAAGGCTTGCCCGAAGTCATCAGGTCATCGACAGGCCTCAATGGCTCTGTGCACATTGCATCTGGCACAGCTCGTGCGGTCCACCGTTCGCAAAACACCGCCACCGGGTTCCAGTCCTTTGCGTTCCCGGGCACTATTATCCAGGTAGAACTCTGAGTCTCATTCAGGTACGCTTCAACCCCATCCAGCGAACGGAGGTCTCCCCATGACCACCATTTCTGTTCCACGGCTTGCGGGCAGTCGAGAGCACGCTGCTCGGATCGCCCAGTCTTTGCCGGATGATTTGCGGGGCATATCAGTCCTGCTTGAGGCGGGAGCGGTGCGCTCTGCCGCGCAGTCATTCGCAGACGAGCTCTGCAAACAAATTCTCGTCATACGGCAAGCTGACCGGCTCGAAGTTCATTCAGCAAGTGCAACCTTTGCTCGCTACTTGAACTCTTCTTCCAATCTTCGGGAAGTCGCCGACCGCATATCGATCGACGTTCGTCCGACCTAGTTCGGAAAGTGCTTGAGAGCCCCGGTCCGCAAATGCGGACCGGGGCTCTTCTGTGCCATACCTCCATTCTGGGAAGCGCTTCAGGGTTGGCCACGGAGCACACTCGGCAGGAGCGAACCGTCTTCGTACGAAGCTGCGGGCACGCTAAAGTCGTCCGCGAGCATCACTCTCAGCTTGCTCTTGGCCTTGCTCTCTATCTGTCTGATTCGCTCGCGAGTCAGGCCCATAGTCCGGCCTATTTCGTCCAGAGTCCGTCCCTCTACTCCGTCCAGACCGAAACGTAGGACGATGACGGATCGCTCGTTATCCGAAAGACTCAAAAGGGTTCCACCGAGAATGTCTGTCGTGATGCCCCTGTACCCGGTATCCCAGTCATAAATCGGACCGACGTTCTGCTCACGCGTCAGAAGCTCCACCAGCGCAAAAACGTCTTCGGTCCCGAGTTCTGCGTCATAGGACAGCACATCGGTCGATGCACCCATAATTTCTCTGACTCTGGTGACAGGCATGTCGGCATGCCGCGCGATGAGCTCGGCGCTTACCTGAACACCCTGAGACTCTAAATCAGCAGCGACACGTCGCAACTTTCTGTTCTGCTCATGCATGTACACCGGAAGTCGGATCATGCGACCTTGGTTCGCAATTGACCGCGTGATGCCCTGCTTGACCCACCATGTTGCGTACGTCGAGAACTTAAAACCCATGTTCGGATCAAATTTTTGTACGGCCTTGATCAGGCCAGCAGAGCCTTCTTGAATAAGGTCCGCCATTTCAAGCCCCTGGTTCACGTACTGCTTCGCGATACTGACGACAAGACGTAGGTTGGACAACACCATTGCGTCGAAAGCGACAGCCCCCCGAACGACCAACTCCTCGAACCGTCGACGGTCCGCCCTGGGCAACGGATTTCCTGCCTCGAGCCGCTCACGTGCAAGTACCCCTACGTCGGCGAGGGTTGCAAGTAGCACCTCGTCCTCAGCCTTGAGTAACGTACCGCGACCAATTCTGATCAGGTAGTCGCGTACTAGGTCGTCTGACAGAATTACCTCGCCGTCCCTAACCACCGAGATGGCTTTCTGTGAAGGCAACGCCTCCGCAACGAAGGTCGAGCTGAGAGGGCTTGGTCGTGGATCGGCCTCGATAGCGTCCAGTTTTGCCGGAAGCGCTTCCTGTTCGCTTGCGGGCATGCCTGCCGCCCCGTTGTCGAGCTCATCACCATCCACAGGGCGAATGGGCGCAGCTGCAAAACTTGCCGGTTTCTCTTGATCCCCCAGGACCTTGACGGCAAGGGTGAGATCGGCTGCCGTGTTGACGGATGCGGCGTATCGAATGACGTTTTCGGAGCTGACTGCATAGGCGTCAGCGAGAGAGCGCATCAGCTTTGCTAGCGCAACCCCAGCCTCGCTCGACCCCATCTCTCTCCCTCGTTTTGCAGCGGGGCGGTGGTGACCCCGGTATGGCCTATCTTGGCAGAGAGGGGCGAAGATTAGATTCCCTCACGTCAAAAAGTCGGTCATCTTGACCAGAACAGCGTTGGGGGCCATGCGAATGGATGCAATCGAGTCACTAGTTGAGGAAGAAGTCAGGGATCGTTTCGTCGGCTTCCTTCTAAACGAGCTTGTGGGACCAATGGGCGGGGCGACTGAGGTCATTTGCGACCCACCGAACCGACGGTACCTCGCTGGCACGATCTTCCCGCGGCCAGGTGATGCGCGGATTGATTCCGCCGTTCAAGGTGTTCTTCAAACTGACCTCAGGGACGAATTGGATCCCAAGAAGTACGAGGAGACATTTGGAGCCGAGGGGCAAGCACCTAGCGCACCCGTGGAAGCCAGTACAAAGTTCCTCCCCTCCTCGATGGGAGTCTCTTTCTTCACATCGGCAAGTGAGATTGTTGTCACATGCTCCGCTGGCCGCTACATCACGATCGAGGCAGCAGAAACGCCCGGTCAGCAGCGGGGAGAACGCACCTGGCAGCGGGTCGAGACCATGCATGAAACCGTCGCTGCCAGCAGCTCAGTCCGTAAATACCCCGTGTTTAATCAAGGTCGCGGCAACATTGATGTCCGATGGCGTCACCGCCCGGACGGAAACCTAGTCACGGTCACGCTGTCGAACTCCGCGGTGGCGTCTACAGTCGCCGTCGAACGGATGTGGGACGAGATGTTGACCCAAGCCGAGCTTCGGATCAGCATGCCTGCGGGCTCACTCCTCGAATATCCGTCGATAGTCAGCGAAACCATGGACGAAGAAGAGCAGGAATTGCGGCTGCAGTACCGTAACCATGCGAGCTATGCGGTAGGCCATGGCGCGGCGCCAGCGTGGACGACAACGGCGACTGCCGACACAGTGGACGCAGTGACGGTCCCGCAATCGACGGTCCGTGGGACGTCGACGGAACTGTCCCGGGATTATAAGGTCTCCCCTTTGGCATTCGACGCCACCGCTATGGCCGATCCAGACTCAAGCCGGGAGCTCGTGTGCTCGGCTCTCGATTCGTTGGTCGACAACTACAAGACCTGGCGCGTAGGACTGGGGGGCGATGAACCTGTAGCCCGGCGTATCACTGCGCGCGTCGCGGAAACTGAGGCACGAATGCGCGCTGGTGTCGACGTTCTAAGGAACGATGATACGTCCTGGCTCGCCTTCCAGCTTGCGAACCGTGCCATGATTCTGCAGTACCAGCGCAGCATGGTCGAGTACGCCGGAGTCCGCCGAACGATCGACGACTTAGCGGACCTGTCACCGCAGTCGCTGGACCATGTCATTGGCAGGCCGTGGCGTCCGTTTCAGATTGGCTTCTTCCTGAGCATTCTGCCGGGACTCGCTGACGCGGGGTCCGTCGATCGCGAACTGGTCGATTTAATTTGGTTCCCCACAGGCGGCGGAAAGACCGAGGCATACCTTCTAGCGGCCGCTTACGAAATTTTTCGGAGGCGCCTGGCTGACGGAGAGTTTGGGGCTGGCACGGCAGTACTTAGTCGATACACGCTTAGTTTGCTCACCGCCCAGCAGTTCCAACGAGCATCCGGCACCATCCTCGCGTGCGAGATCATTCGACGCGAGCGCGACGATCTTGGCGATCGTCCCATCTCGATTGGGCTTTGGGTAGGCGACGCGACGACTAAAAACCGCTTCGGGGACGCACACAAGCAGTTCACTGAGGAAAGGGCCAATGCCGAGCCGAGTGACATCTTCATAGTCGATCGATGCTCGTGGTGCGGTACCGAAATTATGCCGCGGGTCTTCTCCGAGGATGACCGCCTATACGGGGTGACGTCAAGCGGGGTTGCGTTCATGCTCAACTGCCCGCGTCAGGATTGTCCTTTCCATGACGCCCTTCCAATTCACGTGGTTGATGACCAGATCTACGAGGAAGTGCCCAGTTTTATTCTCGGTACCGTCGACAAATTCGCGGACCTCCCCTGGAACCGTCGTGGAGGCACATTCCTCGGCAACTTCGGCCAATTTGCGCCGCCCAGCCTGATCATCCAGGACGAACTGCACCTTTTGACCGGTCCTCTGGGCACCACTGTCGGCATCTACGAACACGCGATCGAGATCGCATGCGAACGAGACGGAAGACCGCCCAAGGTTGTCGCAAGTACTGCGACCGTGAGAAGGGCGACTGAGCAGGTTCGAGGGCTATTCGGGCGGGATGTCGCTGTGTTCCCACCACCGGGAACAGACGAAGCAGACTCGTTTTTTGCACGCAGGGACGAGGCTGGCCCGGGCCGGCTCTACCTCGGGGTCATGCCACAGGGTCACACCTCTGACACCGCTGTCGTTCACACCCTCTCGGCGCTACTCCAAGCACCAGTAAGTCTAAATCTCACCGCATTGGACCGGGATCGTTTCTGGACGGTTGTCGCCTATCACAGCTCCCTGCAAGAACTTGGCCGAACGGTGACTATCGCCCGCGACGACGTGCCCCTGCGACTCGCGGCGCGATTCGGGGATAGCGCCAGGAGCTTGCAAGTCGACGACATCGAGGAACTCACCGCGAACGTTGAGCGCGCCGCTCAGCCTCGGCTCCTTGAACGGCTCGCAAAGCGGGAGGTCACTGGTGACGCGATTTCCGTCTTGGCCGCGACCAATATGTTGTCCGTCGGGGTAGACGTCCCGCGCCTTGGGCTCATGCTGGTCAATGGACAACCAAAGGGGACTTCAGAGTACATCCAGGCCACCAGCCGCGTCGGTAGATCAGGGCCGGGCCTTATCGTCAGCGTATTTCGATCTGCTCGTCCCCGAGATCGCTCACATTTCGAGACCTTCGCGTCATACCACAGTGCTCTGTACCGGCATGTCGAACCCACGACTGTGACCCCGTATTCGTCGCCGTCACAACGTAGGAGCCTGCATGCTGCTCTGGTGATTCTCGCCCGGTTCCACGCAGGCTTACCCAACAACGGGGACGCCGGAAAGGCGTTCCCCAGTCATGAGGCTGACATCCGAGCGTTGGCTGATCGACTGGTAGCCGTGGTGAATCGCGTAGACCCGCGGGAAAGCAGTCTGGCCCGGGACATCCTCGGCGACTTCATCGATGAATGGGCCAAGTCCTCGGCGGAATCCACGATCTTGTACACAGACGGTAAAGAACAGGTAAATCGACTGCTTAAGGAGTTTGGGCAAAGCGGCAGCGGCACCTCAACGCTCCGATCAATGCGGAATGTCGACGCTCAAACACCGCTCCGAGTCAGAGGTCGAGACGTTGCGAAGAAGGGAACAAAGAAGTGAGTGAAGAGAAACTGCGTCAAACGCAAGTCATCGCCCCTAACGGTGTTGGTGCGATCTTTGATATCTCTGGTCAGTCGTTTGTAGTGGAGGGAACGGACGCCTGGTTCCCGGGAAAGAGCCGTCGTGTGGCCATCGCTTCGCCCCGCCTATCGCGGGCGCTTCGCACTAGAACTTTCTACGCCCCACCAGTAGGCAATCCCGACCACCAATTCACTGACCCCTCAAAAGGCCCAAGCCTGCCTGTCGTTCGGTTCCCAACCTGGCTCTTCTGCGGATCCTGCCGCCAGATGGTGCAGTGGACCCGAGGGAAGGAGAGCGCAAATCCCGACGCGATTTGCCCGGCATGCCGTCACACCAAAAAGAAGAAGCTCCAGCTCGTGCCCATGCGGTGGGTCCAGATATGTGCGAGCGGTCATCTAGGGGATGTTGACTGGGCCTGGTACGCGCACTCCTCTACCGCGGCAGATTGCCGCAAACGGGATGGCCTTAAGTTTATCCAGAGCAAGGCAGGCGGCGCTGGCCTTAGCTCAGTAGAAATTCGCTGCAGCTACTGCGTCTCAGCGCGCTCGCTTGCAGACATTAACGATCGCAGGCTCAGCGCGAAGATTGGGCTCCACTGCACCGGCCGCCAGCCCTGGGAAGGGTGGGATAAGGAGATCTCTGCAACTTGTACCAGTGAAGCGATCGTCGTGCAGCGTCGGGCAAGTAATGTTTACTACCCGGACGTCCACTCTGCGATCGAGGTGCCCTTTGTGGCTTCTGCCAAGTCCGAGGAGGATTTGGCAGTCCTGAAGCACGCGTTCTTCAAGTCGGTCGTCGACGCTATCGAACTTGGTAACGAAGCGGAGGCACGACGCATGTGCGGGATGCTCGAGCCGCTTATGCACAGGCCGGCGGCTGAATTGTTCGCGATCGCAGTCGCGGAAACCGGCTCCAATGTTGATTCTCCCGAGCTTCTGTCCGAGATACCCGAAACCGTGAACGAGATCGCGGAATCTGAATGGGCGGCGTTTTCCAGTTCGACGAGTTTCGACGACCCTGACTTCAGGACCCGCATCGAGTCTTTTGAGAATGTGGTGCAGGGCCCCGCCACCGCCGCCCTTGCCTCACTCGTGCCACGCATTACGCTCGCGGGTGCGCTTAGAGAAGTTAGAGCGTTTACAGGGTTTCGTCGCGTTACTCCCGGTGGAGAATCCGACTTTGTTCGAGCAGACGGACGCAGGCTGTCTGACAAGCCAAAGCCGACGTGGTTGCCGGCAATCGAGACACGCGGCGAAGGCATATTCTTGTCGCTCGATCAGGCTGCCCTTTCAAAATGGGAAACGAACCAGCAGGTCGTCGATCGCGTGGCAATTCTTCGAGACCGGGCCCCGCAGTCATTCATGTGGAGCCGCCTCGAGAAGCACACGGGAACAGCCGTCTCTCCGCGCTACGTGCTTCTTCACACGCTCGCGCACCTACTCATCCGTCGTCTCGCCTTCGAGAGCGGATACGGCGCAACTTCGCTTCGCGAACGAGTATTCGCTCGTACAAACCCGACAGGGGTGCCGCAATTTGGCGGGCTCCTGATCTACACCGCGGCTGGTGACGCTGAGGGCACGTTAGGTGGGCTGGTGCGCCAGGGTCAGCCGCATCGGCTCGCTTCGACGCTCCTGGGCGCAATCGACGATGCCGCGTGGTGCTCAGCAGATCCGCTCTGCAGTGAGCAAGAATCAGTGTCGCTTGATGGGTTAAATCTTGCATCCTGCCATGCGTGCACCCTGGTATCCGAGACAAGTTGTGAGAACGGGAACTACCTTCTGGATCGCGCTCTTATTGTCGGGACACCGGACGTCCCTGGCTTTTTCCGTTCAGTCCTCGACGCGGCCGCGGCCGCGGCCGCGCGCGAAGAGTAAGTAGTGAACCCGACGATTGATCATCGATGGAACGTGCACTATGACCGTCTCTCGGACTACCAGCACGCGGCAATGGCGTTGCCCTTTGGAGTCCCGCAACTCATTACTGGGCTGGCGGGCAGTGGTCTGACTACGGTCGCGGTATTCCGAGCAGCGGCACTCTTGCAAGCGGGCCCGCAAATCTCACGACCTCGCCCGGTGTTCCTTGCAACCTCCGTCCTCCGGATGCGGCGGGTTCGACACCTGCTTGGCCCGCTCGCTGAGCACATGGATGTCACAACTGTGAGCGACTGGCTGTTGCGCCGTTTTGTCGCGACGACGGGGGAGCCCGCTCCCCCGCCACAGGGGGTGAATTGGATGACCCTGGCGTTGGCGACGAGCTCTGCTGGCGCCAGCCCTGCTTTTTCGGTCATGGTGGACGATGCCCACCACCTGCGACCCGAACAATTGATGGCGCTGCGTCTGCTGACCGCCGACCCATTCGTTACGGCGCACTCAGCTGCCGCTTCCAGCACTGGGGCCAGCCTGATGCTGCCTGTTGCTGCCGAACTGGACAGGCGGCGGCGTCAACCCCGCCGCGTGGTCAGAGTCGCCGCGGCTTGGGGAGCAGAGCCCCCACGCACAGACCGAGAGGGAAGCTTTGAGGACGGCGTGGTTGATGTTCGTCCGCTTAGCGCGGCCCAGGCTGCACTCGACGCCCTAGCTCGGTGGAAAGTCAATCGAAGTTCGCGAGTCGTCATTGCGCCGATGGTGACAGATCACGTCCCGAAAATTGCAAACATGCTCATCGCGCGAGGGCTTGGGCGCAATCGACTTTTCAGCAGCGACGTACCCAAAAACGCATTCCACCGGTGGGACGTCGGAGCGGGCGGAATCTACGTCATGCAGCCGGGCCAGCTAGAAGGACTCGAATTTGACGACGTCGTTGCGACGGATCTCGAGCACTTGGCGGGCGATCTATCCGAAGCAACGAATATTTACAGGCTACTTGCCCTCGCGAATGCAACTCGTTCGAGATTGGCGTTGCACTGGGACGGTTCTACCAGCGACCGTCCACCGGCGGTGCGTTTGCTAGATGGCGTGGATATCTGAGCCCGGACGGTAGTCGACAATCAGAAGTTCCACGCATCCCATCCGTCTGGACTGGGTTCTAACCCGCGGGAGGCATTAAAGACTTTTTGCGTCGACGGTCGAGTTCGAAAACACCGAAACTCAAGATCACCAAGAAGAGCTCGAGCTCGAGCTCGAGCTTAAATGAGAACGAGAACTAGAACTAGAACTAGAACTAGAACTAGAACTAGAACTAGAACTAGAACTAGAACTAGAACTAGAGCTTGAGCAAGACGCCTCGCCGGCTGGCGTGGAGCATGCTTACTAATTCGCTTAGTGATTCACCCCGGCTTCAGAACACCGCACCACTTGAGCCGTGGCGCTTGGCGCACCATCGGTGGGTATGGCGTCCATTGCCGTCACGAGTTCGTCGTAGTCGCGGAGGCGTCGCTGGCGGATAAGGCGATCGAATGTAACGCCCGGAGACCACGGCCTGCCGTGTGCCGATGTTCGCTTTTTTCGCTGAACTTCAACCGCTTCGATTAGGGCAGGCAGATGCAGGTGATAAACGCAGTCAATGGCTCCGGATCCATCGGCAAGAATTTTGAGCATCGAGGGGCGCGGCTCCATCGTGATAACCGCAAAATGAGGCATGGCCCCTCGACGTTGGGTCGCCAGCTTTGATCCTTGCGAGATGCAGTCCTGTGCACGGTCGGTTCGAAGCGACCACTTGGCCGAGAGACCCAAGTGCATTAGTGGCGGGCGAGCCTCACTTCGGTGCTGACCCACGGTGACATCGACTCGAAGGAGTGACTCTTCTGGCATGTTGTCGAGCATCTGAGAGACGAGGTAGTCCCGTCCCTCAAACCTGCTTCTAGACTGCTGTAGAACATTTCGCAAACGAGTAGTCGCTGGCGAGGTAGGTAGATTGTCGGCAAGCCGAATGAATTCCTCGATGTCAGACGACGACGGTGCGTATCCCTTACGGAAATTGCCGAACACACCGAGATGACGATACTGGTCGAAGTCGGTCACCGCGCGCGAGAGCTCCAGATCGAGATCGGGGCGCCGCGGTGCGAGGTCCGCAGCGACAGCAGCTTCCAAGTTTTTCCCCGGGTCGTCGCCCACTTCTTGCCCGTCAGGCACGCCTACCGCTTCGAAGAGCGACTTCCCGAGATATTTCGATTGATCGTCGTTGTTGTCAGAAGTGTTGGGGTTACCGTTCTTTTTTCTGTAACCACAAAGATCGGCGGCGAAGGATGCGGGCATGACTTGACCCTGCCAGCTCCGATCCAAGTTAAGCTCGTCCAACACGCCCACAGCCCGATGTCGGTGGTCTGCGGGAGAATCAGATCCATGAAGCACGAAGAGGCCCCAGTGACCACAACAACTCTTGACCTGTTTGCTGGAGCAGGCGGGCTTTCACTTGGATTCGAACATGCGAACCTAGGGTTTAGGCCGACGTTCGCGGTCGAGATCGAGAAGGCGGCCGCCGCAACTTTTCGCCGCCACTTCGACTGCGACGTCGAGACTGGATCGATCGAGGACGTCGGTGTTTTTCCGCAGGCCGACGTCATTATCGGAGGGCCTCCGTGCCAGGGCTTTTCTCCCCTTGGAAAGAGAGGTACCCCTGACTCACGAGCCAAGTTGAATGTCCTCTGGGAGGAGTACCTTCGGGCCGTCCGACAGGTTAAGCCCGCGGTCTTCGTCATCGAGAATGTACCTGAGTTCCAGAAGTCGGCTCAATTCCTGGAACTGCTTCACGAGATGGAGACAGACCCAGTCTTGAAGGAATATTCCTTCGCCTATGGGCCGTTGAACGCGGCTGACTATGGAGCGCCGCAACGGCGGATTCGAGGTATTTTCATGGCTGTGCGCGGGGCCGAGACGGTGGAATGGCCGCCTCCCCGGACACATGGTCCGAAAGCCGAAACGGGTGTCCCCTACGTAACCGTGCGCGACGCTATTGCCGATCTGCCAATGTATCCCGAGAAGTCGGAGCCAGAGATCTCGCAGAGCGTGCATGGAGAACGGCAAGACCTCCATTTGAAGCGGAACCCGCGGCAGTCGAGCCTCGAGCGGTACATGGCGATCCCTGAAGGGGGCAACCGGTTCGACCTTGCGCGCAACCGACCGGACCTTCTCCCTCGTTGCTGGGCCGAGAAGCCCACCGGAACAACTGATGTCATGGGGCGCCTCTGGTGGGAACGCCCATCCCCGACCATTCGTACTGAATTTTTCAAGCCCGAGAAGGGCCGCTATCTTCACCCTGAGGCGCACCGCCCCATAACTCACCGAGAGGCAGCTCGGCTTCAAGGGTTTCCCGACAGCTTCATCTTCACGGGAACGAAAATTGAAATTGCTCGCCAGATCGGCAACGCTGTGCCCGTCCAGTTGGCAGCTGCTATTGCCCGCCACGTTCAGTATGCACTGGCTCATGTGACGCGCAATCACGAGCAGCTTGCCTCATAGGTCGACCACGTTGAGCTTGAAGCGCCGTCAGAGGAATGGCCTGTTCGTTCCAGCCTCGCGAATGGAATAGGCCTGACGTCCTTAGCGACGCGGGCACGGTCACAGGAAAAAGGAGGGAGCCCCTCCCCGGCGAACATTAACTCACGCCGAATGGAAAGTTTGTCGTGGGGGGGTTGGGGCGAGGGCGGGCCCAGTCGAGTGGCGGCCAGGCGTGCCCTCATGCAGCTCGTAGGTAGTCGAGGTCGATCGTGTAGTTCAATAGCTCCGCGTAACGTGAGCCCGTTCAGGGCCTCTTATGCCAGATTCGCCGTCGGTCTTGGTGTTCAGGGCTGACTAAATTAGTGCCGGAGATCCCGAGTACCCCGTCGCGCTCGCTCCACCGTCTGAAGTCGACTCATCACGATGCTCGCAAACCTCTTTGTCACCCCGATTCGCGAAGGCTAACGTACAGGCCCATAATGTTGCCCAAGGCAACAACGAGGCCAGCTCATCTGGACCTGGAGTTTTATTCGGGCTGACAGAATTTAAACCTCCGAACCCTTGACACCCAGGCGAGCACCTGCCCTAAGACCAGCGGGTATAGCCAATTACCAAACGCGCCCGGCGGGTGCCACTTTCGCCCGAGCTTGCAGGCAAGTCGACTCTCAGAAGTGGCTCGCTGTGGTTGTCTCCGGCTGGGGTCGGTAGGCGTCGGCGAGGCAGCGTTTGTGGGGTTTTGGTGGGTTTTGCCGGTAGCCGAGCCAAAGGTCAGCGCGCCGTAGTTGAGGTTGACTCGTCGACCGTAGGATCGACGACAACCAACGGGGGTCGAACATGCGCGTCACAAAACATTTCAAACTCGGTGTCAGCAGCTGATCCGTCTCCTTCCTGAACGTGAACGTTCTCAAGGACAACCGGCTGTTCGTCGACCCCGCAGTCATTCGCATGGAGGCGAGCGGCAACAAGTGGGCGGCAAAGGCCGACAGGGAACTAATCGAATTCGTCGACTTCGTGCTGCTGTGCCTTCAAACGCCATCGATGCACACGGCTGGCAAAAGGGCGCTGAGTCAATTCCACGAGCCACGGGAAACCCGCCTAGGCATGGCGGCGACGGGCTTCGACGGCGCAGGGGCTAGCGAGCGCATAGGAGACGACATCTGGTCAGCGCTACTAGCCAACCCCCTTTGCCAGGTGGGCGTGGCCCTGCTGAAACGCGTCGAGGACATTGCTCTGTTCGTCGGCAACGTCGCCGACGACCGTATCTCTGATCTGACTAGCCGGATCATCATCCGCACGCTGGTGGACTACACCCAAGTGCAGATGCGGAAGCACCCGAAGCTGAAGCGCAACTCGATCATGCACCGCCTGCAGGTGTGGGATGCAGCCAGTCATTCATGGGGAACCGCGGAGTTCGAACTACCTCGTGTGACGAGGGCGGGAGCACCCGACTCCGCTCTTATTCTTGTACCCAAGCGCTTTGTCCACATCGGTTTGCGGATGACGAGGGGCGGCTTCTGGAGTCACGGCCCGATCGCAGCGGTCCAACGGGACGAGACCAAAAGCGTTGGTGTGGTGAAGGGTAGAGAGCGCTTCCAGCGTCCCGACAAGACGGAGCTGAAGCAGCGTCCCGAACTGGGAGACATTCTCCCGACCAATATCGAGCAGACACTGCGAATTTGGGAGCGGGATCAGGAGAGCCTGATCGAGGCTTACCGCCAGTTCGTGGAGAGCAAATACGAGCCCGTAACTGTGACTCAGATGGCATCCAGAATTCCTAGGAGGTAGCGCCTCTATCCAGGGTTAGACCCAGCGGGCGCCTCCGCGTCGGACAGCTCGTGGCTGGCGGTTCGGGGTCTCACCAGCCCGTATGCCCTCGGCTCGCAGCGCACGGGCGGGCTCCTGTCAGCAGCCTCTCAGACCTCTCACCCTCAACGGAACGACACGCCCGCACCCGCCAGGTGGGGTTGTCTGCGGTGGGCACAAGTAAAGCCCTGCCAAATTGAGACTCCGGACAGGGCTTTTGCGGTCGGGCTGACAGGATTTGAACCTGCGACCCCTTGACCCCCAGTCAAGTGCGCTACCAAGCTGCGCCACAGCCCGAGAAATCCGTTGCTGAGCAACCGACTTCTTGGTGTTGCCCCGACCGAGGCAACTCGAACAGCATAGCCGATTTTCCGAGCCCGGTTGCGCACGTGCAAGCTCGCTCCGGCGACGCAAGGGCCTGGGCCTAGGCCTGGGCCTGACCCACCACTGTTGCGCCCCGTTACACCTCACGCGACAGCAGCCGCCACCCCGCCCTACCGTCGGGACATGCCCGCCTCCTCGACGACCGCCTCCCGCGCTCTGCCGTTGAGCCTACGCGGAGTGGGCCGGCGGTTCGACCGGCCCGTGCTGCACGGGGTGGAGCTCGACGTGGCCGCCGGCGAGATCGTCGCCGTCCTCGGGCCGAGCGGGTGCGGCAAGTCGACGCTGCTCCGCCAGCTCGGCGGACTCGACCAGCCCGACACGGGCACCGTCCGGATCGGCGACGAACCCGCCCGCCACGCCGACCAGCGCTGCGCCGTCGCCTTCCAGGAGCCGCGCCTCCTCCCCTGGCGCACCCTCCGCGACAACGTCGCCCTCGGCCTCCCGAAGCCGAGCAAGAGCACCTCCACCTCCTTTCCCAAGCTCACGAAGGCCGACCGCCACGCCCGCCTCACCGAGCTGCTCGACCTCGTCCACCTCACGCCTGCCGGAGCTCGCCGCCCCCGCGAGGTCAGCGGCGGCATGGCCCAGCGCGCCAGCCTCGCCCGGGCCCTCGCCCGCCAGCCCGCGGTCCTCCTCCTCGACGAGCCGTTCGGCGCCCTCGACGCCCTCACCCGCCTCCGCATGCAGGACCTGCTCCTCGACGTCCACGACGCCCTCCCCACGACCGTCGTCCTCGTCACCCACGACGTCGACGAGGCCCTCTACCTCGCCGACCGCATCGTGCTGCTCGCCGACCTGAGCCAGCAGCCTGCCGACCAGCCCGACCCGGCGAGCGCCGACTCGACGCACGCCGACACCACAGGAGGCGCTACCAGCATCCAGCGCATCGTCACGGTCCCCGGAGCCCGCCGTCGAGACCGCGACGCCCCCGAGCTCGCCGTCCTCCGCCAGGAGCTGCTCGAGGGCCTCGGCGTCCACCGCGTCCCTGCGGCCAGCCGCAGCACCGCGCGCTCCTAGCCCTCCCCCGCACCGCCCACCTCGAGCACCACGCCATCCCCGACACAGCACCGGAGACGACACCATGACCAGCACCCGCACCTCCCCCGCCCGCCGCAGCCGCGCCTCCTTCGCCGCCCTCGCGCTGGGCGCAGCCGCAGCCCTCGCGCTCACCGGCTGCGTCGCCGGCGAGGACGCCCAGGGCGAGCCCGCCGAGGCCGCGGGAGGCGATGCGAGCGCGTCCAGCGGCGAGTGGAGCACCGACACGCTGAACATCGACTTCGCGACCTACAACCCGCTCAGCCTGATCGTCAAGGACCAGGGCTTCATCGAGGACGCCCTCGGCGACGACGTCACCGTCACCTGGACCCAGTCCGCCGGCTCGAACAAGGCCAACGAGCTGCTGCGTGCCGGAGCCGTCGACGTCGGCTCGACCGCCGGCTCGGCCGCGCTGCTCGCCCGCTCGAACGGCTCCCCCATCCACACGATCGACATCTACTCGCAGCCCGAGTGGTCGGCGCTCGTCGTCCCCGGCGACAGCGACATCAGCGACGTCGAGGACCTCAAGGGCAAGACGATCGCGGCGACCAAGGGCACCGACCCCTACTTCTTCCTGCTGCAGGCGCTCGACGAGGCCGGCCTCAGCGCGAGCGACGTCACCATCGAGAACCTCCAGCACGCCGACGGCCGTGCCGCCCTCGAGAACGGCAGCGTCGACGCCTGGTCCGGGCTCGACCCGATCATGGCCGCCAGCGAGGCCGAGTCGGGCACCAAGCTGCTCTACCGCAACGTCGACTTCAACACCTACGGGTTCCTCAACGCGACGGAGTCGTTCCTGACGGAGTCGCCCGACGTCGCCCAGGTCGTCGTCGACTCGTACGAGAAGGCCCGCGCCTGGGCCGAGGAGAACCCCGACGAGACCGCGACGATCCTCTCCGGGGTCGCCGGCATCGACCCGGCCGTCGCCAGCACCGTGCTCGACCGCACCCACTTCGACGTCGACCCCGTCCCCGGAGCCGCGCAGGCCGACGTGCTCGAGACCGTCGGCCCGATCCTGGTCGAGTCCGGCGACGTCGCCTCGCAGGACGCCGTCGACGACGCCCTCGACACCCTCTTCGACGACACCTTCGCCAAGGACGCCGACGCCTCGTGACCGACACGTACCCGCTGAGCGGCACCGAGAAGGAGGCGGACGCCCTCCAGGTCGTCGAGCGCACCCGCAAGGCGGCCGAGCGCCGCAGTGCAGGTAGCAGCGGCAGCGGTGCCAGCGTGAGCAGCCGATCGCAGGAGGCGCGGGCCAGCTCGACCCCCACCTCCCGCGGTCCGCGTCGCGGCCTGGCACTGCTCGGGGCGATCCTGCCCGCGGCCGTCCTGCTCGCGTGGGTGCTCGCGACCGAGGTCGTCGACGTGCCGAGCTACAACCTCCCCTCGCCGTCGGACGTCTGGCTGGCCGGCGTGCAGCTGGCGCAGGCGGGGCTGCTCGGGCAGTACGTCGCGATCTCGGTGCAGCGCGTGCTGATCGGCTTCGCGGTCGGGGCCGGCATCGGCATCGTCCTCGGAGCCGTCGTCGGCCTCTCGCGGATCGGTGAGGCGCTGCTCGCCCCGTCGATCGCGGCGGTGCGGGCCGTGCCGTCGCTGGCGTGGGTGCCGCTGCTGATCCTCTACCTCGGCATCGGCGAGGACTCGAAGATCACCCTCATCGCGATCGGCGCCGCGTTCCCCGTCTTCACGACCGTGGCGGGCAGCCTCCGCCACGTCGACCCGCAGCTGGTGGAGGCGGGCCGCGCCTACGGGCTCGGCCCCGTCGCGCTCTTCACGACGGTGCAGCTGCCGGCGGTGATCCCGTCGCTCGTCTCGGGCCTGCGCCTCGCGCTCGCCCAGGCGTGGCTGTTCCTGGTCGCGGCCGAGCTGATCGCGTCGTCGATGGGACTCGGCTTCCTGCTCACCGACTCGCAGTACAACGGACGTGTCGACCGCATGTTCCTCGCGATCATCCTGCTGGCGCTGCTCGGCACGCTGACCGACTTCGTCCTCAACGCTGCCCAGCGCGTGCTCCTCCGCCGCTGGCGCTAGCGCGCCCCGCGCCTGGCCTACGCCTCCTGCGCTGCCCGGCCCGCACCCCCTCGCGCTGCAATGCACCGTTCCGGACAAGATGGCGCCGCACAACGCGGCACTTTGTCCGGAACGCGGCATGACGGGACGCGCCCGTGAATCGCGGCCCGGCCCGCGCCTCCTGCACCCTGGTGTGGACGATGCACCCCGACACGATGGGGTGCATCGTCCACTCCGGGGTGCGAGACGCGGCGAACGCGCTCGGCCCGACTCCTGCGCCTCCTACGCGGCCAGGCGCTCGCGCTCGCGCCGGCGCCGCCCGCCCATCACGACCACCACCGCCACCATCGCGGCGAGCGCCAGCCCCACGATCGCGGGAGCCCCGACGTCGACGGCGCTCTCGAGCCCTCCGCGGGTCGCCTGCGCGCCCAGCCACAGCGCCGTCGCCCCCTGCACCAGGTACGCAACGAGGTACACGGCGGACAGCGTCCCCGCACGGTGGTGCTCGGGAGCGAACCGCGACACGATCCCCAGTCCCGACGCGAAGAACAGGCTGTAGCCGACCCCCGACAGCACGCAGAACACCAAGAACAGCGCGAGCGACTGCTGTGCCGCGGCCAGCACCAGCGCCGTGAAGCTCGCCGCCGTCGCGACCGCCGCCACCACGACCGCGACCACCACCGGCACCCGCCGCGACGCGAGCGCCACGACCGCGATGACGACCATCGACAACGCGATGATGGCGCCGGTCACGAACGCGTTCGAGCTGCCGATCAGCGTCGTCCCGATCTCCGCACCCAGCGACAGCACGACCGCACCCAGGGCGTAGGAGGCGCTGACGCAGACGGCCGCGGCGCCTACAGCCCCGAGGAGCCCCCGCGGCACGCTCAGCCCCCGTGGCCGCCAGCGCCCGGCTGTCGCGTCCCGGTCGCGGGGCAGGCGCCACACGAGCGCGAGCACGCCGAGCTCGACGACGAGCAGCACCCAGTAGGTGAGGTGCAGCGGCTCCGGCGCGTACTGCACGAGTGCGCCGCCGAACAGGGTCGCGAAGACGAGGCCGACGGCGGTGGAGGCGGTGCTGATCGCTCCGGTGCGGGCGGAGTTGACCGGCCCGGCGATGTCGATCATGGCGGCGGTGGCCGGGCTCAGAGAGAGGCCGACGCCGATGCCCATGAACGCGCGCCCGACGAGCACCCAGCCGACGTTCGGTGCCAGCGCGAAGAGCAGCACGCCCACGATGGAGGCGCTGACACCGAGCAGGATGCTCGCCCGGCGTCCGATGGTGTCGCTCAGGCTGCCGAAGACGAGCAGCACGACGACGAGCACGAGCGGGTACACGGCGAAGATCGCGGTCGTGACGAACGGCGTGAGCTGCCAGTCGGTCGCGTAGAGCGGGTAGACCGGCGTCGCGGCGCCGCTCGTCCACAGGGCGAGGGCGAGGACGGAGGCGCAGGTCCAGAACGCGAGGCGCTGAGCATGGGGCATGAGCGCGACGCTAGCACCCTGGATACGAAAAGCCTATCGAGGTAGGGTGACCGCATGGCAGCTCGCACTCCCCTCGACCCGCGCTGCGGCATCGCCCGCAGCCTCGACGTGCTCGGCGAGCGCTGGGCGCTGCTCGTCGTCCGGGAGGCGCTGCTCGGCCACACGCGCTTCTCGCAGTTCCGTGCGCGGCTCGGCCTGTCGCCCGACGTGCTGACGGCCCGACTCGAGTCGCTCGTCGCCGCCGGGGTGCTGCAGCCCTCGACCTACCGCGAGGACGGAGCCCGCGAACGAGTCGAGTACCTCCTCACCGACGCCGGTCGCGACCTCGCGCCCGTGCTCGCCGCACTGGCCGCCTGGGGCGACGAGCACGACCCCCACCCCGACGGAGCCGCCCGCGAGTTCACCGCGGCCGACTCCGGCGAGCCCGTGCGCATCGCGTTCGTCACCGCCGCCGGACACGTCGTCGACCCGGCCGCAGTCGAGATGCTGCCGCGCGTCGGCAGCTGACCCGCGCCTCCTGCGCTGCCGGCCCGCGCCTCCTCGGCTGCCGGGCCCGCGCCTCCTCAGTCCCCTCTGGGCCATCACGGGCGAGTCCTTCGCAGGCGGGCCGTCACGACCGCCCGCAGCCGACGAACTCGCCCGGTCAGGAGCGGTGATCGTCGGCGGACGGCGGCTCAGACGCTGCCGACGCCGCCGACGCCGCCGGTCGCGGGAACGCCGCCCGCATGTGGTCCGTCGTCAAGAGGTCGCCGATGCCGATCATCAGCAGCGAGAACACGATCTGCTCGACGACCATCCAGCCGGGGTAGAGCCCGGGGATCGTCGCGACGATCAGCGTCACGATCGGGAAGATCCGGCTGAAGAGCCTCAGCCGCGAGTACGCCCACCAGTAGCCGAGCTGAGCCCGCCAGGCGAAGACGTAGAGCGACGCCGTGATGAAGAGCACGACGGTCGAGCGGAACCACACGGCCCACGGCACGTGCTCGCCCCGGCTCCACAGCACAGCAGCGATGAAGATCGCGGTCAGCCCGACGACGGTCTCGCCGAGCAACAGCCACCGGATGCCCATGAACGCCCGGACGGTCCGCGGGTGCTCCCGCATGTCCTCATGGATGACGTGCTCGGCCTGACGCCCTCCGGCGATCCTGTCCAGCCGGAGGCGCCTCCACAGCCGGTCGGCGGAGTCGCTGAGGGCGCTGGTCGCGTCCACACCGTCCCTGGGCCCGACCACCCCGCCTCGCACCGTCCGCACCACCCCATCGTGCCGCATCCGGAGGGTCGGCCCGTCACTCCGCGAATATCTCCCAGGCGTAGCCGTCCCGCTCCTCGTCGTAGGCGAAGCACGTCGAGAACGAGGCCACCTGCAGGGACTCCTCGATCATCTCCACGTAGTAGTCGCCCAGGACAGGGCTCCGCAGGATGAGCCGCGGCTCCTGGGTGGAGCCCTCCGTCAGATCGACCTCGAAGTCGCCCGCGCGCGACCAGCGTGCCCGCAGCTCTGCCGTCAGCTCATCGAGATCCGGAGGCCTGCTCACCGGCACCGCTGTGTGGCTGCCCCAGCTCACCGCTCCGGGGGCGCAGTCGGAGATCGATCCCCCAGCTGAGTAGACCTCGCCCGCGACGAGGTCGAGGGGCACGAAGGCCGCGACCTCCTGCTCGATCCCCTTCACGACGGGCTTGATCTCGGCCAGGGTCTGCTGCGAGACCACCGGCGTGGCGCTCGTGCTGTTCGAGAGGCCTACCGTGCTGCACCCTCCCAGACTCGTGACCGCGACGACGGCGAGTGTCGCCGCCCGTGCGGCCCGATCAGCCCTCATCGTGGGTCCACCTCTCGCAGTTCCTTGAGAACGTCCCGGATCACCTGGTCGTTCTGCCTCGAGTCCGTGGCGATCAACGCGTGGTTCGTCAGCAACGCGGCTGCTCTCAGCCACGCCGGCGAGTCCCATCCCATCGCGCGGTCCGCGTCGCTCTCGTACTCGTGCTGCTCGAACTCGGAGAGGTACTGCGGATTCCGGTGCCGGTAGACGATTCCGGTCGCCTGCACGACGCCGAGGGCGTCGTCGTACCGCAACGAGTCGTACTCGGTGTCCGGGGAGCCCGACCACTCCGGCACGGCTCCGGCGCCCGCGAGCGAGACCACGTGGTCCCAGTGGGCTCCTGCCACTTCTGAGGCGACGATGTTGGATGTGCCCCAGCTGTGTCCGATGCCGATCGTCCGAGGAGGAGGCGAGCCGGGAGCGGAGCCCCCGGCGTCGAGCCCGGCGCGGAACGCGGCGAGTCGTTCCCCCGCCTCCCGAGCGAACGGTGAGGAGTTCGCCTGAGCGAGGGCTGCGACGAGGCCCTTCCCCTCGGCCGGGAACACCTGGTCGCCTCCGCCGGGGAACCGGCCGTCCTTGTAGACGAAGGCGACGCTGTCCATCCCGTCGTCCTGCATCAGCCGGCGGGTGAAGTCCTGCAGACCGGCCCCGGTCTTCCAGAAGTCCTTCATCTGCGCGGACGTGCCCGGCACGTACGTGTACACGCGCTCAGGCACACCCACGCCAGGCCACTCCCCGAGCATCTCCACGATCCGGTCTCTGGCCCGGTCGTACGTGTAGAGCTGCACCCTCGGCGGAACGGCCGCCGCATCGCGCAGGTACGCGTTCTCCCGTTCGAGCTCCGCGATCAGCTCCCGTGCCTGAGGATCGTGCAGGGGGTGTCGCGCGATGTCGTCGATCACGTGCTGGTTCTCGGCGACCTGTCCCGCTGCCGTGACCGCATTCGCCTTGATGCGCACGAGCGGCGGTACGCCGTCCAGGTTGCCGATCAGCCACGGGACCGCGAGCACCAGCGCCTGCTGCGCCGCCGACAGGCCGTCTCCCTGGAGGGGACGCACCCGCGCGAGCGAGTCCCACCACTCGCGCACCGCCTCCGGCGACGCCTGCGCGATGAGCACGGCGAGGAGCGCGTTCTCGCCGAAGAGGAGCGCGAGCTCGACGACGGAGAGACCGTCCAGTCGGCGCAGCGCCTCCTCCGGCGTCGTCGACTCGCGGACCTCGACCGCGGCAGCCAGGAAGTCGCCCGCAGCCGCGGCGTACAGGCCCTCGATGCAGGCGCTGTCCGCCGCGTCGCGACGCTCGACCAGCTCGGCCCACCGCCGCCCGACCCCGGCCAGCTCGTCATGGTCGGCCTGCTCGCCGCGGCGGAGGGCCTGCCTCTCGACGTCGCGCAGATCGGATCCGGAGAGTGGCGACGCCGCCTCCTCCGCCTCGAGCACGAGGAGCGAGTCGGACGTGCGGCGCAGCGCCGTCGCGACCTCGACCCGGCGACGCTCGAGCAGTCGCTGCACCGAGGCGATGTCGCCGACCTCGAGCCCGTACGCCTCGAGCACCACGCCGTGTAGCTCGACGGCGTCCATCAGCGCCGCGAACTCCGCGACGAGCAGCTCGCCCGAGTCGCAGAAGGCCGAGCCTGCCTCGGCCCGCCACTCCGTCGCCGCCCAGCGCAGACAGGACTCCAGGCGGTGCCGGCCGAGCCCCAGGTCGTCGTGCTTCTCGCGCCGCACCCGGGCGAGGCGGGCGATCCCGGCAGGGTCGCCCTTGCCGGGGTCGACCTCGTCGACGCTCATCGGTCGACCTCGGACGAAGCCCCGGAGCCGGCGTCCGCCTGCGCCGCGAGCTGCGCGTCGACCTCTCGGACCCCGGCCGCGAAGGCCGTGGCCGTCGCGGTGAGCCGCTCGAGCAGCTCGAGCGTCAGGTCGACGCGTCGCGCGAGGTGCACCGTCACCTCGCCCAGCACCCCGGCCACGCCCCGGTTGCCCAGGGCCGCAGAGCAGTCGCCGGTCAGCACGTGCGAGAAAGACAGCCCGTCCCGGGCCGTCCGCGCTGTCGCGGTCATCCCTTCCAGCGCCTCGAGGTCCACGTCGATCGTCGCACTCATGCATCGCCTTCCGTCGGTGAGGTGGTCGCGCCGACGATATGTCAATTTCGTACGCGAGGCCATCACACTAGCAATGCGAACGCCCGGCCGTGGACGGATCCACAACCGGGCGTTCTGCCCACAGGGGGCGGGGAAGAGACGAGCTACGGGCGCTTGCGCTTCTCGCGCACGCGCATGTTCACCGTGATCGGGGTGCCCTCGAAGCCGAAGATCTCGCGCAGGCGACGCGTGATGAAGCGGCGGTACTGCGGGTCGAGGAACCCGGTCGTGAAGAGCACGAAGGTCGGCGGGCGGTTGGCCGCCTGCGTGCCGAACAGGATGCGCGGCTGCTTGCCGGAGCGCAGCGGGTGCGGGTGCTCGGCCACGAGCTCCGCCAGCAGGGCGTTGAACTTGCCCGTGGGGATGCGGGTGTCCCACGACTCGAGCGCGAGCTCGAGGGCCGGCACGAGCTTCTCGAGGTGACGACCGGTGCGGGCCGAGATGTTCACGCGCGGCGCCCACGACACGTGGTCGAGGTCCTGCTCGATCTCGCGCTCCAGGTACCGACGACGGTCGTCGTCGAGCAGGTCCCACTTGTTGAAGGCGAGCACGAGCGCGCGGCCCGACTCGAGCACCAGGTCGATGATGCGCAGGTCCTGCGTCGAGATGGGCTCGGTGACATCGATGACGACGACGGCGACCTCGGCCTTCTCGAGCGCGGCCGAGGTGCGGAGCGACGCGTAGAAGTCCGCGCCCTGCTGCAGGTGCACGCGCTTGCGGATGCCGGCGGTGTCGACGAAGGTCCAGATGCGCCCGGCGATCTCGACCTGCTCGTCGACCGGGTCGCGGGTGGTGCCGGCCAGCTCGTTGACGACGACGCGCTCCTCGCCCGCGGCCTTGTTCAGCAGCGAGCTCTTGCCGACGTTCGGGCGGCCGAGGATGGCGACGCGGCGGGGTCCGCCGATCTCCTCCTTCGCGACCGTCGAGACCGCGGGCAGCTTCGTCATGATCATGTCGAGCAGGTCGGCGACGTTGCGGCCGTGCAGGGCCGACGCGGGGAACGGCTCGCCGAGGCCGAGGGTCCACAGCGAGGCCGCCTCCAGGTCCTTCCGGGCGTCGTCGCTCTTGTTGGCGACCAGGATGACCGGCTTGTGCGAGGCGCGCAGCATGCGGACGACGTGCTCGTCGGTGGACGTGGCCCCGACGTTGACGTCGACGACGAACAGGACGGCGTCGGCCAGGTCGACGGCGATCTCGGCCTGCATCGCGACGGACTTGTCGATGCCGATCGCGTCGGGCTCCCACCCGCCTGTGTCGACGAGGGTGAAGCGGCGTCCGCCCCACTCGGCCTTGTACGAGACGCGGTCGCGGGTGACGCCCGGCTTGTCCTCGACGACGGCCTCGCGGCGGCCGAGGATGCGGTTGACCATGGCGCTCTTGCCGACGTTGGGGCGGCCGACGATGGCGAGCACCGGCAGGGCCGGGGCGTAGGTGAGGGCGTCGGGGTCCCACTCGCCGCCCTCGAGGACGTCGACGTCTTCGTCGTCCAGCTCGTAGTCGGACAGACCGGCGCGGAGGGCGCGGGCGCGCTGCTCCGCATCTTCGTCGGGCATCGCCTGGATGCGGCCGACCATCTGGTCGTCGAGCTCGGGGTACTTGTCGTCGTCTGCCATGGAGGCTCCTAGCGTGTGGGGGTGCTCGCTCGCACGAGCTCGACCACGGCCTGCACCGTCTGGTCGAAGTCGAGATGGGTGGAGTCGACGGTCGACACGCCCTCGGCGGCGGTCATGAAGTCGACGACCTTGCTGTCCAGCCGGTCGCGGGTCGACAGCTGCCGAGCGGTCTCCTCGGCGGACTGCCCGGTGACCTCGGCGGAACGCCTGGCCATCCTAGCCTCTTCGGTCGCCGTCAACAGGATGCGCACCTGGGCGTCCGGCGCGACGACCGTGGTGATGTCGCGGCCCTCGGTCACGATGCCGGGCCGGTCGGTCGAGGCGATGATGCGGCGGAACAGGTCCACCATGAAGCGCCGCACCTCCGGGAGCTTCGCCACGTGGCTCACGGCGCCGGTCACGCGGGGCGTGCGGATCTCGTCGGTGACGTCCGCGCCTCCCACGGTCACCGAGGAGGCGCGGGCCGGGTCGATCTCGATCGCGTACGCGAACGAGGGCAGCGCCCCGATCACGGCGTCCGCGTCGTCGAGGTCGACGCCGCTGTCGAGCGCGTGCAGGGCGAAGGCGCGGTACGCCGCGCCGGTGTCCTGGTAGTCGTAGCCGAGGGCCACGGCGGAGGCGCGGCTCACGCTGGACTTGCCGCTGCCGGCCGGCCCGTCGACGGCCACGACGACGTGCCGGTGCACCGCCTCCGCGGTCCGCTCGCGCAGCTCGGCGGTGTGCGCCTCGCCGGCGGGGCCGCCCACGCCGTGCTCGCCGGGGGTGCGCTCGACGTCGACCTCGACGCCCGAGTCGGCCGAGTCGGCCGAGCCGGTCGCCTCGTCGCGTGCGGCGCTCATGCGAACGCCCCGGACACGGTCCAGCCGCGCCCCTCGAGCTCGGCGACGAGTCGTTCTTCTTGTTCGGGCACGATGCTGACCTCCGCGAGTCCCACCTGCGCGCCGGGCGAGTGCTCCAGCCGCAGGTCTTCCAGGTTGACGCCGATGTCGCCGATGTCGGCGAGCAGGCGGGCGATCTGGCCCGGGGCGTCGTCGACGATGACGACGACCGAGCTGAACCGTGTCGACTGCCCGTGCTTGCCGGGCAGACGTGCGACGCCGGTGTTGCCGGCGCCGATGGCCTCGGCGACCGTGCGGCGAGCGCCCGGGGCCGAGGGGTCGGCGAGCGCCGCGATTACGCCGTCGAGGTCGTCGCGCAGCTCGCGCAGCACCTCCACGACGCGGGACGCGTTGGCGCCGAGGATCTGCACCCACAGGGCCGGGTCGCTGGCGGCGATGCGCGTGACGTCGCGCACTCCCCCGCCGGCGAGCCCCAGGGAGGCGTCGGTCGCGTCGCGCAGGCGGGTCGCCATGAGGCTCGACACGACCTGCGGCACGTGGCTGACGAGGGCGACGCCCGCGTCGTGCTCCTCCGGCGTCATCTCGATCGGGGTGGCGCCGAGGTCGAGGGCGAGGTCCTCGACGGCCGCGGCGCGGCGGTAGCTGATGTCGTCGTGGCCGGCGATGACCCACGGGCGGCCGGCGAAGAGGTCGGCGCGGGCCGAGATGGCCCCGCCGCGCTCGCGACCGGCCATGGGGTGGGAGCCGATGTAGCGCGAGACGTCGGCGCCGCGGGCACGGAGCTCGTCGAGCGGCGCGACCTTGACCGAGGCGACGTCGGTGACCAGCGCCTCCGGGTAAGCGTCGAGCTCGCGGTGGACGATCTCGGCCGTGACGTCGGGCGGCACGGCGACGACGACGAGCACGGGGGCGTCTCCCTCGGCGGCGACGCGACCCGCGCCGTAGTCGACGGCGAGGCTACGGGCCGCAGGCGAGGCGTCGTCGAGGATCACGTCGACCCCGTGCTCGCGCAGCCGCAGCCCGATGCTCGTGCCGAGCAGGCCCGAGCCCACGATCCGCACCTGGCCGTCGAGACGGCGCGTGCCGCCGACGAGGTCGTCGACGGTCGCACCGGGTCGTGCCGATCCCGTGCTCGCGTCAGCGACGCTGAGGTCCGTCGAGGAGGCGCGGGTCGGGTCGGTCACGAACGCCCGCCCCCGCGGGGACCACGTCCCCCGTCGTCGGGGCGGCCACGGAACGGACGGTCGCCACCGCGCTCGGGGCGTCCGCCGCGGTCGTCGCGACCCTGGTAGCCGCCGCGCTCGGGGCGTCCACCACGGTCGTCGCGACCGGAACGGTCGTCACGGCCCTGGTAGCCACCACCAGCAGGACGACCGCCACGGTCATCGCGACCCTGGTAGCCACCACCGGAGGGACGTCCACCACGGTCATCGCGACCCTGGTACCCGCCACCAGCGGGACGTCCGCCACGGTCATCGCGACCCTGGTAGCCGCCACCAGCGGGACGTCCACCACGGTCGTCACGACCCTGGTAGCCGCCGCGCTCGGGGCGTCCGCCACGGTCATCGCGCCCAACGCGGTCGTCGCGACCCTGGTAGCCACCACCAGCAGGACGACCACCACGGTCGTCACGACCCTGGTAGCCGCCGCGCTCGGGGCGTCCGCCACGGTCGTCGCGGCGCTGGTAGCCGCCGCGGTCGTCGCCGTCACGGGCGCTGCGGTCCTCGCGGCCGCCGCGGCCGGATCCGGGTCCGCCGGCACGGACGCCCGAGGGGCGGCCGGTGCGCGGGTCCTTCGGCAGGTCGCGGTTCGGGTAGCCAGCGGCGCGTTCCTCGCCGGGGCTCAGCGGGCGGTCGCCGCCACGGGGAGCGCCGCCACGGCCGTCGCGCGACACGTAGCCGCCGCGGTCCGGGCGTCCGCCGCGGTCGTCACGGGAGACGAAGCCGCCGCGCTCGGGACGCGCACCACGGTCGTCGCGACCCTGGTACCCACCACGCTCCGGGCGTGCACCACGGTCGTCACGACCCTGGTACCCACCACGCTCGGGACGTCCACCACGGTCGTCACGACCTTGGTACCCGCCACCGGCAGGACGTCCACCACGGTCGTCGCGACCCTGGTAGCCACCACGCTCGGGGCGTCCGCCACGGTCGTCGCGAGCAGCGCCTCCTCGAGCACCCGAGCCCGGGCGGTCGGCGCGGGGCGCGTAGCCGCCACGGTCCTCGCGGGCGGCGTAGCCACCACGGTCACCACGGTCTCCGCGGTCGTCACGGCCCTCGTAGCCACCACGCTCGGGCCGGCCGGCACGGTCGTCGCGCGCCGGGCGCCCGCCACGGTCGTCGCGCGCCGGGCGCCCGCCGCGGTCCGCGCCCTGCTCGCGGCGTCCTGCCTGCTCGCGCCGCACCTCCGCGCGTCGCGACACGGGGGCGTCGCCCTTGCCGACGCCTGCACGGGGGCCGGCACCGGGCACGCGGCGACGGGCGTCGCGGGCATCGGTCTCGGGGTCGTACTCGTCGTCGTCCTCGTCGTAGAACTCCTTCTCGACCTCGTCCGCGTCGAGGGCGACCTCGACCACGTCGGCCTCGTCGACCGGCGCGTCGCCGCTCTCGATCGTGGGCACGGAGTCGACCTTGGGCGACGGCGAGGCGTCGCGCGCGATCGTGAGGATGGCGCCGAGCTCGGTCTTGTTCAGCGAGCGCACGTGGCCCGCCTTGAGGGTGCCGAGGTGCAGGGGGCCGAACGAGCGGCGCACGAGGTCGATGACGGGGTGGCCGACCTCCTCCATCATGCGGCGGACGATGCGGTTGCGCCCCGAGTGCAGGGTGATCTCGACCAGGGACGAGTCGGCGGAGCGCGACAGGCCCGCGCCTCCTGCGACGACGGCTGCACGGTCGGCGGCGATCGGGCCGTCCTCGAGGTCGACGCCGGCGAGCAGCTGCGCCAGCACGGCGGGCGTGACGACGCCGCGCACCTTGGCGATGTAGGTCTTGGTGACGCCGAACGAGGGGTGCGCCAGCACGTGGGCGAGCTCGCCGTCGTTCGTCAGCAGCAGCAGGCCGCTGGTCTCGACGTCGAGGCGGCCGACGTTGAACAGGCGCTCCTCGAAGTCGGAGGTGAACTGACGCAGGTCGGGGCGGTCGGCCTCGTCGCTCATCGTGCTGACGACGCCGACGGGCTTGTTCAGCATCACGTAGCGACGCGTCGTGTCGAGCTGGACCGCGGCGCCGTCGACGACCACCTTGTCCCTCTCGGGGTCGATGCGGCGACCTGCCTCGGTCACGACCTTACCGTTGACGGTGACGCGGCCCGCGGCGATCAGGTCTTCGGAGACACGGCGCGAGGCGACGCCCGCGGCGGCCATGACCTTCTGCAGGCGCTCGCCCGTGGGCAGGTCGTCGTCGGGGGTGGTGGTGGGGTCAGATGACATCGTCGAATCCTCCGGATCCGTCAGGGAGGAGCGGGGAGATCAGCGGGAGCTCGTCGAGCGAGGCGATGCCGAGGTGGGTCAACAGGAGATCCGTCGTTTCGTAGGTGAGGGCGCCGGTCTCGGGGTCGGTGGACGACTCCGTGACCAGGCCGCGACCCACCAGTGTACGGACGACCGAGTCGACGTTCACCGCGCGGATCTGCGCGATGCTGCTCCGGGTGATGGGTTGCTTGTAGGCGATGACCGCCAGCGTCTCGAGAGCCGCCTGCGACAGTCTGGACGGGTTCTCCGTCAGCACGAAATCGCGCACGACGGGATCCAGCTCTTCCCGCACGTAGAAACGCCAGCCGCCGCCGACCTCGCGCAGCTCGAAGCCGCGCCGGGGAGTGCCGTCGACGCCGTCGAAGTCAGCGACCAGGTCGGCCACCGCACGGCGCACCTCCGCGGTCGGTCGGCCCACGGCGGCGGCCAGCGACAGGAGCGACTGAGGCTCGTCGGCGACCAGCAGCACGGCCTCGAGGGCCCGGGCGGTCGCACGGTCGTCGTGGGTGCGGTCGCGCGGCTCGTCGTCGACGACGCTGCGAGCGGAGGAGGCGGTCGTCGCGTCAGCCGTCATAGTCGGCCCCCAGCGAGTCCAGCGCCTCGTCGGTCCAGTGCTCGGCCACCCAGCGCACGCTGAGCTCGCCGAGCGGCTCGACCTGCTCGAACGCGAGCGATCCGTGCCGGTACAGCTCGAGGAGCGCGAGGAACCGCGCGACGACGACGCCCTTCTGGTCGACGTCGGCCACGAGCTCGCGGAACGTCGCGACCCCGGCGCGGCGCAGCATCGCGACCACCCAGGCGGCCTGCTCGCGGATGCTCACGAGCGGGGCGTGCAGGTGGTCGAGGCCGACCGTCGGCACGGCCTGGGGCGTCAGGGCGAAGGCGGCGAGCGCCGCGAAGTCGTCGGGCGAGAGCGTCCACACCAGCTCGGGCGTCGTGACGCGGTACTTCTCCTCCAGCCGCACGGTGCGGGGGTGGCGGCGGGACTCGACGGCGCCGCGCTCGGCGAACCACTCGGCCGCCTGCTTGAAGGCGCGGTACTGCAGCAGCCGGGCGAAGAGCAGGTCGCGCGCCTCGAGCAGCGCGACGTCTTCTGCGTCGACGAGTTCGCCCTGGGGCAGCAGGCCGGCGACCTTGAGGTCGAGCAGGGTCGCGGCGACGACGATGAACTGGCTGGCCTGGTCGAGGTCCTCGTCGGTGTCGACGGTGCGCAGGTAGGCGATGAACTCGTCGGTGACGGCGCTGAGCGCGACCTCGGTGACGTCCATCTCGCGCTTGCCGATCAGGGTCAACAGCAGGTCGAACGGGCCGCTGAAGTTCTCGAGGACGACCTCGAAGCCCCGCGCCGACGGACCGGCTGCGGGATCGGGGGCGCCGCTCGGGTCGGCGGCGACGACGGGGGCCTCAGGCTGCGGCACCACGCGCGATCAGCTCTCGGGCCAGCTGGCGATAGGCCTGCGCCGCCGGGTGCTCGGGGGCGAACTGGGTGATGGGGATGCCCGCGACCGAGGCGTCGGGGAACTTCACGGTGCGGCCGATGACGGTCTCGAGCACCTCGTCGCCGAACGCGTCGACGACCCGCTCGAGCACCTCGCGGCTGTGCAGGGTGCGCGAGTCGAACATCGTCGGCAGGATGCCGTCGAGGGTGATGGCGGGGTTCAGCCGGTCGCGGACCTTCTCGATCGTCTCGACGAGCAGGGCCACGCCGCGCAGGGCGAAGAACTCGCACTCGAGCGGGATGAGCACGCCGTGCGCCGCGGTGAGGGCGTTGACGGTCAGCAGGCCGAGCGAGGGCTGGCAGTCGATCAGGATGACGTCGTACTCGGCGCTGACCTGGCGGATGATGCGGGCGAGGATCTGCTCGCGGGCGACCTCGTTGACGAGGTGCACCTCGGCTGCGGAGAGGTCGATGTTCGCCGGCATGACGTCGAGGTCGTGCACGCGGGTCGGCACGATCACGTCGTGCGCGTCCTTGACGGAGCCGATCATGAGGTCGTAGATCGTGGGCTGGTCGTGCGCCTGCACGCCCAGACCCGCGGTGAGGGCGCCCTGCGGGTCGAAGTCGATGGCGAGCACGCGACGGCCGTACTCGGCGAACGCGGCGCCGAGGTTGATGGTGGTCGTGGTCTTGCCGACGCCGCCCTTCTGGTTGCAGAGGGTGATGATGCGCGCGGGGCCGTGGCCGTCGAGTCGCTCGGGGACGGCGAACTCGGTGCGCGGGCGACCGGTGGGACCGTTCGCGGGGACGGTCGCCGGAGCGCTCTCGAAGAGGGCGGGCGTGCTCGAGGTCGACTTGGTGCTCACACGTCGATGGTACCGGCGGCCCTCTGCCCGGCCGGGCTGACGCGCCCGTCCCGCGGGCAGGAAGCCTCATGCGGCGGATGAAGGTAGTGCCTGGTCAGGAGGCAGGTCGGAGGGCCCGCGGGTGGGCCGTGACGTACATGTCGCGCAGGGCGTCCGCCGTCACGAGCGTGTAGATCTGCGTCGTCGCGACGGACGAGTGGCCGAGCAGTTCCTGCACCACCCGCACGTCGGCGCCGCCCTCGAGCAGGTGGGTCGCGAACGAGTGCCGCAGGGTGTGCGGCGAGACCTCGACGTCGAGCTCCGCCCGCTCGGCCGCGGCCTGGATGACGAGCCACGCGCTCTGCCGAGAGAGGCGCGCACCCCGCGCACCGAGGAACAACGCGGGCGTCGCGTCTCCTCTCGCCGAGAACTCGGGCCGGCCCCGGACGAGCCACGCGTCGAGCGCCCGCCGCGCGAAGCTGCCCACGGGCACGATCCGCTGCTTGCCGCCCTTGCCGAAGAGCCGCACGACGTCTCCCCCGTCGATGACGTCGTCGACGTTGAGCGCCACGGCCTCGCTCACGCGGGCGCCCGTCGCGTACAGCAGCTCGAGCAGCGCCTTGTCGCGCACGCGAGCGGGCTCGTCGCCGTCGGTGGCGGCCAGCAGGGCCTCGACCTGGGCGACCGATATCGCCTTCGGCAGGCGCGAGGGCAGCTTCGGCGGGCGGACGCCGGCCGCGACGTCGACGGCGACCAGCCCCTCCTCGTGCATGAACCTGTGGAGGCCCCGCACCGACGAGAGCATCCGGGCCACGCTGGAGGCGCGCAGAGGGTCGTCCGCACGGGTCGCCAACGCGGCGGGGAACGCCGCGACGTCCGCCGGCGCGACCTCCTCGACGGAGGCGCGTCCCGCCTCCTCGAGGTGCGCCGCCCAGAGCACGAGGTCGCGTCGGTACGCGGCCGTGGTGTTCGGGGACAGGCCGCGCTCGACCGTGACGTGCCTCAGGTAGCGGGCCACCGCCTCCTCGATCGAGGTCATCCTGCGCTCGTCCCGACCGACCGCCGCGTCGTCAGCGGCGGGCGGCGACGGTCGCGGCCAGGGCCGCGATGCTGAGGATGGAGTTGTGCAGGCGCCCGGCCAGCACGCCGTCGACGATCTCGTCGAGGGCGACCCAGCGCTTCTCGATGTCGGCTTCCTCGTCGGTGCGGTCGAACGCCGCGTCGGTCGCGCTGACGCCGGTCGCCCGGTAGACGGTGACGAGTTCGTCGTTGCCGCCGGGGCTCGTGTGGAACGAGACGAGCTCGTCCCAGTCGGTCGCCTCGAGGTCGGCCTCCTCGGCCAGCTCGCGCTTGGCCGCGTCGAGCTTCGACTCGCCCTCGGCGTCGAGCAGGCCGGCAGGCAGCTCCCAGTCGCGGGTGCGGATCGGGTGCCGGTACTGCTTGATGACGAGCACGCGGTCGTGCTCGTCGACCGCGAGCACCGCCACGGCGCCGGTGTGCGCGACGTACTCGCGCGTCATCGGCGAGCCGTTGTAGTCGACGACGTCGCGGACGACGTTCCAGACGGCGCCCTCGAAGACCGTCTCGGAGGAGGTGACGGTCGGGTCGGCGGGCTCGTCGCGGAGCAACTCGGAGTCGGCCACGGCTCAGGACCGCCCGGGGGCTGCGGCCTCGGCCGCGCCGTCGGTCGGGTCAACGGCCGCAGCGACCGCGTCGGCACGGGTCTCGCCCGCGTCGTCGCCCTCGTCCGCGAAGAGGCGGCTCGAGTTCTGGCGCTCGAGCGACGCGCCGACGAGGCCGCTGAACAGCGGGTGCGCGCGGTTGGGGCGCGACCGCAGCTCAGGGTGCGCCTGGGTGCCGATGTAGAACGGGTGCTCGGCGCGGTCGAGCTCGACGTACTCGACGAGGGTGCCGTCGGGCGAGGTGCCCGAGAACACGAGGCCCGCGTCGGCGATCTGCCGGCGGTACTGGTTCGAGACCTCGTAGCGGTGGCGGTGACGCTCGTCGACCAGCTCGGAGCCGTACAGCTCGGCCGCGAGCGAGCCCGGCTGCAGGGCTGCCGGGTACAGGCCGAGGCGCATCGTGCCGCCCAGGTCGCCGTCGGCGATGATGTCGACCTGCTCGGCCATCGTCGCGATGACCGGGAACTCGGTGTCGGGGTCGAACTCGGACGAGGAGGCGCCGGCGAGGCCCGCCTTGTCGCGGGCGTACTCGATGACCATGCACTGCAGGCCGAGGCAGAGGCCGAGCGTCGGGATGCCGTTCTCGCGGGCGAACTTCAGCGCGCCGAGCTTGCCCTCGATGCCGCGGATGCCGAAGCCGCCGGGCACGCAGATGCCGTCGACCTGCGACAGCGCCGCGGCGGCGCCCTCGGGAGTCTCGCAGTCGTCCGACGGGATCCACACGAGCTTCGCCTTGGCCTGGTGGGCGAACGCACCGGCGCGGAGGGCCTCGGTGACCGACAGATAGGCATCGGGCAGGTCGATGTACTTGCCGACGAGGCCGATGGTGACCTCGTGCTTCGGCTGGTGCACCGCGTCGAGCACGGTCTGCCAGCCGGACCAGTCGACCTCGCCGGCCTTCTCGGCCAGGCCGAGGTGGCGGATGATGTACGAGTCGAGGCCCTGTTCGTTGAGCATCGAGGGGATGTCGTAGATGCTCGCGACGTCTTTCGCGTTGACGACCGCATCTTCGTCGACGTCGCACATCAGCGCGATCTTGCGCTTGTTCGCCTCGCTGACGGGGCGGTCGCTGCGGAGCACGAGGGCGTCGGGCTGGATGCCGATCGACCGGAGCGCCGCCACGGAGTGCTGCGTCGGCTTCGTCTTCTGCTCGCCCGACGCGCCCATGTAGGGCACCAGCGAGACGTGCACGAAGAACACGTTGTTCCGCCCGAGCTCGTGCCGCACCTGGCGGGCCGACTCGATGAAGGGCTGGCTCTCGATGTCGCCGACCGTGCCGCCGACCTCGGTGATGATCACGTCGGGGGCGACGTCGCCCTCGGCCTGCTGGCGCATGCGGCGCTTGATCTCGTCGGTGATGTGCGGGATGACCTGGACGGTGTCGCCGAGGTACTCGCCCCGCCGCTCCTTCGCGATGACGGTCGAGTAGACCTGGCCCGTCGTGACGTTCGCGGCCTGGTCGAGGTCGATGTCGAGGAACCGCTCGTAGTGCCCGATGTCGAGGTCGGTCTCGGCGCCGTCGTCGGTGACGAACACCTCGCCGTGCTGGAACGGGTTCATCGTGCCCGGGTCGACGTTCAGGTACGGGTCGAGCTTCTGCATGACCACGCGCAGCCCGCGCGCCGTGAGCAGGTTGCCGAGGCTCGCGGCCGTCAGGCCCTTGCCGAGCGACGAGACGACGCCGCCGGTGACGAAGATGTGCTTGGTCACATTGCTCTTCGTGACGCTGGAGGAGTTGCTACCGGACGAAGGAGACTCCGAAGGGCCACCTCCGTCGATCGAGGAGGAATCAAGGCCCGAGTTCTCAACGTTCACCACGGGATTCCATCCTATGTCACGCGGGGCCGGTCAGCCACCGCTGCCTGTTACGAGTGTGTGACGGCGCGGCCGGCCGAGGCGAGCTCGAGCAGCTCGCGGGCGTGGTCGAGACCGCTGGCGCTGTCGGGCAGCCCCGAGAGCAGCCGGGCCATCTCGGCGACCCGCTCGTCGCCCTCGAGCTGCTGGACGCTGCTCGCGGTGACCTCGCCCGACGCATCTTTGACGACGCGCAGGTGGTTGGTGGCGAACGCGGCGACCTGGGCGAGGTGGGTCACGACGATGACCTGGGCGCGCTCGGACAGCGCGGCGAGCCGGCGGCCGATCTCGATCGCGGCGGATCCGCCGACGCCCGCGTCCACCTCGTCGAAGACGAAGGTCGGCACGTCGCTCGACCCGGCCATCACGACCTCGAGGGCGAGCATGACGCGCGAGAGCTCGCCTCCCGACGCGCCCTTGCCGAGCGGGCGTGGCTCGCTGCCGGGGTGCGGGCGCAGCAGCAGCGACACGACGTCGGCGCCGGTGCTGCCGAGCTCGTCGCGCGGCGTCACCTCGACGACGATCTCGGCGCCGGCCATGGCGAGCGCGGACAGCTCGGCGCTGACCCGCTCGGACAGGTCCGCCCCGGAGGCGCGGCGCAGGTCGCTGAGGACGCCGGCCCTGGTCTCGGCCTCGGCCCGGAACTGCGCCACCTCGTCGTCGAGCGACGCGAGCCGGTCGTCGTCGCCGTCCAGCTCGACCAGGCGCTGGCTGCCCGCGTCGAGCAGCCGCAGCACGTCGTCGAGGCCGGGGCCGTGCTTGCGCATCAGCGACGTCAGCTCGGCGCGCCGGGTCTGGACCGCCTCGAGGTCGCCCGCGGCGTCGGCGTCGAGGCCGCCGAGGTAGCTCGACAGGCGCGACGAGGACTCGGACACCTGCACGCTGACCTCGGCCAGCAGGTCGGCGATCGGCGCGAGCGCGGGGTCGTGCGGGGCGACGCGCTCGACCTGTCGCCGCGCCTCCTCGACGAGGGAGAGGACGTCGCGAGTGCCGTCGACGGCGTCGGTGGAGAGGATCTCGTGCGCGAGGCCGGCGGCGAGCCGCAGGTCTTCGGAGTTGCTGAGCCGGTCGGCCGTGGCGTCCAGCTCGTCGAGCTCGCCGGCCACTGGAGCCGCCGCCTCGATCTCGTCGATGGCGGCGCGCAGCGCGTCGGCCTCGGCACGGCGCTTGTCGCGGTCGCGGGTGATCTCGGCGAGCTCGTCACGGGCGGCCGTCCAGGCCTCGAACGCAGCCCGGTAGGAGGCGGCGGCCGCGGCCAGGGGCGCGCCTCCGTGGGCGTCCACCGCCGCCCGCTGCGCCTGCGCCGACTTGAGGCGGATCTGCTCGGACTGCCCGTGGACGACCACGAGGTGGTCGGCGAGGTCGCCCAGCACGCCGATCGGGGCGGACCGACCGCCCACGACGGCCCGGCTGCGGCCCTCGGCCGAGACGACGCGGCTGAGGAAGAGCTCGCCGTCGTCGACGTCTCCCCCGGCGTCGCGCACGCGCTCGACCACGGCGCCGTCGGCCGGGACGACCCACCGGCCGTCGACGACCGCCTGGGCGCTGCCCGAGCGGACGATGCCGCTCTCGGCGCGCTGGCCGAGCAGCAGGCCGAGCGCGGTGACGACCATGGTCTTGCCGGCGCCGGTCTCGCCGGTCACGGCGGTGAAGCCCGGCCCGAGGGGCAGGGTCGCACGCCCGATGACGCCGAGGTCGCGGATCGCGATCTCCTCGATCACGACGCGTCTCCCTGCTCGGGGCCGCGCCAGCCGGTCACGGGGAGCTTGAACTTGGCGACGAGGCGGTCGGTGAACGGCCCCTGTCGCAGGCGGGCCAGCAGCACGGGCTGGTCCGAGCGCGTGCACTCGACACGGGCGCCGGGCGGCAGGTCGTGCTCGCGGCGCCCGTCGCACCAGAGGATGCCGCGGCCGTCGGTGCGGCTCATCACCTCGACGGCGAGCGTCGAGTCGGGGCCGACCACGAGCGGCCGCGCGAAGAGCGCGTGCGCGCTGAGCGGCACGAGCAGCAGCGCCTGGACCTCGGGCCAGACGACCGGCCCCCCGGCGGAGAACGAGTAGGCGGTCGACCCGGTGGGGGTCGACATGACGACCCCGTCGCAGCCGAACGACGAGAGGGGGCGCCCGTCGACCTCGATGACGACCTCGAGCATCCGCTCGCGCGACGCCTTCTCGACGGTCGCCTCGTTCATGGCCCAGGTGCGCCAGACGACCTCGGAGCCCTCGACGACGCGCACGTCGAGGGCGAAGCGCTCCTCGACGTCGTAGTCGCGCGCGACGACGCGTGACACCGCGTACGCCATCTCGTCTCGCTCGCTCTCGGCGAGGAACCCGACGTGGCCGAGGTTGACCCCGAGGATCGGGGCACGTGTGCCCCGGACGAGCTCGGCGGCCCGGAGGATGGTGCCGTCGCCGCCGAGCACGATGACGCACTCGAGGGCGTCGAGCGCGACGTCCTCGCCGAGGATGTCGACCGGCTCGATGTCGGGCGCCGCGGTCTTGATGTCGTCCCACTCGTCACGCGAGAGCACGGGCACGACGCCGGCGCCGACCAGGAGCGCGCAGACCTCGAGGGCGGCGTCGAGCGAGTCGCGTCGCCCGGTGTGGGAGACGACGAGGATGTGCCGTGTCGTCGTGTCGATCTGTCTCACGCTCCCGTCGTGCTCTCGGACCTGCCGAGCCATTCTGTCGGATTCGACCCGTGACGAGCCGAGAACCGGACGACGTACTCCTTGTTGCCCGCCGTCCCGACGATCGGTGAGGGGATGATCCCCGCCGTGCCGAGGCCCAGGTCGTGGGCCGCCCAGAGGACTCCGGTGACGGCCTCGTTCCGCAAGCGGGCGTCGTGCACGACGCCCTCGCGGATGCCCTGCCGCCCCACCTCGAACTGCGGCTTCACGAGCAGCACGAAGTCGCTGTCCACAGGCACGCTGGCGACCAGCGCGGGCAGCACCATCGTGAGAGAGATGAACGACAGGTCGGCGACGACGAGGTCGATCGAGGAGGCGCGGTCGCTGAGGCCCCGCAGCTGGCCGGCCTCGAGGTAGCGCGCGTTCACGCCCTCGACCACCGTGACGCGCTGGTCGCTGCGGATCGAGGGCGACAGCTGGCCGTGCCCGACGTCGAGCGCGACGACGTGGTCGACGCCCCGCTCGAGCAGCACCTGCGTGAAGCCGCCCGTCGACGCGCCCACGTCGAGCGCCGTGCGACCCCTCGGGTCGACGTCGAAGGCGTCGAGCGCCGCGAGGAGCTTGTGCGCCGCGCGGCTCACGTAGTGGTCGAGGCCGGCCACCTCCACGGTGTCCGATTCGACTACGCGGGTCGACGCCTTGACGGCGCCCGAGCCGTTCACCGTGACGAGGCCGTCGGCGAGGAGGCGAGCGGCGTGCGTGCGGGAGCGCGCGAGCCCCCGAGACGCGAGCGCCGCGTCGAGACGCTGACCGGCCCGCTCCGCCTGCTCGGCGGACGAGGCGGCGTCCTCCGGCTCCTCGATGCGGACGGTCACCGACCACCCGGGCTGTCGTCGGCCTCGCCGGTGTCCCCGCCCGTGCCCTGGAGCGCGACCCGCAGCTCGTCGTGCACGGCGCCGAACGCGACGGCACGCTGGTCGAGAGGGAGGGCCTCGATCGTCCGCAGGCGTCCTGCCAGCCCGGCCGTCGCCTCCTCGTCGGACGTCGTGTCGACGGACCTCGGCTCCTGCTGCATGGTGTCGTCCACCCTACTCACCGGGGTGCAGGGCAGGGTCGATGTCGAGGCCGTAGATCGCCCGGCCGGTGCCCCACACGGCGTGCGCCCCGGCTCGCAGCAGGTCGACGGGGTCGCCACCGGCCGCGAGGACCCGGACGACGCCGCCGCGGACGGCGACGCGGGCGTCGCGCACGGTGACCACGTGGACGTCGTCCTCGTCGTGCTCGACGATCACGGGATACGGCTGGTTCAGCTCGCGCAGGTCGCCGACGATGAAGTCGGGCCGCGAGCCCTTCTCGGCCGCGAGCACCTGCTTGGCGCCGTCGATGCCGGTCAGCACGAGCACGGAGACGAGCCCGGCACGACGGGCGCCGAGGATGTCGGTGTCGAGCCGGTCGCCGATGAACATCGCAGTCGTGGCGCCGAAGCGCTCGACGGCCGCGGTGAAGATCGGCGTCTCGGGCTTGCCCGCGGTCACGGGCAGACGGCCCACGGCGGTGTGCACGGCGCTGACGAGCGTGCCGTTTCCGGGTGCGGTGCCGCGCTCCTGGGGGATGGTCCAGTCGGTGTTCGTCGCGATCCACGGGATGTCCGCCGCGAGGGCGAACGAGGCCTCGGCGAGGTCGGACCAGCCGACCTCGCGGCTGAACCCCTGGACGACGGCCGCGGGCTCGTCGTCCGCTGACCTCGTGACCCGGAAGCCCTCGGCCTCGAGCACGGAGGTGAGCCCGTCTCCCCCGACGACGAGGACGGTCGAGCCGGCCGGCACCGCGTCGACGAGGAGGCGCACGGCCGCCTGCGGGGAGGTCACCACGTCGTCCGCGGTCACCTGCAGCCCGTAGCCGCTCAGCTGCGCGGCCACCGTGGCCGCGGTGCGCGAGGCGTTGTTCGTGATGTAGCCGACGCGGTGGGTCTCGGCCACCGCGGTGAGGCTCTCGACGGCGTGGTCGATGGCGACGGACCCGCGGTACACGACTCCGTCGAGGTCGGCGAGGACGGTGTCGACGCCGTCCAGGGGCGTGGGGCCGTCAGCCACGGTGCTCGGTCTCCGTGTCCGTGTCGAGCGCGTCGTCGGAAGCGGGCTCCTCATCAGCAGCGGGCTCCTCATCAGCAGCAGGCTCCTCATCAGCAGCAGGCTCCTCAACAGCAGCAGGCTCCTCATCAGCAGCAGGCTCCTCATCAGGAACGAGCTCCTCATGCGGAGCAGGCGCCTCGCCTGTCTCGGACGCGTCGTCAGCCGTAGGCTCCTCGAGCGGCACGGACTCGTCCTCGGCGTCCCACGACTCGTCGAGCTCGAGCTCCTCCTCGACGACCTCGACGGTCTCCCGGTCGTCGTCGCCGTGGTGAGCCTCGAGCGCCGCGTCGGCTCGCTCGGCCAGCGTGCGCCACTCCTCCGCGTCACGATCGCGACCGAGGTCCTCGAGGACGGTGGCGTACGCGTCGAACAGGGCCGGGCTGTACTCGAACGCGCGGCGGCGGTCGAGCTGCGGGATCTCGAGCTCGCCGAGCGCAGCGTCGGGCTGGCCGAGGTCGAGCCGAGCACCGCTCATGGCGATGGCCAGCGAGACACGGACTGCCGGTGCGAGGGTCGAGACGTCGACCGATCGCCCGAGCTCGAGAGCGCGCTCGGGACGCCCCAGCCCGCGTTCGCTGTCGACCATCAGTGGCAGCTGGTCGTCTCGACCGGTGATGCGCCGATAGGTCCGCAGCTCGCGCAGCGTCAGTGCGTAGTCCCCCACCGTGTACGCCGTGATGGCGATCGTCTCGCGAACGACACCGATGCGACCAGCGCGACGACCGGCCGACAGCGCGTGCTTGTGAGCCTCCTCCGGCTCGTCCTCGATGAGGCGCCCCGCCATGACGAGGTGCTTGGCCACCCAGTCGGCGTTCTCCTTGCTCAGCGTCTTCAGCTCGCCTCGGGCGACCTTGTCCAGGTCGCGGGGCTCGACGTCGTCGGGGACGTGCGCGACTTCCTGCGCCGGCCGGACCGACTTCAGGCCGTAGGGATCGCGATCCTCAGGCGTCTCGCGGTTCCCCTGGTATCCGCTCGAGGCACGTCCACCGGTGGAGGGACGTCCACCACCCGTCGACGGTCGACCGCCGCCACCGGTGGGCGGACGCCCACCACTCGAGGGACGACCGGAACCGGTCGAGGGACGACCGCCGGTCGAGCCCGCACGACCGCCAGACGAGGGACCGCCTCGACGGTCTCCCCCACCCTGCGGCCGACCCGAGGAGGCGCGGTCCCCGTACGCAGGACGTTCACCGCGCTGGGGCCGGTCGCCCCGGGCCCCGCGGTCGCCGCCCGACGGGCGCTCCCCCCGCGCACCGCCGTCACGCCCGGAGGACGCGTCTCGTCGGGGTCGGTCGGGTCGGTCGTCGTCGCGGTCGCTCACGGAGATGCTCCTCGTTCTGTCGTGCAGGCAGCTGTTGTGTTGTGGGGGCTCGCACCCCGGAAGTCGATCGGCCAGGACGAGCGGTGCTCGCTGCGGCCGAGGTACGAGACTACCAACGGATGCGCCCGAGGCGAGCCAGCATCTCTCGCCGACTGTCGGCGTTAAACAAGAAGAGCCCCTCCAGTGGAGGGGCTCTTCTATCAAAAGGAGTCCGGCGGTGTCCTACTCTCCCACAAGGTCCCCCTTGCAGTACCA